>NZ_MDCB01000004.1 GCF_002939705.1 Xanthomonas albilineans | reverse complement strand
TCGTAGACCTTGAACGCCAGCGGGTTGTCCGAGGCCTTGCCTTCGAATGGAATGCGGCCGATGCCCGGAAAATATTCCTTGGCGCCGATATAAACGGAGTTGCTCATGAGAAATGGATTCCTGTCGAGTGGGAGAACGATGGCCGGCACCGCGGCATCGGTGTGCAAACCGTTGGCATGTCGATCAGCGCAGGCGCATGCGTGGAGACAGATGCAACGCCGCCGTTGCGTCGCGTACAGGCATCGACGGCCAGACGTCGGGCATGGATCATGCGCGCGCGTCCGCGCCGCGCGGCAGCGGCCCGGTCACAAACGCGCCACCACGGCTTTCGCGATGTTAGCGCTATCATGGAGGGCGCCGAAAAAGCGCCACTGCCGAAGAAAACCGACGCAGACATTGGGTGCGGTTCGCAAGCCGGGACGCGCGAACTTTACCCAGCCTGCGGATGAAACGCTTGCTGCGATGCGCCATCGCGGCGCACCGCGCGCTGTCCGGACGCGGCACCGCATTCGGCGGCATCGCAGCCACGACGGCGCGACGACTACAATGCACCGCCATGTCTTCTCCCCTGCCCTTGCCGCAGCGTCTTGCCGATCCGCCATCGCCCGCGCGTTCCCCATCCTCGGCGCTGGGTAAGCGCCTGTGCCGGCAGGTGGGCCAGGCGATCGCCGACTTCGGCATGATCGCCGCCGGCGACAAGGTGATGGTGTGCTTGTCCGGCGGCAAGGACAGCTACACCTTGTTGGATATCCTCCTGCAACTACAGCGCAAGGCGCCGGTGCCGTTCGAATTGGTGGCGGTGAACCTGGATCAGAAACAGCCGGGCTTTCCCGCCGACGTACTGCCCGACTACCTGCGCAAGCGCGGCGTGGCTTGGCACGTGATCGAGCAAGACACCTATTCGGTGGTCACCCGGGTGGTGCCGGAGGGCAAAACCCTGTGTTCGCTCTGCTCGCGGCTGCGGCGCGGCGCGCTCTACCGCTACGCCGCCGAACACGGCATCAGCAAGATTGCGTTGGGCCACCACTGCGACGACATGGTCGCGACTTTTTTCATGAATTTGTTCTTCCACGCCAAACTGGCGGCAATGGCGCCGTTGCTGCGCAGCGACGACGGCCAGCATGTGGTGATCCGACCGCTGGCCTACGTGCGCGAGCACGATATCGCCGCCTATGCGCAAGCACGGCATTTCCCGCTGATTCCCTGCACATTGTGCGGCAGTCAGGAAACCCTGCAACGGCGTCAGGTCGGGTTGATGCTGCAACAGTGGGATCGCGAGCATCCGGGACGGGTGGAACAGATCGCGCGGGCCATGGGCAACGTGCAGCCCTCGCAATTGGCCGACCGCGTACTGTTCGACTTCGCCGCGCTCGGCGGCGGCGCGCCGGTAACGGCCTGGGCCGACGACAGTCCGGCCTGAACGTGCGTCGCTGAACCATCCGATGCGGTGCGGGGGACGACGCGATGCGACAATGTCGCCCACCGCCCCGCGCAACGTCGCCGGATCGTTCCGTTTTCTTCTGCTGGATGCTCGATGTTCTTTCGCAATCTGACCCTGTTCCGCTTCCCCACGACGCTGGACTTATCCGAGATCGACACGCGCCTGCCGGAGGCCCGGCTCAAATCGGTGGGCCCGCTGGAAATGAGTTCTCGTGGTTTCATCTCCCCGTTCGGTCGCGAGGAGCAGGAAGCGCTGTCGCACCGCATCGCCGATTTTCTGTGGCTCACCGTGGGCGGGGAGGACAAGATCCTGCCCGGTTCGGTGGTCAACGACCTGCTCGCGCGCAAGGTCGCCGAGATCGAGGAGAAGGAAGGGCGCCGGCCCGGCGGCCGCGCACGCAAGCGGCTGAAGGACGATCTGATCCACGAATTGCTGCCGCGCGCCTTCGTCAAATCCTCGCGCACCGATGCCATGCTCGATCTGCAACACGGCTACGTCGCCGTGGACACCTCCAGCCGCAAGAGCGGGGAGACCGTGATGTCGGAGATCCGCGGCCTGCTCGGCAGCTTTCCGGCGCTGCCGTTGAACGCCGAGGTGGCGCCGCGCGCGATTCTCACCGGCTGGATCGCCGGCGAACCGCTGCCCGAAGGATTAAGCCTAGGCGAAGAGTGCGAGATGAAAGATCCCATCGAAGGCGGCGCGGTGGTCAAGTGCCAGCACCAGGAACTGCGCTGCGAGGAGATCGACAAACACCTGGAAGCCGGCAAACAGGTCACCAAGCTGGCGCTGGTGCTGGACGAGCACGTGTCCTTCGTCCTCGGCGACGATCTGGTGATCCGCAAACTGAAGTTCCTCGACGGGGCGCTCGACCAGCTCGAACATGCCGATCAGGATGGCGTACGTGCCGAACTGGATGCGCATTTCGCGCTGATGAGCGGCGAAGTGCGGCGGCTGTTCCTGCTGCTGGAAGACGCGTTGAAGCTGAGCAAGGCCGAGAGCTGAAATCAAGCGGCGTCCAATGCACCAGATCGTGCCGTTGTCACGATCTGGTGGCAGTCCGAGCGTTATCCTGTCTGCATGCCCACTTTTCTCCGTCGCTTGCTCGCCCCGCCGCACGCGGCGGTCGAACGCGACCTCGTCCGCCTGCGATTGGACGAGCGCGAGATCGAGGTGCTGCGCGTGCGCGATCCGCGCGCCCGGCGGATCAAACTCAGCGTGGACGAACGTGGCGCGCGCCTGACCTTGCCTCTGCGCGCCAGCTTGGTCGCCGGCGAACGTTTTCTGCTCGAACACCGGCAATGGCTGGATACACAACTGGCGCGCTACCGCGACGAGGACAGCACACCCGGCCTGCAGCGCGGCGTCCCCGGCTGGCTGCCGTTGCGCGGCGAGCGCCTACCCTTGCGTTGGAGCGAGGGCCGTTACGCGCGCCTGCAAGTCGATGCCCAGGGCGCGGAATTGCAGGTGCCGGCACGCGCCGGCGACGCGGTGATTGCACGCACGCTGCGGGAATTCTACGAAGCGCAGGCGCGCGCCGACCTCGGCCGCTGGCTGCCGATTTATTTGCCGTCGCTGCCGCGCACGCCGGCGCGGATCCGGTTGAAGGTGATGTCCTCGCAATGGGGCTCGCTGGCCCCGGACGGCACCATGGCGCTGGATCTGGCCCTGGTGCTGGGCCGCTCGTCGGCGTTCGAGTATGTGCTGGTCCACGAGTTGTGCCATCTGCTGCAGGCCAACCACTCGCCTGCATTCTGGCGCGAAGTGGAAGCACGGTTCCCGGACTGGAAAGCCGAGCGCACCTACTTCCACGCACATGGGCGCTGCCTGAAGGCGCAGTTGCGGCGCTTGCTGGGTTAGCGCCTACGATGCACAGTTTGAAGGCAGATGCGTCGGTCGTCAGTGGCACGGTGCGTCCCCGTGCGGGGATGCCCACGCTTCGCCTCAGCGCTGCGGAGACAGGGCTCCATGCAGCGCCCGGCAGGCCTCCTCTCCCCGTCTGCCGCAAACCTGTTGCGATTCCCGCACCAGCGAGGCGTTACGGTCCTGGGGGCGCTACGCCGGCATGTCAGGACGCCGGGATCGCACCGCGAACACAGGACGGATCGCGTCTACGGCTGTTGACGGCAGGCGTGGGCGCAACTTAAGGGGAAATAGTTCTGCGCACAAATTTCAAGTTCAATGTTCAGCATGCAGACATGGGGCTGCCGATGGCTCTCGGCATGCACGGCGCCGGCTCAGAGGAACGCGTGCAGCAACGCGGCCACCGCCGCCGGTTGTTCCATGTGCAGATGATGGGTGCCGGGCAGCGTATGCACGCGGCCATCGCGTAGCTGCGCCGCTCGCTGCAGGCGCACCGCCTCGGGCAGAATCGCCTGTGCGGGATCGGCGAAGACCACCAGCGTCGGGCAGTCGATGCCGGTCAGCAAGGCCTGCACCTGCGACTCGGTCTGGCGTATCGGGGTGGGCTGGGTCAGCCGGCGATCGCTGCGCCAGACATAGCCGCCATCCACCGCGCGCACTCCACGTTCCACCAGGAGCCGCGCCGCCGGTTCGCTGAGTTGGTTGGCCCGCATGCGCGCACGCACCGGTGCGGCCAGATCGGGAAACACGCGCAACGGCGTCGCATTCGGCTGGCGGCCTTTGGCGACGCTATCGCGCAGGCGCTGCACGGCGTTGGCCTCGCTTTCGGCCAGACCGCCGAGCATCTCGATCGCCACCAGCTTGTCGATCCGCTGCGGCATCGCCGAGGCCAGCAGGCTGGCGATCGCCGCGCCCATCGAATGGCCGATCAACACGAAACGCTCCCAACCCAGCGCATCGGCGGCGTCCAATACCGGGTGCAGGCTGCTGAACAACAGGTACTCGCCCCCCTCCGGCAACGCGGCGCTATGGCCGTGTCCGGGCAGGTCCAGCATGACCAGATCCAGCTGCGGCAGGTGGGCGCTCAGCGGCACGAAGCTGGCGGCATTGTCCAACCAGCCGTGCAAGGCCAGCACCTTCGGCCCCTGCGGATCGCCGCTGCGCAAGCCGGCGAGCCTGCCCACCCGCGATGGACAGGTAATGGCGCGCGGACTCATGCGGCGCGGATGGCGAGCTGCGCCAGGGCGTGGGCGTGGGCCGCCGAGTCATTGAGACAAGGGATGTAGCGTACTTGCATGCCGCGTTCGGCACAGGTCTCGACGAAACCCATCGCCACTTCTTCCAGGGTTTCCAGGCAGTCGGTGGCGAACCCGGGACAGAGCACATCCACGCGCTGGATACCCTGCGCGGCGAGTTCCCACAGGCGCGGTTCGGCATAGGGCCGCAGCCAGCGTTCGGCGCCGAAGCGCGACTGATAACCGAGTTGCCACTGGCTGGCGTCCAGGCCCAGCGCCGCGGCAATCGCCTGGGCGCTGGCCTCGCAGCGTTGCGGATACGGGTCGCCGTTGTTGGCCACCCGTTGCGGCAGGCCATGGAAGGAAAAGAACAGCATCTCGCCGCGGCCATGCTGCGCCCAGTGCGCACGCACGCTGGCGGCCACCGCTTCGACCCAGGTTGGATCGGTCGGGTAATCCTCGATCAGGCGTACCGGCAACTGCGGATTGCGCGCCTGCCAGACCTGCACCACGTCCTCGATCGAGGCGGTGGTGGTGGTCGAATACTGCGGATACAGCGGCAACACCACGATCCGGCGCACACCGGCGTCGCGTAGCGCGTCCAGCGTCGGTGCCAGCGCAGGTGTGCCGTAGCGCATCGCCCAGGCCACCTTGTGGTCCGGCAATGCGCGTTGCATGCCTTCGGCCAGACGCCGCGTGTACACCGCCAGCGGCGATCCGTCCGGTAGCCAGACCTGTGCGTACTTCTCTGCCGATTTCGGCGAACGCCGTGGCAGGATGACCCAGTGCAGCAGCGGCCACCAGAACAGGCGCGGAATTGCCACCACGCGCTTGTCGCCGAGAAATTCGGCCAGATAACGGGCGACCGCAGGCGCCGTGGGCGCCTCGGGCGTACCTAGGTTAACCACCAGGACGGCGGTCTCGGGTGCATTTGACATGACTCCATTGTGGCAGAGACCTGGCGCCGCAGTCTGGCGCGTTGTCTATGACAACGATTGGCGTGGCACCGGCCGGCGAACACCGGCACCGCTCATAGCCGATTCATTGGCTGATGAGTAAGTTCAAGAACTTGCAGTATCTTGCTGCGGATCGATCTTGGAGCCCCCCGATGCCCCGCCTGCCGCGCCTCGCGCTGTTGCTGAGTACCATACTGTTCGCCGGCCACGCCATGGCCGGTCCCGAAGAGGACGAACGCGCCCGCAACGCCCTGCGCGTGCTGAGCGAGATTCAGAAGATCCCGGAGCAAGCCATTCCCGACAGGTTGCTCGACGAGGGCCGTGCCATCGTGGTGATTCCGGACACGCTCAAGGTCGGCATGGTGTTCGGTGGGCGGCGTGGCCACGGTTTGATGTCGGTCAAGCGTCCCGATGGCACTTGGTCCAACCCGGTGTTCGTCAAACTGACCGGTGGCAGCGTCGGGTTCCAGATCGGCGTGCAGTCCTCCGATGTGGTGCTGGTATTCCGTAACGACCGCAGCCTGGACAACATCGTCAACGGCAAGTTCACCCTGGGCGCCGATGCCGGCGTTGCCGCCGGCCCGGTCGGGCGCAATGCCTCTGCGGCCACCGACGGCCAGCTCAAGGCCGAGATCTGGTCGTGGTCGCGCGCGCGCGGGCTATTCGCTGGCGTCGCTCTGGATGGTGCCGCCTTGCAGATCGACGATGCCGCCGACCTCAACGCCTACGGCAGCAACAGCACCCCGCGGATGATCTTCGAGGGCCGCACCGCCAGCCGACCGTCCAACGATATCGTGGCATTCCGCGACAAGCTGGAAGAAGTCAGCTATGCCGCGCGGCAAACCCGTCGCAACAGCAAGGACAGCGACGATAGCGACACAGCCCCGGCGTCCGCGGCACCTGCGCCGACCCCGGCCAGACAGGCGGCAGTGGAACCGGCGGTCGGATTGCCCGCCGACAACGCCAGCACGGCGCCGTTGCAAGCCCCGTCGCATGTCCCGCAGAAGCAGGGCTTCCAGCCCGTGTCCGACGGTGAGGTCCGCACCGAGCCACTCAACGGCAACCACTGATTTCGGCGGCGGCGCTCGCGGCCCGGGACATCTGCCTGACTTCTGTTCAGGCGCATCTGCAGCGTGTGCGCCAAATAACGCGCCTACCCCCGGTGCGCGCTATCCTGAGCGTTCCTCAACGACTTTCTTTGCGAGCGGATCATGGGCAGTTTTAGCATCTGGCACTGGCTGGTGGTGCTGGTGATCGTGCTGGTGATATTCGGCACCAAGCGGCTGACCGGTGGCATCAAGGACCTGGGCAACGCGGTCAAGGAGTTCAAGAAAGGCATGCGCGAGGACGACGACAAACCCGCCGGCCAGCTCGCCGACGCCTCGCGCAGCAGCGAACCGGCGCGCCAGACCCAGGCCGAGCACGACCGCGACGCGCACTGACAGGACGGCGTGCCTTGTTCGATATCGGATTCAGCGAACTGCTGGTGATCGCGGTGGTGGCGCTGGTGGTGCTCGGCCCGGAGCGCTTGCCCAAGGCGGCGCGTTTTGCGGGGTTGTGGGTCCGTCGTGCCCGCGCGCAATGGGACTCGGTGAAGCAGGAGCTGGAACGCGAACTGGAAGCCGAGGAACTCAAGCGCAGCCTGCGCGACGTGCAAGCCTCGCTGCGCCAGGCCGAGACCCAGCTGCGCGACAGTGGCCAGCAATTGCAACGCGAAACCGACGCGTTGCGCCGCGAGATCGATCCGACCACGCCGAACCCGGACCCGTCCACCGGGATTGCGGACCCCCCCCCGCACACTGCGTTGGCGGCTGCCACGGTCGAGACCGTGGAAACAGCGCTACCGGTATCAAGGTCTGCTGTCGAGCCACAGCCACAACCGGCTGCGCCGGTATCGTCCGGAGCGCAGGGCCTCACGGCGCATCCAAAGACCGCAGACACCCCGTTGTCGCCTCCGGTCCAGCCTCCTTCCGCTGACCCGACAGCGCCGCGATGAACCCCGAAGCCGAGAGCAGCCTGATCGAACACCTGATCGAACTGCGTGCGCGTCTGATGCGTGCGCTGATCGGTCTGGGCGTGGTGGTGGTGGCCTTGCTGCCGTTCTCCAAGCGTATCTACACCTGGCTGGCCGCGCCGATGCTGGCGCAGTTGCCGGTTGGACAGAGCGTGATTGCCACGCATCCGGCAGGTGCGGTCATCGCTCCACTCAAGTTGGCGTTCTTCCTGGGCATTTTCATCGCCGCGCCCTGGCTGCTGTACCAGGCCTGGGCCTTCGTCGCGCCCGGCCTGTACCAGCGCGAGAAGCGTCTGGCGTTGCCGCTACTGGCATCGGCGGTGCTGCTGTTCTATCTCGGCTGCGCGTTCGCCTACTTCCTGGTGTTGCCGGCGGTGTTCCACTTCTTGACCACGTTCAAGCCGGACGTGATCCAGCTCACCCCGGACGCCGGGTCTTATCTGGATTTCGTCCTGGCGATCTTCTTCGCCTTCGGCGCCAGCTTCGAGTTGCCGGTCGCGCTGGTGATCCTGGCCCTACTCGGTTGGGTAACACCGTCGCAACTGCGCGAGGGCCGCGGTTACGCGGTGGTGGGCATCTTCGTATTGGCCGCCGTGCTGACCCCGCCTGACGTGGTTTCGCAACTGATGCTGGCCATTCCGATGTGTCTGCTCTACGAGTTGGGCATCATCGCCGCCAGCGCGGTGACCAAGCAGCCGTCGGAAATGCAAATCCGCGACTAAGCCTAGCTGGCGAAGTTCAGCGGAGCGGTTCTGCTCAAGTGTCGCAACGCCGACACCACTGGATCGGGCAGCCGCCCGAACAGCCGGGCTTGTCCAGGATCCAGGACGTCGTCTCTCAAGCGACAAACACGTTGGACGGCGGCTGCGGCACGGCCGTTGCGGGATGATCGGGGTGCCCGAACATCTGCTTCCACGCCGTGTACACCATGCCGGCCAACGCCGGCATCACCAGGGACATGAGCAATACCTGTGTGACCAGGGTCGCGACCATGGCGCCGACGATGACCTGCAGCAGCAACATCACCAATGCCAGCACGAAGTACAGCGCAAAAGTGGCGATGAAGGCCAGCACACAGAACACTAACATCGCCGGCACGTTGTGCAGGCAGGCGCGCAGGCTGTGGCGCATCGCGGTCAGGCCGTTGCGGCCATCGAACATCACCTGCGGTGCGAACAGGAACAGCGTCAGCATCACCATCACGAAACCGACCGCCACCAGCAGCAACCACACCAAGATGCGCATGGCCGGCAGGGTTTCCACCAGTTGCTCCACCTGCGCTGGGTCTGGCTGCGCGTTCGACTGGCTGAGCTCGTTGAGTTTGTTCATCACCGTGGCCATTTGCTCCCATCCGCTCGGCCCCACCACCACCAGGGCGAGGATGCCCAGCGCCAGCACGACGACCAATTGCGGCAACAGCGCCACCAGCAAATTCGGCGCGCGGCCCGCGTGCAGGCCTTGCAGCAGGTGCGCCGGTTGCGCACTACGGCCCTGGTCCACTTCCCGTGCGGCCCATACCAGCCCACCGAACAGCAGTGGGCCGGCCAAGCCAAGCAGCAGTTGCGCCAGCATGCCGAGGGTCGGATTGAGCACCCCCATGAACACGGCGATTACCATGGCCAACCCCCAAATTGCGCCCAGCCGGCCCAGCGTCCATGGCGCCCGCCGCAGGAGGGACATCCCGCTCAATAGCCATTGCGCGCCGGCCGAGGCCGGCAGCTTGCGAATCTCGATCATTGCCAATCCGAAGTGGGGGACGCCTTACAGCGCGGCGAAGACGCAGATTATCGTGGTTTTGCCTGGACGCCGTCGTCAATATTGACTATGCGCGTGCTGAACGAAGCGTCGTAGCAGCTTGCGCGCCAACGGCGCGGCGCTGACCTCGCGGGCGATGGTACGGGCGCAGCGCCCCGCGCGGCGTAGACAGTCGGCGCGCGCCTGCACGTAGCCACGCATATGGTGGGTGGCGAATTCCGGATGAAACTGCACGCCCCAGGTCGCCTTGCCCCAGCGCAGCGCCTGGCACTGGTCCTGCGCCGAATGCGCGAGCACGGTGGCGCCGGCAGGTGCGTGCAGTACCGTCTGCAGATGGGTGGCGTGCGCAGCGAAATGTTCCGGCAGACCGCAGAACAACGGGTCGTCGGCGGCCGAGGGATGCAACGCGATCTGCACCGTGCCCGATTCGCGCCCCGCCGGGTTGTAGGCGACTTCCCCGCCCAGCGCGTGCGCCAGCAACTGGTGGCCGTAACAGATGCCCAGCAGCGGCATTCCCGCGTGCGCCGCCTCGCGCAGCCAGTCGGCGGAACGCTCGCTCCAGTCGGCGCGATCGGTGATGAACGCGGCCGACCCGGTGATGATGACCCCGACGAAATCGCGGCGATCGGGCAGCACCGCGCCCGCCGCGACATTGGCGACCACGATCTCGCGCTCGGCCAGACCGGCAGCAACGCGGATCCAATGCGGAAAGCGCCCGTAGCGCCGCATCGTCGGCACAGGCTCGCCGGTTTCGAGGATCAGGAAGGGTGTAGCGGACATACGGAACAAGGCAACGACATGGAGTGATTCTAGATGGCCGCGGGGCCATTTTTTCAAGTGCGACCGGCGCCGACGGCATCAGCATATAACTTGGGTAAACCCAGGACTTCGCTCCGTGTCCCTGGGCTGTTTACACTCAGGGATAATGTTCCGCGACGTATCGAAGGGATCTTCGGCATGATGAAACTATTGAAATCGCTGACGCTGGCCGTGGTGTTGATCGCCTCCGGCGCCTGTATTGCGGCCACCCCGGTCAAGCCAACCACGCTTACTGTGCTCAGTTCCGGCGGCATCATGGGGGCGGTGCGCGCGATCGCGCCGCGCTACGAACAGGCGACCGGGGTGAAGCTGCGCATCGAGGCGGCGCCGTCAATGGGCGACACGCCGCAGGCCATTCCTAACCGGCTCGCCCGTCATGAGCCGGCGGACGTGCTGTTGATGGTCGGTTCGGCGCTCGACAAGCTGGTCGCCACGGGCCAGGTGCGCAAGGCCAGTCGGGTGGATTTGGGCAAATCCTATATCGCCATGGCGGTCAAACAGGGCGCGGCCAAGCCCGACATCTCCAGCATGGACGCTTTCCGCAAGACGCTGCTGGACAGCACGTCGGTGGCGTATTCCGACAGTGCCAGCGGCGTTTACCTGTTGCATGAACTGTTCCCGCAGATGCGACTCGGCGACGGCTTCGCCGCCAAGGCGCGGATGATTCCCGCCGAGCCGGTGGGCGCCGTGGTCGCGCGCGGCCAGGCGCAACTCGGCTTCCAGCAACTGAGCGAACTGAAGCCGGTGCCGGGCATCACCATCGTCGGCCTGATTCCCCAGCAGGCGCAGAAGATGACCCTGTATTCCGGTGCCGTCGCCACGTCCAGCACGCAGCCGGAGGCGGCCCAGGCACTGTTGGATTACATGGCGTCCAAGGCCGCTGCCAAGGCCATCGAGGACAGCGGTCTCACGCCTATCGTCACACAGTAACAGCGGCGATCAAGACCATGGTGGCGCTGCCGCCGGTCCGGCCGGGCGGTGCTCGGAATCCTCGAACTGCTGACTCACTCGCGCGGCGGTAGTACCGACAGCACTTCTTCGAGGGTGGTCAGGCCAGCGGCCACCTTTTCCAGGCCTGCGCGGCGCAGGGTGCGCACGCCCTCGGCCTGTGCGGCACGGCTGAAACCGGCCAGGTCCATGTCGGCGCGGATCAGGCTGCGCAGACGCGGCCCGATCGGCAGCAGTTCGTACAGGCCGACCCGGCCCAGGTAGCCGGTGCGGCGGCATTCCAGGCAGCCGACCGGTGCATAGGTCTGAATCTGCTCGGGCAAGGCCTCGCCCGGCTCGCGTAGCGCGTCCCATGCGTGCGCTTCCAGCGTGTGCGGGCGCTTGCAGTGGCTGCACAGGGTCCGCACCAGACGCTGCGCCAGCACGCCGTTGAGGGTGGAGGCGACCAGGTAGTGCGGCACGCCCAGGTCGAGCAGGCGGGTGATCGCCGAGGGCGCGTCGTTGGTGTGCAGGGTGGACAGCACCAGGTGCCCCGTCAGCGATGCCTGCACCGCCATCTGCGCGGTTTCCAGGTCGCGAATCTCTCCGATCATGATGATGTCCGGGTCCTGCCGCAGCAGAGTGCGCACGCCACTGGCGAAATCCAGGTCGATGTTGGGCTGCACCTGCATCTGGTTGAACTCGGTCGCGATCATCTCGATCGGATCCTCCACGCTGCACACGTTTACGTCCGCCGTGGCTAGGCGCTTGAGCGTGGAGTACAGCGTGGTGGTCTTGCCCGAACCGGTCGGGCCGGTGACCAGCACGATGCCGTGCGGACGCTCCACCAACGCGTTCCAGCCGGCCGCTTCCTGGGGGCTGAAACCGAGCTGGTCCACGCTCTTGAACGCCGCATCCGGGTCGAAGATGCGCATCACGCACTTCTCGCCGAACGCGGTGGGCATGGTCGACAGGCGCATTTCGGTCTCGCGCCCGCCCGGCGAGCGGGTCTTGATGCGTCCGTCCTGCGGGCGCCGGCGCTCGGCCAGGTCCATGCGTCCAAGCACCTTGATCCGGCTGACGATGGCGCTCATCACCGCCGGTGGCACTTCCAGCACCTTGTGCAGCACGCCGTCGATGCGGAAGCGCATGCGTCCGGCCTCGCGCCGTGGCTCCAGGTGGATGTCGCTGGCGCGCTGTTCGTAGGCGTACTGCAATAGCCAATCGACGATATGCACGATGTGGTGGTCATCGGCGTTGACATCGCCGCCACGGCCCAGTTCCACCAGTTGTTCGAAGCTGGGCAGGCTGCTGCCCTGTTCGCCACGGCCGTCCTTGGCCCCGCGTACCGAGCGGGTTACGCCGAAGAACTCCATCGTGTAGCGATGCAGGTCCAGCGGATTGACCACCGCGATCTCGATACGGCGACGCGCCAGGTGTTGCAGATCGCCGAGCCAGTCCAGTGCCAGCGGTTCGCTGGTCGCCACCAACAGGCGCTCCGGTTCCAGTGCCAGCGGCAGGATGCGGTGGCGACGCGCGTAAGCATGCGAGACCACCGCGGTGACCGCGGCCACGTCCACCCGGGTCGGGTCGATGCGCAGATAGCGCAGGCCGCAGCGCTGCGCCAACCATTCGGTCAAGCGTTCCAGGCTCAGTTCGCTGCCCGGCGGGTGGATCGCGGGCAGTTTCAAGTTGGATAGCAGCACCAGTGGATGCACATCGCTGACCGTGCGTGCGCTCTGCGCCGAGAACTGCATGCGGCCGCGTTCTTCTGGCGCGACCAAGCCGTCGGCGAGCAAGGCCGCGGCCACACGCTCGACGGTCAGCCGTCCCGGCGGCAACGACACCGTGCTGGATGCGGGCAACGCGAACGGCGGCGCGGCGGATCGCGAATCCATGGTCCTGCTCCGGTGCGCGGAAGTGTCCGCGAGTCGATCGCTATACTAGCGCACCCCTCAACCGGCCCCCCGCTCGATGTCCGTTTCCCGGTCCGTTCCGATCACGTTCCAGGGTTTGATCCAGACCCTCAACCAGTTCTGGGCGCAGCACGGCTGCGTGCTGATCCAGCCGTTGGACCTGGAAGTGGGCGCCGGCACGTTCCATCCGGCCACGTTTCTGCGCGCGCTTGGTCCCGAGCCATGGAACGCGGCCTACGTGCAGCCGAGCCGCCGTCCCACCGATGGCCGTTACGGTGAGAATCCGAACCGTTTGCAGCGCTACTACCAGTACCAAGTCGCGATGAAGCCCAACCCGGACAACATCCAGCAGTTGTACCTGGACTCGTTGCGCGCGCTGGGCATCGACCCGCTGGTGCACGATCTGCGCTTCGTCGAGGACAACTGGGAATCGCCCACGCTCGGCGCCTGGGGCTTGGGCTGGGAAGTCTGGCTCAATGGCATGGAGGTCACCCAGTTCACCTACTTCCAGCAAGCCGGCGGCCTGGAGTGCAAACCTGTGCTGGGCGAGATCACCTACGGTCTCGAACGGCTGTGCATGTACCTGCAAAATTGCGACAACGTGTACGACTTGATCTGGACCTACGGCCCTGACGGCACACCGGTCACCTACGGCGACGTCTACCACCAGAACGAAGTGGAGCAGAGTGCGTACAACTTCGAACACGCCAACGTGGCCGAACTGTTCCACCGCTTCGACGCCTGCGAACGCGAAGCGCAGGCGCTGGTCGAAGTGGGATTGCCATTGCCGGCCTATGAGCAGGTCACCAAAGCCAGCCACGCCTTCAACCTGTTGGATGCGCGCCGGGCGATCTCGGTCACCGAGCGCCAGCGCTATATCCTGCGCGTGCGCGCGCTGGCGCAGGCGGTGGCCAAGGCCTACTACGCGCAGCGCGAGAAGCTCGGCTTCCCCGGCGTGAAGCGCTAGTCCCGTGGGCGTATGCCTGCCGCGCTTTTTTTTCCGCTGCCATTGGCTTGGCGATGGCGGCTGGCGATCCATGGCGATGACCGCGATGCGCGCGGCACGCCGAACGACACATCGATTGGGCGCGGCGCACTGCCGACGCCTCGGAAGGACGTGATATGAGCATGCATCCCCTGCTGATCGAACTGGGCACCGAAGAACTGCCGGTCAAGGCATTGCCGGGCCTGGCGCAGGCGCTGTTCGACGGCGTGATCGCCGGGCTGGACAAGCGCGGCATCGCGGTCGAACGCGGCGACGCCAAGCCGCTGTCCACTCCGCGCCGGCTGGCGGTGCTGCTGCCGGGCGTGGCTGCCGAACAACCGGAACAGCGCGCGGAAGTCCTCGGGCCTTACCTCAACATCGCCCTGGATGCCGACGGCCAGCCGACCAAGGCGCTGGAAGGCTTCGCCGCCAAGGCCGGGATCGCCTGGACCGCGCTGGAGCGCACCCGCGACGCCAAGGGCGAGCGCTTCGTGCACCGCGCCGTACACCCCGGCGCACGCACCGCGACGCTGCTGCCGGACATCCTGCGCGAAGCAATCGCCGCGATGCCCATTCCCAAGCCGATGCGCTGGGGCGATCACGACTACGGTTTCGCGCGGCCGGTGCAGTGGCTGGTGCTGCTGTTCGGCAACGAGGTGGTGCCCGCGCACTTGCTCGGCGTGCAGGCCGACCGGCACAGCCGTGGCCATCGCTTCCTGCACGATGCGCCGGTGACGCTGGCGCAGCCGGGCGATTACGTGGCTGCATTGCAGGCGGCGCAGGTGCTGGTGGACGCGGACGTGCGCCGCGCGCGCATCGTCGCCGAGGTCGAGCAGGCCGCGCGCCAGGCCGGTGGTCGTGCGCGCATCGCCGAGGACAATCTGGCGCAGGTGGTGAATCTGGTGGAATGGCCCTCGGCGGTGCTGTGCCGTTTCGAGCCGGCGTTCCTGGCGGTGCCGCAGGAAGCGCTGATCGAAACGATGGAGAGCAACCAGAAGTTCTTCCCGGTGCTGGATGCCGACGGCAAGCTCACCGAGCATTTCATCGGTATCGCCAATATCGTCTCGCGCGACGTCGCCGAAGTCGCCAAGGGCTACGAGCGGGTGATCCGCCCGCGCTTCGCCGACGCCAAGTTCTTCTTCGACGAAGACCTCAAACAAGGTCTGCAAGCGATGGGGGCGGGTCTGGCCGGCGTGACCTATCAGGCCAAGCTCGGCAGCCTTGCCGACAAGGTGCGGCGCGTGGCTGCATTGGCTGAGGCGATTGCCGCGCAGGTCGGCGCCGATCCGGCGCAGGCGCGCCGCGCCGCCGAACTGAGCAAGAACGACCTGCAATCGCGCATGGTCAACGAATTTCCCGAACTGCAAGGCATTGCCGGCCGTTATTACGCCAGTGTCGCCGGCGCGCCGCGCGCGATTGCGCTGGCCATCGACGAAGCCTACCAGCCGCGCTTCGCCGGCGACGATATCGCGCTGTCGCCGCTGGGCAAGGTGCTGGCCATCGCCGAACGCCTGGACACGCTGGCTGGTGGATTTGCCGCGGGGTTGAAGCCCACCGGCAACAAGGACCCGTTCGCGCTGCGGCGCAATGCGCTGGGTCTGGCGCGGACTGTGATCGAGAGTGGGTTGGATATCAATCTGCGCACATTTCTTGATCAAGCGTTGGAGGCTGTTGCTTTTGCAAAAACGCTACAGAAAGACAAGCAGGCTGAAAATGCCGCTGCAACGGCACGTGCTTCAGGCGTGCAGGCCCACGCGATCCCGAACGTGGGTGGCACCAAGCTTGCTGAGCTTGAGGAGCTCTACGACTTCATCCTCGACCGCCTGCGCGGCTACTACGCCGACAAGGGCGTGCCGGCGACGCATTTCAATGCGGTCGCCGAATTGAAAGTGGCCTCGCTCTACGACATCGACCGTCGCATCGACGCCATCGGCACCTTCGCCACGTTGCCGGAAGCCGACGCCTTGGCCGCCGCGAACAAACGTATTCGCAACATCCTGCGCAAGGCCGAGGACGCCATTCCCGCGCAGGTCGATGCATCGCTGCTGCGCGAGCCGGCCGAACGCGCGCTGGCCGAAGCGGTGGAAGCCGCAATCGCCGAGACCGACGGTGCCCTGCGTCAGCGCGATTACGTCAGCGTGCTGAATGTGCTGGCACGGCTGCGACCGCAAGTGGATGCGTTCTTCGATGGGGTGATGGTCAACGCCGAGGACCCGGCGCTGCGCGGCAACCGCCTGGCGCTGCTCAAGCGCCTGGGCGAACGCCTGGGCAGTGTCGCGGCAATCGAACATCTGTCCTCGGTAAACTGAGGCTGCATCTTCCCGTTTTCCGCCATCGGCAAACGGGGACTCAAACGATCATCGCCAGTCGCATGGCTGGTGTGATCCTGCACGCGCGGGAGCGTGGAGGCAGCGCCGACTGAATCGGTCAGCGCCTGCCTGCTGGCGCGCGATTGTCGATTATTTCGACTCAGTCTCGTTGTCGCCGTAGAACACCAAGCCCAGGCGAATCCGCTCGCGACCTTGTTCGCGGCGATGGCGATTGGTGTCGCGCAAGGAATAGACGCAGCCGCAGTATTCCTGCTGGTAGAAACGCTCGCGTTTGCTGATTTCGATCATTCGCGCGGAACCGCCGTGCTTGCGCCAGTTGTAGTCCCAGTAGGTCAGCCCAGCGTAAGGCGCGGCGGCGCGGATGCCGCTGTCGGTGATTTGCTGCATGTTCTTCCAGCGCGAGATTCCCAGCGAACTGGTGATGACCGGGAAACCATGTTCGTGCGCATACAGCGCCGTGCGCTCGAAGCGCATGTCGAAGCACATGGTGCAACGGATGCCACGCTCGGGCTCGTTCTCCATGCCTTTGGCACGCGCGAACCAGTTGTCGGTGTCGTAGTCGGCGTCGACGAATGGCACGCCATGTTGTTCGGCGAAGCGGATGTTTTCCTGCTTGCGCAGTTCGTATTCCTTGGCCGGATGGATATTGGGGTTGTAGAAGAACACCGTGTAATCGATACCCGATTCGACGAATGCTTCCATCAACTCGCCCGAACACGGCGCGCAACACGAATGCAGCAGCAGGCGGTCGCCGCCACCAGGCAAGACAAGTTGTTCACGTGTGTTACTCATAGGCTCCTCCCGATCGGCTTCACGGCGCTGGGGACATCCAGGCCGCTATCGCCCTGGCGGCGGTTCATTTTGAAGGGCGAAGCGCCAGTTTACCAAACATGGCCGTCATCCCGATGATGGCTGTGGCTTTCGCCGTCAGACCAGCATCTTCACATCTGGCCGCGACTGCGGATGCGCAATGTCGGCTAGCCGATGACGCCCGTTGAATCCAGCCGTGCGATTGACCCAAAATTAATTTCTCGCAGATCAGTACTGCGCATGGCGGCGCGGCACCAACGAAAATGCCAACGGGTTGACGCGCCAATACTTGCCACGGCAGACCGATTTCAGCACCATAACCGATGCACACCTACGATGGATCGAGCAGCGGCTACAATCGTCCGCGCAAGATACTCGGATTCAAAACGCCCCTCGAAGTCTTCTCCGAGGAGGTCCTCAACACCGTTGTGAATCGGAGCTGAATTCGCCATTCATGTAATCTTGACGGTGTGTGTTTGCTTCGGTATCTCTACGTGGGAGTTGCAGTTGCTTATTCTGTAACTCATTGGAGTGTATTAATCGCGTCTATGTTGGATAAATCAGCTAAAAGGGAGTTTCGATGAAAAGCGATTCTAGTCTCGGCAATAAGTCTGCTTTGAGCGATAAGTCTACCGGCAAGATGAAGGTGCTGGCGCTGCAGGAACTGGAAGGCGTGAGCGGCGGGGGTCTGGATGCGTGGAGTACCCAAAGTGCCGAATGCGGTGGCGTCACCGGTAACCAGTGGAGCACCATTAGTCGTGCCTGTCGGCAAGTCGGCGGCACTGGAGGCGTCGGAGAATAATCAGCCGCTAATCTCGCTTTGATGTAGCAAGTCGGCCGTGCGATCCGCTGGTTCGCACGGTTTGTTGCTTACCATGGGCCTATAGGCGCGGCTATCCGATCTTTAATCTGCGGCGCGCAACATATCGGCGCCTAGCATCGCGCATAATTTCTGCGAGGTTAACTTGAATCACCAGAATGCTGGGGATCTTAACGCGCATCCCGAGTTTTTCGTCCCATTAAATAAATACAGGCCGAAATCCACGTATCATGATTACGTTGTTCCGCTTCTGCCTGCGCTATGGCGGCTACGACGCGATTACTTCTGGACGCAGGCCGTGGCGCCAGTCTCTCCGTATCTCACGCAGGGCTGGAAGATCCATATTAGTTGCACATTGAAGGACGCTAAGACCGTGCTTGAGCGGGTGACGCGCGTCTGCACCGATGACGGAACCGAATTCAAGTTCGCGAGCGATGAATTCATACATCGAAAGTTGCTTTCCAAGTCAGCGGCAAGGCAGTCGGGCGGAAAGTTCATGACGATCTATCCAGCCAGCATCGAAAAATTCGAGGGTCTGATTGAGTCGCTGTACCGAACGCTCCAGGATATTCAAGGTCCTTACATCCTGTCCGACAGGCAATACAAGGATTCTGGTGCGGTGTTCTATCGATATGGCGGATTTCGCGCCTTCACTGTCCGTGATTTTCATGGCCGAGAGAAGAGCATGATTCTGGATGAAGGCTTCCGTTTGGTGGAAGATCAGCGCATCCCTCACTTTCGCGTTCCCGAGTTCGTGACCGATAAGCGCTGGGGACAAATCGACGAACCTGCTGATGCTGTAGTTGCGGATGTCTTATTCGGTGATGAGTATTCAATTGAGTCTGTGCTCAAGTTCTCCAATGCTGGTGGTGTATATGCAGGACGGCGCGTAACCGACGGTCTTTCGGTGGTAATAAAGGAAGCGCGTCCGCATGTCGATGCGGAGATCAACGGACTGGACCCATTGAGTCGTCTCAGGAAGGAACAAAGAATTCTGCATGTCCTGGAAGGGAGTGGCATCGCGCCGCGCCCGCTCGGCTTGTTTGTCGAGTGGGAGCATACATTCCTCGTCCAGGAGAAGATCGCGGGGAAAACACTCAGGGAATACTGCCTTGACGCAACAAAGTCGCTGTATCCAGGATCTTCTCAAGCCGATGTCAGAACATGGTTGCAGCAGTCGGCAGCCATTGGTGCCGATCTGATAGAGAAGGTGCGGTTGCTTCATGCCGAAGGCATCGTATTCGGCGATATCTCGACCAATAATATCATTATCGACCCAGAATCTTTGACATTGCGCCTCATCGACTTTGAAGGCGCGCTCCAAGTGGGAATTGACCAGAATATCAATATCTACACTCCTGGATTCGGCGCCCCAGATCGTCGTGAGCGAGAAGTTGCTCAGGCATCTGACGATCTCTATGCGCTGGGTTGCGTTTTGCTGGCGCTGCTGGCACCAAGCTCGGTATCGCTGGACATCGTGAAAGAGTATCCCGAGCGGATACTTGCCGAATTGATGGTTGATGTTGGCCTACCGCGCGCGTTTAAGACATGTATCGAGTCGCTGCTGCGAGATCCCTGCGCCGACCTGCGGGAGTGTCGGCGACTGCTCGAGTCGATCAGCCTGGATCGGGTGACAGAGTTTTCGATCGAATCGATGGATTCGCACCGTCCCAATGTCGCGCAAGTGGTCGGGAAAGCGATGGATTACATGCGCAACGTGATGTCGATGGATCATCCGTGGCGCCCATTCCCGTTGGGCGCGCAGAGTGTGGATCTCATTGCAGTCGATCATGGCGTTGCAGGAGTCGCGCTTGCCTGGCAACAGGTTGAAAAGAACGTTCCGGTCAATTTGAAGGAGTGGATGGCGCGTTCGGAGACCAAGGGCAACCATCTGCCAGGTTTGCTTAATGGCCTGTGCGGCATGGCGTGGGTTCAGTGCGCGATTGGCTTGACTGACGAGTCCGAACGCGTGTTGGCGCGAGCGGCCGAGCACCACTTACTGCACGAGAACATGTCGTTAGGGTATGGTTATGCCGGTTATGGTTTGACCTGCCTCAAACTTTGGCTTACCAACAAGGACGCCAAACACTTGGAAGAGGCGGAAAAAGTAGGTAAAGCGTTGCTGGCGACAGGTGTTGCTCAGGAGCCCGGGGTCGCCTGGAACCTGGATGCCCATGGTTATACTGGACTTGGCCTTCACACTGGAGCCTCGGGTATCGCCTTGTTCTTGCTTTACTTAGGCGTAGCCACGGGGAAAAACGTTTACATTAGCCTCGCAATGCAGGGTTTGGATTACGATATCTCCCATGGGCGCACTGTCAATGGCGCTGTAGGATTTTCGAGTGACACCGTGCCGGAAAATCGTATTCTGTATCCCTATCTCAGCGCAGGCACCGCCGGCGTGGCATCCGTTGCGGTGCGCATGTACGCCATTACCCGGCAGGAAAAATACAAGATGTTTGTCGATCAGGTTAAGGCGTCGGTTGCCCAGAAGTACACGATGAGCGGTGATCTGTTTCTTGGACTTTCCGGGATCGGGCATTATCTTCTGGACGCCGCGCAATTCCTAGAGGATGATAGCTACCGGCGCTTGGCATGGCGGGTTGCCAGCGGTTTGAATCTTTTCAAGATAGAAAAGGATTCTGGGATATGTTTTCCTGGCGGGAACTCGCCGAAGATAAGTTGCTCGCTGGCGAGTGGAGGCGCGGGCATCATTTCTTATCTGGATCGCCTGGCTTGTGAAAAGAAGAATGAAGTGCTTATGCTAGATGAAATACTGGCGACAAACTAGGGGTGTGTCCATGGTATACAGGAAAAGTGGAGGTCGGGGCGAGGCGGATGTCGTTGCCCAGCTGCGCACGCAGAATCGGATTTTGAAGGCGTTCTTGGCTGTGGCGCTGGCGCTGCCTTTGATGTTTATGATGATGGGCGCGCGTAGTCCGGTTCGCAGGGAGGTCTTCTCCGAAATTGATGTCAATCGCATCAATATCGTCAACCGCGATGGATCGAAATCCATGGTCTTGGCGGCAAGCGGATTTCTGCCGGATCCTGTGACGGATGGAAAGGTCGGGAAAAGCGATCGCGGCAAGATGCCTGGGATGTTGTTCTACAATGGCGTAGGCGACGAGGTCGGCGGGCTGATCTATGACGGCTATATCGATAAGGACGGCAAGCCAAATGGCGGCGTGCATCTCTCCATGGATCGGTATGGCGGAGATCAGCAGATGGCCCTGCATCATTACGAGGAGGGTGGGCTCATGGAGACGGGTCTTTCCGTATTCGATCGCGGTCTCTATAGGCAATACAAGGGGTTGTATGAGAAATACTTGGCTGCCCCGAAAGGTGTGGAGAAGGATGCGCTGTTGAAGCAATGGAAGGAGGCAGGCGGTCAGCAGACCCAGAGGCTCTTTGTTGGGCGCACGCGTGGAAAGTCGTCCGCCGTCATCCTCGCGGACGAGGCGGGAAGGCCCAGGATCATTATGTCCGTCGCGCCTGGCGGCAAGGCATCGTTGGACTTCATCGATGACAAGGGCGATGTCATCCAGAGTTTCCCGGGGAACTCTGCTGCGAGTAGGTAGTTGATAGGGAAGAGACAGATCATGGATCAAGATGCGCCTGGTAGAGCGGAGAAGAGTTCCCGCGGGATGTTTCGCCATCAGGCGCTCGCCGCATCGACGGAGCCAAAGTCCTACGGCACGGTGCTTCTGCTTGGAGATCGGCTCGCCGGAGGGATGGCGTTGGCAGGCGTGCTGATCGTCGCGCTGATCCTGCTGTTTCTTGCCACGTTCAGCACGTCACGGAAGGTGCAGTGGCAGGGCGTGGTTGTCCCTGCAGGCGGAACCGTGTCGGTCATAGCACCCTCCGCAGGGAGCGTCTCCAGGGTCTTGGTGAGGGAAGGCGAGCAAGTGCACGCCGGGCAAGCCATGTTCATGTTGTCGGAGTCGCTCGGCAATGCACGCCTTGAAGGCGGCGATGGTGCGATTCCCGAACTCCTCGATGAACGCCGTCAGAGTCTGAAAAGAGAGACAACAGAGCGTCAACGGAAAGCTGAGCTGCTGAAGACCTCGATGTTGGAGCGGCTTGGCGATTACGACGAAGAGGTTCGCGCGGCTTCCCAGCAGGAGCAGTTGCAGGTGCAGGTCATCGCGCTTGCCGAGCAGACTTCGAGGACCTATTCGGATCTGGAAAGTTCCAAGTATGTGTCAGGCATTGCTGTTCGCGAAAAACATCTGGATCTTCTGGGAAAAAAACAGCAGCTGGTGGACATCCGTCGGCAAATCCAGCGATTGCGCAGGGAACGCAGTTCCCTGGCGTCCGACATGCAGAGCCAAATGGAGCAGTCCAAACTCGACTCGCTCGATCTGCAGCGGAAGACGTTTGAACTGGATCAGCAACTGACCGAAAGCACGGGTACCCGCACTGTCGTGGTCCGCGCGCTTGGGAATGGCGTTGTCGGGACGGTCAATGTTGCTGCGGGCCAGGGGGTGGGTGCGCTACTGCCATTGGCTGTGCTGATACCCGAAGACCGTCCGCTTGAGGTCGAGATGTATGCACCGTCGCAGGCGGTGGGACTGATGCGCGAGGGGATGGATGTGTCGTTGCGGTATTCTGCGTTCCCATACCAGAAGTTCGGCCAGCAGAAAGGTCGGGTCAAGGCGATTTCGCGATCCACGATGCGAGTCGAGGAGGTCAGGCTTCCGGCAAGCCTAATGAAGTCGGGGGCGGAGCCTCTCTATCGGGTTCGCATCGATATCGGGTCTCCGACCGTCAGGGTGTACGGCAGAGAGGTGCCTTTGAGGCCGGGGATGCTTGTCGAAGGAAGCGTCAACCTGGAGAAACGAAAGTTATATGAATGGATTCTCGATCCGCTGTTTACCGTGACTGGACGACTCTGAAGAGGCTTGAATCGAGATGATGGATCGCCTGAGGGTCGGTCTTTGTAAGGGGCGCGTGCTGCCGGTGACCCTTCAAGCGGAGGCCAGCGAGTGCGGGATCGCCTGCATGGCCATGATCGCGTGCTACTGGGGACATCAGCTGGACCTGCAGAGCCTCCGCAAGAGGTTCCCCACGTCCATTCGAGGGGTCACCATGCTCGGTCTCGTCGATATGGCCGAATCCTGCTCGTTGAAAGCGCGCGCTTTAAGTCTGGATTTGGATGATCTTTCGGATCTGGCAACACCCTGCATATTGCACTGGAATTTCAACCACTTTGTCGTACTGAAGCGCGTGCTGCGCGATGGAATCGTTATCCACGATCCATCCACCGGGCGCCGCCACGTGCCGATGCGCGAGGTGAGCAAGGCGTTTACCGGCGTTGCACTTGAGCTGACTCCCAGTAGCGATTTTGTGCCGGTCAAGGAGGTGCAGACCTATCGCATTCGCGACCTGATGGGGCGAGTTATCGGGCTCCGGCGGGGTTTGGCGAAAGTGGTGTGCCTTGGCTTGGCAATCCAGGCGTGCATGCTCGTCTTGCCGTTCTATTTGCAATGGACCGTCGATGAGGCGCTGGTCAATGGAGACCTTGGCCTTATATCGGTTTTAGGCATCGGATTCATTCTTTTGGTGATGATGCAGGCGGTCTTCACCATGGCGCGGACCTGGGCGACAACGGCACTATCCACCAGCTTCAATTTTCAGTGGCTTGGGAATGCTTTCTCGCACCTGATGAAGTTGCCACTGCCTTACTTCGAAAAGAGAAGTACGGCCGATATCGTGTCCAGATTCAATTCGATTCTGGCAATGCAGCGAATCGTGACGACGCAGTTCGTTGAGGTGGTACTCGATGGATTGATGGCGATTGGCACTTTGGTGATGATGTTCATCTACAGCGGACGCCTTGCACTGGTGACGCTGGGTGCGGTGACGCTGTATCTGCTACTCCGCCTAGTGTTCTTCGGACGTCTGCGAAACGCCACGTCGGAGCAGATCATTCATGCTGCCCATCAGGAGCAGAATTTCATGGAATCAGTCCGAGGTATTCAGAGTATTCGGATCTTCGGTCGCGGCGAAGTGAGGCGCAACATCTGGGCGAATGCGTTGGCCGATCAATTCAATGCGGATCTCAATATATCGCGCATCTCAATCCTGCATCAGTCTGCTAATGGCCTGGTTTTCAATGTGGAAAGGATTGCTGTTATTTGGCTGGGTGCTTTGGCTGTTATTGAAAAGAATTTATCTGTCGGAATGTTGTTTGCGTACATCAGTTATAAGGATCAGTTCAGTCAACGGATGGCGAGCCTTGTCGATAAGCTGTTCGAGGCCAGGATGCTTTCATTGCACGGCGCTCGAGTAGCGGACATCGTGATGACGCCAGCCGAGGAGTCAAGAAGCCAGCTTGATCGGTCTGCGCCCTTGGACAATGTCGAACTTGAGCTGCGCAACGTCAGCTTTCGCTACTCACAGGGCGAGAGGGACGTATTGCGCGATTTGAATCTCAAGGTGGCTTACGGGGAGTCTGTCGCCATTATGGGCCCGTCTGGCTCTGGCAAGACCACTCTGGTCAAGCTATTGCTTGGACTGTTAGAGCCGACCAGTGGGGAGATAATAATAAATGGCATCCCAATAAATCGCTTTGGTCTGTTGCGGTACCGCAAACTCTTGGGGACGGTGATGCAGAACGACACTCTGTTCGCCGGCTCCCTAGCGGACAATATCGCTTTCTTCCATCCCGAGCCAGATATGGAGCGCGTGTATGAGTGCGCACGGCTTGCTTCCATCAGTAAGGAGATTGAAGAAATGCCCATGCAGTATCACACTATCGTGGGGGATATCGGTGCAGGTCTTTCCGGTGGACAGATCCAGAGGATTCTTTTGGCTAGAGCGCTTTATGGGGGGCCATCTATCTTGGTACTCGACGAGGCGACGAGTCACCTGGATATCGCCAATGAATCCGCGGTCAATGACGCGATAAAACACCTGGAGTTGACCAGGATCATCATTGCACATCGCCCAGAGACCATCGCGAGTGCGGGTCGTGTAGTGAAACTCGTTAATGGAGCCCTGTGGTCGTCGCCAGCGCCAGCGACTGTATCGGCAAGCGCTTGAGTTGCCCGGGCGGTTGGGGACGCCGGGCGTCGGCACACAACGTAGCTGGCCTATCCAGGTGCGTCGCTGGGCAGGCCTTAGAGCTTTTTTGTGACGACCTCCTGCAGCATCGCCTTATCCAGGCTTAGGTCGGCCACCAGCTGTTTAAGCTTGCGGTTTTCCTCCTCCAGCAGTCGCAAGCGCTTGAGCTCAGACGGCCCCAGACCACCGTACTTCTTCCGCCATACGTAAAACGTGGCCTCGGCAATTCCCATCTTCCTACAGATCTCACCGACCGCCATCCCCAACTCGGCCTGCTTGAGCGCATAGGCAATTTGCTCCTCGGTAAACCGTGACTTCTTCATCGCTTGACTCCTCGTGATGACGGGGGCCCATGCCGGCGAAGTCTCTACTTTACGATGCGCATGTTCTTAGGGGGGGGCACACTCAACCTTGTGCAGGTAGAGTTTCATGATGAAAAAGAGGTCATGGACGCGTGGCAAAACTTCCTTGCTCAATTGGGGGCGGAACGCACCGATCAAAATGCACAAAATTGGGACTTGGGATACCGCGATTTGCATTGCGCATTGTTGAAGAAAATGGCAGATAGCCTGAGCATCAGAGCTGACGCGGTGGACATTACCCGAGGTGGCTATACCCCATAGATTGGGCAAAGCGATCTCAGGACGAGGGAATGATCCTCAATGCAAAATAAAAGATTGCTGCTTTCCTGCTCAGCAATGAGTTTGATGAATGGGCAATAAACATGAAGAATGCCACGGGCAAAAAGGGGTCAGAGTGATTTACTACGGGTCTGCTATGACCCCATTGTTCGCCGTCAGACCAGCATCTTCACATCGGGCCGCGACTCCGGATGCGGGATGTCGGCTAGCCGATGACGCCCGTTGAATCCAGTCGTGCGATGACCTCATCCACCACGTTGACAAATGGCGCATCCACATTCACCGCGATCACGTCCGCCTCGTCAACGGGGGATTCCAGTGCGTCGATCTGGCTTTGCAACAGCGTCGGCGGCATGAAGTGGCCGCTGCGTGCGGCCAGACGCGCGGCGATCACGTTCATGGCCGCGTGCAGAAACACGAAGCGCATCGGAACTCCGCTGTCGCGTAGCTGTTGACGGTGCGCGCGGCGCAAGCCGGAGAAAGCCAACACGATGCCGTCGCCGACAGCGTGGGACTGGCGCAGTCGCGTCGCCAGCGCCGCGACCCAGGGCGCACGCTGCGCGTCGCTGAGCGGAATGCCACGGGCCATCTGCGCCTTGGCTTCGGCGCTATGCACGTCGTCAGCGTCCAGGAACGTCATCTGATAGTGCGCGGCCAGTGCCTGCGCGACGCTGGTCTTGCCGCTGCCCGCCACGCCCATCACGATGAGGGCGGCAGCAGGTGGTCGTGGAGGCGGTGTCGGGTCCATCACGTGTCGTTATACCTGGCGATGTCTTTGCTATGCCGCATGCGCTGGCGGGGTGCGTAAGCTGGTGTAGCGTCGGCACGCCATCGCGCATGCTGGAAACTGCAGCGTCGTTTCATCGAATCATCGCATGTTCGTCAATCCAGGATCGCCGATGTCCCTCTCATCGCAACGCACCGACGCGCCGCTGCGCTGGTCCGAGACACTCGGCTACGGCATCGGCGACATGGGGTTCAACCTTTACTGGGCCAATATTTCCGCATTCCTGCTGATCTTCTACACCGATACCATGGGCCTGCCGGCGGCCGCGGTGGGCACGATGCTGTTGGTGACCAAGCTGGTGGATGCGGTGTGCGATCCGTTGATGGGCGCGATCGCCGACCGTACCCGCACGCGCTGGGGTAAGTTCCGACCCTATTTGCTGTTCGCGGCGTTGCCAATGGCGGGCAGTGCGGTGCTGGCCTATACCACGCCGGAGTTGGACACGGGCGGTCGCCTGCTCTGGGCCTATGTCACCTTCGGGCTGATGATGCTGATGTACACCGTGCTTAGCATTCCGTACTCGGCGCTGTCGGGCGTGATGACCGCCGACAGTCAGCAACGCACTACGCTCATCAGCGTCCGCTTCATCGCCGCGTTCGTCGGCACCTGCCTGGTCAACTATGCCACGCTGGATCTGGTGCGCTGGTTCGGCAACGGCGACGACGCGCGGGGCTGGCAATGCACCATGCTGCTGTACGGCGCGGTGGCCGCGGCGTCGTTCGCGATCGTGTTCGCGAGCACGCGCGAACGATTGCAGCCGTTGTCGCAGTCGCGCGCGCCAGTGTTGCAGGATATCGCCGATCTGCTGCGCAATCGGCCGTGGCGGGTGTTGTTCGCGTTGGCATTGATCATCATGGTCACCATCGTCATGCGCGGCGGTGCCGGTGTGTACTACCTCAAATATTACGTTGGCCGTCCGGATCTGGCCGGTTGGTTCCTCGGCGGCTATTCGGTGGCGTTGGCGCTGGGTGCGGCCGCCACGCCGCTGTTGACCCGCTGGTGCGAGAAGCGGCGCTTGATGATTTGGTTGATGACCAGCGCCGGCGTGCTCAGTTGTGCGATGTTCTTCGTCCCGCGCAAGGCGATCTGGGTGCTGTTCGCGATCAATCTGTTGGTGGGCCTGGCGTTGGGGCCGAAATCGCCGCTGGCGTTCTCCATGTATGCCGATAGCGCCGACTACACCGAGTGGAAGACCGGGCGTCGCGCCACCGCGATGACGTTCTCGGCGGCGACGTTCTCGCAAAAGCTTGGCGCTGCGCTGGCCTCGGCCTGCATCGCCTGGATGCTGGCGGCGATGGGCTATGTCGCCAATCAGGTGCAGAGCGATGCCTCGCAACGGGGCATCGCGTTGTTGTTGACGGTGATTCCTGGCGCGATCGCGTTGCTGGCGGCGTGGACGATGCGCTTCTATCCGCTGGACGATGCCGCGCTACGCCGCATCCAAGACGATTTGGCCGCGCGCAAGCGTGCGGCGGGGGAGGTTGACCGATGAACATCGCGCACGATCCGCGGCAAGACACGACGTCGCTGCTCGCACCCAGCGCCGACGGCGAGCGCTATGCGCTGTACAGCCCGACGGCGCTACCCAACGCCGGCGGCTTCCTGTGGAACCGACGGATGATGATCCATGTGACCTGTCGCGGTTACGCCACCGCGCAGTTCATGCAGCCGGAGCCGACCAAGTACGCGCATGCGCCGATCCTGGAGGCGAAGACCTTCATGCAGCCGGAGCAGCCGTACTACGCGCACCATCCCGGACGCTTCTTCTACCTCAAGGACGAGGACAGTGGCGCGCTGTATTCGGTGCCCTACGAGCCGGTCAGGGCGATGCCGCAGGCGTTCTGTTTCTCGGCTGGTCAAGCCGATGTGGTCTGGTGCGTGCGTCATGCCGACATCGAGGTGGAGCTGCGCCTGCAGTTGCCGGTGGACGATCCAGTGGAGCTGTGGCAGTGCCAGGTGCGCAATCTGGATGGGCGTGCGCGCCGGCTCGCGCTGTATGCGTACTTTCCGGTCGGTTACATGTCGTGGATGTACCAGAGCGGCGAATACCGCGCCGATCTGGGCGGCATCGTTTGTCGCAGCGTCACCGGTTATCAAAAAGTGGAGGATTATTTCCGCCATCGCGATTTCAAGGACTGCACTTTTTTACTGCACGAGCAGACGCCGGATGCCTGGGAGGCGCGGCAGTCGGCGTTCGAGGGCGAAGGTGGCCTGCATGCGCCGAGTGCGGTGATGCAGCCGCGTCTGGGCGGCAGCGAGGCACACTACGAATTGCCGACCGCGGCCTTGCAGTACCGCATGCGCTTGGTGCCGCAGCAGGCGCAGACGCTGCGCTTTCTATTCGGCCCGGCCACGGACGCGGCGGAGATCGCCGACTTGCGCGCGCGCTACCTGTCGGCGCAGGGGTTCGCCACGGCGGCGGCGGATTACCGCGCCTATCTGGCCGAGGCGGTTGGCTGTCTGCACATCGCCACGCCCGATCCGCACTTGGACAACCTGACCAACCACTGGCTGCCGCGACAAGTGTTCTATCACGGCGACGTCAACCGTCTGAGCACCGACCCGCAGACCCGCAACTATCTGCAAGACCACATGGGCATGAGCTATCTGCGCCCGCACACGGCACGCGCCGCGCTGCTGCATGCGTTGTCGCAGCAGGAAAGCAGCGGGGCGATGCCGGATGGCATCCTGCTGGTCGAGGGCGCGGAACTGAAGTACATCAATCAGGTGCCGCATACCGACCACTGCGTGTGGTTGCCGGTGTTCCTGTCGGCCTATCTGGACGAGACCGGCGATAGCGCACTGCTGCACGCGGACGTGACCACGGCCGATGGTGTCAGCCTCAGCGTCGCCGAGCGGGTCGACGCGGCGATGCGCTGGCTGCTCGGCGCGCGCGATGCGCGCGGTCTGAGCTACATCGCGCAGGGCGACTGGTGCGATCCGATGAACATGGTGGGCTATCGTGGCCGTGGCGTGTCCGGCTGGTTGTCGGTGGCCACCGCGCATGCGTTGCAACTGTGGGCGCGGATCTGCGCGCAACATGGCCGCACCGTGTCGGCGGCGCAGTGGCGCGCGGGTGCGGCCGAGCTCAATGTCGCGGTGAACCGTGAGCTGTGGGATGGCGACTGGTATGCGCGCGGCATCACCGACGATGGCGTGCGCTTCGGCATCAAGGACGACC
The DNA here is from genome assembly GCF_002939705.1 of Xanthomonas albilineans. Lineage (GTDB taxonomy): Bacteria > Pseudomonadota > Gammaproteobacteria > Xanthomonadales > Xanthomonadaceae > Xanthomonas_A > Xanthomonas_A albilineans. The sequence continues at coordinate 269,464 of NZ_MDCB01000004.1, read as the reverse complement.
AAGAAGGCCGCATCTATCTCAATCCGCAGAGCTGGGCGCTGCTCGCCGGCACCGCCGATGCGGCACAGCGCCAACGCCTGTTGCAGGCGATCGACGCGCAGTTGGACACGCCCTATGGGCCGGTCATGCTGGACCCGCCCTATAAGGCGATGCGCGAGGACGTGGGCCGGCTGACCCAGAAGTATCCTGGCTCGGCCGAGAACGGCGCGGTCTACAACCATGCCGCCGCGTTCTACTTGCACGCGTTGTATGCGATCGGCGACGCCGACCGTGCCTGGCGCGTGCTGCGCGCGATGATTCCAGGCCCGGAGCTGGCCGATTATCTGCAGCGCGGGCAACTGCCGGTGTTCGTCCCCAACTACTATCGCGGCGCCTGGCGCTCCTTGCCGCGCACCGCCGGCCGCTCCAGTCAACTGTTCAACACCGGCACGGCGGCATGGTTGTACCGCTGTCTGATCGAAGGCTTGTTCGGGCTGAAGGGCGACGGCGATGCGCTGTGCGTGCGTCCGCAGTTACCGTCGCATTGGCCGCAGGCGCAGGTGCAGCGGCGGTTTCGCGGTGCGCTGTTCGCGGTGCGGATGCAGCGCGCCGCAGACTGCCTCGCGCCGCAGGTGCGCGTGGATGGACGGCTGTTGGAAGAACCACGGATCGTCGAGATCGAGGCTGGCCGCCACTATGTGGTCGAGGTGCGTTTGCCGCCTGGGTGAGCTCGTGCGAGAGAGAACGATCGCGCGGGACCGGAACGCTATGCGGCTTACATCGGCGCGGTGTTGGCGGTCGCGACCAGGTCGTCCCATTGCAGCCGGGTGCTGGCGGCATCGTCGCTTTCCTGTAGCGCGCGGCGCGCGGCGCAGCGCATCGCGCGGCTGATCCAGGTGTGCAGGTCGCGGCCGGAATGGCCCTTGCTGCGCTCGGCGACCCAGGCCGCCGCCGCGTCCGCATCGAACGCGAGCGGCTTGCCGCGCAACAGGCGCCCGACGATGGCGGTGCGCGCGGCGCGGTCGGGCAGCGCGATGGGGATGTGCCGGTCCAGGCGCGACAGCAGCGCCGGATCGATCGCATCGGCATGGTTGCTCGCGGCCAGTAGAAACACTTCCCCGGTGTGACTGGCGACGCCGTCCAATTCCTGTAGCAACTGGCCGACGATCTCGCGGGTCAGCGCATCGTCGCTCTCGGCGCCACGCGCGGGGGCGAGGATGTCGAGTTCGTCGATGAAGACGATGCACGGTGCTTGCGCCCGCGCCCGCGCGAATGCCGCCTGCACGCGCTGGCCGGACTGGCCCAGGTAGCCGGCCTTGAGGTCGGCGCTGGTCAGGGCGATGAAGGCCAGGCCCGATTGGTTGGCGAGGATTCGCGCGACCTGTGTCTTGCCGGTCCCCGGCGGGCCGGACATCAGAATCCCGCGCGGCACGGGCACGCCCAGTGCGGCGAGCTGCTCGGCGTTACGCAGTTCCTTGCCCAGGGCAACGAACTCCTCAAGCGCGGCCGGTGGCAGCACGATATCGTCCCAGTCCAGTGCCGCGACCTGGGTGGAACCCTTGCCGCGCAGCGCCCGCAGCTGGGTCAGCAGCATCGCGTTGTCCAATGCGCCATCCACGCATTCGGCCGCCACCCGCGCGACCAGGGTATGTAGATCACGGCCGGACAAGCCGGTGCTGTCGGCGATGACGTGCGGATCCAAGGTCAGCGCAAAGCCGGCGCGTTGCAGTTCGTGACCGAGAATGCGCGTGCGCGCCGCCGCGTCGGGCAGGCCAATGGCGATGCTGGCGGTGAAGCGCGACATCACTGCCTCGTCGAGCAGCGCCGGGCGGTTGCTGGCGCCGATCACCAGCACCTGTCCAGGCGCGGAGTGGAAGCCATCCCATTCGGCGAGGAAGGTCTGCACCAGTTCGGCGCCGAAACTGTCGCTGTCGGCACCGCCACGTCGCGCGAACACGCTCTCGCATTCGTCGATAAACAGGATCGCTGGCGCGTTGTCGCGGCAGCGCTGCCAGATCGCCTGCACCTTGGGTCCGGTATTGCCGACATGCGCGGCTTTCAGATCGGCCACGCCCAGTGCTTCGACATGGCAGCCGGCATGCTGCGCCAGCTTGCGTGCGATCAGGGTCTTGCCGGTGCCCGGCGGCCCGTGCAGCAGGATGCCCTTCGGCGCGGGAGCACGACCGGAGACGAACAGATCGACCAGTTTCAGGATCTCGTCCAGACAGGCATCGGGCAGCGCGACGTCGGTCCAGTGGCGCTGCACCGCGTCCATGCTCTGTAGGCGTTGTTGCACGGCGCGCTGCTGGCTGCGTGCCGCGTCCCATGCTTGCACGCATGCATGCAGTGCGCCGATCGGCGCGGCCTCGGCCGCCGCGTCGGTCGCCAAGGCCACGGCCATGGCGTGCAGGGAGGCCGATGCAGTGGCTTGCAGGTCGGCGTCGAAGGCAATCAGCGCGGCGGCATGGGTGGCGTCGGGCAGCACGATCAGCGCATGCAGGCGCGGTTCCATCGCGGCGTCGTGCAAGGCCAGCAGGCGTGCGCCGGACACGTCGCCGTGCGTGGCGGGGATCTGCCAGTGGCCGTATAGGTTGGATTGCGGCCATGGTGCGCGGGTCACCGGGTAAGCCGCGGTTGGCGTGCGCTGCGCCACGTCGCCGACCTGCGCCAGCGCCAGCGGCATGCGTGCGAATCGCCGCAGCAGCAGGCGTTCGTCGTAGCTGTGGTGCCAGGCCAGCAGTTGCGCGCCACCCACCACCAACACGGCGTACAGCAGCAACGAAGGCAGCGCGCATTCCAGCAGTGGCAGGATGTGGCCGTGCGCGCCGAGCTGGCGCCATCCTTCCAGAGCAGCCTGGTTCGCGCCGAACCATCGTGCGCTCATCCACGGCAGTATCAGCAGCAGCACGCCGAGCAGGGCCAGGCGCCAGCGGATATCCGGCAGAAACGGACGCAGCAGCAGCGCCGGACCCCAGGCACGTCGGCGTGCGCGCTGCATTGCCGCAGTCCTGGCGCGCGCGGCATGTGTGGCGAAATGCCGCTGAATCGTCGCGACCGCCAATTCCACCGCCGGCAACTGCGCCTGTACTTGCGCGTCGGCCTGCGCCTGACGCGCTTGCAGCTGCTGCAACTGCGTTTGCAGGCGCAGTGTTTGCTGCTGCAGATGCGTGGTCCGCGATTCGGTCGGTGGGCAGGACATCAGCGGTGGCGGGAGTAGACGTTCACCGCCCGCATCTTAGCCCGAGCCGTGGTTGTGCCGCTGCTACGGTGTCCGCTCGGGCTCCGTAGCAGCGGCGCTCCGAGACCCGCTTGCGTGGGAGTAGAGGCGTGGCGCCAGTGCCATCGCATCCGTGCCGACCGTGCGCGGGTCGAGCGATAGCGGCTAGACTGCGCGCATCGTCGCGGGGACTCGCCTTTGGTTTCGAGTTGGATCCTGTTGCTGGTGTCGGCGGGCTACGCGGCGCTGCTGTTCGCGGTGGCGTGGTGGGGCGACCGCCGACCGCTGTACCCGAAACGGCCCTGGCTACGCCCGGTGGTGTACAGCTTGGCGCTGGCGGTGTACTGCTCGTCGTGGACGTTCTACGGCGCGGTCGGCAGCGCGGTGCGCCACGGCATCGGCTATCTGCCGATCTATCTGGGGCCGCTGCTGCTGCTGCTGTTCGGTTGGCGCATCATCGAGCGGTTGGCGTTGATTGCGCGTAGCCAGAATACGGTGTCCATCGCCGACTTCATCTCCTCGCGCTACGGCCGCTCGCGGCGTCTGGCCGCGCTGGTGGCGGCGATCGCGTTGGTCGGGGTGGTGCCGTACCTGGCCCTGCAGTACAAGGCAGTGGCGATGAGTCTGCAGGTACTCAGCGGTCAGTCCAGCGCTGGCGTGCCGTTTTATGAGGATCCGGAACTATACGTGGCGTTGCTGATGGCGCTGTTCGCCACCTTGTTCGGTACGCGCCAGGTGGACGCCACTGAACATCGCCACGGCATGATGCTGGCGATCGCGCTGGAATCGATGGTCAAGCTGTTGGCGATCGTGGCGGTGGGCGTATTCGCCTACGTGTGGTTGTCCGCGCGCGACGCTGGCCAAGTGTTGCATTCTGCGCGCACGCTGTTCCAGAACACGCCGTCGGTTGGCTTTATCTCGCAGACCGTGCTCAGTTTCCTGGCATTGGTGTGTCTGCCTCGTCAGTTCCATGTGGCGGTGCTGGAATGTAGCGATGTCGGCGACATTCGCAAGGCGCGCTGGTTGTTCGGCCTGTACCTCGTGCTGATCTCGGTGATGGTGGTGCCGATCGCGGCGGCCGGCGTGGCCCTGTTCGGTGGTAGTGACGTGGCTGACGACAGCATCGTGTTGGCGCTGCCGCTTGCCCACAACCGCACCGCGCTGGCGCTGGCCGCCTATGTGGGCGGGTTCTCGGCCGCGACCGGCATGGTCATTGTGTCCAGCATCGCAATGGCGACGATGATCAGTAACGATCTGGTGATGCCGCTCCTGCTGCGTCGTCGCGGGCACCAGGCTGTCGGCGCCGATGTCGCCTCGCGGGTGCTGTGGATCCGCCGCATGGCGATCCTGCTTTTGGCGCTGATCTCCTACGGCTACTACCGCACCAGTCGCAACGACAGCACCCTGGCTTCGTATGGATTGATGGCGTTTGTCGCAGTGGCGCAGTTCGCGCCCGGGGTGATTGGCGGGCTGTACTGGCGTGGGGCCAGCCGCAAGGGCGTGGAGGCCGGCATGGTGTTGGGTTTCGCTACATGGTTTTATACCCTGCTGCTACCGGCGTTGACCCAGTCCGGCTGGCTGGGGTCGGCCTGGCTGCATGATGGCCTGTTCGGCATCGCTTGGTTGCGGCCGCAGCAACTGTTTGGTTTGCGTGGCTGGGATCCGTTGGCACACGGCACATTCTGGTCGCTGCTGATCAACCTCGGCACGCTGATGCTGGTGTCGGCACGCTGGCGTCCGGGTCTGGACGAGCAACTGCGCACCGCACCGTTCCTGGACCCGTATGCGCAACGTCCGGCGGTGGCCGACGACTGGCTTGGGCAGGTGCATGTGGTCGATCTGCAGACGCTGGCCGAGCGTATGGTCGGCGAACGTCATGCACGCCGCGCCTTCGCCGAACAAGCGCAGCTGCTTGGGTGCGAACCGCAGCCCAACGCAGTGGCCGACCGTGCCTGGGTGCAATTTACCGAACGTCTGCTTGCCGCTTCGATCGGCGCGGCCTCCGCGCGCCTGGTGCTGACCAGCCTGCTGCGCGGCTCGGGTATGGATCTGGGCGAGGTGGTGGCGGTCCTCGACCAGGCTGGTCAGGAACTGCGCTTCAACCGCGAGATCCTGTCCACCACGCTGGAGAACATCAGCGCCGGGGTCAGCGTGGTCGATCCGTCGATGCGCTTGGTCGCGTGGAATCGGCGCTACCAACACCTGTTCGGATATTCCGACGGCATGCTCTACGTGGGCCGTCCGGTGGCCGACCTGATCCGCTACAACGCCGAGCGCGGCCAACTGGTCGGTGGCCAGGTCGAGGAACAGATCAGTCGTCGCCTCGCGCATATGCGTGCCGGGACTAAGCACGTGTTCGAGCGCATCCACCACGACGGCACGGTGATCGAGATGCGCGGTCAGCCGTTGCCAGGTGGTGGCTACATCACCACTTACAACGACATCACCGACTACAAGCGCGCCGAGCAGGCTCTGCTGGAGGCCAACGAAACCTTGGAGCAGCGCGTGGCTGTGCGCTCGCGCGAAGCCGAATTGGCGCAGCAGTCCAAAACCCGCTTCCTGGCCGCGATCAGCCATGACGTGTTGCAGCCGCTCAACGCTGCGCGGTTGTTCGCCTCGGCTTTGCGCGATGCTGCTCACCAGAGCGAGGAACAACGCCATCTGGCCGAGCGCGTGGATGCCTCGTTGCGCGCCGCCGAAGAACTGCTGGATGGTTTGCTCGACGTATCGCGGCTGGATGCCGGCGGTTTGCGCCCGACCATCGAGGATGTCGATGCCAGCGCGTTGTTGCGCGAATTGGCCGCGCAATACGCCCCGGTGGCTGCCAGCCGTGGCCTGCGCTTGCGCGTGTATGCGCGGCCGCGCTGGGTGCGTAGCGACCGCCGTTTACTGCGCCGCGTGCTGCAGAACTTCCTCGCCAACGCACTGCGTTATACCCGCCAGGGCCGCATCGTTCTTGGCATGCGCGGGCGTGGCACGGCGCTGGAGCTGCAGGTTTGGGACACCGGTCCTGGCATTCCACAGCACCATCTACGGCAGATCTTCGAGGAATTCCAGCGCTATCAGCAGCCGTTCGATTGGGGCGAGCAGGGTCTGGGTCTGGGCCTGTCGATTTGCCAGCGCATCTCGCGTCTACTGGACCACGAGCTGGACGTGCGTAGTTATGTCGGCAGTGGCAGCATGTTTTCCATCACCGTGCCGCGTGTGGCGCCGCCGCCGCAGCAGCGCCAGCATCGCGTGGTGGCCGCAGTGGATTCATTGGCCGGGCTGCGCGTGCTGTGCGTGGACAACGACCAGGAGATCCTCGATGGCATGCGTGCATTGCTGGGTCGCTGGCAAGTGGAGGTGATCTGCGCCAACACGGTGGACGCTGCATTAGCGCAGGCCGCACATGCGCCGCATGTGATGCTGGTCGACTACCACCTCCATGATCGCCTCGATGGACTGGATACGCTGGACGCCCTGCGTGCGGTGATGTCGGGCCCAGTGGCGGGTGCGCTGCTTACCGCCGATGGCCGTGACGAACTGAAGCTGCAGGCGCGCGCACGTGGTTATCGCCTGTTGACCAAGCCGGTCAAGCCGGCTTCGCTACGCGCCTTCCTCAGTGCCTATCACGATGCGATCTAGGGCCCGTCGCGCCATTTGTTACAACGATTTACGTAATGTGTGGCGATCGGTGGCGTGGTCGGTGTGGCGCATTGCGTCGTACTGCGGCTAAGGTGGCAGGCTAAGTTACTTTCCCGACCCATACCCGCATGACCTCCCTGGACGACACCGCGTTTCCGCCGCTTACCGACCTGTTGCAGGCGCTGGAGGCCGGCCACGCGCAAGTGTTGGAAGATGGCGCGCGCCGCTATCTGCAACATCGGCCGGACGATCCGGTGGTAAGCAGCCTGCTGGCGATGAGCCTGCAGATGCAGGGCCAGCCGGCGCAAGCTGCCGCGCTGTATCGCGCATTGACCACGCGCCAACCGCAGGACGTGGCGCATTGGAACAATCTGGGCACTGCCTTGCGCGAGTGCGGCGAGCACGCGCAGGCGCGTCAGGCCTATGCGCGCGCCTGCGCACTGGTGCCGCAGGATCCGATGCCGCACCACAACCTGGGCCTTCTGGCGATGGACAGTGGCGATTACGCGACGGCCCGCGAGCATCTGCTCGATGCGCATGCGCTGGCGCCGCAACTGCCGCCGCTGCGCGTACACGCGGCGATGGCCTGCCACGAATGCGGGGACTTTCAACGTGTGCAGGCGCTGATCGCCGATTGGCGGCAATGGCCGCCGCTGGAGCCGGACACCACAATGGAACTGGCCTGGCTGTTGTCGCAGGAGGGAGACACAGAGAGCGCCTGCGCGCTGTTGCAGGCCTTTACCGGTGGCCCGATGCCAGAGTCGATACGCGCCTGGTCGCGGCTGGTATTGGTGCTCGAACGCGCCAACCGATTGCAGCAGGCGCGCGAGGCCGCCGCGCAACTGCCCACATCGGATCTGATTGCCGATGCCGATGTGCGCCAGGACGCCAGCAACGCATTGGCCGTGCTGGCGATGCGCGACGGACGCTGGGACGATGCTTACGCGCTGCTGCGCGGCCTGCTGTCGGAGGGTGGTGCCATCGACACACGCAAGCAGAGCAATCTGTTCTTTGCCTTGGCGCGGGTCTGCGACCGCCTCGGTCGGCCTCGGGAGGCGCTTGCGGCGTGCGCGCAGGGGCACGCTGGCCAGGTCGAGAGTCTGGCTGCGCTGGTGCCGGAACTGGCCGCTGCGGATGCGTCGCCGCTGCCGGTCGCACAGTACCGCTGGGACCCGGCGCGCCACGCGGCGGCCAGGCCGGTGATCGGGCCGGGTGCGGCGGCCTCGCCGATCTTCGTGGTGGGCTTCCCGCGTTCGGGCACGACCTTGCTGGAGCAGATGCTCGATGCGCATCCGCAGTTGTGCGCGATGGACGAGCGGCCATTCCTGCAAGGACTGGCCGACCGTCTGGAGCATCGCGGTGTGGCTTGGCCGGATGGTCTGGGCGAACTCGACGATGCCGATTGCGCTGCATTACGTGCCGAGTATTGGCAATCGGTGGGGGAGGTGGCGCGGCTGGCGCCGGGTCAGCGCCTGGTGGACAAGAATCCGCTCAATTTGTTGCGGCTGCCGCTGATCCATCGATTGTTTCCCGAGGCGCCGGTCATCCTGGCGTTGCGTCATCCCTGCGATGTGCTGTTGAGTTGCTACATGCAGGCGTTCCGTTCGCCGGCCTTCGCGCTGCTGTGCTCCAGCATGCAGCGCCTGGCGCAAGGCTATGCCGAGGCGATGGCATTCTGGTTGTATCACGCCGCCCTGCTACGGCCACGCGCGCTGGAGTTGCGCTACGAGGACCTGGTGGCCGATCCGCAGGCACAAGTGGAGCGGCTCGGAGAGTTCCTGCAACTTGAACAGCCCGAGCGTTTGCTGGAGTTCCAGCGCCATGCCCGTGCCAAGGGCTTCATCAGCACGCCGAGCTACGCGCAAGTGGTCGAGGGTATCAATCGCAAGGGCCTGGATCGCTGGCGTGCCTACCGCGATGCGTTCGAGCCGGTGTTGCCGACCTTGCAGCCGCTTCTGCAGCGTTGGAATTATCCCGTCGGATGATGGCGGCGGCGGCTGTGGTGGTGTCGGCGGGATAAATTTGTCAACGTTTGGCGTAATCTGTCACACTGAGATAACACCGTTCTTATAAAAATCTAACAAGTGCCTGGCGGCTCCCTGAGTGGCCCGCAGTACGCCGCTGGCCTGAAACATCGATTTCCCCTGTCGCGCCATGCCCTGCTGCGTCGGCGTGTCGTTGCCCATCACATGAGGTCTCCCCCGATGTCCTTAGTAAAGAACAGACTCGCGCATGCCGTTTGCCTGACTCTGACCGCACTGCCCGCCACGCTCTACGCGCAGAGCGCCGCACCCGCCGACAACGGAGCGCCGGTCGAGCTGGACCGCCTCACCGTCACCGGCTCGCTGGTGCGTCGCGTGGATGTGGAAACCGCCAGCCCGGTCGCCGTGGTCGATCGCCAGCAGATCCAGCAAAGCGGCAAGCAGACCCTGGGCGACCTGCTGCAGGCGCTGCCGGGCATCGCTGGCGACGCCACCAATCCGCAGGTCAATAACGGTGGCGGCGACGGTGCCTCCACCGTGTCGCTGCGCGGCCTTGGCGCTCAGCGCACACTGTTGCTGGTCGACGGTCACCGGGTCCTCAACAACGACGCCAATTCGATCCCGGCCAACATAATCGACCACGTCGAAGTGCTCAAGGTCGGCGCCTCGGCGATGTACGGCTCCGACGCCATCGGCGGTGTGGTCAACTTCATCCTGCGCAAGAACTTCGAGGGTGGCGAAGTCGCCGTCAACTACGGCCAGACCAGTCGCGGCGATGGTGCCCGCGATGGCGCCAGCTTCACTTTCGGCAAGACCTGGGACCGCGGCAACGTGGTGGTCGGCATGGATTACAACAAGCAGAAATCCGTCTCCACGGCCGATCGCGCGTTCTCCAAGTACGCCATGTACCTGTCCAACGCCAACGTCCTCAAGCGCGGCTCCAGCCGGACCCCGAGCGGCTATTACAAGCTGCCGGCGGCCACCCTGGCCGCCAACGGCTGCTCTCCCGGAGGCGCGCTGACCAGCGACGGCAACGGTGGCTACAAGTGCTACAGCGGGTCTACCGATTCCTATAACTACCAGGCGCAGAACCTGCTGCTGACCCCGCAGCAGCGCGTGGGCGGCTTCGTGCTCGGCAACTTCAACGTGACCGACAACGTGCAGGCCTACGTCAACGCCTACCACAACCACACCATGTCGCACTACGCGATCGCGCCGCTGCCGTTCGATGCGCAGAACGATGGCATCACCATTGGCGCGAACAATCCCTACAACCCGTTTGGGGTGGAGTTCGGTCCCAACGGTTACGAATTCCGCTCGCGTTTCACCACGCTCGGTCAGCGTCAGGGTTTCTACGACACCGCCACCGACCAGGACGTGCTGGGCCTGAAGGGCAGCTTCGGCGACACCAGTTGGATCTGGAATGTCAACTTCGACTATGGCCACTATCGCCAGCGCAGCTGGAACCACGGTTACGTGGACTACGCCAGTTTGCAGACGGCGATCGATGCTGGCCAAGTCAACATCTTCGACCAGGGCAACGCCAACACGCTGGCGTGGCTAAAGAGCCACGAATCGATCCCGCGCTTTGAAACCACCACGATCATGCGGCAGTGGGAAGCCAGCGCCAACGGCAACCTGTGGGAGTTGCCCGCGGGCAGCGCGCAGTTGGCGGTCGGTGCGCTGTATCGCAAGCAAAGCCTGGATTACACCGTGTCCAGCAACGCGCTGATCAATAGCGACAACACCTGCGCGATTTCCTCCGAAGCCTGCTCCTCGCCGCTGAGCGGCAGCTTCGACGTCAAGGAGGCCTATGCGCAGGTATTCGTGCCGGTGCTGGCGCAATCCTCGCCGGTCGGCGCGGTCAACCTCACCCTGAGCGACCGCTTCTCCGACTACAGTAGCGTGCGTTCGAGCAACAACAGTGCCTCGTTCCAGGTCGAGTGGCGGCCGATCCACGACCTGATGCTGCGCGGCACGGCGGCGCAGGTATTCCGCGCGCCGGCAATCGGCGACATCTACCTCGGGCCGACCGCCGATTCGCCGAACTTCACCGACCCATGCATCGGCTATAGCGGCAGCGGCCACGCCAATGCCTGTGCCGGGGTGCCGGCAGGCTGGGCCGGTTCGGGCCTGTCGCAGGCCAATAGCATCAAGTCCGGCTCGCGCTACGTCGGTTACCAGCTCAAGCCGGAGAAGGGCACATCGTTCGACTACGGCCTGGTCTACAGCCCCGAATACGTGCCGGGCCTGTCGCTCAATCTCGACTGGTGGAAGGTCAAGCTCGACGACCTGATCCAGTCGATCTCCGCGCAGACCGTGGCCGATCTGTGCTACAACGACGATAACAGCCCGTATTGCAGCTACATCCACCGCTATGCGGCCAACACGGTCAGCGCCGGCAACATCAATTACATCCAGACGCCGGTGGTCAACATCGGCAAGCTCAATACCCAGGGGATCGACTTCGGTGCCAACTACGTGCTGCCGGAGACCGCGTTCGGTAAGTTCAATCTGGCGCTGGATACGACCTACCTGCATCGCTACGACATCGACACCGGCGATTCCATCGTGCACATGGCTGGCCGTTACAGCTCGTCCTATGGCAACTACGCGCACTGGCGCGGGCGTGCCCAGGTTGGTTGGAAGTTGGGCAACTGGGATGCGAGCTGGAACACGCGCTGGGTTGGCAAGGTCCAGATCGGCAGCAGCGATCTGTCGCAGAACATGTCCGCCGATGCGTCAACCGCGGGCGTAGTGATGAAATATGGCAGCCAGTTGTACCACGCGCTGCAGGTGGGCTACGACATGACCGATGCTCACCTGCGTTTCGATTTGGGCGTGGACAACCTGACCAACAAGCAGCCGCCGGTGATGTATCAGAACAACGTGTTGAACGCGAACACCGACGTGAGCACCTACGACACGCTTGGCCGTTACTACTGGATGCGCGCCACCTACCGCTTCTGAGTGGAACCAGCACCGCTTGCGTGTGCAGCGGTGCTGGATCGTGCGACACGGCGTGCCTTCCCAGGCACGCCGTTGTGCTGTAGGGGCTAGGTGCCGATGCGGATGAACCAGACCGACCTGCGCCACTACGTCCGCGTCTACGACGCGGCGCTGCCACACGATTTCTGCGCGCAACTGATCGCGCAATTCGAACATGCGTCGGCGCAGCATAGCCGCAATGGCACCGGCCAACGTGCTGGGCTGGACGACAGCGCCTGGACCGAACTCAATATCACCCGTCTTGCCGATCCGGCCTTCCAGGGCTTTTTCATTGAGCAGGTACGTGCCGCACTGGAGTGTTACAACGCTGATCTCGGCCTGTCCGCCGCGGTGCCGTGGCGTCCACGCCTGGCCGACCTGCGAATCAAGCGCTATCGCGCCGATGCTGGCGAGCGCTTTCAGCCGCATTTTGATGCCTGCGATGCGGAAACCGGCCGTTATCTGGTGTTTTTGTGGTATCTCAACGATGTGGAGGAGGGCGGACAGACCCGCTTCCTCGACTTGGACCTGGAGATCGCGCCGCGCGCCGGGCGCCTGCTGATTTTCCCGCCGTACTGGATGTTCCTGCATGCCGGGATGCCGCCGCGCAGCGGCGACAAGTACATCCTGTCCACCTACCTGGAGTTCACCGCCAAGCCGGCGTGAGCGTGTCGCGCCCGGTGGCCATGGCGCTCAGCCTACGCCGTGCAGGTGTTCGTAGAGGATGGTGCAACCGATCGCGATCAGCAGCACGCCACCGACGATCTCGGCGCGCTTGCCGGCCAGCGTTCCGAGTACGCGGCCGAGCATGATGCCCAGGGTCACCATGGTCAGCGTGCACAGGCCGATGACGGTGGCGACCTCGATGATGTTGACATTGAGGAAGGCCAGACCGACGCCGACGGCCATCGCGTCGATACTGGTGGCTAACCCGGTGACGGCCAGATTCCAGAAGCCGTGGCGCTTGGGCGTTGGATCGGTGGCCGCTTCTGTCTGCGGCCTGAGCCCGGCGACAATCATGTGCAGGCCAAGCGCGCCGAGCAGGCCGAAGGCGATCCAGTGATCGAAGGCGGTCACGTACTTGGACGCGGCCTGGCCGAGCAGCCAGCCCAGGGCCGGAGTGAGTGCTTCGATGCAACCGAAGATCAGGCCGGCGCGTAGCGCATCGCGCCAGCACGGGCGCTGCATGGCCGCGCCTTTACCGACGGCGGCGGCGAAGGCATCGGTGGACATGGCGATGCCGAGCAACAGAATCGAAAAAAACGACATGGGGGACCATACCGGGACTGGCGACGGCGACGAGGGCGCGCGCCCGGCCATCGCCTTGCGCACTCGCCGCTGGTCTCGCCAACCGAGATGGCTGCCCGCACCACGGCGCAACGGCCGAGTCTGTTGATACGGGCGCTGTCCGCGCAGGTCGGACAGCAGGCTACTCCCCAAGGGGACGCGCAGTCTAACAGCGGTTAACAGCATTCAACATACCTGGAATGCACGCGAACCTGCCGCTGATTTTCATAGCCATCGCTATAAGGAAGCATCATCGCCGCCGCCGCGATGACGGGCAGTGATGTGTCGTATCTCCATGTCCGCGTACTCAAGCGCACCATGCACGCCGCAGTACGAGCCTGACAGTACGTCGATCTGTTTGCTGCTGTCGGTCGTAGGCTGACTTGGTTGGACGCCGCCGATTGCGCGGTTCGCTGCCATGCGTGCGGCAGTGCATCCGGTTCCATGTTTGCCCCGGGAAGGTCCAGAGGAAAATGACGCGGGGCGTCAAAACGCCCCGCGCTCATCAACATCAACGTACTGAACTAATTTGGCGTGTATGTATTGATATTGGTGCCGACGTAATGCCAATCGTCATTGTCCGATGGCGTGGTCGGGAAGTACCCGTGCTGCTGGTTTTCGGGTGTCTTTCGAATGAAGTAATACGTTGTTCCCGGCCTGATGAAGTAGGCATAGAGATCGCCGGGCTTGCCTCTACGGTCGTTTTCGCTCCAATTATGGAATGCAGGTCCGTTGTAGAACGGCTCAGTGGTACCTAGGTACTTCCAAGATTCATTGCTCGAATCGCCGCTCGGGTAATACCAGTAAGTCGGAGTAAGTAACTGGAAATACCTGGCCTTGCTATCGTCTGTCTTGAAGATGGAGCCGACGGTTCCTTCGTTATCGAACCATCCCCATTTCTGCGGACCCTGACTTAGTCCGATCTGTTGCACCGCGCTGTTTTCGACGGTGTCGGATCGAACGCCTACGTTTACACCGTTGATAGCACCGGACTTTTTCATCAATGCACATGGAGATTCGTTGAAAGAGATGGTCCATGGATCGACAGTCTCGACCTTGCCCTTGCCGTCATCGGATTGGGGTCGGTCGAATCTTGCGCGTGCGTAGGGAGTGGTTTCGCAGTTCGCCTTATTATCAAGCGAATAAGACGTTCCGGTTATGATACTCGTGATGTTTTTCATGTTTTCATCGATGCCGATACTGCCAAGAGATATAGAGGATTTGCTGGAGGCATCGATGATAGAAGCCTTCCACCACTGCAGACCGTCATTGTGCTTATCCTGATCCTTTTCGATCCGTAGAACATATTGATTATTAGACTTCCAATCGAAGTTCATTGAAATATTTTTGCCGGTCCCATCTAATGTGGCAGTCGTTGCTCCTGATCCCGCCGTGGCATTGCTGGCATTGTAGATTCCGTATTCGACTTGCTTCATTCCTTTGTTGCGTTGCAGTCCAATATAGCCTGTGGTGGATCTGCCGGACTTTCCCTTGCTATATGGTATAAAAACATAGCTCCAACGCACCGAAGCGCCGTCGCCCGCATCGCTCTCTATCGTCAATGGCATATCAATCTTCGTGTTGTCTTCCTTGCTGAGATAAAAGTCCACGAGTGCTACATTATCGGCGGAAGCCATAAACGGAAACAGGAGCGCGGCATAAACTAGCGTCCTGAGAAAGACGGTGGATTTACGCTTTTTCATTCAAGGAGTTCCTCTACTGTGAGGCCAAATGTGGTTGTGCGGCATGGATATCCAAGCCTGTTGCTTCTCAGCGCAAAGTGACGTGTCATGTAAGCGGCTGATTCAGAAACTCATATTGGGTACGCGGTCCTTTTTATTAACAACGGTCACACTTAATCATGTGTGGCCGGGGTATGGCGTGGACATGGGCGAATGCCTAATTGTGTGTCCCTGATGTGTGACGAGCCATGGAGCGAGAAGGGAATGTCATGCCCGTGGAGTCGGCCGATTCTTTCGAGGCAGTAACAAAACACGCTGTTTGCGGTCACCATTTATTAGTGTCGAAGCACAGGCGATTCCAATGGAGCGTGACGATGGCCGTTCCGGGGACCTGCCGCCATGGCTGCCTTGCCCGTGGCGCGCCCCTGGGGTGGCAGGTTCGCGCTGGCCAGATCCACGGGGTTCTGGAACCCGGCGACATTGGCGGGTCATTGGCCAGGCCGGTGTCGCCTGCGTGCATGCAGCGGAATGCTGTCTTCCGGCCAGGCGCTGCGAGGTAACCCTCTATCACTGTGCTTTCGACCAGACGGCTGTCGTCGTTGCAGACAGCGTGTTAGCTTTTCGCCAACGCGGTCAATCTTCTTCCTGCGGCAGCACGATGGCGTCGTTGTCGATGGATAACTTGCCGGCGAGCAGCACCGCCTGGGTACGATTGGTGACGCCGAGCTTGCGCAGGATCGCGGTGACATGCGCCTTGATTGTGGCCTCGGAGACGCTCAGGTCGTAGGCGATCTGCTTGTTGAGACGCCCAGCGCCGAGCATCTGTAGCACCCGGATTTGTTGCGGGGTCAGTTCGCGCAGACGTTGCCCGACCTCGCGCTCGGCGCGGTCGGTGGGCGGTGCGTCGTGTGCCTCCGGCGGTGCCCAGCGCTCGCCGTCGAGGACCGTGCGCAAGGCCAGTCCGATGGTGTCCGAGTCGGACGATTTGGGAATGAAGCCGAAGGCGCCATGGTCCAGCGCGCGTCGCATCACAGTCGGTTCTTCGCGTGCGGACACTACCACCACGGGCAATTGCGGATGCAGCACGCGGATCTGCACCAGCGCGCTGAAGCCCTGCGCGCCGGGCATGTTGAGATCCATCAGCAGCAGGTCTGCATCGGCATGGCGGTCGGCTAGTGCATACAACGCCTCGACGCTATCGGCCTCGTACAGTTGCACGCCTGGTATCACCCGCTGTACCGCGCCGCGCAGTGCCTCGCGAAACAGCGGATGGTCGTCGGCGATCAGCAGGGTAGGCATGGGCGGTGAAAATCGGCAAGAGAACGCAGTGGCGACGCATCAACCCCGGAGCGGGGGCGCCGTACGACGCACCCCGTTTCTCGCGTCCGAGCGTCGCGTGCGGCTCAGCGCGTCAGGCGTTCGTTGACCAGCGAGTCCACCACCGAGGGATCGGCCAGGGTGGAGGTGTCGCCGAGCTGATCGGGTGCGTTCTCGGCGATCTTGCGCAGAATGCGCCGCATGATCTTGCCCGAGCGCGTCTTCGGCAGGCCGGGTGCCCATTGCAGGTGGTCGGGCGTGGCGATCGGGCCGATTTCCTTGCGTACCCAGGCCACCAGTTCTTTGTGCAGTGCGTCGCTGGGACGTTCGTCTGCAACCAGGGTCACATAGGCGTAGATCCCCTGACCCTTGATGTCGTGCGGGAAGCCGACCACCGCCGCTTCGGCCACTTTGGGGTGGGCGACCAGCGCGCTTTCCACCTCGGCGGTGCCGATGCGGTGGCCGGAGACATTGATGACATCGTCCACGCGGCCGGTGATCCAGTAGTAGCCATCGGCATCGCGGCGGCAGCCATCGCCGGTGAAATAGTTGCCCGGATAGGTGCGGAAGTAGGTGTCGATGAAGCGCTGGTGGTCGCCATAGACGGTGCGCATCTGTCCAGGCCAGGAATCGCGCAGCACCAGGTTGCCCTCGGTGGCGCCTTCCAGGATCTGACCGTCGGTGTTGACAAGGGCGGGTTGAACGCCGAAAAACGGCAGTGTCGCCGAACCGGGCTTGAGGTCGGTGGCGCCGGCCAGTGGCGTGATCAGGATGCCGCCGGTTTCGGTCTGCCACCAGGTATCCACGATCGGGCAGCGACCGTCGCCGATTACGTCGTAGTACCAGCGCCATGCTTCGGGATTGATCGGTTCGCCGACGCTGCCGAGCAGCCGCAGGCTCTTGCGCGAGGTCTTTTTCACCGGCGCATCGCCTTCGCGCATCAGTGCGCGGATCGCAGTCGGAGCGGTGTAGAAGAGTGTCACTTGATGCTTGTCGATGACCTCCCAGAAACGCGACACGCTCGGGTAATTGGGCACGCCCTCGAACATCAGCGCGGTGGCGCCGTTGGCCAGTGGTCCGTAGACGATGTAACTGTGGCCGGTGACCCAGCCGACGTCGGCGGTGCACCAGTAGATGTCGTCCTCGCGCAGGTCGAACACGCTCTCGTGGGTGTAGGCCGCGTACAGCAGGTAGCCGGCGGTGGTGTGCAGCACGCCCTTCGGTTTGCCGGTGGAGCCGGAGGTGTAGAGGATGAACAGCGGGTCTTCCGCGTTCATGCGCTCGGGTTCGCAGGTGGCCGGTTGGTTGTCGACCACGTCGTGGAACCAGCGGTCGCGCGGGGCCTGCATGTTCACCGCGCCGCCCGTGTGGCGCACCACCAGCACGGTCTCCACGCTGGTGGTGTCGGGTAGCTTCAGTGCCGCATCGACGTTGGCCTTGAGCGGGATCTTCTTGCCGCCGCGCAGGCCCTCATCGGCAGTGATGATGAGCTTGCTGCCGCAGTCGATCACCCGGTCGGCGATGGAGTTGGGGGCGAAGCCGCCGAACACCACCGAATGGATCGCGCCGATGCGCGCGCAGGCCAGCATGGCCACCGCCGCGTCGGGGATCATCGGCAGGTAGATGGTGACGCGGTCGCCTTTCTGCACGCCGAGGTTGCGCAGCGCGTTGCCGAGCCGGCAGACGCGTTCGTACAGTTCGCGGTAGCTGACCCGATAGGACGGGACGTCCGGGCTGTCGGGTTCGAACAACAGGGCGGTCTTGTCGCCGCGGCTGGCCAGTTGCCGATCCAGGCAATTGACGCTGGCGTTGAGCTCGCCGTCGTCGAACCAACGGATGCGGAAGTCGTCCAGGGCGAAGTTCACGTCCTTGATCCGGGTGGGCGCCTTGAACCAGTCCAGGCGCTCGGCCACCTTGCCCCAGAAAGCCTCCGGCTGTTCCACCGATTGCCGATACAGAGCCTGGTATTGGGTCTTGTCGACCCGTGCGCGGGCGGCAACGTGTGGATCGACGGGATAGAGATCGGCCATGGTTCCCTCTGCGATTGGACGGGGATGCCGCATGCTGCGCGGCGTGTCAATACGCCATTTTGACGTATTCCACGTCAACCGCGTTAGTGGGCCCAATGGACTCTACCGGCCAACAAGGCCCCAGGCTGTCTACCGCTTGAGAATCATAGTGCCGACGACATCACTCTAATCGCCCTGGTCGGGACCAGGCGTTTGCCGCGCATTCACGGTAATCTCTAGTGCACCGGCGACGGGAGGATTGTCGGTGCCGAACGGAGGGGCGGCTAGCGCGAAATCGACTACGGTTGTAGAGGCGATACCCATTACTTGCGGTTTACCCAACCCACGTACAGCGCCTGATCCGCCTGTCGTGGTCACTTCCCGGGAGGCACCACATGAGCATTTCCAACGAGGCGTTGATTGCGAAGATCGACGCCGATCCGAAGTACCACGCGCTCAAGCGTCAGCGTAATGCGCTGGGCTGGACGCTGACCATCCTGATGTTGCTGGTCTACTTCGGTTTCATCGGCCTGATCGCCTTCGACAAGGCGTTTCTGGCGCAGCCGATCGGTAGCGGCGTCACCACCATCGGCATTCCGATCGCGATCGGGGTCATGGTGTTCACGATCGTCATCAACGCCATCTACGTGCGCCGTGCCAATAGCCACTACGACCGGCTGACCGCGCAGATTCTCGAGGACGCACGCTCATGAACATAGTCATGCGAATCCCTGTCTTGCTGCTGGCGACGCTGTTGCCAGTAGGTGTGGCGTTGGCGGCCGGTGGCGATGTCGGCCAGACCGACAAACAGCCGACCAACTGGGTGGCGATCGTGATGTTCGCCTTCTTCGTCGCCTGTACCTTGTGGATCACCAAGTGGGCGTCTAAGAAGACCCGTTCCGCCGCGGATTTCTATACTGCCGGCGGTGGCATCAGCGGCTTTCAGAACGGCTTGGCGATTGCCGGCGATTTCATGTCGGCGGCCTCGTTCCTGGGTATCACCGCAGCGGTGATGGCCAATGGTTACGACGGGTTGATCTACGCGATCGGCTTCCTAGTGGGCTGGCCGATCCTGACCTTCCTGATGGCCGAGCGTCTGCGCAATCTCGGCAAGTACACCTTCGCCGACGTAGCCGGTTACCGTTTTGCGCCGACCGCGATCCGTGGCTTCGCCGCCGCCGGTACGCTGGTGGTAGTGCTGTTCTACCTGATCGCGCAAATGGTCGGTGCCGGCGCGCTGATCAAGCTGCTGTTCGGCCTGGACTACTGGGTGGCGGTCAGCCTGGTCGGCGTGTTGATGATGGTCTACGTGCTGTTCGGCGGCATGACCGC
Organism: Xanthomonas albilineans; assembly: GCF_002939705.1. Lineage (GTDB taxonomy): Bacteria > Pseudomonadota > Gammaproteobacteria > Xanthomonadales > Xanthomonadaceae > Xanthomonas_A > Xanthomonas_A albilineans. Next base: position 250,044 of record NZ_MDCB01000004.1, on the reverse strand, counting down.
CACCACCTGGGTGCAGATCATCAAGGCGGTGATGCTGCTGACCGGCGTGACCTTCATGGCGGTGGCGATCATGTTGCACTTCCACTTCAGCTTCGAAGCGCTGTTTGCCGAGGGCGTGCGAGTGAAGACCGCCGTGGCCGCCCATGCCGGCGCTTCGCCGGACGAAGCGGCCAGCGCCGGACGGGCGATCATGGGCCCTGGTGGCTTCGTCAAGGATCCGATCTCGGCGATCTCCTTCGGCATGGCGCTGATGTTCGGCACCGCCGGCCTGCCGCATATCCTGATGCGCTTTTTCACCGTGCCCGATGCCAAACAGGCGCGCAAGTCGGTGCTGTGGGCCACTACCTGGATCGGCTATTTCTACATCTTGATCTTCATCATCGGCTTTGGCGCTATCGCCCTTGTGCTGACCAACCCGCAGTTTGCCGATGTCGCCACCGGCACCATCCACGGCGGCAAGGGCGCCGCCAATATGGCGGCAGTATTGGTCGGCAATGCGGTGGGCGGTAACGTGTTCATGGGCTTCATCTCCGCGGTGGCCTTCGCCACCATCCTGGCGGTGGTCGCCGGCCTGACCCTGTCCGGCGCTTCGGCGGTGTCCCACGACCTGTATGCCACGGTGCTGAAGAAGGGGCAGCCCGCGCCTGGCTCGGAGTTGAAGGTGTCGCGCATCACCACCATCGTGCTGGGCGTGATCGCGGTGTTGTTGGGCATCGTGTTCGAGAAGCAGAACGTTGCCTTCATGGTCTCGCTGGCTTTCGCCATCGCCGCCTCGGCCAACTTCCCGGTGCTGTTGTTGTCGCTGCTCTGGAAAGACTGCACCACCCGTGGCGCGGTGATCGGTGGCTTCCTCGGCCTGATTTCCTCGCTGGTGCTGACTGTGCTGTCGCCATCGGTATGGGTGGACACGCTGGGAAATGCCACGGGCTCGGCGCCGTTCCCGTATACCTCGCCGGCGCTGTTCTCGGTGACGATCGGTTTCGTGGGCATCTGGCTGTTCTCGCTGCTGGACCGCAGCGCGCAGGCGGACAAGGAGCGCGCGGCGTTCAAGGCGCAGCAGATTCGCGCCGAAACCGGTCTGGGCGCCTCGCGCGGATCGGCGCACTGATGGATCCAAGGCGCGTCTTCGCGGCGGTGGTTGCACACGACGCCGGCCTTCGCGCCGTCGTCGTTGTGTGTGCGGTGCAGGCCGTGCTGTCGCGCATGCAGTGCATCGTATAGTGCGCCCATGCCGATACCCGTTGCCGATGCCGCCGACACGCCGCTGGTCGCCTTGCCAGCCACTGTGCAACGCCTGCGCGCGGCCTGGCAGGCGGCGAAGCCGGAGCGGAGCCAGCGTCGCGACGATCTGCTAAAGCTGCGCGCGACGCTGAAACGGCGTTTGCCGGAAATGGCCGATGCCATCGCTGACGATTTCGGCCACCGCTCGCGCCACGAGTCGCTCATTGCCGACGGTATGATCGTGCTCGGCGAAATCGACCATCTGCTGCGCCATCTCACGGGCTGGATGCGCCCGCAACGGGTCGGCGGTGGCTGGCGGCTGTGGCCGGCGCGCGCAGAAGTGCGGCCGGTGCCGGTCGGTGTGGTCGGCGTGATCGCGCCGTGGAACTATCCGGTCAATCTGGCGCTGATCCCGTTGGCCACCGCCATCGCCGCCGGCAACCATGTCTATCTGAAGCCATCCGAACACACCCCGCGCACCGCGCAATTTCTGCAATCGCTGCTGGCCGAAGTGTTCCCGCCGCAGCGGGTGGCGGTGGCGCTAGGTGGCGCCGAGGTGGGCGCTGCGTTCGCCGCGTTGCCGTTGGACCATCTGGTGTTTACCGGCTCCACCGCGGTCGGGCGCAAAGTGATGGCCGCGGCCGCGCCCAATTTGACCCCGCTGACCCTGGAACTTGGCGGTAAATCGCCGGCCATCGTCTGCCCGGACTATCCGCCGGGACGGGCGGCTGCGCGCCTGGCCAGCGGCAAATGGTTCAACGCCGGGCAGACCTGCATCGCTCCAGATTATGTACTGATCGATGCCGGCCGCATCGCGGCGCTGGTGCAGGCGCTGCGCGCGCAGGTGCTGGCGCGCTACGGCGATTTCGCCAACGCCGAGGACTACACCCGCATCGTCAACGAAGGCCAGTACCGACGCCTGCGTGGCTACCTGGACGATGCGCGTGCGCGCGGCCTGGAGGTGATCGAACTGGCCAGCATCGACCCCGTGCGTGCCGAGCGCGAGCGCCTGATCGTGCCCACCGTGGTGCTGCAGCCCGGCGATGACGCACTGGTGATGCAGGAAGAGATCTTTGGCCCGATCCTGCCGTTGCGCGGCTACCTTACCCTGGACGCGGCCATCGCCGAGATCAATGGCCGCGACCGGCCGCTGGCGTTGTATCCCTTCAGCCACGACCGCGACCAGATCGAAACGATCCTGCACGCCACTGTCGCGGGTGGCGTCACCATCAACGACAGCTTGCTGCACTTCGCCGCCAATGCGCTGCCGTTCGGCGGCATCGGCGCGAGCGGCATGGGGGCCTACCATGGCCGCGCCGGCTTCGATGCTTTCAGCAAAGCTTTGCCGATTTTGTGGCAGTCGCGCCGTGCCGGCACCGACCTGTTGAAACCGCCGTACGCGCGGATCGCGCGCATGCTCTCGTTTCTTTTACGCTGACGCGGCGATAGTGGCGAAGGCGGTGCGACATCGGCCTTGCCGGATGCTGCATGCGTGCTGCTGTCGCGGGGTCGGCCTCGCGGTGCACGGCGGCGTCACTGCGCCGTCGTGCGCACCGTCTTGGTGTCACGATATAGCGCCTGCTCGCGTCTCACCTCACATTCCGCGTCGGCGATCTCTGTGATTGACAGCACAGCAGGATACAACCGCAATCGGTACTTTATCCTTTAATTTGCATCCCGAAAATAAATAATCCATAGCGAGTTATTAGATTTTCTCCTGACGCCACCGCCTATCACACTGGCTCAGGCTTTTGCGCGAGACGTATGTGCGGAGTGCAGTAAACGAGCTGCCGCCTGCGTCGACCTGACGGGGGCTCGTCCCAGTATTTCTCCTTTCTCTCAGAGCCAGACCAACCTAATGAATATCCCATTGGTTTCCTCGCCCATGACGCGTGCCTGCTGTGTGTTCGGTGCCCTGGTGGTCATGGCTGCCCTGCCGCAGATGGTGTTGGCCAACTGCAACGACAACGTCGGCACCAAGATGAGCAACATCCTGTTCGCCGACAGCAGCGCCGACACCATTGTGCTGGCCCACCGCGGTCTTTGGGGCAAGTACAGCAGTTTCCCCGACATGCCGGAAAACTCGCGCGGTGCACTTCAGCTCGCCGACGATCAGTGCATGGACGGTGTGGAGTTGGATATCAAGATGACCCGCGATGGCGTGCCGGTGTTGCTGCACGACTGGAACCTCGGCCGCACCACCAACGTCTGGACCAGCCGCGCCGGCAAAATCAAGTACAACCCGATGAAAAATCAGGGCTATAACCCCTCGATCACCGTGACCCCGTGGTCGGTGGTCAGCCGTCTGTTTCTGTTGACCCCCGACCGCCGCACCACCACCGGCTACCATGTGCCGCGCGTGGACGACCTCTTCGCCTACTTCAAGCGGCATCGCCTGAAGACGCCGATCGTGTTCGACTTCAAGGACGCCGCCTCGGTCCGCGCCGTGTCGCGCGCGGCCGACGCCGCGTTCTCGTTGGCCTCGCCCAGCTTCGTCGCGGCCAAGGTCAATGCGACCCTGTACCCAACCCGTTCGGCGTTCCGCGCCGACGGCAGCAGCATGGTCGGCATCCCGGTGTTCACCACCAACATGCTCACCAAGATCAACGTCAGCAACGCGATCTCGGACTGGCTTGAGGACAACAAAGAGGCGATGGAAATCAACGTCAAGCAGCTTGGCGGCCTGCTGCAAAACGAGGCCGACCGGGTGCGCGAGCGTGGCGCACGCGTCGGTGTGTTCCAGGCGATTCCGGATAGCCCGTTGGCCGGACAGTTCTACAAGAAAAGTGGCGCGTGTTGCTATCGGCTGTCGGACCTGTACTTCTCCTATTCCGGTGGCCGCGATACCGCCGACAACCGTGGCGATCTCAACTTCATCGTCAACCAGGAGGCCTTCAACCTGATCACCACCGACGATCCGAAGGGAGCGATCGCCTATCTAAAGGCGCGCGGCAAGCACGACTGAGTCCTTCGCATGCCCCGGCGTTCGGCCATCCGGTCGACCGCCTCACCCCGACGACGGCGCTTCTGCGCCGCGCGTCGACCACCAGTTTCTGGAGAAGCGCATGTCCCTTTTCTTCGCCAAGTCCGCGGTACTGGCGGTTTGCGCGCTGACGGCCTTCGTCGCCCTCGCCACGCCGGCCGACGTAGGCACCGCTGCCGTCGATCCGGTGGTGCTGCGCGTGGGCGCGCAGCAGTTCACCGCTAGCGAGTACCACGCCCTGGCTGGCGAGGGTACTCGCGGCGTCTCCAGCATCGACGATCCCTCCGTCGTGCGCCGCTTCGCCGACCGCGCCATCCTGCTGGACCAAGCCAGGCAGCAGCACTTGCAGGACGATCCGGTGGTGGCCGCACGCCTGCGCCGTGCCGCCGACGCGATCCTGGTCGACGCCGCGCGGGCGCGGCTCGGTGCCACCGCGCAGATCGACGAGTCCATGTTGCATCAGCAGTTCGCGGCGTATCCGGACGACTACACCGAATACCATCTACGCCATCTGTTCGTCGCCCTGCATCCGCAGGGCGGGCCACGCGGTGGGCAGTCCTTGACCGAGGCACAGGCGCTGCAGCGTGCCGAGGCGCTCAAACGCCAGCTCGACGGCGGTGCCGATTTCGCTACCCTAGCGATGCACGAGTCCGATGACGGCGCCACGGCCGCTGAGGGCGGGCAATTGTCGCCGACCTTCGGCCGCTACCTAGCCGATGCGTTCGTCGCGCCGATCCACCAACTCGCGGTGAATCAGGTGTCCGCGCCGGTGCGCGGTGCCGACGGCTACCATCTGATCTACCTCGATGCGAAGACCGATGCGCGTTTTGAGGCGGTGCGCGGGCAGATCGAACTGCAGCTGCGCGAGCAGGCCGCCGCCGACGCTATGCAGCGCCTGCGTCAGGCGCATCCGATGGCGTTCGATCGCGCCGCCTACGCCGCCGCGGTGCACTAAGCCGGCCGATGCTGTCGCGTCCTGCACTGATCTGGCTCACTGGTGCGGTCGCGGTCGTGGCGCTCGCAGCTTCCCTGTGGTTGCCAACGGCAATGCCTGTGGCGGCCGTCGCGGTCGTACTGTCTCGACCATCGTCGCCGCCGTCCGCGCTGTTGTCGTCCCCTGTGTCCGTCGCCGCGCTACCTGAGTTGGCGTTGCCGGCAGGTGCGAGCGAGGCGCAACGCCTGTACGCCACCGCGTTGCTCGCGGTGGACTGCCGACAACGCGCACAGGCGCCTGCACCCAGTGCGGTGCTGCCGCCGGGTGTGGATGACACCACTGCCGAGGACGCTGCGGCGCGCCGCGCGGCCGAAGGGCAATGGCGCGCGGCCTGTCGTGGCGTCGGCCAGGTCGATGCCGCGCAGATCGAAGCGATGCTGCGCACAGCGGCCACGCGCGGTGATCCCGACGCGCAACGCTATTTGTTGAACCAGCGGGTGGCGCAGCTGGTCGCCCACGCCGGCGACATTGCGCCAGACGGGCAACGCCCGCGTCTGTCGGCCACCGACGAACGCGATGCCGAGGATGTGGTGACGCAACTGGAGGACCGCGCATTGCACGGCGACCGGCAGTCGATCGAGACGTTGGCGCAGCTGCTGCAATCGCCGGCGCTGGCGGTGGCCGACCCGCCGTATGCCGCGGCCTGGGAACTGGCTGCGCGGCAGGCGCCGGAGCGGCCATTCCCTCCGCCGGAGCAGGCGGTCGGCGCCGAGGAACTGCTCGACGGATTGAACGAAGCGCAGCGCCAGCAGGCGTTGGGCCTTGCGCCTATGCTGTTCGCGCAGTGCTGTGCGCGGCGCTGAACGACCCGGCGGTCACCCGTTTGGCCGTCGCGCCGGCTGCGGTCAGAATAGTGGCCGGCTCCTCGTCTTGGATTTCCCTTGAAAATCGCCTCCTGGAACGTCAACTCGCTCAACGTGCGCCTGCCGCACTTGCAACAGTGGCTGGACACGTTCGCGCCGGACGTGGTGGGGATCCAGGAGACCAAGCTGGAAGACCACAAGTTTCCCGACGCGGCGCTGGCCGAAGCCGGCTACCGCAGCGTATTCGCCGGGCAGAAGACCTACAACGGTGTGGCGATTTTGTCGCGCACGCCGCTCAGCGATGTACAGATCGGTGTGCCGGGCCTGGAAGACGAGCAGAAGCGTGCCATCGCCGCGACCGTAGGCGATCTGCGCATCGTCAACTTGTACGTGGTCAATGGCCAGGATGTGGGGAGCGACAAATACGCATACAAATTGCGCTGGTTGGAGGCCGTGCATGCCTGGCTTGCCGTCGAACTGCAGCGCTATCCGCGCTTGGTGGTGCTGGGCGACTTCAACATTGCGCCAGACTCGCGCGACGTACACGATCCGCTGGTGTGGAACGATGACCACATTCTCACCTCCACCGCCGAACGTAACGCGTTGCGCAAGTTGTTCGACCTGGGCTTGCATGACGGTTTCCGTCTGCACCATGCCGACGGCGGCATTTTCAGTTGGTGGGATTATCGTCAGGCCGGCTTCCGCCGCGATCTCGGCCTACGCATCGACTTGACCTTGGTGTCCGAAACGCTGAAGGAGCACACCCGTGGTGCCGGCATCGATCGCACGCCACGCACCTGGGAGCGTCCCAGCGATCATGCGCCGGCCTGGATCGCGCTGGAGCCGACGCAGGCATGATCGCCTCCGGTCATGGCGACGACCGGCGCGGCAATCCGTTCGCTCGCCGTGCGGCCTGCATGCCGCTGCAAAACGCAAAACGCCCGGCGAACCGGGCGTTTGCGCGACCTATAGCTGCGCCGCGTCAGCGTGCGCGGCCGCGGGTGACCAGGTTGACGACCGCGAGCAGGATGATCGCCCCAATCAACGAATACAGGAACGTCCACAGATTGATCGCTTGGTTGATCCCGCCGCCGAACAGCCAACCGGCGATCAACGCGCCGACGATGCCGACCACGATGTTCATGATGATCCCCTGCTGTGCGTCGCGGCGCATGATGATGCTGGCCAACCAGCCTACGATGCCACCAACGATCAACCAGATGATGATGCCCATGCGTGACACTCCTCGGTTCTGCCCGCACCAGGAGCGGTGGAGCATGGAGCATTTAAGGCGCGTGGCCGTGAAGCGACCGTATAACGCCAGGGCCGGCGCGCAGCGTGTGGGGGCGAGGTGAGCGCGCCGATTCCGCTGCCGACGTCGGCAGCGTTGCCGGACTGGCGCATCGGCCCGGTGGCGCTATGGCTGCGGCCGCACCCACCACGCACCTCCGGTGAGGCGACAGCGCGGTGCCTGCTGGCCGCCGAACTGGGGGTGACGTCGGCGCAGTTGCCGCTGTACCGCGACGCACGCGGGCGGCCCGGCCTGCATGCGCCCCTGGCGCATGTGGATACTGGCTGGAGCCACAGCGGCGATTACCTGTTGGTGGCGGTTGCCGCAAATGCGCGGCTGGGCGTGGACATCGAACGCCAGCTTCCACGTCCGCGTTTGCTCGAACTGGCACAACGGTTCTTTCATCCTGACGAGGCGGCGGCGCTGCTCGCGTTGGCGACGCCAGCGCGCGAGGCGCTGTTCTTTCGTCTGTGGTGCGCCAAGGAGGCGCTGCTGAAGGCGCACGGTCACGGTCTGGCGTTCGGCCTGCATCGGCTGTGTTTTGCCGAAGATGCCACCGGCGGACTGCACTTGGCGTGGTGCGACCCTGCCCTGGGCAGTGCGGCTTGCTGGCAGGTACACGAATGGCAGGCAGCATCGGGCTATCGCGCCGCACTGGCCTGGCGCCGGCTCGATTCATCGAGCCGGTGATGCAGGTTGGTCACTCGGCGACGCGCGTTGGGGTCACGCTTCCAGCGCGCCGGCACGGCCATCCTCGACCACGAAACGCTTGAGCGTGGAGACCGTGGCTTCGCGGTCGCGGCGGTCGGAGATCGTCTGTAGCCGCGTCTCCATTTGCGTCGGACTCAGTGACACCGACACGTAACCGCGGTAACGGCTCTCGGCATAGCGGACTTGCGGGTTGTCCGTCAGCATCTGCGTGATCGATGCGTATGGCGGGCCGTCGGAGGTGACGGAGGTACCGACGAATTCGGTCGCCAGCGTTGGCGAGTGCGGGTCGCTGGCGTCGGTTTTGAGGTCGGTGACCCAATAGGAATGGATGTCGCCGCCCCAAAACACCGGATTGCGCATGCCGCTGCGCGCGACCGCCTGCAGCATGCGTGTACGCGTGGCCGGGTAGCCGTCCCAGCCATCGGTCCAGTGACCGAGCTGGCTGTTATCGCGTTCGCGTTGCAGGATCGGAGCGACCAGCAGATCCTGTGCGATCACGTTCCAGCGCGCCTGCGAACGCGCGAAGCCGGCATACAGCCAGCGCTCCTGCGCCGCGCCGAGCATGCTGCGCGCCGGGTCGTCGATCTCCTTGCAGTCGCTTGTGGCAACGTGTCCGCCGCGCCAGCCGTTTGACATCGGACAGGGCTGCTCGCTGCGGTATTGACGACCGTCGAGGACGAAGAAGCGCGCCAAGGCGCCGTAGTCCAACGCACGGTACAGGCGCATGTTCGGCCCATGCGGACGATGCCGTGCACGTAGCGGAAAGTGTTCGTACATGGCCTGATAGGCGGCGGCGCGGCGGCGCAGGAAGCTGGCCGTGGAAATGGACGGGTCCTGCGACCAGCGGTTGGCGTAGTCGTTCTGTACTTCGTGGTCGTCCCAGGTCGCCACGCAGGCGGAGACAGCGTGCAGGGCTTGTAGGTCGGGATCGGTGCGGTACAGCGCGTAGCGGTTGCGGTAACCGGCCAAATCCAGGCAGTCGCCGCTGCCGTGCGCACGCACCACGTTGGCCGCTGTCGCGCCCTTGTGGGTGTACTCGTAGATGTAGTCGCCGAGGAAGAACACCAGATCCGGCTGCTCGGCGGCCAGGTGACGGTAGGCGCTGAAGTAGCCCTGCTCCCAGTGCGAGCAGGACACGAAGCCGAAGCGTGCGCTGTCCATGCGTTCGGGTGCCGGCGTCGTGCGCGCGCAGCCGAGCGGGCTCTGCGCGCCCAGCGCTTCGAATCGATACCAGTAGGGTCGGCCCGGTTGCAACCCGTTCACTTCCACGTGCACGGAATGTCCCCAACGCGGATGCGCGATCGCCACGCCACGTTGGACCACCTGCGCCATGCCGGCATCGGTGGCGATGCTCCAGCGTACCGGTACCGGATCGTGCAGGCCGCCTTGGCCGTCCGGGGCTAGCGGCTGCGGTGCCAGCCGCGTCCACAGCACCAGGCCATCGGGCAGCGGATCGCCGGCCGCCACGCCCAGGGTGAACGGATCGTCGCTGCCGCGAGCGCGGGCGAATGGACTCAGCAGTGGCGTCGCCGCCAGCAGCCCCAATCCCGTCAGCACACGGCGGCGACCAGGGTCGGCTGCTGTGCCGGTGACGGGGGTGTTTGTGGAGTTCGCCATGTTGATGGTCGCGATTGCAAGAGAGCAATTTCTTATTCTCGCCCATGATGATGGCGGTCGCATGGCGGCACGCTTGGCAGCAGCTGCGATAATCCAGCGATGACCGATGCTTCCCTTCCCGATTCCGTCCGCGCTGTGCTCGAGCAAGGCCTGCGCGCGCAGGCACTGGACGCCGTCGTGCTGGCGCCGCCACTGCTGGCTTACCTGGCGCTGCTGGCGCGCTGGAACCGCACCTACAACCTCACCGCCATCCGCGATCCGCATGAAATGGTGACCCGTCATCTGCTCGACTCCCTGGCGATGCAGCCCTTCGTCGGCGAGGGCGTGCTCGCCGACCTGGGCACCGGTCCGGGTCTGCCGGGCCTGCCGCTGGCGATCGCGCGGCCGCACTTGCACGTGACCCTGGTCGAGAGCAACGGCAAGAAGGCGCGCTTTCTGCGCGAGGCCGTGCGCCAGTTGCGTCTGGACAATGCACGGGTGGCCGAGACGCGCGCCGAGGCGCTGGACGAGCCGGGTGGCTATGACCTGTTGACCGCGCGCGCGCTGGATACCCTGGCCGGCATTGTCGCCGTCGGCGGGCATCTGCTGCGCCCCGGTGGGCGCCTGCTGGCGATGAAGGGGGTGCGTCCGGATGCGGAAATCGCCGCGCTGCCGTCAGGCTGGACGGTGCCGACGGTGCACAGGCTGCAAGTCCCGGGCCTGGGTGAGGACCGCCATCTGGTGGTGGTCGAACGCGATTGAGTGGTGTTTACGTCCAGCCCGGATTTCCGCCCTGGGGAATGTGCCCGCATAATGCCCGGTCACACCCATCGCCGACGAGGCTCCCGCATGGCCCGCATCATCGCCATCGCCAACCAAAAGGGCGGCGTCGGCAAGACCACCACCGCGGTCAATCTGGCCGCCGCGCTTGTGCGCCAGACGCAACGCGTGCTGCTGGTGGACCTGGACGCGCAGGGCAACGCGACGATGGGCAGCGGCATCGATAAGCGCGAACTGGACGCCTCCACCTGCGACGTCTTGCTCGGCGAACGTACCGCCGTGCAGATCCGGGTGACCGCGCCGGAAGGCTTCGACCTGCTGCCGGGCAACATCGATCTCACCGCGGCCGAGATTCAACTCATGGACCAGACGGCGCGCGAGCAGCGACTGAAGACGGCGCTGACCCCGCTGCGCGCCGAGTACGATTTCATCCTCATCGACTGCCCGCCGGCGTTGTCGCTGTTGACCTTGAACGCGCTGACCGCGGCCGATTCGGTGATCGTGCCGATGCAGTGCGAGTACTACGCGCTGGAGGGGCTGACCGCACTGCTGGAAACCATCGAAGCGCTGCGCGTCGAGCTCAACCCGGGATTGGAAATCGAAGGCGTATTGCGCACCATGTTCGATGTGCGCAACAACCTTGCCAACGCGGTATCGGCGGAGCTGACCAACCATTTCGGCGACAAAGTGTTCCGCACCATCGTGCCACGCAACGTGCGCCTGGCCGAGGCGCCCAGCCACGGCCAGAGCATCGTCGGCTACGACCGCACCTCGCGCGGCGGGGTTGCCTACCTGGGGCTGGCCGGCGAGGTCGTGCGCCGCCGCAACCAACGTAATCGGCCAATGCCGGTGATGGAGACGTTCTGATGAGCGCCAAGCCCCCCGCCCTCGGAGCGAAAAAACGCGGTCTTGGTCGCGGCCTGGAGGCGCTGCTGGGGTCGACGGCCGCGTCGACGCCCACTGTCGACACACTGCAGCCGGGCGATAGCCTGCGCCGGTTGCCGGTGGGGCAATTGCAGCCGGGCAAATACCAACCGCGCCAGGAGATGGATCAGGCCAAGCTGCAGGAACTGGCCGAGTCGATCAAGGCGCAGGGCGTGATCCAGCCGATCGTGGTGCGCGAGCTGGTGCCGGGAACCTTCGAGATCGTCGCCGGCGAACGTCGCTGGCGCGCCTCGCAGTTGGCCGGCCTGAGCGACGTGCCGGTGGTGGTGCGCGAACTCGACGACCGCACCGTCATCGCCATGGCGCTGATCGAGAACATCCAGCGCGAGGACCTCAACCCGTTGGAAGAGGCACTGGCGTTGCAGCGTCTGATCGACGAATTTTCCCTGACCCATGCCGAGGCTGCCGAAGCAGTGGGCCGCTCGCGTGCCTCGGTGTCCAACTTGCTGCGCCTGTTGGAATTGCCACCGACGATCCGCATGCTGCTGGAGGCGCGGCGGCTGGAAATGGGCCATGCGCGCGCGTTGTTGACGCTGTCGCCGGAACTGGCCAGCCGGCTGGCGTCCGACGCCGCCGACCAGGGCTGGTCGGTGCGCGAGGTCGAGCACCGTGCGCAGCAGTTCGCCGCCGGGAAGGTGCCGAGCAACCGGAAGCCCAAGCCGGGCCGCAACGCGCCGCAGGCCGATATCGCTTCGTTGGAGACCGAGTTGTCCGAATCGCTCGGGACCAAGGTCGCCATTGCGCATGGCGCTGGCGGCAAGGGCAAGCTGGTCATTCACTACACCGATCTGGACACGCTCGACGGTGTGCTGGAGCGGCTGCGCGGTAAAACGTCCTGAGTCCAGCGCGGATTCGTCCCATGCATTGCGCCTCTGCCCTGGCCGCTGGTTGTGCGCCGTCCTCGTGCGGCTGCCTGACCTGCGCGCGTTGCTGGAGATCGCGATGACGGTGCTGGTGACAGGCGCAGCCGGCTTCGTCGGCGCTTACACCTGCCGTGCGCTCGCGGCGCGTGGCGAGACGGTCGTCGGTCTGGACAACTATAACGATTACTACGATCCGCAGCTCAAGCGCGATCGCGTCGCCGCGCTGTGCCCGCAGGTGGACATCCGCACGCTCGACCTGACCGACCGCGAGGGCTTATCCGCCCTGTTCGACGAGACGCGGCCCGAGCGCGTGGTGCATCTGGCCGCACAGGCCGGTGTGCGCTATTCGCTGCAAAACCCCCAAGCTTACGTCGACAGCAATCTGGTCGGCTTCGTCAATATGCTGGAACTGTGTCGGCACCGCAGGGTCCAGCACTTGGTCTATGCCTCCAGCAGTTCGGTGTACGGTGATTCGGCCGCTGCGCCGTTCTCCGAGGACCAGCGCATCGATCAACCACGTTCGCTGTACGCGGCGACCAAGGCCGCCAACGAACTGATGGCGCACACCTACGCGCAATTGTATGGACTACGCGCGACCGGATTGCGCTTCTTCACCGTCTATGGCCCGTGGGGGCGGCCGGACATGGCGCCGCTGCTGTTCAGTCGCGCAGTATTGGCCGGGCGTCCGATCGAGGTGTTCAACCATGGCCGCATGCGCCGCGATTTCACTTTCATCGCCGACATCGTCGCCGGCGTGCTCGGCGCGCTCGATCACCCTTGCATCGATGCGGTACCGCATCGCGTGTTCAACCTCGGCAACCACAGGCCGGTGGAATTGGAGCGCTTCATTGGCGTGATCGAGGCCGCCGCTGGCCGCCCCGCCGAGAAACTGTATCGACCGATGCAACCTGGCGACATGATCGAGACGATGGCCGATACTGCGCGCGCGCATGCGGCCTTCGGCTTCGATCCGACCACTCCGATCGAAACCGGCTTGCCGCAGGTGGTGCAGTGGTGCCGGGACTATTTCGGCGCTGCCGCTTGAGTCGCGTCCATGGCCCGGCCCGCGCGCCGGGGCGTGACCGACGGAGTATGCGTTCCATTCTTCGCATTCCTTGCCGAACCTTGCCGTCCTCATGAACCAGCTTTCCCTTTCCGTTGTCGTCCCGGTGTTCAACGAGCGCGACAACGTCTCGTCGCTGGTCGCCGAAATCCTCGCCGCGTTGCGCGGCGCGATCGATTTCGAAATCGTCTACGTGGACGATCATTCGCGCGACGACACCCTGGCGGTGCTGGAAGGGTTGAAGGCCACGACGCCGGAACTGCGCGTGCTGCACCATGTCAGCCAGAGCGGGCAGAGCACCGCGGTCCGCAATGGGGTCAAGGCCGCGCATGGGCGGTGGATCGCCACCCTCGACGGCGACGGCCAGAACGACCCGGCCGATATTCCCAAGCTGCTGGCCGCACACGCCGCAGCCTCGCCGCAGGTCAAGTTGTTCGCCGGTTGGCGGGTATCGCGACAGGATTCGAGCAGTAAACGCTGGGCATCGACGTGGGCCAATGCGATTCGTGCGCGCATGTTGCGCGACGCCACCCCGGACACCGGCTGCGGCATCAAGTTGTTCGAACGCGAGGCGTTCCTGGATCTACCGTACTTCGACCATATGCACCGCTATTTGCCGGCGCTGATGCAGCGCGCCGGCTGGCAGACCTCGAGCGTGCCGGTGAACCACCGCCCCCGCACCGCCGGCGTGTCCAAATATAACAATCTCAACCGCGCCCTGGTCGGCATCCGCGACCTGCGCGGCGTGGCCTGGTTGATCGCGCGCAGCCGCCGCACCGCCGTGCAGGAGCGCTGAGATGCCACCGCACCTGCTCGACCAGCCGATCCAGTCGCTGTATTGGACCGGCGTGCACGTCACCGGCTGGAAGTTGATCGGCTATATCGGCGCGCTGATGTTCGGCGGTCGCTGGCTGTTGCAGTTCATCGCGTCCAAGCGTGCCGGCAAGCCGGTGATCCCGCGCATGTTCTGGTATATGAGCGTGATCGGCAGCCTGATGACGCTGAGTTATTTCCTGTTCTCGGCCAAGCAGGATTCGGTCGGCGTTCTACAGAATCTGTTCCCCGCCTTCACCGCCTTCTACAGTCTGTATCTGGATATCAGGCACCGTGGTTGGCGCCGCGACCGCGCGTCGCACTGAACGCTGGTGCAGCCTGCGTCGCGACGACGTCGAGATGGGCATCGGCTGCTTGCCCGCAGCGATCAGGCGCGGAGAAATGCGCCGGCGGCATGGGGCGATTCGGTCGTCAGGCCGCGGCCCGGTCGCTAGCGATGGTGCCCAGACCGGGCGCCGCCAAGGTCTGGGCACCATTGGCCCGCAGCGGATCGATCCATCCTCTGTGCGAGCAATTTGCGCAAGTCATTGATCCCCTGCATAATACGCGGCTCGCTGTGCCCGGTTTTGGCCGGGCCGGCGGTCGGAAACGCGATCTCCGGCCGGCCTTTTCCAGCGTAACCGTTTGATTTCCCACGTCGCGTGGTGGCCGCAAGGCGACCGGGGCCGCCGTCTCCCAGGCTATGGGCGACCCAACCTGCGGATCCTTCCGCAAGAGCCCGGCTGTCCATGGCCGGACTTCCAACACGATCGAGGTGCGTAATGTCCCGCGTATGCCAAGTGTCCGGCAAGCGTGTGCAGACGGGTAACAACGTCTCCCACGCCAACAACAAGACCCGTCGTCGCTTCCTGCCCAACTTGCACGAGCGCCGTTTTTGGGTCGCCAGCGAGAACCGCTGGGTCAAGCTGAAGGTTTCCGCGCACGCGCTGCGCACCATCGATAAGAACGGCATCGACACCGTTCTGGCTGAGCTGCGTGCGCGCGGCGAAAAGGTTTGAGGAGTAACCCATCATGGCAGGCAAGCGCGATAAGGTCCGTATGATTTCCTCGGCCGGTACCGGTCACTTCTACACCACGGACAAGAACAAAAAGAACACCCCGGGGAAGATGGAATTCCTCAAGTACGATCCGGTCGTGCGCAAGCACGTCCTGTACAAGGAAGGCAAGATCAAGTAATCGGCTGGTCGCAGAATCGCCATTGTTGATCGACACACAACCCGCCACCTGGCGGGTTGTGTGCGTTTGGGTCCGACGCAGGGCCGACGGGGTCTGGCGGCGAGACTTGCGTTTGCCCGCATAGTCCGCAGAATCTGGCGACCTGGGTTGCGAGCATTGCGATGTTGCCGGTCTGGTTGGAAGGCACGTGGCTGTTGGCGTTGGACTGGCTGATCCGGCTGGTGGCGTTGTTGTGGATTCCCACCCGCACCACTCCCGGCGCGGCGCGCAGCTGGTTGCTGCTGGTGGGGTTCGTGCCGCTGTTGGGGCTGCCGTTGTACCTGCTGTTGGGTCATCCTTGGCTGTCGCGCGAACGCGTCCGCCGCCAAGTGCTGGCCTCGCAGGTGATTCGCGAGCAGCAGGGGCCGCTGACCGCGCTGCGCTGGACGCCGCCAGCCGATACCGTGGTCGCCGAAGTGGTGCCGTTGGTAGAGCGTCAGGGCGATTTCATGCCCACCCACGGCAACACCGTGGAATTGCTCGACCGTTACGCGCCATCGTTGCAGGCGCTGATCGAGGACATCGAGACGGCGGTCGAGCGCGTGCATCTGCTGTACTACCTGATGTTCGACGATGCGGTCGGCGATGCGGTGGTCGCGGCCCTGCTGCGCGCCGCCGCACGCGGTGTGCGCTGCCGCCTGTTGCTGGATGCGCGTGGCGGCCGCCGCGCCCTGCGCCGCTACCGCATCCGCCTGCATGCGGCGGGGGTCGAGGTACAGGCGCTGTTGCCGGGCGGCCTGCGCTGGCGCCGCAGTGGGCGCATGGATCTGCGCAATCACCGCAAGATCGCGGTGATCGACAACCGTGTTGGCTATATCGGTTCGCAGAATCTGGCCGCGCCGGACTTTGTGCCCGGCCATCCCAACCGCGAACTGGTCGCGCGGGTGCAGGGGCCGGTGGTCGGGCACCTGGAAGCGGTGTTCGCCAGCGATTGGTTCATCGAGACCGGGCAGCGCCTCAGCGTGGGGGCCGCCGCCACGGCGCGCGGTACCGGCGTTCCGACGCAACTGCTGCCGAGCGGGCCGGCCTATCCGTTCGAAAACGCGCGCGATACGGTCAATGCGCTGATCCATCAGGCGCGGCGCCGGATCGTGATGGTGACGCCGTACTTCGTGCCGGACGAAGTCACGCTCAGCGCGCTGCGCATCGCCGCGCTGTCTGGCGTGGAGGTACAACTGATCCTGTCCGAGAGCAACAATCAACCGCTCAGCGCCTGGGCACAGGAGGCGTGCTACGACGAACTGCTGCGCAGCGGGGTCAAGATCGCGTTGTATCGGCCGCACTTTCTGCATGCCAAGCACTTGAGCGTTGACGAGAGCATTGTCCTGGTCGGCTCGATCAATCTGGACATTCGCTCGTTCGCACTGAACGCGGAGATTGGCATGCTCTGCTATAGCGCCGAGGTGTTGCAGCGGCTGCGGGTGGTGGAAGCGGAATACCTGGCCGATGCGCGGGTGCTGTCGCTGGAGACATGGCGCAAGCGGCCGGCGTGGCGGCGCAGTCGCGAGGGGATCGCGCGTCTGGCCGATGCGCTGATGTGAAACGTGCCGCCGATGCGCGCATGATGTCGGGGCCATGCGCGAGCGTTCGTTGCCCCCTGGGTTTTTTGCCATCGGCCTGGCATGCGAGGCCTTCGCTTACAATTGCCGAATATGAGCGAGCTTCTGCCCAGCAAACCGATTGACGATGATTGCGATGTTGCCATCATCGGCGGCGGCGCGGCTGGTGTTCTGGCTGCATTGCATCTGCTGCACCAGGCCGACGGCCCGCTGCGCTTGCAACTGATCGAGTCGCAGCCAGCGCTGGCGCAGGGCGTGGCCTATGCGACGCCTCGCGCGGAGCATCTACTGAACGTGCCGGTCGGGCGGATGAGTGCCTTCGCCAATGCGCCCGAGGATTTTCTCGATTGGTTGCAGCACCAAGCGCTGTATCCGGAACTGACGCGCGATGCGTTGGCGCAAGCTTACGTGCAGCGTCGCCATTACGCCGTCTATCTGCGCACGCGTCTAACGCAGGCGCAGGCGACGCGCCCGGCGCGCTTGCAGTGGCGTCAGGCGCGGGTGCTGGCCATGCAACCGGATGCGGCCGGCGGACACATGCTGCACTTGCACGATGCTCGTCAACTGCGCGCCGGTGCCACGGTGCTGGCGCTGGGCAACAGCCTGCGTCCGTTGCCGGCACGCGGTGCCGCCAGTCTGTCCGAGTCGATGCGGGTGGAAGCCTGGAACTACCCGCAGTTATGCGAGATCCCCCGCGAGGCGACGGTGTGCATCGTCGGTTCCGGCCTGAGCATGGCCGACAGCGTGCTGACGCTGCTGAGCAACGCCCATCGTGGTCTGGTACACGTGGTTTCGCGACATGCGTTGCTGCCGCTGCCGCATGCTGCGCACGGCACGCCGGCCGAATTCGATCCGCAAGCGTTGCTGGCGCTCTCGTTGCGCCAGCGGCTGCGCGCGTTGCGCGGTTACGCCGCCGCCGCGCAGGCGCACGGACACCCCTGGCAGAGCGTGATGGATCGGGTGCGGCCGTTCGGCCAGGCGCTGTGGCAATCGCTGTCGGCGACCGAGCAACGCCGTTTCCTGCGGCATACGGTGCGTTACTGGGACGTGCACCGGCATCGCGTCGCTGAGCCGGTATACGCGCAGTTGCAGGAGATACACCGTAGCGGCCAGTTGCGCGTGCACCGCGCGCGGCTGGAGAGCGTGTCTGCGGTCGATACCTGCGTGCAGGTCAACGGAATGGGCGCCGATGGTGTTCCGTTGCAATTGCAGGCGCATTGCGTGATCAACGCCACCGGCGTGGAGTTGCGTGTGCAGACCATTCGCAATCCGCTGCTACACCAGCTATTGGGCAGCGGCCATGCGCAGCAGGGGCCGCATGGGATCGGCCTGGCGACCGGCACCGATGGCGCGTTGCTCGATGCCAACGGTCGCGCCGATCCACGGATCCGCGTACTGGGCAGCTTGCGCATCGGCAGCCTGTGGGAAAGTCTGGCGATTCCCGAACTGCGGATGCAGGCGCAGGCGACCGCGCAGGCGTTGCTGAGCCTGGAACTGCCGCTCGCGCGGATTTCCTGACGCTGTCCTGCTTGCTCCGGCCACGGGAGCAGCAGGTTGCCGTGCGGAATGCTGTCGCCAACCGCGCGACGTGCATCGCCGCCCATGCGCTGCCGCACCGGCTAAAATGCTTGGGTGGATGTCTCTCATTTACTCGACGATCTGAACCCCGCCCAGCGCGAGGCCGTCTCCGCACCGCCCGGTCATTATCTGGTCCTGGCCGGTGCCGGATCCGGCAAGACGCGCGTGCTCACCCATCGCATCGCCTGGCTGCACGAGGTGCATGGTGTGCCGGTGCATGGCATGTTCGCGGTCACCTTCACCAACAAGGCGGCCGGCGAGATGCGCCATCGCGCCGACCTGCAGTTGCGCAACGGCAGCCGCGGCATGTGGATCGGCACCTTCCACGGCCTGGCCCACCGCCTGTTGCGCCTGCACTGGCAGGATGCGCGGTTGCCGGAGAGCTTCCAGGTTCTGGATGCCGACGACCAACTGCGGCTGGTCAAACGCGTAGTGCAGCAACTGGAGCTGGACGAGGGCAAGTTCCCGCCCAAGCAAATCGCGTGGTGGATCAACCAGCAGAAGGACGAAGGCCGCCGCGCGCAGCACATCCAGCCCGAGCCGCACGATGTCTGGATCAACACCCTGCGCAACGCCTATGCGCTGTACCAGGAGCGCTGCGACCGCGCCGGACTGGTCGACTTCGCCGAGTTGCTGCTGCGTGCGCACGAGTTGCTGCGCGACACGCCAGCGTTGCTGGCGCATTACCGTGCTCGCTTCGCTGAGATCCTGGTCGATGAATTTCAGGACACCAATGCCATCCAGTACGCGTTCGTGCGCGTGCTCGCCGGTGACAGCGGCCGTGTGTTCGTGGTCGGCGACGACGACCAGGCCATTTACGGATGGCGCGGCGCCAAGGTTGAGAACGTGCAGCGTTTCCTCAAGGATTTTCCAGGCGCGCAGACCATCCGCCTGGAGCAGAACTACCGTTCCAGCGCCAACATTCTCAACGCCGCCAACGCGGTGATCGCGCACAACCCCGATCGCATCGGTAAGCAATTGTGGACCGATTCGGGCGATGGCGAGCCGATCGACCTGTATGCGGCGTACAACGAAGTGGACGAAGCGCGCTATGTGGTCGAGCGCGCGCGCCAATGGGTGCGCGATGGCGGCAGCTACAGCGAAGCCGCCGTGCTCTATCGCAGCAACGCGCAATCGCGTGCGTTCGAAGAGGCGTTGCTCGCCGAGCAGGTGCCGTACCGCGTGTATGGCGGCATGCGCTTCTTCGAGCGAGCCGAAATCAAAGATACGCTGGCCTATCTGCGCCTGGTCGCCAACCGCGCCGACGATGCGGCGTTCGAGCGTGCGGTGAATACGCCGGCGCGCGGCATCGGCGACCGGACCCTGGACGAAGTGCGACGGCTGGCGCGTGCGCAATCGCTGTCGCTATGGACTGCCGCGCAACACGCCGCGCAGCAGGGCGGCGAACTTGCCGCGCGCGCGCGCAATGCGCTGGGCCAGTTCCTCGGCCTGATCGAACAACTGGCCGTGGAAGTGGCCGACCTGTCGCTGCCCGAGCAGATCGATCATGTGCTGGCGCGCTCGGCGCTGCGCGATCACTGGAGCAAGGAAAGCCGCAGCGGGCTGGATTCGGAGTCGCGCACCGACAACCTCGACGAACTGGTTTCGGTGGCTTCGCGCTTCGTCCGTGTCGACGCCGAGGATGATGCTGACGAAGCGCGCCAGGCGATGAGCGAATTGGTCGCGTTCCTGGCCTATGCCGCATTGGAAGCCGGCGAAGGTCAAGCCCGGGCCGACGAGGACGGCGTGCAACTGATGACGCTGCATTCGGCCAAGGGCCTGGAATTCCCGCTGGTGTTCCTGGTCGGCATGGAAGACGGCCTGTTCCCCAGTGCGCGCTCGTTGGAGGAAAGCGGGCGCCTGGAGGAAGAGCGGCGCCTGGCCTATGTCGGTATCACCCGTGCTCGCCACACATTGGTACTCAGCTACGCCGAATCGCGCCGTATCCACGGCCAGGACAATTACAACGTTCCGTCGCGCTTCCTCCGCGAGATCCCGCGCGAGCTATTGCACGAGGTGCGACCGAAGGTGCAGGTCTCGCGTAGCGCTTCGTTAGGTGCGCCGCGCAACCCGGGGCATCCTCGGATCGAGGCGCCGGCGATCAAGCTCGGCGCCAATGTGCAGCACCCCAAGTTCGGTGGTGGCGTGGTCATCGACTACGAAGGCAGCGGCGCGCACGCGCGCGTGCAAGTGCAGTTCGACGAGGCCGGCGCCAAGTGGCTGGTGATGGCCTACGCGAATCTGACGGTGCGCTGACGGAGCCGTTAGCCGGGCGGCCCGTCGCGGTGTTCAGCGGGGGCGCTTGTGGGCGATGCAGGATGCCTTGGGCGATTCATGGTCAGTGCCGCGCGGCGATGATCTGGCTCAGGTAATCCGGCGTGCCATTCACTCGCACCAAGTGTGGATATTGCAAGCCGTCGTGGTAGTGCACCGCGACGTCGCGCAGGCTGCCTTGGTATTTCAGTGTCAGCACGATCGGTGCGGTGCCGCCCTTGGCCTCGGCGATGGCTTGCTTGAGCGTATCGCGCGAGTAATCCTGGCCGTTGACCGCCAGCAGCGTGGCGCCGGTGCTGATCCCGGCCTTGAACGCCGGACCATCCCACAGCACGTCGTTGATGCTGGCGTCATCGTTCATTACCAGGCCGATCGACCAAGCGAAGTTGTAGCGGTGTCGCGCCGATGGGTGGCTGCCGTCGTATTGCTTCTCGAATTCGCTGGGTTGGTCGGTGTACACCAGTTTCCAGCCACTGGCTTGTAAGCCTTCCAATAGCGGTGGATCGACCGCGTACACGCGGCGCTGGAGGTAAGTGGTCCAGTCGAAGTGGGCGACGTCATCGAGCGCGGCGACGACGTCGTCGAAGCTGTAGGTCTTGACCGCATGGCTGCCGTCGTCGACGCCGAAAAATGCTTTGGCCACGTCGTCCAGCGACTTGCGTCCACCGCTGAGCGCGCGCAGTTTGGCGTCCACTGCCAGCCAGACCATCTGCCCGCCGCTGTAGTAGTCCTCGCTCATCTGCCAGCTGCGGTAGGGCAGCGGCGCGCGATGCGCGGCGGTGGGGTCGTTGGTAGTGTCTTGCAGGGAGCGCCAACGGAATCCGGCACGGTTGCGATCGTAGTTGGCCGCAGTCATCGCCAGCGCGTCGCGGAACTGTTGCGGTGTCCACATGCCGGCGCGCGCGGCCAGCACGTAGCCCCAGTATTGGGTCTGGCCTTCGTAGACCCACAGTAGCGAGTCGCCCATCGGCACGTTGAAGGTCGGTGTCCACAGGTCGGCCGGACGCCGGAACTTGCCGTTCCACGAGTGGGTGTACTCGTGTGGCAGTAGGTCGCGGTCGGCTGCGTTGTCGGCCCAGGCGCTGAAATAGTCGGCGCCCAGCCCGTTTTCGCTGGACTGGTGGTGCTCCAGTCCGTTGCCGCCGAGCACGTCGGACAGCGAGAACAGGAAGTCGTAATGGTCGTAGTGTTGGGAGCCGAACAGCTTGATCGCCTGCACCGGCAGGTTGCGGTGTGCCTGTCGCTGTTCCGGGCTGATTTCCAGGAACCTGGGCGCATCGGCGACCATGTCTAGGTGAACCGGCGCGCTACCGGGGGGCGTCAGATCCACGCGCTTGAAGTAGCGTCCGGCGTAGATCGGCGAGTCGACCAATGTGGTGAAGTCCACCGGTTTGAAGATAGTCGTGGCGCCGCTGTGACTGGCGGTCTCCAGCGCCGTGCCGAACTCCCATCCGGCCGGCAGGATCACGCTCGGCGCCACCGTGATCTGGCGCGTGTCGTGGCCAGCCGGGTATAGCGCGACCTTGTTCCATTCCAGTTGCAGCATTTTGTCGGTCATTTCGAAGCCGTCGTCGCGGGGCGACAGGTACTGGAAACTGGCTTCGATCGCGCGCACGCCGTCCGGCACATCCACATGAAAGCTGTAGACGTCAAATGTGTCGCGACGCCATGGCAGCGGCTTGCCGTTGGCGGTCAGAGTGAGGCCGGCCAGCATCGCCACCGGCCCGCTCGGCGAATGGTCGCCGGGAATCCATTGCGGATATTGCAGGGTCAGCTGCCCAGCGCCGACCGGGATGGTCTCGTGGACCCGGTAGATGCCCTGGCGTACGTCGCCAGCGTCCACCTGCAGCGTGATGGTGCCGGGGTAGGGGGTGTCCCGCGGTGCGGGCACGTCGGCGGTACGGGCAGCCTGCGCATGCGCGGTGCCGCTCACAGCCAGGGCGATGCCCAGCGACAACGCCAGGTCGAGGCAACGAAAGGCAGGACGGAAGGGCGCGGGCATAAACGGCTCCTGGATGGGGGAATGCGGTGCAGGACGTTAGCATCTGTGACCAGCGTCGGCGCGACTTACTTTGTGGCCAGGCACTGCTGAGTCATGCAAGGAGGGGCCAGGCGCATCGGTCCAGCCGTTGCGGTTTGCCCCGATGCGTTTCAACGACAGCGGCGTGATCGGTGACGGGTGTCATTGCGCATCGTTGCAGTTGCCTCGATCGGGCGGGCGGCATAGGAATACACGGCCTGTCGGCTGGTGCGCGCATGGCCGGCAAGCCGATGCGTCGGTTGAACCCGCTCGTGACTGAATTTGATCTGGCTCAAGGCGTGCAGTCCACAGCGGGTGTGCAATGCTGCTGCTGTCGCCGCATACGGCGCCACCGGAGCACACCATGTACCAGCGCATCCTGATTGCCATCGATGGTTCTGAGTTGTCCGCCAAAGGCTTGCAGCATGGGCTGGCGCTGGCCGCCAAGCTCGGTGCGCAGGTGGACATCCTCACGGTCTCCGAACCGTGGGCCATGGGCATGTACGATGCCAT
This sequence comes from Xanthomonas albilineans, assembly GCF_002939705.1. Classification (GTDB taxonomy): domain Bacteria; phylum Pseudomonadota; class Gammaproteobacteria; order Xanthomonadales; family Xanthomonadaceae; genus Xanthomonas_A; species Xanthomonas_A albilineans. Next base: position 226,801 of record NZ_MDCB01000004.1, on the reverse strand, counting down.
GGGCTGGGGCGTGGGCTATGAGGCCAGTCCCGGATACCGTCGCGACCGCGAGGCCAGCGCGCAGTCGATCCTGGCGCCGGCGCTCGCCGCCGCCGCGGCTGCCGGCGTGACCGCGCATGGCCGTCACCTGCTCGACCGTTATGCGGCCGAGGGGATCATCGACATGGCCATCGACTGTGCCAGCGACTTGATCGTGATGACCTCGCATGGCCGTCGCGGTATGAGTCGGATACTGCTTGGCAGTCAAACGGCGGAAGTGTTGGCGAACAGCAAATTACCGGTGCTGGTGATTCGCTGACGTCGAGGCGGGCGCGGGGCGCGCCGGCTCGCTCCGCGCCAAGTGGTCGCCCGCGGCAGGCGTCCGTCGAGGACATGGCCCGTGCATCGGTTGCAGGCGACCGACGCGCCTCGACAGCGCGATGTACGGCCGGGTGCGCGTCCGTCGTATTGCGGCAGCACGCGCATTCCCGCGCTGGGCCGCATCAGGCAGGGGCAGTCCGGAGCCGGACCGTGCAAGCCCAGCGTCAGGCGTGCCGCCCAGTCGATCAAGAGCGGGCGAGAGCGCTGCAATGCGCGTGACGCAGCGCGCCGTACATGCACATCGAGGACCACGGCACGGATGACCTGCCACGTCCCCTGCGCGGACGTGCATTGCCGCGTGCGCGCAGGGTGAGGCAATCGCATCGCGGCGCTGTCCGCCCACATCCTCCGTGTGGCAGGCCGATGTCAGCGATTTGCCGATGGGCCGCACTGTCGACACCGCCGATGCTGGACGCCGATGCCGTAGCGGTGCGCGCGCCTGCATTGCGCCGCTGGGACGGCGTCCTTCCAGCCAACGGAGCCTGCCTATGTCCATTCTCGCGTTTCATCCGCCACATCTGGCCCATCACTTCCCCCAGGGCGTGCATGCGATCGAGCACCCTGCTGATACGTTTCCCGATCGCGCCCAGATCGTCGCAGCCTTGCCGCGCACCGATCAAGGTGAAGTGCAGCTGCATTACGACACGTTGTGGATCGGCGGCGGCCACGGCGATGTCGACGATCAGGGCGCACCGATCCAGTTCAACGGCTGCCGCAATGTCGCCGTGTTCCAGCGCTTCATCGCGGATCTTGTCGATATCGGCATCCGCACGCCGGCGCTGATCGTCGATACCTGCTTTTCGCTGGCTTCCCTGCCGCAACTGGCCCCCCTGCTCACCGAGGACGGTGTGTTCGCCGGTTGGTCGTGCATCTGCGCCACTACCCGCAACGAATTGCTGGCATCGCACCGGTTGCCGGCGCTGGTGGAGCAGACCGAGACCGCGCTGGCCGAAGTGACCACGGCGGCGTCCAGCCAAGTGGTCTACCTGGCACCCGACCGGGTGCTGATCCGCCATGCGCGGTTGACCGCGAGCGCGGGCGGCATGGAAGCCAACGACCTCCCCGATGCCGAGGCAACCCTCGCCCGCGTAGGCAGCTTGACCTGGCAGCACAGGCCGCTGATCGCCACCGACCAGCCCATCGAGGGCCACGACGCGTTCATCGACCGCCTGCGCCAACTCTGACCGGCCCTGCGCTGGCGCCCATCCGGGCATCCACCCAACACCAGAGGACTTTCCCCATGACCACCTACACCAACAACAACACCGGCACGTTCAGCAGTGCCAGCAGCAAGATCCGCGACCATGTGCTCGAAGATTACTTGGCGGCGAAGATCGCCAACTATGTCGGCATCCGTCGCGACGACGTCAACGACGCTACCGTGATTCGAATCCCTGCCAACTACGCCAACAGCGAAGGCGTGATCAAGGGCATGGAACTGGTCAAGGGCCTGCGCGTGGACCTGCAGGCCGCGCAGGTTCACGGCGGTAACAGGTACGCGACCTGGCAGGTGCAGTGGGGCACCGGCAGCGGTGGCAAGAACGGCGGCGCCTATGCCGGTGTGCTGATGCGGGTGGATACCGACTTCACCTTCGCTGAGTTCCGCCAAGCGATGCGCGAGAGCTTCGGCTACACACCGGGCGCCTATTGCCGGCTCGATCCCTGACCGGCCCGGCAAACTTCCCGCCAATGTCTCGCCGTCGCAGCGCGCGTCACCAGCTGTAGAGCTTCCAGTACACCGGCGAGACGTTGTCCTTGTTGCCGTCCATGTGGCCGTCGCCGTTGCGGTCGTACAGGTAGTAGGCCGGGCCGCGCGCCGGGGTCACCTTGACCATGCGCAACTGGCCGGCGATGCGGTATTCGTCCACGGTGTCGCCGTTCTCCATTTTGCGTTGGGTCACTTGCGCGCCGCGCATGTCCATCGGCGCGCCGTCCGGGCCAGTGCCGGTGGAGGCGCAGCCCGCCAGTAGCAATAGCGGGATCAGGATCAGGGCTTTCATCGCAACGTTCTCCACGGGCAGGGGGATGGTGGCCGATTATGCGCTGTGCGACCGTATTCGGTGCGCGCAGGGCGGCAGCGTAGAATTGGCCGATGAGCCGATTAGTCCTGATCGACGGGTCCAGCTACCTGTATCGCGCGTTTCACGCGCTCCCGCCCTTGACCAATGCCGCCGGTGAACCCACTGGCGCACTGTTTGGCGTGCTCAACATGCTGCGCGCCACCTTGAAGGAGCGTCCCGAGTACGTCGCCTTCGTGGTGGATGCCCCGGGCAAGACCTTCCGCGACGCGCTGTACCCGCAGTACAAGGCCAACCGTCCGCCGATGCCCGACGAGCTGCGCGCGCAGGTCGAGCCGATGTGCCAGATCGTGCACGCACTCGGCATCACCATTTTGCGCGAGAGTGGAGTGGAGGCCGACGATGTGATCGGAACCTTGGCCCTGCAAGGCGTTGGCGATGGCATGGATGTGACCATCTCCACCGGCGACAAGGATTTCGCCCAGTTGGTGCGTCCCGGCGTGCAGTTGGTCAACACCATGAGCGGCAGCCGCATGGATTCGGATGCGGCGGTGATGGAAAAATTCGGTGTGTTGCCGCACCAGATTGTCGATCTGCTGGCGCTGATGGGCGACACCATCGACAACGTCCCCGGGGTGGAGAAGTGCGGACCCAAGACCGCGGCCAAATGGCTGGCCGATTACGGGTCGCTGGACGGGGTAATCGCCAACGCCGACGCGATCAAGGGCAAGATCGGCGACAACCTGCGCGCGGCGCTGGGGCGACTGCCGCTCAACCGCGATCTAGTCACGATCAAGACCGACGTGGTGCTGTCCGGCGGCCCGCGCACGCTGGGCCTGCGCGAGCCGGAGCCGGAGCAGTTGCGCGGCTTGTACCAGCGCTACGGCTTCACCCAGGCGTTGCGCGACTTGGACGGTGGCGTGGCGGCTCCGTACGTCGCCAGTGAGGCCAGTCCCAGCCTACGCGGTACCGCGGCTGGCTATGCCCGTGCCGCCGCCGCGCCCGATGGTGCGCTGGACCCGGCGTTGGCCGCGAAGGGCTACTACGCCGCGGTCACCACTGCCGAACAGTTCGATGCGTTGCTGGCGCGCTTGCGCGCCGCCGACGGCTTCGCTTTCGACACCGAAACCGACGCCTTGGACGCGATGCGCGCCAATCTGGTCGGACTTAGCTTCGCCATCGAACCCGGTCATGCCGATTACCTGCCGCTGGGTCACGACTATCCCGGTGCGCCAGTGCAGTTGGACCGCGTGCAGGCGCTGGCGGCGCTCGCACCGCTGTTGGAAGATCCGGCCAAGCGCAAGGTCGGCCAGCACGGCAAGTACGACCTGCATGTGCTGCGCCGCCACGGCGTGCAGGTGCGCGGGTATGCCGACGACACCATGCTGGAGAGTTTCGTGCTCAACTCCACCGCCAGCCGCCACGACATGGATTCGCTGGCCAAGCGCTACCTGGGTTACGACACGATCAAGTACGAGGACGTGGCCGGAAAGGGGGCCAAGCAGATCGCGTTCTCGCAGGTGGCCATCGACGATGCCACCGGCTATGCCGCCGAAGACGCTGATATCACGCTGCGCTTGCACCGGGCGTTGTCAGCGCAATTGGATGCCGAGCCGGCGCTGGCGCGGGTGTACCGCGAGATCGAAATGCCGCTGGTGCCGGTGCTGACCCGCATTGAGGCCAACGGTGTGTGCGTGGATATCGCCGAGCTGCGCAAGCAGAGCCAGGTGCTGAGCCAGCGGATGCTGGCCGCCCAGCAAAAGGCGGTCGCGTTAGCCGGGCGGAGTTTCAATCTGGATTCGCCCAAACAGTTACAGGCGGTGTTGTTCGACGAACTGAAGCTGCCCGCCCTGTTGAAAACTCCCAAAGGCCAGCCCAGCACCAATGAAGAAGCACTGGAGGCTATCGCCGACCAGCATGAACTGCCGCGGGTGATCCTGGAATACCGCGGCCTGGCCAAGCTGCGCAGCACTTACACCGACAAGCTGCCGGAGATGGTCAACCCTGAGACCGGGCGCGTACACACCAGCTATCATCAAGCCGGTGCCGCGACCGGGCGGCTGTCCTCTTCCGATCCGAACCTGCAGAACATCCCGATCCGCACCGAGGATGGCCGCCGCATCCGTCGCGCCTTCGTCGCCCCTCCCGGCCGCAAGCTGATCGCGTGCGACTATTCGCAAATCGAACTGCGGATCATGGCGCACCTGTCCGAGGATCCGGGCCTGTTGCGCGCTTTCAGTCAAGGCGTGGACGTGCATCGCGCCACCGCCGCCGAGGTCTTCGGGCGCACCTTGGAGCAGGTCAGCGCCAACGAGCGCCGCGCCGCCAAGGCGATCAATTTCGGCTTGATGTACGGCATGAGCGCGTTCGGCCTGGCGCGTAATCTCGGCATCGGCCGCGGCGAGGCGCAGGACTACGTGGCGTTGTACTTCAGCCGCTACCCGGCGGTGCGCGATTTCATGGAGCGCATGCGCGAGCAGGCGCGCACCCAGGGCTACGTGGAGACCCTGTTCGGTCGCCGTCTGTACCTGAACGACATCAACGCCAAGCAGCAGGGCTTGCGCGCTGGCGCCGAGCGCGCCGCGATCAACGCGCCGATGCAGGGCACCGCTGCGGACATCATCAAGCGCGCCATGGTCAGTGTGGACACGTGGTTGCAGGATCACCGCGCGCGTGCGTTGATGATCCTCCAGGTACACGACGAACTGGTGTTCGAAGTCGACGCCGACTTCGTCGAGATCCTGTTACCCGAGGTGACCTGGCGCATGGCCGCTGCGGCAGAGTTGAAGGTGCCGTTAGTGGTGGACAGTGGCGTGGGCGATAACTGGGACGAGGCGCATTGAGCTATGCGACCCGCAATGCGGCGGTCCCCCAACGACATCCTGCAGTCAGCGCCTTTGCGCAGGGAGTACGGCATTTTTGTTGTTTGTCGGGCGAATGTTTTGGAATGAATCCGTCCTAAACACGACGAATTCTTAACCGCAATTTTCACGAATGAGAAAGGTGAAAAATGGTCTTATGTGCCTCGACAGGCGCAATGCCTGTCGCGGATCTTCTCCCATCCCCTGGAGCAGATCTAGGAACGGAGACTCCTCCCCAAGTCTGCGTTCCCTGGCCCCGCTGACCCACCCCTGGTCCGCGGGGCCTTTTTATTTAAGCTTGAACCTATATCTTTATGCTCGCGTAAACGCTGGCAAGTCAAGGGATGGGGATTACGCCGCGCCGCTTTGTTCGAGTTTGATAGATCCCATCATTCAGCGACTATGTCTGCGCACCGTCACGACGTGTGCAGCCTGCAGTGCATCGCTGTGTTCGTGCACAGCGGTACGTCCAACTATGAAATCGAGCAGCCACTCGGCCTGAAATGCGCTGATCTGCGGCCGCCATTTTTCTGCGGTCGTTGGCTTGCGACAAACACCTTAAGCGCGTGTTTCACGCCGAGGGCGCCATGCGTGCCTGGGCGCGCGGTGACGTGCTCAGGCCAGCCAGTCCCGTGGCACCAGATATTCGGCCAGACGCGCTTCGGGGCTGCCGGGTTCCGGCTGGAAGCCGTATTCCCAGCGCACTCGTGGCGGCAGGCTCATCAAGATGCTCTCGCTGCGGCCGCCACTCTGCAGGCCGAACAGCGTGCCGCGGTCGTAGACCAGATTGAATTCCACGTAGCGCCCGCGCCGGTAGAGCTGGAACTCGCGCTCGCGCTCGCCCCAGGGCAGGGCGCGGCGGCGCGCCACGATCGGCAGGTAGGCATCCAAAAAACCATCTCCCACCGCACGTTGGTAGGCGAAATCGCGTTCGAAATCGGCATGCAGATCGTCGAAGAACAGACCGCCGACGCCTCGGGTCTCATTGCGGTGTTTGAGGTAGAAATACTCATCGCACCAGCGTTTATGTGCGGGGTATCGCTCGGCGCCGAATGGCGCACACAAATCGTGCGCGGTCTGGTGCCAGTGGCGTGCGTCTTCGTCGAACGGGTAGTAAGGGGTCAGGTCGAAACCGCCGCCGAACCACCAGGCCACGGTTGCGCCTTCGCGCTCGGCCTCGAAGTAGCGCACGTTGGTGTGGGTGGTGGGGATATACGGACTGAGTGGATGGAACACCAGCGACACCCCGACCGCGCGCCAGGAAGCGCCGGCCAGTTCTGGGCGGTTGGCGCTGGCCGAGGGGGGCAGGCGCGTGCCGGACACGTCGGAGAAGCCAACCCCGGCCTGCTCGAACACCGCGCCATCGCGCAGAATGCGGGTGCGGCCGCCACCGCCCTCGGCGCGCTGCCACACGTCTTCGGCGAAACGGGCCTGGCCGTCGGTCGCCTCGACGGTGGCACAGATGCGGTCTTGCAGCCCAGTGAGATAGTCGCGGACACGGTCGAAGGTTTGCATCCCCCTATTCTAGAAGCTTGTCGCCTGGGCGTGTGCGTGATGATGCGCGGTCCGTTGTCGAGCACGCACCGCATTCAGCCGGCACTGCGATCGGGGCCATCCGGGTGAACACTGTCGGCTTGCTGCGCGTGGTGTCGCTCAGCGGCGGAAGGCGCTACGCAGCGCCGGGCGCGAGAGCTGGTACACCAGCCAGCCGTGCAGGACGGCGAAAACAAGCGCGGTGAGCAGTGCGCTGAACAGGACGGTGATGCGGCTGGAGTGCAACTGGTGCTGCATGTGTGCATCGAAGCCGTGTTGCGGCGCCCATGCTTGCAGCATGTCGAATAATTGCCACAGTAGCGGCAACATCGCGAAATTGGCCACGGCGGTGACCACTAGGAATGCCACGAATACGCGCCGTGCCCATTCGTGTCGTTGTAACAAGGCCCATGACGTCGCGCACAACGCCAGCGCCAGCGTCGCTGCCAGCCAGGACAGTGCGATCGCATGGGTCATGCACGTGTGCAGCCACGGCGGCAACGGCAGTCCAAACGGCTGCAGCATCGTTTCGATGTTGCCATCGGGTAGCGCCATCAGCGTCAGTGCCTGCGCCAGCGCGGACAGCAGCGACAGCACGCCAAGCAAGAGCGTGATCTTGCCCATCGCATCGATCATCTGGTGACCTGCGGGGTGCAGCGGAGGTGGCGACATTGGCGATCCCTCGGTTGGGTGGATGGCGTAGTGTGCTGCCGCGCATCGGCAAAGATAGAGGTTGCTTGCACAGGCACAAGTGGCGTGGGCGTGTGCGTCATGTGCAGACACGGCGCATGGTCTGGCAGTCGTCATCGCGCATCGTCGCAGACGAGGCGGCGCGGTCATCCGCGCCACGCCGCGACCGCGACAGGCACATTGTGCCGACACCCAGCGCAGGGTGCGTGATCGCCTACTTGAGTTCCTGCTCGAACAATTTCAGGATCCGCTTGTATTCGTCCAGCCAGGAATCGGCGCGGGTAAAGCCGTGTCGTTCCAACGGATACGGCGCGATCTCCCAATTGTCCTTGTGCAGTTCGATCAGCTTCTGGGTCATGTCGACCGAGTCCTTGAAAAACACGTTGTCGTCGATCATGCCGTGGGCGATCAATAGGTGATCGCGCAGTCCGCTGGCGTACTCGATCGCCGAAGAGGTGCGGTAGGCCTGTGGGTCAAGATCGGGAGTGTTGAGGATGTCGGCGCTGTATTCGTGGTTGTACTGGCTCCAGTCTGCCACTGGACGTAGCGCGGCGCCTGTCTTGAATGTGCCGGGGCTGCGAAACAGCGCCATATAGGTTATGAAGCCGCCGTAGGAGCCGCCGTAAATGCCGGCACGGTGACGGTCGCCCTGCTTGGTGGCGACCAGCCAATCCAGGCCGTCCAGATAGTCCTCCAGTTCCGGATGGCCCATGTCGCGGTAGATCGCGGTGCGCCAGTTGCGGCCATAGCCGGCGCTGGCGCGGTAATCCAGGTCGAGCACGATGTAGCCCTTCTGCACCAGCAGGTTGTGGAACATCTGCTCGCGAAAATACGGGGTGTAGCGTACCGAGACGTTCTGCAGGTAGCCGGCGCCATGCACGAACATCACCACCGGGTAGCGTTTGCCGGGTTCTGGATGTGGCGGGCCGTAGTACTTGCCCCAGACCGTGCCGGCGCCATGGGTGGACGGTATCTGCACGAATTGCGGCTGGATCCACGGACGTGCCTTGAATGCGGCGCTGCGGGTATCGGTAAGCACGCGTGCGCTGCCGCCATTGGCGGGCAACACCGCCAATTGCGGCGGCAGATAGGCGCCGGAGTAGTGCACCAGCAGGTGTTGGCCGTCTGGCGAAAGTGCGAAGTCCTCGACACCTTCGAGTGAGGTCAGCTCGACAACGCTGTCGTCGCGCAGATCCAGCTTGCACACCTCGTAGTCGCCCGGCCATTTGCGGTTGCACAGGAACAAGAAGCCCTGGCCATCGGCGCTGATCACCGGCGCGGACACCTCCCAGTTGCCGGCGGTGCGTTGGCGCGGTTTATCGGTGCCATGTTGGGTGTACAGGTGCGCATCGCCGGATTGCTCGGACAGCAGCCACAGCGTTTGGTTGTCCGGCATCCAGCCGAAATCGTTGAAATTCCAGTTGATCCAAGCAGGATCGGTGAGGCGATGGCGCGGCTGCAGCACGGCCTTATCCAGGTCGACGCTGGCAATCCAACGGTCCTTGTTGTCCACCGCGCGCAACATCACCGCGACGTTGCGGCCATCCTCGCTCCAGTGCATCGTCGCGCCGCTGCCATCGCCGTCGGTCTCCACCCGTATCGCACGTGGCCCGTGCAGCGGTTCCTGCTTGGCGGCCTTGCGCAGTGCGGCCAGTGGGTCGTTGTGGATGCCGGGCAGGACGGCGAAGTCGAGTTTGCGCGCGCTGCCCGCGGCGATATCGACTAACCAGAGGTTCTGCGCCAGCGGTGGGTTGCGACCGACGCGAGTGCGCACTTCTTGGAATTCTTCGTAACCCGATTCGGTCACGTACTTGGGCATCTTGCCCTCGCGACCTTCGTCGGCGCCCTTGGCGTGGGTCACCACCAGTAGATGGCGACCGTCCGGCGACAGTGCGCTGTCGTCGATGACGACGTCCTCGCCCAGATACACCGGTGCCGGCGCGCGGCTGCCGTCGGCACGCCGCCAGGCTTGCTCTTGTTGCCGCAGCAAATCGCGCTGCGCGCGATCGCGCGCCAGGGTTTCCAATGTACGCAGTTGCTGCGCACGTAGCGTGTCCAACTTGGGTGCGGTGTCGGGATCGCGTTCGGCCTTGAGTAGCGCCGCTTGCGCGATGCCGCTGTCGGGATTCCAGCGGTACCAGTCGTTGCCGACCCGCCACAGTGCGCCGCCGTCGGTGCTGAACTGCGGTCTTGCGGCCGCTTGATTGCTGCGGGTCAACTGGGTCAGCGCGCCGCTGCGTAGATCGCGCAGGAATACATCGCCATTGCGTACAAACAGCATGCGTCGGCGTGCTGCGTCGTAGACCGGGTTGGCCGCATCGAGCGTGCTGCGTTGCGTATCCTCGATCCGCTGCGCGGTGCTGCCGTCGATCCCCTGGCGGTAGGTGTCGCGCACCGGGCTGCCGTTGCGCTTGAGTTTGTATTGCACTTGACGTCCGTCCCAGGCCCACCAGGCGTCCTCGACCGGCGGCCCGATCCAGTCCGGATCGGCCATCGTTTGTTCGATGGTCAGCGGGGCCACATTCTGAGCCGCAACCAATGGCGGCAAGCAGGACAGGGATAGCAAAACAACGGCGCTCAAGGCTAAGCGACACATCGGGATGTTCCGGACGAAAAGCAAACGATAAGCGTAACAGCCGTCTGGAGCGAATGCTGGGATTGGGAATGGGGAATTGACGATTCGCACAAGCGCGCGTCCCGACGCGTCCATGTTCATGGCATCACAAAAAACGGTGCCCGTTTTTCTTTTTCCGAATCCAGAATCTGGGCGTTTTCCGCCCTGCGATGCGGCATTCTTTCACATTCAATTTTACGCCGCAGCGACAACAATAGACGCTATTGTAGTTTCTTTAGGGGCAGCCTCAATGGACGCTCTTTTGCTTTCGCGCATCCAGTTCGGATTCGTCATCAGTTTCCACATACTGTTCCCGGCCTTCACCATCGGCCTGTCGAGCTGGCTGGCGTTCCTGGAGTGGCGCTGGCTGCGTACTCGCGACACGGTGTGGCGCGATCTGTACTTCTTCTGGCTGAAGATCTTCGCCGTGTCCTTCGGCATGGGCGTGGTCAGCGGTATCGTGATGAGCTTCCAGTTCGGCACCAACTGGGCGGTGCTCAGCGAACGCGCAGGCAACATCATCGGTCCGCTGCTCAACTACGAGGTGCTGACGGCGTTCTTCCTGGAGGCCTCGTTCCTGGGGGTGATGCTGTTCGGTTGGCACAAGGTCCCGGAGAAGTTGCATTTCCTCTCCACTTGTCTGGTAGCCATCGGCACGCTGATCTCCACGTTCTGGATCCTGTCGGCCAACAGTTGGCTGCAGACGCCGGCCGGTTATGTCATCGTCGACGGCGTATTCCATCCGGCCAACTGGGGCGAGGTGATCTTCAATCCGTCGTTCCCTTATCGGCTCACTCACATGGTGCTTGCCGCGTTCATCACCACCTGTTTCGTGATTGGCGGGGTCAGCGGCTGGTACCTGCGCCGCGGCGAGCATGTGGACGCGGCCGGGCGCATGCTCAAGCTGGCGGTGGCGTTCGCCGCGATCGCGCTGCCGCTGCAAATCGCTGCCGGCGACGCGCATGGCCTGAACACGCTCGAACACCAGCCGATTAAGGTGGCCGCTATGGAGGCACACTGGCACCGCGAGGCGCCGGGACAGGGCGTGCCGTTAGTGGTGTTCGCGGTGCCTAACGAGGCTGAAGAGCGCAATGACTACGCGTTGACGATTCCGCACCTGGGCAGCGTGATCCTTACCCACACCTTGAATAGCGAAATCACGCCACTGACCGCGGTGCCGGCCGACGAGCGGCCGCCGGTGAAGCCGGTGTTCTTTGCTTTCCGGGTGATGGTCGGGCTGGGCATGGCGATGCTGCTGCTGGCATTCGTGTCGCTGTTCTTCTGGTGGCGTGGCACGTTGCTGTGCCGGCGCGGGTTGCACCTGGCATGGAACGTGATGTTGCCGGCCGGTTTCGTGGCCTTGCTCGCTGGTTGGTTCGTCACCGAGATCGGGCGTCAGCCTTATGTGATCTACGGTCTGCTGCATACCCGCCATGCGGTCAGCCCGATTATCAGTCCGGCGATGGTGTGGATCTCGCTGGGTGTGTATGTGGTCGTCTATGCGCTGGTGTTCGGTTTTGGCAGTTGGTACATCCTGCGGATGCTGCGCCACGGGCCGTTGCCGCACGAGCCGGCACCGCGCCTGCACGACGGCGGCAAGACTCCTGCGCGGCCGCTGTCGGTGGTCGACGACGACATCGAGGAGACGTGCTGATGGACATGGCGACCGTGTTGCCGGTGATCTGGTTTGGTGTGATCGGCTTCGGTGTGCTGATGTACGTGCTGCTGGACGGCTTCGTGCTCGGCCTGGGCATCTTGGCGCCGTTCGCCGAAGACGAGGGCCAGCTCGACCTGATGATGAACACCGCCGCGCCGATCTGGGATGGCAACGAGACCTGGCTGGTGCTGGGCGGCGCCGGTCTGCTGGCGGCGTTTCCGAAGGCGTATGCGGTGGTGCTGTCGGCGCTGTACTTGCCGGTGCTGCTGATGTTGATCGCGCTGGTGTTTCGCGGCGTGGCCTTCGAGTTCCGCTTCAAAGCGCGCAGTTCCAAGTACTTGTGGGGCTGGGCGTTCGCGCTGGGGTCGCTGTGTGCCGCGTTCTGGCAAGGGGTGATCCTGGGGGCGCTGGTGGAGGGCATGCCGCTGCAGGACGGCAAGTACCTGGGCGGGGTGCTGGGCTGGTTCAGCCCGTTCTCGATGCTCACCGGCGCGGCGCTGGTGTTCGGCTACGCGTTGCTCGGCGGCAGCTGGCTGATCCTGAAGACCGAAGGCGCGATGCAGCACATCGCCCGCACCCTGACCCGGCCGCTGGTGCTAGTGGTGGTGGTGTTCATGGGCCTGGTCAGCGCTTGGCTGCCGTTCCTGGATTCGCGGATCATGGCGCGCTGGTTCCACGATGGGAACTTTTGGTGGCTGTCGCCGGTGCCGCTGCTGGTGCTGGTCAACGCGGTGGCGCTGTGGCGCGTGGCGATGGCACAGGGCCGCGATGCGCGCCCGTTCGTGCTGACCCTGTGCTTCTTCGTGCTCGGCTTTTTCGGCCTGGTGCTGGGCATCTGGCCGAACATCGTGCCGCCCGGGTTGACCATCTGGGAGGCGGCTTCGCCGCCGTCCTCGCAGGGGTTCGTGCTGGTCGGGCTGGCGCTGCTGCTGCCGGTGATCTTGGGCTATACCGCCTGGTCGTACCGGGTGTTCCGCGGCAAGATCACCGCCGACACCGGCTATCACCACTGACGGCCGTACCGGCGGCGGCCAGTGCTGCACCGCCTGCTTGCCAGGTGGTGCGGTGCCGGCCAAGCTAGAGGCTCCCCGCGCCGTGCGGGTCATCGCCCGTCCGAGCTTCCGTTACGCATGTCCGCCGTCTCCGCCTCGTCCCTGCTGCATCCGCTCGCCGTTGGCGACGCGGAGCGTCCGCTGGCCTTCGCCGACGGCGAACACATCGATCTGGCCACCTTCCTCGGCCACGTGCGCGGCCTGGCTGCGGCGTTGCCGTCCGGCCAGCATGCGCTGAACCTGTGCGAGGACCGCTATCGCTTCATGGTCGCGTTCTGCGCAGTGGCGCTGCGCGGGCAGACCTCGCTGCTGCCGTCCTCGCGTGCTCCAGCGGTGGTCGCCGAGGTGCAGCGCACCCATCCCGATGGTTACTGCCTGGGCGATCTGTCCATGGTCGATGCACCGCCCGGCTATTGGCAGTTGCCGGAGCCGCTGCCGACCCTGGACGGCCCGATGCCGCAGTTGGCCGATGATGCCCTGGTCGCGATCGGCTTCACCTCTGGTAGCACCGGCGTGCCCAAACCCAATCCCAAGACCTGGGGCAGCTTCCTGACCAGCACCCGCCAGGATCTGCTGGCGTTGGCGGGGGTGTGGTCCGCCGACGCGGTACCGCAGGTGGTGGCGACGGTGCCCCCGCAGCACATGTACGGCATGGAAATGTCGGTGCTGCTGCCCCTGGTGACGCCGCTGGCGGTGCATGCCGCTCGCCCGTTCTTTCCCGAGGACGTGGCCAGTGCGTTGGCCCAGTTGCCGGTGCCGCGTTTGCTGGTGACCACGCCGGTGCATCTGCGCGCCCTGGTCGAATCCGGTGTCGAGCTGCCGCCGTTGGCCGGCATCGTCTCGGCGACCGCGCCGCTGGCACAGGAATTGGCGGCGGCGGCGCAGGCGCGTTTCGGTGGCGAAGTGCGCGAGATGTTCGGCTCCACCGAGACGTGCATCTTCGCCAGCCGGCGTACCGCGCAAGAGGTTTCATGGACGCCGCTACCGGGCGTGCGGGTGTTGCCGCAGCCGGACGGCACCCTGGTTCATGCGCCGCACCTGGCTCAGCCGGTGTTGCTGGCCGACCTGATGGAGGTGGATGCTCAAGGCCGTTTTCAGGTGCGCGGGCGCCAGGCCGATCTGCTGGAGATCGGGGGCAAGCGTGCGTCGCTGGCCGATCTGACCCGCCGCCTGCTCGCGCTGCCTGGCGTGGTGGACGCTGCGATGTTGCAACTGGACCCGGAGCCTGGACAGGCAGTGGGCCGCATCGCGGCGGCGGTGGTCGCGCCGACATTGGATGAAGACGCGATCCTGGACGCATTGCGCCGCGAACTGGATCCATTGTTCCTGCCGCGCCGCCTGCGCCTGCTCGACGCGTTGCCGCGCAACGAGACCGGCAAGCTGCCGCGCGAGCGCATGCTGGCGCTGCTGGCGGGCGTGCGCGAGGGTTGAGCGGGTTTCGTCAGCAACGGTTCGACGCCCTGGTAGCGTGGTGTGCAGCGAGATAGCGATGCCGCACTTCCGCGAATGGACATCGGGCACGTCGCCGCGTCCAGCTCAGCCATGCACGCCGTCGATCTCCACCGCCAGTTCGTCGCGGCAGATCACCGCATGCAGCAGCAGGCGTGGGATCCGCTCGCCGAAGCGCGCATCGAGCGCCGCAGCGACCAACGGCAGGTCGGCCTTTTCGCGGACATAGACCTTCAACCGGGTACCGTCTCCGAACTGCGCCGGCAGGTCCGGCACGTGGGTGCGTGCGGCGCCCAGCAAGGCGTCGAAATTGGCGAAGGTTTCTTCCAATTGCGCCAGTAATTGTCCGCGGTGCATCGAAGCGTGGCCGACCACGCTGGCGGTGCCTGACAGCAACAGCGGCATATCGCTACCGACCGGTGGCAGCATCGCGCGGGCGAAGCTCGGTGGCTGCGGGCCGTACTGTCGCGGGTAATTGTAGGCACTGACCTGGCGCGGATTTTCCAGCGGCGTGCCGGCTCGCGCCGCCGCCAGCCAATAGATCTGCATCACGGGGGCGTCGTCGCAGCGACCGACGGCGGTCGCCGCTGGCAACCGGTTGGCGTCGAAGTCGCCTAGACCACGCGCGCGGCCGACGCAGAAACGGCGGTAACGCTCACGATCGCCGCTGCCCAGGGTGATCGCGTCGAGGTGGTTCCAGATGCGCAGCAGGCAGGGCGTGGCACTGCCGGCAACGAAAGCGCTGATCTGCGCGTAGGCCTGCGTTGCCGCTTTTTCGATGTCCAGATCCAGTGCGCGCTCGTCGATCTCGATGGCGGCGAATTGCAGCTGGCCATCGCTGGCCCAAGCAATGGCGCCAGCGCGGCCGCTGCGCACCGGTGTGTCCGTGCGCCAGATTTCGAGCATGCGCGGGCCGTACGGCTGCAGCGGCACGCGCAGGTAGCGCGGATCGTCGTGGTGTGGCGCTGCGTCGCCGAAGCCGAACACGGCCAACACCTTGTCTTCGCCCAACACCTGGCTCGGGTCGGTTTCGGCGATGTATTCCACCTGTAGTTGCGGGTGGTGTTGCGCGTGCTCTTGGAACTGCTGATATGGCGGGCTCATGATGGTTCTCTATGTAACGTGTCGCCATGAAACTGTTCGCGCGCCTCGCGGCGGCGATGGCGCCAGGCGCGCCAGGCTCGTGGCGACATCGCCAGGGCGGAGATGGCGTAGATGATGCGGAACACGCGCAGGCGACGCAGCACCGCGCGGTTGTCGAAGACGTCGCCGGCTAACATTGCCACCACCGCCTGCTCTACCTGCAGCACGTTGCGTGGCTGTGCGAATAGCTCACGCATGGTGGGCGAGGTGAAGCGGTAGATGAACCACTTGAGCTGATCCAGGCCGCCGCGCAGCTGTTTTTCCAGGCGTCGCTGTAGCCGTGCCTCGCCGGTCGGGTCGCGCAGCGCTGCATCGATCATTGCCGCGCCGCGCTCGGCGCTGTGCATCGCCAAGTAGACGCCGGAGGAGAATATCGGATCGACGAACGCATAAGCGTCGCCCAGCATCAGCCAGCGCGGCCCGCTCATCCGCGTGCATTCGTAAGCATAGTTGCCGGTGGCATGCACCGGCGCCACGCGTTGCGCGCCGGTCATGCGGGCGGCCACGTCCGGGTTCAACGCCAGGGTTCGCATCAGCAAACCTTCGCTGTCGCCCTGGCGGGTCTTCATGTACGACGGGTCGCACACTGCACCGACGCTCATCACGTCGTCGGGCAGCGGGATGAGCCACATCCAACCGTGGGCGTGGCGGTAGATGCTGATGTTGCCGGCATCCTCGCCCGGTCGCCGCGTCACCCCGCGGAAATGGCTGAACAGCGCCGCCGAGGCGTGCCGCGCATTGGCACGTTTGAGCTTGAGCGTGTTGCCCAGGAAGGTATCGCGGCCGCTGGCGTCGATCAGGTAGCGCGGACGGTAGTGGCACAGGCCCTCGGCACTGCGCGCCTGTACCACTGGCCTGGCGCCGTCCAGTTGCACCGCCTCGACCCGGGTGCCTTCGTGCACAGTGGCGCCGACGGCGCGGGCGCGCTCGGCCAGTAT
This sequence comes from Xanthomonas albilineans, assembly GCF_002939705.1. Lineage (GTDB taxonomy): Bacteria > Pseudomonadota > Gammaproteobacteria > Xanthomonadales > Xanthomonadaceae > Xanthomonas_A > Xanthomonas_A albilineans. The sequence goes on along the minus strand of NZ_MDCB01000004.1, from coordinate 210,486 downwards.
CCGGTCGAAATCGGCGCGCGGCACCTGGAAGGCATAGTCGGACCGAGCGCCGAGCGCATGGGCGAAGCGAAAGGTGTTGTAGCCGCCCGCATCGTTCGGGAAATCCGCGCCGAGCTTGAGCACACCGATCGCGCGGACCTGCTCCAGCACGCCCAGCCGCCGCAGGATCGGTATGTTCATCGGCAGCAGCGATTCGCCGATGTGGAAGCGTGGATGGCGGTCTTTTTCCAACACGCTCACCTGCCAGCCCTGTTGTGCCAGCAAGATGGCCGCTGTGCAGCCTGCCGGTCCCCCCCCGATCACTAACACGTCAGGGGTGGCGGCGGTGGCCGGTGGCGCTGTGGTGTGGGGCTGTGAAAAGGCGCGGGGTTCCATCCTGAAAGAATCTCCAACGGATCTAGTGAAACGAACCGCATAATAGCGTGTCGCTCGCGCTCCCATGGTTGCGTCGTTGCGTTGGATGCACCATCTTGTCGCACCTCCCTAATTAGTCCGGAAGCACCTGGATGTCTTCGCAAACCCCCGCCGAACGTGAACTGGCCGAGCTTCTGGTCGAGAGCCTGAACCTGGAGGACGTGCAGCCTGACGATATCGATCCGGAGGCGGCGCTGTTCAACACCGGGCTGGGGTTGGACTCGATCGACGCCCTGGAGTTGGCGTTGGCGATCAGTAAGCGCTACGGCTTCCAGTTGCGCTCGGATAACGACGAGAACCGCCGCAACTTCGCCTCGCTGCGTGCACTGTCGGCGCATGTCGAAGCGAATAAGACCCACTGATCGAACCGACGCCGCGCGCTGGGTGCCTGCGTTGGGCGTGTTGTTGGCGCTGGTATCAGTCGCGGCGCTGGTGCCGCTGTGGCGCTCGCTGCATGCCTTATTGTTGCTTAGCGTACCGCCGGTGTTGTTCGCCGCCTGGGTCGCCTGGTTCTTTGGCCGCAGCCTGCAGCGCGGGCGCACACCGTTGATTACCCGCATTGTCGAAGCACTGTATCGGCAGGCGGCCATGCCGATCAGCCCCGAGCAACGGCGCTATACGCGTCGGTTGACCCTTGCCTGGACCCTGTTGCTGTTGGCGCTGACCCTGCTGAGCTTGATGCTTGCGCTGTGCGTCCAGCTTGGTGTTGTACTGGTCCAGCTGGGTCGGGCCTCGCCATTGCCGACCAGCGACGCACACACTGCGCTGGTGGCCAATCTGTTCGGCTACGGGATCATCGGTGGTTTCTTCGTCGGCGAGTATCTGTTGCGCGGACGCTGGTTTCCGCAGCGCCCCTACCGTAACTTGTTCGACTTCCTGCACCGGTTGGCGCGGTTGGGGCCGGTTTTCTGGCGCGATCTGTTGCGCTGACGCGCGCATTACGGGAGATGCCAGGAGGTGCAAATCATCAAGGGAAAATCCAAGAATATCTCCCCAACAAGGATGCTGTCGCGCACGGCTTGGGCCGTGTGCAACGCGTTGCAACTGCTGTTCACCATGGTGTACACGGCGTTGGGAATCGTGGTTGTGCTACTGCTGTTGCCCATGACCGGGCCGCGCCTGCCGCTGCGCATGGCCGCGCGGATCTGGGCGCCTGCGCTGTTGTTCGGTGCCGGGGTGCGCCTGCAGGTGGAGGGCCGGGAGCGGGTGGACTGGTCGCGCAATCACCTGTTCGTCAGCAATCACCAGTCGATCATCGACATCTGCGCGTTGTTCATGGCCTTGCCGGTACCGTTGCGCTTCCTGCTCAAGGACGAGATGCTCAAGGTGCCGTTCGTGAATTGGTATGCGCGCTATACCGGCATGTTGTTCCTAGACCGTAACAGCCGCCGCGCCGGGGCGGTCGTGCGCCGTGAGGCTGCGGCATTGCTGCGCCGTGACGAAGACCTGTGTCTGTTCCCGGAGGGCACCCGTAGCCGCAGCGGGGAATTGGCCGAGTTCAAAGCCGGGCTATTGCAGGCGGCCATTGATGCAGGCGTGGACGTGATCCCGGTGGCATTAGATGGGGCCGGCAAGGTTTTGCCGCCCAGCAGCCTATTCCGGGTCAGGCCCGGGATAATCCGGGTGCGGATCGGCGCACCGATCCGGGTCCAGAGCGATAATGGCCCGCTGACCCGGCAGATGTTGACCCAGCGTGCGCACCAGGCCGTCCGTGCCATGCTCGAACCCAGAATATGAGTCGACCGTATGTATTTTGTCGTACCGCATGATCATCCCAGTTTGCCGGGTCATTTCCCCGGTCGTCCGGTCGTGCCTGGCGTTGTGGTGCTGGATCACGTGCTGCAAGCCGTCGAGGTCGCGCACGGTGCCCGCGCGCCGTTGCGCCTGCCGCAAGTGAAGTTTCTGCAGCCGCTGCTGCCTGACCAGTCGGCACGGGTCGAGCTGGAGGGCATTGCGCCGCGCTGGCGTTTCCGTGTGCTGCGTGGCGAGGACCTGCTGGTCAGCGGCGAATTGAGTGCCGAGGCAATGGCGTGAGCGCCGTCTGGAAACAGCGTCCGGAAGCCGGCGGCCGCTTTGCTCTGTGGCTGATTCGTAGCATCGCCCGTTATGGCGGCCGCACCATCGGGCGTTTGCTGCTGTATCCGATCACCCTGTACTTCCTACTGGTGCGCCGCCCCGAACGGCGCGATTCGCGGCGCTACCTGAGCCGAGTTTTCGGTCGCCCGGCCACGCTGTTGGATGTTGCCCGGCACATTCATACCTTCGCCTCCACGATTCTCGATCGCGTGTTCATGCTGTGCGGGCACATACACCGTTTCCGGATCCAGATCCATGGTCTGGACCAACTACGTGTGCAGATGGACCGCGGTCGCGGTGTACTGATCTTCGGCTCGCACCTGGGCAGCTTCGACGCGCTGCGGGTGTTGGCGACCAAGCGCCCGGACGTGCAGGTCAAGGTGGTGTTGGATAAGGCGCACAATCCGGCGCTGACTGATTTGCTGGCGGCGCTGAATCCGTCATTGGCGGCCAACATCATCGATGCCGGGATGGACAGTACCGCGGTCGTCATGGCGATCAAGCAGGCAGCCGACGAGGGGGCGCTGATTGCATTGCTGGTTGACCGCCCGCAGCCGGAGGACCCCGCTCTGCCGGTTGACTTCCTCGGCGAGCAGGCGCGTTTCCCGACCTCGCCGTGGCTGATCGCCGCCGCGCTGAAGGTGCCGGTGATGTTGGCCTTTGGCCTGTACCGCGGCGGGAACCGCTACGAGTTGGTGTTCGAGACCTTCAGCGAGTGCCTGGACCTGCCGCGCCGTCAACGCGCGCCGGCGCTGGCCGCGCTCATGCGCGATTACGCCGCCAGACTGGAGCATTACACCCGCTCGGCGCCCTACAACTGGTTCAATTTCTACGATTTCTGGAACACGCCCCATGCCGATGCGTCGCACCTTGTTATCGATGCTGATACTGCTGTGCAGCGCCGCACGGCTATACGCCGCGTCGCCTGAGCCGCTGGACCCGGATTGGATCCTGCAGCAACTGGTGCGGCCGGTACCTGTCAGCACCGCGTTCGTTGAGCTACGCGGCTCGGCACTGCTGAAGGCGCCGTTGCGTGTGCGGGGCGAATACCGCCGTCCGGACGCGCAGACGCTGGTGCGCGAGGTCACGGCGCCTTACCGTGAAACCACCACCCTGCGCGGCGGCGAGGCTATCGTGCAGCGCGACGGCAAACCGCCCAAGCGGTTCTCGCTGGCACGGATCCCCGAACTGGCCGGACTGCAGAGCGGCTTCGGCGCGTTGCTGTCGGGCGACCGTGCGCAATTGCAACAGCAGTACACCCTGAGCAGCATCGGCACGCGCGAGCGCTGGCAACTGCAGTTGCAACCCAAACAACCGGCGTTGGCCGCGCATGTGCGCAGCCTGCGCTTGTACGGTCGCGGCACGGAGTTGCGCTGCATCGAGACGACCCCGGCCAGCGGTGAGGTTCAACGTACCCTGTTGGCCGGCGCTGCCCAAGCCGCCGCCGACATCGCCGAGACCGCTGCGCTGACCGCGCTGTGCCACGGCGACGCGACGTAATGCCGCGTTTGCACGGGGCGACGACGTGGGTGCGGCGATGACGCGCACGTTGGGTTCGAAGATGCGGATCTGGCTGGCGCTATTGTGGCTGGCCCTGCTGACGGTGGCCGGCGTGTGGCTGGGCAATGCGCTGCAGCTATCGGGAGATCTGCGCAAATTCATGCCCGAAGCCCGGACTCCCGCGCAGAAACTGTTGCTGGACGAACTCGGCGAGGGTCCTGGCTCGCGGCTATTGCTGATGTCGCTGTCGGGGGCAGAGCCGGCCACATTGGCGCGGCAGTCGCAGGCGTTGCGTGCGCAATTGGCCGCGCAGCGCGAAGTGTTCGAATTGGTCGCCAATGGCGCCGACGCCGGTCTGGACGCGGTCCCCGAGCGCCTACTGCCGTACCGCTATCTGCTCAGCGATAGCTTCGATGCCAAGCCTCTGGATGCGGCCACCGTGGCCGACGCGCTGCAGGCGCGGCTGCAAGATTTGGGCTCGCCAGCGGCGGACATGGTCGAGCCGCTGCTGCCGCGCGACCCGACGATGGAAGTGCTGCATCTGGCCGAGTCGCTGCAGCCGGCCGGCGCCCCGCAGCCACGCGACGGCGTGTGGTTCGACCGCGCCGGCAAGGAAGCGCTGCTGGTCGCGCAAACCCACGCGGCCGGTTTCGATCCCACTGGCCAGCAGCGGGCGGTGGACGCGATCCACCGCACTTTCGCCAAGGTCGCCGCGGGGAGCGCCAGTCGTCTGACTCTCACCGGTCCCGGTGCGTTCTCGGTGGAGATCGGCGGGCGTACCCAGACCGAGGCGCAGTGGATCGGTACCCTGGATACCGTGGGCTTGATCGTGCTGCTGTTGGTCGCTTACCGCAGTTGGAAGATCCCGGTGCTGGGGGTGCTGCCGTTGGCCAGTGCCGGGCTGGCCGGGTTGGGTGCGGTGGCGTTGTTGTTCGATGGCGTGCATGGCATCACCGTGGCGTTCGGCTTCACCCTGATCGGTGTGGTGCAGGACTATCCGATCCACTTGTTCAGCCATCAGCGTCCGGGCCTGGACCCGCGCGAGAACGCGCGTCATCTGTGGCCGACCCTGGCCACCGGCGTGGTCTCCACCTGTATCGCTTACGTCACCTTTTTGTTTTCCGGCGTGGACGGGCTGCGCCAACTGGCGGTGTTCACCATTGCCGGGCTGCTGGTGGCGGCATTGACCACGCGTCTGTTGTTGCCGGCGCTGATCGATCCATCGCCACGCGACCATGCCGACTCGCCGGCGCTGGCACGGCTATGGCGCGGCATCGCACGATTGCCGCGTCCGCGTTGGTCGTTGTTGCCGCTGGCGCTGGCCGCAGTGGCCATCATCGCCTTCGCGCCCGGGCTGTTTTGGCAGAACGATCTGTCCAGGTTGACACCGGTGCCGGCTGCGGACCTGGCCCGCGACGCGCATCTGCGCCAGGAGCTGGGGGCGCCCGACGTGCGCTACGTGCTGGCGTTGCCGGCGTCGTCGGTGGATGCTGCGTTGCTGGCATCCGAGCGGCTGCGTCCGCGCTTGGATGTGCTGGTTGCGCAGGGCGAACTCGCCGGCTACGACATGGCGGCGCGCTACCTGCCGAGCGTGGCGACGCAGCGCCGTCGCCAGGCCGCCTTGCCCGATCCGACCCAGGCGCAGGCGCTCATCGCTGCGGCGGTCGCCGCGACGCCATTCCGCCGCGACGCCTTCGCCTCATTCCTGGCCGACCTGCAGCGCGCGCGCAGCGCACCACCGCTGACCACGCGCGATTTGCGCGGCACCCCGCTGGCGACCAGCGTCGGTGGCCTGTTGCTGGAGCGTCCCGACCACGCGACCGCGTTGGTCTCGCTGACTGGGCTGCGCGATCCGGCGCGGCTGGCCAGTGCGGTGCAGGGCAGCGGCGCACAGTTGCTGGACCTCAAAGACGCTTCCGAATCGCTGGTCGCCGCCTATCGTGGGCGGGTGCTGGGGGCGTTGAGCGTGGCTGCGCTATTGCTGGTGCTGACCGTGGCGATCGCGCTGCGCACGCCGCGCCGCATCGCGCGCGTGTTGTTGCCGATGGCGCTGACCACGCTGCTGATCCTGGCGATTCTGCGCGGCTGTGGCGTCGAACTGAATCTGTTCCACCTGATCGCGTTGATCCTGGCGGCTGGTCTGGGTCTGGATTACGCGCTGTTCTTCGATCACGCCGGCGATGACCGCGCCGATCAGTTGCGCACCCTGCATGCCTTGATCGTGTGCAGCCTGATGACGCTGCTGGTGTTCGCGTTGCTGGCCGCGTCCAGTATCCCGGTGCTGCGCGCGATCGGTAGCACCGTGGCGCTGGGCGTATTGTTCAATTTCGTACTGGCGCTGCTGGTGTCGCGGGAGACCGCCAGCGAGGCGGCGCAGGAGAGCAGGTATGCACACTCACACTGACGGCCTGGATGGACGCGACGCAATCGCGGCGCTGGTCCCGCATCAGGGCCTGATGTGCCTGTGGGAGCAGGTTGTGGCCTGGGATGCGCAGCGCATCGTGCTACGCAGTCAGGCACATCGCAGTGTCGAGCATCCATTGCGATGCGGCCAACGGCTGCGCGCGCTGCATCTGTGCGAATACGGCGCGCAGGCGATGGCGGTGCATGGTGGCTTGCTCGGTCGCGCCGCTGGCATGCCGGTGCGGCCAGGCATGTTAGTCGCGTTGCGTGGTGTGCAGTTGCATGTCACCGATTTGCACGATTTGCCGCAGGCGATCGAGTGCGAGGCCGAGGTGCTGCTACAGATGGAAAGCGGCCAGCAATACGCTTTCCGTATCGTCCACGCCGGGCAGCCGCTGGCCGAAGGCCGCGCCACGGTGATGCCGGGTACCGCTGAGCGAGCGTAGCGATGCTGCGCCGGGCACGATCGGCTGCGGCCGATCCCTAAAAAGGTGGACAAGCGCCACTGCTGCAACACGGACGCGCCCGTCAATCGCTAGGATGGCGGCCCTGTCTGCATTTCACCCAGTGAGCTCCGATGTCCTCATCTCCTGTTTCGCGTCGCGCGCTGGTCACCGGCGGCAGTGGCGATCTGGGCGGCCCGATCTGCCGCACGCTTGCCGCGCAGGGCCTGCATGTCATCGTGCATGCCAATGCCGGTCTCGCGCGGGCGGCGGCAGTCGTGGAGTCGATCGTTGCGGCCGGCGGTAGCGCCGAGGCCGTCGCGTTCAACGTGACCGATGCCCAGGCCTGCGCGGATGCGCTGGCGGCGTTGTTGGAAGCCGGGCCGATCCAGGTGCTGGTCAACAACGCGGGCATTCACGACGACGCGCCGCTGGCGGGGATGAGCGCGGCGCAATGGCACCGGGTCATCGATGTCTCCTTGCACGGGTTCTTCCACGTCACCCAGCCGCTGTTGTTGCCGATGGCGCGTACGCGCTGGGGGCGCATCGTCAGCGTGTCGTCGGTGTCGGCGGTACTCGGCAACCGCGGTCAGGCCAACTATGCCGCGGCCAAGGGCGCGCTGCACAGCGCCAGTAAGTCGCTGGCGCGGGAAATGGCCAGCCGCGGCATCAGCGTCAATGTGGTTGCGCCTGGGGTGATCGAGAGCGCGATGGCCGGCGCAGCGTTCGCGCCGGAAGCGATCAAGCAATTGGTTCCGGCCGGCCGTGCCGGCCGGCCCGAGGAAGTGGCCGCGTTGGTCGGTTTTCTATGTACAGACTTGGCTGGCTATATCAACGGGCAGGTCATCGGCGTCAACGGCGGCATGGGTTAAATGCGATGGCGGAGGTGACGCCGGATGCGGGACATGGCATGCGACGACATAGCCGGGTTCGCTGGCCGCTGAGACAACCAGCGGACGCTGCGTAGGGCGACAGGCAGCGCTCGTCGCGTGCCGATTGCCCAGCGTACGATCAGCGGCAAACGAAGCTGCTGGCCGACTCCACATCGCCCGCGACGTACTGGGCAACTTGCGGATACGGGCACAGCGGCCTGCTGCGTTGACTGCTCCAATTGGCCGGCACCTCGCCGTTGGGAGAGACGCTACCGCGACCGCGCGCGGTCGCGGTAATCGCCGTCGGCGCCTGACCTTGTTCGACCCAGGCGATCAGTGGCGTCAGTGCGTCGAATTGGTCGGTGGCCGGGCCACCGCCGCAATGGACCATACCCGGTACCGCAAACAGGCGCGCGAAGCTTGCGGCATTGGGGTCGGCCGTGGTCAGGCGCTGGTACCAGTCCGCTGTATCGGTGAAGGAGAAGATGCTGTCGCCAGTACCGTGATAAACCAGCAGCTTGCCACCGCGGGACTTGAGCGTCGTCAAGTGGGTTTCATCCGGTGGCACCATGAAGGACCACGACGACGCGTTGTAAGTACCGGACGTACCAAAGATCTTCGATGCGTCGCGATCCAGATTGAAGTGCAGCGTGTACTGGCCCAGATTCTGGTTCACCGACATGTTTTCCGGTGGGCTAGCGAACACGAAGGCCATCGAGTTCGGCACCAAGGTCATGGAGTTATATTGTCGCCAGCCGCCCCAGTCGCCGCTGCCGATGGCAGGATCGTAGGGAAAGGGAGCGTACAGCGCGGTGCCGGCGCTGTCATGGGGGCCGGCGTAGATGGCGGCGAGCACCTGCTTCTGCGCTCGAGTCAGGCACTGCCCGGTGCGCCCAGCGTTGCCGCAGGTGGGAACATTGCTTGCCAGGCTGAACAGGGTTTGGCAGGCGCTGACGTTCTGCACCATGCCATCGCTGACGCCGTCCAGCGCATCGCAGGTGGCGACGATGCGGCTGGCGACGAATGCACGTTCGGCGCCGGTGAGCCCGCTTTGTATATCGTTGCCGTCGGTCAGCGTAGCCAGCTGTTGTGCCGCGGCCATTTCCGCGATCGCGGCCTTGGGCAGGTGGAATCCAGGGTCGCCAGCCAGGATGCCATCGTAGTCCTGCGCGTCACGCGCGGCGGCCACCATCGCGTGGCGGCCACCGTTGGAACAGCCGCCGAAATAGCTCACATCCGGTGGCTTGCCGTAGGCGGTCTGGATGGTGTGCTTGGCCATCGGGGTCAGCGCCTGCACCGCCTGATAGCCATAGTCCAGGCGTGCCTGGGGATCCAGCCCGAAAAATCGGTTCTTGTCGCCGTTGTGCCCGGCATCGGAATCGATGACGGCAAAGCCCATGTGCAAGGGATTGTCCTGCTGTGCACTGCCACCGATGTCGCCGACCGCGGTGTTGACGTAGCCGTCCAAGCCGCTGTTAGCCTGGTAGAAGAAACGACCGTTCCATGCGGTGGGCAGCCGCATCTCGAAGCCGATCGCATACGTTTGACCATCCACCGGGCTGACCCGGGTGTGCATCGTGCCGGTGATTTGGCAATGCGCGTCGATGGGTTTTCCCGCTACGCTCAGGGCGCCTGCCGGAACGGTCCTGACGCCGGTGAAGGTTGTGTCCGGATAGCTGAGGTTGGGGTTGGCGGCCAATGCTTCGCAGGATTGTTGTAGCTGCGCTGGTACTGCCGGACCCTTCTGTGCCATCGCGGTGGACGACACGGCAAGACTTGCCAATGAGAGCGTTAACACGGACAACGCGTGTGACATGATGACTCCCCAGATGAGTGGCTGATGAACAGTCGCGCCATCTGTTAATTTTTCCGCATAGCATGTCAAGGTCACGGCCCGCTACTGCATGAGCGGTGTGATTTTTCACGCATTCACAATAAATTCAACGTCGCATTATTGGAAAATAAAATTTCTTTATTTCTGCGTTGCAGCAAACTGCTGCGCCTGTTCAGGCGGCGTCGGCGTACCAAGCAGCCGACAGAATCGGTGCCGGCCCGGGTGCGCTGCTGTACACCGTCAGTCCATGATCGGCAAGCGCGGGATGCCGCGCGTGTGCGCGCTCGAGAATCTCGCTGGCCAGTGTCGCCATGTGCGCGACATTATCGTGAAGGCGCGCGACGAAGGCCGCATCGTCCAGTCGATCGTGCAGTGCGCGGTTGAGCTCATGGAACCAGTCGATCAGGTATTGGTCGAGCAAGCGACCCTCGATCACCACGGCGTCTTGCGCGCGGTTGGCCGCGCCCCAATTGCGTAGCAATGCCTGCACGCCAAGATTGAGCGCACGTGCTTGCTCGAACGCGGGGCGCAATTGGCCCAGCACCGCCACGTTGGTGGTGCGGCCGGAGCAGTACAGCGGTGCCAGCAGCGACCAGTAGTAGGTGTAGTCCCAGATCACCTTGACCGGCATGACCTGCGCGTCGCCGAACAGCGGGTACTGGTCTTGGTATAGGGTCAGGGTGTTCTCGTAGAAAGAGAAATACAGTTGCTGATAAAGCGTGGCATAGGGCGCGATGTTGCGCCCGTCGCGCTCCAGCGCGATGAGTTCGCAGATGTAGGTGTTGGAGATGGCGATGAAGTCGTTGCCCGGCGAGTAGAACGGGTCCAGGAACACGCCGGCTTCGCCGGTCAGCGCCCAACGCTGGGCCGAAAATACGTGTTTGCAGCCGTAGGAAAAGTCGCGCAGGAACATGAAATCCTGCACCGCGTATGCGCTGTGCTCCAGCGTGCGCGCGATCTGCGGCTGATGTGTGCGCAGCCAGGCCATGGCCTTGTCGTGGCTGTTCATCGTTTCCAGCGGATGCAGGGTTGCATCGCAGACGATACCCAGCGAATGCGCGCCTGAAGACAGCGGGATCATCCAGAACCAGTAGCCTGGGCCGCACATGTGATTGGTCGAGCGCCAGCGGTCCGGCGGCGTGCAGCGCTGCAGCCAGGCGTTGTCCTGCGACCAGGCATTCGGGTCGATGTGTCCATCTACCCGCCACCACACGGCGTTGGCGCGGTGTGCGTTGTCCTGCGCCAGACCCAGTTTGCGTTTGAGTAGGCCGGCGCGGCCGCTGGCGTCGACCACCCAGCGTGCATGCAGCGCGGCCTCGACGCCATCACGCGCGTAGCGCACGCAGTGATTGCCATCGTCGTCGGCCAGGTCGATCCCGCGCACCGTGCTGGCGTCGAGGAACTCCACGCCCAGCGCGCGCGCGCGCGTACCAAGGAAGTTCTCGAAGCGGCCGCGGTCGATCTGCCACGATGGCGTCGGCAGCAACTGGCTCACGCCCAGTTCGGTGCAGCGGTCCAGATCCTCGCGTCGGTCGGAGAAAAAGAAACGGAAGCCGAACTTGCGGATCTGCTCGGCATCGAGGTGTTCGCGCAGGCCCAGTACCTCGGCGAAGTAGTGCGCACCGATTTCCACCGAGGACTCGCCGACCTTGAACGCTGCCTCGCGCACCGGATGCGCGTGCCGTTCCAGCACACTGATGCGCAGCTCCGGTACGCGCTGGCGCAGTTGTAAGGCCAGGGTCAGTCCGGCCAGTCCGCCACCGACGATCACCACGTCCGCGCAGCGTTCGTTCATGTCGTCGATTCCTTTCCGGAAGCCATGGAGAGTGCGGCGCCGCCGCTATCCGCGTCGTCGATCACCACAGGGTTGGCGCGGGCGCGGCGGTATTCGCGCACCACGTGGCCGTATTGCCACACCTGTACGACCACGTGCGAAGTGATCTTCCACAGATCGCGCACCAAGCGGAAATGGCTCTTACGGAACGTGCCGGGAGTTTGCTGGGCGTAGCGCGTCTCGATCGGCACCGCCACCACCCGCGCCCCGGCCTGACGCGCGGCGGAGATCAACAGTTGTGCCTCGAACACGAAGCCCTCGCCGGGCACATCGTGCAGGGTGTAGACCGAATGCGGATAGAGACGCTGCCCGCTCTGGCTGTCGACCAGGCGGAAGCCGCAGCCCCAGGCGATGCCCCAGTCGCCGAAATCGTTACCGAGGCGGCGAATGGCCGGTTGGCTGGCGCGTTTGCGCAGGCGTGCGCCGACGATCACGCAGCCGGGATGGCGGTTGGCGGCGGCCAGTAGGCGTGGGAAGTCGCTGGCGCTGTGTTGGCCATCGCCGTCCATGGTCATTACCGCGCGCGCGCCCTGACGTTGCGCCTCTGCGAAACCGCTGCGCAGCGCTGCGCCCTTGCCGAGGCGCTGCGGATGGCGGATCAACGTCACCGGCAGGCCGGCGAGGCAGTCGCTGGTGCCGTCGTCGGAGCCGTCGTCGACCACGATCACGCGCGGGCAATGCGCCAGCGCGTCGCTGACCACCTCGTGGATACGCAGTGCTTCGTTCAGCGCCGGGATCAGGATGGCGGCATCGGCGTCGTTCAATGGGGCCCTACTCATGCGGGCAGATCCACTTGCAGGCAGCGACCGCCGCCTGCGTCGAGCATGCAGCCGGTCGCGCCAACGGCCAACGCGTCGAACAGGGGCAGCATCGGTGCCATTGCGTTGGCTGCGGCATGCCGTGCCAGCGCGCCGTCGCCGGGCACGGCGACGCCGTCGCGCAGGTGCGCCTGCAGTCGCGGCAGATCGGAGCGGGTCGCGGTGCTGAGCACCAGCGCACCGCCGAGCAGACCCTCGCTGTGCGAGATGCGGCCGAGTACGCCGACCGAGCGGCTGTCGTAGCCGACCAGCAGGACGGCTTCATCTCCAGCCGCCAATTGCGACAGTGCCTCCAGCAAGCCTTGGGCGAAGCTGCCGTGGTGCGCGCTGAGCGCGGTGGTCGCCGTGGTGGCGCCGGCGCCGATGGTCCAGTAACCCGCAGCGGCGTTATGCACCGAGTTGTGGAACTTGGTTGGCGAGATCGACAACGGTTCGCTGGCCAGGGTGGCGCACATGTAATCGGTGATGATCATGTCGCCATGGGTGGAAGTGAATACCGACGGCAACGCGGCCGGGTCGCGACCGGCGTCCTGGCACGCGGCCAGTGCCACCTCCAGCGAAACCGCCACGGTGTCCGGTGCCCGCCGTCGCTCGTTCGGCGCCAGTAGTTGCGGCGATGGCCGCGCTGGCGTTTCCAGCGGTGCCTTGGCGCCGCGCGCGAATGCCTGTGCCGCCGCCCACGAGGGCAGGCCTGGCATCCAGAAGCCGACACCTTCGATCGCCGCTTTCAACATGGGCGTGTTCATGGGCGACCAAACAGCAGCGAACAGTTGTTGCCGCCGAAGCCGAAGGAGTTGTTCATCGCGTAACGGACCTGTGCGTGGGCGGTATCGAAGCGAATCTGTGGGCCGCACACGGGATCGGGCATGGCGCTGTTGAGAGTACCGGGAAGCAGGCCATCGCGCAGTGCGAGTAGCGCGAAGACCGAGTCGACGATGCCGGCGGCGCCCAGCGTATGCCCGGTCCAGGCCTTGGTGGAACTGGCGTGCAGGGTGGCTGGGAACACCGCTGCCACCGCTGCCGCCTCGACGCTATCGTTGGCCTGGGTCGCGGTGCCATGCAGGTTGAGATAGCCAACCTCGGCCGGGTCTACGCCTGCGCGCTGGAGTGCGCCGCGCATCGCCAGACGCGCGCCCAACCCTTGCGGATGCGGGCTGGACATGTGGTGCGCGTCGCTGGATTCGCCGTAGCCGCACAACAACGCCAGCGCTGGCGGTGCGTCGACGGCGTCGTTGCGTTCCAGCAACGCGTAACCGCCGGCCTCGCCCAGCGACAAGCCGACCCGACGCATGTCGAATGGTCGACATGGCTCCGGCGACACCAATTGCAGTGCGTTGAAACCGAACAGCACACTGCCGCACAGCGTGTCCACGCCGCCGACCAGGGCCGCATCGACGACGCCGTTGGCGATCAGCCGTGCGGCCTGGGCGAACACTTTGGCGCTGGAGGAGCAGGCGGTGGCCACGGTGATGCATGGGCCGCGCAAGCCGGTGGCGCGGCGCACGAAATCGCCCAGCGAATGCGGGGTATGCACGATCGGCTGGTTCAGGTCCTCCGGAAAGCGTGGACCTTGCGCGTCGTACTCGAGCCGGGTGTAGGCCTCCTCGCTTGCGCCGATGCTGGAGGTGGACGTCCCCATCACCACTGCAACGCGCTCGGCGCCGTGCCGATGCGCGGCATCGGCCACCACTGCGGCCATGCCGTCCTGTTGCATGGCCAACCAGGCTAGACGGTTATTGCGGCTTTCCGCATAGGCGAGCGCTGGCGGCAGCGCGGCGCGTTCCAGCGCATCCACCCGACCGATCCAGCATGGCAGCGGTTGCGTGCCGAAATCGTTGCGGCGCAGACCGCTGCGGCCCTCGCGCAAGGCGCTGGCCTGGGCCTGGACTCCGCTGCCGAGCGCGGTGGTCGCGGTGTACGCGCGGATGGCGACGGGAGCCATCCGGGGCCACTGGTGCGCTTCGGTCACGCGATCATCCAGAAATGAAGGTCAAGCGTCCAAGTATGGCCTATATCGGCGCTTCCGATGCCATCGTTGCCGTGCGCCGTCCAGGCGAAGGTGAATAGGTACCCGCATGGAATCTGTTCAGTGCCGTGCTGGCGTGCGCTTTCGCCGCTGGCACATTTCCTCCACAATCACTGGCATTTCCACGCCGGGCGCACGCCACGGGCATGCAAGCCTACGTCTATAAAAGCCAACGTAAACCGGACACCTACCTTTATCTCGCCGCGCGCGACGACTTCGGTTGTCTGCCGCCGACACTGCTGGCTACGCTGCACCCGCTAACGTTCGTGCTCGAAGTGGCACTTAGCGCCGAGCGCACGCTGGCCCGCGCCGATCCGGTCGCAGTGCGCGCGAACCTCTCCGGTTGCGGCTTCCATCTGCAATTGCCGCCGCGTCCGGACGGCCTGATCGATCGACACGATGACTGAATCCTTTTTCCGCACGCGCGCGCCGATGCTTGCCGCCGCGCTGGGAGCCCTGCTGGCTCTGGCTGCCGGGGTTGGCCCGTTCGCAGCCTTGCTGGGCGGATGGCTGGCGCAACCGGCCTTCGCACTGGCGGTGTCCTGGCATCGCGGCAGCCGTTCGCGCCCGACCAGCCTGAAGGCGTTGGCCGCGACCGTGACGCCATTGCTGGTGCTATGGGCCGGTGGTCTGGCCGTGGTTGCGTTGCTGGTGGCCTGGCCACTGGCCGCATTGCGCGATAGCGGCAGCTTGACTGCGGCGTTGGCGCTGAGCGTGGCGGCCAGTGCGGTCCTGCTCGGACTATGGCGCATCTGGCCGCTATGGCACGGCTGCGAATGCACTGACGGCTCTCTGCGGCCTCGCTGGCATGCGTTGGTGCAGCAAGATGTGCAGGCTTGGCGCGGTCTGGGGGTGGCCGGGTTGGTGTTGGCATTGGCCGGCCTCGGCGTACTGATGGCGTGGCCTGGCTTACTGGTGACCACCACACGCTGGCCGCTGGCGTTGGCCTACGCGATGCTGTCGCCACTGCTGCATGCTGCTTTGCAGCGGGTGGCGCCGCCACAGGTGCTGGCGCCAGTGCCGTCCTCGGCCGACCTGTTCGCCGAATTCAGTGCCGCCGTGCCGCGCATGGACGAACCCGCGCCGCCGCAGGAGCAATTGCACGTGGCGCTGTACGATGCGGCGCGCAGCGGCCGGGTGGATCGGGCGTTGCAGTTGCTGCAGGCCGGGGGCGATCCGCATGCGCTGCCGGCCGCGGACTGGCGCGACCAGCGTAGTTTGCCGGTGCTGGCCGCGGTGTTGCCGGACCTGCGCCTGTTGCGCGACTTGATCGTGCGTGGAGTGGACGTCAACCGTCCGCACCTGGGCATGACCCCGCTGTTGGCCGCCACCCGCGACAGTTGGCACGGTCGCCCCGAGGCGGTGATGACCTTGCTCGCCAACGGCGCCGATCCGCGTGCTAGCGATAGCGATGGCAATACTCCGTTGCATCACGCTGCACGCAGTTCCGATCCGGGCGTGGCCGCGCTGTTGCGCGATGCTGCCGCCGAACTGGATGTGCCCAATCGCGATGGTCTGACCCCGCTGGCGGTGGCCTGTCAGGTCGGCAACTGGAGGATGGGCAAATTCCTGCTCGAGCGTGGGGCCAAGCCCGAGCCACCCGACGCCAGCCCGGTGTTGCTGGCCGCAGCCGGAACCGAGGAGGACGATCCGGCCGGTGTGCAACTGTTGCTTAAACACAAGGCGCGGGTGGACGCACGTGACCACCAGCAGCGCCGCAGTGCACTGCACGAGGCGGCGCAGGCCGGGCATGTGGAAATCGTCCAGGCGCTGCTCGGCGCCGGCGCCAACCTGGAAGCGCGCGATGCGCTGGGCCGTACCCCGTGGCTGGAAGCCGCACGTCATGGTCGCGTCGCGGTGCTGGAACGGCTGCTGCCGCACAAGCCCGATGTGCACGCGGTCGATGGTGACGGCCGCAACGCGCTGTTGTTGGCTTGCACCGCCGATCAGGTGTCGCCGGACTTGATCCGACGCCTGCGGGAGCTAGGCGTATCGGCTGCACAGCCCGACCACGCGGGTCGTCGTGCGGTGGACGTGGCCGCCGAGGCGGGACGCTGGGCGATCGTCTCTGCGCTGGACCCTGACTATCCATTGCCGGCCGCGGTCAGCGATGGTCAGGGCGAGATCGGCAGTGCCGGTTTGCCCGACCGAGCGCCGCTGGAACTGCTGCGCGAAGGCCTACAACTGGGCCAGCCAGGTGACGGGCTGGCCGCGCTGGCGCGGCTGTGTGCGGTGGAGGAGTTGGGCACCCTGCTGCACGATAAAGATGTGGCGCTGAAACCGCGCGCGGTGGATTGGCTGCTGGCGCATGGTGCTGCGCCGGAGGTGCTCGATGCTGACGGTGACACGCCGATGTTCGCGCTGCTTGCGCGCGGTGTGGAAGCCTTGCCTAGCCTGCAGGTGCTGCTGCGCAATGGAGTGTCGCCTGCTGGCCGAGGTGGCTTGACACGCCTGCTCGCTGCTTGCGCCCAGCATGACCATGCTTCGCGCGCGCTGGAGCAGTTTGCGTTGGAGTTGCTCGAACGCGGCGCCGATCCGTTCGCGCCGTCGCCTGCCGGTGATCCGCCGTTATCGCTGGCAGTGCGCCTGGGTTGGTTGCGCTTGCAGTTGCACTTGCTTGAGCGCGGTGCCGACCGTGAGGCGCGCGATAGTCATGGCATGACCGCGCTGCATCTGGCAGCAGCGCTGGGCCGAGAGGCCTCGCTGAAACTGCTGATCCAACAGGGCGCTTCGCCGGAGGCGCGAGCCGCCGACGGCCAGACTCCCCTGGGCGTGGCCCTGGCCAGTGGCCGACGCGATTTGGCCGTTTGGCTGGACTGGCGGATCTGGCCGTTGCCGCTGCGTCCGCTGCGCGAAGCCGATGTGCCCGCAGCGGCGATGGTAGGCGATGCCGACGCGATCCGCCGCCTGATCGACCTGGGCCTGCCGGTGGACGCCGTGGACGCGCAGGGTTGTACCGCACTGCTGCGCGCTGCCGGCGGTGGCCATGCCGCAGCGTTGGATCTGCTGTTGGCGCGCGGTGCCAATCTGCACCATGCTGCGGCCAGCGGCGTCACCCCGTTGTCCGCGGCGGTGAGCATGCGTCAGGTCGGCATCGTCTCTGCATTGCTGCAAGCCGGTGCGCAGATCGAGCATCGCCTGCCTGGTGGCGTCACCGTGCTGATGCTGGCTTGTGCGCTGGGGTTGCCGGATATCGCCGCGCGCCTGCTGGCCGCCGGTGCCGATGTGCATG
This sequence comes from Xanthomonas albilineans, assembly GCF_002939705.1. Taxonomy (GTDB): domain Bacteria; phylum Pseudomonadota; class Gammaproteobacteria; order Xanthomonadales; family Xanthomonadaceae; genus Xanthomonas_A; species Xanthomonas_A albilineans. Next base: position 193,034 of record NZ_MDCB01000004.1, on the reverse strand, counting down.
CCAGCGACGCACAGCAACGTACGCCTTTACACTGCGCGACGCTGTACGCCTTCAGCGCACGCGACAAGTCGCGCTTGCTGGCGCTGCTGGATACCCTGCTGCTGGCCGGTGCCGAAGCCGATCGCGGTTCCGCTGACGGGGTGACGCCGCTGTTGTCGCTGCTGGGTTCGCGCGCCGAACCTGGCACCGCTTGCGAAGAACTGGTGGTGTTGGCAGGTGTGGAGCGACTGCTCGATGAGGAGGTGAGCCTCGATGTGCAGGACGCGCACGGTTTCGGCCCGCTGCATTTGGCGGCCTTGCATGGGTTGCCGCTGTTGGTGCAGCGCCTGTTGCGCGCCGGCGCCGATCCGGATCTGCGCGACACCTTGAACCGCACTGCGCGCGAAATCGCGGTGATGCGCGGCTTCGTCGATGTTGCCGGTCAATTTCAGCCTGCGTTGCCGGGCGTGTCCTCGATGGCCCGGTTCCTGCGCGAAACGCGCTGAGCAGGTCCCTCCTGCGATGCGGCGCCAACACCGCCGTTGCCATGCTCTGTGCTGCGCTAACCCGGCGCATGTGCTGCCCGATCAGCAGCCTGCGCAGGGCAATGCGACGCGGTGTTGCTCCACCCCGTGTTGTGCCTGCATGATCCGATCGGCAAACAGGACACTCCTCCATGCGTGATGCCAATCCAATCACCCCACCATGCCTGATCGTGGTATTCGGCGCACGCGGCGACCTGACCCGGCGTTTGGTGCTGCCGGCGTTGTACAACCTGCGTCGCAGCGGTGCGCTGCCCGAGCAGTTCGCGGTGATCGGCGTGGATCATGGACAGGTCGGTGAAGCGGGCTGGCGGCGCATGCTTGGCGACGCCCTGCGTGCCTTGATGGCCGAGCGCGATGTCGAGTTCAAGGCCGATGCCGCGCACGAGCAGGCGTGGAGTTGGTTGCGCAGCCGCCTGTACTACCTGCGAGGGGATTTTGCCGACGCCGGCACCTACCGTGCGCTGGGCGAGTTGCTGGAGACGATCGGTGCCCAGCAGCGCAGCGGCGGCAACGTGTTGTTCTACCTGGCCACCGCAGCGCGCTTCTTCGCGCCGGTGATCGAACACCTGGGCGCGGCCGGGCTGGTGCGTCAAGTGGCTGGCGAGGGCTGGCGCCGGGTGATCGTGGAGAAACCGTTCGGCCACGATTTGCGCAGTGCGCAGGAACTCAACGCCATCGTCGGCCGGGTATTGGATGAGGACCAGGTATTCCGCATCGACCACTTCCTGGGCAAGGAGACGGTGCAGAACATCCTCGCGTTCCGCTTTGCCAACGGTCTGTTCGAGCCGGTATGGAACCGCGATCGTATCGATCACGTGCAGATCACCGCCGCCGAGACCATCGGTGTGGAGGGTCGCGGTGGCTTCTACGATCCCACGGGTTGCCTGCGCGACATGGTGCCCAACCATCTGTTCCAACTGCTGGCGATGATCGCGATGGAACCGCCGGCGGCGTTCACTCCGGCGGCGATGTTGCGTCGTCGTGCCGAAGTGATCGAGGCGGTGCGGCCGTTGACGCCGGTGGACGTGGTCCGGGGCCAGTACGCGGCCGGTGCGATCGGGCGCAACGCGGTGCCGGGTTACCGTGAGGAGGATACGGTGTCGCCGGATTCCAACACCGAAACCTACGTGGCGATGAAGTTGCAGGTCGATACCTGGCGTTGGGCCGGAGTACCGTTCTATCTGCGCACTGGCAAGCGCTTGCGCGAGCGCACGACCGAGATCGCCATCCGCTTCAAGCCGGCGCCGTTGGCGCCGCTGCGCAGCGCCGAGATCGGCGGTTACGGCCCGGACTGGCTGGTGCTGCACATCCAGCCCGATGAGGGCATCTCCTTGCAGTTCGACGTCAAGCGTCCGGGCGCGCGGATCAGCCTGGCACCGGTGCGGATGGATTTCCGCTATCGCGATTGGTTTCCCAAGGAATATACGGTTGGTTACGAGCGGCTGCTGCAGGATTGCATGCATGGCGAGGCCGGCTTGTTCCAGGATGCGACCATGGTTGAGGCAGCCTGGCGCATCGTCCAGCCGATTCTCGATACGTGGCAGACTTCGGCCGACGAAGTGGCGCAATATCCTGCCGGTAGCGCCGGTCCGGCGACAGCCGATGCGCTGTTGGCGCTCAATGGCGGGCATAGTTGGCGCGCCCTGACCGCCGGTCGCCGGCCGCCGCCGCGGCGCCCGCCCGACCCTCCCGCCAGCGAGACGTCCTCGCTGACGTCGACGCCGCAGGGTGCGCGAGCCGCGTCTGCGTCAGGCGTGGCCCGCAGGCCGGCCACGCCGGCGCTGGCGTCCGCCGTGCCGGTCGGGAAAGCGGCCAAGCGCGTGCAGGCCAAGGCCGCAAAACGTCCCTCAAGCAAACCGTCCAAGCGCTGAGGGTGGAGCGGCTGCGTGCTTCTGCGCAGCAGGCAAGCGTCTTCAGTGCGAATGCAACACGGCGTCGGTCACGACCTGTGGTAAGTAACGCGCACTCTGTTGGTGCGTCGGAGTCGTGCGCCTTTTTTGTCGGCAGACGCGTCGCCGCCGTGGGAGCGGAAGCACTGGGATCGCGGCGCTTGCGCTTGCCGAGCCACGCATGGCGTCGTTGCTGCGCCAGGATCAGGTGCGTGTTGGCGGCGTGATCGACGTTGTATCGTCTGCGCGTGCTGTGTGTGTGTCTTGCACGTCCGCCTCGAACAACTGCATCAGGTCCGCACGCGCGGCGCGCGCGGTTTGCACCACGGCCGTGTCGTCGTCGTAGACCAGGTGTTGGGCGCGCAGCAATTGTTCGTCGTGTTCGCGGAAGCGGGCGATGCGGTCACGCGCAGTGGCTTGGTCCAGGCCGAGGCCGAGTAGGACCTGTTCGCTCAGTTCCAGGCTGGAGGCAAACACTTCGCGGAACGGCTCGGCACCCAGGTCCATCAGCCGCCAGGCGTGCTGGCGGTTACGCGCGCGTGCCAACACCCTGGCGCTCGGATACAGGCGGCGGATCAGCCGGGTGGTCTTGATGTTGGTTTCCGGGTCGTCCATCGCCACCACGAACAGGCGGATGCTGTCGCTGCCGGCCGCACGCAGCAGATCCGGTCGGCTGGGGTCGCCGTAGTAGAGTTTGTTGCCGAACCGGCGCAAGTCTTCCACGGTGTCCGGGTTGTGTTCCAGCGCCACGAACGGGATGCGCTGCGCGGTCAGCAGCCGCGCTACGACCTGGCCGAACCGACCCATGCCGGCAATCAGCACTTGTGCACGTTGCGCCTCCACTGTGTCGTAGCGGGTTGCCGGTACCGGCGGTGCACGTCTGGCCTTGGCGTCCGTGTCGCCATCGAGCAGACGCTGTATGCCGATCAGCAACAGCGGCGTCAGCGCCATCGAGACGCCGACGACCGCGACCAAGCGCTCGTGACTGGCTTCGTCGAGCAAGCCCACGCGTTGGGCTTCGATCAACACCACGAAGGCGAACTCTCCGCCCAGCCACAGCAGGCTGCCGAGCAGCAGCGCGTTGCGCCATGGCAAGCGCTGCATGCGACCGATGCCGGCGAGCAGGCCGAACTTGACCAGCAGCAGGGTCGCCACTCCGCCGACGATCAACCATGGCTCTGCGGCGATGCGATGCAGGTTGATGCCCATGCCCACGGCGATGAAGAACACGCCTAATAGCAGCCCCTTGAAGGGCTCGATCTGTGCCTCCAGCTCGTGCCGGAACTCCGAATCGGCAAGCAGCACCCCGGCCAGAAATGCGCCCAGGCTCGGGCTCAGTCCGGCCTTCTGCAGGAACCATGCATTGCCCAGGACCACCAGCAGCGCGCTGGCGGTGAAGACCTCGGGCATGCGCGTGCGCGCCACCACGCGGAACAGATGGCGCAGCACGAAGCGGCCGCACAGCACCACCAGCGCCAGTGCGCCGAGCGCTTGTCCCACTTCGGTCCAGGTCAGAGTGTCGTTTTTGGCACCGCCCAGCAACGGCACCGCGGCCAGCAGCGGGATCGCGATCAGGTCCTGGAACAGCAGGATGGCGAAGCCGAGCCGACCGTAGTCGCTATTGAGTGCCTTGCGCTCGGCCAGCAACTGCAGGCCTACCGCAGTGGAGGATAGTGCCAGCGCCATGCCCACCACGAGTGCGCCTTTCCAGTTCATGCCCATGCACAGCAGCAGCACGCCCAGCGGCAAGGCGCTCAGTGCCACTTGTGCGGTGCCGGCGCCGAACACCGCATGCCGCATCACCTTCAACCGCGCCGGCGACAGTTCCAGGCCGATCAGGAACAGCAGCATGACCACTCCGATCTCGGCCGCGTTGAAGATGCGCTGGGTATCCTGCACGAAGCCCAGCCAGTCCGGGCCCAGCACCACGCCCGCGGCCAGATAGGCCAGCACTGCTCCCAGGCCCAGGCGCTTGAATACCGGCACCGCGATCACGGCAGCCAGCAGCAACACCAACGCCAGTTCCAGGCCGCTGCTATGCATGCGTCGTCTCCATCGTCCTATTATGCGACTGTTGATGCGAGCAGCGGCGGATCCGGCTAAGAGTAGCTAAGACATCTGCATATGCGCGCAGGCAGGTGCATCAACCCTGTCCATGCCGATGCTGCCCACGTCGGCGTCAGCCGTGTACCGTGGGGACATCCGCTCGCAGGTCTGCTGCCACCATGAGTACCTATCATTTGCAGTCCGTGTTCCGTCCCGCCGCAGTCGCCGTCGTGGGTGGCAGTCCGCGCGAGCGCTCGGCAGGTCGCGCCGTGGTACGCGGTTTGCGCGCGGCTGGCTTTCCCGGCCAGATCGGCTGGGTCAGTCCACGTTATCGCGAGATCGATGGTGTGCCCACGGTACGCCACCTTGCCGATCTGCCATGGGTGCCGGATCTGCTGGTCATCACGGCGCCGGCGCGGATGGTGCCGCGCATCGTCGCGATCGCGGCACGCCGTGGCGTGGCCTCTGCGATCATCCTGACCGCTGGGCTCGGTAGCGGGCCGGGGTCGGCGGCGGCGCGGGTGGAGCAGGTGGCGCGTGCCAAGGGGCTGCGTGTCCTCGGCCCACACTGCCTGGGCGTGATCGCGCCGCACGCACGGCTCAACGCCAGCATCGCCGCACACTGTCCGCAGCCGGGCGATCTGGCGTTGGTGTCCGAATCCAGCGCCATCGCCGCAGCGCTGGTGGAATGGGGCGTGGCGCGCGCGGTCGGCTTTTCCGCGGTGGTGTCGCTGGGCGATACGCTGGATGTGGATTTCGCCGACCTGCTCGATTATTTCGCCACCGACGAACGCACCCGCGCAATCCTGCTGTACGTCGAGCATATCCGCGACGCACGCAAGTTCATGTCCGCCGCCCGCGCCGCGGCGCGCGCCAAGCCGGTGGTGGTGGTGAAGTCCGGCCGCCTGCTGCGCATCGATCCCGATGCCGACACCCATGTGCAGGCGTTGGCCAGCGCCGATGCGGTCTACGCCGCCGCCTTCGCCCGCGCCGGGTTGCTACGGGTGCGCGCACTGGATGAACTGTTCGCCGCCGCGCAGACCCTGGGTCGGTTGAGCACCTTTCCTGGCCGGCGCCTGGCCATCCTCAGCAATGGCGGTGGTGTCGGTCGTCTGGCGATGGATACGCTGGTTGAGCTTGGTGGCACGCTGGCGGCACTGTCGCCGCAGACCCAGCAGCGGCTACATCAGGCGTTGCCGCAGGAGGAGCCGCATGCCAATCCGGTGGACATTCTGGTGGATGCCGACGGCGAACGTTATGCCGCCGCCATTGCCGCGTTGTTGGACGATGTGGAGAACGATGCGGTGTTGGTGGTCAACGTGCCGACGGCGTTCACTTCTTCTGCGGAGGTGGCGCAGGCGCTGACCCGCATCCTCGATCAGCGTCCGCATCACTATCGCGACAAGCCGGTGTTCGCGGTCTGGCTCGGCAACGAGGCAAGCGCCACCGCCGCGCGTATTCCCACCTACGCCACCGAGGCCGATGCGGTGCGCGGGTTCATGCATCTGGTGCGCTACCGCGAGGCGCAGGCGGCGTTGATGGAAACGCCGCCCAGTCTGCCCGACGATGTCGTCTTCGATGTTGCCGCTGCGCGTGCCATCGTCGATGCCGCGTTGGCCGCTGGGCAGGCGTGGCTGGACCCGCTCGCGACGACGCAGCTACTGGCGGCTTACGGTATTCCCACCGCGCCGGTGGTGCAGGCCGCGAGCGCCGACGCTGCTGCGGAGTTGGCCGGGCCGATGCTCGCGCAGGGCATCGCGGTCGCAGTGAAGATTCATTCGGCCGATATTCCGCACAAGTCCGATGTGGATGGCGTGCGCCTCAATCTGGTCAGCGTGGAGGCGGTGCGCGATGCTGCCGAAGGCATCCTGGCCAGAGCACGCGCCGCACGTCCGGATGCGCGCATCGATGGGGTTTTGGTACAACCGTCGCTGTTGCGACCGAAGGCGCGCGAACTGATCGTCGGGATCGCCGACGACCCGGTCTTCGGTCCGGTGATCGTCTTCGGTCGCGGCGGTACTGCGGTGGAAGTAATCGACGACAAGGCGCTGGCATTGCCACCACTGGACTTGCGCCTGGCCCACGAATTGATCGGCCGCACCCGTGTCAGCCGCATCCTCAAAGCCTACCGCGACGTACCCGCCGCCGACGAGCGCGCAGTGGCGATGGTGTTGGTCAAGCTCGCGCAACTGGCCGTGGATCTGCCGGAGATCCGCGAAGTGGACATTAATCCGTTGCTGGCCGACCGCGACGGCGTGATCGCCGTCGATGCGCGCGTGGCGGTGGCGCCGTCGCGGCGGCTGCACAAGGGGCGTGGCCACCCGCGCTTTGCGATCCTGCCCTATCCCAAGGAATGGGAGCGGCGCATCGTCCTCAACGATGGCGCCGAGGCTTTCGTACGCCCGGTACGTGCGGAGGATGACGCGTTGTTCCGGCGCTTCTTCGCGCGTGTGAGCGAGGAGGATCTACGCTTGCGCTTCTTCCAGGCGTTCAAGCATTTCAGTCACGAATTCATCGCGCGCCTGACCCAGCTCGACTACGCGCGCTCGATCGCGTTGGTGGCGATCGAACCCAGCACGGGCGAGATGCTCGGTGCGGTGCGTCTGCATGCCGATGCCGACTACGGCCACGGCGAATACGCGATTCTGATTCGCTCCGATCTCAAGGGGCATGGCATTGGCTGGCAATTGATGCGGATCATGATCGAATACGCCGGTTGGCTCGGCCTCCAGGTCATCGAGGGCCAAGTCCTGCGTGAGAACCGCACCATGCTGGCGATGTGCCGGCAACTGCACTTCAGTGTCACCGCCGATCCTGACGATCCGATGCTGATGAATGTGATGCTGCCGGTGGGCAAGCGTTGAGGCGTGTCGCGGGAGGATCGCCTCGGTGCACGCGCGCCCTAGCGACGCAGCGCAGCTCCTGCGTGTCTGGTCCAACTTGCGGTGGGTTGGCACAGGCGTTCGATGACGCGTGGTTTGCGCACAGCGCAATGGCACAGTGTGTCACTGCGATGCCGTTCGCGACGGCTCAGTCGTCATGGCTGTCTTCTTCGCGAGTGAACGGTGCCAATCGCAGTTTTACCCGGTGCTCGACCCCGGCGGGACATTGCTCAGGCGCGGGGCCGCGAAAATAGCTGCGTTGCCAGCCTTCGCGGCTGGCCGCCGAATCCGCTTGCGCCAAGTCGTGCAAAAACTGACCACGGCTGTGCATCCACGTTTGGTGTTCGCGCTCCAGTTCCGGCGTCTGCGACAACGGTTGCCAGCGTGGCTGCGTCTGCGTCAGTAGCTGGCGCTGTACCGGGAAAAAGTGGCAGAACGGTTCGCCAGCGTCGAAGCGCACGCGCCCGGGCCGGGTGAACTGCCAGTTCATGGTGAAGGTGTAGGGACTCCAATCGGTTTCGATCAGGCCGGTGAGGCCGGCGATACCGTCCTTGGGCCGATTGACTGGCGCGGTCACGTACAGGTCCACGCCTGGCTCGGTGCGGAACAGGCATGGCACGTGGAAGGTGAGCACGCCATAGCCGAAGTGGCTGACCGCCGGTGCCTGCGTGTCCGCTGACGGATGCACGCGCAGGTCGTCGAGCGCGTTGCCGCCGTTCCAATCGGCCTCGAACGCGGTCTGGCATAGCAGTTCCCAACCGTGCGCGTTGGCGATGTCCAGCGGCAGACAGCGGTAGGCGTAGCGTTCGGCGGTGAGGTCCATCCATGGCCGCTCGCGCGGCGCTGGACGCACGTCGAGCGTGTGGCCGTCGAGAACGTGAGCGGTGAGCTTCATGGCAGCGGCAGGGCGAGGGACGAATGCCGAGTGTGACGCGTCGCCGCCGCGCTGGCGACTGTGGCGGCGCGGCGCGATGGATCAGGCTGCTTCGAATTCCAGCAGCGCGACGCCATCGGCGACCAGCTCGCCTTCGCGGACGCGGTAGCCGTGGACCGTGCCGTCGGTGGGTGCTTGCAGGGTGTGCTCCATTTTCATCGCTTCCAACACCAGCAAGGGCGTGCCACGGGTCACCTGCGTGCCGGGCGCGACCAGCAGTGCGATCACGCGGCCCGGCATCGGCGCGGTCAGTCCTCCGCTGTCGATGGCCGGCTGGTCCGCTTCGGCGATGGGGTCGTGACGTTCGAACAGATAGCCCTGGCCGGCCACGAACAGATGCAATTGGTTGCCAACGAACACGACGTCGGCCTGCATGCGCTGCGTGCCCAGGTGCGCGGTCAGGCGGTCATCGTGCCACTGTCCGGCGACGTCCAGTTCGGTGTTGGTATCGCTGTCGTGCACGCGCCAGCCGTTGGCCTGGGTGCTCAGGCGCAGGCAGCGACGCATTTCGCCATGCTGTAGCGTCAGTTGGCGTGGTGCGGATGCGCCCAGACGCCAGCCATCGCGCAGATCCCAGGGCGAATACGGATCGTCGGGGTGAGCGACTTGCGCGCGCTCTTGCAGTAACCAGGCCAGCGCGGCCAGGTGCCAGATCGCGTCTGCGGTCGGTGTCGCCGTGTCGAACAACGCGGCGTGCTCGCGCTCGATCAGCGCCGTGTCTAGGTCCGCCTGTGCGAATGCCCTGGTCGCGACTAGGCGTTGCAGGAACGCGGCATTGGTCGCGACGCCGACCACCTGGCAGGCGCTCAGTGCCGTCTGCATACGCCTTAGCGCGCCTGCGCGGGTCGTATCCCAGACGATCACCTTGGCGATCATCGGGTCGTAGTGAGGACCGATCACATCGCCTTGCTCGACCCCTGCATCGACACGTGTGTGCGCGTCGGCGGCGGGCAGGCGCAGGTGTCGTAATGTGCCGATGGAGGGCAGGAAGCCGCGTGCCGGGTCTTCCGCGTACAGCCGTGCTTCCAGCGCATGGCCGTGGATCGTCAGTTCGTGCTGGCGCTGCGGCAGCGGTTGGCCAGCCGCCACGCGCAGTTGCCACTCGACCAGATCGGTGCCGGTGATGTATTCGGTGACCGGATGTTCCACTTGTAGTCGGGTGTTCATTTCCATGAAGTAGAACGCGCCGTCGGGGGCGACGATGAACTCCACCGTGCCGGCGCCGACATAGCCGACCGCACGCGCGGCCTCCACCGCGGCTTGGCCCATCGCCGCACGTCGTTCTTCGTGCATGCCCGGTGCCGGTGCTTCTTCCAGCACTTTTTGGTGGCGGCGCTGCACCGAGCAGTCGCGCTCGAACAGGTACACGAATTCACCATGCTGGTCGCCGAATACCTGGATTTCGATGTGGCGCGGCCGTAGCACGTATTTCTCCACGAGCACGTGCGCATTGCCGAACGCTGCTTGTGCTTCGCGCTGGCACGCGACGAGTGCCGTGGCGAAGTCCGCGTTGTGGTCGACTCGGCGCATGCCTTTGCCGCCGCCACCGGCGCTGGCCTTGATCAGTACCGGATAGCCGATGGTATCGGCCTGGGTACGCAGGAATTCCATCTCCTGGCGTTCGCCGTGGTAGCCCGGTGTCAGCGGTACGGCGGCGGCCTGCATCAGCGCCTTGGCGGCACTCTTATCGCCCATCGTGCGGATCGCTGCCGGTGGTGGACCGATGAAGACGATGCCGCGTCTGGCGCAGTCCTCGGCGAACGTCGCGTTCTCGGAGAGGAAGCCGTAACCGGGGTGGATCGCTTGCGCCTCGCAGTGCTGTGCGGCATCGAGGATGCGCTCGCTGTGCAGGTAACTTTCGCGTGGAGGTGCGGCGCCGATGTACACGGCGTCGTCGGCCATGCGGACATGACGAGCGTTACGATCGGCATCGGAATATACGGCCACGGTGGCGATGCCGAATCGGCGACACGTGGCGATCACCCGGCAGGCGATTTCGCCGCGATTGGCGATCAGGATCTTGTCGAACGTCGTCAGGTTGGGCGTTGCCATGGTCAAGTGCCTGGGGCAAGAAGGAGGCGGTGGGGGGACGGAGTCGATAGCCTGCGTGTGGCGATGGTGTGTTGGTGATCAATATGTGTGTTCATGGCGTTGGCATATGCGCAAGTGTCTGCGTGCATATTGGGATTGCCAGCGAGCAGAGTTCGTCGGCAACATTGTTGTTGTTGTTGCTTGTGCTTTTGACGTGCCGGGTTCCCTTCCGAAGCGGTGGCCATGACGGGGGAATACCCCGTAGGGGCGGCGCACAGGGATGTGCGCCGTTCGCGGCAGGGGCACTATGCCCCTTCCGCGAATCCCCGGCATGGACGCGGACCCGGAGCGCGTAGCGCGGAGGGCGCGAGGCAGGGCGTGTTTTCTTTTGGTGACTTTTCTTTGCACGAGCAAAGAAAAGTCACTCGCCGTCAGGCGAAAGCTTTGGCTTTTGTTTTGGCCTTGGCTCTCGCTCTGGCCTGAAGCTTCAAAGCAAAAGCTTCCGCTCACGCGGGTGACTTTTCTTTGCTTGTGCAAAGAAAAGTCACCAAAAGAAAGCACACCCCGCAGCGCGCCTTCCGCGCTACGCGCTCCAGGTTCGCAGTCACGATGGGCATTTTTCGACGGCACATCCATGTGCCGGCGAAAAACGACGCGCATCGTGCGCGTCGCCCTTCGGGTATTCACCCATCGTGGCTGCCGCGCCGAGGGGGCCCGGTCAGTCAAAAGCAAAACAGCAACAGCACAAGCAACAGCATGGCTGGCTCTTGCAGACATGGCCCGGTATGCGACCGCTTTCAGCCACGTTGAAAGGCAAGTCAAGCGCCCTCGCCTGCTCACATCCGAAATACTCCGAACCGACTCGGTTCCACCGGCGCATTCAATGCCGCCGACAACCCCAAGCCCAACACCCGCCGCGTCTGCGCCGGGTCGATGATGCCGTCGTCCCACAGTCGCGCGCTGGCGTAGTAGGGATGGCATTGATGCTCGAACTGCTCGCGGATCGGCGTCTTGAACGCGCGCTCCTCTTCGGCCGACCACTGCCCGCCCTTGGCTTCGATGCCATCGCGGCGCACGGTCGCCAGTACGCTTGCGGCTTGTTCGCCACCCATCACCCCGATCCGCGCGTTCGGCCACATCCACAGGAAATTGGGCGAGTACGCTCGCCCGCACATGCCGTAATTGCCGGCGCCGAACGAGCCGCCGATCACCACGGTGAACTTGGGCACCTTGGCACAAGCCACCGCCATCACCAGCTTGGCGCCATCCTTTGCAATGCCGCCATGCTCGTATTTGCGCCCAACCATGAAGCCAGTAATGTTTTGCAGGAATACCAGCGGAATGCCGCGTTGTGCGCACAACGCAATGAAGTGCGCGCCCTTGAGCGCCGATTCTGAAAACAGGATGCCATTGTTGGCGACAATCCCCACCGGATATCCATGCAGGTGTGCAAAGCCGGTAACCAGGGTGGTGCCGTAGCGTGCCTTGAACTCGTCCAGGCGCGAGCCGTCCACGATTCGCGCGATCACCTCGCGCACATCGAATGGCTTGCGTGGATCGGCTGGAATCACCCCGTACAGTTCTTCGGCCGGATACAGCGGCGGCTCCGGTGCGCGCAGTGCCAGTGCCGGAGTTGGCTTGCGCCAGTTGAGTTGGGCCACGATCGCACGCACGCGTGCCAGTGCCTGCACATCGTTATCGGCGAGATGGTCGGCCACGCCGGAAATACGCGTGTGGATATCGGCACCGCCCAGTTCTTCTGTGCTGACATCTTCGCCCGTGGCGGCTTTCACCAGCGGCGGTCCGCCAAGGAAAATCGTGCCTTGCTCGCGCACGATCACCGTCTCGTCGCTCATCGCCGGCACGTAGGCGCCACCGGCAGTGCATGAGCCCATCACGCAGGCGATCTGGGCGATGCCTTGCGCCGACAGGTTGGCCTGGTTGTAGAAGATGCGGCCGAAGTGGTCGCGGTCGGGAAATACCTCGTCTTGCAACGGTAGGAACGCGCCGCCGGAATCGACCAGATACAGGCAAGGTAGCCGGTTCTGCTGCGCGATCTCCTGCGCGCGCAGATGTTTTTTGACCGTCATCGGGTAGTAGGTGCCGCCCTTGACCGTGGCGTCGTTGGCCACGATCACGCATTCCACGCCGCAGACCTGGCCGATGCCAGCGACCACGCCGGCGCATGGCACTTCATCGTCGTACAGGCCCAGTGCGGCCAACGCTGCGATCTCCAGGAACGCGCTACCGGGATCGAGCAGGGCGTCGATGCGTTCGCGTGCCAGCAGTTTTCCGCGCGCTTGATGCTTGGCGCGTGCGGCCTCGCTGCCGCCCTGCGCGATTCGTGCCTGGGTACGCTGCAGGTCGTCCACAAGCGCGCCTAGCGCGGCGGCATTGGCGGCGAAGCTGTCGCTGCCGGGTTGCAATTGGGTCTGGATCGTAGGCATCGCAGAGACCGTGGAAGAGAGTGGAGGAAAAACCTGTCCTACAGGAACCGTCGGCGTTACTTGGTTTGCTCGAACAGCTCACGGCCAATCAGTATGCGGCGGATCTCCGAGGTGCCGGCGCCGATTTCGTAAAGTTTGGCATCGCGCCACAGGCGTCCGGTCGGGTAGTCGTTGATGTAACCATTGCCGCCCAGTACCTGGATCGCTTGGCCGGTGAGCCAGGTTGCTTTCTCGGCGGCATACAGAATTGCGCCAGCGGCGTCCTGGCGGGTGGTGCGGCCGGCGTCGCAGGAGCGAGCCACGGCGTACACATAGGCGCGGCAGGCATTCAGGCCCACATACATGTCGGCCAGTTTGCCCTGCATCAGTTGGAAGTTGCCGATCGCTTCGCCGAACTGGTGGCGTTCGTGCACGTAGGGAAGCACCACGTCCAGCGCCGCTGCCATCAGCCCCAGTGGACCACCGGATAGCACCACGCGTTCGTAGTCCAGGCCCGACATCAGCACGCGCACGCCGCCGCCGACCTCGCCGAGCACATTCTCCGCAGGCACTTCGCAGTCCTGGAACACCAGCTCGCAGGTGTTGGAGCCGCGCATGCCGAGCTTGTCCAGCTTTTGCGCGGTGGAGAAACCTGGCATGGTCTTCTCGACCACGAACGCGGTGATGCCGCGTGCGCCGCCTGCCGGATCGGTCTTGGCGTAGACCACCAGCACGTCGGCGTCGGGACCGTTGGTGATCCACATCTTGTTGCCGTTGAGCACGTAGCGGTCGCCGCGCGCCTCGGCGCGCAGTTTCATCGAGACCACATCGGAGCCTGCGCCGGGTTCGCTCATCGCCAACGCACCGACATGTTCGCCGTTGCAGAGTTTGGGCAGGTAGTGCGTCTTCTGCGCGGCGTTGCCGTTCTTACGCAACTGGTTCACGCACAGATTCGAATGCGCGCCGTAGGACAGGCCGATGGCACCGCAGGCGCGTGAAATCTCCTCCATCGCCACCACGTGCGCTAGATAGCTCATCGCACTGCCGCCGTATTCCTCCTCGACGGTGAGGCCGAGCAGGCCTTGTTCGCCGAGCTTGCGCCACAGCGACACGGGGAAGGTGTTGTCGCGGTCGGCTTGCGCGGCCAGCGGTGCGATCTCGCGTGCGGCGAAGGCGGCGACGCTGTCGCGCAGCAGGTCGATCTCCTCCCCCAGGTCGAAGTTCAGTGACGGCATCAACATGCGGCAGGCTCCGGGGATGATGGGGGGCGGCGGTACCGAGAATCCGAGCGGCACCGGCGACGTTGAAGGCATGCCTAGCGTAGCCGGGGGCGATAAGGAAGTGAGTGCGAATTCGCAAATTGGACTAAAATCACGCTGTGTCCTACGGCTGTGCGCGGATGGAAGAATGCCTTGCCGGCAACTGTCAGCGCATCCTGTCGACCGCGCGGCGGCTGATTGCCGCAGGCGGGTTTCGTGGCGCGCCCAGTCGCAATGGTCTGCGCGATAGCGAGCGGCTGGTGGAGGGGGCCGTTTCTGCCTGCGCGCGGTCGCCAGCGCCTGAGCCGTCCCTGTCGGCGACAGTGGACTGTTGCGATGCAGCACGTTTGGTTTGCGCTCGTCGGCGTTGCCGGCGTGCCGTGCGGAGCAAACGCTGGCTATACTCGACCGCGTAGTGGCGGTCCGATCACCACGTGCCAAAGGGGTGTGATGTGCGGAATTACGACCTCGAATTTCTCAAGCGCTTCTCGCTGGTGATCGGCCTGCTGATGCTGATCACCCTGGGGTTGATGGCGTTGGCGTTCTATTTGCAGCGGGCGATTCCGCCGGAAGTGTCGCCAGTGGCGCTCAAGCGCACCGAGGAGCGCATCGCGCCGGTCGGCGCGGTCTACGCCGGCAGCACCGGCGCCGCGGCGCAGGCCGCCGCGCAGGCGGCGGCCCTGGCCAAGGCCTCGGCGCAGGCGGCTTACGGTGGCACCACCGATGGCAAGACGATCTTCAACAACCTGTGCACCGCCTGCCACACGAATGGCGTGGGCAAGGCGCCGACGCTGGACCACGCGCATTGGGATGCGCGCATCGCACAGGGCAAGCAGACGCTCTACAAGCACGCGATCGAGGGCTACAACGGTCCCGATGGCGGGATCATGCCGCCCAAGGGCGGCAACCCGGGGCTGACCGAAGCGCAGATCCACGCCACGGTGGATTGGATGTTGTCCAATCTGAAGTAACCTTGGCCTTGCGCCGGGCGGCGCGCGCCGCCGCCGGGTGTCGCATGCGTTTACACCCTGATTGCTTGAGGGTCACATGGATGCGCACCCTCATTATTCCTGCTGTGCTTATCCTTTCGTCATTATCAGGACGGCTTGCCCCGATGCCGCGGCATGGTAAAGATCAGCATGAAACGCCAGCGGCCACTCAGGTGACCGGCCATGCGGCGACAGCGCCGACCAGGCCCGCGCTCCGGGACGAACTGAAATCCATGGCTGATCGTGACCAGCAAGCCCGGAATGCCTGGCAGGCGGATGGCGATGTCATCGACTCGAAGGCATTCGCCAAGATGCAGAAGGTGGACGCGGCCAATTTGACTCGCCTGCGCGCCGTGCTTTCAGCGCACTTCCCTACCGCCGCCGAAGTCGGCGAGGAGGGTGTGCAATCGGCCTGGCTGATGCTTCAGCACGCAGATGCCGATCCCGCGTTGCAGCAAAAGATGCTCAAACGACTGAACCCGTCCCATCTCCCCGGTGGCATCGACCACAAGGCGTATTCGCTTCTGGTGGATCGTGTGCGGATCAACCTGAAAAAGCCCCAGGTCTACGGTAGCCAGTTCCATCGGGTCGATAAGACCTGGGTGCCTTAGCCCCATCGATCATCCTGCCGATGTCGATCAACGGCGCCAAACTCTAGGGTTGATGCCCTTGCGGCTGTAGCGTGCGTCGTGGTCGCTGCGAGTACGTACAACAGCAATTGATTTGCGTCGGCGTGTGCGTCATGAGCGTTCGGTTCAGGAACTGCAATGCCGCCGGTGCCGGCGCCAGTTCCACAGGTGTGCGCTGGCCAGGGCCAGACTGCCGGCAACGGTGATGGGGGTTTCGTTGTCTTTGCCGGCAAGATCGAGCGCACCGGTTAGCAAGCCAGCCAGCCCCAGTAAGGCCAAGGCCCACAGCGGCCAGGGCAGCGGCTCATGTTGGTGTGCGCGCCACAGCGCCAGCCCAGCCAGCGGCGCGGCGATGGCGACGAACAACAAATGCACCCACTCGGCCTGCGCCCAGGTGCCGAGCAGCGGCAGGGCTGTGGCCAGCAACGGTAATGCCAGGCAATGCAGCAGGCACAACCCGGACAGCAGCATTGCGGATGCATCGAGGAAGGGTTGCGGCAAGGATTTCACTGGCAACTGTTCGGGCACTTATTGCGTTATAGACTAACATTCTCAAGCGCACCTGAGCGCGTCTCACGCCGATGTCCGCCATGTCCATCTCCGCCGTCTCCGACCGCCGTCTTCCCGTCACCGTGTTGTCCGGTTTCCTTGGCGCTGGCAAGACCACGCTGCTCAACAACGTGCTGCGCAACCGCGAGGGGCGTCGGGTGGCGGTGATCGTCAACGACATGAGCGAGATCAATATCGATGCGGCGCTGGTGCGCGAGGGTGGCGCCGCGCTCAGCCGCACCGAGGAAACGCTGGTCGAGTTCAGTAACGGCTGCATCTGTTGCACTCTGCGCGACGATTTGCGTCAGGAGGTGCAGCGTCTGGCAGACAGTGGCCGTTACGACTACCTGCTGATCGAGTCGACTGGTATTTCCGAGCCGATGCCGGTGGCGGCGACCTTCGCCATGCGTGATGCCGATGGGCACGGTCTGGCCGACGTCGCGCGGCTGGACACCATGCTCACCGTTGTCGATGGGGTGAGTTTCCTGCGCGATTTCGCATCGGCCGAGCGTCTGACCGATCGCGGTCTGCAGGCCGGTGACGACGACGATCGCGGTCTGGTCAATTTACTGGTGGAGCAGATTGAGTTCGCCGATGTCATCGTGATCAGCAAGAGCGATCTGGCCGATACGGTCATGCTCGACCGCACCCGGGCGGTGCTGCGCGCACTCAACCGCGATGCGCGCATCGTCGAGGCCAGTCGCGGCGATGTGCCGCTGGACTTGGTGCTGGAGACGGGTCGTTTCGATTTCGTGCGTGCGCAACTGGCGCCGGGCTGGATGCAGGCGTTGCGCGGCGAACATACGCCGGAAACCGAGCAGTTCGATATCGGCAGCTTCGTGTATCGCGCACGGCGTCCGTTCCATCCGCTGCGCTTTGCGCACCTGACCCAGCGTGGCTTGCGCGATGTGATCCGGAGCAAGGGTTTTTTCTGGCTGGCTAGCCGCATGGATTGGGTCGGCGAATTGTCGATCGTCGGTCCGGCGATCCAGACCCAAGCCGCTGGCTTTTGGTACGCCGCGCGCGAGCGCGTGGACCAGGGTTTGTTGGAAACTCCGTTGGTGCTGCCGCCGTCGCCGCTGCCGTACACCGAGCTGGGTTGGCAGCGGCAACAAACCGCGTGTTGGAACGCCCCGCCGCCGCAGGCCGAGGAGGTTGGCGATGCGCGCGAATACGCCGCGTTGCGCGCCATGTGGCATCCGTTGTGGGGCGATCGCCGTCAGGAGTTGGCCGTGATCGGGGTTGGCCTGGACGAGGCGCGGGTGCGCGCCGAACTCGATGCCTGTCTGCTCGACGATGCCGAATTGCGGCAGGGTCCGGTGGCGTGGCAGGGGCTGGACGATCCGTTTCCGGCCTGGCGTCGCTGAGGCTGGAGCGGCGCCAGCACGCGGCATCGTCCAGTCAGGACAGCCGTACGCCAGGTGCACGATCCGGTTCGAAAAAGAACGCTGCATGCATCACGTGCGCATGTGGTCTGCACATCGTCCCGGTATGATGTTGGGATGACATCTCCCGTTTTTCCCACCGCCTCTGCTGCGCTGACCCTGCACGGCCCGGCCGGTCCGATCGAGGCCGCCGTGGACCTACCCGATGCCGATGTCGTCGCGTTGCCAGTCACCGCGATCGTCTGCCACCCGCTGTCCACCGAGGGCGGCAGCATGCACAACAAGGTGGTGACGATGGTCGCACGCGCGCTGCGCGAACTCGGCGTGTGCGTGGTGCGCTTCAACTTCCGCAGCGTCGGTGCTTCCGCCGGCAGCTTCGATCATGGCGTGGGCGAGCAGCAGGATCTGGCCGCCGTGGCCGCCTGGGTGCGCGCGCAGCGTCCGCACGATGCACTGTGGCTGGCCGGTTTCAGCTTCGGTGCCTATGTGTCGCTGCGCGTCAGCGCCGCGCTGCAGCCGCAGGTGCTGATCTCGATCGCACCGCCAGTCGGGCGCTGGGATTTTGATCGTGTGGCGCCGCCGCCGCAGTGGTTGGTGATTCAGGGCGATGCCGACGAAATCGTCGATCCACAGGCGGTATACGCTTGGCTGGAGACGTTGCCGTCGCCACCGCAACTGGTACGCATGCCTGATACCAGTCATTTCTTCCATCGTAAGCTGATCGATCTGCGCGGTGCCTTGCAGCACGCGGTCAAGGGCTGGTTGCCGGCGGCACAGGCGTGAGTTCGGCGGCAATACCGTCGCAGCGCTACGCCGATGGTGTGGCGCGCGGTGACTGGCGCGACGATCCGGCGCAGCATGCCGCGTTGGCCGAACTGGACCGTCTCCACAGGGTGATCGTGGACAGCGAGCAATCCGGCTGGCTGGATCGCATGGCGGCGTTCTGGAAGAAGTCCGAGCCGGTCCGTGGCTTGTACTTTTGGGGTGGAGTGGGGCGGGGCAAGACCTTCCTAGTCGATCTGTTCTACGATGGCCTGCCGATCGAGCGCAAGTACCGCACGCACTTCCACCGCTTCATGCGCGGTGTGCACGAGCGCTTGCGCGAGCAGGCCGGGCATAGCGATCCTTTGGCTAGGATCGCGCAGGAGTGGCGCACCCGCTTGCGGGTGCTGGTGCTGGACGAATTCTTCGTGACCGACATCGGCGATGCGATGCTGCTTGGACGATTGCTGGAGCGCTTGTTCGCCGAGGGCGTCACCCTGGTGACCACCTCGAACACCGCGCCGCAGAATCTCTACCTCAACGGCCTGCAGCGCGCGAGCTTCCTGCCAGTCATCGCGCTGCTGCAAAAGTACTGCGTGGAGTTGTACGCCGAAGGCGCCGAGGACTACCGCATGCGCGCGTTGACGCGCTCGCCGGTATACCGCACGTCGTTGGTCGAGGAGGCCGACGCATGGCTGGAACAACGCTGGAGCGAGCTGACCGGCAACGCCGAGGCGCGCCGCGGCAACATCGAGATCGAAGCGCGCAAGATCCCGGTGCGTGCACGTGGCAAGAGTATCGTCTGGTTCGATTTCGCCGCGTTGTGCGAGGGGCCGCGTAGTCCGAATGATTACATCGAAATCGCACGCGAGTTCACCACTCTCCTGCTCGGCGGCATTCCCCACTTCGGTCGCGGGAACGAAGACGCGGCAAGGCGCTTCGTCAACCTGATCGACGAGTTGTACGACCGGCATGTCAATCTGGTCTGCACGGCGCAGGACCCGCCGCCGCTGCTGTACACCGGTGAGCGCCTGGCCGGCGCGTTCGAACGCACCGCCTCGCGCTTGATCGAAATGCAGAGCGCCGAGTACCTGGCGGCCGCGCACCGCGCCTGAGTGCGGCGCATCCGCGCCGCCTGGTAACAGCGGGCAGCATGGACCTGCGTTTTCCCATCAGAGATGCCGCTGTCTGGCAGGTGGCGCGGATGCAGTGGGTGTCGTGCGCCGGCCCGGCGGCGCCCTGCGGCGGCGGGCGACTGACCGTCCATGGCCTGGTAGCTGCGCCGCCCACACGACGCAGTCGCGTGGATCTGCCCGTCGCGGTATTGCATTAGTGAGGATTGTATCGCATAAATATCGCTTGCTATTAAATAGCGTACTATTTATCATGTGGCACATGAACCCGCTCCCCTCCACTGCCGCCACCGACCTGCTCCGGCTGGACAACCAGTTGTGCTTCGCGCTGTATTCGGCCAACTTGGCGATGCACAAGCTCTACCGGGGGTTGTTGCGCGCGCTGGGCCTGACTTATCCCCAATATCTGGCGATGCTGGTGCTGTGGGAACAGGACCAGCGCAGTGTCTCGGACATCGGCGAGCGCCTGTTCCTGGATTCGGCCACGCTGACCCCATTGCTCAAGCGCCTGGAGACGCTCGGCCTGCTGACCCGCCGCCGTGCCACCGAGGACGAGCGTCGGGTGGTGGTCGCACTGACCGAACGCGGTCACGCCCTGCGCGAGCGGGCGCAGGTGTTGCCGGAGCGTGTGTTGTGCGCGGTCGCCTGCGATCTGGAGCAACTGACCCGTTTGAAACACGAACTGGAGGACGTGCGCGGCAAATTATTGGTCGCGTCTTGAGCGTCGCCTGCGTTCAATTCGCCGATTTTGTTGCGTCCTACTCGGTGTTCGACTCTCTCCATCCCTGACGCTACGGCGTCGTCCTTCGTAAGGAGTATCACCATGGCTTCACCGACCACCATCGCTTACACCGCCACCGCCACTGCCACCGGGGGCCGCGACGGCCGCGCTGTGACCCCCGACAAGACGTTGGACGTCAAGCTGTCGACCCCGCGCGAACTCGGCGGCGCCGGCGGCGACGGCACCAACCCGGAGCAACTGTTCGCGGCCGGCTATTCGGCCTGCTTCCTCGGCGCGATGAAGTTCGTCGCCGGTCAGGACAAGCTCAAGCTGCCGGCCGAACCGACCATCGAAGGCAAGGTCGGCATCGGCCAGATCCCCGGTGGCTTCGGCATCGCCGTGGAACTGCGCATCGCGGTGCCGGGCATGGAGCGTGCGGCGCTGCAATCGCTGGTAGATAAGGCGCATCAGGTATGCCCGTACTCTAATGCCACCCGCGGCAACATCGATGTGAATCTGATCGTGGTCGATTGAGTCAGGGGTGTCCCGACCCGTCGCACGGCGGCGGTATCCGGCACTGCGATGTCCTTTGCCCGTGGCGGTAGCGCCGGGCAGACGTTTGTCCCTTGCAGCGGGCGGCCATCGGCCGCCCGCTTGCGTTGTGCGGACAGCCCGCCGCATCCCCGTTTTGGCTCCGTTCCTTGGTTGTTTCACAAGGCCATCACGGCCTCGATCCTGGTGATGGAGGCGGGTGACGCAGGCAAGCCATTGGCAGGCTTAGCTTTTCGTGATTGCACCTACATTTAGCGTTGACGTCACTATTGCACCCCACTATCTTGGGGTTGTCGGTTCCTGCGGCACCTCGCCACGGGATCAAAAGGGAAGCCGGCGTGGCGTGTGAGCGCCAACGTCGGTGCTGTGCCGCAGCGGTCATTGGGAACGATCCTTCACTGCCTGAGGCTCCCGCCTTGGCGAGCGACGGGTTCGGAACTGCCCAGTCGCCGCGCGGCCTATCAGCCCGAAGACCTGCCGACAGCCGCGTGAAGCACACCGCGTGGCGCCGACTTTAGTGTCTCCGGGGGGAGATGGTTGGTGTAGCAGATGACCGCTCGCAGGCGCCGCCTGCGCTGCTGCTTCTCCGCGACACCGTATCCCTCCGCCGATTCGGTCGGACCGCTGCCTGAGGGGGGGGCGGGTGGCTGTGTGCATCACGCTTGGAGACACGTTCATGAGTCAGACCCACAGCCTGCCGGCTGCCGCTTCCATCGACGACACCGTCGATTCCACGACCGCCGCCGCCATCGCGCAGCCCACCACGGCCAGCAGCGAGCCGAGCAACGATCAGCGCGCCGTCACCTGGATCGTCAAGGACGGCGGCAACCGCCGCATGGCCTTCGACCGTTCGCGCCTGCAGCGCACTTTGGATCGGATCCACGCCGAGTTCCCGCAGCTGGATGTGAGCGACTACGAGCGCAAGGCGTTTGCTTTCATCGAGAAGAAGGAAAGCCTGTCCGCCGACGAGATGGTCGACTACCTGATTCGCGAAGCCGAATCGCGTGTGGACATCGCCACGCCGGAGTGGGAATACTTTGCCGCGCGTCTGTACCTGGATCGCCTGTACAAGCGCGCCAGCAAGAACCGTTTCTACGATGCCGGCGAGAAGTACGGCTCCTACGTTGGCCTGCAGGAAAGCCTGGCCGATCGCGGCGTGTATTCGATCGACATCCTCAAGAATTATTCCAAGGAAGAGCTGGCCGAGGCCGGCCGGATGATCGATCCCGAACGCGACAAGTTGTTCGCCTACAACGGCCTGTACCTGTTGGCGACGCGCTACCTGGCCACCGACAACTCGCGCAAGGTCTACGAACTGCCACAGGAGCGCTGGCTGACTATCGCGCTGTACCTGATGCAGGATGAAAAGCCGCGTGAGCGGCGCATGCAGTTGGTTGGCGAGGCGTACTGGGCGCTGTCCAACCTGTACATGACCGTCGCCACCCCGACCCTGTCCAACGCCGGCAAGATCGGCGGGCAGCTGTCGAGCTGCTTCATCGACACCGTCGACGACAGCCTGCAAGGCATCTACGACTCCAACACCGACGTGGCGCGCGTGTCCAAGCACGGTGGTGGCGTCGGCGCCTACCTGGGCTACGTGCGCTCTTCCGGCTCGGCGATCCGTGGGGTCAAGAACTCCAGCGGCGGCGTGGTGCCGTGGATCAAGCAACTCAACAACACCGCTGTGTCGGTGGACCAGCTCGGCCAGCGTAAGGGCGCCATCGCCGTGTACCTGGACATCTGGCACCGCGACATCGAGGCGTTCCTGGATCTGCGCCTGAACAACGGCGATCAGCGCCTGCGCGCGCACGACGTGTTCACTGCGGTGTGCGTGCCGGATATCTTCATGGAAGCGGTCGAGCGCCGCGGCGAGTGGTATCTGTTCGACCCGTACGAGGTGAAGGAGGTCAAGGGCTGGTACCTGCAGGACTTCTTCGATGAAAAGCGTGGCGAAGGCAGTTTCCGCGCCAAATACGAGGAAGTGGTGGCCGACGAACGCATCGGTCGCAAGGTGGTCAAGGCCATCGACATGTTCAAGCGAATCATGGTCAGTCAGTTGGAGACCGGCAACCCGTTCATGTTCTATCGCGATGAAGTCAATCGGATGAACCCGAATAAGCACCAGGGCATGGTCTATTCCAGCAACCTGTGCACCGAGATTCTGCAGAACATGAGCCCGACCCGGGTCATCCAGGAGATGATCAGCGGCGATCAGATCGTGACCACCAAGCAGGCCGGCGACTTCGTTGTGTGCAACCTGTCTTCGGTGAATCTGGGTCGCGCGGTCACCGCGCAGCCGGATCTGCTGTCGCCGGACATTCTGGAGCGGCTGATCCGGGTCCAGGTGCGCATGCTCGACAACGTCATCGACCTCAACGACCTGCCGGTGCCGCAAGCCACCATCACCAACCAGAAGTACCGCGCGATTGGCCTGGGCACCTTCGGCTGGCACCACTTGCTGGCGCAGAAGGGCATCGAGTGGAACTCCCGCCAGGCCGAGGACTACAGCGACACGCTGTACGAGCGCATCAATTACCTGACCATCCAGGCGAGCCTGGCGCTGGCCAAGGAAAAGGGCGCCTACAAGGTGTTCAAGGGCAGCGACTGGCAGAACGGCGAGTACTTCAGCAAGCGCGGCTACGACAGTGCGCAGTGGCAGGAACTGGCCGCGCAGGTGAGCGTGCATGGCGTGCGCAACGCCTGGATGGTGGCGGTGGCGCCGAACATGAGCACCGCGCAGATCGCCGGTTCCACCGCCTCGATCGACCCGATCTACAGCGCGTTCTACTACGAAGAGAAGAAGGACTTCCGTCGCCCGGTGGTGGCGCCGGGGCTGACGGTGGACACCTATCCGTACTACGAAAAGGGTGCCTACAAGGTCGACCAGTTCGCCAGCGTGCGCCAGAACGCCCGCCGTCAGCGCCACGTCGATCAATCGATCAGCTTCAACTTCTACGTGCCCAGCGGCATTCGCGCCGGCACCCTGCTGGACTTGCACATGACCGCGTGGAAGGAAGGCCTGAAGACCACCTACTACGTGCGTTCCAACGACATCGACATCAGCGAATGCGAGTGGTGCTCCAGTTGATCGCCGGCGCTTAGCGCCCAGCGCCGCGCGTGCCAGGGATGTCCCGGTGCGCGTGGCGTGTTTCCGTCGCGCCGCATGTCGGTGCCGTTCACCCGATTTCCGAAGTAAATCTCATGGCCATCGCGCTCGATCGCATCAAGATTCTCGAACCGCTGCACCCCAACCGGTCCACCGGCATCATCAACGGCACCACCAGCGGCATCCTCAACTGGAACGATATCCCGTACCCGTCCTTCTATCGGGCGTACAAGGAACTGTCGACCAATTTCTGGATCCCCGACGAAGTGGACATGAAGGGCGATGCCAAGCAGTACGGCGAACTGTCGGCGCGCGAGAAAAACGCCTACGACTCGATCATCGGCTTGTTGGCCACGCTGGATTCGCCGCAGACGCGCTTCATCTACAACGTCGCCGAATACATCACCGACCCGGCTGCGCACGCCAATGCCGCGATCATCGGCCAGCAGGAGGTGATCCACAACGAGAGCTACTCCTACGTGTTGGCGTCGATTGCCGGCCTGGCCGACCAGAACCGCGTGTTCGAAATCGCGCGCACGCATCCGACCATCGTCGCGCGCAACCAGCCGATCATGCAGGCCTACGACGACTTCATGCGCGAGAAGACCGCCGAGACCCTGCTGCGCTCGCTGATCCAGTCCTCGATCCTGGAGGGCATCAACTTCTATTCCGGCTTCGCCTACTTCTACAACCTGGTGCGGCAGAACCGCATGACCGGCACCGGCAAGATCATCAGCTTCATCAACCGCGACGAACTGGCCCACACCAAGTTCATCAGCGAGCTGATCCGCGCCATCATCGGTGAGAACGCCGAGTTGCAGACCAACGAACTGACCGACTACGTGCACCAGGCCTTCGAACATGCGATCCGCTTGGAGACCGAGTGGTCCTCGGAAGTGCTCGACGGTATCGAGGGCATCGACGTGGACGAGATGATCCAGTACGTGAAGTACCGTGCCAACAAGATGTCCGGCATGCTCGGCATCGAGAAGCTGTACACCGGCGCCAGCGACAACGTGATGCCTTGGATCAAGGCCTACGCCGACAACTTCACCGAGACCAAGACCGACTTTTTCGAGATGCGCAACGCCAGTTACAAGAAGACCAACTCGGACAACGGTTTCGACGACCTGTAAGCGGACTGCGCGTGGTCCGCCACACCACGCGCGTTGTTTGTTGCACGCCTATCATCATGCAGATCCTGCTCGCCTACGCTTCGCTCAGCGGCAACACCCGCGACGTCGCCCGCCGCGTGCATGCGCAGTGCGAGGCCGCTGGTCACCAAGTGACCTGGATCCACACCGATCTGCAAACCTTGCACGGCGTACTCGGCGATCCGTCCTGCGCCACCGGTTTCGATCTGCATTTGCTCGGCAGTTGGACCGACAACGCCGGGCGCACCCCATCTGAGATGAAGCGCTACATCGCCGAATTGGTCGAAGCGGTTGGTCGGCATGCCGAGGTTGCGGTGTTCGGCACCGGCGAGACGCAGTGGGGGTTGGAATACTATTGCGGTGCGGTCAAGCGCATTGCGCGGTTCTTCGACAGTGCCTATCCGCTGCTGGAGATCGAGCAGATGCCGCATGGCGAGCGCGATGTGGCGGCGATCGATGCCTGGTGCGCGCAGGTGCTGGCGTTGCGCGCCGCGCGCGCCGCCGCGCCCGCGGCGGCCAGTCAGGTCAGTGCTGCGGCGTTGCCGGTGCATGGCAGCGGTTGATTCCGCAAATTTTCTCTTTCCGCTCTAGCGCTGGCCGTTGCCGCGCCGTGCGTCACGCGCCATACGAGGTTCCGTTGCATGCTCACCACCATCACCGTTTCCAGCCCAGAGCAATTCGCCGATGCGCTCGCCGCGCACCCGCGCGTGTTGGCCGATTTCAACAAGGACAATTGTCCCGGCTGTCGCATGCTGGACAAATCGCTGGAGCGCTTCGCCGAGAGCGACAGCGCGCAAGGCCTGACCTTGCTCAAGGTGAAAATGGAAGACGTGGGCGAAGATTTCTTCCGTGCTCAGGGTTTGCGCCAGACCCCGACGCTGATGCTGTTCCGCCACGGCGAGGAAGTGGCGCGTGTGCCCGGCTTCGTGCCGCCAGCCAAGATCGACGAAGCGGTGCGCACACACCTGGGGTGAGTCTGCCGCGCGTGCGCGCTGCCGCTGGTCGTTAACGGCCTGGTCTGTCGTGCAAGCAGCGCTGCTGCTGTGAAGTGTCGCCACCGTTTCAGTAGGTGTCCGGACCGCAGCGCATCCTGCAACTGGTCTGGCACGATGTCGCATTGAAGGTGCGCTCATGCCGGCGTCAACGTTTGTCAATGCTCGCGTCGGATCGCTGTTCAGCGCGATGCACCGACAGCCTCACGTCGGCACGCCGCCGCTGGCCCCGGTGCGGTTGCGCAGGCCCAGTGACGGGGTGGGATCGTCTGGCGCCGCAGCGCAACGCTGCATCGCGCGCGTCTGCGGCGATGGCGAGGGGACTTGCGTTTGCGCGTCGCATGCTAAAGATAGAGACGGGCGTAGCGTCGTCGATCGGCTCGGCTGACGCCTTGCAGCGCCCCATACCATTCCCGGGAGCTGCACCATGCCCCAGTTGCTGCAGGATCCGTCCGACCCCACGCATGCGGTGACCACCGCGCTGGAGGCGTTCGTTGTGCGCCACCGTCGCCTGTTCGTACTCACTGGCGCCGGCTGCAGCACCGATTCTGGCATTCCCGATTACCGCGACGTCGCCGGGGAGTGGAAGCGCACGCCACCGGTCACCTATCAGGCGTTCATGGGCGAGCTGGCGACGCGGCAGCGCTATTGGGCGCGTAGCCTGATCGGCTGGCCGCGCTTCGGCTATGCCCAGCCCAACGCGACGCACGCCGCATTGGCGCACCTGGAGGCGCGCGGGCAGGTCGCGCTGCTGCTGACTCAGAACGTGGATGGCTTGCACCAGGCCGCCGGCAGCCGCGCGGTCATCGACCTGCACGGCCGTCTTGATGTGGTGCGTTGCATGCAGTGCGAGCGGCGCATGCCGCGCGAAACGTTCCAGCAGCAGTTGCTGCAGCACAATCCGCATTGGGCGACGCTGCAGGCCGGGCAGGCGCCCGATGGCGATGCCGATCTGGATGGCGTGGACTTCGCCGCGTTCGTGGTGCCGGCGTGTCCGCACTGCGGCGGCATGCTCAAGCCGGACGTGGTGTTCTTTGGCGAAAATGTCCCGCGCGAGCGGGTGACCAGCGCATTCGCGCACCTACAGCAGGCCGACGCCATGTTGGTGGTGGGTTCGTCGTTGATGGTCTATTCCGGCTTCCGCTTCGTGCAGGCTGCGGCCAAGGCGGGCGTACCGATTGCCGCGATCAATCTGGGCCGTACCCGCGCTGACGATCTGCTGGATCTGAAGGTGAACCAGCCGTGCGCGCAGGCGCTGGCGTTCCTGTATCCGGCTGCTGGCTTGGCGTAGCCCGATGTGTTGCGAATCCAAGCACGAACTGATCCATCGGCAGTGGTTGATCGGTCGCCGTTGTAGGCGTGCAATAGCTGTTTGCCCGGATCGTGCGGGCGCCTTTTGCGGAATGCCATCGTGAGCCTGTTGTTTTCGCCCCTCGCACTGGGGCCGTTGTCGCTGTCCAATCGCATCGTGATCGCGCCGATGTGCCAGTACGCCGCCGATGCCGGCCGTGCCAATGACTGGCATCTTCAACATCTGGGGCAACTGGCGCAGTCCGGTGCCGGATTGCTGATCCTGGAGGCCACGGCGGTGGAGCCGTGCGGGCGCATCACGCCGGCCGATCTGGGGCTGTGGGACGACGCCACCGAGGCGGCGTTACGCGAGGTGTTGACGTCCGTGCGGCGTTGGTCGCCGATGCCGCTGGGGATCCAGCTCGCTCATGCCGGGCGTAAGGCCTCCACGCACAGGCCCTGGGACGGCGGCGCTGCGATCGCGCCGACCGAGCCGAATGGCTGGCAGACCGTGGCGCCATCGCCGCAGCCCTTCGCTGCCGATGACGCGCCGCCGCAGGCGCTGGACCTGGCGGCTATCGAGGCGATCGTCGCCGCGTTCGTTGCTGCGGCGCGGCGCGCCGAGCGACTCGGTTTCGCGCTGATCGAATTGCATGCTGCGCATGGCTACCTGCTGCACCAGTTCCTCTCGCCACTGAGTAATCTGCGCGAAGACACCTACGGCGGCAGTTTGGACAACCGCATGCGCCTATTGCTGCGCGTGCATGCAGCGGTGCGTGCGGCGGTATCGTCCACGATTGCGGTGGGCGTGCGCATCTCGGCCACCGATTGGGTCGAAGGCGGCTGGGACGTCGCTCAAAGCGTGGTACTGGCGCAGGCGTTGCAGGCGCAGGGCTGCGATTATTTGCATGTGTCCAGTGGCGGACTGGACCGTCGCCAGCGGATTCCGGTCGCGCCCGGCTACCAAGTGCCGTTGGCCGAGACGTTGCATCGCGCTGTGGACATGCCGGTGATCGCGGTGGGTCTGATTACCGAACCGCAGCAGGCCGAAGCCATCCTGGCCGAAGGCCGCGCCGATGCGATCGCGTTGGCCCGCGGCATTCTCTACGACCCGCGCTGGCCCTGGCATGCCGCTGCGGCGCTGGGCGCCACCTTGCGTCCGGCACCGCAGTACATGCGTTGCGCGCCTTATGCGGCGCGCAGCCTGTTCGATGCATGATGCGCTTGGGCTGGGCCATGCCAGTCGTGGTCAGCCTCTGGATTCCTTCAAGGAGCATGCAATGAATATTGGGTTTCTCGGCCTGGGAACGATGGGTCAGCCGATTGCGCACAATCTGTTGCGCGCCGGGCATCCGTTGACCGTCTGGAACCGCAGTGCGGGCGCGGCGCAGCCGTTGGTCGAGGCTGGCGCGCAACTGGTCGCGCGACCGGCCGAAGCCGTGTGCCGGCCGGTGTTGTTCTCGATGTTGGCCGACGATGCGGCGGTGCGCGAGACGCTGCTCGAACGCGGCGCACTGGATGCACTGACCGCCGGCAGCGTCCACGTCAACATGGCCACGATTTCGGTTGCGCTGGCGCGCGAACTTAGCGCGCTGCATGCCGAGCGCGGTGTCGCGTACCTGGCGGTGCCGGTGCTGGGGCGTCCTGAGGTCGCCGCGGCCGGCCAGCTCAATTTACTCGCTGCCGGCGATGCCGACGCGCTGGCGCGGGTGCAGCCGCTGCTGGACGTGGTTGGACGCAAGACATGGTACTTCGGTGCGGCGCCGGAGCAGGCCAACGTGGTCAAGCTGGCCGCCAACCTGTGTCTGGCCAGCGCGATCGGCACCATGGCCGAAGCGGCGGCGCTGGTGCGCGGGCATGGCGTGGAGGCGGCCGAATTCCTGGGCATGTTGAGCGGCAGCGTGTTCGCCGCGCCGGCTTACCAGATCTATGGCGACATGATTGCGCAGCAGCGTTACAGTCCGGCCGGCTTCAAGGCCACGCTGGGGTTGAAGGACGTGCGTTTGGCCTTGAGTGCGGGCGAGACTGGACATGTGCCGATGCCGTTGGCCGCGGTATTGCGCGATCAGTTCATCGAGGCGATCGCGCATGGCGATGGCGACTTGGATTGGTCGGCGTTGGCCAAAGTGGCTGCGCGTCGTGCTGGGCAGGCGTAAAGACCGATTTTCAGTATGTCTTGGCGACGTAGAACACATCATGTTCGCGTCGAGTGGCAAGCACGGTGGTTGGCGCTGATCGAGCCCGAACGCAGCGAGGCATGGTGCGCCGCTATGTCGAACAGCCGCATCCTGCTTAATGGTCAGCGCCCGGTGGTGGTGTGCCGGGCGCTGGACCGGGGAATCGGAATGCGCCAGCGTGGCGCACTCCGATTCCGCCCGACGGTCAGCGTGCCGCGCTGGCGTTCATCGTCGCGTTGCGGCTGGCATCCAGTGACTGTGCTGGATAGTTCATGCCGGTGGTATGGCATTCGCCGGTGGTGTGGCCCATGTTGACGCCACCGGGCAACTGTCCGTTGACTTTTTCGACGACGCCGTCATTCGGATCGCTCAGTACCATTTCCGTGCTCTTGTCGCAGTAGCTGTCGTACCACCGCTTCTTGGTGAACGAGGTTGTGTAGTAGTTCACTTTCGCACGTGCCGAATTGGGAATGCCGGCCAGCCATGCCTTGGCGCCATCGTATGTCATGTCCCTGTTGGAACCGCAACCCTGGCCGAAGTACTTGCCTCCTGCGGCCAGGATGCCGGCCAGATTCGTGCCCTGGTAAGGCGTGCCCACAGATTGCATCAGCAGGCCGTCGCTGGCGTTGTCCAGGCCGCTCCAGTAATAGGCGTACAGATGCAGCGCGGCCATGCCGCCCTGGCTATGCGCGATGGTGCCGAAGGAATGCCATTGGCTACCGAACTGCCCAAGGAGCTGCGCGAATTGGTCGTTGCTGCGATTCTGGTTGATGTCCAAAAACAGCGCCGCATTAGTGAACTGCTCCAGCGGCCATACCTTGCCGTCCGAGCAGTAGCCGTGTACCAGCACCAACTTCTGCCCGGTTCCCTGCGGTTCCGTACTGGCAACTGTGCGCAGGGTCGCCGGGCGTTCGCCCATGCGCATGCTCTCGTCGATCGCACCACCGCGGGCGATGCTGTCGCTGCGCAATGCCGGCAGTGTCAGCGCCAGCGTGTCATGCGTGGCCAGAGGCACGAAATTGTCCGGATCCTCGACACGCAGATTGCGCAGGGTGAATGGCCCGCGCGCGTCGGCACGCACGATCCAGCGTTCGTCCACGCTCAATGGCAAGCGTCCGTCCTGCGGTGCGATCATGCCACCGAGCCAGGCGACCGGCACCGCCTTGCCGTTGCGGCCGGTGCCCCACAGTTCGCCGAGCACGCGATAGTGCGTCGGCGTTTGAGCGCCTCCGATCCGCACCGGAATCGGCAGGGTTAGCCGTGTGCCGGGCTGTGCGCTGGCGACCACCGCATCGGTTGCGATGCGCAGGGTCGTGTCCAGCACCGGCAGTACATGCTCGCTGGTGCGGACGAAGGCCTGGCCGCTGGCGTCGTGGCCGTGTACCACCACCTGCGCGATGTAAGTGCCGCTTGCCGTCGCCGGGAAATCACCGGCATACACGCCGTCGCTGGCGGCACCATCGCCATGGCGGCCGTCGTCGGCCATCGGCCACTGACTGACCGTGCCATCGGGCGCGATCACCCGCAGTTGCGCGTTGTCGATGCGTCCTGCGCTGGTGCTGTTGCCGAGCGCGATGGCGCCTTGTGCGTCGATGCCGCTGAGCAAAGCCGTTATGCCGATGCGCTGACCGCGCTGCAGTTGCCGGCGGTCGCTCGGATACGAGGCCAGTTGGGTGCGTGCGTCGCCTTCCAGCAGCACGTAGCCGCGTTGCGCGGTGTTGCTGTCCGCTTGCAGGGTCAAAGTCCAGTCGCCATTGGCTGCGCTGTCCACGTGGTAATCGCGCGTTTGCACAGTGGCGTTGCCAGTGCCCAGGCGACTCGTCTGCGCGCTGGGAGTCAGCACGGCGTTGGTCGCGTTGGTCGCCGTTGGCGCGATCAGGCGGGGCTGCCAATCGTGTCCGTCGGAGAGGACGAGAAAATGTAATTGGCCGTTCTCCACCGGCAGCGTGGCATGCCACTGCGCGGGGCTGCCGCTATGCGCAGGGGAGAATTCCACTGGCAGTAGCGCGCTTCTGGATAGGATTGCGGTTTCTGCCGGCGCTGGCGCGCGCATCTGCGCGAACTCTTCCGGCGGGCCGGCCAATTGTTTCGGGACCAGTTCGGCCGCCTGCAGCGCGGTGGCGGGAATGATGAGACACAGGATGCAAGCAGCGGATAGTTTTGGACGTTTTACTAGCATGATGTTCTCTCCAGGTGAGGGGGAGAATCACATGTGGATGCAGGAAATACGGCATGTCGCCACCGTCGGCACGGCTCCGGGCACGCTATATGCTCATCGCTCCGTGATTCGGCCTCGTTATAACAGGCCGATTGTGATGGGCAAAAGATGTAGCGTCGTCATCGTTCTGTGTGCAGACAGGGCTGTTCGATGATGCCCGGCGCAGTGCTGCGCCGGGCATCGTCACCTCACGCTGCCTGGGCGTGTTGCGTGCGCAATTGCTGCGCCGCCTCCACCATCGCCTTGAGCGCACTGCGCGTCTCCGGCCAGCCGCGGGTCTTTAGGCCGCAGTCGGGGTTGACCCAGATGTGCTGCGGGTCCAATACCGCGCGGGCTTTGTCCAGCAGTTCCACCATTTCCCGGGTGCTGGGGACGCGCGGGGAATGGATGTCGTAGACGCCCGGGCCAATCGCATTCGGATAGCTGTAGCGCACGAACGCATCGAGCAACTCCATGCGCGAGCGCGAGGTCTCGATCGAGATCACATCGGCATCCAACGCTGCCACCGATTCGATGATGTCGTTGAATTCGGAGTAGCACATGTGGGTGTGGATCTGAGTCGTATCGCGCACGCCGGCCGCGCTGATGCGGAAGCACTGCACTGCCCAGTCCAGATACGCCTGCCAGTCCGCACTGCGTAGCGGCAGGCCCTCGCGGAACGCGGGTTCGTCGATCTGAATCACGCCGATGCCGGCGGCTTCCAGGTCGCGAACCTCATCGCTTAACGCCAGTGCGATCTGCCGGCAGGTTTGTGCGCGTTCCTGGTCGTCGCGCACGAACGACCACTGCAGCATCGTCACCGGGCCGGTCAGCATGCCCTTCATCGGCCGATCGGTCAGTGACTGCGCATACTGCGACCAGCGCACCGTCATTGGCGCAGGACGTTGCACGTCGCCGTAGATGACCGGTGGTTTCACGCAGCGCGAACCGTAGCTCTGTACCCAGCCATATTGGGTGAAGGCGAAGCCGTCGAGTTGTTCGCCGAAGTATTCGACCATGTCGTTGCGCTCGAACTCGCCATGCACCAGCACGTCTAAACCGAGTTGTTCCTGGATACGGACGCAACGCTCGGTTTCCGCGGCGATGAAAGCATCGTACTCGGCATCGCTGAGCTTGCCCGCCTTGTGCTGCGCACGCGCCTGGCGCACCTGCTCGGTCTGTGGGAACGAGCCGATGGTGGTGGTCGGATAGGCCGGAAGTTGCAGTGCAGCCTGCTGCGCCTGCTTGCGTTTTGGATACGGCGTTTGACGGTGTCCGGCATCCTCGTTCAGCGCGGCCAGGCGCTGTGCCACGTCGGGGCGGTGTACGCGCGTGGAGGCGCGCCGCGCTGCCAGGGCATCGCGCGCGGCGGCGAGCGCCGTCTGTGCCTGCGGCAGGTCGTCCAGCGCATCGGCCAGCGTGCGCAGTTCCTGCAGTTTTTGTTTGGCGAACGCCATCCAGGTGAACAGATCCGGATCCAGGCGGGTTTCTTGCTGCAGATCCACAGGGACATGCAGCAGCGAGCACGATGGTGCCAGCCACAGTCGTTCGCGCCCGAGATGGCCGGCGGCATAGCGTGCCAGGGTCAGCGCGTTGTCCAGCGGCGTGCGCCACACATTACGGCCGTTGACCAATCCGGCGGACAGGATGCGGTCAGCCGGCAGCGCCTTCAGCACGGCATCCAACTGCGCCACGCCGCGCACCAGATCCACATGGATGCCGTCCACCGGCAGCCCTATTGCCAACTCGAGGTTGTCGCCAAGCTCGCCGAAATAGGTCGTCAACAGCAGCTTTGGTCGCGGCTTCCCCGCCAGGAACGCATAAGCACGGCGGTAGGCATCGTGTGTAGCCTCGTCCAGGTCCAGCACCAGGGCGGGCTCGTCGATCTGCACCCATTCCGCGCCGGCCGCTTGCAGCTTCTGCAGCAGTTCGGCATAGACCGGCAGCAGGCTATCCAACAGCGCCCAGCGGTCGCTACCGTCCACTGTCTTGGACAGCGCCAGGAACGTCACCGGCCCGATCAGCACCGGCCGGGTGAGGATGCCCTGTGCCTTGGCTTCCAGGAAGTCGCCCAGCGGCTTGTCGCCGCGCAGACGGAAATGCTGATTGCGCGCCAGCTCCGGTACCAGATAGTGGTAGTTGGTGTCGAACCACTTGGTCATTTCCAGCGCGTGCAGATCCAGGCCGTTTTCCTGTGTGCCGCGCGCCATTGCGAAGTAGCCGGCCAGCGGGTCGGCGTCTGCGAGCGCGCGATAGCGCTGCGGGATCGCATCGAACAAGAATGCGGTGTCCAGCATCGTGTCGTACAGGCTGAAGTCGTTGCTGGGTGGTACGTCCACTCCGACATCGCGTTGCAGTTGCCAGTGACGCTGGCGCAGTTCGCGCGCGGTGTCCTGCAGTTGCGCGCTGTCGGTTTCGCGGCGCCAGTAGCGTTCCAGCGCGCGTTTGAGCTCGCGCCGCGCACCGATGCGCGGGAAGCCGAGATTGGTCACGATCGTCATGTTGCGTTTCCTCATTGCATTCATTGGCATTGAGGAACGAAGGAACCGCGCGTCGCGCGTCCGCTTACACGAAACGCTCGCCACACCAGCGACCTTCGCCCCCGCGGGCGAACCGGTACCATGCGGGAAGGAGGAAGACGCGGCGCGGCGCGGGGCCACGTCACGGTTCCAGCCGCCTCCCCGCGGAGGTGCCAGGTCGAATCGGAGGACGCATTGTCCTCCGGCCGGGGCCGGTATTCGGGCTGATGGACGTGCGCACCGTACCGGCTGCGCGCCTACTGTCCGTCGCTTCCCAGGCCGGCATGCGCCGGCCCAGTGCCATTGACGGAGGTCGTTTCCATTCACCGCTGCGGGGCAGCTCCGGAATGGGCGGGCGCTTGCGGCGCCCGCTTTCACCGGATTCCCGTTTAAATCCATCCCTTCATCCGAATGAAGCGATGGATACCTTCGGCGAGCGCACCATAGGCCGAATTTGGCCGGCGGTCAAGCGCCATCGCCGTGGTGCCTGCCGTGGTGGTGAGCGTCGGTCCGGCAACGCACGCACCGACCGACCCGCTCGTGCGCCATTGCGCCGCGGTTGCCGGCAGCATGCGTTTGTTCAAGTTTGAAGAATTGGTTGAGAGTTGGCGGAGGAAAAACACCCCGGGTCAAACGCGATGTCTCTGCAATCGGGCAGTCTGTTGCACTGTTATGCGCATGGAATGGCAGTGAAAAGGCCTGAGACGATAGGTCGATTGGCACAGGGCGGCCTGCATTGCATCGGATATGTTGGCAGTGCTGCGATGGGCGCACGCACGCACGGATGGGTGCTGTCTTGGTCGGCAACTTACATGACTTGTCACGTCGGGTGGGTGCGTCTTTCCAACACAGGTAACCTTTCATGCTCAATGCGCTTTTTCTCCGTTCCGGCGTGTGTGTGTCTCTTCTCGTTGCGGCCATCACCGCAGGTGCCACGACGGCTGATCCGGCCGCGGACAAGTCGGCGACGGTGCCATTCGTGTACCGCAAACTCGGTGGCGCCACGCGCCCGGTTATCAACGTGCAGTTGAACGGGCATCCTTACCAGATGATGGTGCATTCGAATGCGTCGTTTTACATGCAGTTGGTCCATCGCGTCGCTAAAGAGGTAGGAGTCGGGGATCTGCAACATCGGGGGACTTACGGAATTCAGGAGCCGGGCAAGCTCAGTCCGCTCGGACTCGACGGCGGTAGATTGAACCTGCTCACGATGGGCAAGGCCAACGCTGTGAACGTGCCGGTGTCTGTTTTCGAGACGCCAGAGCCTAAAAACGGCGTGGGAATGCTGGGGATCAAATGGATCGCCGCAAATCGCGTGGTGCTGGATTATCCCGGCAAGCGTGTGTTGGTGAGTCCCGAGGCCATGCAGACGTCGACCCTGCGTGCAAGCTTGCTGACCAAGGGATATGTGGCCGTGCCCATGCAGTTCGACAAGGAGCAAGAGCGTTATACCGTCAGAGCGGCGCTTGGCTCGGTGGAGCGGTCGATGACCGTCAGCACGGTCGGGGAAGTCGACATCGACCCGGAATTCGCGAGTCAGGCCGGTGTGGAAAAGTCCGAGGAGAGCAAGCTAATGTCGGGCCCCAAGGGGGCGCAAAATTACGCTTATCTGACCAAGCATCCGGTTGTTGTGCGGATTGGGGACTGGTCGTCCAAGCCCACGCAGGATGCATGGATCGAGGATCAGTATGCGTATATGAGCCAGCCTCGCCCAACTGGGGAGGCGCTGGGCGGGATGCTGGGAGCGGATTTCCTAGTAAACGCGGGGGCGGTCATCGATTTTGGAAACAAGACGCTCTACCTGCGCAATTAGCCGTGGGAGCGGCGAAAGCCGCAGTCGATCCGGCTGCGGCAATCTCCGGCGGGAATGCGCGCTCACCCCGCCGGCGTTCATGGCGAAGGTGTAAGCTATTGATCCCAAAGTCAATGATTCAGCGTTGCGGCGTGCCGCCGACAACACCGCCCCGCCGTGCCGATCACGCTCCCGTCCCCAACCCTTGACCTGCCCGCGCGCTACGCCGCATCGCTGCGCCTGTCGGTTGCCCCGATGATGGATTGGACCGACCGCCACTGTCGGGTATTCCACCGGCTGCTGGCGCCGTCGGCGCGGCTGTACACCGAGATGGTGCATGCCAATGCGGTGGTGCTGGGCGATCGCGCACGGCTGCTGGATTACGATGCCGCCGAACACCCGCTGGCGTTGCAGTTGGGTGGCAGCGATCCTGCGTTGCTGGCGCAGGCCGCGCGGATCGGTCAGGACTGGGGCTACGACGAGATCAATTTGAATTGCGGCTGCCCGTCCGACCGGGTCCAGGCCGGGCGCTTCGGCGCCTGCCTGATGCGTGAGCCGGGCTTGGTGGCCGAGTGCGTGGCGGCAATGGCGGCGGCGGTGGACGTGCCGGTGACGGTGAAGTGTCGGCTGGGGGTGGATCAGGACAACGACGAGGCTGCATTCCTGGCGTTTGTCGATCACGTGGCGGCGGCGGGATGCCGCCATTTCGTCGTACATGCGCGCAACGCCTGGCTGCAGGGCCTGTCGCCCAAGGAAAACCGCGAAGTGCCGCCGTTGCGCTACGACTGGGTCTATCGGCTCAAGCGCGAACGTCCGCAATTGCATGTAGTGCTGAACGGCGGTCTGGCCGACGTGGAAACGGCGCAGGCGCAGTTCGCGGCGGTCGATGGGGTCATGCTGGGGCGGGCGGCCTATCACGACCCTTACGTGTTGCATCGGCTGGACGCCGCCCTGACCGGCGCGGCGCTACGACCACGCGCGGAATTGCTCCGTGCACTGCGGCCCTACGTGGAGGCGCGTTTGGCCGAGGGGCTGGCGCTCAAGTACATCGCTCGGCACCTGCTCGGGCTGTTCCATGGCCAGCCTGGTGGCCGTGCCTTCCGCCAGGTACTCAGTGAGGGCGCACATCGGTCTGGTGCGGACTGGGCGCTGCTGGAGCAGGCGCTGCCGGTCACCGAAGGCGTGCGTTGCGTGGCGGCCTGATCGTAGGCGCTAAACCCACCGTTTGTTCGGGGCCTGGTGGGCTGATGGTGTATTCACGGGCTGTCGTGGCTGTGTTCCGCACGCCACTGGCACGCGCGACCTGTGCGCTCTTTCCCCCTCTATTCCGTTGCTGCGTTCAGGTTGCTGCGTTCTCCGGCGATCCCGTGCTCTGTGCCCGCAAACCCCTGCACAGAGGGGCACTGGCGGCGTGACGGTGCTCTTCAGTTGTGACGACGGGAATTCATTTCACTGAACCAGTTGGAGGTGTGATGGGAAAGTTCAGACCGGATTCACCCCGAAAAATCAAGAATTTGCCTCAGATTTGACGACACCATCGCTTTCCTGAAAGGTGCCAGATTTCACAAATTTTGAACGTCCCCGATCAGTCCGTTAGGATGCCCGTCGTGATCTTCTCCGTTCTACGCCATTGCCGTTTCGCCGCCGTGATTGCGCTTGCGCTCGCGTCGGCTGCTGCTGGTCACGACCGGGGGCCGCAGCAGTCCACTCCAGGGGCGGTCATTCCCTCGGAGCCGGATCCGGCGCGGGGTCGCGAATCGGCAGGCAGTTCGTTGTCCGATGCGGTGCGTCGGGTGCAACGGTCCACTGGCGGACAGATACAGATCCTGGGGGCGGAGCGTGTGCCGTTCGATGGCCACGACATCAACCGGGTCAAGTACATGGATGGACGAGGACGTGTGCGCTATATGGACGACCCGCAGCCCGCTCGCGCGCCGCCGCAGGCAACCAGACCCAGCGAGCCGGACCAACCACCACACGACGATCACCCGTGAGTGTGGATAGTCTGTTCAGCCTGTTTACACCCCGTTCCGGCCATCGGCCATCTGTCAGTCACTAGGGAGAGTTCATGCGTATCCTTCTGGTCGAAGACGAAGCTCCGTTGCGAGAGACCCTGGCCGCTCGCCTGAAGCGCGAAGGCTTTGCGGTGGATGCTGCGCAGGATGGCGAGGAAGGCCTGTACATGGGCCGCGAGGTGCCCTTTGATGTGGGCATCATCGACCTCGGTTTGCCGAAGATGTCGGGCATGGAGCTGATCAAGGCCTTGCGCGACGAAGGCAAGAAGTTCCCGGTGTTGATCCTCACCGCGCGTTCCAGCTGGCAGGACAAGGTCGAAGGGCTCAAGCAGGGCGCGGACGATTATCTGGTCAAGCCGTTCCACGTCGAAGAGTTGCTGGCGCGGGTCAACGCGCTGCTACGCCGTGCCGCCGGCTGGAGCAAGCCGACCCTGGAATGCGGCCCGGTCGCGCTGGATCTGGCGGCGCAAACGGTCAGCGTCAGCGGCAGCAATGTCGACCTGACCAGCTACGAGTACAAGGTACTCGAGTACTTGATGATGCACGCCGGCGAACTGGTCTCCAAGGCCGATTTGACCGAGCACATCTACCAGCAGGATTTCGATCGCGACTCCAACGTGTTGGAGGTGTTCATCGGGCGCTTGCGCAAGAAGCTGGATCCGGACGGCGAACTGAAGCCGATCGAGACCGTGCGCGGTCGCGGTTATCGGTTCGCGATTCCGCGCACCGAAGGCTGATTGCAGCCGCCTGCGAGCAAGCCAGG
Source organism: Xanthomonas albilineans (assembly GCF_002939705.1). Classification (GTDB taxonomy): domain Bacteria; phylum Pseudomonadota; class Gammaproteobacteria; order Xanthomonadales; family Xanthomonadaceae; genus Xanthomonas_A; species Xanthomonas_A albilineans. Next base: position 154,318 of record NZ_MDCB01000004.1, on the reverse strand, counting down.
GAAGCGACCGCGTGGCGCCACGATCCAGTTGGTACAAGCGCTGGCGCCCACGTTCGTTGCAGGCGCGCCAGCTGCTCGCCGCCAGCCTCAGTCTGGTGGCGTTCCTGGCGGCTGCGGGCTACGCGCTGGATCAGGCCTTTGCCGACACTGCATTGAGCAACCTGCGCGAGCGCCTGAAAAACTACGCCACCGCCTACGCCAACAACATCGACGTGGCCCGCGACGGGTCGCTGTACATCAATAACGACAAGCCGCCGCCCGATCCGCACTTTGATCGCCCCGGTAGCGGACTGTATGCGCAGATCGTAATGCCCAACGAGCGCTGGATTTCGATGTCCAGCGAAGGCCCGCTGCCGCCGCGTGGTGGCATGCTCGAACCGCGCCAGGAAACCTTCGACGGCCCCTGGCAGATGACCCAGATCGATGGCAGCGTAGGCGAGGTGTATCGCTACGGTATCGGCCTGGCTTACGTGCGTCGCGACAAGGAAACGCCGGTCACCATCTACATTATGGAGGACACGCGCGCGCTGGGTGCGCAGTTGCGTGTGTTCCGCGGTCGGGTGTGGTTCAACCTCGGTGGTGCCGGCTTGATCCTGCTTGTGTTGCAAGCCTTTATCTTGCAGTGGAGCTTGCGGCCGCTGCGGCGGGTGATCAACGAACTGACCAAAGTGCAGCGCGGTGAGGCAGTACGCATGGGCGATCGCCACCCGCGCGAACTGGAGCCGCTGACCGACAGCATCAATGCCTTCATCGAGAGCGAGCGCGAGAATCTGGATCGCCAGCGCAACACCCTGGCCGATCTGGCACATAGCCTGAAGACCCCGCTGGCGGTGCTGCGCACACAACTCGACAGTGGTACGCAAGGTGAGGAACTACGCGAGGAACTGGATGCGCAACTGCGGCGGATGAATAACCTGGTTTCCTATCAGCTCGCCCGTGCCGCTTCCAGCGGCCACAAACTGTTCTCCGCGCCATTGCCGATCGAGCCCAGTGCCGAGGAAATCGTGCGTGGGCTGGAAAAGGTCTACGCCGCCAAGGGCGTGCTGTGCGAGTTCGACATCGAGCCGAGCGCACGGTTCCATGGCGAACCTGGCGACTTGCAGGAATTGCTTGGCAATCTGCTGGAGAACGCGTTCAAGTGGGCGCGCCGACGGGTGCTATTGACTGTGCGCCCGGCGCCAGCCGCCGGCAGCCGCCGTGCCGGTCTGGTGATTGCGGTGGAGGACGATGGTCCCGGTATCGCTCCGGAAGAAGTGGTACATATCCTGCAGCGCGGTGTGCGTGGCGATGAACGCGTGCATGGCCACGGCATTGGTCTGGCGATCGTCCAGGATCTGGTCAAGGGTTACCGTGGCGAGCTGCAGGTGAGTCGCTCCGAGGAATTGGGCGGCGCCAGTTTTCTGGCGACCCTGCCGCCTGGTTTGTAGCCGCGCAGACCTTGGGTCCTGTCTAGGTGAATCCCGTGGAAATGAATGCGAAATTTCCGACAGCGACTTAACCCAGCAACCTTGCAGGCGCGGATACTGCGCCGACTTTCAACCCGTTTTCCCGACTAGGAGCATCCACATGCCCGAGTTTCGGCATCGTCCTGTCGCATCGCGCTTGCGCGTGCATGGTCGACGTGTATTGCGTAAGACCCAGCGATTGGTGCTATCGCTGCTGCTGGTGCTGTTTACGGTGGGTGCCATCGCGGCCAGCCAAAAGTTACTTGAGCGCGATGATGCGCGTTGGCTGCAATCGATGACCAACGGCCTGGACGGCCCCAGCGTGGCACAGTTCCAGCGCGATGGACGCAAGCGCTTCCTGCGCGCGCAATTACAGGCGCCCGATGGCGATGCGACGTTGCCTGAGCCGGTGCGCGCGGAACTGGACGGCTACGAGGCATTGCACACGCCGGTGCAGGAGTTGCTTCGGCAGCAGGCCGCCGCCCAGGAGGCGATTAAGGCGATGCCCGACGGCGATGCCAAGGTCGCGGCGAAGAAAGCGACTCAGCATCACGCCGATTTGCTACTGATGCAGACACGGCAGGCGCAAGTGCTGCGCGCGGTGTATGCGACTGACCAATTGCGCGAACAGATGGTGTGGTTCTGGCTCAACCATTTCAGTGTGTTCGCCAACAAGGGCCGGTTGCGCTGGACGGTGGCCGACTATGCCGACAACGCAATCCGTCCGCATGCGTTGGGCAAGTTCTCCGATCTGCTGCTGGCAACGTTACAGAGCCCAGCGATGCTGGAATATCTGGATAACGCCCAGAACGCCAAAGGCCGGGTCAACGAGAACTATGCCCGCGAGTTGATGGAGTTGCATACGCTGGGCGTGAACGGTGGCTACACCCAGCATGACGTGCAGCAACTGGCGCTGATCCTCACCGGCGTCGGCATCGTTCCCCCCGACCGTGCTGCACCGCCGAAGCTGCCGCCGCCGCTACAGTCGCAGTACCTGCGCCGCGGTGCATTCGAATTCAATCCGGCGCGACACCAGCCAGGCGATAAAACGCTGCTCGGTCAACGCATCGCCGGTGGTGGTTTCGATGAGGTCGAACATGCGGTGCAACTGATTGTGCGTCAGCCTGCGTGCGCGCAGTTCGTGTCGCGACGCTTGGCCGAATCTTTCGTCGCCGACGATCCGCCGCCGGCGCTGGTACAGAAAATGGCGCGGACCTTCCAACATCGCGATGGCGATATCGCAGCGGTGCTGCAGGTCATGTTCACCGCGCCAGAGATGACAGCCGGATCGCCACACAAATTCAAGGATCCATATCGCTTCCTGGTGTCCGCGCTGCGCCTGGCCTACGACGGGCAGATCATCGTCAATCCGCAGCCGTTGCTGGGATGGTTGAATCAGATGGGCGAGCCGAGTTTCGGACGCGTTACTCCCGATGGCTGGCCATTGCAGTCCAGTGCATGGAACAGTTCGGGGCAGCTGGCGCAGCGCTTCGAGATCGCACGCGCGATCGGTAACGGCAACACCCAGTTGTTCACTCGCGATGGACAGCAGGGGGGTGGCTTTCCGCAACTGAGTTCGCCGCTGTACTACCAGGCGATCGAGCCGCAATTGAGCACTGCCACGCGCCAGGCATTGGCACAGGCGCGTTCCCCGCAGGAATGGAATGAGTACCTGCTGGCTTCACCCGATTTCAATTACCGTTGATTTGCGACTAACGTTGTCCGGAGATTCGTCATGCATCGCCGCCATTTCCTGCTCGCGTCTGCTTCCGTCGCGGCCAGCTTGCCGTTCGCCGGGCGTCTGTTCGCTGCGCCAGCACCCTCGCCACGTCTACTGGTCGTGTTCCTGCGTGGCGGCTACGACAGCAACAACCTGCTGGTGCCGTATGCCAGCGACTTCTACTACGCTTCGCGACCGAGCCTGGCGATCGCGCGTCCAGACCCTGCCAACCTGCAAAGCGCCATTGCATTGGATACGCAATGGGGCTTGAATCCACGCTTGCGCGACACCTTGCTGCCGCTGTGGAACGATAAGCACTTGGCATTCGTGCCGTTTGCCGGCACCGACGATCTGTCGCGCAGCCATTTCGAAACCCAGGACAGCATCGAGGCCGGGCAACCGGCGGGACGGCGCAGCGACTACCGGACCGGATTTCTGGCGCGTCTGTCGCAGGTAGCCACCGGCATGCCGTCGATCGCCTTCACCGATTCCCTCCCGCTGAGTTTCCAGGGCGGTCGCGATATTCCCAATCTCTCGCTCAAGCGTAATCCGACGCCTGCTTTCGACCAGCGTCAGGCCGACATCCTGGCCGGGATGTACCACGGCACACCGCTGGCCAGCGCCGCGCACGATGGCCTGGTGCTGCGTCAGCAGGTTTCGCAGGCACTGCGCGACGAGATGCAGCAAGCCAACCGCGGTGCCGCCAGTGCGCGCACCTTCGCCGAGGAGACCCGCCGTATCGCCACGCTGATGCGCGAGCGCTATCGGCTCGGCTTCGTCGACGTCGGCGGTTGGGACACGCATGTCAACCAGGGCAGTACCGATGGCGCGCTGGCCGACAACCTGACCAACCTGTCCGAAGGTTTGACCGCCTACGCCGATACGCTCGGCCCGGAATGGCGCAACACCGTGGTGGTGGTGCTGTCAGAGTTCGGCCGTACTTTCCGCGAGAACGGCAACAAGGGGACCGATCATGGCCACGGCACCACCTATTGGGTGATGGGCGGTGCGATCAATGGCGGTCGCATCGCTGGCGAACAGGTGGCGGTGAGCAAGGACAGTTTGTTCCAGGATCGCGACTATCCGGTGTTGACCAATTATCGTGATCTGTTCGCCGGACTGCTTGGGCGCATGTGGGGGCTGTCGCTGACACAACTGCAGACGGTGTTCCCGCAGGCGCATGCACGGGATCTGGCGCTGGTTTGATCGATGCAGGCCGTCCGCTTAGAGTCGCTAATAAAACGACGGCGTCGCCGCCGGACGGGCGCGGGCACTGCTCGGAATCCTCATGCACCACCTGTACGCTACTACGGCTCCTGCGCGCTGTCCGCGCCCACCCGACAGCGACTGGCGACGTTTTGTTAGCTTCTCTTAGTTAGTCGGTGGCGAACGGTGAGGGGCCATAGAACCGTTGCAGGTGCGCGGCCACATCGGGCATCGCGCGCTGCAACCGTTGCGGTGCGCAGAAGTGGTATTCGCTGACCACGGCAAAGAATTCTTCCGGCGCCTCGGCGGCGTAGGCGTCGATTTCGCTCGCGCGACCGCGGTCCACACGTTTGCAGAAGGCGTCGTAGTTGCGTTGAAAATCCGCTGCCCACTGTCGCTGCCATGTGCGCGGCAACAGGGGCGTGCCATCCAGTACGCCGTCGAGCGCATCGAGCTTGTGGGCCATCTCGTGCACCGCCACGCAGTAGCCGGCACGCGGATCGTCCAGGTCGGCTTGCACGTCTGCCCAAGACAGGATCAGTGGACCGTTATCCCAGGATTCGCCGATCAATTCGTCTTCCCATTCGTGTAGCACCCCTGCGGCATCGACGTGGCTGCGTTGCACCCGGAACGCATTCGGATACACCAGCAACTGCGACCAGCCGTGCAGGCCGCTCGCACCGAACTCCAGCAGTGGCAGACAGCACAACGCAGCGAGCACGCTGCATTGGGGTGCATCCAATTGCAGGCCACCTAGCGGCGAGATGGTTTTGCGATGCAGGAATTCGGTGGCGAGCCCGCGCAGGCGCTGTTCGCGCGGGGTATCCAGCGACGCCACCCATGCACAACGATGCCGGACTTCCCTCCATAGCGTCTCGTCTATGGCTGCACGCGCCGGCCATCGCGCACGCAGCCAGCGTGAGATCAGCGGAACATCCCCGGCAGGAAGCTGTGCCACTTGGGCATGCGCAGATGCGGCATTAGGTCGCCGCCACCGCCATCGGATGCGCTGGGCTTGTCGGTAGCGGCGCGCGCGCGCGGCGCGGTTGCCGGGCGTATCTGCGCCTCGTCCATATCGGTCGCGTCGTTGTAGGCGCAGTCGCTGTGTTGCTTGTCGGCCATCGCATTGGACGCGTGAGCGACAACGAGCAGAAACGGCAGCAAGATCAGACAGGGCAGTAGACGGCGCATCGTCGGCATCCGGTGCGGGCGGCGGTGACCGTCGATTCTAACGCGATTTTCACCTGCTGCATGGAACCGCGCTGAGCGTTCCCGCATACTTTTCCGCTCCTAGGTCGCGCCCTGACGGGTGCCAGGATTGAAACGAGGCGATGGAACCTGCGTTGGACGAGCGCGAACTACTGGCCCGGCTCAGCCAAGGCCGTCTTTCCGGCGATGCCCTGGCCCGCTCGTGCGGGTTGACCCGGGCTGCAGTGTGGAAGCGGATCCAGGCACTGCGCGCAGCTGGCGTGGAGATCGATGGTCGCGCCGGCGAAGGCTATGGCCTGGCGCGGCCGTTGGAGTTGCTCGATGTCCAGGCCATCCGCGCTGGGCTGGTCCCGGCGGCACACGAAGAGCTGGCCAGCCTGGAGGTCGCCTGGACCCTGGTGTCCAGCAACACGACCCTGCTGGCGCGGCCGGTCCCGGCACATGGCTGCGAGGTGCTGCTGGCCGAACGCCAGACCGGTGGCCGTGGGCGCCGTGGCCGGGGCTGGGCTTCGCCGCTGGCGGCGCATCTGTACTTGTCCGTGGCCCGTGGTTTCCAGGGGGGGCTGGGGCGGCTGGGCGGCTTGAGTCTGGCCGCTGGTGTGGCCGTGGCCGAGGCACTGCATGCCGCCGGTTTCGCCACGGTCGGGCTGAAATGGCCGAATGACCTGCTCGCCGACGGCTGCAAGCTGGGTGGTCTGCTGGTGGAAGGGGGGGGCGAATTCGCCGGGCCGGCGCGCGCGGTGATCGGCCTGGGCTTGAATGTGCGCATGCCTGTGGCCAGCGCTGCGGCGATCGATCAACCCTGGACCGATCTCACCACGCTGGCCGCCGCGACGGTATCGCGCAACGCCATCGCTGCGGTCGTGGTGTCGCATCTGCTGCCAGCGCTGGCGCTGTTCGATGCCCAGGGTCTGGCGCCGTTCCTGCCGCGCTATGCCGCGCTGGACCTGTTGGCCGGGCGCGCGGTGCGTATCGACGATGGTGGTGTGGCGCACGAGGGAGTGGCGCTTGGGTTGGCCGAGGATGGCGCGTTGCGGGTGGCGTTCGCCGATGGCGAACGGCCGCTGCATGCCGGTGATGTCAGCGTGAGGCCGGTATGAGCGATTGGTTGTTCGACCTGGGCAATTCGCGTTTCAAATTCGCCGCGTTGGAGCACGGCCATGTAGGGACGGTGCAGGCCTGGCCGCACGGCGCCGAGGCGATGGAGATGGCGGCGGTGGCGGCCTTGCCACGCGGCGCGACCGCGTATGTCGCCAGTGTCGCGGCACCCGCCCTGACGGCCGTGGTGTTGGAGGCGCTGGAGGCCCGCTTTGCACAGGTGCAGGTAGTGCGGACGGCGGCAGTCTGCGCCGGCGTGCGCATTGCCTATGCGCAGCCGCGTTCTTTGGGTGTGGATCGTTTTCTGGCGTTGCTCGCCGCGCATGGCCAAGGCGACGTGCTGGTGGTCGGTGTCGGTACCGCGTTGACCATCGACCTGCTCGATCGCGATGGCCTGCACCGTGGCGGCCGCATTGCACCGTCTCCGACCACGATGCGTCAAGCCCTGCAACACCGCGCCGCGCAACTGCCGGCCGACGGCGGCGCATATCACGAATTCGCCGCCGACACCGCCGATGCATTGGCGTCGGGGTGCGATGGCGCCGCGCTGGCGCTGATCGAGCGTAGCCTGCAATATGCCGATGCGTTGCTGGGGCGGTGGCCAAGGCTACTGTTGCATGGCGGGGGCGTATCGACCCTGTTGCACGCGCTGCCGACGGCGGAGCTGCGTCCTTCGCTGGTCCTCGAGGGACTGGCGCTGTGGGTGCAGGCGCATGCTGTAACCAGGGACGCTCGGTAGAATCTGCCCATGCTCGTTCGCGCACTGCTCGTCGTCCTGACCATCCTCAATCTTGGGGTCGCGTTGTGGTGGGCGATGCAACCGCCGGCCCCGCGGACCACTCCGTTGCCGGCATTGCCGGTCGGGGTGGCGACATTGCAATTGGTGCAGCCGCCATTCGCTGTGGCACCTGCACAGCGTTCTGAATCCCCGGCGGCGAGTGTCACAACGGCTGGAGACGCCACGCTGCCGGTGCCGTCGGCGCCTGCGGTGTTCGCTGGCACCGAGAAGACGGTCGCTGCCGGCGCCGCTGCGGTTCCGTCGCCTTCGGCCGCTGCCGCTACGGAACAAGCGGTTGCGACGCCTGCGCCCGCCGCACCTGTCTGTCTGAGCCTGGGGCCCTATGCGGACCGCGCCGCCGCCGAGGCCGCACTTGCCGCGGTGCCGGCGACGCAGGCGCATCCGCACCTGCGTGAGTCCACCGACAGCGGTACCACCACGTTCCGTGTGTTGCTGCCGGTCATCGGTGGCGAGGACGGCCTCAGGGTCGCCGCCGAGCGCATCGCCGCCGCGGGCATTCGCGATTACTACCCGATTCGCCAGGGCGAGACCGGCAACGCCATCGCCCTGGGCCAGTACCGCAGCCGCGAAGGCGCCGAACGGCGCCTCGTCGAACTGGCCCGCTCCGGCGTCAACGCCGACCTGATTCCCGGCAGCGGCCGCACGCACTGGTGGCTGGACTTGCGTGCCGACTCCGCAGCGCAGGCGGCGATGCTGCGCTGGCACCTGGGTCGTGTGCGGCAACGCCCGTTGGATTGCGCCACGTTGCGCTAGAATAGCGCGTGCAGCTCACCACCGCGCGCCAACCGGGCATACTGCGCCCTCTCGCACGTGGTTGGTTCTTCATTGCCGCTTTAGCTCAGTCGGTAGAGCAACTGATTTGTAATCAGTAGGTCGTCCGTTCGATTCGGACAAGCGGCACCATACCCCCCTTTTTCGGCCACCGCCAAAGCTCCCCGTAGCGACACGATTTCTTGCGTAATCAGTGAGTTACTGGAGGCGTGAATTCCGTTCTGACCCGCAGTGACCCGTATCGAAAGGCACACGGGCACACGGAAAGGCACACAATGGGGTCATGGCATCCATCCGACCCCTTGGCAATCCGATACCGCGTGTTCGTCAAAGTAGACGGTCGGCGCGCGACCAGAGTGTTCGACACGAAGCGCGCGGCGCTTGCATGGGCACAGACAGGAGGCAGTGCTGACCGGCACGCCTTCGGGCGGTGCGGGGGCGTACATCGACGTGTTCGGCTACACCTATGAGCGTTGAGTAGGGAAACCCCGACCCCACGACGCGGTGATCCCTGATTGAGCCGGGGAGCCGTCTACGCGATCTTGCGCATGGCGGACGCGGGGCCATAGATGGCCGCTCAACCCGCGTGGCGCTTGAGCAGCGCCGAGCCGGCTTGTGCCGGCATGCTTGCATCAGAACCCCAGCGATGAAGTTAGCGATGGCCGCTTAGCTCCACTTTTGACGATTGCTAAAAATAGGGGGAGATTACCGCTCTTGGTTGTCTACAAAATGCTGGCATGTCCAGTGTAGCTCGCAATGCGTTGCTGCTATTGGGTGAGTAGGTTTTTCATGGACGAATACTTCAGCCCGCCCCGTCGTAGCATCTGGTCGAGACGTAATGGCGCTTCAACCGTCGCTTCGATCTGGCCGCCCTGGTGCTGCGACTGCTGGTGGCCGCAGCACGGATCACGTCATGGCCCGAACGTCACTTGTGCGATGTGCCGCTCTTCCCCGCTGAAGTAGCGGGCTAATCAGGAAAGTATTTCTTCTGGCTATGGTTGAATTTCTGAAAATAAACCACTGGAGTTTTATGAAAAGCGTAATCATTTCAGTGTGTTTTTTGGGCCCTTTATTTTTTTCGTCTATTGCTGATGCGCAAGTTGTTGCCAAAAGCTGCGAGGGGTGCAGTGAAAAGCAGTTGTTTCAAGTCGTTGCTAAATGTAGTGCCGGTAGTACTTATGTTGCGGATTTTTCTAATAATGCACTCTATAACGCTTGTTCGTATATTGATGTTAATGATGTTAAGCCTTATACTCGCACGCCTGCGGTTCAGTATAATGCGGTCAATCAGGATTATCAGAGAGTCTTCAATGATTATCATCAGGTTTACATCAATAATGGTCGATCACTTGGTTACACTGCTTACCTTCATGGCACTCTATCTGTATCGTCTTCCCAAGACTATTTTATGAGTCGCTATGTCTCCATCTTTTTGGATTCACTTATTTCAACCGCTCAAGCGCAAAGCTCTTCCAGTGATAATGGCTATATTAACGCTTATGATACCGTAGTGTCGGTGCAGGCGAACCAGAACGTGATTAATCGCTTGACAAGTCAGGCTTTCAGTGCGCCGTCGCTATCTGAAGCAAACCCCGGATTTGGTCCTGGCCTTGTCGGGGCAATAGCTCAACTAGAAAACGCTTTTAACTCAAGTCTCATAAATTTCAGTAATTTTAATGCGACTTACATCGTTGAATTTCCCGACGGTAGTCAGCGCACTTATCGGGTTGATTTTCAGGCCCATAGCTACGCTGCTGTTCCGGGGACCGCTCGTGATTCTCACGGCAATATAATTGCAGAAAACAAGGCAATGGTCAGCAATGGAAGTTCCATCGCAAGGTATAATTTCACAGGTGATCCTGGTTATGACCGAACAAATTTTATTCATCTGGCTCAGGGCTTTGGGGCCCAGGGTGATTTTAGTCAGGCGATGAACTGGGCTGGTGCAGAATGTTTCTGGGATGGTACAACGCTCAGTTGCTCGGAGAGTAGGTAGTGTCAGGGATAAATAATTTATGGGTCTTTATTCTTTGGATTCTGCCTTTGTTGTATGTATGTTTTTCGCGAAAGTCTGTGGGGCGTGTTAAATTTATTTGGATAGTTCTTGTTTTCTTTTTTTCATACTTTGCATTAATATTTTATATTTTATCAAGGCCGCGCAACGTCAATCGGGATTGATTTTATAAGGGCCGCCCTGCCATTTAGGGCGGCCCTCTTTAGGGGGCTGAATAATTCCAAATTTCGAGGTTTAAACCGCCCTGGCTTTCCCGGAGGCTGTTTGGTTTGAGTCACGCTGCTTCGCGCAGCGCGGGCTGTTGCCGATAGTAAGCCGCCTCGGCTTGCGCTGGCGGTATGTTCCCGCTCGGCCCCAGCAGTCGTTGGTGGTTGGGTAATCCCCTCAGTGTTGGATCACCGCAACCTGACGTCTGAACTGCCGGCGGACTTGATCGAGAGCCTGTTTGGCAAATCGACCCCGATGCGCGACTGATGCAGTGCCGGAGGCCGAAACTGAATGGCGTTTGGGTTCATTCACCTGAAATCCACAGTCGTGACGGCACATTCGCTCGCAGGCGGTAGCGCGGCGGCGCCCATCGTCATGGCCCAGACCATCTTCGATTGCAAGAGGAATTCCCGATGAAGCGACTGACTACCCTGATGATGCTGACCCTGTTCTGCGCTGGCCTGCTGAGCGGCTGCAACACTGTCGCTGGTGCCGGCAAGGATATGCAGAAGGCCGGCGAGAAGGTGGAGGACAAGGCCCAGGATTGCAGCGCGGGCAAGTGCTGAGTGTCTCGGTCATGCGCGGCGGCAGACTGTTGCGCACGACCGGTACACGATTCCGCGCGGTGATAGTGCCGCGTTCCATGACCAAGTAAGGAGTGAATTTTATGAAGCGTACGTTTGCGTGGATGCTGTTGGCGATCTTCTCGGCGGGCCTGCTGTCCGCTTGCAACACCGTTGCCGGTGCCGGCAAGGATGTGCAGAAGGCTGGCGAGAAAGTCGAAGACGCGGCTGCCAAGAAGAACTGAGCGGCGGACTCGACGATGAAAACGGGTCGGCTTGCCGGCCCGTTTTTTTGTCATGGGCCTGGTCTCTTGCGTGGCAAGCAAGACTATGGCTAGACGCGATGCGCTGCCGCGTTGGCGCCGCGATTGAATCGGTCACGCGCCGGAACGCGCGCGTGCGCTGCGGTTAAACTCGTCGGGTTTCCCTCGGCTTCCATTCCGCATGACCACCCGCGTTCTCACCGGCATTACCACCTCTGGCACGCCGCATTTGGGCAACTACGTCGGCGCGATCCGTCCTGCGCTGCAGGCCAGCCGGCGTCCCGGCATCGAGAGTTTCTTTTTTCTGGCCGACCTGCACAGCTTGATCAAGGCGCAGGACCCGATGCGTACCCAACGCTCGACGCTGGAGATCGCCGCCACCTGGCTGGCCGCCGGCCTGGATCCGGCCCAGGTATGGTTCTATCGCCAGTCGGACGTGCCGGAGACCAATGAGCTGACCTGGTTCCTGACGTGCGTCGCCAGCAAGGGCATCCTCAACCGTGCGCATGCCTACAAGGCCGCGGTCGACAAGAACCGCGCCGATGGCGAAGACGAGGATGCTGGCGTGACGGCGGGCTTGTTCATGTATCCGGTGCTGATGGCCGCCGACATCCTGCTGTTCAAGGCACAGCAAGTGCCGGTGGGCCGCGACCAGATCCAGCACATCGAGATGGCGCGCGATTTTGCCCAGCGCTTCAACCATGTTTATGGTCGCGACTATTTCACTTTGCCCGATGCGCTGATCGACGAACAGGTGGCGACGCTGCCGGGACTGGACGGTCGCAAGATGAGCAAGAGCTACGACAACACCATCCCGTTGTTCGCGCCGTGCGAAGAACTGAAGAAGCGCGTGTTCGCCATCGTGACCGATTCGCGCGCGCCCGGTGTGCCGAAGGACACCGAGGGTTCGGCGTTGTTCCAGCTGTACCAAGCCTTCGCCAATGTCGAGGAGACTGCCGCGTTCGCGCAAGCCTTCGCCGACGGCATCGGTTGGGGCGAGGCCAAGCAGCAGCTGTTCGAGCGCATCGATGTCGAGATCGCGCCGATGCGCGAGCGCTATGACGCGTTGATGGCGCGCCCGGAGGCGATCGAAGCGACCTTGCGCGACAACGCGCAGCGCTTGCGCGCGCGTTACGCCACGCCGTTCCTGGCCGAATTGCGGCATGCGGTGGGATTGCGCGATTTATCGCAGCGCGACGCCGTACCGAACGCGACGGCCACTAAACAGGCGCTACCGAGTTTCAAGCAGTACCGCGAAGGTGACGGTCAGTTCTATTTCAAGTTGCTTGATGGCGAGGGCACGTTGTTGTTGCAGAGTACGGGCTTCGCTTCGCCGCGCGATGCTGGGCAGACCATCGCCGCACTCAAGCAGGTTACGCAGGCCGATGCGCTGCAGGCGATCCCGGTCGTCCTGGTGGCACCCGCCGAAACGGCAATGCAGGCGTTGCAGCGTCTGCGTGAGGCGGGGTGATCGCAGCGTCTGTCTGGCAGCGGAGTCGGCCCCGATGCGGAAGTCGGATCGGGGTTGAAGCCTCGCCTTAAAATGGGTGTTTCTGCTGCGTTGGGTTGGGCTGTCAATGCCACCCATGCGGCCTAGAATGGGCCTTTCGCACAGCCACTGTCTTACGCCATGCCACGCGATCCCAGCATTCATCTCGTCGATACCGGTTTCCAGCGCGCGCAGTTCGATGCTGCCTATCTGATGGTGGAGCAGGGGCGCGGAGCTTTCGTCGATTGCGGTACCAGTCATGCCGTACCGGTGTTGCTGCACGCGCTGAAGTGCGCTGGCCTGGCGCCGGACGAGGTGGACTGGCTGATCCTCACGCATGTCCATCTGGATCATGCTGGTGGCGCCGGTGCGCTGCTGCAGCGACTGCCGAATGCGCGCCTGTTGGTGCATCCGCGCGGCGCGTCGCACATGATCGATCCGGCGCGGCTGATCGCGGGCGCCACGGCGGTGTACGGCGAGGAGGAGATGGCGCGCAGTTATGGCAGCATCGTGCCGGTACCGGCCGAGCGCGTGGTCGTTGCCGAGGATGGTCATCGGTTGCGGTTGGGCGCGCGCGAATTGCTGTGTATCGATACGCCCGGCCATGCCCGCCATCATCTGTGTGTGGGGGATGCGCGTAGCCGCAGCTGGTTCACCGGCGATACCTTCGGGCTGTCCTACCGTGAATTGGACAGCGCGCGCGGTGCGTTCGCGATTCCGACGTCCTCGCCGGTGCAGTTCGAGCCGGAAGCAATGCGCGTCTCGATCCAGCGCATCCTCGATTACGTGCCGCAGACCCTGTATCTGACGCACTACGGCCCTGTGGAAGGCGCGGCGCCGCTGGCGGCGGAGCTGTTCGAACAACTCGATGCGATGGTCGCGATTGCCCGTGGCTGCGACGGCCGTCCTGATCGTCATCGTTGTCTGGTTGCCGCATTGACCGCGTTGTACCTGGAGCGCGCACGCATGCACGGTTGCTCGCTGGACGATGCCGGAGTGGAGCGCGTGCTGCACATGGACATCGAACTCAATGCGCAGGGGCTGGGGTGTTGGTTGGATCGTCTGGCAGGTTGAGTGGCGCCATGCGCGCTGCGCAGGTAATGATCTCACCGCGCTCTGTCTGCCGGCGCCGTCACGTTCTACACTGTGCTGCCCACTCGTCGTCAGGTCGTGATCGTGAACCCGATGCGCATGTTGCTGCTGTCCGCCGCTCTGTTCATGGGAGGTGCCGCACAGGCCGCCAACGATGCGTCAGTTGGAGAAGGCGGCAGCGAGATAGATGCCGCGGTGCCATCGGCCTATGATTCGGACGAGTGCGGTGGATCCGTCCCACTAGGCTAGAAAGCCATCGCCTCTGGCCATCTTCGTTCGGTCGCCTCCCTGCTCCCTGCTGCTTGGCCAAGCAGTAGTCGCCCCCCGGCGAGGACCGAAGGAGGGCTCTCGCCGAAGTGCTGCGTCGACCGGCTCAGGCAGTGGTGGAAATCAGACCGCCCACGATGCCCTGGTTGAGCAGATCGCCGACGACGGCACCCGTCAGGTTGGGATTTTCTTTAAGCGCGGACGACAATGCCGGGGTCAACGTGTTCTGGCCAGTGAACACGCCTGATGCGTTATAGATGCCGGGTGTCGACGGAGGGTTCCCGATGCCATCCAGAATGCCCTGGGAGTAAGACTGGTTTGCCTGATTTTGGTTCAGGTCGGGCGAGGTGCCGTCGGCCGAACCAGCACTGACGATGGTATTGAACAGACCGGCCGCAGTGTAGGTGAGGCCCTGTTCGGCAGGCGAAGAAGTGCCGAGGCTGAGGATCACCGACGCATCCGATGACAGCGAGACGGCTTGCTGCACGGCCGCAGTGTCATTGCTTGCCTGGACCGTGTTACCGAACGGGTTCGTTGTAGCGGTGGCGAATGGGTTTGGTGCGCTACCTACCGACGGCAGTGAAGTATCGATGCTGGCCATGGTAGTTCCGAAATGAAGGATATAGGGCTGAAATACGCCCATGACAATGAATGGATTATTAATGGATGGATGGTGAGTCGGCAGACCCGGCGAGGGCTGGGAAGGCGCCGGTCTGGCATCGTCGCCAGACCGGTCCAGTGCTTTTGTGTTGCTGGCCTGGAACGTGTGATGTACTTCGAAAAGTTGACTGCGAAGTTATCTGGAGTGCGTTGAGACAAGGCCAGTCACGTAAGTTTGGCGCGCGCCAATATGGCGTACCGTCGGGCTGGCCGTCAGTGCCACGCTGCATGCGTCGCGCGGGTTGACTTGGCCATGGCAAGGACGGCATCAGCAGCATCGCGCTAGGCACGGCGGATGACCAACGCATCTGGCTTCAACGTGCGTCGTCACAAGCCCTAGAATTCGAGGCCATCTTCTTCGTTCATGTCGTTTGCGTATGTCATCTCTGTTCGCTTCGGTTGCTCCTGCGCGCGCGAGGCTTTCCGCGGCTGTTGGTCTGTTGTGCAAGTTCTGGCCGGTGCGGCGGTGATCTCGGTGGCGAGGACATGGCGATGAGCGTTGCCGAGCACGACTTGCGGCGCGGTGTATGGATGACTGCTGCGACCTTCGCGCTGTGGGGCGTGGCGCCGCTGTATTGGCATTTGCTCAAGGCGGTGCCGTCTGCGCATATCATCGCCCACCGCGTTGTGTGGAGCGCCATGTTGGTGGTGGCCTGGCTGCTGTACAGCGCACGCCTGCAGTGGTGGCGGCGCATCGCCGCGCAACCGCGTGCGCTGGTCACGCTTGCGTTCAGCAGCTTGGCGATCGCCTTCAACTGGGGCCTGTACATTTGGGCGATCAATGCCGGGCATGTGATCGAGAGCAGCCTTGGTTATTTCATCAGTCCGCTGGTCAACGTGTTGCTTGGGGTATTGGTGTTGCATGAACGCCTGCGTCGGCTGCAATGGTTGGCGGTGGCCTGTGCTGCGCTCGGTGTGGCTTGGCTCACTGTCGATGCAGGCACGCCGCCTTGGGTCGCGCTGGGTCTGGCCTGCTCGTTCGGACTGTACAGCCTGCTGCGCAAGCTGGCGCACGTGGATGCGGTGGCTGGATTGGGCGTGGAAAGCGTGTATCTGTTCCTGCCGGCCCTGGGCTTCGTGCTCTGGGGCGAGGCCGGTCACGGCGGCGGGTTTTTGGGCGCCTGGGGCTGGCGCGACGACGTGCTGTTGATATGCGGCGGTGCGGTCACGGCGGCGCCGCTGATCGGTTTCGCCTATGGGGTGCGGCGCATTCCATTGTCGCTGATCGGATTGCTTCAGTACATCTCGCCAAGTTTGCAGTTGCTGCTGGGTGTTTGGTTTTTCGGTGAGCCCTTCGATGCTGACCGAGCGCTGGGCTTTGCTGCGATCTGGATCGGGCTGCTGCTGTTCGCTGGCGAGAGCGTGTGGCGCTCGGGGATCGGGCGGCGCCGCGGAGCGGCATAGAGGGTCGATACGGATGATCGCGGGAGGCGATTCTGCGCTCAACTTCGGCTGGTGTTCACGGTCGGGGTGACGGTGAACTGCTGGGTCGCATCCACGCGTGGCGGCAGCGGCTGCGGACAGTCGCCGTCGTGGCGTGGCGCTGGTAATTCGGCGAACCAGTCTTCTATCGTTGGCGCCAGTAGATCCAGCCGCATCGGCAGGCTCAGGTGATTCTCGCCGGGCATCTCCAGGTAGTGCGCACGCGGCGCGTCCAGTGCCAGCAATCGGCCGTGCGCAACCGGGATATGTTGGTCGGCACTGCCATGCAGCAGTAGCACGCAGGCGGTTGCGATGCGTGCTGCGGCGGTGACGTCGACTTGGTCCAGATTCAGCGCCAGACGTTGATTGGCGCTGGCGATCACCGCGTCCAGGTTTTGATCGCCATAGCGCCACCGCGCCAGATCCATCGCGGCGCTGGCCATCCAGCCGCGCGGGTGACTGGCGAGCATGTGCGGGATCATGTCGCGGATACCGCGGCCTGCGTTGGCGAAGGACTCCAGCGCCACCACACCCTCGACCGCGTTGCCGAGCTTTTGCGCGGCGAACAATGCGGTGGCCGCGCCGTAGGACACCCCGAACAGGTAGACAGGCCCCTGCACTTCGCCGCGCGCGCGCAGGGCGTGGATCGCCGCGACCACGTCATCGGATTCGCGGGTGCCGTAGCCGGCCGGCCCGCCGCCGGAACGACCGTGGTTGCGCAGGTCGATGCTGATGCTGCGGTAGCCAGCTTGAGCCAGATCCAGCGACCATGGCAGCAGCGAGTCGCCGTCCATCATCCAGCCGTGCAACAGCACCACGGTGCCGCGCGGCGCTAAGTGTGTCCCGGGCACCGGTGTCGCCACGTCCATCGCGAAGTCGGCGTGTTCGTGGCCGTTGGCGTTGCGACTGGCGTGTTCGTAGCGGTAGCGCATGCGGTAATCGCCTGGGTCGATCGCGCGCCAGAAGATCGGGATGCCGCCCGGCACCACCACGTGTCCGCTGCGATTGGGGAGGGTCGCCAGCAGGCTTTGGATGCGTTCCTCGTCCATCAGCGGCGATACGCCACCCGGTGCGACCAGACGGTCGCTCAGCGAGGTGGAGGAGCAGGCGCCCAGGCACACGCTGGCGCAGAGGACAAGCAACAGGCACAGGCGCGACGACATGGCGGTAACGGAAATTGAAACAAATGGCTGCGCAGGCTACTCCCTGGGAGGGGGGCTGCTCTACCGTGTTTTCATGACCAAAAGATGACGCATCGCCTATTGGGCCAGGCCGTGAGCACGATCTTGGACCCCGCGCCGGGTCGCTGGAGCGCGCCCAGGGAGGTGGTGATCGGCAGCCGTGCGGCGCGCAGCGCCGGGAGACGGGGCGCCGACAAGGCCAATGCCCAGGGCGCATTTCAGCTCCGGTCCACAGCAGCGTGGCCGTTGGTGGCCGTTGATCGGAATGCTGCGCTTGGCTGAGCGCTGAAGTCGTTACGGCCCTACAATGCCCACACAGGGACCGGCGGTCCCTGTTCGATTCGGTGTTAGCGGAGGACCAGGCAATGGTGCGTGGCGCATTGGGAACCCTACGACTGGACCTGGAGGCGGATATCGACGTCGCCGCCAGAGTGGCCGACGGCGAGGTCGCGTGTCGTGTGCTGCATGCGCGGTCGCCTGATCTGCCGGTCATTGACATCGAAACGTCCGAGTTCAGCGGACTGGAAATGGCTCTGCGCATTCAGCGTCAGCAGTTGCTGGTGCGTGTGGCCATGGTCACTCCCTTTGTCAGTCCGGGCTTGCCGGGCTTGCTGTGGCGCGAGTGGTGGGTCGGTGCGATCCGTCAGGTGTATCGCGGGGCCGCGCGCGCGATCCAAAATTGGCACTGGACGCTTGGTCCGAGCGAGGCAGATTCATACAACCACCGCGAGCGTCGGGTTCTGCGCCTTGCCGGCGAAGGTGCCATGGCCCGCGACATGACAGCCACGCCCGGTTTCTTGTGTGCCACCGGGGGCAATTGTTTGTTCGAGGCGATCGGCAATTGGCGTCGGCAACTGTATCGAAGCGGCGCGGCTGGCGCTTCACAAGGAGGCGATATGATTCGATCTGGGTTTGCTCTTGGAACTCATCTGGCGGTTTGCGCATGATCCCGCATTTTGGTCTTGGTCCGGAGGACGACGGGCCTTCTCTCTCTCCGCGCGTCGACGTCATGTCCTGCGCGACGATCAATCGCTATGGCGTGCCGCTGGCGTTGCTGTTGTTGATCGGGATCAGTGCCGCGCTGTTGTTGGGGAGTCAGCGCTTTCTCGCCGATGCCGCTTCGGTGGAGCGCAGCAACCAGGTCGTTGCCGGGATCAATGTCCTGCAATTCAACCTCAGCGATTGCGACGCCGCGTTGCGCGGTTTCCTGCTGCTGGATGACAACGAGGATCTGGTCGATTTCCACCGTTGCGAGCAGTCCCTGCCGTCGCGTCTGCAACAACTCTCCACCCGGCTGCAGGACAATCCCGCGCAATTGTCGCGACTGCGTTTGGTTCAGGCCCAGATCCGCGAACGCATGCAAATCAGTGAGCATGCGATCGCGCGCCTTCAGGTCAATGACGCGACGATGCGGCCGGAGATGGCGCGCGTTCGCCAGGCCGGCACGCTGTCGCAGGCCACGCGCCGCAATACGGATGCAATGCTGCACAGCGAGCGCGACCTGCTCGCGACACGCATGCTTGCCACTGCTGATAGCGCCGGCATGCTACGTCTCTTGGCCTTTGGTGGCATCCCCGGCGTGTGCGTGCTCACGCTCTGCTTGTATATGCTGCTGCGCCGCGAAATCGGTCGTCGGACTCAGGCCGAGCGTCTGGGTCATCATGCCAACGCGCTGCTCGTGGGCACTGTGCAGCAAATGCAGCGCACCGAACAGGATCTGCGCACGCTCAACCGCTGCAGTCGCGGGCTACAGAGTTGCGTGCAGCAAGATGAAGCGGTCGAGGTCGCACGGCAGGCGCTCGAGCGCCTGCTCGGTGCGGCTGGGTGCAGCGTGTACTGCACCGATGCTGCTGGCGAGCAGGTGGTGTGTGTCGCCCATTGGGGCATGGACGCGGCATGTGCGCCATCGCTGTCGCTGGAACGTTGCGAGAGTCTATGCCGACGCGCTACCCAGGTGATGCAGCCCGGCGCAACGTCGCTGTGTGC
This sequence comes from Xanthomonas albilineans, assembly GCF_002939705.1. Taxonomy (GTDB): domain Bacteria; phylum Pseudomonadota; class Gammaproteobacteria; order Xanthomonadales; family Xanthomonadaceae; genus Xanthomonas_A; species Xanthomonas_A albilineans. The sequence goes on along the minus strand of NZ_MDCB01000004.1, from coordinate 134,926 downwards.
ACAAACCTCCGATGTCATCTGCGACCCCGCGCAAGCGCTTTACGGCGCTTGTGTGCCGATGATCGTACAGGGCGAACGGCTGGGGATGATCCATCTGTCCAGCCCCAACCTTGCCGTGCTGGAGCGGCTGAACCTGGTCGAGGTGGTGGCCGAGCAACTGGCGATGGCGCTGCATAATCTGCATTTGCGCCATCGCCTGCGCACGCAGTCGATTCGTGATCCGCTGACCGGGCTGTATAACCGGCGCTATCTGGAGGAGTCGCTGCTGCGCGAACTATCGCGCTGTGCGCGTCGGGATCTGCCGTTGGCACTGATGATGTTGGATTTGGACCATTTCAAGGCGCTCAACGACCGCTTTGGTCATGCTGGCGGCGACGCGTTGTTGGCTTCCTTCGGCCAGTTGCTGGGGGGGCTGGTGCGACCGGAAGATATCGCCTGCCGTTACGGTGGCGAGGAGTTCACGGTGATTCTCCCGGGGGCCGCCGCAGACGTTGCGCAACGACGCGCCGAACAGATTCGCGCGGCGGTCGAGCAGATGCAGGTACAGCATCATGGGCAAATGCTGCCCTCGATCACGGTGTCGATCGGCGTGGCGGCTTATCCGGAGCATGGCAGTACCGGCGAGGAACTGCTGTGCTGCGCCGACGCAGCGCTTTACTGTGGCAAGCGTAGCGGTCGCAATCGAGTCGCATCGGCTGTGACCGAGCGGAACGTGAACGACAATCGCCAGCTTGCGTCATCGTAGGCGTTACCGTGCGTTGTGCGACTATGTCCGCTCGGGTGTTGCCGTTGGCCTAGCCACTGCTGCGCCGCGTGCCATGCTTGCGAACACGTCGTCCCGGCGTATCCAGGCATGGAACAGCGCCGCGCACAGATGGCCCAACACCGTGGCGAACAGTAGATAACCCAGCCAGCCATGCGCGCAACGCAGCCCCGCGTACAGCGCCGGGTTGTGCGAGACGATCGCTGGCAGGTGTACGCCCGCCCATAGCACGATCGGATAGCCGCCAGCCGAGAGCATCGCCCAGCCCAACAGCGGCATCGCCAGCATCAGCGCATACAGCAAGCCGTGCGAGGCATGTGCGGCGATCTTTTGCCAGCGCGGCAGGTCGGCTGGTAGCGGCGGTGGGCGGTGCCGCAGACGGTTGCCCAGGCGTACCAGCGCCAGCAGCCCGATGGCGATGCCCAGCGGGCGGTGCAGGTCGAGCAGCCAGGGTCGCTGCGACACCGAGGCAACCATGCCGACGCCGACGAACAGCATGGTCAGAATCATCGCCGCCATCAGCCAGTGCAGCACGCGCGCGGTAAGGTTGAAGTGTTCGGATCGGTTGCTAGGGTTCATTGTGCAGTTCCTTTTTGGCCGATGGCATCCGGTGCCTGGCCGCGAGCGATCTCGCGCTCGCGGCGGTTGAACGACTGTGCGTAGACCGCCGATCGCGCAGCCAGAATCGGGTCGCCGGAGCCAGCGATGCCGTGCGGCAGGATCAGTGGGTCGTAGTTGAGATCGCGGCATGGGCCGGTGGCTTGCGGTTCGGCATGGTCGAGCACCAGCGTGCCGGCAACCACATTCTGCCGCGTCGGTGGCCAGGAGCGCGACGGATCTTCGATTGGATCGCCGGGTGCGGCCACGGTTATCACCAAGTCCCAGCGCAGCGGGCCGTGCGCCAGCCGCGTCTGCAGATCCTCGCCGAGAAAATTCGCATCGACCAGCGCGCGCTGCGCCGCCGACAAGGGCACGAACGGAGTATGCGGGCGCATCGACCAGCGCACGTAGCGGCTGCTGCCATCGGCCGCGGTGAAGCGGAAGGCGTTGACGCTGTTGTACTCGGTATTGGCCCAACTGTTCGACCATGGTGCGCTCATGGCCCATGCTTGGAACATGTGCGCTTCCGGATAGCGTTGCAGGAACGCGGCCATCTTCGCGGGATCCGGTTTGCCGGTTGCCGGGTCGGGCTGTGACGCCTGGATCTGTGCCATGAAGCCTTCCGGCGTGGCGACCACGAAGAACGGAAAGTTGTTCATCGCCATGCGCCATTCCTGGCCGTCGTCGCTGCGCAACTGCAGGGCCATGCTGCGCACTCGCGCTTGGCCATCGGCCCCGTGCGGGTCGCTGCCGCCAATCGACAGGCGGCCCAGTACCGGTACCGAGGCTTGGGCGAACACCCTCGCTTCGGACAAGGCCTGACCTTGGCCATTGCTCTCGAAGTGGCCGCTGACGCAGACCCCCTTGTTGTGTGCGCGGCGGAAGCCGGGATGCGGTGGACCACCGGCTTCGAGGGCATCGGTCATGTGCTGGGCGGTTAGCCGTTGCGGTCCGCCGAGCCAGCCTGCGCTCCAGGCGAAGGCGGCGGCGAGTGCAACGGCGATCGTGGCGATGCCAGCCAGCGCCAGCCAGGGGCGTTGCGGCGGCGTCGGATCGGGGTGGGGCATGTGCAGCTCCTGTGGTGATGGGGGTGACCTGGCTGGATGGCGCAATGACGTTGTGTCGCAGTCGTGCCTACGACAAAGCCATGCCAGTGGCGACGCGGCATTCGGGCCCCGTTTTACACCGATTCGGACGAACGCATGGCGACAATTGCTTCATCCGTGCCGATGTCTGCACTTCGCGCATGATCGATTGCCTGCCATCGTGTTGCGGTACGCTGGTGCAAAGCCGGTGGCGGATATCGCCCGGTGCCTGGGGTTGCTGGTAACGCGCCGGCTTGTTCAAGCCGCGGTGCGGATCGGCGTCAAGGCGGCATCGGGTCGGGTGCAATCGTCAGCAGCAGGCTAGGGCAACGGTGGCTGTTGTTTCGTTCGGGTCGACATCGGCAGCCGTTTTTGATCGGCGTCGCCACTGCCGGGCGTCGGTGGGCGTTCTGCCAGCATCAGCGACAGCGCAGCCTTGGCCATCATGTGCGCGCTGATCGGTGCGGTGATGAACAAGAACGCGGTGATCAACAACTCGCGTGGCTGCGGGTCTTGCCCCAGGAACAGGTGATAGCCCACCGAGGCAAGCAGGATGCAGCCCACGCCCAGTGTGCTGGCCGTGGTCGGCGCGTGTAGGCGCTTGAAGAAGTCCGACAGTCTCACCAGCCCCAGCGCACCGATCAGGATGAAAAAGCAGCCGACGATCAGCAGTAACGCCAGCGCGATGTGCAGCAAGGCGTTCATTCGACGATGTCCCGACGCAGTACGTATTTGCTCAACACCACGGTACTGCCGAAGCCGAGCATGGCAATAATCAACGCCGCTTCGAAATACACCGGCGAATCCAGGTACATGCCCAATAGCATCACTTCGGCGATCGCGGTGATCGATAGCATATCCAGTGCCAGGATACGGTCGGGCAGGGTCGGGCCGCGCAGCAGCCGCCACAGCGCCAGCAGCATCGCCAGGGCCACCATGTGCATGCACACGACGATGGTGGTGTCGATGAACATGTCGTGGGTCATGGGAAGATCTCCATCAATGGCGCCTCGTAGCGCGTCTTGATTTGTCGGATCAGACGCTCGGCATCGTCCAGGTGCAGCACATGCACCAGCAGGTATTTGCGGTCGTCCGACAACGCCGCCGAAACCGTGCCTGGGGTCAGGGTAATCATGCTGGTCAGTGCGGCGATGCCGTGGATGTTGGCGATATCCAGTGGCACCCAGACGAAGCCGGGGTGGATCAGTGTCTGCGGTCCTAGCACTTGCAGCGCGACCATCACATTGGAACGCACGATGTCCCAGGCCGCCACGCACAGCATCCTCGGCACCGGACGCAGCGTGCCGATGCGAGCGAACTCGCGGTCCAGGCGCGCGGCGAACAGCGGCACCGCCACGCCGAGTCCGCCGCCGAGCAAGAGTTGACTGGGGCTGACGCTGTCGCTCATCAGTAGCCAAAACGTGGTGACGGTGAGACTCAGCGGCCAGGACGGGAACAGCCTGCGCGACCAGGAGGAACGGACCATCTCAGGGCTCCCGCAGAACTGGTGCCGTGGCGCGCAACTGGGTGACGTAAGCGGATGGACGCAACACCTGCGCGGCGATGGCGTCGGTGTAGCGCAGCAGCGGTTCGGCTGCCAACGTCATGGTCATGCCGTAGCCGAGTAGCAGCAAGGTGGCGGCGATTTCCAGCCGCCGCCCCAGCGCCATGCGCGGGACGGGGATGAGCGCTGGCAACTGCGCAGTGCCGTGATCGACCGTGTTCTGGTGGCTGGGCACGTGCCAGAACAGTCGCACACCGCTGCGGCTCAGGCCCGTGATGACCATCAGGCTGCTAAGCAACACCGTGGTCCATACCGGGGCAGTGAGCGCCGCTGGCGTGGCGCCGAGCAGTGCGACCTTGGCCAGGAAACCGGACAGTGGCGGCAGCCCGGCCACCGAGATCGCCGCGATCAGGAATAGCAGCCCTGACAGCGTTTTCTCCGGCAGCGTGGCGATGCGGCTCTTGCGGTCGCCTGCATGGCCGCCACGCCGCCGGATCAGCTCGGCGATCATGAACAGTGCCGCGGCCACGAAGCTACTGTGCGCCAGGTAGTACAGGCCCGCGCTGAGCATGCCGGGTCGCTGCAACGCGAAGGCGACAAACAGCGTCGCCGCCGACACGATCACCAGGTAGCCGATCAACACCCGCAGGCGCACCGCCGCCAGCACGCCGAGCGCACCCAGCAGCAGCGTGGCCAGGCCCAGCCACAGCAGCCAGTCGCCGCCGTAACCATGCAGCATCGGCGCCTGGCTGCCGAGCATCAGCGTACTGACCCGCAACATCGCATACAGGCCAACCTTGGTCATGATCACGCACAGCGCCGCGACGGCTGCCGGCGCCCGCGCATAGGTTTCCGGCAACCACAGATACAACGGTAGCAATGCGGCCTTGGCGCAGAACACCACCAACAACAGGCCGATTGCGGCTTTGATCAACGCCACGTTCTGCGCCGGTGCCTGCGACACGCGTTGCGATAACTCGGCCATGTTCAGCGAGCCGAGCAGTGCGTACAGCAACCCCAGCGCGATCAGGAACACGGTGGAGGACGTGACGTTGAACACCACGTAATGGAACCCAGCACGCAGGCGCAGGCCGCGACCGCCACTGAGCAGCAGGCCGTAGGAGGCGATCAACATCACCTCGAAGAACACGAACAGATTGAAGATATCGCCTGTCAGGAATGCGCCGTTGAGGCCGACCAACTGGAACTGGAACAGCGCATGGAAATGCGGCGCACGTCGATCCCAACCCGCGCAGGCGTGCAGCAGGCAAGCGGCGGCGAGCAAGGTGGTGGTCGCCAGCATCCACGCCGACAGGCGGTCGGCCATCAGCACGATGCCCAGCCGCGCCGGCCAGTCGCCCAGCAGATAGGCGTGGACCTGACCGTCGCCGACCTGCGCGCACAGCGTGGTCACCGCTGCGGCCAGCGCCGCCAGCGCGGTCCACGCCAGCAGGCGCTGCAACCTGCGGCCGGCGCGACGCCGCTCCAGGAACAACGACAACCCGGCACCGAGCAATGGAATCAGAATCGGCAGGATCAGCACATGGCTCATGGCGCATTCTCCTCGTCCTGATCCGCGCGCGCATCGACATGATCGCTGTGGTTGTCGCCACGGTTGCGCAGCGCCAGCACGATGCTCAGCGCCGTCATCGCGAAGGCGATCACGATCGCGGTCAACACCAGCGCCTGCGGCAGCGGATCGGCATGTTCGGCCAGGGTCGGCGCGATGCCGTCGCGCAGCACCGGCGGCCTGCCCTGTTTCAGCCGACCGCCAGCGAAGATCAGCAGGTTGGTGGCGTAGGACAGTACGGTCATGCCCAGGATGACATCGAAGCTGCGCGCGCGCAGCAGCAGATACACTCCCACCGCCGTCAGCACGCCGATCGCGCTCGCCAAGGCCAGCTCCATCAGTGCATTTCCCCGGTGATGGCCGAGCGTCGCGTCGGGTCGATGCGCCCGCGATGTGCCTCGCGCATGCGCGATGGCATGATCGTGCCCAACATCGACAGGATCAGCATGGTGCCGCCGAACACCGCCAGAAACACACCGGTATCGAAACCCAGCGCGCTGGTCAACGACACCTCGCCGATCAGTGGCAGCGGCAAGTCGAGGTGGCCGCTGGTCAGCAATGGCGCGCCGAACAACAGCGCGCCCATGCCGCTGAGTGCTGCCAGCACCAGGCCCAGCGCGATGCAGCGGATGTAGTCCAAGCCGAAGCGCGACTCCACCGAAGCGGCGCCCTGGATCACGTACTGCATCAGCAGCGGCACTGCCAGCACCAGCCCGGCGATAAACCCGCCACCGGGCGCGTTGTGTCCGCGCAGAAACAAAAAGATCGACACGGTGAGGGTGAGTGGGAACAACAATTGGGTCAGATCGGCCGGCACCGGCAGCGTGATCGGTGGGCCGGGCATGAGGGTTTCGGGCGCCATCCGCACACCTCGCAACAGCGCGTGCACCACCAGCGCGGCGATCGCGAACACGCTGATTTCGCCGAAGGTATCCAAGCCACGGAAGTCCACCAGGATCACGTTGACCACATTGCGTCCATACGCCTGCGGCAGCGCGCGTTGCAGCAGTTCGCCGGCCATGCTCGACGCCGGGCGGGTCATCACCGCATACGCCAGCAGGGCCATGCCGACACCGGCGGCGATCGCCAGTGCCGCATCGCGCAACTGCGGCCAGCGCCGTGGTTCCGGCGGCGACACATTGGGCAAGTAGTGCAGCCCCAGCAGCATCAACACCAGGGTGACCATTTCCACCAGCAATTGGGTCAGTGCCAGATCCGGTGCCGATAGGAACACGAAGACCAGGCTCACGCCCAATCCGCTGCCACCGACCACCACCACGGCCAGCAGGCGCTGGCGATACAGGCGCAGCGTGGCCAATGCGCTGCCGACGATCAACCACCACAGCGCCCATCCCAGCGGCGGCATCGGCTGCGGTGGTGTCCACGACGGCCATGGCGGCGGCGTCGCGACGAACGGCGCCGCCGCGACCACCACGGCGGCCAACAGCAAACAGCGCAGGCTGCGCTGCAGGCGGCCATTGACGAGTAGCCGGGTGGCGCGCGCGGCCAAGGTTGACAATGTCTGCATATGCCAGTGGAACAGGCGTTTGCCCAGCGAACGGCGCACCTCGGTGTATAACGCCGTCAGTCGGCGCAGGCCGAAGTACAGCGTCACCCCGCCGATCACGCCTGCGAGGCTCATCGCCAGTGGCGCGTTCCAGCCGTGCCACAGCGCCAGGCTGTAGTCGGGTAGGGCGTCGCCGAGGATCGCGCTGGCGGCGCTGCGCAACACCGGCGCCACGGTCAGCGCCGGTACGGTGCCGACCGCTACGCAGACCAACACCAGGATCGCCACTGGAATCTTCATCCAACGCGGCGGCTCATGCGGCATCGTCCGCAGGTCGCGTGGCCCTTCGCCGAAGAACGTCTCGTAGACGAAGCGCAGGCTGTAGGCCACACCGAACACGCCGGCCAGCAGCGCCGCGCTGGCGATGAACACGCGCATCGCTGCCGGTCCGTTGGCGCCCAGCGCCTCGGCGAAGAACATTTCCTTGGACAGAAAACCGTTGAGCAGCGGGATACCGGCCATTGCCAGTGCGGCGATGATCGCCAGCGTGCTGGTGATCGGCATCCAGCGGCGCAGCGCGCCGAGCCGGCGCATGTCGCGGGTGTGGGTCTCGTGGTCGATGATGCCCGCAGCCATGAACAACGAGGCTTTGAATACGGCGTGATTGAGCATGTGGAAGACGCCAGCGACCACCGCCATCGGCGTGGACAACCCGAACAGCATGGTGATCAAGCCCAGATGCGAGATTGTCGAATACGCCAGCAGGCCTTTCAGATCGTGCTGGAAGATCGCCAACCAGGCGCCCGTGAGCAGGGTGATCGCACCGATGCCGCTGACCGTGTAGAAGAACAATGCGCTGCCGGCCAGCGCCGGATGCAGCCGCGCCAGCAGGAAGACGCCTGCCTTGACCATCGTCGCCGAATGCAGATATGCCGACACCGGCGTTGGCGCCGCCATCGCCTGCGGCAGCCAGAAATGCAGCGGGAACTGCGCGCTCTTGCTGAAGATGCCGAGCAGGATCAACCCCAGTGCCCACGGATACAGCGCGCTGGCGCGGATCGTCTGACCGGCGGCGAGTACGGCGTCGAGCTGATAACTGCCGACGATGCGACCGAGCAGCAGCACGCCACCGAGCAACGCCAGGCCGCCGCCGCCGGTGATCACCAGGGCCATCTGCGCGCCGTCACGCGCGTCCTTCCGATGCGACCAGAAGCCGATCAACAGGAACGAACTGATGCTGGTCAATTCCCAGAACACCATCAGCAGCAGCAGATTGCCGGCCAGCACCATGCCCAGCATCGCGCCCATGAATAACAGTAGGTAGGCATAGAAGCGCGCCGCGTTCTCGCGCGCGCTCAGGTAGTAGTGCGCATACATCACCACCAGCGTGCCGATGGCCAGCACCAGCCCGGCGAACATCCAGGCCAGGCCATCCAGGCGCAGCGAAAACTGCAGCCCGATCTGCGGCAGCCAGGCGTGATCGCTGCGGACGATGTCGCCTTGCAGGACAGTCGTGGTCAACGTGCCCAACAGCACCAGCCCGGCCAGTGGTGCGATCGCCGCGACCCAGGCCAGCACAGCCCGTGTTCGATGGCGCAAGACGACCACGCTGGCCGCTATCAGGAACGGCAGGGCCAACAGGATGATGAGGATGGGCATCATGCAGGGAATGCGCGATTCGCGTGCAGAGGACCGAGTGTAACAGGCAGGTTATGGCGCTGACCGAGGTTGGAGTGGCTCGCATGCACGCGCATTGGCGCTCCGACTCGCAGCGCGCGATGCGTCTGCGAGCGTTGTGCCGCAAGAAATTGGGCGTGGTGGCGTGCGCTGGTTATGCTGTGGCGATGACCGATGCGCCAGCCTCCGCTGTCCCCATGCAATATCCTCCCGCGTTGCCGCGTATCGCACTGGTGTTCGGCGGTAGTGGTCAAATCGGCGAACCGCTGTTGCATGGGTTGCTCGCCGCCGGCTGGCAGGTGCATGCCTACTCGCGGACCATCCAGCCTTCACGGCCCGGCCTGCATTGGCACTTGGGCGAGCTGGGGACGCTGTCGATGCCGCCGTTGCCAGTGGATGTCGTCTTCAGTTGCGGGCCGCTGGATGCGTTCGCGGATTGGTATCAACGCGTGCCGGTGCATGCGCCGCGCGTGGTTGCGTTCGGCTCCACCAGCCTGGAGGTTAAGCGCGATTCGCTGGATGCCACCGAACGCGATGTCGCCCGCCGCTTGCGCGAGGCCGAAGCGACACTGTTTGCGCTGGCTGCCGCGCGCGGCGCCGCCGCGACGGTGTTACGACCGACCCTGGTCTACGGCGCTGGTCGCGACCGTACCTTGAGCGCGATTGCGGCGCTGGCGCGGCGCAGCGGTTGGTTCGTGCTGTCGCGCAGCGCCTGTGGCCTGCGGCAGCCGGTGCATGTGCAGGATCTGGCCGAGGCGGCGCTGGCGGTGCTGGCGTCCGCGACCACGCATGGCCAAAGCTATGCGTTGGGTGGCGGCGAGACACTCCGTTATCGCGACATGGTGCACCGCGTGCTGGCCGTGTTGCAGCCGCCGGCACGGTTGCTGTTGTTGCCGCATGCCGTCTTCGCGCTGCTGTTGGCGTTGGCGCATGCGTGCGGTCGCTTGCGTGGCATGAATCGCGCGGCCTTGCAGCGCATGCGCGAGGATCTGGTTTTCGATCTGGCGCCGGCGCGGCGCGATTTCGGCTACGCGCCGCGCGCGTTCGCCCCGGATGCAGCCATGCTCGGCGTGACGTCCGGAGCTGCCGTGCGTCAGTAGCGCCAGCGCATGTGTCGGTACAGCTTGGCCAGCACCCAGGCCGGGCCGATCAGCAGCGCCATCGCATCGGTGCAGAAATTGGGCCGGCGGCCTTCCAATGTGTGCCCGATGCATTGCGCGATCGAGGCCAGCATGAGCACCGCCAGCGCCATCCAGCGCAATCCTTGCAGCCCCAGATGCGCTTCCAGCAGCCGGCACAGGCAGCCGTAAAAGAAGAACACGGCGAGCATGCCGTAGCCCAGCGGTCGTGACAGCCGGTTGTAGTACATCCACGCGGCGAACATGCCCAGTGCCGCCCACACTCCGCTTTGGAACCAGCTAGCGCCGACCGGTATGCACCACAGCAGCGCCACGACCGCCCATAGAATCCCCGGCACCGCGATCACGTGGATACGCTGGTTGGCGGCATTGCGGTGAGCGTCGGAATAGTGGGCGAAATATCGGTCGATCGGGCGCGCGTAGACGGTGGTCTCCATCTTTCCTCCGAGGAACCGGATCAGCATAGCGTCATCGACGCCGCGATGCGCAGACAGCGCGCTGTGGCGTCGGCGCGTGCGACCGATGGGAAAGGTGTGGCCGTTCGCGACGTGTCGCAGATCCGCGCGTTGTCCGGAGAAGCGTGTTGGAGCTAGTGCCGATCCGGTGGTTGCCATGGTCAGGAACGAAGAAGTGCAAGCCGTGGCGAGATCATCGCCGGTTCCGGGCCGATCCGCTCATGCGGAGGAGTATGCGTAGCGCTGCCGCGTCCGCATGCGTGACGTCGTCCACGCGCCGGCGTAGGGCGACGCCGTTCAATCGACCGAAATGCCCGCCAGCCGCTGCAGTGCCTCGGCGTATTTGCTTCGGGTACGCTCGATCACGTCCTGCGGCAGGCGCGGGCCGGGCACTGTCTTGCCCCAGTCCAACGTTTCCAGATAGTCGCGCACGAACTGCTTGTCGTAGCTCGGCGGGCTGCTGCCAATTTCGTATTCGTCGGCCGGCCAGTAACGCGAGGAGTCCGGGGTCAGCATCTCGTCCATGATGTACAGGCGGCCATCGAGGTCGGTGCCGAATTCGAACTTGGTGTCCGCCAGCAAGATGCCGCGCTCGGCGGCGAAGTCGGCGGCGAAGCGGTAGATGCGCAAGGTGGCGTCGCGCACGCGCTCGGCCAGTTCGGCGCCCACGGTCTTGACCATCGCGTCGAAATCGATGTTTTCGTCGTGATCGCCGACGGCGGCCTTGGTCGAGGGGGTGAAGATCGGTTCGGCCAGTTTCTCGGCCTGGCGCAGGCCATCGGGCAGTTCGATCCCGCTGACCTTGCCGGTGCGCTGGTAGTCCTTCCAGCCGCTGCCGATCAGATAGCCGCGGGCGATGGCTTCCACCGGCACCGGCTTGAGCTTGCGGGTCACCACCGCGCGTTTGGCGTACAGCGCGGTGTCCACGCCCTCGGGCAGCACCGCGGCGACATCGATGCCGGTGAGGTGGTTGGGCATCAGGTGCTCGGTCTTCTTGAACCAGAAGTTGGAGACCTGGCATAGCATCTCGCCCTTGCCGGGAATCGGGTCGGGCAGCACCACGTCGAAGGCGGACAAGCGGTCGGTGGCGACCATCAGCAGGTAGTCGCCGGCCGGGGCGTTGGCGGGCAGGCGGTCGCGCGGCAGATCGAACACGTCGCGGACTTTGCCGCGGTGACGCAACGGCAGGCCAGGCAGATCGGATTGCAACAGCGTGGTGGACACAGACGCTCCTACGGACTTCGCAATGGCCACCGTCTCGGGACCCGGCGGGCCCGCGGCGGACGGCGGGCCGCGTAGTGTAAGGCTGGAAAGACCCGCTGTGCCGTAAAATATACCGTCCTGTCCACCGAGCCCGCCCTTTGTCCAAGCCCTGGTACGGAAAACTGCTCGGCGCCATTGCCGCGGCCTTGCTGCTGCGGCCCACGCCTGTGCTTGGCGCATTTATTGGCTTGCTGATCGGACATGCTTTCGACGCGGACTGGTTCAAACTGTCTCAGCGCGAAGATCCGTATCGCGAACTGGGCCTCACACGCGATGCGACCGACGCGGAAATCGAACTTGCTTATCGCCGCCTGATGTCCCAATACCATCCCGACAAGGTCGCCAACGCCAGTCCAGAGTTGCGCGCCAGCGCCGAGAAAAAGGCCAGCCAGCTCAACACGGCTTACGACCGGATTCGCCTACTGCGCAAACGCTGAGATCCCGCCATGTCCGATTGCATCATTGCCCCATCCATCCTGTCCGCCGATTTCGCCCGTCTTGGCGAGGAAGTGGATGCGGTGCTGCGCGCCGGCGCCGACTGGATCCATTTCGATGTCATGGATAACCATTACGTGCCGAATCTGACCATTGGTCCGATGGTGTGCAAGGCGCTGCGCAAGCACGGGGTGACCGCAGCGATCGACGTGCATTTGATGGTCGAGCCGGTGGATCGGCTGATTCCCGATTTCGCCGAGGCCGGTGCCAGTCTCATCAGCTTTCATCCAGAGGCCAGCCGCCACGTCCACCGCAGCATCCAACTGATCAAGTCGCATGGCTGCCAAGTCGGGCTGGCGCTCAACCCCGCGACCCCGTTGGAGATCCTCGACTGGGTGCTGGACGATCTGGATCTGGTGTTGGTGATGTCGGTCAACCCGGGTTTCGGCGGGCAGACGTTCATTCCCTCGGCGCTGGACAAGCTGCGCGCGATCCGCACCTGCATCGACGCCAGCGGCAAGCCGATCCGGTTGGAGATCGATGGTGGGGTCAAGCCGGAGAATATCGCCGCGGTTGCGGCCGCCGGCGCCGACACGTTCGTTGCAGGCTCGGCCATCTTCAACGCGCCGGACTACGCCGAGGTCATCGCGCGGATGCGCGCGGCGGTGGCGGCGCGCTGAGATGGCGGTGGTGCAGATCCGCCCGGCGCTGGCCGCAGATGCCGCGCTGATTTTGCGCATGATCCGCGACTTGGCCCGCTACGAGCGCGCCGAGGACGCGGTGCAAACCGACGAAGCCAGCCTGCGCGCCAGTCTGTTCGGTCCGCACTCGCGTGCGTATGCGTTGATCTGCGAAGTCGATGCGCAGCCGGCCGGTTACGCGGTGTATTTCTACAATTATTCCACCTGGCTCGGGCGCAACGGCCTGTATCTGGAAGACCTGTACGTGGATCCCGCGCATCGCGGTCTCGGTGCCGGCAGGGCGTTGTTGCGGCATCTGGCGCGGCAGGCGGTGGCCGAAGGCTGCGGTCGTTTCGAGTGGTCGGTGCTGGATTGGAACCGCCCGGCGATCGACTTCTATGAAGCAGCCGGCGCGCAGGCGCAGGACGAATGGACCGTGTATCGCTTGCAGGGCGAGGCACTGAGCAGGTTCGCGGCCGGTTGAGCGCTGCTGACCTGCTGCGCATGAAAAGCAGCGACGTGCAAAAAGCAGGAACCGCATGGTTGCCCGTGCGGTTCCTCTAGAAATAATTGGAGGCTGATCCTGCCTCCATCCATCGTCCCTGCTATGGCCTTCCATGTTCCGGATTGTTGGTGACGCAGGTATGACAGCGTGCGGCATGCTGTCCTATCGATTCCCAATCCGCCTCATGCCTTGTCGGCGAAGCACGTGGCATGGTCCGCGCAGGCGGCGCATGGCAGCAGCGCATTGGTCTTTGATTTTCAGGTGGCGCGGTGGTCGTTGCGCGCCGCGCCGATGTCCGCGCCCGTACCGCAGACGCGGTTCCGTCGGCCATGATCCGCCTGAGCCGCTGCGCCTAAGAGTGGCTAACAAAACGACTATGTCGCCGCCGGGCGGGCGTGGGCAGTGCTCGGAATCCGCATGTACCCCCTTTGTACACGGCGGTTCCTGCGCGCTGTCCGCGCCCCCCCGACAGCGACTCGCGACGTTTTGTTGGCCACTCTAAACAGCCATTGCCACGTGCCCGCCGTCGCACAATCGACCGTGCCGTCTGCAACCGTTGCCACTCGCCGCAGTTGCGGTAAAGTAACTGCCATGTCCAGCTTGACGACCCCGCGTTCCTTCACTTCGGCTCGCCGTGCGTGGCGATGGTGGCCTGCAGCCGTCGTCCGTCCCGTCACCGCGCCCCGGAAGGAAAGCCGTTTTGATCACCCGCGAGCAGTTCCAGCACTACGCCGCTGAAGGCCACACCCGTATCCCTGTCGTTCGCGAAGTGTTGTCCGATCTGGACACGCCGTTGTCGGTCTATCTCAAGCTCGCCGACGCCCCGCATACCTATCTGTTCGAATCGGTCGAGGGTGGCGAGCGCTTTGGCCGTTATTCGATCATCGGCCTGCCGGTGCGCCGCGTGTACACCTTTCGTGGCCACACGCTGGAGGTGCGCGACCACGGCAATCTGGTCGAGCGGCGCGAGGTCGCCGATCCGCTCGCCGAGGTCGAGGCACTGCGCGTGCAGCACACGGTGCCCAGGATCGAGGGCGTGCCGGGCTTCACCGGCGGCCTGGTGGGGTGGTTCGGTTTCGAGTGCATTGGCTATATCGAGCCGCGTCTGGCGGGGGACGTTGCTCACGACGAATTGGACACGCCGGATATCCTGCTCATGCTGTCCGAAGAGGTCGCGGTCTTCGACAACCTCAAGGGCCGCCTGTACCTGATCGTACACGTCGATCCGTCCGTTGCCGACGCCTGGGAGATGGCGCAAGCGCGGCTCGACGCGCTTACCGCCACGCTGCGCCAGCCCGGTGCCGGTTATCCCGCGCCGCTGGCGCGCGACGTCCTCGACGAGCGCGATTTCGTCTCCGGCTTTACCCGCGAAGGCTTCATCGCCGCGGTGGAGAAGTCCAAGGACTACATTCGTGCCGGTGACATCTTCCAGGTAGTGCTGAGCCAGCGCCTGAGCGTGCCGTTCAACACGCGTCCGTTGGACGTGTACCGCGCATTGCGCGCGTTGAACCCGTCGCCTTACATGTATTTCATCGATGTTGGCGACACCCAGGTGGTGGGTTCCTCGCCGGAAATTCTGGTGCGCCTGGAAGCCGGGCAGGTCACCGTGCGCCCGATCGCCGGCACGCGCCGGCGCGGCAAGACCGTGGAAGAAGACCTCGCGCTGGAAGCGGAACTGCTCGCCGATCCCAAGGAGCGCGCCGAGCATTTGATGTTGATCGACCTGGGCCGTAACGATGCCGGTCGCGTCTCGCAGGCGGGGAGCGTGGCGGTCGGCGAGCGCTTCGTGATCGAGCGCTACAGTCACGTCATGCACATCGTCAGCGAAGTCACCGGCACGCTGTTGCCAGGACTCAGCTACGCCGACGTGCTACGCGCGACCTTCCCCGCCGGCACCGTCAGCGGCGCGCCGAAGATCCGTGCGCTGGAGGTCATCCGCGAGTTGGAGCCGATCAAGCGTAACGTGTATGCCGGCAGCATCGGCTACCTCGGCTGGCACGGCGATGCCGACACCGCCATCGCCATCCGCACGGCGGTGATCAAGCATGGCCGCCTGCATGTGCAGGCCGGTGCCGGCATCGTCTACGACTCCGATCCGCAGGCCGAATGGGACGAGACGATGAGCAAGGGCCGCGCGCTGTTCCGCGCGGTGGCCGAGGCGGCGAAGGGTCTCTAATGGAAATGACATTCAGTGAGAGACTGGGTTTTAAGGCACCTCATGCCTTGGCCCAGGTCGAATTCGCAACCCTATGGATATACCAGCCAAGCCGACGGTATTTGGCATGCCTTGATGGGTGAAGCCAACATCACGCAAGCCGACGCGCGCTATTTTCTGATGACATGCAGTGCATTCGTGAATTTACTTAAGACAAAGAAGGCCAGCTGATGCTGTTGATGCTCGACAACTACGACAGCTTCACCTACAACCTCGTGCAGTACTTGCAGGCGCTTGGCGCCGAGGTCAAGGTGGTGCGCAACGATGCGCTCAGCGTGGACGAGATCGAGCGCCTGGCGCCCGAGCGCATCGTCATCTCGCCCGGTCCATGCACGCCGAACGAGGCCGGGGTGTCGCTGCAATTGATCGAACGGCTCGGCCAGCGCACGCCGATCCTGGGCGTGTGCCTGGGTCACCAGAGCATCGGTCAGGTCTACGGTGGGCAGGTGGTGCGCGCCGGCACCATCATGCACGGCAAGACCTCGCGCATCCGTCACCAGGGCCTGGGCGTGTTCGCCGGTCTGCCCGATGGCTACGAGGCCACGCGCTACCATTCGCTGGTGGTGGAGAAGACCACGCTGCCGCAGTGCCTGGAAATCACCGCCTGGACCGAACACGCCGATGGCAGCATGGAAGAAATCATGGGCCTGCGGCATCGCCAGTTCCCGGTGGAGGGCGTGCAGTTCCATCCCGAGTCCATCCTCACCGAGCATGGTCACGCCTTGTTGAAGAATTTCCTGGAACGTTGAGTCGCCGCGCCGGCACCGCGTTCCTTCCCGTCACCGCCGGATGCCTATCGATGCACGATCGTACCGAGACCTTCCACTTCTACGAACCGGCTCATGGTCATGGACTGCCGCACGATCCGTTCAATGCCATCGTCGGGCCACGGCCAATCGGTTGGATCGGTTCGCGTGGTGCCGACGGCGTTGCCAACCTGGCGCCTTACAGTTTTTTCAACGCCTTCAACTACGTCCCGCCGATTGTCGGTTTCGCCAGCATCGGCTGGAAGGACAGTGTCCGCAACATCGAGGCCAGCGGCGAATTCACCTGGAACCTGGTCACGCGCGTACTGGCCGAGGCGATGAACGCCAGTTCCGCGGCGGTCGCGCCGGAGGTTGACGAGTTCGCTCTGGCTGGGCTGGCCGTCGCGCCCTCGCGGCTGGTCGGCGCGCCGCGGGTCGCCGCCAGTCCGGTGAGCTTCGAATGCCGGCTCAGCCAGTTGCTGCCGCTGCAGACCGCGCGCGGTGAACCGATCCAGACCTGGCTGGTGCTCGGCGAGGTGGTCGGCGTGCACATCGCGCGCAGCGCATTGCAGGACGGGCTCTACGATCCGGCCGCGGTCGGCACCCTGCTGCGCGCCGGTGGACCGGCCGATTACTTCGAGGTGCTCGCGCAAGGGCGGTTGCGCCTGGAGCGGCCCGCTCGCCCGGGCTGACCCCAGTGACAGCTTTTCTCCCTCTTCGGACAGCAACAGATCTTTCCTCCATGACCATCACGCCACAGCAAGCCCTGCAGCGCACCATCGAGCACCGCGAAATCTTCCATGACGAGATGGTCGGGCTGATGCGGCAGATCATGCGCGGCGAGGTATCGGCGGCGATGACCGCGGCCATCCTCACCGGGCTGCGGGTGAAGAAGGAGACGGTCGGCGAGATTGCCGGTGCGGCGCAAGTGATGCGCGAGTTCTCGCGCACAGTAGACGTCGCCGACCGTCGCCATATGGTGGACATTGTCGGCACCGGCGGCGACGGTTCGCATACCTTCAACATCTCCACCTGTGCGATGTTCGTCGCCGCCGCGGCCGGGGCCAAAGTGGCCAAGCACGGCAATCGCAGCGTCTCTTCCAAGTCCGGGAGTGCCGATGCGCTGGAAGCGCTGGGCGCGGCGATCGAGCTGCAACCGGAGCAGGTGGCGCAGGCGCTGCGCGCCACCGGCATCGGTTTCATGTATGCGCCGGTGCATCATCCGGCGATGAAGGTGGTGGCGCCGGTGCGCCGCGAGATGGGTGTGCGTACCATCTTCAACATCCTCGGACCGCTGACCAATCCGGCCGGTGCGCCGAACATCCTGATGGGGGTGTTTCATCCGGATCTGGTCGGCATCCAGGCGCGAGTGCTGCACGAACTGGGTGCCGAGCGTGCGTTGGTGGTGTGGGGCCGCGACGGCATGGATGAACTGTCGCTGGGAGCCGGCACCCTGGTCGGCGAGTTGCGCGATGGTCAGGTGCGCGAATACGAACTGCATCCGGAGGATTTCGGCATCGCCATGTCGGCCAGCCGCAACCTCAAGGTGGCCGATGCTGACGAATCGATGGTGATGCTGCGTAGCGTGCTTGATAACGTCCCCGGCCCGGCGTTGGACATCGTCGCCTTCAATGCGGGCGCGGCGTTGTACGTGGCCGGTGTGGCCGCCGACATCGCCGCCGGTATCGCCCTGGCCCGTGCCGCTATCGCCGACGGCCGCGCCCGCGCCAAGCTGGAGGCGTATGTGGTGTGCACGCGGGAATTGGTCCAGGCCAGGAACCTGGGGTCCGAGGCCCACTGAGAGCCCTCTTCGCCCATGCAGTTGCGTTCGCTGCAGTACCAGAATCGTGCCGCACGCACTTGCGGTAGGCATGAGATCTTCTACGCTCTTGCGAGCCGCGAGTCCTGGCTTGACTGCCGCTTACGTCCCGCATCGCCGATAATCCTTCCTCTCCACAGGATCCCAACGCATGAGCGACATTCTCCGCACCATCCTCGCGCGCAAGACCGAAGAGATCGCCGAACGCAGCGCACGCGTACCGTTGGCCGAGCTGGCCGCGCGCGCGGAGGCCATGCCGTCCACGCGCGGGTTCGCGCGCGCCCTACAGGCCGCCATCGCCAACGGCGACCCAGCGGTGATCGCCGAGGTCAAGAAGGCCAGCCCATCCAAGGGCGTGATCCGGCCCGACTTCCATCCGGCCGATATCGCGGTCAGCTACCAATTCGGCGGTGCTGCCTGCCTGTCGGTGCTGACCGACGAGGATTTCTTCCAGGGTCACGATCGCTACCTGCAGCAGGCGCGTGAGGCGTGCACGCTGCCTGTGCTGCGCAAGGATTTCACCATCGACCCATACCAGGTATACGAGGCGCGCGCGCTCGGCGCCGATTGTATTTTGCTGATCGTCGCTGCGCTGGACGACCTGCAATTGGCCGAGCTGTCGTCGCTGGCATTACAGTTGGGGATGGATGTGCTGGTGGAAGTGCATGACATCGACGAACTGGAGCGCGCCCTGCAAGTACCAGCGCCACTGATCGGCATCAACAATCGCAATCTGCGTACCTTCGAAGTGTCGCTGCAGACCACCTTGTCGATGAAGGACGCGGTGCCGCGCGATCGCCTGTTGGTCACCGAGAGTGGCATTCTTGGCGCAGCAGACGTGGCGACGATGCGCGCTGCCGGCGTGCATGCCTTCCTGGTCGGGGAGGCATTCATGCGTGCGGAGGAGCCTGGAGAAGCGCTGCGCCAGTTGTTCTTCTCTGCATGAGTGCGCCGTATTCAGTCCCGCACGCCGACGCGCCGGTGGTGGTGTTCGACTTCGATCACACGCTGTACGACGGCGACTCCGGCAGTCACCTGTTCGCTTGGTTGATCCGGCGCAATCCGTTGCGCCTGATCGCCGCGTTGTTGGCGACGCTCTTGTTGGGGCCGCTGGTGGTGATGTTGCCGACCCGCCGCACTGGCATTTCCGGCTATGTGTGGATCGCCAGTTTCGGCCTGCGTCGCGTGCGGGAGTTCAACGTCATCATCGATCAGTACGTCCTGCGTCATCAGGTGCAGATTCGGCAGCGACTGCTGCCGCAAGCGCTGGAGGTATTCGCCCGGCACCGTGCCGCCGGCGACCGGGTGGTCGTCGCCACCGGTGCGCCGCCGGAATTGGCGCGGGCGATTCTTGGCTTCGTCGCGCACCAGGATGTGCCGGTGATCGGCAGCCTGATCGCTCCGCGGCTGGGCGCGGTCGTCGCGACCCGCCATTGCCACAATCAGGAAAAGCTGCACATGCTGCGCGAGCTCGGCTATGGCGCTATCGCCAAGGCCTATTCGGACAGCATCGCCGACTTGCCGCTGCTGCAAGCGGCCGTCGCGCCGGTGGTGGTCAATCCCAAGACCTCGGCGGTGGCGGTGTTTCGGCGCACCTTGCCGTCCGGCACGCCGATTTTGAACTGGGGATGCCGCGATCGCGCCGGCGACGCGGTTAGCGCGTGATTGCCGCGAGACGGCAGCCCAGCGTTTGACGGTGTTGCTCAACGGTCGCGTGCGGAATAGGCGCTGTCGCTCGCCACCAGGGCTTGGTGGATCGGCCCGATCCACTGCCCGTGGTCGATGTCGTAGGTACCGAAGCTGCCTTCGAATTGCCAGTATGCCCAGGCGGAATTGCGTTTCTCCGCGGCGTTGACCACATCGATCTTGGGCCGGGGTCTGGACGTTTTGCGCGAGCAGGGAGTGGGCATCCGCCGGTTCACTGCCGTCGCCGTCGGCGTCGGCGTCCAGCACGGCATGTTGGCGCTGAAGCCTCGCGCGGGGCATGAGGAACTTCGCGCCGTGAATGCGCGCGTTCTCGCGCGCAACATGATCGACACCGCCATGGCAGGCACAGGTGTACTTGAAGGCTCGGATCAACGTGCCAGTTAACGCGATCCGTGGGTTGGGTGTCGCGATGCCGCAGGCCATCCCTGGCGTAGCAACAGATGTTTGTCGACATGGCCTAGGGCCAGATGTGACTGCCCGGAGACGCCGTTGGTGACGACTTCAGCACTGTCCAAGCGGGCCCTGATGGTGGCCCGCGGCCAGCCCCAGGCCGAGCAGCACCTGGCAAAAGAACAGGTCGAAGGCCAGGCACATTGTGTTCTCAAGCAACTGCGCCAGCCAGCAGTCCGGTCGGAACGAAGCTAGTAGAACGTCTCGTTCAGTCGTATTTCGGCGGGAGTCTGGGTGCGTCCAGCGAACGAGGCATGCCGATCAGCGCGCGCCGTACAGCACCACGGTCTTGCCGCGGGCGTGCAGCGTGCCGTCGACCTGCAGCTTCTTCAGCACAATGCTAACCGAGCCGCTGACCACGTAGTACAGGGTGCCGGCGGGGTCGCCAGGTCTGAACACGTCGGTCCGCGCCGGATAACGGCGACGGTGGCTATGGGCTAAAAAGCGATCAATGGTGGCGTTGTCCAACGTCAGAGGACTTGGAGCGATACGCACTGGTGTTGCAATGGTGGCGTTTCCGGGACTCATGTGGGTTTCAGCTACGGCGTGATTCGTGAAGCTTAACGGGACGCGTTCGCGCCGGCAAACATGGGCGTACGACACATTTCGCATTGCGTGCATTTAGCCCATAATCTTGTGCATCCCCCGTGAAATTTAAAGGACCCACACCGTGGTCAAGCCGTTGCCTCGCCTGAGGTTACAAGGTTTCAACAACCTCACTAAGGCGTTGAGCTTCAACATATACGACGTCTGTTATGCGATTTCTGAAGATGAGCGTCAGCGTTATATCGAATATATCGACGAGCAGTACGACGCCGATCGTCTGACCCAGATTCTTACCGATGTGGCCGAGATCATCGGCGCCAACATTCTCAATATTGCACGCCAGGATTACGATCCGCAGGGCGCGTCGGTGACGATGCTGATTTCCGAGGAGCCGGTCATCGACAAGAAGGCGGCGGGCAAGGAAATCATTTCCGATGCCGTGGTTGCGCATATGGACAAGAGCCACATCACTGTCCATACCTACCCCGAAACCTATTCACAGCACGGTATCGCCACGTTCCGTGCTGACATCGATGTCGCGACCTGCGGGGTGATTTCGCCGTTGAAGGCGCTCAACTATCTGATCGAGAGTCTGGAATCGGACATCGTGATCATGGATTACCGTGTGCGCGGCTTCACCCGCGACGTGAAGGGCAAGAAGCACTACATTGATCACAAGATCAATTCGATCCAGAATTTTCTGGCGAAGAACATCAAGTCGCGCTACGAAATGTTCGACGTCAACGTGTATCAGGAAAACATGTTCCATACCAAGATGCACCTGAAGGACTTCGACTTGGATCAGTACCTGTTCGAGGAGAAAGCCAAGAATCTATCTTTCAAGGAGCGCATGCGTATCGAAGCGCTGCTCAAGCGCGAGATCGAGGAGTTGTTCCACGGCCGCAATTTGGTCGAATAAGTCTCGGTATCGGGGTTATGCAAGAGCGCATTTGCGCGCTGCGGGTTGCCGACAGGGCTCCGAGGTGCCGCGAAAGCGTGCTGTCGCCACTGTATTTGTCTACGATCAGAGACGGCGCGCCAATTTTTCCTGCCGCTTGCCAAGGGTGTGTGGGGCATCGGCGCAGCTCTCTGCGCGAAGGATGGCGGCGGTTTCGCTTTGCTGCTGGCCGGGTGCCGTGAGGCCGGGGCGTTTGGCGGCTCCGGTCTGGGGATTGCTGCGCGATCTACTGGGGTCGCGCTCTGTGGCAGGTGAGGCGTGGCCGCGGCTGCGTGGGGCATTCGGCGACAGTGTCCTGGCGGCGGTGCGTTGGGCTTGCATCCGGTGGGCGCGGGGCGACTAGCGTAATCGGCCTGAAGTGGGTGCTTTGCCGAGTGCCGGTTTCAAGCGATGGGCATCCGTTGCCACCGGGCGAGTAGGCGGCCGATCAGCAAGCGGTGCGCGACCACAGCCAGCAGCGCGGTGATCGACAGCGCGATGATGACGCGGGTGAGCATGCCGCCCAGATTGCCGGCGTGCTGCAGCTGGTCGAGCCGCCCGAACTGCGATGGATCGGCGTTGGCATAGGCGATCTCCACGGTGGCGCCGTCCAGCAGCAACGGTGCCGCTTCAGCGCCGCTGGCTTCGAACGCGCCGTTGTGCAGCCGTCCCCTGCTCTGGAATAAATAATGAAAGCGATAGCGCACCAACGGCCGGGCCTGCATGCCGAAGGCGCCATCGGCGATCACCGGGACAGTGGCCACCGAGTGGTCGCGCAGGATCGCGCTGGCGTGGGCATAGTCGCCGAGCAACTGATAGAGCAGCACGCCACTGCAAAGCGCGAACAGGCTGGCGAACAGCAGGCGGGAGAGCCGGCGGATCAGCAGTGAGTGCGAGTGGAGCGTGGCTGCGGGCATGGTGGTCGGCGGGTGGAGCCCACGCCGAAGGCGCTAGACACGGAAAATGCGGCAGATGACAAGCGACGCAGGGGATTGCCCATCGGGAGCATGTCGTGCGTTTGCGCGAAATCGGTCAGCATTTGTTCACTTTAACCCGAATCTGCTGGCAATACCAGCTGGCGCTATTGCTTGCCGCCGCTGGCGGTCATGGTCACAGTCGATAGGCGACCGCCTTCATCAGCCGCGACGCGGCGGCCATCATGGTGGGGATCGGAACGGGCAGGTGGCGCGCGCCGGCGTGCTCGGCATGCTCGGCATGGCGTGCCTCGTCCACTTTCATCACTGTCAGAATGTCGCGGCTGCGCAGGTCGGCTGGTGGCAGCGTCTGTAGGTGTTCGTCCAGATGCGCCTCGACCTGGCGTTCGGTCTCCACGACGAAGCCCAGGTTCCAGCCATCGCCACGCAGCCCGGCCAGCGTGCCGATCGCGTAGCTGCCTGCATACCAGAGCGGATTGAACAGGCTCGGGCGGCTGTCCAGTTCGCGTAGCCGCTTCGCGCACCAGGCTAGATGATCTGTCTCTTCCTGTGCCGCTTCCAGCAGCTGCGCACGCGTGGCCGGGTCGCGGGCGACCGCGGCTTGACCGAAGTAAAGCCCCTGTGCGCAGACTTCGCCGACATGGTTGATACGCATCAGCCCGGCCGCGTGCCGGCGCTCGTCCGGGGCCAGCACCACGTCGGCGCTGGTCCCGGGGTAGGGCCGTTGCGCTGGCGGATCACCGAACACGGTCTCCAGCGCGCGCTGGGCCTCGACCAGGATGCGATCGAGTGGAGAATGCTGGCGGCTGTCCGTCATGCGGGAGGCCCTGAAGCAGTGGAAGTGTCGATTCTCGCCTTCGGGCTGGCGCACTGCCAAGCATGACGGGTCATTCGGCCGCTAGCGCTGGGAAGAACTTGCACGCAACCCAAGTCGCGCGTAGAATTCCGCCTCTTGTGTTTTTGCAATATCACAACGCGTGGCAAAGTTCCGGCGGCTCGCCGCAGGAATCCGCCCGACCAACCGAGTCTTTCAATGAGCACCTTCACTGCTAAGTCCGAGACCGTCCAGCGCGACTGGTATCTCGTCGACGCCGCCGGCAAAACGCTGGGTCGGCTTTCCACCGAACTGGCTCGCCGTCTGCGCGGCAAGCACAAGCCGGTCTACACCCCGCACGTCGATACTGGCGATTACCTGGTGGTGATCAACGCCGAGAAGATCGTCGTCACCGGCAACAAGCTAAAGGACAAGAAGTATCACCGCTTCACCGGCTACATCGGCAATTTGAAGACCGAGAGCCTGGAGCAGGCGTTGGAGCGCCATCCGGAGCGTGTGATCGAGATCGCGGTCAAGGGCATGTTGCCCAAGGGGCCGCTGGGCCGTGCGATGTACC
This sequence comes from Xanthomonas albilineans, assembly GCF_002939705.1. Taxonomy (GTDB): domain Bacteria; phylum Pseudomonadota; class Gammaproteobacteria; order Xanthomonadales; family Xanthomonadaceae; genus Xanthomonas_A; species Xanthomonas_A albilineans. Next base: position 110,997 of record NZ_MDCB01000004.1, on the reverse strand, counting down.
GCAAGCTCAAGGTTTATTCCGGTGCGCAACATCCGCACGCCGCTCAGCAGCCGCAGGTTCTGGATATCTAAATCATGGCTATCACGCAAAACTACGGCACTGGCCGCCGCAAGTCCTCCACCGCTCGCGTGTTCCTGCGCAAGGGCACTGGCAATATCTCTGTCAACGGTCGTCCGCTGGACGAGTTCTTCGGCCGCGAGACTGCGCGCATGATCGTGCGTCAGCCATTGGAGTTGACCAAGAACACCGAGAGCTTCGACATTGTTGTCACCGCCTCTGGTGGCGGCACCACCGGCCAAGCCGGTGCGATCCGCCTAGGGATTGCCCGTGCGCTGGTCGAGTACGATGAAACGCTGAAGTCCGAGTTGCGCAAGGCTGGCTTTATGACCCGCGACGCCCGCGAGGTCGAGCGTAAGAAGGTCGGTCTGCACAAGGCGCGTCGCGCCACCCAGTTCTCCAAGCGCTGATACCATCGCCCCTGGCGTGGAATCCTGCGGATTCCACTGGGGTGTACAAAAGCCCGGCTCCGGCCGGGCTTTTGTCGTGTTGGGGCTTTGCTCTGCGCTTTGCTGAGCGATGACGATTGCGGGGTATGGATGCGCGTGATCGCAGCGGTTTTGGGTTGCGCGCGTTTGACGCAGTGCCGCGTGTGGTTCGTTCATGCTGGTTCGAGGCGAGGCGCCGACTGTGTATCAATGTGTGCTGAAAAGTCCCCTGGAGTTCAAGGGTGCTGCGTGGTGGAAGGTGTTGGGCTCGCATCTTGTGCGCGGTGTGGAGCTCAGGCGCAACGGGCCCGTCGCAAACTAAACGCTGGTCAAATAAAAAGCCGATCTCTCGATCGGCTTTCTTTTTTATTTGGCTGCCCCGGATGGATTCGAACCACCGAATGCCTGAGTCAGAGTCAGGTGCCTTACCGCTTGGCGACGGGGCAATGCGAAGCAAAATTATTGCACGCCTTCAGCGTGGATACCATGGTGGCTATGGGTGGACTCGAACCACCGACCCCAGCATTATGAGTGCTGTGCTCTAACCGGCTGAGCTACATAGCCTCGGTGAACCGTCAATTCTTATAGAGAATGGGGGGACTGTCAACGGATTTCTGCCCCGCTTGTGGCTTGACCGCCACCATGGCAGAGTCGGAGCCAGTAGATTTTTCAGGAGTCCGCATCGTGATCGATCCGGACGGCTATCGACCGAACGTAGGCATCGTGCTGATGCGGCCAGATGGTCAGGTGTTCTGGGCACGCCGGGTGCGCCGGGACGGCTGGCAGTTCCCGCAAGGTGGCATGAACACCGACGAAACCCCGGTCGAGGCTATGTACCGCGAGTTGCGCGAAGAAACCGGGTTGTTGCCCGAGCATGTGGAAGTGCTCGGCGCCACGCCCGGTTGGCTGCGCTATCGTTTGCCCAGCCGGGCCATTCGCCGCAATGAGCGCCAGGTCTGTATCGGCCAGAAACAGGTCTGGTTCCTGCTACGCATGCAATGCGACGAGAGCCAGCTGAATCTGGAGTTGACCGAGACACCGGAGTTCGACCACTGGCGCTGGGTCGATTTCTGGTATCCGGTCGAGCATGTGGTGCTTTTCAAACGTGGTGTGTACGCGCGTGCATTGCGGCATCTGGCGCCCTTGGCCCAGAACATCGCCGGCAGTGGCATCCGCGCCATGCCGGCGCTGGCGCAGGAGGCCTGGTTACCGGGTAACACCGCTGGTCACGAGCGCCCGCGCAAGCGGCCGCGCAAGCGTGGCGGGCCATGGGCGGCACGGGTGAATCACGATTAACGGGTGGAATTGACAACCATTCTCACTTCAGGTTGAATGATCCCGGGCGTAGTCCGCGCCGTCCACAGCCAATCTTGCCGTGTACGTCTGCATCTGCAACGGGGTCACCGATCGCCAGATCCGCGAAGCCGTCGAGGCTGGCTGTTGCAACGTGTCCGAATTGACCATGCGCACGGGCTGCGGTGCCACCTGCGGCTCCTGTCTGGAGATGGCCGCCGATCTGCTGGAACGTTCGCTCACGCGTGAACTGCCGCTCCCGGTGCTGGTCGGTCTAGCCCGCGCTGCCTGAGTCCTGCGCCGTCATGCGGCTGGATGATCACGATTCGCGTTCCCTCACGGTGGCGCTCGATTCGCTAGAGTCTGCACTTTCCATCTTCCGCGAGCGATGCGATGAAGGGTGACAGCAAGGTCATCGAGTTCCTCAACAAGGTCCTCTACAACGAACTGACCGCAATCAATCAGTATTTTTTGCATGCCAAGATGCTGAAGAACTGGGGCCTGAAGGAACTGGCCGAGCACGAGTACAAGGAATCCATCGACGAGATGAAGCACGCCGACAAGTTAGCGGACCGTATCCTGTTCCTTGAGGGGCTGCCCAATTTCCAGGCGTTGGGTAAGTTGCGCATCGGCGAAAACCCGAAGGAAATTCTCGAATGCGATTTGGCTCTGGAGCAGGACGGCACCGCCACCTTGCGCGAGGGCATCGCCTACGCCGAGTCGATCCAGGACTATGTCAGCCGTCAGTTGCTCGCCGACATCCTTGAGTCTGAGGAAGAGCACATCGACTGGCTGGAAACCCAGTTGGATCTGATCGCACGCATCGGCGAGCCGAACTACCTGCTGACCAAGCTCGAGGACTGAGTCGCGTCGCTGACCGCCACATGGCGCGGCCTTGCGCCTGTGCGGCGGCCGATGTTCCGAGGAAGCACGCTGCGCTTCTTTTTTCGTCACATCCCTGATCTGTGGTGGATCGGCATGGCCCAGAGGCGTTGATCTGTTGCACAACGGTCCGCCTACCCCGCTGCGACGAAGCACCCACGATGTCAGAGTGCGATGGCTTAAGCGTTGCGCAAAGTGGTGAGGTAGCCCTTCAAGGCCAATCGCGCTTGTGCGAACTCGGCGATGACCTGGCTGACCTCGACGGTGGGATGCTCCAGCGTCCCGGCCCGCACGCCGGCTTCGATGCGTCGGGCTGCCGCCGACAGGGCCTGGGCACCGACGTTGGCGGCCGATGATTTCAGGGTATGTGCGGCATCGCGCAGCAGTGCGTCCTGGGTGGTTGCGACGGCTTGTTCCATGCGCTGGATCAACTGTGGCGCATCGCCCAGAAAGGTGTCGACGATCTGCGCAGTGTTGGCGTTGCCAACGACGTCGCGTAGTTCGTCCAGCACCTCGATCTCCAGCACTTGCTGCGCCAATGCCAGGGGCTTGGTGCTCTCCGTAGCTGCCGATGCTGGCGTCGGCGTGGCCGCGATGGTGGCGGTCGGCTGTTTCGTGGGAGGTGGCTGCGTGCTGCTGCTGGCGTTGTGAACAGCACTCGAATCGTCCATGGCTGCGCCCATGCCAGGGACCATTGTTGTAGGTACGTGCGCCTGCGCGCTCATGGAAGGACGGGTCGGCAGCCAGCGTTGCAGGCAGGCTTTTAGCCGAGTTTGGTCGATTGGCTTGGATAGGTAATCGTCCATGCCGGCATCCAAGCAGCGCTGGCGGTCGCCGGCCATGGCATTGGCGGTCATCGCCACGATCGGCAGACGCGCCTGCGTCGCATTGGCTTCGGACTGACGCCATTGGCGGGTTGCGGCGTAACCATCCAGTACCGGCATCTGGCAATCCATCAACACCAGGTCGTAAGCCTGTTGAGCCAATTGTGTCAACGCCGCTGCCCCGTTTTCGACAGTGTCGGCACGATACCCCAGGGCCTCGAGCAACCGTTGCGCTACCATCATATTGACGGGGTTGTCTTCAACCAGCAGCAGACGGTATTGGCTGGGCGTGGTCTGTAGGTTCGATTTGCTGGTCATGGCGTCCGTGCGAGGCGTGTTGTCCGGTGTACCGCGGCCCTTGGCACGCTCGCTTTCGATCTCCGTTTTGGTGTCCGTGGCAGGCAGTGTATCGACGGCGGTGTATTCTTTCGGCATCCCCGCGTTCACGGCCGTCGCAGGTGGGTCCAGGGCGAGCATGCTGCGCAGATCCAGGTCGGCCGCCTGCCGCGACAGCAGTGCGCCGTGCGCGCGGATTTCCTCGGGAATCTCCATGTCGCCGTAAAGCCAGATCAGGCGTGTGGTCTGCGGCGCCGGCAGCCGCGCTACCGCGCGCTGCAGCGCGCGGGCGCTGTGGCGCATGCCGTCAAGATCGCCGATCACCAGGTCGTAGGTCGAACGTGCGCTGTTGCCATTGCGTAGCCGCTCCAGCGCTTCCTGGGTGCAATCGACCTTGCTGACCTGTACTCCCCAGTTCGGCAGCAGCCGATTCAGTCGTTGGTACAAGCGCGGGTCCGCGCTGACCAGCAGGGCATGCAGGCACGGCATCTGACCGTTGCCCTGCGATAGGTCGCCGATCACCTTGAGCAGTGGAATCTCGAACCAGAAGATAGCGCCATGATCGAGCTTGGATTCCAGGCCGATGCGTCCGCCCATCAGCTCGACGATGCGCTTGCAGATCGCCAGGCCCAAGCCGGTGCCGCCGTAAAGGCGGGTCGTGGATGCGTCGGCTTGGGTGAAGGCTTGGAATAGCCGTTCCTGGCGCTCGGCGCTGATGCCGATACCGGTATCGCGCACTTCGAAGCGCAGCACGTGTTGCGCCGGACTCTCGCCGAGACGACGCACATGCAGGTCGATGCCCCCGCGTGCGGTGAATTTGATCGCGTTGCCCAGTAGATTGCTCAGCACCTGGCGTAGTCGCACCGGATCGCCGCGTACCGGCAAGCGCACTGCCCGGTCCAGTTGCAGTGCCATGCGCAGGCCCTTGGCCTCCGCGGCGCGCTGCATCAGTTGCAATACGTCGTCGAGCAGTTCGCGCAGATTGAAGGCGGTGGTCTCCAACTCCAGCCGGTTCGCTTCAAGCTTGGAGTAGTCGAGGATGTCGTCGACGATACGCAGCAATTGCAGCGAGGAGGTGTTGGCTGCACGCAGCATCTCGCGCTGGTCCAGGTCGAGTGGACTGTGTGCGATCAGTTCCAGCATCGGGATGATGCCGTTGAGTGGCGTGCGGATTTCGTGGCTCATCGTAGCCAGGAACTCGCCCTTGGCGAGCACGGCGGCCTCGGCCGCCTGCTTGGCCTGGACCAGCTCGCGCTCCAGTCGTTCGCGCAGGTGTACATCGCGCTGTAGCGCGTTACGTTCGGATTCGGCTAGGTCGGCGCGGGTCAGGGCCGCGTCGAGCTCGCGGATTTGTTGCTGTGCGCGCCAGCCGGCGGTCGCGGCCAGTATGGCCGCGGCGATCATGCACGCTGGCGCCAGCCAATGCCATGGTGCCGGCAGCGCCATCGGTGGCAGCGCTAGGATCGCACTACCGATGGCGCTGCCTGTGCCCAGCACAGCCAGCCATGGTAGGGGCTGGCGTTTTTGTGCGGACATGGGCTACAGCACCGCGTTTTGGAAGTCGAAGTTCAATTGGTCGCCTGCCGATTGCACCAGATTGCCCTGGATGAAGTCGACCCCGCCCATCCACATGGCCGCGGCTGCCTGTGCCTGCTCGATTTGTTGGCCGATGATGAGCAGACCGGCGCGGTGCGCCAAGTCGATCGCGGTGCGTAGTTGGTCGCGCAATTGAGGGTTGCCGTGGGCATTGGCGAAGCGCGCGGATAGTCGCAGATACCCCAGTGGCAACTGTGCGATCAGTGCTTCGGCTTCGGCGCCGGGTTCGAACTGGCTGATACAGAACTGCACGCCCAGCGGCATCAGGCGTGCGCAGAACTGCTGCAGTGTCGCAGTGTGAATCAGTGCATCGTCCAGACGCAGGTCGATCACCAGCGAGGTGCCGGTGACGCCACGTTGCGCGATGGCGTCGATCAGCCAGTCGGTGAAGGCGCTGCGGGCCAGGGTGCGGCTCGACTGCGAGACGAATAGGCGCAGCGGCGGCGTGGCGTTCTGGTAAAGCTGCAGTAGGCCAAGTGCGTGGTCCAACACCTGCTGGTCGAGATCGGCGATGAGTCCACCGGCTTCGGCCGCCGGCAATAGTTTGCCGGCGGAGATCAGGGTGCCGTCGCGTTGGCGCACGCGCAGCAGCACCTGGTATTGCGCGATGTCGCCGCCGGCGACGGCGACGATCGGCTGGTAGGCGGGTTCTAGCTGGCCTTCCAGCATCGCGATGCGGGCCAGGTCCTCTTCCGTGCGGGTGGGGACGTATGCGACCACGCTTTGCGGATGCAGGCGTGCCTGCAGTGCAGTGCGCTCCACTGCTTCGAGTGTGGCGCCGGCGTCCTCGAAGCCCTGCATCAGATCGGCATATCCGACCGCGCAGCGCAGATGCAACGTTTCGTCATCGCGCAACGGGAAGCCGTGGCCTGTCAGGGTGTCGCGCAGCGCCTGTGCGCGCTGCAGTTGTGCGTCGGCGTCGCTATCCTCGGTCAGCAGCAGGAAGCTGTTGTCGTTAAGCCGTGCCAGTGGCAGCGGTGCGTTGGCCCCGGCCAGGCGTTGTCCGGCTTGGGTGACCAGACGTTCGAACGCGGCGTAGCCGTAGCGCTCGCGCAAGCCAAGCGCGCTGGCGATCTCGATGAAAAACAGGCTGCCGGGGCGGCGTGCGTGTAACGCTGTTTCAAGCAAATGCAGCAGGTACGCGCTGGTCGGCAAGCCGGTCTCGGGATTGTTCAACGGTATCTGTTCGGCGCTGCCCTGCTGACTCTGTTGGGTTTGCTGGGCTTGCTGACGCGCGCGGCGGATACGGTTGGACACGGCGGCGATCAGATGTCGCGGCCGGATCGGTTTGGTTAGGAAATCGTCGGCCCCACTGTCGAGTACTTCATACGGTAATTCCGGATTTGCATCGCCGGACAAGAACACAATCGGCAGTAGCTGATGTTGCGGTTGTTGACGGATCAGCGTGGTCAGACGCATGCCGTCGAGTCCGGGCATGTGCAGGTCCATCAGGATCAGATCTGGTTGGTACTCGGCGATCGTCTGCTGCACCTCTTCTGCCTGCAACTGCACCTTTGCGTCCATGCCTGCACCGTGGAGGACGCTCTGCGCAAATAGAGCCTGCGAGCGGTCGTCCTCGACGATCAGGATGCGGTAGGCGTTGTCTTGTCGCTGTGGCGAGGTGTCATGTGCGGCATCAGCCCCGACGGCGTCGGCTTCGGGCGTGCTGGCTGCCGTTCCGCTCAGGCTGTCGGCAGTGCCGTCGCTGGCGAGCGGTCCAGGCGCTAGGTCCGCCGTGGGCGGTTCGGCCACGGTATCGGCGGCCCAGCGCTGCCAATAGTGGGGCGGCGGGGTCTCGGCACGGACATCGTGCGTGCGCGGTTGCTCGTGATCTGGAAATGGAGTGGTGTCTCTGGTCGCCATCGCGTCTTGTTCCTGGTGCGCGCCCCATTATGCGTTGAAGTGAGCAATGGCAGGGAAACGGTCTCAGCTGGCTCAGCGATGACGTTGCCTGCTGGCGCCTGATGAAGCGGTGCATGTGACGTTATAGCAAGCGCCACGTCCGCAGTGTGCCTGAGCTTGCGGCCAGTAGCGGCGATAGAGGGTGGCGCTCAGGAAGATCCCGACGCGGGTATCAGGGTCATGGGGCGCGGTCCCAGGCCGAATCCAAGTAGGGCCACTGGATTGTCGGCGAGGAACTCGGCCAACGCCAGTGCGCTGGTGCTGCCGAGCCCGGACCAGGACTGGCGTGTCTGCAGACTCGGCGGTTCGGTCAATCCTAGCGGCCACGCCCGTGGCGATGGTCAGCTGGCGTGGGCGATACCGGCAGCAATCCGCCGTCGATCATGGGTCTGGATTACAATTTGAAAAACCAAGCAGGCCGACTACCCAGAATCGACGTCGGCGCCGCTCCGGTGGCGCCGTTGCATGCATGAACCGACCCGTTCCCCGTTTCCAGATCGTGCCCAATGGCGTCGCGCTACGTCGTGGCCGTGCAGTCTGGCTGTTGTTCGCTGTGCTATGGCTGCTGTCGATGGGTCTGACCTGGTGGTTCGCCAGCCGTCAGGCAGCGCCGCGGCTGGGCGCGGTCAGCGCGCAATTGCGTGAAGCCGAACACAAGCTGCTGTCACAACAGCAGCAGATCCAGGCGCTACATCAGCATCAGGCCACCCTGGCCCGTTCCGACCAGATCAGCCGCGCCGCCAACAATGAAGTGCAGAGTTCGCTTGCCGAGCGCGAGGAGGAGATCGCCAGCTTGCGCGCGGATGTCGCGTTCTACGAGCGTTTGGTCGGTGCCACCAGTCAGCGCAAGGGCTTGAGCGTGCACTCGGTGGAGTTCTCGGCCGAAGTCGGCGGCACCTGGCGCTACAACGTGGTGCTGACCCAAAACCTCAACCGTGGCGCGATCAGCCAGGGACAGATGCGCCTGACCGTGGAAGGGGTGCGCGGTGGCAAGCTCGCCAGCGTGGGCTGGGACGAATTGCATCAGAAGACAGGCATGCCGGGACAGGACTATTCGTTCCGATATTTCCAACAGTTGGATGGCAGCGTAATACTGCCCAAGGGATTCACCCCGCAGCGGGTGCGCGTCTGGTTGAGCGGTGGTGGGGCACCGGTCAACCAGACCTTCGATTGGGCATTGGCCGGCAACAGCAACGGCAAAGGGGAGTAGAGCGATGTTCGGAAACAAGAGCGGCCGCAGCGGTCAGACCGTGGTGGACACCCTGATCGGCGCCCAGGTGGTGATCCGTGGCGACTTGGTATTCAGCGGTGGGCTCTACGTGGAAGGGCGCATTCTCGGCAAGGTGATGGCCGAGGAGGGCGTGCCGGCGATGCTGACCCTGTCCGAACACGGCACCATCGAAGGCGAGGTGCGTGCCCCGGTGGTGGTCATCAATGGCCAACTGATCGGCGACGTACACGCCACCGAGCGGGTGGAACTGGCGCCGAAGGCGCGGGTGCAGGGGAATGTGCATTACCAAGTGGTGGAGATGAACGCCGGCGCGCAACTCACCGGGCGTTTGATCCATGCCGGCAGCATCGCCGCGCTGGCGCCGCCGCAGGTGCCCAACGCCATCGCCTTGGGCGACCGCGAGTCGCCGCCGCCTGCGCTGACGGTGGACCAGGCTTGATTCGGCGCCCGTCCGTCCCCATGCTGCTTGCATGAGTACCCTCGTCTCCCTTCCCGGCGCTGCGCCGACGCCCGACTACCAGTCGCTGGAGCGGCCGCTGAACTTCACCTCGGCCGCCGCGGCCAAGGTCCGCGAGTTGATCCGCGAGGAAGGCAACGACGCGCTGGCGTTGCGCGTGTACATCCAGGGGGGGGGCTGCTCCGGCTTCCAGTACGGCTTCGAGTTCGACGAAAACCGTGCCGAGGACGATCTGGCGGTGCAGACCGACGCGGTCACCCTGCTGGTCGATCCACTCAGCCTGCAGTACCTGATGGGTGCCGAAGTTGACTACAGCGAAGGTTTACACGGTGCGCAGTTCGTGATCCGCAATCCCAACGCCAAGACCACCTGCGGGTGCGGTAGCAGTTTCAGCGTATAGACACGCTGCGGCTTGCGGTACGCCCGGTTTGCCTGCACCCTGCGGCGCATGCCCGAACCGATGCCGATGCCCGTTTCTTTCGCTTTCGCCACAAGCACGCTCGACCGTGCCGATGCTCTACGCAACGATCCGGCCGCGCTGCGTCGTGCCTGGGAACAGGCGCGGGTGTTGGTCTTGGATGCCGATGGCCATGCATATGCCGACGTCCAAGGGTGTCTGTGCGTCTATGCCAGCGCGATGTTGGGCGATGCGCTGGAGCGTGCGGTGTTTCTCGGCCTGGACGATGGGCAGGCGTGGTTCGCGCTGATCGCCGATGTGCTGCCGCACGATCTCGCACCGGCGCAGCGCCTGGACTTGCGCCGTGCCGCTGCCGAGTGGCCAGTGGCTGTCGCTGGCGTGTTCGCCTATGCCCGCGCCATGCTTCATTGGCAATCGCGGACCCGCTTCTGCGGCGTGTGCGGTGGCGTGATCAAGTTTCTGCGCGGTGGTTTTCTCGGCCAGTGCACCCAGTGCGGCATCGAACATTACCCACGCGTGGACCCGGCGGTGATCGTCGCGGTCAGCGATGGCCAGCGCCTGCTGCTCGGGCGCCAGGCCAGTTGGCCGGCGCGACGCTACTCGCTGATCGCCGGTTTCGTCGAACCAGGCGAGTCGCTGGAACAGACCGTGGTCCGCGAAGTGGCCGAGGAAACCCGGGTGCGGGTGCAGCCGGGCAGTTGCCGTTATTATGCCGCGCAGCCATGGCCCTTTCCTGGCGCGCTGATGCTCGGTTTCACCGCGCTGGCGATGCCGGATGTGCCGCAGGTGGATGGTGAACTGGAAGACGCGCGCTGGTTCGACCGCGAGGACATCGGCGCTGCCCTGGAGCGTGCAACGGCACAGGGCGACAGCGCCGACGATGGCCATGGACTCCGCCTGCCGCCGCGCATCTCCATTGCGCGTGCGTTGATCGAGGACTGGCACCGGCGCGGCTAGCCGCGGCTCTGCCGGTCAAGCGCATCCGTTTCAGAACGGTCCCGGAGGACCTGCATGTTTACGACCCTCGTCGCTGTGATCGTTACGCTGGTGCTGAGCCATGTCGCGCCTGGCATGGTGGCGTCCTTGCGTCGCTTCGACGCCTTCGGCGACTGGCTGTCATGGTTAGACGCGCATGCCGGCGATGGCAGTGTGTGGCGCGGCCGCGATGGCATGCTGCTGGCGTTGCTGCCGGTTTTGCTGCTGGTGGGCTTGGTGCAGTGGCTGTTGGCGGTGCCGTATCTTGGCTTGTTCGCTTTGTTGTTCGGGATCGCAGTGTTGGTCTTCAGTTGGGGGCCGCGTGACCTGGACCGCGATGTGGAAGCGGTGATCGAGGCCGACGACGCAGCGACGCGACGCTTGGCGGTGGCGCAATTGCGGGCCGATGGTGGGCCGCTGCGCGAGGACCCGGCGGGCCTGGTCCAGACGGTGGCGGTCGCGGCGCTGCGGCGTTGGTTCGCGGTGCTGTTTTGGTTTCTGCTGCTCGGGCCATTCGGTGCGCTGGGTTACCGTCTGCTGGCGCTGTCCGTGGCCGGCCCGTATGCGGCGCGGCTACCGCCTGCCACCGCTGCCGGTGCGCGCCTGCTGCTGGGGGCGCTGGAATGGCCGGTGGCCCATCTGATGGCATTTTCGTTGGCGTTGGTCGGCAATTTCGAGGCGGTGTTCGGCGTCTGGCGTGCGCTCGGTGGTGGCCGTTGGCGTCTGGACAGCGGTTTCATCGGGCCAGTGGCTTGCGCCAGTGTGCGAGGCGAACTCGATGCCGAGGCGCACGACTACAGCGACGCGGGCATGCTTGTACCTGCGTTGCGACCGCTGCCGGAATTGCGCGATGCGATGAGCCAGATGTGGCGGGTCTTGCTGCTGTGGTTACTGCTGCTGGCAATGTTGGTGATCGCCGGCTGGGTCGGCTGAGCCGACGCGCCGCGATTGCATGGGGCGCGAGCAAGATTAAAAAAGCCAGGCCTGTTATGCACGGGCGGCTGCCGTGCCCGGCTCACTGTTCTCGATCCTTGATGCATGGACGCCATGGTGCTTATGCGGACAGAGCGGAGTTGCGCCCAGCGTGCTTGCCTGTACGCATCGCCCCGAAGCCATCCATGCTGGCTTGACTGCGTTTATGCGGCTTCGCCACGCAGTCGTCGCACCTGTGCTTCCAGCACCTCGGCGCTGGCCTGGCTGCCGGCAATCGGTGTGTCGGCGATCACCTCGATCGGAGCGCGGAAGCGTCGCGGTACACGCATGCGTCCCAGCCGCGAATCGCGCCTGCTCCACATGCTGCTCCACATGTTGCGCAGGGCCATCGGCACGACCGGCACCGCGCGGCGGGCGAGGATTTTCTCCACCCCGGACTTGAATGCGCCGATTTGCCCGTCCTTGGTCAGCGTGCCCTCGGGGAAGATGCATACCAGCTCGCCCTCGGCCAGTGCCGCATCGATAGCGTCGAAAGCACGCTCCAGCAGCATCGGATCCTCGCGCGCGCCAGCGATCGGAATCGCCTTGGCGGTGCGAAAAATCCAACGCATCACGGGCAGATTGAAGATGCGGTAGTACATGACGAAGCGCACCGGTCGTGGGAGCGAGGCGGCCAGCACCAGCGCGTCCATGTAGCTGACGTGGTTGCATACGATCAGCGCCGCGCCCTCGTCGGGTACGTGTCGCTCGATACCGTGCACGCGCAGCCGGTACAGCGCCTGCACCATCACCCAGCTGAGGAAGCGCATCAGGAATTCTGGGACGATGCTGAAGATCCACAGCGCGACCAGCGCATTGGCGATGGCCAGCGCCAGGAAGACCTGCGGGATGTTCAGCTCAGGCATCGGGACGCGCAGGCCGAACAAGCTCAGGTGCGGCAACTGTAATGCGATGCCTATCGCTGCGGCGAGGACAATGAACAGCGCGTTCTGGATATTGAGTCCGGCGATGACCCGCGATATTTCCGCCTTCGGCGTGCGGCTTTGGATCAGCGCAAACAGCGGCACTACGAACAAGCCACTGCACAGACCGATGCCGATCAGATCGAGCATGAGCCGCCAGCTTCCAGACTGGTGGACGAACCCGCCGATCTCCAGGCCGGTGTGCAACGCTGCGCCAGGCCGGGCGAAGTACAAGTCGAGCATGAAGCCGCTGATACCGAACGCGCCCAGCGGCACCAGGCCGATTTCCACGGTGTGTCCGGACAGTTTTTCGCACAGCAGTGCGCCGGTGCAGGTGCCGATCGAAAACAGCGCCAGCGCGAAGATGTAAAGCTCCTGCGTGCCACCGAGGTTGACCTCGGCATAGGTAGGCAACTGCGCGGTGAGCACGGTGCCGAGGAACCAGAACCACGACACGCCCAGCACGGCGTTGCGCACCGCCAGTTGTCTACGGGTCAGGCGCATGATCGCCAGCGACTGCGGCAGTGGGTTCCAATGGATTTTCAGTTGCGGTGCGCCGGCATCGACCTTGGGCATGCGGCGTGCGACCAAGTTACCGGTGAGCGCCAGTGCGATCACCGCGGTGGCGGCGGCGACTGGACCGTGGTTGCCGGCGATCTGGAAGATCAACCCGCCCACGATCATGCCGCACAGGATCGCCAGCGACGTGCCCATCTCGACCAGGCCGTTGCCGCCGGTCAGTTCCTCCGGCTTGAGCACCGATGGCAGGATCGAATACTTCACCGGACCGAACAACGTGGCTTGCAGGCCGCTGCAGAACAGCGCCAGCAGCAGCAGTGTGATGTGCTCGGTCATGAAGCCGACCGCCGCCAGCGACATGATCGCGATCTCCATCGTGGTGGTGATGACGACCAGACGCGATTTCTCAAGCTTCTCGGCGATCTGCCCGGCGAGCGAGGAAAACAGGAAGAACGGCAGAATGAACAGCGCGGGCGCCAAGTTGGTGTACAGCGTGCGCTGTTGCGGGGTGACACCGAGATAAAACAGCAGGCCGATGATCGCTTGTCGGTACACGTTGTCGTTGAACGCGCCGAGCGCCTGGACCACGAAGAACGGCAGAAAGCGGCGTTGCCGCAGCAGGGCGAACTGGTTGTGGGCAGACATGCAGACTCCTTTGCGGACGCCGGCAGCCTAGCAGCTTCGATGCGGATCAAGGTTGCTGGGGAGCATCAGTTCGTGCAGGACGAGCTTGTCGCGTGCGGCGAAGCAATCCCCTGGCGCGGTTGATCGAGCTGGCAACGCATGTCAGCCTGCGTTTGGCACGGTAAGCGCGGATGCTGATGCCGACGTCGCCATATCAGTAACCGCCCGCGCCGCTTCGCGTAGTTTGGGCAATAAGCGCAGGGTCAGTGCGAGTTGGTTGCGCACCAGTCGGCGCTTGCTGTCGTCGATGCCATCCTCGCGTTCCAGCGCATCGGCCAGCGCGATCTCGGCCGTGGTGTCGGCCATGGGCAGGTCACGTCGCTGACTCAGCGCGTCGGCCAACGCACCCAGTGTCTCCTGTAGGTAGGCGCCGGCACGGTCGATGTCCGGATCGGCTTCGCCTGCCAGTGCGGCGCGGTGCGCGCCCAGCGCCGACAGATAACCGAGCAGGGTGTTGGACAGTGCCAGGAAGCGGAAACCCGCGTCCAGGTTACGGCGGTAGCGGCCTGGTTCGCGCAGCATGTTGGATAACGCCACCGACAGGGCCGCGTCGGCGTTGTGCATGTCGCGCCGGGCGATGCGGTACGGCAGGTCGTCGCGCATGCCGCTGCGATATTGCTCCAGCACCTGCGCCAGGTAGCGTGCGCAACTGGTCAGCACCGTCGCCATCACCTGATTGAGGCGGCGGCCCTGCCAGTCCGGCAGGATCAGGAACGCGGCGGCGGCGGCGATTGCGCAGCCGATCAGCGTATCGAGCAGGCGCGGCCAGATCAGCACGAAGCCGTCGCCGATCAGGTTGAAGCAGAACAGCGCCATCACCGTGATCGCCGCGGTGGCGAGCATGTAGCGGTCGGTGCGGGTGACGAAGAACAGTAGCGTGGCCAGCAGGGCGAACAGCAACTGTACTTCGGTGCTGGGAAAAAGTTGCATCAGCGCCCAGGCCGCGCCCAGCCCGATCAGTGTGCCAGCGATGCGCTCGGCCAGGCGCAGTCGGGTGGCGCCGTAGTTGGGCCGGCAGACGAAAGCGGTGGTCAGCAGCACCCAGTAGCCATTGCGGGTATGCATGGCCTGGATGATCGCGTAGCCGATTGTCAGCGCGATTGCCATGCGCAACCCGTGTCGGAATAGCACCGAGCCGGGGGTGAGTTGTTGGCCGATGCGTACCAACATCTCGCGCAGGGTATGCGGCGAAGCGTCGCGCAGGCGAGTATCCAGGGTGTCGCTGTTGGCGTCCGATCGCGCGGCCTCGGCTAGGCGCCGCTCGATGCTTTGCAGATTGGTCACCAGCAACTCTAAAGAGCCGAGCAGGCGCGTCTGCTGCGGATCGGCGTGGGCATGCAGAAAATCCAGCGATTGGCGCAGATCGGTGGTGGCCTGCTGGGTCTGCTCGCCGTAGTCGAACGGCTTGCTTAGTCGGATCGCTTCGCCCAGCGCCGCACAGGCCTTACCCTGCAACGCCAGTAGGCGCTGGCAGCGGTACAGCACGTCGCTGTGGAAGAAGGCGTCGGTCAGCGCCTCGTATGGATAGTGCGAGGAGCTGGCGCGCTCGTGGAAGTCCTGCGCCATGTAGTACAGGCGGAAGTACAGGCCGGACTGCACGCCGGGCCGGCCGGAACGGCCGAAGCGGCTCATGATCGCGGTCTTGGCTGCGTTCAACGCCGCCACCACTTGCGCGTTCTGTTCGGCCAGTGCGAGCCGCCGCGCATGCAGGTCGCTTTGCCGGATCGGCTCGAACAGCGCGGCTTTGAGCCGTAGGTAGCGGCCGAGTTCGACGAACAGCCGCGACAGCCGTTCGCGCACCGGGCGGTTGGCGAACAGCACGGTCCATAGCACCGACAGCACGCCGTACCAGCTGGCGCCGAGCAGCAACAGCGCCACGCCATGCCAGGCGCTGGCACCGAGATGGCCGCTCGGGTTGCCATGTTCGATGCCGATCATCGCGTAAATCGCCAGCGCCACCGTGCCTTGGGCGATGGACGCATAGCGCTCGCCGAGCGCGCCGAGTAGGGTCAAGGCGAAGGTGGACAGCGCCAGACCGGCAGCGAACGCCAGCGGATACGGGAATAGCACCACCACGCCGGCGGCGGCCGCGGCGAAGCACAGTAGCGACAGCAGCACCGACTTGATCCGTCCCAGCCAGTTGTCGTCGGTTTCGGCGATGGCGCTGGCGATGGTGCCGAGGAAAATCGCCGGCAGCGCATCCAACTGCTGGCGATGCCAGCACAGACCCATCGCCGCGGCCAGCGCGATGAACACGCGCAGGCCGTAGCTGGCCTTTTCATGGGCCCAGAGGCGGCTGAGGTGGGATTCGAGCGAGGCTGTGTGCACCGCAACAAGATAGCGCACCCGTGGTTGGCGCGACGCGATCACCGTCACCGGGTGCGGCAGTGAATGGGAGGCATTGGCGTGGCGATCCAGCGCCTGATTTTTTGAGCTGCCTACACGGCAGTGAACACATTCGTCCGTTTCTTGAGCTTGCGCCAGCGTTTCTGAGCTGCCTACACGGCAGTGAACTTCCGCGCCCTCGATGACATAGCGCTTGCCGATTTCTGAGCTGCCTACACGGCCGCTAGGCGCCGCGTTCGCGCGCGATGGCGCGCCAGCCGATGTCGTGGCGGTGGAAAGCGCTGGCCCAGTGGATCCGGGCCACGCCGGCATAGGCGCGGCGCTGCGCATCGGCCACGCTATCGCCCAGCGCGGCGACGCACAGCACGCGGCCGCCGGCGCTGACCACGCGCCCCTGCGCATCCAGCGCGGTGCCAGCATGGAACACTTTGGCATCGGCGGGCACCGCCTCCAGGCCGGTGATCGGCTCGCCGGTGACGGGTGTGTCCGGATATGGTGCGGCGGCCAGCACCACCCCCAGCGATGGGCGCGGGTCCCACTGCGCTTGGGTCGCATGCAGATGCCCATCCAGCGCTGCCTCGACCAGATCGAGCAGGTCCGATTGCAGGCGCAGCATCACCGGTTGCGTTTCCGGGTCGCCGAAGCGCACGTTGAATTCGATCACCTTCGGCGCGCCACTGGCGTCGATCATCAGCCCTGCGTAGAGGAAGCCGGTGAACGGCACGCCGTCGGCCTGCATGCCGCGCACGGTCGGTTCCACCACCTCGCGCATCACCCGCGCATGCACCTCGGCGGTGACCACCGGGGCTGGCGAGTAGGCGCCCATGCCGCCGGTGTTGGGGCCGGTGTCGCCGTCGCCGACGCGCTTGTGGTCCTGGCTGGTGGCCATCGGCAGCGCGCTGACGCCGTCGACCATGGAGATGAAGCTGGCCTCCTCGCCGTCGAGGAATTCCTCGATCACCACGCGCGCGCCGGCGTCGCCGAAGGCGTTGCCGGAGAGCATGTCGCGCACGGCGGCCTCGGCCTCGGCCAGGGTCATGGCCACGATCACGCCCTTGCCGGCGGCCAGGCCATCGGCCTTGATGACGATCGGCGCACCTTTCTCGTACACGTAGGCTAGCGCGGCATCCACTTCGGTGTGCACGGCGTAGAACGCGGTCGGAATGCCGTGGCGGTGGAGGAAATCCTTGGCGTAGGCTTTGCTACCTTCCAACTGTGCGGCCGCGGCGGTGGGGCCGAAGATGCGCAGGCCGGCGGCGCGGAAGCGGTCCACCACGCCCAGCACCAGCGGTACTTCCGGGCCGACCACGGTCAGCGCCACGCCTTCGGTCTGCGCCAGCGTCAGCAGCCCGTCGAGGTCGGTGACCTTGATCGCCACGTTGCGGCATTTGGCTTCGCCGGCGGTGCCGGCGTTACCGGGCGCGACCAGCACCTCGCTGACACGGGAGGATTGGGCCAGTTTCCAGGCCAAGGCGTGTTCGCGGCCGCCGGCGCCGATGACGAGGAGTTTCATGGGGTCGAGTTATCCATACGAATCGGGAGGAAGGCCAAGCAGAGCCGCCATGTGATAAAGCCGAGCCAGATTTTGCATCTGTGAATCTGCTCGGCCGTTTCAGTGCGGTTGCCACGATGGTCAGTACAACGCAGCGTGCGATTTGTTGTCATGGTCAGTTCCTGCAATGGCTCTGACCGGACAAACGAAACAGCTTCCATGCGCGATCAACGGGCGGACGTTGCAAAATTCCGCCCGCAGCGGCCGTGCCAGGAGCAACGCGCCTCAATGCCGGAAATGCCGCACGCCGGTGAACACCATGGCGATGCCGTGTTCGTCGGCCGCGGCGATGACCTCGGCGTCGCGCATCGAACCGCCGGGCTGGATCACCGCCTTGATGCCGGCGGCGGCGGCGGCGTCGATGCCATCGCGGAACGGGAAGAACGCGTCGGAGGCCATCACCGCGCCTTCCACTGTCAGGCCCGCGTCGGTGGCCTTGATACCGGCGATGCGCGCCGAGTACACCCGACTCATCTGCCCGGCGCCCACGCCGATGGTGTGCTGATCCCTGGCGTAGACGATGGCGTTGGACTTGACGTACTTGGCGACTTGCCACGCGAACAGCAGGTCGGCGAACTGCGCCTCGCTCGGCGCCAGTCGGGTGACCACCTTGAGCGCGTCGCGGGTCACCACGTGATCGTCGGCGGTCTGCATCAGCAGGCCCGAGCCGATGCGCTTGGTGTCGATGAAGCCATGGCAGGCCGGTGCCAGCGGGATGCGCAGCACGCGCACGTTGGCCTTCTTCTTGGCGTATTTCAGCGCGGCGTCTTCGTAGTCCGGGGCGATCAGCACCTCGACGAATTGGCGATCCAGGATGAGCTTGGCCGTGGCCGCATCCAGCGTGCGATTGAAGGCAAGGATGCCGCCGAAGGCGCTGGTCGGATCGGTCGCATAGGCCAGTTCGTAGGTGTCGCCGCAGCCCGTGCCCACCGCCACGCCGCAGGGGTTGGCGTGCTTGACGATAACGCAGGCCGGCGCGTCGAACTGGCGCACGCATTCCCAGGCCGCGTCGCTGTCGGCGATGTTGTTGTAGCTCAGCTCCTTGCCCTGCAGTTGCTCGAACGTCGCCAGCGAGCCCGGGGCCGGGGACAGGTCGCGATAGAACGCGGCTTGCTGGTGCGGGTTCTCGCCGTAGCGCAGGTCCATTACCTTGACGAAGCTGCTGTTGCTCTGCGCGGGAAACGCGCTGCGGCACACGCCGGCCTTGGTGGGTTCGACCACCGCCGACAGATAATTGCTGATCGCCGCGTCGTACTGGGCCACGCGGTTGAACGCGGCCACCGCCAGGGCGAAGCGCTTGGCCGCCGACAGCGCGCCGGCGTTGGCATCCAGCTCGGCCAGCAGGTCGGCGTATTGCGCCGGATCGGTGGCCACCGCCACGCGGGCGAAATTCTTTGCCGCCGAGCGCAGCATTGCCGGGCCGCCGATGTCGATGTTTTCCACCGCCACGTCCAGGGTGCAGGCCGCATCGGCGGTGACCTGTTCGAACGGATACAGATTCAGCACCAGCAGGTCGATCGGCGCGATGCCATGTTCGGCCATCACCGCATCGTCGGTGCCGGCACGGCCCAGCAGGCCGCCGTGTACCCGTGGGTGCAGGGTCTTGACCCGTCCGTCCATCATTTCCGGGAAGCCGGTCAGTTCGGAGACGTCCTGCACTGTCAGCCCGGCCTCGCGCAGCGCCTTGGCGGTGCCGCCGGTGGACAGCAGTTCCACCTGACGCGCGGCCAGCGCACGGGCCAGGTCGATCAGGCCGGTCTTGTCGGAAACGGACAGCAGCGCCCGGCGCACGGGCAGGAAATCGGAAGACATGAGGGCAAGGCACACATCGAAGCGAGGGAGCGATATTGTAGGCTGCGCCGTCGCCGGCATGGACCTTGGCGCCGCGCGATGGCATGGATCTACGCGATCATTGGTCGCTGCCAGGATCGGTTGCGCTCGGCGGAGTGGATCCTGCCTCGGTGTCACCGCCATCGGGTCTGCATTGCTCAGGATTCACTAGGTTTCTCACGGCCATGAAACCCCCTCCATCCGCGGCTCAGGTCAACGACGGGCCGTTGATGTCGAGCCCGGCGCTGCCACGGATCAATGGGATTGAAGCCATGGTGAGGACAGCGACCAAAAGATGATGTGCGCTCCCAGGTAGTCCGTCGCGAAAGTGGACTGCTCAACCTTGCCCACGACTTGACCGGTACGCGGATCGCGATAGTCGAGATCGGGTTCCTGAACGGCCATCGCGACCAGATCCAGCCGTCCCTTGTATGCGTGGAAGAACGGATAGGCGTTATGCATTTGGGCATTTTTGTTGGGCAGCACGTCTGGTCCGCCGATGCCGATGTGATGTGCTACAGCGAAATCGAAGGCGCGCTGCATGTAGCGATGGTCGTTGTTCCATTCGCAGGGCCAGAAGTTGATGTATTGGACGACAGCGCTGTGCTTGAAAACTGCCCGCGCATATGCAGCGTTTTCCAAGGTGGCTTGAAAGTAGCCGTCGCAGCTGAAACCTCCAGCGGAGTCTTTGGGCTTGTCCAGATCAATCGCCGATTCGGGCAAGTTGATGCCACGGATGCGGCCGTCGAAGCGCTCGGCCAGTGCCTTGAGCAGCGCCTGATAGCGTTCACGCACATGGGAATTCCATTGCATGGACACCCAGCCTTCGCCGCTGGTGCTATCGCCCTGTTTCGCCAGACCTCCGCCGTAGATGGGATCTTTCAACAGATACTCGGGGATGCGGCGGGCGTCGGCGGAGAAAAAGCGGTCCTGCAATTGCACGAAGAGCGGTTTGTGCACCGATTGCAGATAGGCCAGGTCATGTTCGATCGCCGTAAAATCGTAGATGCCCTTCGACTTTTCCAGCATGCGCCAGGGATAAATAACCTGAGCGCCCTTGATGTCGCTGCGCGCTAGAAGCGGTTTGGCCTTGGCGAAATCTCCGGTGGAAAGATAGAGGTAGTCATCTGCAGTTTTGGCATGTTTCGCGAATGCAGGAAGTGCAAGAGCCAGTAGGCAAAGCAACATGGTCTTGTTCATTTTTGCGCATTTCATTGTCAACAACACAGCGCAGGCGCTGAGCGTGTGTTGTCCAATCGATGGATGGTGCGTCGGTCATAGTGACCGGCCAGGCGATGCGGCTGGCTTGCGCCGATCCAAGCCGTCAGGCAATCGCGAAAGTATCACTCTACGAATCGACTTTACACCCCATCGATATGCCTGTGATCGAGAGTGCATCGGCCTGGTGAATTGCAAAGACGTTCCCTAAAAGCGCTGTGGCAAAAAGCGATTGCCCCTGGAGCTGGTGTTGCGGTGTTTGGGCGCCACGGCGGGCATCGCATTGGGCGAGGAGGACGTGTCTTCGGCGCGCATGTTGCGTGCGCCGTATTCTTCAGGCCAGCCCGTATTCCTTCAGTTTCTTCCGCAGCGTGGCGCGATGAATGCCCAGCAGCGCCGCAGCGCGGCTCTGGTTGCCTTCGCAGTAGTTGAGCACTTCCACGAACAACGGAATTTCCATCTCGCGCAGCACGATCTCGTATACGTCGTCGGCGTCGCAACCGTCGAGGTCGCGCAGGTAGCGGCGCACAGATTGCGCCACGTGTTCGCGTAGCGGTGGCTTCGGTGCGCCGCGACTGGAGTCAAGACGTGTGGTGGCGGCGTTCAAGTTCGATGGATCCCGGTAAGACGACCGCGCCGGGAGACTGAGTGGCGCGGAGCGATGAGTCTAGCGCGTGGCCCGCGTCGCTGTCATGGCGACAGGCGGTAATCAGTGCGGTTTTAGTAGAAATCGAAGCTGAATGCTGCTGTTTCCGCCGTTGGTTCGCGGACCTGGAAGGCGATTTGTGCGCTTTGTCCAGGCTCTAGTGTGTCGTTGTCTGGACGGGTACTGCCCAGGTAGTCCATCGGGCGCAACACGCGGCTGCCGATGGTGCGTCCATCGGCGTCGGCCAGCGATAGCTGCAGCAGCGGCCAGGCTTGCGCCCAGCGTGCATCGTTGCGAAACGTGGCGTGTACCAGGAGGATGCCGTCGCTGCCAGGCAGCGGCCGTACCTCGCGGCTGAGCATGGTGAATGCGTGCGGTTCGCGCCACGCCGGCACGCTGCAGTGCAGCACTTTGCAGATTCCGGTGACCCATGGCCGCCAGTGCGCGTCCGCACTCAGTTGTTGGCGGTCGGCGATCAGAGTCTGCATCGCCAAGAGGGCGCTCAACCCGAGTAGGGCGATCCATTGCCAGGGTCTGGAGCGCAACACCGGGCGTCTCAAGAAACTCGGCGCGGCGTTGGCTGCTGTCTCTAGCGTGTGCGCCGCCGCGTCGGTGATTGCCTCCGGCATGTCCGGTGTAGTGTCGGCCGTATCGGGTTCGGTCTGGAGCGTTGATGCGCCATGTGCGGGTACATCCGCTACGGCGCCGGGCTCGGACGTGGCCGCGGCATCGGTGTGTGTGGCCGACCGATCCGGTTGACGTAACAGGGTCGCGAGGCTGGGACGTGGTGGTGTGGGATCGGACATGCGCAAACGTAGCGACGGCGAGTACGCTATTCAAGCATGCGCGGAGAGGTTGTGCAGCGCGACACTTCTGCTGCGCGCTTGGCGCGCCCGTTCTTACAGTTTGTTGCTCACGTTTATTTTGCGCAGAAGGCGGCCGGCAGGACGGATGGCGCGTTGCGCTATCCGGGTCCTGATGCCATCGCTATGCTATGCGCTGCCTGTGCAGTGCGCGTGGTGGGGAGGGGGAGGCGAAGTGGTCATCGTCGAGCACACCGTCCATCTAGGAGGCGATGGCAGCGGATTCAGGTGCGGCGCACGCCGTCGATGCGTATCCAGTCGCTGTCCTGCTCGGTACGCAATTGTTCGAACCATGCTGCATAACGCTGCAATAGGTCCTGCTCCTGGCCGTGCAGGATTCCGGAGAGCGCGATGCGTCCGCCCGGCGCGACGCGGGCTGCCAGAGTCGGCGCCAGCGCGTCCAGCGCCGAGGCGAGGATGTTGGCGACGACCACTGGATAGGTCGCGGTTGGTTCGTCGGCGGGCAAGTACACCGCCAGCCGGGCGCCGACGGCGTTGCGCTCGGCGTTGTCGTGGCTTGCCAGCAGCGCTTGCGGGTCGTTGTCCACGCCGACGGCTGCCGCTGCGCCCAGCTTCAGCGCTGCCAGCGCCAGGATGCCCGAGCCGCAGCCGAAGTCGAGCACCCGTGCCTGCGCCAGCGCGCCGTCGCTGGCCAGTGCGTCCAGCCAGCGCAGGCACAGCGCGGTGGTCGGGTGGGTGCCGGAGCCGAATGCCAGGCCGGGGTCCAGACGCACCACCGCGGCGTCGGCGCCGCTGGCCTCCTCCGGCAGCACGTGGTTCCACGGCACGATGAAGGTGCGCGCGCCGAAGCGCATCGGCTGGAATTGATCCAACCAGGCGCGTTCCCAGTCCTGGTCGTCGACCTTGCGGAAAGTGGCCTGGCTCCAGTCCAGTCCGGGGTCGAACGCGTCCAGCGCGGCCAGCAGCAGCAACGCATCCTGCTCCTCAGGGAACAGCGCGCTGAGTACCAGTGTGCCCCACAGTGGCGTCTCGCCCACGCCCGGTTCCAGGATCGCGCGTTCGTTGCTGGTGTCGGCATCGGCATCGAGCAAGGTGACGGCCAGCGCGCCGACATCCTCCAACGCAGTTTCGTAACGGGGCTGGGTGGTGTCGGTGCAACGCAAGGTCAGTTCGAGGAACGGCATCGGTCGGCGGGCGATCAGGTGAGTGAGGGCGAGTCGCGGACTCGGGATTTGGCGTTTTCCACGTGTAAGCCGCATGTGTTGCTGTCATGGCGGCGGCGTTATACAGGGCCAACGGCATGTTGCGAATTGCGATGGCGGCAAGACGTCGCCGTTTTTTCGTCACGGCACTGGATCGCGATTTGACTCCGGAGCGCATGCGCCGCCATCCGGAGCCAGGGGCTTCGTCACACCAACGCAATCGACTTGTTCTTGCGCTCGGCCAGGCGCTTTTCCAGGTAGTGGATGTTCTGTCCGCCGGCCTGGAAGCCCTTGTCGCGCATGATCCGCTGCTGTAGCGGAATGTTGGTCTTGATGCCGTCCACCACCATCTCGCTCAGCGCCACACGCATGCGCGCGATCGCGGTCTCGCGGTCGGGGCCATGCACGATCAACTTGCCGATCATCGAGTCGTAGTTCGGTGGCACTTTGTAGCCGCTGTAGATGTGGGTGTCCACGCGCACACCGGGGCCGCCGGGCGGGTGGAAGCCGGTGATCAGTCCTGGATTGGGCATGAAGGTTTCCGGATCCTCGGCGTTGATGCGGCACTCGATCGCATGGCCGCGCAGCACGATGTCTTTTTGCTTGATGCTCAGCTTGTGCCCGG
Organism: Xanthomonas albilineans; assembly: GCF_002939705.1. Lineage (GTDB taxonomy): Bacteria > Pseudomonadota > Gammaproteobacteria > Xanthomonadales > Xanthomonadaceae > Xanthomonas_A > Xanthomonas_A albilineans. The sequence continues at coordinate 87,257 of NZ_MDCB01000004.1, read as the reverse complement.
CAGCAATACGCAATTGTTCGCAGACCAGGTCGATGCCGGTGATGCGCTCGGTGACAGGATGCTCCACCTGGATGCGGGTGTTCATTTCGATGAAGTAGAAGCGCCCGTTCTCGAACAGGAACTCGAAGGTGCCGGCGCCGCGATAGCCGATGCGAATGCAGGCGTCCACGCAGACCTTGCCGATTTCGTTGCGCAGTTCCTCGGTGATGCCCGGTGCCGGCGCTTCCTCGACCACTTTTTGATGGCGACGCTGCATCGAGCAGTCGCGCTCGCCCAGATGGATGGCATTGCCCTGGCCGTCGGCCAGCACCTGGATCTCCACATGGCGCGGATTCTCCAGGAATTTCTCCATGTACACCTGGTCGTTGCTGAAAGCGGCCTTGGCCTCGGACTTGGTGGTCTCGATCGCCGCCTTCAACGCCGCTTCCGAATGCACCACACGCATGCCGCGACCGCCACCACCGCCAGCGGCCTTGATGATCACCGGATAGCCGATTTCGCGCGCGATCTTGGTGTTGGCGACGATGTCCTCGCCCAGTGGACCGCCCGAGCCGGGCACGCAGGGGACGCCGGCAGCCTTCATCGCGCGGATCGCTTCCACCTTGTCGCCCATCAGGCGGATGGTGTCGGCCTTGGGGCCGATGAAGATGAAGCCGGATTGCTCCACGCGCTCGGCAAAATCGGCGTTCTCCGACAGAAAGCCGTAGCCAGGATGGATGGCTTGCGCGTCGGTGACCTCGGCCGCGGCGATCAGTGCCGGGATATTGAGGTAGCTCTCCGCCGACGCGGCCGGGCCGATGCATACCGACTCGTCGGCCATGGCGACGTGCTTGAGGTTGCGGTCCACGGTGGAATGCACCGCGACCGTGCGGATGCCCAGCGTATGGCACGCGCGCAGGATGCGCAGGGCGATTTCGCCGCGATTGGCGATGACGACTTTATCTAGCATGGGAAAGGATTCCGAACGCGGGATGTGGTTCTGGACACGTGATCCGGGGCGCGGGGCGCGGAAAAGCAAATCGGCGCGTGGGGCGCTTGCTTTTCCGAGTCACGGGTCTCGGTCCCGAGTCCCGGCGCTTCAACCGATCACGAACAGTGGCTGGTCGAACTCCACGGGCTGGCCACTTTCGCCCAGGATCGCGACGATGGTGCCGGCGACGTCGGCTTCGATCGGGTTGAACATCTTCATCGCTTCGATGATCGCCAGGGTCTCGCCGATCTTCACCGTCTGGCCGACGCTGACGAACGCGGGCTTGTCGGGGGACGGCGAGGTGTAGAAGGTGCCGACCATCGGCGCACGCAGCACGTGGCCCTCGGGCAGGGCGTTGCCGGGCTTGGCGCTGCCGCCGGTGGAGGCCTCGGTCGGCGAATGCATCGGCATCGCGGCGGTCGGTGCAGGCACAGCCGCCGGCGGTGCGGAGACGTACTGCGGCGCGCTGCCGACCATGCCCTTGGGCGTGCGCGCCAGGCGCACACTTTCCTCGCCTTCCTTGATCTCGATCTCGGCGAGATTGGATTCTTCCAGTAGGTCGATCAGCTTCTTGATTTTGCGCAGATCCATAACGGCCTCGTGAGGTGAATCGGAATAAAGACCGGGCGCGTGGCCCGGCGACTTAGACAGGAATGCTGCGTGCCGGGATGGCGCATGCGCCCGCTCCCAGCCGCGTCAGCGCCGCGTCCATCGCATAGCGGTAGCTGTCGGCACCAAATCCGCAGACCACACCGACCGCGCGATCGCTGAAATAGCTGTGGTGGCGGAACGGCTCGCGGCTGTGCGGATTGGATAGGTGGATTTCGATGAATGGGACCGCCACCGCCACCAGTGCATCGCGCAACGCCACCGAGGTGTGGGTGAACGCGGCCGGGTTGATCAGGATGAACGCGGTACCATCGTCGCGTGCGGCCTGCACGCGCTCCACCAGCACATGCTCGGCGTTGGATTGCAGGCTGTCCAACTGGTGACCAGCGGCATCGGCTTGTGCCAGCAGTGCCGCATCGATCTGCGCCAGCGTGGCGTGCCCGTACACGTCCGGTTCGCGGCTGCCGAGCAGATTGAGGTTGGGACCATGCAGTAGCAGCAGTCGCGCCATCGGGGACACAGCAGTGGAAAGGGCGGCAGTCTGCGCGAAGCCGGCATTGCTGTCCAGTTCGGCGAAGTTGCAGATGTTTTAAGCATGCGTTTGACTTTGCGGATTCCCCCCTGCGCTGGGCTAGGCGCGCGTCCAAGAGCATCTTGTCGGCGTTGTGGTGCCACGGTTCCAATCCGTGCCGGATCGCCTGCGTTGTGCCGCTCAATACGCTGGCGAGCTGCTGTCGCGTGTCCAGCGCTCGGCCTCGCCTGCGGCGAACGGACCGAGTTTCTGTTTCACAATGCGGCCATCGGCGTCGATCAGCACGCTATAAGGCAATAAGCCCCGAGTGTCGCCCAGGCGCACGCTGGCGTCGGTCGGGCCGGGGGTCTCCAGCGCGATCGGGTAGCCGATCGGCACCCGTTGCAGGAATGCGCGCACGTCCTCGACCCGGTCCAGGGCGATGCCCAACACCTGCAAGCCGCCTTTGCTTGGCCTGCGCGCCAGACGCTCCAGTTCCGGCATTTCACGCACGCACGGTTCGCACCAACTGGCCCAGACGTTGATCAACAGCGGCCTGCCGTGGAACTGCGCCAGGGTGATGCGTTCGCCATTGAGCTTGGTGAGGCGCAGCGTCGGTGCGTGCTCGCCGGGCCGTGCGGCGAGCGCGTGTGCGGCGGGATCGTCGACGGGCGCCGCAGGAATTGAGCGCGTCAGCCGCGTACGTTGCCATCCCTGCGCGGCGATCATCCCCAGCACCGCCGCGACCGCCGCGACCACAAGCAGGCGTCGCGGCGTGGCGGTCATCGTGCCGCGCGTAGCAGCGCGTCTTCGACTACGGCCTGGGTCAGCACTGGTGGCAGCACGGTCGGCGGCGCACCGGGGCCGTAGACTACGTACAGTGGCACGCCGACCGCTTTGTGCTCGGCGAGGAAGGCACTGATGCGCTGGTCCTCGTTGGTCCAGTCGCCCTTCATGTACACCGCGTCCACGCGTTTGAGCGTGTCGCGAAACGCGTCGCTGCGGAAGACGTTGCGCTCATTGGCCTTGCAGGTGACGCACCAGTCCGCGGTCATGTTGACGAACACCACGCGGTTGTCGGTGCGCAGACGGTCGAGCAGCTCCGGCGAATAGGCCACGGTATTGCCCTCTTCTATCGTGGCACTGGGCGGAGGCAGTCGTGTCACGCCCCAGGCCGGCAACAGCGCCAGCAGCAGCAATACGCTGGCCGCGCGCATCCCCAGCGCATGGCCGCGCCAGCGTGCGCGCTCGAACCACCACAGGCCCAGGGCCAGCAGCGTGGCGCCGATCAGCAGCAGCGCCACCGCGTCCACCCCGCGTTGCTTGCCCAGCACCCAGAGCAGCCAGATCGCGGTCAGGTACATCGGGAACGCCAGCACTTGCTTGAGCGTTTCCATCCACGCACCCGGCTTGGGCAGCCGCGTGGCCAGGGACGGCACGAAGCCGATCAGCAGGAACGGTAGCGCCAGGCCCAGGCCCAGGGTCAGGAACACCAGCATGGCCGTGGCCGGCGGTGCGGTCAGCGCATAGCCCAGCGCCGGACCCATGAATGGGCCGATGCAGGCACTGGACACCACGCAGGCCAGCACGCCGGTGAAGAAATCGCCGACCGGTCCGCTGCGTGCCGACAGCGATTGGCCCAGGCCGCCGAGATTGGTGCTGAGGGTGAACACGCCGGACAGGCTGAGCCCGACCACGAACATCAGATACACCAGCACTGCGACGAAGCCCGGGCGCTGCAATTGGAAGCCCCACAGCAGACGCGCGGCGACGGCGATACCGCCGACCACGGCGAAGGAGGTCAATACCCCCAGGGTGTACCAGAGCGCATGGTGGCGAGCGCGGCTGCGGCTTTCGCCGCTTTGTGCCAAGCCCAGGACCTTCAACGACAGGATCGGCAGCACGCACGGCAACAGGTTCAGCACCAGACCGCCTCCCAGTGCTAGCAGCAGGATCCACAGCAGGTTTTGCGGTGCGGGCGGCGGCGGGGCGCGGTGTGCGTCACTGTGCGCCGAGGCAGCCGGCGTGGATTTGGGCGCAGGCGCTGTCGCTTGACTGGCAGCGGTGGTCGCGTTGTTGGCGTCGGTCTGGCGGCTGTCCAGTGGGCTCACCAGTAGCGGCGTCACCGTCGCTTGATCGGGCGGAGTGAGCGTGCCTTTGGGAAGCGACAGCTTTACGCGCCGCGTCATGGGCGGATAGCAGATGCCGTCAGTCTGACAACCCTGGAAGGTGGTCACCAAGGTCGCCTCGGCGGCATTGGTGCGCTGCCGTTGCAGCGGTACGGTCACCTCGCTTTGGCTGAAGTAGACCACCACGTTGCCGAAATGCTCGTCCTGGTGCGAGCGGCCCTGCGGCCAGCGCGGCATGCCTGTGCGGATGCCGGGGGCGCCTTCCAGCGCCAGCGCGGTGCGGTCCCGGTACAGGTAGTAGCCTGGCGCGGGAGTGAAGCGCAACAGCAAGGTATTGCCGTCGCTGACGATGGCTTCGAAGCCGAAGGCCTGGTCCGACGGCAGCGGCAGGCCTTGCAGCGCGTCGGTAGCGCCACTGGCGCCGAGCAGCGGTTTTTCCTCGCCACCTGAGCGGTTGCTTGGCAGCGCAGACGTGGTCGGCGGCGCCGCATCCGCGGCAACGGCCGCCGGTAGCATCACCTCGAGCATGCGTTTCTGCGGCGGGTAGCACACGCCGGCGTCGGCACAGCCCTGGTAGCGCACTTCCACTTGCAGGCGTGTGGTGCCGGGGGCGGCGAGGCCGCTTTGCACGGCGGTCAGTTCGTTACGGTAGGTTTCCACTTCGCCGAAATACGGATCGGTCTTCTTGTGTCCGGCCGGCAGTTGCAGCGTTGGATTGGCTTTGAAGCCGTCGATCACCCGTACCGCGATCCGGTGCCGATACAGGTAATAGCCCTTGGCGATGTTCCAGTGCAGCACGATGCGGCCGGGCTCGGGCGCCTGCGCGCTCAGCACGAAGGCCTGGTCCACCGGCAGCAGGTCTTTTTCGCTGATCGCTAAGGTGGGGAAGGCGGCTATGGCCAGCAGGCACAGGGCGGTGACACGATGGAGCAAGTTCATCGGCTTATGGTTCTTCTAGTTCTTCACGGGTTTGGGCATGTAGCCATTGCAGGTAGGCGGGCAGGCCATCTGTAACCTCGACTTCGACCAGTTCGGGGACCTCGTAAGGGTGCAGGTCGCATAGCCGCTGCCGTAATGCGGGCAGCCGGTCGGCAGCGGTTTTGATCAGTAGCAGTACTTCGTCGGTCTGCTCCACCGTACCCTGCCAGCGGTAGGTGGAGTGCAGGCCGGGCAGGCGACTCACGCAGGCGGCCAATCGTTCGCCGACCAGTGCTAGCGCGATCCGAGTGGCGCTGGCCGCATCGGGGCAGGTGCTGAACAACAAGCGTAGCGCGGGCGAGGCCATACCTCCAACAGTATAAGGACGTCGCCGTGGCTTTGGCGGGGTGCCCAGGGCGCTGCCTGGAGGTTGGTGTGTGTTGTGGAACAGCCTGAGCGAAATTTTTTTGCTTGCGGCCCTTGAAAGATCTGGTCGTGGCACTACATCTTGCGCATCCCGGCGTGCCGGGTTTTTTCGCGAGCGTTGCTGGCAGTCGTCATGCGCGAGTGCTAATACCGCCGAAATTTTTTAGACCAGTCAATTACTTAAGAGGTCTCTCTCAATGAGCATCAAGCCGCTTTACGACCGCGTCGTAGTCCAGCCGATCGAAGCCGACGAAATCTCCGCCGGCGGCATCGTGATCCCGGATTCGGCCAAGGAAAAGTCCACCAAGGGCAAAGTCGTGGCTGTCGGCCCCGGCAAGCCGCTGGACAACGGCAGCGTGCGCGCGCCGGCGCTGAAGGTTGGCGACAAGGTCATCTACGGCCAGTACGCCGGTTCCAGCTACAAGTCAGAAGGTGTCGAGTACAAGGTGCTGCGCGAAGACGACGTCCTGGCCGTCGTCGGCTAAAAGCCTCAGCGCGGGGTTGGACGCGGGACGCGCAGTGCGCTCCCTGTGCTCTCAGCCCGGCGTTGCCGGTCGATTCCTCATCCCCAAATCACGCATTCCGGAGTTACCCATATGGCTGCCAAAGATATCCGTTTCGGCGAAGACGCCCGTTCGCGCATGGTGCGCGGTGTCAACATCCTCGCCAATGCCGTCAGTGCCACCCTTGGCCCGAAGGGCCGCAACGTCGTGCTCGATAAGAGCTTCGGTGCCCCGCACATCACCAAGGACGGCGTCTCCGTCGCCAAGGAAATCGAACTGGCGGATAAGTTCGAGAATATGGGCGCACAGATGGTGAAGGAAGTCGCCTCCAAAACGTCCGATAACGCCGGCGACGGCACCACCACCGCCACCGTGCTGGCGCAGGCGCTGATCCGCGAAGGCTCCAAGGCTGTGGCTGCCGGCATGAACCCGATGGACCTCAAGCGCGGCATCGACAAGGCGGTTGCGGCCGCCGTGGTCGAGTTGGAGAAGATCAGCAAGCCCGCCGATGGCGACGAGGGGATCGCCCAGGTCGGCACCATCTCCGCCAACTCCGATAAGGAGATCGGCAGGATCATCGCCGATGCGATGAAGAAGGTCGGCAAGAAGGGCGTGATCACGGTCGAGGAAGGCTCGGGCCTGGTCAACGAACTGGATGTGGTCGAAGGCATGCAGTTCGACCGCGGCTACCTGTCGCCATACTTCATCAACAACCAGCAGAGCCAGTCGGCCGACTTGGACGATCCGTTCATCCTGCTGCACGACAAGAAGATCTCCAACGTCCGTGACCTGCTGCCGTTGCTGGAAGGCGTGGCCAAGGCCGGCAAGCCGCTGCTGATCGTCGCCGAGGAAGTGGAAGGTGAGGCGCTGGCAACCTTGGTGGTCAACACCATTCGTGGCATCGTCAGGGTCGTGGCGGTCAAGGCTCCTGGCTTCGGCGACCGCCGCAAGGCGATGCTGGAAGACATGGCGGTGCTGACTGGCGGCACCGTGATCTCCGAGGAGGTGGGTCTGTCCCTCGAGAAGGCGACCCTGAAGGATCTGGGCCGCGCCAAGAAGGTGCAGGTCTCCAAGGAGAACACCACCATCATCGATGGCGTCGGCGATACGGCCGCGATCGAGTCGCGCATCAAGCAGATCGAATTGCAGATTGCCGAGACCTCCTCCGACTACGACAAGGAGAAGCTGCAGGAGCGCATGGCCAAGCTGGCCGGCGGCGTGGCGGTGATCAAGGTCGGTGCTGCGACCGAAATCGAGATGAAGGAAAAGAAGGCACGCGTCGAAGATGCCCTGCACGCCACCCGTGCCGCGGTGGAAGAAGGCGTGGTCCCCGGCGGCGGCGTGGCGCTGGTGCGCGCGCTGAGCGCGATCGGTTCGCTCACGGGCGACAATGAAGATCAGACCCACGGCATCCAGATCGCGCTGCGCGCGATGGAAGCGCCGCTGCGCGCGATCGTCACCAACGCTGGTGAAGAACCGTCGGTGATTCTCAATAAGGTCAAGGAAGGCACCGGCAACTTCGGCTACGACGCTGCTAAAGGCGAGTTCGGCGACATGGTCGCGTTCGGTATCCTGGATCCGACCAAGGTGACCCGTTCGGCGTTGCAGAACGCCTCCTCGATCGCCGGCCTGATGATCACCACCGAGGCGATGGTGGCCGAAGCGCCGAAGAAGGAAGAGCCGGCCGCGCCGGGCGGCATGGGCGGTGGCATGGGCGGCATGGGCGGCATGGATTTCTGATCCAGCCGGACTTGGCCGAACCTGCGTCACGCAGTCAAAAGAGCCCCGCAGCGATGCGGGGCTCTTTTTTGTCCGTTGCCGGCCACGGTTGCGATGGTCATCGTGGCCGGCATGTCGATGTGCTAAACGCTGTACTTTCACAGCGCGTGCGAGTCACCAGGGCTGCCCTGGTCTGCCAACTCGATCAGCACATTTTCTGGACAGCACCGGCTGGCCGATCTTCGGCCGCAGCGATACGTCGTTTCGCTGCAATCGAGGATGAGGCGGACACCGTGCTGGCGGTACACGGACCGTCTCCCGGCAGCCGCCACGCTACGGCGGGAATCCATCTGCGCGATGGCGAATCACGCACAATGTCGAAACCGTCTACAGCTCTCCCGTGTCAGTGTGTTGACAGGGTTGTCGACGCCATGCAGCTTAGGGAGTACGGGTATCAGGGGAGCTGTAGGCCCGTATGTTCGTCCTTTTTCTGTGCGCCGTGGTCGGCGCAGGGTGGCGTGTGCCGGTGGCATGCGCTGCGCTGCCGTGGGCGCGAGGTGGCGAAAAGGACGCTGCACGCCGTCGCGTTGCGACGGCACCTCCATCTCTAGCCGCAGGGGACAGCGCATGCACATCCGGTCTTTCACCACCCTCGCGTTCGGCATCGTGCTGGCGCTGTACGCCGTCCCCGACGCGCGGGCGCAAAGCGCCAGTCCGGACGCCGATGCCACCGATCTCGGTCAGGTCGTGGTCACCGGTTCGCGGATCAAGCGCGCCGAGGTGGAGGGTGTCGAGCCGGTGGTGGTGATCAGCGCGCAGCAGATCCAGCAGGAAGGCTTTTTGACCGTCTACGACGTACTCAAGACGCTCAACCAGCAAGGCAGCGTCGAGGCCGACACCAAATACGGTTCGCATACGCCCAACGCCGCGCCGATCAATCTGCGCGACCTCGGCCCCGGGCGTACGTTGTTGTTGGTCAACGGCCATCGCGTCGCCGACTATCCGCAGCCCTATGCCGGCGAGAGTAACTTCGCCAACTTTGCCAACATTCCTTCTGCGGCAGTGGAGCGGATTGAAATCCTCACCGGCGGCGCATCGGCGATCTACGGCTCCGATGCCGTGGCCGGCGTCATCAACGTGATCCTGAAAAAGGGCTACAAGGGTAACCAGCTACGTGTGCGTGGCGGCACCGCGACCGAAGGTGGGCGCGACGTGTTCGACTTGTCCTGGGTCGGCGGTCACGGCGGCGACAAGTGGAATCTCACCTACGCATTGCAGTGGACGCGACGCGATCCGCTGTCGGTGGGCGAACGACCGAAGGTGGATTCTCAGAACGACGAGTCGTACAGCAATTGGACCGCGCAGGCGCGTAAATACGGCTTCAATCCATTCACCGGCTTGAGCCTGATCGATGCCGACAGCAATCAACGCCTGGCTCCGCCCAGCGGCACCTGCGCGCGCTTCGGTGGCCAGTTCATCGATGCACAGCGGCTGAGTTACGACTACAACAGCGATACGGTGCGCAATCGTGGTCGCTATTGCGGGATGGCGCATGACTACGCCGACTGGCTGGCCGCCAAGGGCGGCGACAACGGCTCGGCGTATCTGTACGGCACGTTCGATTTCGACAATGGCGTGCAGGCCTGGAGTACGCTGTCGACGACCAAGAGCCGTGGCTACTGGACTTATGATCCGCCCTACGTTTACCTTGGCCCGTTCCACGACACCGATAGTGATCGCAACCTGTATGCGATCCGCCAGTTGACCCGCTACGAATCCGGCGGTTGGAAGAACCTGGCCAATATCACCAAGGAATTTTCCTGGGATCTGAGCGCTGGCCTCAAGGGCCGCCTCGCCGACCGCTTCGATTGGGAAGTGGCGATTGGCCGCGCGCGCTATACCGTCGACGAGTACGTGCGGACGGTGGACACCCAGAAGGCCACCGACTACTTCCTTGGCCCGCAGTTGGGCAGTACCGCCGACGGAACGCCGATCTACGCGCTGAACGAAGACCGCTGGTACCAGCCACTCACCGGTGCCCAGTACAACGCGTTGGCGGTCAAGGCGGACAACCGCGCCGATTCGTGGGTCAACCAGGCCAGCGCCAACATCACCGGTGAACTGATCCAGGGATGGGCTGGGCCAATCAAGTTCGCCGCGGTCGGCGAAGTGGCCAAGCAAGGCTACCGACTCGTGCCGGATCCCTGCGCCAACAACTGCTATCCGCTGGACGTGGTCGATCATGGCGGTGGCGAACGCCTGCGTTATTCCGGCGGCATCGAATTCAATGTGCCGCTGCTGTCCTCGCTCAATGCAAGCCTCGCGGCGCGTCACGACCGCTATGGTGACTATCGCTCCTATAGCAGCGATCTCGGCACGGCCATCGGCACGCAGAGCGACACCACTTGGAGCGCAGGGCTGGAATGGCGACCGCTCAGCACGCTGTTGTTGCGCGGTAGCGTCGCCACCAGCTTCCGTGCCCCGGATATGCAATACGTGCTCGGCGAACCCAGCTCGACCCAGCAAACGGTGATCGACCAATATCGCTGCATCCAGAAAGGGTATTACCTCACCGGTGCCTGCAACGCCGAGAACAGCGACGTCTACTACCTGATGCAGGTCAATCGTCGCGGCACCCCGGACCTTGAATCGGAACACGGACGCTCGGTGACCACCGGTTTCGTCTGGGATATCACCGAAGGCCTGTCGCTGACCACGGACTACTACAAGATCCGCCTGCAGGACATGATCAAGGACCTCAATCGCGACGAGGTCCTCAGCGCCGAGGCGGGGTGTCGCACCGGCCTGACCACTGCTGGCGGCGTGTGGGTCAATCCCGGTGGCGCCGAATACTGCACGCGCATCGTTTCGCGGGTGTCGCGCGATGCCGCCGGCCGCGTGACCGGCATCGAACAAGGGCCGATCAACATCGCGCAGATGCGTGTGTCCGGTATCGACGCCGCACTGAAGTACCGCCTGACCACCGCGCGCTGGGGCAACTTCAACTTCGCGCTGGATTACAACAACCTGATCGGCTATCACGAACAGACCTACCGCACCGACGACGACAAGAACCTGCGCGATCAAAAGGTCCGCACCAAGCTGCGCGGCAGCGTGCATTGGGAGAATGGCGGCCCGCTGGATCTGACCGTGTATGCCAAACGCTTCGGTTCCACCGAGGCGGTGAATTGGGGGACCTGCACGCGCTTCGACGACGGCTATCAGCCTAGTCCCTCGGCCGAATGCCGGGTCACCGACAGGGGGAACCGCCACTTCGGCGAGAGCACCATCCGCTACTTCGGCCGCGTCGGCCCGGCGCTGTACTGGAACCTCACCGCCGGTTACCGCATCACGCCGAAGATGAAGGTCAACCTGTACGTCAACAACGTGTTCAACACCGTCGGCTACGACAACAAAGAGCGCTACTACGGCTACCAGTTCTACAACACCACGCTGTACGACGCGGTCGGTCGCGAAGTGGCGGCGGAGTATGTGTTCGATTTTTAAGTGCCATAGCGGGCAGTTCGGTAAAGTTACAGTTGCCGATGGTTTACGTTTTCTTCCGCGTGACCGGTCGCGGTGCCCGGCAATGCGATGGAAGCGATGCTTTTTATGCTGCGCATGTCCAGTCCTCCGTGCCTGCTTCACGGCCGTATCGGTTGCATCGGCAACTGTGGTGTTTTCTCCAACCCTGTGCTATCACTGTGTCCATGATCGCTTCCTGCCGCAGCTTTTACTTTTGGTATTACGGCTTTCCGATGCCGCTGGCGGAGGAAGGATGGCGTTCAAGCTGAAGGACACTTCAGCCGCATCCCGAAAGCCGCCAGCGAACCTGGCGGCTTTTTTCATGCCGCTGGATCTGGCACCACCCAGCCACCCGATGAGAAATGCCCATGGCTCCCCATACTGACGATTTGCGCATCCGCAAGATCGAACCGCTGACCCCGCCCTCGCAACTGCTGGCCTTGTTGCCCTGCGATGAGAGCGCCTCGCAGACCGTCGCCACCGCGCGCGCGGCGCTGCACGCGATCTTGCATGGCCAGGACGACCGCTTGGCGGTGGTGATCGGTCCCTGCTCGATCCACGACCCGTTGGCGGCGTTGGAGTATGCGCAGCGTTTGCGCCCGTTGCGCGACACCTATGGCGATGCGCTGGAGATCGTGATGCGGGTGTACTTCGAGAAACCACGCACGACGGTTGGCTGGAAGGGCCTGATCAACGATCCCGATCTCGACGGCAGCTTCGACATCAACAAGGGCCTGCGTCTGGCGCGGGGCCTGCTGCGCGATATCAACCGCCTCGGCCTGCCGGCCGGCGTGGAATTCCTCGACATCATCTCGCCGCAATACATCGCCGACCTGGTGGCCTGGGGCGCGATCGGCGCGCGTACCACCGAAAGTCAGGTGCATCGCGAGATGGCCTCCGGCCTGTCGTGTCCGGTCGGTTTCAAGAACGGCACCAGCGGCGACGTCAAGATCGCTGTCGATGCGGTTGGTGCGGCCTCGCATCCGCACCATTTCCTGGCAGTGACCAAAGATGGATACACCGCTGTCGCGGCCACTGCCGGTAATCCGGATTGCCACGTGATTCTGCGCGGAGGCACGCAACCCAACTACGACGCCGATAGCGTCGCCGCTGCCGCGCAGTTGCTTGAGAAAGCCGGGTTGCCGGCGCGGCTGATGATCGATGCCAGTCACGCCAACAGCGCCAAGAATCCGGATAACCAACCCAAAGTGATACAGGACATCGCCAGCCAGCTCGAAGCCGGGCAGCCTCGCATTGTTGGCGTAATGATAGAAAGCCATTTGCGTGGTGGTCGCCAGGATCTGCGTCCCGGCCAGCCGCTGGTCTACGGTCAGAGCATCACCGACGGCTGCATCGATTGGGACACCTCGGTACAGGTGCTGGAACGCTTGGCGCAGGCCGTGCGGGCGCGGCGCCGTGCGGGAACGGCGCAGGCGGCCTGAGTGCAGCATCGGCATCTGGCGCCGTGCTCGGTACATGCGTTAAACAATAGAGCCGGCCGCGCCGCCGATGTCCAAGGGAGAGAGCTTGGGCATCGGCGGCTGCGCGCCGGTGGTGACCTTATCCGCCTGTGTGGTGACTGCGGTATGCCGGTGTGTGTCATGCGCTGGCAAGGGGGTGGTTTTGCGTTAAAGATCGGATGCAAGCGGTTCAGCGCCACCGCTTGGTCGGCATAATGCAACCATGGCCGTGTCCACACCCTGGTTCCTGTATCTGCTCGAATGCCGCAACGGTAGCTACTACGCCGGCATTACCCCCGACCTGCAGGCGCGCTACCAGGCGCACCTGCGCGGCAGCGGCGCCAAGTACACCCGTGCCAATCCGCCGTTACGGTTACTGGCAAGCCGGCTCTACCCGGACCGTGCCGCCGCTGCCCGCGCCGAATGGGTGCTCAAACGCCTGCCGCGTGCACGCAAGCTGGCGTTCCTGTGCGCGCCAGAACTGCTCGCTGGATCCGACAGTGCGCCATGATCCCTGATAGTGGTGATTGTGGCGCGAGGGGTGTTCTCCGCTGGAGTGCGATTGAAATTGCTTCAATGATGGCTCGGCCACATCGTTGGCGCACAGTACCAGACGTCCTCATCTCCAGGTTGCGCAGACATCGGCATCCATTATTCATGAGTGCATCCTGCGCTTCGGTCCGATTCGTCATAGGACGCTGTGTGCTGGAAAATGTAGACAGAAAGCGCAGTATCCAAACAAAATGAACTATGCAGTTTTATTTTGCACTGCAGCGTGCATTCTTCTAAAAACGCGCTCAAGATCATGCCGCATCCCGACGTGGGGGATGGGAGCAAAGCCCGCTGGCAGTTCGCTGCCAGTGGGTTTTTTTAACGGCGATATTTTCTCTGCCCCACCTCCCTCGAAATCCTACGGAATAGTGCCGACGAACAAAAGCTCGCCCAAGTGTGGCTCTGAATGCTCGGGAGCGTGGGCTGACTCGTGTGGATCATTTGCACTTCAACGCCGACAAAAGCGGCATTGTGGCCGAGCAAAAGAGCAACGGCTTCGGCATGTCGCATCAGTTCAGCGGCACGAACATCCAGCACGCGATGCAGACTCTTCCGGCGCTCGGACATAGTGCCTTGGGGCGATGGTCGGTTATGCGCGCATGTCGACGATAAGGCCGCAAAAGTCGGCGGCAAAAAGTAGTATCGATTGGTCAAACCCAGACCATAGCGACGATGCTGTCATGACCTGTTGCAGGTGGTAGGCTCGGGGATTGGTTGGTCGAGCTGAAATCTCAGGTTTGATGCTGTCCCCTCGGAATCGGGGACGTCGACTATCACGCCGTCTCTTTTATTGCGCCCTTGTCGTTGGTTCTGGCCGACTGTGCCGCATATGCTGTCTATGCCTGTTGTTGCTGCGCTGGCGTTAATACGTAGAGGCTGTCTGCGCGCACGCGACAATGCCAGAATCTGCCGATGTCCACTGTCGCTCAATCGGTCCCCGCAGTTCTCCAGCCCACGCTCGCCCGTCAGCTGGCGCGGTTGCGCCAAGCCGTGGCGGCACAGCCATGGCCGTCCTGTCCCGATTTCGATGCTGACCTTGCGCGTGCCCTGCTTGCCAGCGATTTTCTGCTCGACACGCTGTGCCGGCAGCCAGCGTTGCTCGCCCATCTTGCGCAACCGGATCCGGCGCCGCTGCCGTTGCCGGTGCTGGACCCGGCGCAACCGGCGACGTGGCCTGCGCTGCTGCGCCGTTATCGTGCCGCCGCCTCGGCGTGCCTGGTGTGGCGCGACGTGGTGGGACTGGACGACGTCGAGACGACCCTTGCCGGCAGCACGCAGCTTGCCGAAGACTGCCTGGCGCTTGCATTGCAGGCGCTGGAAAGCGAGTTCGCCGCGCGCCACGGCGTAGTCCGTGCTGCCGATGGCAGTGTGCAGCGGCTGGTGGTCTTTGGCCTGGGTAAGCTCGGCGGCGGCGAATTGAATTTCTCTTCCGACGTGGATCTGGTCTATGCCTATCCGCAGGGAGGCGATTCCGATGGCGCGCGTCCGCTTGCCGCCGAGGAGTACTTTGCGCGTCTCGGCCAGCGCCTGGCTCGGCTCCTCGACGAAACAACCATCGATGGATTCGTGCACCGCGTGGACTTGCGTCTGCGCCCATTCGGCAATGCCGGCCGGGTGGCGTTGTCGTTCGCCGGCATGGACCAATATTTCCAGCGTGAAGGCCGCGACTGGGAGCGCTATGCATGGCTGAAGGCGCGCACGGTGGCCGGAGATGTCGCCGCTGGCGAACACTGGCTGCAGTCGCTACGTCCGTTCGTATACCGACGCTATCTGGACTACACCGCGCTCGATGGTCTGCGCGCGATGAAGGCGGCGATCATCGCCGAAGTGGCCCGCCACGATCGCCTGGACGACATCAAGCGTGGTGCTGGCGGCATTCGCGAGATCGAGTTCTTGGTGCAATCGCTGCAACTGATTCGCGGTGGCCGCGAAGCGACACTGCGCGAACCCCGCTTATTGCCTGCTTTGCACGCATTGATCGCGGCCGGTCAGGTTGCGGAAGCTCATGGAGCAACACTGGCGCAGGCGTATTGTTTCCTGCGTCGGGTCGAGAATCGCCTACAAATGCTACGCGATGCGCAGACGCATGCGTTGCCGGAAGATCCATTGGACCGCGCGCGCATCGCCTTCGGTCTCGGCTATGCCGACTGGGCCGAGTTGTATGCGGCGTTGCAATGCCAGCGCGACCGTGTTGCTGCCGAATTCGCCCAATTGTTGGCGCCGCGCGGGCGCACGCCGGCGTCGGACGCGCTAGCCGATTACTGGCGCAATATGGTTGCCGGCGATCGTGCGCAGGTGTTGCGCGAGGCCGGCTTTGCCGCGGCCGAAGCGGCCGATCAGGCGTTGCGCGGGTTTGCGCAGTCGCAGGGGGTGCGTCGTCTGTCCGATGCCGCCCGCGCGCGTCTGGATCGTGTCGTACCGGCGCTGCTGCATGCCACCGCGCGCGCGGCGCAGGCCGATGCCGCGCTGCACCGGGTGCTCGGCTTGCTACAGGCGGTGCTGCGTCGTGCAAGTTACCTTGCCTTGCTCGACGAGCAACCCAGTGCGCTGGAACGGCTGGTCGATGTGCTGGCACGTAGCGCCTTCCTGTCCGAGCGTCTGGTCGCACATCCGCTGCTGCTCGACGAATTGCTCGACAGCCGCGTGACCGCGCCAATGCCGGAGCCGACCGCAATGCAGCAGTTATGCGATAGCGCCGTTGCCGCTGCCGACGACGATCCGGAGGCCGCACTGCGCAGTCTCAACGAAGCGCGTCAGGCGTTGAGTTTCCGCATTGCGTTGGCCACGCTGGATCGACGTCAGCCTGTGCTCCACAGCACCCGTCAGCTCGCGCAACTGGCCCAAGCGGTGGTGGTGACGGTGCTGCGTCTGGCGCATGCCGAGCTTGTCGCGACGCATGGTCAGGTACCAGGCGGCAGCTTCGCGATCATCGGCTACGGCAGTCTTGGGGGGCTGGAACTGGGCATCGGTTCGGATCTGGATCTGGTGTTTCTGTACGACCATCCGTCCAGCGTCGAGGTCTCCAATGGACCTAAGGTAATGGAGAGCGGGCGCTGGTTCGCACGGCTGGCACAGAAGGTGATCGCGCTGCTCGGTACGGTCACCGGTGGTGGGCGTCTGTACGACATTGATGTGCGTTTGCGTCCGGATGGGGGCAAGGGCGCACTGGTGTCGTCGTTAGCGAGCTACAGCGAGTACCAACGCGACCGTGCCTGGACGTGGGAACATCAGGCACTGGTACGCGCGCGTGGCGTCGCCGGCGATACCGCGTTGTTGCAGCGTTTCGAACAGGTGCGGGCGCAGACTCTGGCGCGCACGCGCGAAGCTGGGGCCTTGTGCGAGGACGTGCGTGGCATGCGTGCGCGCATGCGGGCCGAGCTGGACCGCAGCGATGCCGCGCGCTTCGATCTCAAGCAGGGCGCCGGTGGATTGATCGACCTGGAATTCCTGACACAGGCAGGCGTGCTGCTCGGTGCCGCGCAACAACCGGCGCTGCTACAGCCGCGCGATACCGCGACGCTGATCGACGTGCTGGCGCACGCCGGCTGGCTGGAGGCGACGATGGCTGCGCGCCTGCATGCCGCACATGCAGTGCTGGTGGAGGCTGGCCTGTCCTGCACGCTGGACCGGCGTGCGCAATTGACCGCCCCTAGTGTCGAAATCGAAGCCGCACGTGCGACGATCCGCGACGTGGCTGCGCGCTTGGGCCTGTCGTTCGTTGAGGGCCGCGGGAGCGATGCTGCCGAGCGCTGAGCGGAACACGGCGTTGGATAGGCTGTCAGACAACCGTCGGCATCGCGACGTCAACGCGTCGGTGGCGGGGTGCCATCCACCGCTGCGCGCCCCACTGCCGGGTCGTCGGTGAAGAAGCCATCGATGCCGGCGGCGAGCAATGCGTGTATTTCGGCGATGCTGCCGGCGACGTTTATCGCGGCAGGGCCGCGCGCGTCCTGCAGTTGTTTGGGCAAAAAGCTGTTTTCGGGACGGAAGGTATAGGGCACCACCTGCAAGCCAACCGCATGTGCATCGGCGACGAAAGCCGTTGGCCCGGCCAAAGCGCCATCCGCATCCACCGGCACGATCGCGCGCAGGTTCGGGCTGACCCATTGTGCGTATTTGGCGATTGCGCGCAGCCCCTGGGCAGTGCCCATCTGCGCGTAGGTCGGACCGTCGTTCAAGCGATCGCCTGGGCGCGCGTTCGGGTCGCCTAGCAGCTGCACCAGGCGTACATTCGGATGCGTGCGGCCAAGTGTGCGATGCAGTGCTTTCAGGTTGCCGATTTCGAACGACTGGATCACCACCGGCGCGCGGCGCGTGTAGGTGTGTGCGTCCAGTGTCTTCAGCAGCCTGCCCTCCATTGCCAGGCCGTGCGTGCTGAAGTAGGTGCCGTGCTTGATTTCCGGGATCAGACCGATCAGGCGTCCGCGCGTGGCCGACTCGGCCGCGGTGAAATCGATGATCTCGTCGAGAGTGGGGATCTGAAATTGGTCGTCGAAGGCGGTGCTGCGCAGTTCTGGCAGGCGCTCGCGTGCGCGTAAGGTCTTCAGTTCGGCCAGGGTGAAGTCTTCGGTGAACCAGCCTTCCACGCGCTGCCTGTCGATCTGCTTGACCGTCTTGCGCGCGGCGAACTCTGGATGGGTAGCGACGTCGGTGGTGCCGCCGATCTCGTTTTCGTGGCGCGCCACCAGCACGCCGTCCTTGGTCGAGACCAGATCCGGTTCGATGTAGTCGGCGCCGTCGGCGATGGCCTTGGCGTAAGACGCCAGCGTGTGTTCCGGGCGCAGCGCGCTGGCGCCGCGATGGCCGATCACCAGCGGTTTGCTCTCGCGCGATGCGGCCATCGCCGTGACCGCTACTATCGCCATTGCACAGCCCAATAACCAGGGGGGAGTTTGAATCATCGCATGTACTCTGCAGTGTGATTGGACAGAATGTACACGTTCGCAAGTGTGCGTCTACGGTTAGGAACATCTGCCGTGGCGTGATGGTGTCAAACAGCGGCGAGCGCTCGTTTGAGCGCTGTCGTTGAAAGCGATCAGGTTCGGGACATGGCGCATGTTGATGAGGACGATGATGCGCCGTGCCTGTTGGATCTGGTTTTGTCCATTTATTAAAATGGGATTCATGCGTGGCGTAGCGAGCAACGCATAGGGTTTATGAGCAGCATCGGCGAGGCGACGAGTGGAGCGACAACAACGCGGCGAGGATCGGTAAGCCATGTAGGGGCACGCGGTAAATTCGCGGAGAGAGTGCATCGACATTGCGTTAACGACGTTTCAGCTAGCGGCATTTCAGGTTTGCTGCGCAGGCATTGTGTTTTACGCGGAATTAAGGCGCGGGATGGTAAGGGGCCTGGCGTGACGATGTGCATGTGCGATTAAGTTGATGCGCGGCGTTTCATCGTTCGAACAGCGGAGTATTTTATTTCCAAAATCTCAAATATGGGATGGCGTCAAAGTTTTGGATGCAATAAGCAGTAACTTATGCATTGCAAATGTCCATAGTGGTTTTTATCGAATCAAGCGCAATGGCGATGGATTTTTTCTGTCATCGTCTAAGTCGTTCCTAATCCCCTGCTGTCAGTAAAATTTTGTGCCAGGCTGTGTGTGCCGCTTCAGGCTTATGTACACCTGCCGCGATGCATCGCGCACCTGCTCTACCCAATGGAGAGATTTCCCATGATTGATCGTATGCTCCAACAGCGGTTGCTGATCACCGCTTTGTCCGCTGCCATGCTCGTGTGCAGTGGTGCTCAAGCGGTCCAGAACCAGAACGGCGCACTCCAGAACGTCAACCTGGACGCGATGACCAGTGCGTTGCGCGCTACACCCGTCAACTTCGATGTGTATCTACCGTTGCGCGATGAGGCAGGTCTGGACGCGTTGCTGGCGGACAGACAGGATCCGCAATCGAAGAACTACCATCATTGGTTGACGACTGACGAATT
This sequence comes from Xanthomonas albilineans, assembly GCF_002939705.1. Lineage (GTDB taxonomy): Bacteria > Pseudomonadota > Gammaproteobacteria > Xanthomonadales > Xanthomonadaceae > Xanthomonas_A > Xanthomonas_A albilineans. Next base: position 67,988 of record NZ_MDCB01000004.1, on the reverse strand, counting down.
CGCGAGCAGCTTCGGCCCGTCGCCGGCGCAATTAGCGAAGGTGCGTGCTGCCCTGCAGGCCGCGCATATGAACGTCACCCAAGAGGGTGGAACCTTGCACGTCAGCGCCAGCGCGGACAGTGTCGAGCGTTTGTTCGCTGCACCTTTGACCTTGGAGCTGCAAGCGGGCAAGCAGGCTCGCCTGACGGCTGCCAGCCCCTTGCAATTGCCGCCGGCCCTGCGCAATAGCGGTGCCGTCGTCACTGGCCTGCAACGCGGCTCGGTGCCGTATCATCTGGATTCCAAGCAAATGCCGCTGGTCAATCTGGATAACCGCCGTGGCCCCACCGGCATTTATACCTACAACGATCTGAAGCAGGCCTACGGCTATCCGTCCTACCAAGCGACGATCGGTCCGGCTGGCCATCACCAACGCCTCGACGGGACAGGCACGACCATCGCCATCTTGATTCCCAGCGATGTGTTGGACTCGGACGTGGACATGCTGTTCGACGAGGAAAAGTTCAGCGTCCATGGTGCCGGCCATGTCAATCCGAAGCTGTACGCACGCCGTTATGTGGCCGGTGCCAAGCCTGGAATCCAAGAGGGAAACGATGAGGCAGGGGGCGAAGCGGCACTGGATGTGGAAATGGCCCTGGGTGGTGCGCCGGGTGCGCATGTCATTCTGTACGTGATACCTGATATCAGCGATGCATCGATTCTCGCCGGTTATCGGCAGATCGTGCAGGACAACGAGGCCGATGTGGTCAGTGTTTCGTTCGGTGCTTGCGAGTTGTACTTCACCCCAGCCTACAACGGCGGCAAGGACGGCACCCCGGTACTCCGCATCTACGATGCGCTGTTCCGGCAGGGCAACGCGCAGGGCATCACCTTCATTGCTTCCAGCGGCGACAACGCCGGCTTGAGTTGTGCGGACACGAATTACGCTGTCGATGGCAAGGACGGTCGCTTTGTGGCGGGTGTCGACCATCCCGCAGTCAATCCGCACGTGACCGCGGTCGGTGGTGGCAATCTGTTCACCGCCTACAAGAAAGGTAGCGGCGACTCCAGCTACGTGCGCGAGACCGCCTATGCCGATCCTTTGATTTCCAAGGATTATTACAATGTGGGCGCGATGCTATCCGGTGGTTACTGGGGGGCTGGTGGAGGTGTTAGTACGATCTTCAAACGTCCTGTCTATCAATCGCGGGCGCTGGGCGGCGGTTCCGACCAGATGCGGCTGTTGCCCGATGTCGGTATGTTGGTCGGTGGTTGTCCCGATAATGCGACGCAGCCGTGCCAGGAAGGCCGTGTGCCTTTCGCCAGTGCGGTGGTGGCGGCCTACAAGGGTAAATTCCATGGGTACATCGGCACCAGCGTCGCTGCGCCCGAGTTCGCCAGCGTCGCCGCGCTGCTGGTTGAAAAGCAGGGGCGTCAGGGAAATCTCAACTTATACCTGTACCGGCTGGCGGCTAATTATGCGAAAGCGTTCCACCGTAACATTCTTGGTTACAACGGCGTGGTCAGCAACGATGTGCCGCTCCAGGGCAAGTACAACTACACGGTGGGCCTGGGCACCCCGGACGTGCGTCTGCTGATCGGGGCGTTGGATGCGGCCCCGGCGGGCGTGCCGCGTTCTGCCAGCAATCCGTAAGGCCGCGCTGTAAAAGCACGCGCCCGCGTCGCAGCGTCGACGTGGGCGCGATGCGGATCTGGCATCGCGGCAGGTGTGCATAAGGTTCACCTGCTCTATTTATATATTATATGAAGATATCTCCCATGATTAATCGTATGCCTCACCAGCGGTTGCTGACCACGGTCTTGTCCGCTGCCATGCTCCTGTGTAGTGGCGCACAAGCAACCCAGAACCCCACGCTCCAGAACCGCACGCTGGATGCGATGACCACCGCGCTACGTGCTGCCCCGGTCACCTTCGATGTGCATCTTCCGTTGCGCGATCAAGCAGGCTTGGACGCGTTGCTGGCGGAGATGCAGGATCCGCAATCGCCGCACTACCATCAGTGGTTGAAGCCTGAAGAATTCGCGAGCCGCTTCGGCCCACTCCCGGCGCAGGTGGCGCAGGTGCGTGCCGCTCTGGAGGGCGCGCATATGACCGTCACCCAGCAGGGCGAGACCTTGCACGTCAGCGCCAGCGCGGACGATGTCGAGCGTCTGTTCGCTGTGTCTTTGACTGCGGATCTGCAAGCGGGCAAGCGGGACCGCCTCGCCTCCGACAGTCCCCTGCAATTGCCTGCGCCCCTGCGCGACAGTGGCGCTACCGTCATCGGCCTGGACCGCGGTCTGCCGCCGTATCAGGTGAATTCGATAATAAAGCAACTGAATCAGGCACAGCTGGACAACCTCAATAGCCCCACCGGCCCTTATGCCTACAACGATCTGAAACAGGCCTACGACTATCCGTCCTACCAGGCGATGATCGGGCCGCCCGGCCATCACCGCCGCCTCGACGGGACTGGCACAACCGTCGCCATCCTGATGGCCAGCGATGTGCTGGACTCGGACGTGGATCTGTTTTTTAACCAGCAAAATTTCAGCCGCAATGGTGCAGGCCATGTCAATCCGAAGTTATATGCGCGCCGTTATGTGGCCGGTGCCAAGCCTGTCATCAATGATAAAAGCAGCGCAGCGCCCGAGGCGGCGCTGGATGTGGAAACGGTGCTGGGCGGTGCGCCGGGGGCGAATGTCATTCTGTACGTGATACCTGATTTCAGCGATGAATCGATTTACGCTGGTTATCGGCAGATCGTGCGGGACAACAAGGCGGACGTAGTCAGTCTCTCGCTCGGCGGCTGCGAATTGTACAGAACTCCAGCCTACAACGGCGGCAAGGACTTAACCTCGCTATTGCGCGCCTACGATGAACTGCTTCGGCAGGGCAATGCGCAGGGCATCACCTTCATCGCTGCCAGCGGTGACAACGGCGGCTTGGGTTGTGCGGACACGAATTACTGGGTCGATGGTAAGGACGGTCGCTATGTGCTTGGCGTCCAATATCCCGCCGCCGATCCGCACGTGACTGCGGTCGGTGGCGGCAATCTGTTCACCGCATACAAACAGGGCAGTGCGGACTCCAGCTACCTGCGCGAAACCGCCTATGCCGATCCCTTGACCGCCAAGGATTATTATGGCAAGGGCGCGATACTGGCCGGTGGCTATTGGGGGGCTGGTGGAGGCGTCAGTACGATCTTCAACCGTCCGCTCTATCAATTGCGGGCGCTGGGCTGCCGCTACGGGCAGATGCGGCTAGTGCCCGATGTCGGCATGCTGGTCGGCGGTTGTCCCGGTTCGGCGACGCAGCCTTGCCAGGAAGGCCGCAAGATTGGCGCCAGTGCGGCGTTGCTGGCCTACAATGGTCAAATGCATGAAGCCATCGGCACCAGCGTCGCCGCGCCTGAGTTCGCCAGCGTCGCCGCGCTGCTGGTGGAAAAGCAGGGGCGTCAGGGAAATCTCAACCCGTACCTGTACCGGCTGGCGGCCAATTATCCGAAAGCGTTCCACCGCGACATTCCGGGTTACAACGGCGTGGTCAGCAACGATGTGCCGCTCCAGGGCAAGTACAACTACACGGTGGGCCTGGGGACGCCGGACGTGCGCCTGCTGATCGGTGCGTTGGATGCGGCGCCGGCGGGCGTGCCGCGCTCTCCCAGCAATCCGTAAGTTACCGCGCGTAAAAGCATTCGCCCGCGTCGCACCCTCGACGTGGGCGTGCTGTCGGGTGTTGCTGTTCAACCCGCTCGCAGATGCTCGCGAATACACGCTGCGATGCGTGCGGTCTCGCGGAGTGGTTCGATGCCGGCGGCAGTAGCGTCGCCGGCATCATGTGTACTAGTGAGTCGTCCGCGCTCGTGCAGCGCACGATGAAAAGCCTGGGCACGACCGCAGGCTAGTTCGGGCATCAGCACGCGTACCGGCGTGCGCGTAGCACACGCTTCGGACAGCAGGTTCACCGAGTCCGGCGTGCAGGCCAGGCGCTCTGCCCAGCCAAGAATGCCGGCATAGGGATTCGCGCCGTCGCGCTCATCGCACCAGATCACGCCCGGTAAATCGGCAAAGACACGCCGCAGGGCGGCAGCGACTTTCGCTGGTGTGCGCCGCGAGGCGCTGGCCAGGATGCTACCGCCAGTTGCACGCAGGTGCGTGGCAATCGCGTCGAAGGCGGCGCTGGCCTGTGCGCTGTTCCACGGTGCTAGGCCCGCAGGGCCGCCGACCAGCAAGCCGGTGCGCGGCGAGGGCAACATTCCCAGTTCGGGAAAGGCCGCGCGTCCCTGCGCCAGCCAGCCATCGTCGACCGGATGCAGGCTGCCGAGCAGGGGGAGCACATTGTCCCCGCGCAGGCGGTCGTGCTCCGGCACGACCAGCATGTCCCAATGTCGCGTTGGTAGGCGAGGGTCCAGCACTTGGACCACCTGGCTGCCGCGCGTGCGCAATAGGCGCGTGGCCAGCGCGGCTTGGCGGCCGCAGCCGATTGCCAGCGCTGGCGGATGACGCAGCAGATCGGCGAAGTCAGGGCCGTAAGCGCGTGTCGCGCCGGGGAGACGCCGCGGAGCCAACCAGCGCCATGGCATGTGCGGTTGCAACACGAGCGTCTGTGGCGGTTGTGCCGGGTTCACGGCCAGTGCCGCGGCCAAGGCCTCGGCCTGGCGAGCGTTACCGGCATGTCCGTCGCTTATCGCCCAACACTCATCCAATCGTTTCACCTTTGGTAGTAATCCATTGCAGCGCGATGGGCTGTTGCGAGAGTTGCTTCACTCTACACTGGCCACCTCGCGTCGGGATGGCGCTTCATCCGTCATCTGGCGCTTTTGTCAACACAGGAGTATCCCGCATGTCCGACGCCTTGCACGCCGCCGCCCTTGACCAGTTGTTTCGCACCGCCCGTACCCAGAATGCGTTTCTGGACAAACCGGTCGACGAAGCCACGTTGCGCGCCCTGTACGACTTGGTGAAGTGGGGGCCGACCGGCGCCAATGGCAGTCCGGCGCGGTTCGTGTTCGTGACCTCGCCGCAGGGCAAGGAAAAACTCAAGCCGGCGCTGTCCGAAGGCAACCTGGCCAAGACTTTGGCCGCGCCGGTGACGGTGATCGTGGCCCACGACGAAGACTTCCACGAAAAGCTGCCCTATCTATTCCCGCACACCGACGCCAAGAGCTGGTTCGATGGCCCGCGCGAAGGCCGCAGCGAGGTTGCGTTCCGCAACGGTTCGTTGCAGGGCGCTTACCTCATCCTGGCCGCGCGCGCGCTGGGCCTGGATGCTGGCCCGATGTCCGGCTTCGACAACGCCAAGGTCGATGCGGCATTCTTCGCTGGTACCACGATCAAGTCCAACTTCCTGGTCAACCTCGGTCATGGCGATCCCAAGGGTCTGCACCCGCGCTTGCCACGCCTGAGTTTCGACGAGGCCGCACGGATTGCGTAAATCGGGCCCGGCCATTGTCCGGGCGGTCGCAGGCTCCCTGCCTGCTGCAATGCCATTCGTCATTTCAACCAAGAGAGCCTCTCCATGAAGACCCGCAATCTCCTGCTTCCGCTCGCCCTGTCTCTGGCCGTCGTCGTCGCCGCGCCGGTCAGCACGGCCTTCGCCGCGCCGGCCGCCGCCGCCGCATTCAAAGGTGTTTCCGGCACCTACAAACTCGATCCCGCGCATACCGACGTGCTGGTGCAGTGGAGTCACTTCGGTTTTTCCAACCCGTCCGCCAATTTCGGCGACATCGACGGCACCCTGATCTACAACGCCCAGGACGTGAGCAAATCCAGCGTCAACGTGACCCTGCCGCTGTCGGGTCTCAACACCTTCACCGCCAAGCTCGACGAGCATCTGAGGAGCGCCGATTTCTTCGACGCGGCCAAATTTCCCACCGCCACCTTCAAGAGCACCAAGGTCACCGCGGCTGGCGCCAACAAGTTGAAGGTGGCCGGCGATCTGACCATCAAGGGCACGACCAAGCCGGTGGTGCTGGCGGTGACCCTGAATGGCGCCGGTCCGCATCCGATGCACAAGGTGCAGGCGCTGGGCTTCGACGCCACCACCACGGTCAAGCGTAGCGATTTCGGATTGAGCGCCTACGTTCCCAACGTCAGCGACGAGGTCAAGATCCGCATCACCACGGAAGCGTTGCTGCAAGAAAAGTAAGCCGACGCATGGACGAGGCGGCGCCGCGCTGGCGCCGCCTCCGGCAACGCGAACGCCCGCCGAACCGCGGGCGTTCGCGTTTTCAAGCGCAATCGGGCGTGGCGATAGATGCTTACAGCGCTTGTTCGATCGACAGCGCGTAGACCTGCACGCCGTGGCGGGTGAAGGTCGCGGTGGTGTCGCTGCCGATATTCATTTCTTCAAGCGGCATGCCATGGGCATCGGCCAGAACCAGTTTGTAGATCGGCCCGAAGCGCGTGGTGATGTCCGTGGGGCTGATCTTCACCCGATAGGTGCCGTTGCCCGCGAGCGTGATCGGCTCGGAGAGTTGGCCAGGGGCAAGTTGCAGGCCGGTCGGTGCTTGGCGCAGATCGCCGAGCACCTGCATCATGAAGGTCTGTGTTTCGGGAAGTGCGCGGCCGTGTGCCGGCGCCTGCGTGGCGACGGGATTGACCGCCGCCGCCGTTGCCACGGGTATGATCGCGGCGATCGCGGTGGCGGCCGTGCCGAGAAGGAAGTTGCGGCGGCTGTCGTTGCTGTGGGTTGTCATGGTGGTCTACCTGTCATGTGTGCATGCATCATGGCCCATGGCCGGGCCCTGGATTCGGAGCGAAACAGCTACCTTTGTTATTGCAGTTGGTGTTGCTGCCCAAAGAGCAATTACTTGTGTTGTTACATGAAGGATTCGTGCCATTGCAAACTTCGTTCGTTGACAATGTGCCAAAACGCTGGCTTGCCAATGCTTCAATCGCGGTCGAGGTTTCCTGCTCTTCAAACAACACTTCTGCGTTTTTTCCCAAGGAAATCTTGTCTGGGTCGATGCGGATCGGCATGCGGATTCACCTTATATAGTGGCCAAGTTTGTCGTGGCCAAGCTCGAGAGCGGGCAGCCCAGCGATTGTTCGGATAGATCCGAAAAGCCATTCATCCACAAGCGTAGTTTGTCGTTTGCAACCTCGATGGTGCCATCGGCATGGAGCTTCCCGAGATCGTTGCGGTCGTCGTTGAGGGCAACGGTGCATTTGCCGATCCGGCCGTTGGCGCGAATCATCAAGGAATTGGGTTTGGCTGCATAGCAAATGTAGCCATCCAGATGCTCTAAGGCCTTGATGCCCTCTACGACCTTGGGTTGCATCCGCCCTGTTGCGAAGTCTTCGTAACAATACGTGCAGCGGAAATTACACTTTTCCGTCGGCAGCAGGATGAGCGAGAAAATGCTTGGGGAAAGCGCCTCGGCGACGATGGTTTCACTGAGCATCGTCTGATTCATCCATTGCCGGGTTGCGGGCTGGGCGAACCGCTGCAAGCGCCAACATTGGATGAACTTTGGCAGTTTCCGCTGTTGCTGCAAATATAGTTAGTGGCGGTGCATGTGTCGGAGTTGGTGCATTTCCCCGCATTCTCGCTCAACGGGCGAATGGCCCTTTTGTTTCCTGAGGAAATCGCTGCTGCCCGCAAACGATGGTTGGCGAAGTTGAGTGATCCGTCGGGATTCAGTGTGATGCAGCAGGGTCTATCTCGTGAAATGCTTTGTCCATTTGCGCAGCCGCCTTCTTTGCATGCGTGGGAATGAGTTGGTCGAAAAATATTGTTTTTCCGAATTTCGTGGTCTAAACATCATCACAAGTTCCATTCTAATCAAGCGGCGGAGCATGCAGCCCAGCGCGTTCGACGCTCATTTTCCGTGGCAATACCCTCGCGCTCAGCCGTCGCCCTGCTCCACCATGCGCCGTTGCATCTCGTCCAGGTAGTCGTCCAGTTCTTGGATCGAGGTGAAGATCTCGTTCAACGGCACCGCCTTGACCAAGTCGAAGACCTTGCGGATTTGCGGCGCCGGGTTGACCACCAGCACCTGGCCGTCGCGCGCGGCCAGCAGCTTGCGCGCTTTGAAAATCGAGCGGATGCCGGCGCTGCTGATGTAGTCCAGTTGCGACAGGTCCAGCACCAGGGTGGTGATCGGTGTGGCCAGCAATGGCGCCAGGGCGTCGTCCAGGGTCTGGTAGGTGTGGGTGTCCAGGCGCCCGCTCAGGGTGATGCGCTGGCGCTTGTCCTGCGCCGGGTCGATTTGCAAGCTCAACGTGGTCATGCGGGAAACTCCTGGGAAGCAGGGTCGAAGGGGTGCAGCAAGGTGATGCGCACGACGTTGCGGCCAGCGTCGTGGTGGTAGTCGATGCGGTCGGCCAGTTGCTTGACCAGGTGCAGGCCCAGCCCACCGATCGGGCGCTCGACGATGTTCGCGTCCAGGTCTGGTATCGGTGCGCTGCGCGGGTCGAAGGCGGGGCCGCTGTCGTGGAATTCCAACACCAGCGTGGCGCGTTCCAGTTCCAGAATCAGCTCCATCGGCGTCTGCTCGCGGCGCAGGTGGCCATGTTCGAGTGTGTTGCAGGCCAGTTCTTCGACGATCAGCCGGGCGCGTTGCACGTGATCGGTGCGCACGCCGTGGTGTAGCAGCGCGGTTTCCAGGGTGTCGGTCAGTTGCGCCAGCGTGTCCAGTGCCGGTGCCATGTATAGCCGTTGTTTCATGCGGTCGTCTCCGCGGCCGAGCCGTGGTGTAGCCGAATCGCCAGTAGGGTGATGTCGTCGGACTGTGCCGCAGGTTCGGTGAACGCCTGCACATCGGTCAGTACCGCTAGGCACTGCGCTTGCGCATCGGCACCGGGTTGCAGCGCGGCCAGCAGCCGCGCCTCGCCATAAGGCCGGTTGTGTGCGTCCATCGCTTCGGTGATGCCGTCGGTGTAGCTCAGCAGTGTGGCACCGGTGGCCAGCCGCCCCTGTAGCACCGGGTAGTGCGATTGTGGCTCCAGCCCCAGTGGCGGGCCCGATTCCAACGACAGCATCTGCGCATGACCGTCGGCGTCGAGCAGCAGCGGCGGCTCGTGGCCAGCACTGGCCAGCCAGTAGTCGCCGCTATGCACGTTGATCAGGCCGCACAGCACGGTGGCGAACATACATGGTTCGTTGCCTTCCACCAGCCGCTGCGATGCTGCGATCAGGATCGCGTCCGGCCGCGTGTGCCGGCGTGCGGCCACTTCCAGCACCGTGATCGCCCGGGCCATGAACAGCGCCGCCGGCACGCCCTTGTCGGAGACGTCGCCGACCACGAACCACAGCAGCCCCGGTTCGGTCTCTACGAACTGGTAAAAATCCCCGCCGACCATCGTCGCCGGTTCCAGCAGCGCATAGGTTTCCAGATGTTTGTGTGCGCTGTCGAAAGTGCGTGCGGCCGGTAGCATGGCGTGTTGGATCTCGCGCGCGATCGACAGCTCGCTCTGCATGCGCTGCCGTGCTTGCGCCAGTGTGGCGATTTCCTCCAATTGCTGTTTGATCGAGGTGCGCGCGCTGTCGAAGGCGCGCGCCATCACCCCCACCTCGTCCTGCCGTTCGATGTGGTGCAGCGGGTAGTCGAACGCGCCCTGGCTCAAATGCACCGCCGAGTCGGTCAGGTCCTCCAGCGGCCCTGCCAGCCGCGCGGTATAGCGGTGCAGCAGCCACAGCCACAGTGCCAACGCGGTGGCACTGACCAGTCCGCCCCACATGACGATGCGGTTGAGCCCGGCCAGGATGTAGCGCTCGGATACGCTCAATGCGAAGGTCCAGCCGGTGTCGCCGACCACCGCGCTTTCGGTCAGATAGCGCTCGCCGTCGGGCGCGGTGTGGACGAAGCGGACCGGTGTGCGCGTCTGCACCGCCGCCGCCAGCGGCGACAGGTCCGGCCGGACGCGCGCCACCTGCGCTTCCAGGGCGCGGTGAAAATGCAGTGTCGGGTCCGGGTGCAGCACGAACAGCCCATCCGGCGACAGCAGCATCGGTTGCAGTCCGGCCTTAGTCGGCAGTTTGGCGACGATGGTCCGCAGCCGCTGCAACGGCACGTCCACACGGACCATGCCGATCGCCCGCGCTTGCGGACCATCGCCGGGCAGGCGCAGTGGCAGGTTGTAGCTGGTGAGGAATGCGCTGCCAGCCGAGACATCTCTGTATGGTTCGGACCACCAAGGTGCCGTTGCCGCCAGCGTGCGCCGATACCACGACATGCGTTGGTCGTCCAGGTCTAGTGCCGTGACGGGTTGTTCCAGCACGTGGTCGCGCGTGCGCTGCAGGCGCCAGGCGAAGCCGCGGTCGTCGCTCTTCAGGGTGCCCGGCTCGATCACCAACATGGTGCCGGCGATGTCCGGGTCGCCCTGTAAGGTGGCCTGCAACAGGCTGCGCAGGTTGAATGGTTGGCGCCCCACGCCGGCCGCGGCCGCGGCCAGCGTGCGCCCGCTCACCTGCACCGAACCGAGTGTGGCCTCCAGGCTGCGCGCGGTCTGCTGGGTCAGCCTGGCCACTTCCTCGCGCGCGTTACGCACCACCACGTGCCGCGCGCCCAGGTAGAACAGCAGGGTCAGGCCGACCAGCAATGCCGCCTGTAGCAGGCTGACCCACAGCAATAGCCGCGTGCGCAAGCTGTGCCGCCAGGCGACCGCAAAGGCGTCCTGGGTTGACGATGAGGCGGCGATGGCGGCACTCCGCAGGGGCCGGGGGCCCGATCATAAGCGCAGCCGCCTCCGTCCGGCGTGTTTGGCCCGGCGCGTGTCCCAGGCTCAATGCGACAGCGCGCCCCATCCATACGCTGGCGTACGAGGCCCAGGCGGGCGGTTGCGCTACACTTGCAAGCTTCAAGAGAACACAGCCATCGCGCGCGTGCGTGCGACCTACGGGAGCGTTATGAATTGGTTGAACGAGGTGCTGCAGAACGATCCGAATCCCACTGAAACCCAGGAGTGGATCGAATCGCTCAAGGCCGTCATCGATATCGCAGGCCCCGAGCGCGCGCATCAGTTGCTGGAGGACATGGTCGAACTGACCCGACGCTCCGGCGCCTATCTGCCGTTCTCGCCGACCACCGAGTACGTCAACACCATTTCTCCCGCCAACGAGGCCAAGAGCCCAGGCGATGCGGCCATCGAGTGGAAGATCCGCTCGATCATCCGCTGGAACGCAATGGCCACTGTGGTGCGCGCCAACCGCAAGCCGGGCGACCTTGGCGGTCACATCGCGTCCTTCGCCTCCAGCGCCACCCTGTACGACGTGGGCTTCAACCACTTCTGGCGCGCGCCCTCGGAGCAGCATCCTGGCGACCTGCTCTATATCCAGGGCCATAGCTCCCCGGGCATCTATTCCCGCGCCTTCCTCGAAGGCCGCATCAGCGAAGACCAGCTCAACAATTTCCGCATGGAAGTGGGCGGGCAGGGCATTTCCTCCTATCCGCACCCGTGGCTGATGCCAGACTTCTGGCAAACCCCCACCGTGTCGATGGGCCTGGGCCCGCTCAGCGCCATCTACCAGGCGCAGTTCATGAAGTACCTGGAACACCGCGGCCTGATCGAAAAATCCGACCGCAAGGTGTGGTGCTTCATCGGCGACGGCGAGAGCGACGAACCCGAGACCCTGGGCGCCATCGCCCTGGCCGGCCGCGAAGGCCTGGACAACCTCATCTTCGTGGTCAATTGCAATCTGCAACGCCTGGACGGCCCGGTGCGCGGCAACGGCAAGATCATCCAGGAGTTGGAAGGCGTGTTCCGTGGCGGTGGCTGGAACGTCATCAAACTCCTGTGGGGCGGTTACTGGGACGCCCTGCTGGCCAAGGACAGCAACGGTGTGCTGCGCAAGCTGATGATGGAAACCGTTGATGGCGAATACCAGAACTGCAAGGCCTTCGGCGGCGCGTACACCCGCGCCAATTTCTTCGGTAAATACCCTGAGACCGCAGCCATGGTCGCCGGCCTGTCCGACGAGGACATCTGGCGCTTGAACCGCGGCGGCCACGATCCGCACAAGGTCTACGCCGCCTACCACCAGGCGGTGAACACCCAGGGCATGCCCACCGTGATCCTGGCCAAGACGGTCAAGGGCTACGGCATGGGCTCGGCCGGCGAGGCGCTGAACCCGACCCACCAGACCAAGAAGCTGGACGACGACGCCGTGCGTGCGTTCCGCGACCGCTTCAATATCCCGCTCAGCGACAAACAACTGGCCGACGCCGAGCAGGTGCCGTTCTACCACCCCGGCCCGGATTCGCCGGAAGTGCAGTATCTGCAGCAGCGCCGCGCCGCGCTCGGCGGCTACCTGCCGCAGCGTCGTCGCAAGGCCAGCCTGTCCATCCCCGCACCGGGCCTGGACAAGTTCGAGCGCTTGCTTAAGGACAGCGGCGAGCGCACCTACTCCACCACCATGGCCTTCGTGCAGAGCCTCAACATCGCCCTGCGCGACAAGGAACTGGGCCCGCGCATCGTGCCGATCGTGGCCGACGAAGCGCGCACCTTCGGCATGGAAGGCATGTTCCGGCAGATCGGCATCTACGCCCCGTTCGGCCAGAAGTACAAGCCGGTGGACGCGGATCAGTTGATGTTCTACCGCGAAGATCAGTCCGGCCAGGTGCTGCAACAAGGCATCAGCGAGCCGGGCGCGATCTCCTCGTGGATGGCCGCCGGCACCAGTTACTCGGTCAGCGACGTGCCGATGCTGCCGTTCTACATTTATTACTCCATGTTCGGCTTCCAGCGCGTGGGCGATATCGCTTGGCAGGCGGCGGACATGCGCACCCGCGGCTTCCTGCTCGGCGGTACCGCTGGTCGCACCACGCTCAACGGTGAAGGTCTGCAACACGAAGACGGCTTCAGCCAGATCGTCGCCGGCGGCATTCCCAACGTGCGCAGCTACGACCCGACCTTCGGCTTCGAGGTCACCGTGGTCATGCAGTACGGCATCCAGCGGATGATGCAGGAGCAGGTGGACGAGTACTACTACATCACCCTGATGAACGAGAACTACGCCCACCCGGACATGCCGGCGGGCGCGGAGCACGGCATCATCAAGGGCATGTACCTGCTCAAGGATGCCGGCAAGCTCAAGAAGGGCGAACTGCGCGTGCAACTGTTGGGCTCGGGCACCATCCTGCGCGAAGCCATCGCCGCCGCTGAGCTATTGGAAAAGGACTTCGGCGTCACTGCCGACATCTGGTCCTGCCCCAGCTTCAACGAACTGCGCCGCGACGGTTTCGACGTCGAGCGTTGGAACCGCCTGCATCCGGAAGCCACGCAGCGCAAGCCCTACGTCACCGAGCTGCTGGAAGGCCGCCAAGGTCCAGCCATCGCCGCCACCGACTACGTACGCGGCTTTGCCGACCAGATCCGCGCCTTCGTGCCGATGGGCTACACGGTGTTGGGCACCGACGGCTTCGGCCGCAGCGATACCCGCACCAACCTGCGCCGCTTCTTCGAGGTGGACCGTTACTACATCGCCCACGCCGCCATCGCCGCGTTGGCGAAGGAAGGCAAGATGACCGGCAAGGACGTGGCGAAGGCGATCAAGCAGTACAAGATCGATCCGGAGAAGGCGAATCCGGTTGGGGTTTGACCAACCCCCGATGCAATAACGTATTGCCCCTCTCCTGCCCAGGCGTGAGAGGGGGGCTGAAATGGAAGGGGGCGCTCTTCCGCTGGCTGGCTGCGCATTCGCAAGGACCGCGAACATGCCCCCGAACATCCGCGAGTGCGGCAACGCGGCAACACCTCAAGCACGCAGGCTGGCAGCAAGTTGGCCAGATTGGCAGCCATCGCCAGTTCAAGCACCCCGTCTACCCGGGCCGCGTGGCAGTGGCCGGCAAGCCGAGCGATGATGTGGCTCCCTGCACGTTGAACAGCATCCTGAAGCAGGCCGGCCTGAAGAGGGAATCGCCATGCGCTACGCCATTGTCATCGAGCAAGCCGGTAACAACGACTCTGCTTACGTGCCGGATTTGCCGGGGTGTGTCGCGATAGGAGCGACGATCGCGGAGGTGGAAGGTTTGATTCGCGAAGCAATCGGGTTGCATTTAGCCGGCATGCGCGAGGATGGCGAAGTGATTCCGTTGCCGTCGAGTCGGGTGGAATATGTGGATGTGGCGGTGTGATAAGGAGGAAGATCAGGTTTTCCCTCGCTTTAAGATGTGCTGAGCGATGCTTCGTAAGATCATGTGTGAAAGTCTTGCCATCTCTGACAGCGATGGATACAAAAGTTCGTGGTCGATTCCGTTTGAAATCGGGAAAAGGTTTAGTAAGTCTCAGATTAACTTCACCTTGTTTTTGGTGTTGCGCAGGAAATCAAAAGTTTACATGGCCCGCACAGCGATTAATTAGATCGTCCTTCTTAGTGGGGTGAACAAGTCAGCCTCTCGATATCAGCGGCTTTAAAATTCAATGGATTTTTAGCGAAAAAATAGGAGGTGTTAGCTGTCAATCGCGTAGGCGCGGATGGGCAGACCACTCCGGTGGATGTCAAGCCAGTTCCCAAGCACTGCGAATAGGGGATGCCGGTGCCGAAGCCGCTCCGAGAGGAGGTTGCAGCCGGGGCTAGAGCATGACGAATCTGTCGGCATTGAAGCTGATGCGGCAGATGGGTGTGAGCTACACCCAGTCGTCTGGCGGTTCAAGCACAAGCTGTTGCAGGCGATGAGCGAACGCGAAGCGGGTCGTCAGTTGCCACCTGACATGCAATCGCGTGCAGCAGGCTAGTCGTTAACGCCGATGTACTGGTCCTTCAGCCGCACGTAGTGCTGCGCGGAATAGTGCAGGCTCTCGATTTCCTTGTCGCTGAGCAGGCGCGCCGGCCGCGCGGGGTTGCCCAGCCACAGCTCGCGCTCGCCCACGGTCTTGCCCGGGCCGACCACCGCGCCAGCGCCGACAAATCCGTATTTCCTGACGGTGGCGCCGTCGAGGATGCATGCGCCCATGCCGATCAGGCACAGATCTTCGATGGTGCAGGCGTGCAAAATGGTGCCGTGGCCGACGGTCACGTCCGCGCCGATCACCGTGGGGTAGCCGGCCTTGTTGTATGGGCTGTGGTGGCTGACGTGCACGATGGTGCCGTCTTGGAGATTGCTGCGTGCGCCGATGCGCACATGGTTGACGTCGCCGCGGATCACTGTGCCTGGCCACACCGACACGTCCTCCTCCAGCACCACGTCGCCGATGATAGTGCAGGCCGGGTCCAGGTAGACGCGGTCGCCGAGTTGAGGGGTCTTATCGAGGAATGGGCGGATCGGGGGCATGGCGGTCTGCGACGATGGCGGCCAATGGCCGGAGTGGCGGACGATGATAGCCTGCGTGCCAACCCAGCCGCCGCCGCGCAGGGCGCGCGGATGCCGGTGCCATCGTCGCGATGCGGGCCTTGGGCATGCTCGGTCTTTTTGCGCATCGGGTTGGGTCACGCGATACGTCAATGTTAAATGCAACGCAGTACATTGCATCGGGTCAGGCAAGCGCGGTAGCGTCCGGCTGCTGTCTTTCCGCCATTTTCCCTGTAGGAATTTCGTCATGCCGCATGCTGCCGCTGTACCAGGCTCCCTCGTGCAGGACCGCATGGGCGGCTTCCAATGGATGGCCATCGGGATTTGCGTGTTGTTGACCATGCTCGATGGCTTCGATGTGATGGTGATGGCATTCACCGCATCGCATGTGTCCGACGAGTGGCAGTTATCCGGCAAGCTCCTGGGAGGCTTGCTCAGTGCCGGTTTGATCGGTATGGCGGTGGGCTCGTTGTGCTTGGCGCCGTTGGCCGATCGTTGGGGGCGGCGGCGCCTGATCCTGGGTTGCCTGGCGATTCTCACCGTGGGCATGGGAGCCTCGGCGATGGCGCAGAATGTGCAGCAGCTTTGGGTCTTGCGGGTGTTCACCGGCCTGGGCATCGGCGGCATGTTTCCCGGCGTGGGGGCGATCACCGCCGAATACGCCAGCGCCAAGTGGCGCAGCACGGCGGTGGTGTTGCAGACCACCGGCTATCCGATCGGTGCCGCATTCGGTGGCGTGATCGCCGACTTGATCCTCGAACACTGGCACTTGCACTGGCATGCGGTATTTTTGTTCGGCGCGGGGTGTTCGCTGCTGTTTATGCCGCTGGTGCTGGCGTGCTTGCCCGAGTCGCTGGATTTCCTGATTGGTCGGCGCCCGCCCAACGCGCTGGCCCAGCTCAACGCGACGTTGCTGCGCATGCGGCAGGCGCCATTATCGGAATTGCCCGCGTTGCCGCGGCGCGATGCCGTTCCACGCCAGGGCTATGCCGTGCTGTTCGTCGGTGCGATGCGTCGCCGTTCGCTGTTGCTCGCACTGGCGTTCTTCTTGCACATGTTCGCGTTCTATTTCGTGCTGAGCTGGACACCCAAGTTATTGGTCGCCGCCGGGATGTCGGTGCAGCAGGGGATCACGGGCGGGACCTTGCTCAACCTGGGGGGGATTGTCGGCGGCGGTGTGTTCGGTTGGCTGGCAGTGCGCTGGTCCTTGCGCTGGTTGACCTTGGGGATGTTCCTGCTGGCGGCGCTGGCGATGCTGGTTTTTGCCGGTTACAGCACCCAACTGGCGGCGGCCTTCGCGATTGCACTGTTCATCGGTGCGGCCGTGTTCGCGGCGATGTCCGGACTGTACGCGACCGCACCGGTGGTATTCGATGCGTGGATCCGCGGCACCGGCCTGGGGTGGGCCATCGGGATCGGCCGCCTCGGCGCGATCCTGTCGCCGCCGACGGTGGGCTTGTTGATCGATGCGGGGTGGGAGCCGTCGCGGCTGTACATGATCTTTACGCTGCCTTTACTGCTGGCGGCCGCGGCCTTGCTGGCGTTGCGTGCACGCTGAACCGTCTACGCTACGGTTGGCACGCGCGTCCACGTCGATGGCGGCAGCTAACGGGAAAATGCTCCATTATCGAAATTTACGTTCGCTGACATAAATCCACCGTTATTTGCGGTGGGCCAGAGGCAGGTTTTTCCGACGTTTCTCCCGCATTTGTGAAGGCTGTACAACACGTTCGTGTTGCCGATGGTGCAGTGCGACACATGAGTGGAGTATCGTTGACAGTTTCATCACAGCCGTATCATCGCCCATGTACGACGTCGTTCCGGGGCTCCGTCGCCTCTCCTGTTGTGCTCTGTTGCCGTTGGTCGTCCTGTCGTCCCTGGTCGTCGGCGTCGGTGGCTGCTCTGGCGATAAGCCGTCCGCTGTGTCGCTGTCGCGGGTCGGGGTGATGACCTTGAGCGCCCATGCGCTTCCGGTAGAGCGCACTCTGCCCGGGCGCACGGTGGCTTACGAGACGGCGGATGTGCGGCCGCAGGTCGGCGGGCTGCTGCGCCAGCGACTCTTCGTGGAGGGCCAGGAGGTCAAGGCCGGGCAGCCGCTGTACCAGATCGACCCGGCGCCCTATCAGGCCGCCTACGACATCGCCCGTGGCAATCTGGTTCAGGCCGAGGCGGCGCTGGCCAGTGCGCGACCCAAGGCCGAGCGTTACCGCACCCTGGTCGGGATGGACGCGGCCAGCAAACAGGACGCCGACGATGCGATTTCCGCGCTGCGCCAGGACGAGGCGGCGGTGATCGCGGCCAAGGCGGGGTTGCAGGCGGCGCGCATCAATTTGGATTACACCCGGATCACCGCGCCCATTTCTGGCCGCATCGGCGCCTCGGCCTATACCGTCGGCGCGCTGCTCACCGCCGCGCAGGATGCCGCGCTGACCACGATCCAGCGACTGGACCCGATCTATCTGGACGTTACTCAGTCCAGTACGCAGATCCTGGCGCTGCGCCGCCAGCTCGACGCTGGACGCATCCGCGCCATCGACGGCAAGGCACAGGTGCAGGTGCGCTTGGAGGACGGCAGTACGTATCCGCATGCGGGTACGTTGGAGTTCGTCGGTACCCAGGTCAACGCCGGTACCGGCAACGTTACCCTGCGTGCGGTGGTCCCCAATCCGGAACATCTGCTTTTGCCAGGCATGTATCTACGCGCGGTGCTGCCGATGGCCACCAATCAGGGCGCAATCTTGGTGCCGCAGCAGGCGGTCACGCGCGACAGCAAGGGCGAGCCGCTGGTCAAGCTGCTCGACGCGCATAACCGGGTGGTGGAACGCCACATTCGCACTGGCGACGCGCTGGGCCACGATTGGGTGGTGGAGGACGGACTCAAGCCGGGCGAGCGGCTCATCGTGGTGAACGGCAGCCGCGCCGAGATCGGCAAGACGGTGACGCCATATCCGGTCAGCGCCGCCGAACTCGACGCCGCGCCAACGGTGCCTGGCGCCGCCCAGGCCGACTGAGGACTTCCGCATGTCGCGCTTCTTCGTCAAGCACCCGATGGTGGCCTGGGTCATGGCCATCGTGATCGTCCTGATCGGCATGCTGGCCATCCATGCGTTGCCGGTCGAACGCTATCCGCAGATGGCCCCGCCGACCATCACCGTGCGCGCCACCTACAACGGTGCCTCGGCGCAGACCGTGGAAAACACCGTCACTCAGTTGATCGAGCAGTCGCAGCAAAGCCTGGATCATCTGCTGTACATGACCTCCACCAGTGCTTCGGACGGCACTGCGCAGGTCAATCTGGTGTTCCAGACCGGGACCAACCCCGACACCGCCCAGGTGCAGGTGCAGAACCAGTTGCAGTCGGTGATGTCGATCCTGCCGCAGGCGGTGCAGCAGAACGGCTTGATCATCACCAAGTCCAGCGGTTCGCTGTTCGAAGTGGTGGCGTTCACCTCCGACGACGGCAGCATGGACAGTTTCGATGTCGCCAATTACATGGAGTCGCGCATCGACGACCAGATCAGCCGCATCAGCGGCGTGGGCAATATCCAGCCGATTGGTTCGGAGTACGCCATGCGCATCTGGCTGGACCCGGAAAAGCTGCGTAAGTACGCGTTGATGCCATCGGATGTGGAGAACGCGCTGCAATCGCAGAATACCGACGTGTCGGCGGGCGAGCTCGGCGGCCAGCCGTCGCTGCGGGGGCAGCGCCTGGATGCGACCGTGACCACCCGCAGCCGCTTGCAGACGCCGGCGCAGTTCGGCGCGATCGTGCTCAAGAGCGATCCCGACGGTGCCGCCGTGCACTTATCCGACGTGGCCAGGATCGGCCTGGGTCCGGAAACCTACGGCACCCTTTCCCGCTTCAACGGCAAACCCTCGGCGTCGCTGGGTATCGAGCTCAACTCCGACGCCAACGCGGTCGAGGTGTCCAAGGCGATCGAAAAGCGCCTGGGCGAACTCAAACAGTACTGGCCGCATGGCTACAACTACCATGTCGCTTTCAGCAGTACCCCGTTCGTCATCACCTCGATCAAGGAAGTGGTCATCACCCTGATCGAGGCGGTGCTGCTGGTCGTGGCGGTGATGTATCTGTTCCTACAGAACTGGCGCGCCACGCTGATCCCGACCATCGCGGTACCGGTGGTGCTGATGGGTACCTTTGGCGTACTCGCCGCGTTCGGCTACTCGATCAACACGTTGACCATGTTCGCGATGGTGTTGGCGATCGGCCTGCTGGTGGACGATGCGATCGTGGTTGTGGAGAACGTGGAGCGGGTCATGGGCCAGGAAGGGCTGTCACCGAAAGAAGCGACCCTGCGCTCGATGCAACAAATCGGCGGCGCGTTGATCGGCATCGTGCTGGTACTGACGGCGGTGTTCGTGCCGATGGCCTTCTTCAACGGCGTCACCGGGGTGATCTACCGGCAGTTCTCGATCACCATCGCCGCCTCGATGATCCTGTCGGTGTTGGTGGCGATGACCCTGACCCCGGCGCTGTGCGTGACCATCCTCAAACCGCTGCACCAGGGCGAAGCACCGATCGGTTCGCACGGTCGTCTTGGCTGGTTCTTTGTCTGGTTCAACACGCGCTTTCGTCATATGTCCGAGCGCTACCGCGCGGTGGTCGAGCGCGTGCTTGGACAGCGTGCGCTGGGTTTGCTCGCCTACGCGTTGCTGTTGGTCGTCACCGGTGTGCTGCTGTGGCGTTTGCCTGGCGCCTTTCTGCCCGACGAGGACGAGGGCATGCTCAACGTGCTGGTCAAGCTGCCGGCGGGTTCCACCCTGGAGCAGACCCAAATGGTGGCAGACCGGCTGACCCAGGTTGCGATGAAGGATCCTGGAGTCCGCTCGGTACTGTCTTCCGCCGGCTTCAGCGTCACCGGCTCCGGCCAGAACGTCGGCATGGCCTTCGTGCGCCTGAAGGATTGGGACGACCGCGACGACGATGCCGCGACCATTGCCGAACGCCTCAAAAAGGCCTTGGCCGACGTGCCCGATGCGGATCTGTTCGTGACCTCGCCGCCGGCGATCACCGGCCTCGGCGACGCTTCCGGTTTCACCTTCGAGTTGATGGACTACGAAGGCGCTGGCCACGCTGCCCTGTTGGCCGCGCGCGACAAGCTGCTGCGCCTGGCTGCGGATGATCCCAAGTTGATGAATGTGCGCTACGCCAGCCTGGAGGATGCGCCGGTGTATGCGGTCAAGATCGACGACAACAAGGCGCAGGCGCTGGGCGTGGATCCGGGCGACATCAATGCCACGCTCAACAGTGCGCTCGGTGGCGACTTCGTCAACAACTTCATCTACAAGGGCCGCATCAAGAAGGTCTACGTGCAGGGCGACGCGCATACACGCATGGCGCCGCAGGACGTGGAGCGCTGGACAGTACGCAACACCGGCGGCGACATGGTGCCGATGTCCGCCTTCACCACCTCCCGCTGGACCAGCGCGCCGGCGGCGCTGGAACGTTACAACGGCGTGTCGGCGATGGAACTCACCGGGCAGGCGAGGTTGGGGGTCAGCTCCGGCGCGGCGATGGACGAGATGGCGGAGTTGAGCAAGCAACTGCCGCATGGCTTTGGCTATGCCTGGTCTGATATGGCCTATCAAGAGAAGTTGTCTGCCAACCAGGCACCGGCGCTGTACGCGATTTCGCTGTTGTTCGTGTTCCTGTGCCTGGCGGGGTTGTACGAAAGTTGGTCGATCCCGTTCGCGGTGATGCTTGCGGTGCCGGTAGGCATTTTTGGCGCAGTGCTGCTGATGACCCTGCGGGGCCTGGAGAACGATGTCTACTTTCAGGTGGGCCTGCTCACGACGGTTGGTTTGTCGGCCAAAAACGGCATCCTCATCGTCGAGTTCGCCCGCGATCTGGAACATCGCGGTGAAAGCCTGCTGGCCGCGACTCTGCACGCGGTGCAGATGCGCTTGCGGCCGATTCTGATGACCTCGCTGGCGTTCCTGCTTGGCGTGCTGCCGCTGATGTTCAGTCACGGTGCCGGCTCGGCCGCGCGTCACTCGCTGGGCACCGGTGTCACTGGCGGTACGTTGGCCTCGATCACTCTGGGCCTGTTCTTCGTCCCGTTGTTCTATGTGATCGTGCGCCGCCTGTTCCCCGAGCGCAGGGTGGCGAGCGAGGAGGTGGGGTCATGAGCGCGCTCTGCCGTGCGAGCGTGGCTGCCGCCACGTTACTGGCGTTGGCCGGTTGCACCCTGGCGCCGCACTACGTGCGCCCGGCGGCGCCGGTGCCTGCGAATCTTGCCGCTGCCGATGCAAGCGCCGCGCACGCTGCGGGCCAGCCCGCCGATACGCTGGCGATGCCGGACTGGCAGGCGGTGTTTCTGGATCCGCGCTTGCGCCAGACCATCGCGCTTGCGTTGCAAAACAACCGCGACCTGCGCGTGGCGATGCTCTCGATCGACAAGGCGCGCGCGCAGTACCGCATCCAGCGCGCCGCGCAGTTGCCGTCGCTGGATGCCAGCGCCAGCCATGACCGCGAGCGAGTCAGCGCCGCCAGCAGCGGTACGGGTGTTTCGCAGATCAATGTCAGCGATACGTTGCAGGTTGGTCTCAGCAGTTGGCAGTTGGATTTGTTCGGGCAATTGCGCAGCCTCAAGCAGGAGGCGTTGCAGAACTGGCTGGCCAGTGCGCAAACCCAGCGCAGCGTGCGTCTGAGCCTGATTGCGCAGGTTGCCGCGGCATGGCTGACGGTCGCCGCCGATCAGGCGCAACTCGCGCTCGCGCAGCAGACCCTGGACAGCCAGGCGCAGACGTTGCAATTGACCGAACGCCAGCACAGCGTCGGTACCGTGTCGGCGCTGGACTTGGCCCAACAGCAGACCAGTGTCGAAGCCGCGCGGGTGAGTGCCGCCAGCGCCGCCACGCAGTTGGCGCAGGCGCGCGATGCCTTGCAGTTGCTGGTGGGTGCTCCCGTGGACGCGGCGTTATTGCCGAGCGCGCAGGCGATCGATCGCAGCGTTGCGCTGGCACCGGTGCCAGCGCACCTGTCCTCGTCGGTGCTGCTGAAACGTCCGGATGTGCTTGCCGCCGAGCACAGTTTGCAGGCGGCTAATGCCGACATCGGCGCGGCCCGCGCGGCGTTCTTTCCGTCGCTGAGCCTCACCGCGTCCACCGGCCGCAGTAGCGATGCCTTGTCCACGTTGTTCTCGGCCGGCGCCCGCACCTGGTCGTTCGTGCCCAGCATCACCGCGCCGATCTTCCATGGCGGTGCGTTGAAGGCGTCGCTCGACGCTTCCAAGATCGGCAAGGACATCGCGGTGGCGCAGTACGAGAAGGCGATTCAGTCCGCTTTCGCCGAAGTCGCCGATGCCCTGGCTGCGAAGGATCATATGGAAGCGCAACTCACCGCGCAGCAGGCGTTGGTCGACGCCAGTCAACGCAGCTACACGCTGGCCGACGCGCGCTACCGTGCTGGCCTGGATGGTCACCTGGCGGTGCTGGATGCACAGCGCTCGCTGTTCGCTGCGCAGCAGGCGTTGATCGCACTGCGTTTGCAGGATGCCAGCAATCGGGTGACGCTGTACCAGGTGTTGGGTGGTGGTGCCGACGCCCAGGTTGGTACACCCTGACGGTTGGTTGGGCACGGTTACGATTGGCGTCAGTGCCCGCCTGTGCGGGACGCTGGTATCCGTGCCAACGCGGGCGGTGCTGCGACATCGCCCGCGATGCGCCGCGCAGAAGGTCATTGGCGCATCGTTCGCGGTCGGCGCTGTGCTGCAGTGGTATATGCGTCTCGGTACTGTGGCAGGCTTAGGCCATAATCGCATTTCCCCACGCATGGTGGTCCTGCAACCGATGAAGATTCCCCCGGGCCTGCAACCGCTGATCGATGACGGCGTTATCGATGGCGTGCTGCGTCCGCTCAAGAGTGGCAAGGAGGCGGCAGTCTACGTGGTCCAGGCTGGCGACGACGTGCTGTGCGCCAAGGTCTACAAGGACATGGCCCAGCGCAGTTTCCAGGCGCGGGTGCAGTATCAGGAGGGACGCAAGGTACGCGGCAGCCGTCAGTCGCGGGCGATGGGCAAGGCCACCAAGTTCGGTCGTCGCGAACAGGAGGCCGCGTGGAAGGACACCGAGGCCAATACGTTGTATCAACTGGTGGATGCTGGCGTGCATGTGCCGCAGCCGCGTGGCTACTTCCACGGTGTGTTGTTGATGGAACTGGTCACCGATGCCGAGGGGCAGAGCGCGCCGCGGCTGAGCGAAGTGGAATTGCTGCCGGAGCAAGCACGCGCCTTCCACGCCCGGCTGATCGGCGATGTGGCCAAGATGCTGTGCCTGGGCCTGATCCATGGCGATCTGTCCGAATACAACGTGCTGGTCGCCGCCGATGGCCCGGTGGTGATCGATTTTCCGCAGGTGGTCAGCGCTGCCGGCAATAACGCTGCGCGTGCCATGCTGTTGCGCGACGTGCACAACCTGCGCGACTGCCTGGGTCGCTTCGCCCCCGACCTCAACGTCACCCATTACGGCGAAGAGATGTGGGCGCTCTACGAGAAGGGCGCGCTGCTCCCGGATAGCCCGCTCAGCGGTCGTTTCGCGTTCGACACCCGCCGTGCCGACGTGCGTGCGGTGCGTGCCTCGATCGAGGATGCACGCCAGGAAGCGCTTATCCGTCAACAGGGCCGTGAAGCCGCCGCCAGCGACGACTGATCCGCGGCGCGCATCTTCGCGCACGCCCATGTTGCGGCGCAATGCGGTGACGCGGCGGCTTCACTATGACCTGGCTAGGCGAAGTGGCGTGTATTGCCTTGTCGTGCCTGCGCTTGGCGCCCATCGCAGGGTGTCATCGGTGCTGGTCGCATGATCGCGGCGCGATCCATGCCTCGCACTGCGATTGCGTTTATTTGCGAAAATGGTTATTGAAAATAACAATCTTGATGCAACAGTTTCCGCAGCCGTCGGGGAGGGTCAACGATGTACTTCGATCCAGATGTCGTTCGTTTTTTCGATCAGATGAAACAGTCCGGGCAACCGCCGATAGAGCAATTGCCGTTGCCCGCCGCGCGCGCGAAGTTTTCTGCATTAGGGTCGCAGTTCGGCTTTCCGCCTTTGGAGATGGCCGAGGTGCGCGGGGCGCAGGCGCCGGGCCCGTGTGGACCAGTGCCGCTGCGTCTGTACCGGCCAGTTGGAGTGGAGTCGCTGCCGGCGCCTACCTGCGTCTATGTGCACGGCGGTGGGGGTGTGCTCGGCGATCTCGACTCGCACGACGACATCTGCCGGCAACTGGCGGCGCGCGCCGGCTGCCAGGTGCTGGCGGTGGATTACCGGCTCGCGCCAGAACATCCGGCCCCGGCCGGCATCGAGGACGTGATCGCGGTGGTGCAATGGCTGGCCGCCAATTCCGCCGAGGTCGGCGCCGATCCGCAGCGTCTGGCGATCGCCGGCGACAGCATCGGTGGCGCGCTGGCGGCAAGTGCCGCGCTGGCCGCGCGTGATGCGGGCATCTCTTTGCGCTGCCAAGTGCTGGTGTATCCGTTGACCGACGCACGGCCGGACAATCCGTTTCCTTCGCGCGTGCAAAACGCGGTTATTCCGCCGCTGACCGAGGCGGCGATGCGCTTTTTCGACAGTAAATTGCTCCCGGACCCGGTGGTGACCACGGATTGGCGCATCTCGCCGGCACTGGCTCCGGACGTGGCCGGCGTCGCGCCAGCGCTGGTGGTGCTGGCCGATCGCGATGCGCTGTACGACGAAGGTCTGCACTACGCGCAGCGGCTGCGCCAGGCGGGCGTGGAGGTGACCATGCGCGTGTACCCGGGCATGATCCACGGTTTCGTCAGTATGGGTGCCGTGTTGCGCGCGGCGGGCGAGGTCATCGACCTGGCCGCGTTGCAGCTGCGTCAGCGCCTGTTGCCGGTCGCCGCGCAGGCGTAGACGCGCAGCGGCGATCGCGCTCGCCCGCCGGTTACGCCACCCGGCTGCGGCGCGCGCGCTCCAGGTGCACCAGTAGCAGCGAAATCGCCGCCGGAGTCATGCCGGGGATGCGCTGTGCCTGACCGACGGTCTGTGGGCGCACGCGCTGAAGCTTTTGCTGCACTTCGGCCGATAGTCCGCGCACTTGCGCGTAGTCGAACGCGGTCGGGATCGTAGTGTCCTCGTGGCGCTGCTGGCGCGCGATTTCTTCGCGCTGGCGCTCCAGGTAGCCGGCGTATTTGATCCCGATCTCGACCTGTTCGGCCACCTGCGTATCGGCCACGCCCGGCCCCAGCAATGGCACCCGCATCAGCGCGGCGTAGTCCAGTTCCGGGCGCTTGATCAAGTCCAGCACGTTGGTCTCGCGGCTGACCGCCACGCCCAGCGTCGCCGCCACCTCGCGTCCCAGCGCGTTGCTTGGGGTGGCCCAGAACCCGCGCAGGCGTTCGTTCTCGCGCGCCACCGCGTCCTGCTTGGTCTGGAACCGCGCCCAGCGCGCTTCATCGACTAGACCCAACTCGCGGCCGATACCGGTCAGGCGCGCGTCGGCGTTGTCTTCGCGCAGTTGCAGCCGGTACTCGGCGCGACTGGTGAACATACGGTACGGCTCGCTGGTGCCGTGCGTGATCAGATCGTCGATCAGCACGCCGATGTAGGCCTGGTCGCGGCGCGGCGACCACGGTTCCAGCCCCTGTACCTGACGCGCGGCGTTGAGCCCGGCGATCAGGCCCTGGGCGGCGGCTTCCTCGTAGCCGGTGGTGCCGTTGATCTGCCCGGCAAAGAACAGCCCAGGCATGGCCTTGGTCTCCAGCGAAGCTTTCAGTCCGCGCGGGTCGAAGAAGTCGTATTCGATTGCGTAGCCAGGGCGGGTGATATGCGCCCGCTCGAACCCGCGGATCGAGCGCACCAACTCCAGCTGCACGTCGAACGGTAGCGAGGTGGAGATGCCGTTGGGATAGATCTCGACCACGTCCAGGCCCTCCGGCTCGACGAAGATCTGGTGGCTGGCTTTCTCGGCGAAGCGCACCACTTTGTCCTCGATCGAGGGGCAGTAGCGCGGGCCGATGCCCTCGATCTGGCCGGTGTACAACGGCGAGCGGTCCAGTGCGCCGCGGATGATGGCGTGGGTGCGTTCGGTGGTGTGGGTGATCCAGCACGACACCTGGCGCGGATGCTGGGCGACATCGCCGAGGAAGGACATCACCGGCAGCGGCGTGTCGCCAGGCTGCTCTTCCATCGCCGTGTAGTCCAGGCTGCGGCCATCGATGCGTGGCGGGGTACCGGTCTTGAGCCGATCCACGCCGAAGCGGCCGTCGCGCAGCGCTTGCGCCAGCGCGGTGGCTGGTGGGTCGCCAGCGCGGCCGCCGGCGTACTGGGTCTGGCCGATGTGGATTTTGCCGGCAAGGAAGGTGCCGGCGGTCAGCACCACCGCGCCCGCTTCGAAACGCAGCCCGGTCTGGGTCAGCACACCGCGCACGCGCTCGCCGTCCATGACCAGATCGTCGACGGCGGCCTGGAACACGGTCAGGTTGGGGTGGGCCTCGACCAGCCGTCGGATCGCGTTGCGGTAAAGGCTACGGTCGGCTTGGCAGCGGGTAGCGCGTACCGCCGGACCCTTGGAGGCATTGAGGGTGCGCCACTGGATGCCGGCCAGATCGGCGGCCTGCGCCATGGCCCCCCCCAGTGCGTCGATTTCCTTGACCAGGTGGCCTTTGCCGATGCCGCCGATGGCTGGGTTGCAGCTCATCGCTCCCACCGTTTCCATGTTGTGGGTCAGCAGCAGGGTGCCCGCGCCGGCACGGGCGGAGGCCAGCGCCGCCTCGGTGCCGGCATGGCCGCCGCCGATCACGATCACGTCATAGCGGTAGAAGGAGGAGTCGCTCATGGGGTACTCGTCAGCCGGCGTGGGTGCGGGCAAAAGTGTGGTGCAGGTTTAAGGCCGTGTAAAACACAAAATTATTTGTGATGTAAATCACAATTTGTAGGTTCGAGTCTCAAGTTGGCACGCAATCTGCAGATATCCCCACTGCACCCGACGTGGCAAATGCGTCAGGGGCGCATGACTGGAATTGGAACAGGGGCCAGTCACGCGTGCGTCGGGGGAGCCGGGGCCGGTAGTCGGGGGACTACCGGCCCTTTTTTTGACCGTGGCCGAGGTCGATCGATGCTTGAAAGCAAAAAGCCCCGGCTGGCTGACCGGGGCTTTTGTTTTGGGCGCCGACATCCGACAGGGCTGGAACAGGGGGGATCCAAATTCCCTGTCGGACGTCGACATTAAGACGATGGCAACTCTATCAGGTCGTGATAGCGACGTAAGCGGCACGCCGTAGGAGCTAGAGTGCGTCTTGCAGTGGCGCCGCCGCAAGCCCCTGATAAGGCTTGTAATGTGTTGTGTGTCACATTGCTGCGCCCAAGGTTACTAGGGTGCAGTGCAAGCAGCCGCGGCATAAGTACCAGCCGTTGCCGTAGCGACGATGGCCGCGACCGTGCCATCGTCGATTTTAACGCAATGGCGTCCGGATACCAATGCCTCCGCCCCGTGGCACGAGCATCGGATGGGAGCGTGGCGGGCGATCGACGGTTTGTTGACGCAATGGCGACGGAATACCGATGCCTCCGCTCGGTGGCATGAGCACCGGATGGGGGCGTGGCGGGCCATCGCCGCCGTGGTAGCTGTCGCGATGGTAGTAGTAGTACGGAACCCCGTAACTGTAATACCCGTAGTATCCGGGACCATAGGCGTAGGGAGCCATCCCGTACGGGTAGGCGTACTCGGAGTAGCCGGCGGGGTAGCGATACTCGACCGAGGGTGCACCACGGTAGTAGCCGCCCTCGTTACCGCCTGCATAATCGTAAGTAGCGCAGCCACCCAACGTGGCGAGCAATCCAGCGGCGCAGATCAGGCGCAGTGTCATGGTATTTGCTGTCCAGGGGGCTGAATGACAGATTCGGCCTGCTGCATTGAATGCGTCCTTAATTCGTGTGTCGGTTGGTTAAATACTTAAGTCGCGTGCAACAGCGGTCACTTGGCGTCTGCGGCCGACGCTGTGCGTTCGGGACGATACGTTAACCTTTTGCGCATGGTCTCATGTTGCTTGCCCGAATCCGGCGACGTCATGGCGCTGGCGCGTATTGCCACCCATGCCCAGTTCACCCAGATGGTGCTGCATTCGCGGGCGCCGGACGCTGTCGTCGGGGCGCGTGCAGTATGCGCAGGCTCGCCGACACCATCTGCGACGAACGGTGCAGCACCCTTGGCGGTCGCGACGTCGCCCTGCCGCACGATTACATCGAAGTCTTTGCGCGCCGCGAGGATGCGATGAGGAGAGCGGCGCGGGGCAAGGCGTTCAAGCCTGAAGGAAAGGCGTACTCACAGATGGCACGCAGGGCGGTGCTGACCGGCTTAGCCCTGCCCTGCGGGATGAGGAGCCTGTGTGCCGGCCACGCCGATTCGGAGACGTTTCCGTGAAGGACGGTTCGACGTCGCGGCGATGGCGTGGCTGGCTGCTCTGGACCATTCGCCTGTGCGTCCTGCTGGGGCTGTGGCTATTGGGCGTGGCGATCTACATCGTCTGGGTCGGTGATCGCGATCAGGCCGCGCCGGCCGATGCCATCATCGTACTCGGCGCCGCCGCCTACGACGCCAAGCCCTCGCCGGTATTCGAGGAGCGCATCCGCCATGCGCTGGACTTATACCGACGCGGCTATGCGCCAACGCTGATCTTCACCGGTGGCTTCGGTAACGGTGCCCGCTTCGCCGAGGCGCAGGTGGCGCGCCGCTATGCGCTGCGTCAGGGTGTGCCGGCCGACGCGGTTTTGATCGAGACGATCTCGCGGACCACCCGGCAAAACTTGATCCAAGCGCGTCAGATCATGCGTGCGCATGGGCTGCGTCGCGTCATTGTGGTCAGCGATCCCCTGCACATGGCGCGCGCGCTAAGGTTATGTCGGGAATTGCAGATCGACGCCTTGGCTTCTTCGACTCCGAGCAGCCGTTTCCGCAGCTTCCAGACGCGGTGGCCCTTTCTGCTCCAGGAGGTCTATTTTTTCCATCGCGATCTGCTGGAGCAGGCCAACTGACGCTGTGTGCAAGCGTGCCGTCCGCAGCGCAATGCGTAGCGACCATCTTGGCCACAAGCGGCAAGGTTGTCCGGGTCGGCAATCGCAATATGCTGCATGGTTGGATCGATCATGTCCCGGCCTGATTCGCGCCTGGGACCTTACCGAAATCAGATGCTGGTCGTGCGCTATCTGACTGCGTCGCGGCGGCGGATCGGGATCGCCGACAGCGGTACTGCGGCGATCTCGCCGTGGGCTTCGCGGATCGGTGTGCCCGGCGGGGGCGCCCAGGCGTGTGCGTAGATCACTTCCCAACTGCTGGGCAGACGGCCTTCGGAGGTGCGCAGCGCTGCGTAGGCGGCGCTGGCGGCGGCGAAACGACCGCGTCCGGTCAGCGTGTGGCGGCGCGCGTGCAGCGCGTTGGTGGCGCCGATCGCGCGCAGTTCGCGCATCAATGCGGTGAGATCGGGATAGGTCAGGGTGAACAGGTCGCGGTCCAGCACCGGGTCGCGGAAGCCCGCCAGCATCAGTGCATCGCCGAACTGTGCGATCGGCGCGAAGTGGCTCACGTGCGGTGTTTCGCGATCTGCCTGGGCGAAGGCCTCGCGCAGTTCGATCAGCGTGTCCGGGCCGAAGCTGGAGCACAACAACAGGCCGCCGTGGCGCAGGATGCGACGGAAGCCGGCGAACACCGCCGGTAGATCTTCGACCCACTGCAGGCAGAGATTGCTGAAAATCACATCGACGCTATGTTCGGCCAGTGGTAGCGCGCGCGCATCGGCGCAGACGCGAGCGAACGGTTTCCACCAGCCAGCATGGCGCTTGGCTTGCTGCAACATCGGCAGTGCCTGATCCAGGGCGATCACCTGCGCGCGTGGCCAGCGCTTTTTCATCGTCGCCGCGGCATGCGCTGGTCCGCTGCCCACGTCCAGTACCACTTGCGGTACGCGGTCGCCGAGATAGTCCAGCGACTCCAGCAGGCGTTTTTCGACTTCGTGCTGTAGCGCCGCGGCAGCGTCGTAACTGGCGGCGGCACGCGAAAATGCCCGGCGGATATGCTGAGGGTCGAATGCAGAGGACGTCATCGCCGCATTATCGCCTATTGCTACGGCCAGACGCCTGGTGCCGTGGCCGCGAGGCAGCGCGCGGCCCTGCGCAGTGGCGTTGCAGAGGGTTGGCACCATCCATGTCGCATCGCCGGTTGCGGACATGTTTTCCCGAGTCCTGCTCCTAGAACGTCCCCGGATAGCTGCCGCCGTCCAGTAGCAGATTCTGTCCACTGAGATAACCGGCCTGCACGCTGCACAGGAAAGCGCAGACCGCGCCGAATTCCTCGGCCGTGCCGAAACGTCGGGCAGGGATCTGGCTGCGCTTGCGCGCGGTCAGTGTTGCCGCATCCACACCTTCGCGTTGCGCGGCGTGGGCGATGTTGCCACGCAGTCGGTCGGTGTCGAACTGACCGGGCAGCAGGTTGTTGAGGGTGACGTTGTATGCCACCGTGCGTCGTGCCAGCCCGGCGACGAAGCCGGTCAAGCCGGCGCGCGCGCCATTGGACAAGCCCAGGCTGTCGATCGGCGCCTTGACCGCGGCCGAGGTGATGTTGACGATGCGGCCGAAACCGCGTGCCTGCATCGCGTCGACGGTGGCGCGGATCAAGGCGATCGGCGCCAGCATGTTGGCGTCCAGTGCACGCAGCCAGTCCTCGCGTTCCCACGTGCGGAAGTCCCCCGGTGGTGGGCCACCCGCATTGTTGATGAGGATATCCACCTGCGGGCAGGCAGCCAGTGCGGCGGCGCGGCCGGATTCGGTGGCGATATCCGCCGCCACGGCGATCACCTCGCCGCGTCCAGGCCGTGTGCGCAGATGCGCCGCGGCCGCCTCCAGCGTTTCCTGACCGCGCGCCACGATCGTCACGTGTACACCTTCGTCGACCAACGCCCGCGCGCAGCCCAGGCCCAGCCCTTTGCTCGCGGCGCAGACCAGCGCCCATTTGCCGGCGATTCCCAGATCCATGCGCGTGCTCCGTTTGAATGACTCGGCGATGATCGGATATCGCGACGCTGGCAGCCAGCGCCGCGCATGCCTCTGGCGATACGGCGTTACGCCAGTGTGGAGAGAAATTCGTCTAGCGCCTGGGCGACGTCGTCTGCATGGCCGAGGAACGGCGCGTGGCCACCGCCGCTGATGCACAACGACTTCGCGTTCGGCGCCAGCGCGGCGGCGGCGGCCATGCCCGCGGGTGGAACCAGACGGTCGCGTTGGCCGCCGATCCACAGGCTGGGCACGCGCAGGCTGGGCAGGGCGCGGCGCAGATCGCTGCGTTCGAGCAGCGTCAGTCCGTCCTGCAGCACCTGCGCATCGGGCTCGCTGCGTGCGCCGAGGGTGGCGCGCAATGTGCGCAATTCGGCCTGCGCGTGCGCCGAGCCGAGCGTGTCCAGTGCCAGGAACCGGTCCAGCGTGCCGCGGTAGTCCTCCGTCAGGTCGTGGCCGAACTGGGCGAATACCTCCGGTGCCACCGCATGCGGCCAATCGCTGCCGCGGACGAAGCGTGGCGTTGCCGCCAGCATTGCCAGGCCACGCACTTGCGGTTGGGTTGCGGCGGCATGCAGCGCGAACAAGCCGCCCAGCGACCAGCCCAGCCACACCGCTGGCGGTGTGGCCGCGGCGATTGCGCTGACCACATGCGGCAGTGCCAGCGGCGTGTCGTCCTCGCGGCTGTGGCCATGTCCGGGTAGGTCCACGACGTGCATGCGGTACTGTGCCGACAGGCGTTCGAGCAGCGGTGCGAAGATGCCGCCGTTCAGTGCCCACCCGTGCAGCAGGACCAGATCGGGGCCATGTCCCAGGGTTTCGATGTGCATCGTCGCTCGTCGTCGCGAAGGTAAAGAGGAGATCGTGGCAATTCCATTCGGCGTGCCACGCGCAGCGTCAGTAGGAGCGTGGCTGCGCGGTGTTCGGTCCGTCGTCGTTGTAGCGCTGCCAGCCCATGACCACTCCGAGGCACGTCAGCGTGCGACATCCGCTATAGGCAATGGGGAGGCGCCATCTGCGGCGGCAACCGAGCTCGAACAGCGTCGTCCACGGGGACATGCAGCGCGCGTCCTTTCGCTCACGCGGGCACGCTGAGCGGATGCGCCGCCAGACGGTCTCGGGCCAATGCCAGCGCATCCAGCAGCGCCTGCACTTGCGTTTGCGTGTGTAAGGCCGACAGCGTCACCCGCAGCCGCGACTTGCCTTCCTGCACGGTTGGCGGGCGGATCGCCGAGACCAGAAACCCGGCCTCTTCCAGCGCTGCCGACAGTGCCAGCGCGCTGGTCTCGTCGCCGCACAGCAGGGGCTGGATCGGCGTCTCCGAGGCCATCAGCTCCAGGCCATGGTGGCGCGCGCCGCCGCGGAACGCCGCGATCAGTTCGAGCAGACGCTCGCGCCGCCATTGGTCGCGCCGCGCCAACTTGACCGCGGCCAGCGTGGCGGCGGCTTGCGCCGGTGGTAGCGCGGTGGTGTAGAGATACGGACGTGCGGTTTCGGCCAGGTGTTGGATCAGCACGGGGTTGCCGACTACCACCGCGCCATAACCACCCAGTGCCTTGCCCAACGTCACCAACTGCAACGGCACCTCGTCCGCGCCGAGTCCGGCCTCGGCCACGCAGCCGCGGCCATGCGGACCGACGACGCCGACGCCGTGAGCATCGTCCACATACAACAACGCTTGTTGTGTACGCGCGACCAGCGCCAACGCGCGCAATGGGGCGATGTCGCCATCCATGCTGAACACTCCGTCGGTGGCGAGCATCGCCGCGCCCTCGGCGGCGTGTTTGAGCTGGCGCATCGCACCCTCGGCGTCCAGGTGCGGATAGCGGCGCAGGCGGCAGCCAGCCAGGCGGGCGGCGTCGAGCAGGCTGGCGTGATTGAGCCGGTCCTGCACGCACACGTCATCCTCTTCGCTCAACAGTGCCTGCTGTACGGCGAGATTGGCGATAAAGCCGCTGCTGAACAGCAGTGCTTGCGGGTAGCCGAGCCAGTCGGCGATCTCGCGTTCCAGCGTGTCGTGTAGCGCGTGGTGGCCGCAGATCAGGTGCGAGCCGGTGGACCCAACCCCGTCGCGTGCAGCCGCGTCCTGCAGTGCCGCGATTACCTCGAATTGCTGCGCCAGGCCCAGGTAATCGTTGCTGCAGAAGCCGGTCAGCCAGCGGCCGTCCAGTTCCAGGCGAACGCCATCGCGCCGGCCCACGCTGCGCCGCACGCGTAGACGACCATGCGCCTGACGCAAGCTGCGCAAGGACTGAAGGCGGTCGTGTAGGTCGGGGCGGGCCATGGCGGTGGGTGCGGGCAGATTGACCAGTTAGCGTAGTGCGTGGCGATGATGGCCGATATGACCGGGCCGATGGATGCGTTGGGACGGTGCCACGCTCGCGGGTCAGGCCAGCGCGGCGTCGTGGGGCGTGTCGGTCGGCGTGGTGATGTCCGCATGCACGGTGCCGGGATGATCGTGCGCGTCGGCATCCACCATCACCTGCATCGGCCGCAGCCCCAGCCGCGCGAACAGCGCCTGATCGCGTTCGGTGTCCGGATTGCCGGTGGTCAACAGCTTCTCGCCATAGAAGATCGAGTTGGCGCCGGCGCAGAAGCACAGTGCCTGCAATTCGTCGCTCATGCTCTCGCGCCCGGCCGACAACCGTACCATCGCCTGCGGCATGACGATGCGGGCAACAGCGATGGTACGCACGAATTCGAACGCATCCAGTTCGGCTGTGCCGTGCAGGGGCGTGCCGGCGACCTGCACCAGGCGGTTGATCGGCACCGAGTCCGGATGCACAGGCAGATTGGCCAGAGCTTGCAGCAGCCCGGCGCGCTGGTCGCGCGACT
Source organism: Xanthomonas albilineans (assembly GCF_002939705.1). Taxonomy (GTDB): domain Bacteria; phylum Pseudomonadota; class Gammaproteobacteria; order Xanthomonadales; family Xanthomonadaceae; genus Xanthomonas_A; species Xanthomonas_A albilineans. The sequence continues at coordinate 33,915 of NZ_MDCB01000004.1, read as the reverse complement.
CGCCCATGCCGACGATGCCGCCGCAGCAGGTTTTCAGGCCGGCGTCGCGCACGTGGGCCAGGGTGTCCAGACGATCCTGGTATTGGCGGGTGTGGATGATGGTGTCGTAGAAGTCCGGGGCGGTATCCAGATTGTGGTTGTAGTAGTCCAGCCCGGCGGCCTTCAGCGCCTGCGCCTGCGCGCCGTCGAGCATGCCCAGGGTGGCGCAGGTTTCCAGGCCCAGCGCTTTCACTTCACGGATCATCTCCGCCACCTTGGGGATGTCGCGTTCCTTCGGCGAGCGCCAAGCCGCGCCCATGCAGAACCGCGATGCGCCAGCGGCCTTGGCCTGACGTGCCTTGCTCAGAACCGCTTCGGTGCTCATCAATTTCTGCGCTTCCACGCCGGTGCTGTAGCGCTGCGCCTGCGGGCAGTATGCGCAGTCTTCGGGGCAGCCGCCGGTCTTCACCGAGAGCAGCGTGGACACTTGCACCTGCGCCGGGTCGAAGTGTTCGCGGTGGACCTGGGCGGCGCGATGCAGCAGTTCCGGGAATGGCAGATCGAACAGCGCGAGTAATTCCTGGCGTTGCCAGTCGTGTCGGACGACAGCGTGCATGGGGGTTTCCTGACTGTAGGCGGCTGCGAAAGCGGGCAGTCTGGTGAGCATGGAAAGCCCTGTCAACTTCGCTATCGCAAATCGGGTTGACGGCTGCTGGCGATGGTTACAGCGTCGCTTGCTGCCGGAGCGTTGCCTGGTCTGTACCGAGCCAGGCGCGCCTGGGTTGGATCTGTGTCCTGCCTGCTGCGATGCCTTGCCGTGGAACGCCCATGCCTGTCGTCACTGTGCGCTGCCGTTGCCGGGACTGGATGCGGACCAGCTGTGTGGTGCCTGCCAACGTCGCCGGCCGCCGCTGCACCTGGTGGTCAGCGCCTGTGTGTATGCCGCGCCGGTCGATGGCCTGCTGCGTCGGTTCAAATTCCATCAGGATTTGGTTGCCGGGCGCCTGCTGGCGGCGCTGTTGCAGGCGCGCTGTGCGGCGTTGCCGCGTCCGCAGGCATTGCTGCCGATACCGCTGCATACCGCGCGGCTGCGTGAGCGCGGTTACGATCAGGCGCTGGAATTGGCGCGGCCGCTGGCGCGCGCGCTGGATGTGCCGGTGTGCCACGGTTTGCAGCGCGTGCGTGCGACCGTTGCGCAGTCCGAGCTGGATGCGCGGGCACGTCGGCGCAACCTGCGCGGTGCGTTCGCCGTGCCGGATCCGGCGGTGTTGCCGGCGCATGTGGCATTGATCGACGATGTGATGACCACCGGCGCGACGCTGCATGCGGCCGCGCAGGCGTTGCGTCGCGCGGGCGTGACCAGGGTCGATGCCTGGGTGGTGGCGCGGGTGCCGTGAGCGCCACGTGCTGCCGATCCGCTGCGGTGGAGCATGTCATTGCAGCCGTGGCGTCTGGCGTGTTTTTCGCGGCGAGTGGACAGAGCCAATGACCGCAATGGTTTCCGACGCGATGGTTGGAGAAATTGCGCATCGCTGGCGCGTGGACGCTACCGCGTGCGCAGCGCCAGCGCGACGGCGATGCCGACGAAGATCGTCAGGCCCACCCAATTGTTGTGCAGGAACACGCGGAAGCACGCAGCGCGTTCGCGATGCCGTGCGATGAAGAGTTCGCTTGCCACCAGCAGCGCGGCGACGCCCAGTGCGGCCCAGTAGCAGATTCCCAGCGCGGCGCGTTGGCCGACGCAGACTAGCGCGACGAACATCAGCGTGTACAGGATGCCCTGGATGAGCAGGTCCAGTTTGCCGAACAGGATCGCGGTGGACTTGGATCCAGCGCGCAGATCGTCTTCGCGGTCGACCATCGCGTACCAGGTGTCGTAGGCGGTGGACCACAGGATGTTGGTCGCGTACAGCAGCCAGCCCAGCGCGGGCACCTCGCCACGCACCGCCGCGAAGGCCATCGGAATGCCCCAGCCGAAGGCCATGCCCAGGTAAACCTGCGGCAGATAGGTATAGCGCTTCAGATACGGATAACTGGCGGCCAGGAACAGACCGACCACGCTCAGGCCGATGGTCAATCGGTTCATCGTCAGCACCAGCGCGAAAGCGGCGAGCATCAGCAACGCGAACACCCCCAGCGCCTCGCGGCCGCTGACCGCGCCGGTTGCCAGCGGACGGTTGCGGGTACGTTCGACGTGTGGGTCCAGCCAACGATCGGCGTAGTCGTTAATCACGCAGCCGGCCGAGCGGGTCAGCCAGACGCCGGCAGTGAACACGCATAGCGTCCACAGCGGCGGCACCCCGTCGGCGGCCAGCCACAGCGCCCACCAAGTTGGCCACAGCAGCAAGAGCGCGCCGATCGGACGGTCGCCACGTAGCAGCTTCCAGTATTGGCCGATGCGTGGGAGCGCTGGCGGCGCGCCGGGCATTTCATAGCGTTCGTAACTCATCGCACAAGGGTAGCAGTCGCGTCGTGGGGGGCGGCAGTCGGCGCTCGCGTGGTGGCGGTGGCGGTCATGGTACGGACATGCGATGTCGGGGCAGGTCGGCGCGCACGCGGGTCGACGCGAAGGGACGCGGCCCCCTGCATACGCGCAGGCAGGGGGAGACGCGGCATCGGATTACCGTTAGAATGCGCGTCCGTTGCGCCCGTAGCTCAGCCGGATAGAGTAGTGGCTTCCGAAGCCATTGGTCGGGGGTTCGAATCCCTCCGGGCGCACCATTCACCAAGAACCCAACCGTTCTCCGTTGGGTTTTTTTATGCCCGGAACCCCAGTGTTGGCGGGGCTTCCCGCATTGGCCTCTTGAGCATGCACATGCCGCAGGTGCCGTTTTCGGCGCTCATTTACCCGTTTTTCTCTCTCCGTTCTCTGCTGACCTCTTGAACATACAAGAGGCAGAGTCGTGTGTTGATGCGGGTTTACGCGCCATCGGTTTGCTTCTTCGCATACTCTAGCAGAGGCGACTGAGAATGCGATGCGAGTGGTACAAAAATCGTCCTTTTTTGAAGTGTGAAATTTTCATAAATTCCGCCACACTCCGTCAGATCGGACCTAACGTATCGGCCCTGAGTGCATCGCGCATATCGAGGTCCGTCATTGGTGATGCGTTGCCGTCAAGTGGCTGAGCTGCATGGCTGTACGGTGGTGTCTCTCAGGGGCGACTTGTTGTGAAACCTTGCCGTTGGTCAAGATTGTCTGCTTCATTTGTCAACAGGTGACTTGTTGCAGCACGTACCTTGAGTAAGCCTGAAATGCAGGCGAAATCTCCCCATTCAGGGGAAAGGAAAACTCATGGAAATCAAGACAAGCACCATGTTGAGCATCGCGTTGTTGGGTGGGCTCCAGGCCGTTGCCATATCGGCTCAAGCTTGCTGCCCTGATCCTACCCACGGAGCACCTAACGCTTCGATGATGGCCACCGGCCTTGGGGAAAGCACTCCAAAGGCTCCTGATCGCTCACTAAATCCGTTGTGGCACATCTACGAGTTTAAGCGCGATGGAGTCAGTTATTTGCAGATCAATGATCTGACAGGGAAAGTGCGCGCGGCAGTAGGCAATATCAGCGGCACCTTGTGGGTGCTGCCGATGGGCGTGGACGTGTCGCGCGTGTCGTTGCCAGTGAAGGGGAGCGACCCAAGTGGCACGGTTGTGTACCAGACGTCGGCGTTCATCGTGCGCGTCATACCTGGTCGACAGGTTAATGAGTGGGAGATCACAGCCGCAGATTAATCTTTTTATTCACTGCTTCTGAAACAAGGAAGCTGATGCTGTAGGCATGGCGGCGCCGGCAGGTGCCGCCATGTGTTTCGAGCCTGGCAGCCAGTTCCCAATCCGTATCGTGTACAACGTGCTTTGTAGGATTCTGCGGCGATGCGTAGGCGATGACGCAGACCGCGATCCCTTGGTGGTGTCTCGTGCGCCAGACCCTTGCCTTGATGAGATGTCTACTCGCTAATGGTAGCGAATCGATCACATTGAGTACGCTGCGATAGGTGGCCAATTGCAATCCTACCGACAAGCGCTTGGAGTCACCCTTCAGGCTGAGTCGGAACTCCGTATTACACAGGTTGCTAAACGTCATCGAGCGCAATATGTCATACAGTCCATGTGTTTCGATGCCGAGCGGGTACAGCGCGGTCACGTACTCGTCGAGAAGCCGGGCCTGGATCATTCCGGTTCGTGTCATTTCCATCGCTGCTGCATGCTGGCCCTTGGAGCGAAGGTACGCAACGATATCCTTGCGCATTTTGTTGATATGCACGGTGATGTCGCTGTACTCGACGACACGCCTTCTGAGGGTGCGTTCGGCTTGCAGGTAGCTGGCTTGTGCGAGCTGGAGGGCTTGCTCTCGAGCATGACGGAAGCGCCGTGCCCGTTCAAACGCAGAGGACAAACGGGAGCCGAAGACGAACATCCCCGTGGCGATTGCCGTAAGTGTCAGTTGTATGAGAAACGCGTCGGCGTTGTACGCACCATACGTTCTTGCGTCGGTTAGCATGATACCGATGGCAGCGTTGGCGAGTACGATGCCGATTGCCGCTCCGCTCCAGCCGTGTAGCAGCGTCAGCATAATTGCCGGAATGACCATCATCGCCATGAGCAGTTGATGCAATGGACGATCTTGTGTGATGACTGCCATGATCAACAGTGCTACCACCACTCCCGTGGCCAGGATGCCATCCTTCAAAAATCGGGAATTGGCTACTTCGTGTTCCTTGCGCCGTAGCCACAGCAGCGCAGGCATGATGAACATCAGCATGCCCATGTAGTCGCCGAGCCAGTAACGTACCAGCATCTCTATTGGCTTAATATCAAGGATGCTGTGGCCCTCTAACGCGGCACTCAAGGCCATGTTGCACAGAGTGCTCCAAAGTGCCAGCGCCAATGCCAGCGGTAGTAGCAGGCATTCTTTTTCCAGAAGTCGCACCATATGTCGCCTGGCGGCATGTGCCATCAGCGCCACGCATGGCATCAGTAGGAAGGGACTCGTGTATGCCCACACCCGATTGGTTCCGTCCTCATGCACCATTGGCACGCGGATCATTAGTAGTGCTGCTGCATCGCCAATTAGCAAATAAGGCCATAGCCGGTAAGGCAGGAAGAGTAGGGTCGCTGCGCGCAGTCCTGCGGGTAAGTACCATTGATCGACTGAGAGCTGCCAGGCGACTAAAAAAGAAGCGCAGTAAGCCGCACTTAGCAAGAATCCCTTAGCGATGTCTTTTTTCATTTCCCCCGCACTCCTATCCCTGGTCTTTATATCTTGAATATATTATAGATTTTTCATGTGCAGGTAGACATTTATATATTATTGTTGGAGGGGTATTTAGGGGTGCTTATGTTTACAGAATTCGGTGTGGCGCGTATTTATCAATCTTCTTTAAGCGACTAGCGTGTGCTGAGACAATTGTTCGGCGGTCGCGTAACGAGTTCATCGATCCATTGAATATACTCATGTCCTTGCGCCTCTATTTGAGAGTGGTAAAAATCTAGTGAATGGGGAGAACAGTTGGGCAGGGGCTATACTGGTGAGTGTTGGCGCGATCCGACCCAGATGCAGCGCGCGTGGCAGACGCCTGACGCAATGGGTGCGCCAGGCACGGACAGAGTGCCCAAACAGATGTGCGCCCACGGCCGACGAGGGCTGGGGGTGTCTTGAAGCTGATTCGGGGATTGGATGCCTGCTCAAGCCATGGACCTTATGCGCAGGTGATGCCGATGTGCCAACCGCCGTCTTATTGGATATGACATTGTGCCGGGGCTGTCAAACGCAGGCCCATCTTGGGATGCAGCGCGCGCATGAGTCCGTCACTGGATCACTGTACTTGCCGTAAGTCGTTACGCCGCTCCTTTCACGCGCTCGGCCACATGCAGTCCGCCCAATCCCAACATGCCGAGCGTGAGGGTGGCGAGCGGCCCGATGTCCAGTGCGGGCAGGTTGAGAGGGTGACCGACGACCGCCGCGACCGCGTTCGTCAGTGGCCCGCCGAGGAAGTTCCAGCAATACCCTGCGACGCAGACCCAGCCCAATCCCCCGCGCCAGTGTTGTAGAGGGTCGGAACTCTGCGCCTCTGCTTTGTCGATGTCGGTCTGCGTCTGAATGAGCGCAAGCGTTGCCGCCAACTTGGCCTTGTCCTCCTCGGTCTTGTCGGGGAAGAACATGCCGATGATGCTTTTGGCGGCTTCCGCCGCCGTACCGATGCCGCTGATATCCATGGTGATCTCCTCAAGCGTGGCAGGCGGCAGGTTCGCAACCCTGTGCCCATTGGTAGTCGACGGTGTGGTCACCGCTGCCGACGAAGGCGATCAGCCGGGTCAGCGTCACGCGGCTGTCGAGGATGGCCAGTTGCGCGCCCCCGTCGTCGTTGACCAGCGCCCCGTAACGGCGACCGACCAGCGTGCATCCATGCACCTGGGTTTCCATGCCTTCAGACACATTGCCGGCAAAATTTCCGCAGTGGATCAGGCAGTTCCGCCGCCCGTGCTTGTCCTCCAAACGCAGCACGTCGCAGTCGAGGTGATCGGAGTGCCAGATCGTGGCGCGGTAGCGGTCGTTCATGATGCAGGACACGCCTGGCGCGTTGTTCTGCCATGGCAGTTCCAGGGTGTCGCAGGTAAAGGTTTGGCCAGCATCGTTCGTGGCGATCAACTCGCCGGGCGTGCCATTGGGGCTGGAGTGTTTTCGGGTGATCACGATGTTCATTTGAAGCTTCCGCTCTTGGTAAAGGTGTAGCCGGCGAGCGCGAGCAGGCCGGCGATCAGGATGCGTTTTGTCCAGCCGACTACGCCGCGTCCGATCACGCGCTCGAACTGAGCCTGTAGTGCGTCGGAGAGTGCTTGGGACAGCACGGGCGCGGATTTCTCGAACGCCTCGCACAGCGCATCGGCCAGGGCCTGCCGGTCGCTTTCCGACAGCACGCCGCAGGCATGGCGTGTGGTTTGTAGGCCATGCAGCCGTTCAATAGGACGACCGCATTCACAGACATCACTCATGTTTGATTCCTCTGGTTGAAACGTGAAATGCGGCCTGAGTTGCAAAGGCCAGCTTTAGGGTTGGGTCATCCCTATCGGGTGTAGCGCCCCTCGCGCAGCCACTTGACGGCGATCCACTTCTCGCCGTCGATGACGGCATTGCCGCTGTGTAACGTCAGGGGATCGGGCTGGCCGTCTGCCGTGCGGTAGGAGAAAAAGCAGGCATTGCCCTGGACGGCGGCCACCTTGATGCCGGCACGGGGGAACTCCGTCTCTCCACCGAGGGGAACGGTGTTCAGATAGGCGATGAACGTGGCGATGCGCTGCCCGCCCAATTCTGGTCGGACGATGTCCGCCGAGGTTGGGCTTTCTGGTGGGAAGTAATCCCAATGCGGGATGTAGTGCTGTCCCGGCAGGTAGTGCAGTACCTGCAGACCTTCGCCGTTTTCCACTGGAATGCCGGTGAGTTCGGCGATGCGCTGCTCGATGTCGGCCACCAGCGCCACTTCCCCGCGCCGGAAATGGCAACCGGAACTGGTGCGCGTCTCATCGATGCGCGTCCCCTGCGCGTGATGCACGACGGAGGATCGTTTCATTCGCGGTCCGGCCAGATCGATCAGATCGCGGCAATCGACTTGGTCCAAGAATCCGCCCAGCACGACGACGTTGGGAGAGCGGATCGCCATCAGCACCTGGTGCGCCCGTCCGCCGACACACAACTGCGCATCGGGATAGGTCATTGGGATGGTTGTCGGATCATCCATGATGCGCAGCCGACAGATAGGTGCGGTTGAGCATCGGATGAGCTTGATCGGTTGGTCCCCAATCGCCATCGGGGTGGAACACGATGACATTGAGCGACTGATCGTCAGTGCGGAAGCGATGCAACTCGCGCTCTTCGATGCAGAACAAGGTGCCGGCGGTGAGTGGGATCTCGCGACCTGCAAAGCAGGCAAAGCCGGAGCCGCTGGCGACCACGCCTAAGCGGATCGAGGGGTGGATGTGGAAGGACTGGCGCACACCGGCAGGGAACGACAAGTGGTTGAGGCTTGGGTCGCCTTTGCGCGGCGGGTAGACCAGCAACGAGTCCGAGCAGTTGTCGATGTAGCACAGCCGTCCAGACATCTCGATTGGCCCGCCGACCAGTCCTTGTCCACGAAACCCATGCCGGATCACGGCAAAGGCCATGACGCCTTCGTCCAGCATCAGCACGGCATGCTCGCTGCCGGTGGCATGGCAGAAGTATTGCCCCTGGTTAGCTTGACGCAGAACTTTCGGTTTGTCGGTGCTGCCTGCGCCCACGATGATCGATGCCGTCCGATCTGTGGGGGCGGAAACGACAAAGCCATACAGGGTGCAAAACGGCGGGATGGTGATGTGGTTCTTGATGGGTTTGGACAGCAACCAGGACTGGCACGGGTACATGCTCTGTCGGGCATCGATATAGGCTCCGGTTTTCATGATCAGGCTCCGGATTTGCTGGTGTTGACGACGATGCCGTTGGTCTTGTTGTAGACGTTGGCAGCGCTGGAGACCTTGCTCAGGTCACTGCTGTTGGCGGCCTGGAAGCTGTCATATGCCTCTTGGCTTTCCCAGACGGTGGTCGTCGTTTTGGTGAGTCCGTCCGCCGACATCACGACCGAGCGGGACAGCACGGCGGGATGCGTGCGAACCGCATGGCTGACGTTGGCGATGGACGTTGCGACCTCGGGATCGAGATCGGCGCTGTCTTTGAATCCAGGCACTTCGTTGGCTGGACGGGTGGTGGTTTTTGTCACGGTGAAAGGCACAGCGATTTCTCCTTTTGACGAATGAGTTAAGTAAATAGGTAGTTAAGTAAATAGGTATTTATAGGCGGTGACTCTATTTATCTGATACCTTGACAGTTCGATCAACGAACTCGATATCAATATGCTCAACCAGGAATCTCTCGTTTCGCTGTTTTCGTTATTGCATGAAATGACGATTGTTAAACGTGATGAGGAGGTATTTAGATCGCCGACATGGATGCGTTGGATTGAAAAAGTGACTGGTTATCTTTATTTTGGTGTTGCAGTATTACTTATGGTTTCTGCATTCGTGCAGTATAAGCATCCTTCAGAAATAAATTTATTCTTGCTTGATTCGTTTTATGTTGCACTGTGTTTTATTGGCATAGCCTGCTTGCTGACTTTAATATTGAGTCAAGGCATGTTTTTATGGAAAGATCGCAAGAGGGGATTTTCCGTTCAATTTTTGCGTCTAAAAATCGACATGTTGGCAGATGCTGATTTCCTAGCTCGGCTTCACTGCTATAAAAAGGCTGTGTTGGAATATGGGCGGATGCAGTATCGAAGCCACTTTGATAGCCTGGATGGTCGTGTCGGTTTGCTTATCGGGGATTTGCGCAAAATCGGTATATTTCCTGCGCTTATAGCTTTGGTGATGGCCGCATCAACCTTGATAAAGAACAATGATTCAAAGTACTTTTGGGCGCCTTTGATATTGGCTGCAGTTTTTTATTTGGCTGGCATTTTTGTTCGTGCTCGTCAGGAGCGTACACAGCAGGTGATTGATCTGCTCGATTACGCCATTCTTCATTCCGATGTAGTGACGGAGCAAAAATGATCGTTGACGATTGAGGTCGCGAACTCGAGATCGGCGCTGTCTTTGAATCCAGCCATTTCGTTGGCCGAGCGGGTGGTGGTTTTCGTCACGATGAAAGGCACGGCGATTCCTCCTTTGGAAGGATGAGTTGAAAAATGGAGAGTGGGAGGCGCGGTGGGGGCGGACTCAGCAACGGTCCGCCCGAGTCGAAGCGGTGTTTCAGTCAGAACGGATGAACGCCTGCAAGCCTGCTTGGTCGACCGCAGTGCCATCGGTGGTGATAGCAGCCACCGGTGGATACTTGAACACCTTGCACAGCGAACCGATCTTCACCTTGGTCAGATAGCGCTGATCGTCGGTGAAGGCGACGATGTAGCGTTTGGCCGGCATTTTGTAGGTGTCGATGCTGGCGCCAAGTTTGTCGGCGGGATGGGTGATGCTCCAATGCTGGAATGCCGGCGTGTCGAAGAAGTGCTGGATCTTGCCGAGCAGCGCGCGATAGTCCGAACCTGGGGGCTCATAGAGCAGTTGCCGGTACTTCACGTGCTGCCATTTTTGGGAGAAGTTCCACCACCACAGGAAATCCTGTGCGCTGACCAGGGGGTAAGGGGCTTCGTCGGCGATTGGCGCGTAGCGTCGATAGAGCGCGGTACCGGTCTGCTCGTTTGCGGCGATGCTGCCGAATAGACGAGGCAGGACCAGCGCATGTGGCTGTGCCAGGCTTTCAAACCCCAATCGCCGCGTGGCCTCCAACATCAGATCGGACCCGAACAACTGGTCACCGAGTTCCCCGGTGACCACCATGTTCTCGTACAGCCCGACTTTGCTGACGGTGCGCTGGACGGACAGCCTGCCGGCGATGTGGGCCTGGTAGAACCCTGGGTTCTCGGCGATGCTGTGGCTCGACAGGTACACGGTGAGCCGGTCGAGTTCGTTGCCAGACAACGCTTTGAGCAAGGCGACCAGCGCCACGGTCGAATCGATTCCACCAGACCACATGACGTGCAGCCGTGCATGTGCATCGAGCAGCGCGCGCGCGCGGGCATCACAGCAGTGCGCAAAAGAGATCTGCTGTGTTGTTGTCGCATCGGGTATCGGACAACAGGCGTCAAAGCGCAGCAGATCGGGTTTACATGCCAGGCGCGAGGTTGTGAGGACGCCTCCGATGACCTGGCGTAAACGGCTTGCGAACGGATTGCCTTGCACCAGATTGCGGGCGACCAGTAAGTCAGTCATGGCCGCCGTACCTCACGAACAGCGCATCCAGATCGTGATGATCACGCGCGGCACAAACGGTCGCCAGCGCATGTAGGCGGCGGACCTCGGACTGGATCAAGGTGTCCTGTCGGTCGGCGTATTCCATCCGGACCCGCGTTGCCGCAGTGGCCAGCGTGGTATTCCAGGCGGTCGCCATCGCGCTGAGCAGCGGTAACGCTTCACCATCTCCATGATCATCCAACTGCTGGCATTGGGCATGGGCGAGATCGAGCACCCGATCCTGTAGTGGCAACGAGCGTGAGGCGAACACGGTCCGTTGCGACCGCAACCCCGCATGCACTTGGTCCATGAGGAGCAACCGTCGGTAGTGGAAGCGGTAGTCGTGCAGATCCGGTTGTGCGGCTTCCACCACGCTGCCGCGCAGCCGATGTCGATACGGGGTGTGGTAGCTGAAGTCGTCCGGCACGTCTCCCCAGTGGTGGAAAGGTTCGTAACGCTCGTCGATCTCGCGGGCAAGGTGCTGTCGATCGATGTCGACGTAGTTGATGACGTAAAGGATCACGCCGGTCGGCATGAACTGCAGACCGGCCATTTGCAGGTACATGATCATCTCCCTGGATTAACCCCCTGGTGGGGACGGCGGAGGCGGAGGCGGAGGCGGAGGTGGAGGTGGAGGTGGAGGTGGAGGTGGAGGCGGAGGCGGAGGCGGAGGTGGAGGCGGAGGTGGAGGTGGAGGCGGAGGCGGAGGTGGAGGTGGAGGTGGAGGTGGAGGTGGAGGTGGAGGCGGAGGCGGAGGCGGAGGTGGAGGTGGAGGTGGAGGTGGAGGCGGAGGCGGAGGTGGAGGCGGAGGTGGAGGTGGTGCAGGAGGCGGCGGTGGTGGTGCCGGTGGTTTGTAGTTCGCCAGTGCGTTGGTGATCGCGACATTGATCAATGCTTCAATCGCCAGCCCGAGCTGGTTGAGTGCGTTGTGATCGGGGACGAGGCCACCGGCAAGAATCACGTTCCGGATTTCTTCGCTGACCTGATAGAACCAATAATCCCCAGGTGTCGTGGCCGGTGTATTGGTGGTCGGATTGCCGTCAGTCGGATAACCGATTGATGGATTGGCCGGTAGAACGGGGGGAGTTTGGGCGGCATTGGCCTCCCAGACGCGGTTGTCCATGTGATCTCCTAGGTGTAGCTGAAGAGCAGCGTGGTGTGGGCGGGCTTGAGCCGTCGCATCACGCACTCGAGCAATGTGTTGCGCCAAGTCGCCAGCGGATCGCAGACGCGGCCATTGACCGTGAGCGTGCTGCGCGTGTCCCCGAGGCGTACATGAATCGTCCAGGTGTAGACCCAGCGGCCATTTGTCAGTGGGTTGTTGACTGGCGAGATGACGGTGTCGATGGTCTGCCAGCCCTCGGTGATCGTGATGGTGGAACCCAATGTGCGGGCCACGGCCACGAAGTAGGCGCGCGACTGGCCGCCGATCTGGGTGAGTCGGGAGACCAGGGCGGCTCGTCGCTGTGTAGGCGTCTGTTGACCGCTGAGTGCGGTCACGCACTGATCGGGCAAGCCGGCGACCCGCTCCCAATCGGGAAACAATGCATCGGTGGTGCGCGGATCGGCCTCCGCGATGAGTTGCCAACTTGTGGCATCACACCGTGCCAGTTCCTGTGCCAGGCCCGTCAGTAATCGGGTGATGGCCGCATCGGGGTCATCGGTCCAGGCGGGTCCATAGGGCAAGAGTTTTTGCAGCGATGCCAGGTAGTCGGCGGCGGTCAATGGCTGGTTGATCTGTTGCATCACTGCCATGCCACCTTGCCCATGACCGGGATCTGGCCGCTCGGCAACACGACGTTGGTGGTCGGCGTGAGCAGGACGTAATCCCATTCCTGTGATGCAGAGGAAATCGCCGAGCGCATGTGCGACAGCAGGATCGTGCCGCCGGGTTGACCTTCACGGGCGAGCAGATCGGCGAGTTCGGCCACGACGGCCTGTTGAACGGCTAGCGTGTTGGGACTCAATCCTGCGATTGCAAAATTGATCGGCACCGCGAGCGGTGCATAGACCGTGACATGTGCGGTGACCGGGCGGACCGTGTCGATGTAGGTCGTAATGGCGGCGATCTGCGCGCTCGAGGGAAGGATTGCGGCGCCAGCGCCATTGCCATCGCAGACGAACGCCACGCCCACAGTGCCTTCTCCGAATTGCTCCGGTACGACCCAGGCGCGGGTGGCGCCGCCGGCTGGTGCTGCGAGGGTCCATTGCACGTAGTCGTTGGCATCCCCGCCTTGTGGTGGTTTTTGGATGCGGTTGAGCAGGCGTTCGCGCAGGCTGTCGTCTAACTCGCGGTCGCCGCCACCGCTCAGCGCGCCGAGCACGGCGGTGGTCTGCACGCCCAGTACCGGGGTGACCAGATTGACCGTCTGTCCGGCGTAGCTGTTGCTGGCGGCGGACGGGATCACCGCGGTGACGCTGGTCGTGGCCTGGAGTCCACTGACTGTGATGTCGGCTGTCGTCTGGAACTGGGTGCCATCGAGCGTTTGCACCAGAGTTCCGACCGGAATGTCTGCTGCATTCGGGGCCACGGTGAAGGTGATGGTGCCGGTGGCGTGGGTTGCGGCCAGACGTTGCACGCGCCAGATGGATGCCCAGCGCTCGAGGAACTCGGCCTCGGCGGTGTCGATGATGATCTGGCGGCTAATCCATTCGATAAATCCGTACAGCCCATGGGCCACACCCGCCAGGACGCGGGCGTAGACCTGCGCGTCGGCGCGGCGCAACACGTTGTCCTGCTGCAACCGTTGGAACACGTCGTTGGTGGTGCGATTAATCAGGTCCGACAGGGACGGACGGTTAAACATTCAAGAGACTCCAGAGGTTGTCGAACCTCAGCACGGCGTTGGCGGTGCCATCGGCGGCGAACAGCGTGCATTGCAGGGCCAGCGTGGACAGACTCTGGCGCTCGGCGCGCACGGCGATACGCGCAGCGACACCGTCGTCGATCAGCCACTGCAGGGCTTCTTCGGCGTAGTCCTGTGCGCGTTGCACCGTGCTTGGGGTGAGCTTGGCGCGCGCCAGCAGCCACAGCCGTGAGCCGATGCGGTCGTTGGCCACCACGGGGTAGGTGTCGCCCCACCAGCCCATGCGAAAGCCGCGCGGATCGGGCAAGGTGTCGTCGGCATTGGCCCGCCGCCAGGTGAACAAACTGATGAGGACGGCGCGCACCAACGGATGGACCTTGTCGTTGTCGATGTCCTGCAGCAGGCCGAGTGGGGTTGTCTGGCCGCCGAATACGGCGGTCAGTGGCATGGAGTCGCGCATGGTGTGGGTGTGGGTCTATTGCGTTGAATTGGGCGATTTGCTGGTGAAACTGTCGCCGTGGCTGTCGGTGCCGCTGTGCGTGTGGGCATTGAAGACCGCACGCATGCCTGCCATGGTCTTGGTGCCGCGCTGATCGCCGACATCCTGTGCCGCCGTGATGCTGGCCTGGCAGGTGATGTTTTGGGTGACCTCCAGTGTTCCGACCACCTTGCTGTTGGCATTGATCGTGAGACCGGCGTTGAAGGTCATGACGCCGCTGCCGTCACCTTGCAGCACCACGGTCGATCCGGCCTTGTCGGTGAGCTTGATGCCATTGCGCATGAGGTAGACCGATTGCCCTTGATCGTCATGCAAGATGACTTCGCCGCTCTCCAAGCTTTTAACGCGATAGCGTCGGTCGGCCACGCACATGACGACACCATGGGAGCGGTCTCCATCGAGGAACAGGGCGATGCATTCGGCGCCAGGTTGAGGATGACTGGTCAAGCCATACGGCTCGAAATGCTCGACGTCGGCTTTGGATTCGCCGGCCAGCAGGCGTAGTTGCAGGCTCTGCATCTTGCTTGCCGCGTTGACCAGGGACACGGTGCCTCTGGCGAGCATGTTCGATAGGCGCCTGGCATAGGGCGCCATCAGGCGGTTGAAATCTGTCATGCCAGCGCTCTCATTCCAGATCGGCCCAGGTGTCGGCGCCGCCGTGCTTGATGCCCTTGGGTGATTTGGCCGCCTTGGAGCGGTAACCATCGGGGGGACCTACACGCAGCTGCGTGCGTAGTCCGTCCTCGTCGAGCAGGTAATGCGCTTCGGCGATGACCATGGTTTGGTCGAAGCAGATCAGCGCGTCGCGCACACGCACGAGCAGGTTCGGCCTCCAGAGTTGTCCGTCACCTTGGCGCCAGCCGGCGACCGTATACGTGGCTTCGAGCGCTTTGGCGGCGCGGTGTGCGCGCTCGTACAGCGCGCGGTCCTGACAGGTGCCGGCATCGGCATGGCCGGCTTGCTTGATGACCAGGACACGGAAGCGCTTGGAACGTGCATCGGCCAGACTGGCGGTGACCGGCGTGCCGGTGTCGGCGATGCCTCCTTCCAATTCGGCCAGGTCGTCATCGTCCCCCTGGACCTCGTTGGCATCGACGCCAAAGTCATCGTCATTGCCTGCACGCTGGCCTTTGACGACGTAGCTGGACATCACCGCCTTGAAGTCGAGTTCGCAGCTGCCATCTTGGATGTTCTCGCCCAGCTCGAGCGTGGTGGTGGCATTGCCGCTGCTGCCGACATCAATGAAGACCAGATCGCCCAGGGCGTTGTCGGTGGACAACACATGGCGCAGGCGCATCAACCGGTCGATGCTCTCGAACACGGTTTCGCCGATCTGGACATGGTGTTCGGTAATTGGCGCGCCGGTATCGATTTCGGTCAGCACGCGCACGCCATAGGGGGCGGCCAGCGCGGCGGCGATGGTTTCCAGTTTGGCGTTACGCCAGACGTTGGTGTTGGCTGCTGCCGGCGTCACGACGGTGCCGGTCTTGCCATCCTTGCCTTTGACGTCTGACCACAGGCTGTGACTGGCGGTCGGTGCGCGGTCGGTGTCGGGCGTACAGCAGTCGACCAGATCGCAGGTACGGCTGCGGCCTTTGACGGTGACACTGATGCGTTTGCCGTCATATTGGATTGGGGTGGCATCGACATAACCAGTTAGCACCAGGTCGTTGCCGATGAAAACCTGGCAGGCATCGAAAGGACGGATGCGGCGCCACAGGGGTGGGGCGGTGTCCGCCGTTGCCGCTGCTGTCGATCCGGGCCAGCGATCAGTGACTTCCAGTTCGAAGCTGCGTGCCTGTCGTTCGATTCCGGCCTCGATGCGGATTTTCTTCCAGCCGCCGAAGTCCTGTCCCCCCACCACCAGGCGCAGCTGATTTTCCGGCTGACCGACCGGATCGCAACGGGTCGTCATGTCAGCGGCGCCATCACGCACAGCGCATTGGGAGGGACGAAGCCTGGATGGCGGATACCGTTGCGCAACTGGATCTGGGCATCGCGCGAGGCATCGGCATACAGCTCGTAGGCCAGCGCCAGCATGGGCATCGTCTCCGGTGGCGTCCAGGAGGTCAGGCGTACTGCGCTCTGCGCTCGTGTCGTCAAGTCTGCATAGATCGCTGCGCTGGCCGTCTGCAACGCCGCATAGGCGGCGTCTGCGCAGCGGTGCATCTCGGCGTCGAGGGTCGAGAGCAGGGTGTCGCGCGCGGCCAGCATCCTGTCTTGGGTGACCTGCTGTGGGGTGGTCGGCGTACTGCCTTGCGGCTGGCTGATGCCGGCTTGCACGCTGTCCTGTTCGGTGCCGACCAGCGACGAAATACCGACCGCCTGCGCGAGTAGCAGTTGTCGGCCCAGGTTATACAGCGCGCCGGCATTGGTATCGATCTGTCGGCGCGAGGGCGTGGCGGCCATGATCGGGGTGCGCGTCAGCATGGGCTTGGATGCCGCCGTTGTGGTGAGCAACTTGACCACGTTGGACCAGGCCGCCACGGTGCCTGCGCTGCCGGACATGCCGAAGGCATTTAGCAGCGTGTGCCCAAGCATCGCCGGATTGCGCAGGAACGACGCGGCCTGTGTGACCAGATTGGCCAGCGAGGTGGCGTCGCAGGAGAAGTTCGTCAGCACTTGCGCGCTTTGGCCTGCCCCGATGAACCCCAGCATGGCGGCCAGTTGTCCTTGGGCGGTCGCCGCGACGAAACTCTGGAAGCCGGCGACGGTGAAGTTGTCCGTGAAATCCTGGATCGCCGCCGTGGCCAGTCCATCGGCGGCCAGCCGGCTGGCCGCCTGGGTGGAACGGGTCGGATTGGGAAAGGTGAGTTCGCCGGATTCGACGAAGGACAGGGAGACCGTCGCCACGCCCAGTCCAGCATCGAAGCGCACGCGCGCCGGTGCCGACAGGCACACCTGCATCGTGCCTAGCCAGGGATGCACGAGCGTGCCTGGTCCGCCTGTTTCGAGGGCGCAGAGCAGGGCATTGGCTTGATCGATGTAGTCGGCGCCGATCAGAAAGGCGTCCAGGGCGATCTCGCGGGTGGCGCGGCCCAGGTCTTCGACCCAGGGCGTGTCGCGCTGGGGATACTCGTGGATTTGCACGCGACGGCCAACACCGCAGTCGGCGCCATTGACCTGGAACGCGATCCCGCGAAAGGAGGCCGGATGCAGGGAGTCAGAATACGTGGTCATCGGCATCGTCCAGCGCTATGGCATCAGCAGCGCATGCGCGCTGTAACCGGCATCGACATTGATCGGCATGGTGCCGCCACGAACCTGCTCGACACGTGAGCCGGGGGGGAGACCATCGATCTTGATGTTGACCTGGCCCTCCACTTTGGCGCCGCCGGCTGCTTTCCCCAGCAAGGAGGGCCGGTCGCCGGCAACGGAGGGTGTCAGCGCCGAAAAGGGCGTGCTTCGATAAGGGTGGTTGGGCGCGCTGTTCTCGGTTGTTTCGTCTTCGCTTCCGATCCCGAAGGCATGACCGACGGACTTGGCCGCATCGACCATCCAACTGAGTTTGTCCGACAGCCAGCGGACGAAATCGCCGAACCACGTCTTGAGCGGCTCCCAGTGCTCAATGATCGTACTGGCGACCCAGCCAATTGGACCGAGGCAGGTGAGGATCAGTTCGGCATGCGCCTTGATCCAGTTCCAGAAGCGGTTGAACCAGCCTTTCAGCGTGTCCCAATTTTCGACGATGAGCCAGGCCGCCGAGGCGATGGCCAGGAGGATGCCGAGGGGGTTGGCCATCATGGCGGCGCCAACGGCGCGAATGCCACCGGCGACCAGGGCAAAGGCGCTGGACATCAGGCCACTCATGGAGACGGTCGTGGTGGTCAGCAGTGTCCAGCCCGAGCGCAAGAGCGCCAACGGACCGGTGACCAACTGTGATGCGCCCAGCCCCATGCGCAGCATCGACAGCAGCGCCGCATTACTGGCGACATAGGCTCTGGCAGCCATCCCCAGCAACGCGATCCCTGCGCGCCCGACGGCGGCGACCAGGCCGCCCAGGGCCATGATGGTTTGGGCATTCATCACGACCGCCAAGCCGATCAATGCATTGCGCGGACCGCCGACGAAGTCGACCAGCTTGCCGATGCCGTGTCCGAGTGCCAGTACACTGCGGGCCATGCCGCGCCAGTCGATGCTGGACAACCCGCGCCCGAGGTCCTTGGCGATACGGCTGACCTCGGTGGACACCAGTTTCTTGTTGGCCGCCATCCAGTCGTTGAACGCATCCAGCAGCGGTTTGATCGCCGGTACCAGGTTCTTGGCAATGATGATCTGGAACCCCTTACTGACGATCTCCAGATCGCGCAGCGATTTGGCGAATTCGCGCGAGCGACCAATGTCTTCTTCGTTCATGACGCCCTTGAAGCGGGACATGCGCGCCTGGGCTTGCTCGATGCCTTCGCCACCGGCCTCCAGCAGCGGTACGATTTCTTGCCACTTCTTCCCGAACAGTGCCATCCCCATGCGCGCACGCACGGCGGGGTTTTCGTTGCGCACGAAGGCGTCGGCCAGCTCTGGCAGCACGCCCATGCCCGAGCGCAACTGACCGGACGCATCGCGCATGGCGATGCCCAGATGGGTCAGCAGTGCGGCGGCCTCCTTGCCCCGTCCGCTGGCCGCACGTCCCAGGGTCAGGTTGAGTTTGCCCATGGCCCCTTCCATCTGTTCGACCGCCACGCCGTTTTGTTCGGCGACGTACTTCATGCGCTGGAACTGTTCCACGCTCATGCCAGCGCGCGTGGCGCCGTGATGCACGGCCTCGCCCAGCTCGGCATAGGCATGTACCGCATCCTTGACCTTGGCCAGGCCAAAACCGGCCGCCAGGCCGCCGACGATGCCGATGGGCAAACCGAACTTGCCTGCCAGACCGGAGGCGGACTTGCCGATGTCGGTGAGGTATTTACGCGCGGCTTGTGCGGGGGCCTGGACCGATTTCAATCCCTGGATGAGGCTTTGCGCATTGGCCGACAAAATGGCCTTGAGTTCGAAGCGGTCAGACATGAGGGGGTGTGTATTGGGATGGCATTACGCACTGTCGTGCAGGCGCTGGGCGATGCGCTCGGCGTGTTGGTTCCACAGTTCGAATTCGGCCAGGCTCAAACTCAGGACATCGCGCGGGGAGGTTTTGAAGAACCAGGCGAGGTCGAAGACGCGCTCGGTGAATTGCTCACGCGATCCGGCGGTACTGTGTCTTCCCCGAAAAAACCCAGCACCGCCTGTGTGGCGCGGCCAAAATCACCCAGCGACAGTGCCTTGACGCTGGACAGTGGAATGGCGGCCAGTCGCGCCACGTAATGGGCGACCACATTCATCCGCACTTCGACGGCAGGCTCTTCCATGCCATTGCCGGGGAGCAGTCGCATCGGTTGCCCGAGGTCGATCACATCGGCTGTGGTGGGATGGCGCAGGATCAGACAATCGATTTCTTCGCCGTGTGCGATCACCGTGCGGGTCAGAGGAAGTGCGAGAGGTTCTTGCGTTGCGATTGGATCACTCATTGGTTGTTACTCCATTGTCCCTGGCTTCCCGAGAATTCGATCTCGATCGTGCCCTCAATCGGTTTGGCTTTGGGCTCGCCGCGCACGAAGGCGTTGGAGAGCGTGTAGACGACACCGTTGGCCAGTTCAGCGGTCACGGTGAGGGTGGTGTTGGTGCGCAGGGTGTTCACTGGGAAATCGGGGGTGAACAGCGCCACCACCTTGATGTAGGGCTCCAGTGCCGTTTCCTTGAAGCCAGCCGGCCGGGACAGGCCCATGACGGCCTCGCGTTTGAATTCGGTGAGTGGGATTTCGATGTCGCCGGAGATTTCGAACTGCGCGCCGTCGATCTTGATGAAGCAGATGCCTGCAATGCGTTGCGCCATGGGTGACTCCTGTCAGTTCACGATCTGGTTGGTCGGGTACTGCAGGCGGAACTGGTTCAGCACCGCGAACACCCGCAATTGATTGACGTAGTCCGGCGGGAACAGCACGTTGATGCGGTTCGTATCGCGGGGATCGCGCTCGACGATCAGGTGCTGTTTGAAGGTGTCCAGGTTCTCGACGATGCCCAGGTACTCCATCTGGCCGTAGACGGCGCATAGCTCGCCCTTGATCACCGCCGGGGTCACGATGGCCTGGCCTGCGGCGAAGCGGGTTCCGTCATCGGCCAGCTTGTGACGGGGGTACTTGGAAGTGATCACGTTCTTGAGCGCACGTAGCACATAGACCGAGGTGTGCAGGGTTTCCGAATCCAGATAGCTGCTATCGGGGGCGCCGAAGCTGTTTTTCTGGTAGGTGGTGATGGCACGTTCAACCCGAAGCTGGCCACCCGAAACGAAGCTGGTGGCGATCCCGAAGTTGAGCAGCGCCTGCCTGTCCTCGAACAAGAAGCGGTTGCCTGCACGTGGTGGAAGCAGTCCTGACAACGGTGTGGTCTGCGTCGGGCGCGCAGGATCGGCTGCGATGTCCACGGCATTGGCACCACCGTAAGCGGCAGCGTATTCCCAGCAAGGATTGGGGCAATCGGCATCGATGGCGGCGACCGTGTGGTGCTGGTCGTTGCGGGTCATGCCGAAGGCGACCAGATCGCTGAGCGTGCCGCGCAGAGCGCTGTAGGCATGGCCATAGATTTGCTTGGCGTAGGACCAACGACCGGTGGTGTCGTCCAGTTCCAGTTGCAAGTCATTTAGCGCCAGCGCATGGGCATAGGGGTGGATGATGAAGTCGTAGGTGTCATCGCCCATGCCGTGGATGGCGGTGGTGACCATCGACGGATCGGTTAATCCACCGGAGAGTGTCGGGCCGGAATAAGCCAGGCTCACCCCCGCCGGTATGATTTCGCCGGCACTCCAGCCCAGGAAGGAGTCGGCGATGGTGATGTCATTGGCACTGAGCCCCCTCCACTTGCTGCCCAGCATGACCACGGCGGAGCTTTCGACAATGGATGGCATCGGGGTAATGGCATCGGAGTTCTCGCCGATCCAGGCGGTCAACGGCAGGTCTGCGGTGGCATTGATCCTGCTGACCATGTTGGTGGCAATGTCGGTGGTGCTATCTCCTATCTGGACGCTGACACTGACGCGCTGACCGGCGATGTACAGGGCGATGGCGCCTGATGCAGTGGCCTGGCCGTTGATGACGATGGTGCCCATGGCCGTGGTGGACGCCGGGTCGTCCCGCACCCCAATGCACCACAGGTTGCACGAACCTGCATCCTGCAAGCGATAGAAGGCCACCATGCGCGCCAGCATCGAACCCTGGCCGAACAGGACCATGGCCGATTTCGGATCTGTGACTAAGACGGCTGTGTTCGGTGTCGCCGTTCCCGAGTACAACATCTGACCGATCAGAAGCGTATTGAGTGCTTGCCCGCCCAGGTTGGCCTGACTGTTGTCCATCTCCGCATAGAACAGCGGCACCCGCTGGTTGGAAGGGATGTGTTCGAAAGAGATGCCGCTCATGTCGTCCTCTGGGAAGCACTGGCCGCCTCAGCGGTGGCCGGTGGAGTTGGGGGCGGTGGAGTGTTGGTCGATGCCGCAGTGGTCGTTGTAGCGGCGCTCTCTGCCGCATCGCCTGCTGACGTGAGCGTTGGCGGTGTTTCGCTCAGCGTGATGTCGCCGTCGTGCAGTCGGCGTTGCCAGTATTGGGTCACCGGGCCGATGTTCTGGCCCGTCGCCGGAAGGAGGGTGCGTGTGCCTGGTATGGGCACTGATCGGCCCGGTTTGGGAATGGCGTACATGTGTGGCTCCAATGCAAAGTGCCCGCGACGACCTGCAGTCGTGGCGGGTGCTGATGAACACCGCTGCGGACCTGTGCGATCCGCTCACGGAACGGAAAGATTGAATTCCACGCGCCCATCCGGCCCGTGCTCACGCGGTGCGCGCACGGTGGACTGTGCGAGATCGTTGTTTGGGTTGGTCGGATAGGTGGCGGTGGGATCGAAGATGGGCGTACCGACGTCGACTTCGAGGTTGACGGCCGAGCCGGGTAACCATTGGCCTTGAGCATCCTCGGTGCCGAAGGTTGGCAGAGCGCTCAAGGCGCCGGCTTCCCAACCGTCGCTGGCACCAATCCACATGTGCGCGCCGAATTCGAACTGATACCAAAGTCGGGCGCGATCCATCGCCAGCAGGCTACCGCCCTCATAGAAGAGGCCGTTGTAGTCGGTGGCCGGATTGACGGTGTTGACGGGGCCGGGTACCCAGCCAAGCAGGGCGCGCCAAATTTCGGCCCGGATGGCATGCACACCGTCGCAGGCATGTTGTCCTTTTTCGTCGGCGCGGTTATCCAGTGCCACGATCACGCCGAAGCTGTCGGTCATGTCCTGTCCGACGGCGTTGATAGCGGTAGGAGGTTCGGGCCTGTCGTCCAGCGGGATCACAAAGGCGCACGGGACCGGCAGTGCGGTGGCTTCTTGCACCGGCTTGAATTGGGCAGCGCCGGCCACCCGGCCACCCAACGATGGGCACAGCGCGCGCAATTGCGCGACGATGCGTTCGAGCTGCATGGTGTCTGTGGGTCTCAGCGAGGACGCAGCGCCTGGCGCAGGGCATCACGTACTTGTTCGCGGATCTGGTTGCCGCGATTGGCCAGGGCGGCGGTCATGAAGTTGCCGCGCGCGCGGATGTTGCGCGTTGTGCTGCCATAGAACAGCACGGCTGGGTAATAAAAGTTGCCGGGGATGGCGCGCACGCCCACCTTGATCCAGCCGCCCTTGGAGCCCTTGCCGATGACGCCAATCGCCCGACGCATGGCGCCGGTCACTTGGCCGGGGAACTCGCCAGGTTCGGAGACCACACGCGCTGATACAAGCGTGCGTGCCTCCTTGCGCACGACAGCCGCGCCCTTGACCAAGGCACGGCGCATGGCCTTGCGGTCGTAGTCGATGGTGCGATGGAATTTCAAACCGACGTACAGCTGTATGCCGGCGACCTGTCCCTGTGTACTGTCGCGTTCCATGGTCGTTCTCAGGCAATGGGAGCGCCAAGCACCATCGCATCGATGGCGCCCAGGTCCTTGGTGGTGATGCGGATGAAAAGGTCTGCATCCTGGAAATTTTGTGCATCGAGGATGCGATAGCGATGCCGGTGGTACTCGATCACTCGGTCTTGCGAAAAGAAATCCGCCGTCGTTTCGGCGCTGTAGCGCACCCAAAAATAGTGGGTGGGTTCTTCGGCGGTCGTGACTCCCATGCGTGATGCGATTCCACGAATGGGCTCGACTTTTGCCCAACGGCTGATCGCCGCATCGAAGAGCGCGTCGATGTTGAAGTTGATGTTCGGCGCGTCCGTCCAGCGGTAGATCACGATGCGTCGATTGAGTTCTCCGGTATCGGGGAGCAGGAGAGATTCACTCATAGCAAGACAATCCGGTAAGGGTCCAGCAGTGCATCCACATAGGGCAGCTTGCCCATGTTCCCGCGCGTAAATGCCACCTCGCCACGCTGGTTGTAGAGGCTGTCCACACGCAACTTGATCCAGTGTTTGATGCCTTCTGGCACCTGGGTGGAGTCGGCGTAGCCGGCAAGGAACTGGACATTGACTGCGCCGATCTGCGGCAGAGTGGGCGGCCAGATCTGGCCGAAGATCGGTGTGATGCGTGTCAGGTCATCGGTGGAGGTCACCACGTAGTCCGTGGGTGGGAGCGTGACGAGATTGCGATTCATGTCTTGGTAGACGATAGACGTCACGGCTTGCACCGGCCCCTTCGCAATGAGGATGGCGTGTTCGGGGATGGAGTAAGTCGTCCCTGCCGGCACGCCGATCAGGCTCGGACCTGGGAAAGCGTCCAGCACCAGATTCCAGGTGGCCGAGAGCAGTTGACGGTTGGTCAGTGTCTCGGCCATCTGCCTAGCACTGCTGATGAGTGCCAGGATGAGCGCGTCGTCCTCAGCGACGTCCACGCGCAGGTGCAGTTTGACTTGCGCCAGTGAGACCGGCTCGGCGATGCCCGTGAAAGCATCCACCGTCGGTGGTGCCACCAGATGGAATGGCATCAGCCTGGGGTGTCAGTGCTTGCCGAAGCGGCATCCGGTGGCGTGGTGGCAGGCAGATCGGTCGGTACAGTTGCAGCGACCGGTGGTGCGCTCGTTGATGCATCCGTGGCCTGCGTGTTGACCGGTGCAGACACTGCCACCTCGGCGGTGACGCACGCCGTGTCGGTTGCAACCGGGAGCGTCGTGTTGGCGATTGCCGTCGGGTTCGTCACCGCGGTGGAATCAGCACACGGCGTTGTCGCCGAGGTGGGCTCTGTGGCACTTGGGTCATTGGCTGCGGTCGTGTCGGCGGTACCAGCAATGCCGTCGGCAGTGGCGCTACTGTCAGTGGCTTGACCAGGCGTTGCTGCGGCTGTTTGTGCCGAGGTGTCGGTGTCGTTGGCGGGCTGCGGCACCGATTCCTGCGCTGGGCTTTGGTCGGTCTGTGGGGTGTCGGTGCGTGTGGCGGTGACATCGATCACCACGATCTGAGCGTGTCCGGCTTCGACGTGAGCGAGGGTTTCGTCATTGGCAGCGTAGGTCTGGCCCTTGGCGTACTTGACGCATTGCACGCCTGCGCCGTTGATGTGGAAGAAGTCGGTGAAATAGCGGATCAGGTCCATGGAAAAACTCCTCTGATAAGGGTGGAGCGGTTGGGGAAAACGGTGTGGATGAGGGCAGATCCAAGATCAGCCGATGATCTGCAACACGGATGCAGCGTTGAGATCGCTGGCCGGTTCGAAGCGTGGATGGATGCCTAACAGCAAACCGGCGATGGGGCCGGCGGAGGACAGTGCGATTTGCAATTGCACGAAGGCATAGCCGTTGTTGGTGTCGAGTTCATCGACCGAGCAATCGATCAGCGCCTGCAGGTTTGCCGCATTGCCGATGGTGATCGGCGTCAGCGCTTTGGCCTGGCCGTTGGCGGCAGTGATTGGTTTGGCGTTGGTGCCTGTGGCGTCGAGTGCTTGCAGCAGCTGTGCGTTCAGCACGCCGCCCACGTTGGCGCCGACGACGATCAATGCCAGCAGGCGATGGAGGTTGCTGACAGCGATCCAGTCGGTTTGCGCAGTATTGGCGTTGACGGGGCCAGTGCTGCCCGCAATGGCCAATTGCTCCGACCCCTTGGTATTGGGAGAGTGCATGGAATGTCCTTGTGTGTGAGGGATGTGGGTTCAGCGCGCGCCGAGCTGGACAAAGGGCGAGAGCGTGGCCGCACCCTTCGCGGGTGCGACGGCCTGTGCGATCTTGCTTTGCCCATCCATCCGGAAGGTCGTGCGGAAGGCCACCGCATCGGCATCGAAGTACAGATGCATGCTGGTGGCGGTCTGCAGGCCGCCGGCCTTGGTGATCGTGTGGTAGTACCGCAGGTCCACCAGCAGCACGTCACCTTGACTGGAGAGCGGTGCAGGGTGCTGGGAGAAGATCACCGGCATTCCCAGCAATGTATTGCGCTGCACCTGGGTGAGTGAGCCGCCGAGGTTGATCTGGTAGCCAATGGGCATGAATGCCGGCATGCCGTTCCAGGTGATGCCGTAGAGCTTGGGCTGGACCGACTTGTTGATGATCCATACGCCCCTGTTCTCCGAGCCGGGCATGAAGCGCGACTGCATGTTGAGCAGGTTCTCCAGCGACAAGGTCTGGCTGGCCTGATTCTGCTCCTTGGGCACGGTGATCACCGCGCCGGACTGGAAGGCGCCCAGTGGAACGCCATCGCCTTGACCGTTGAGGATGGCCTCGTTGGTCTTCCAGCGGATGCGTTCGGCGATTTGCTGCGGCAGATAGGAGGTGAGTGCGTTTGTGTCCTCCAGCAACTCGGAGGTGATCGGCACCAGGGCCATGAGCTTTTTGAGTCGCAGGGTGGTCAGGCCCAGTTGCGGCTTGGTGGCCTGGGCCACGGATGCTTCACCTTGCCAATAGGCGCGCACGCCGTTCGATCCCCACGGCGTGGTTTCGTCCTTCGGGAAGGACATGCTGTTGCCAGAGATCTCGACGTTGTCGGTCATGGGCAGCAGACCGTCCTCGCCCAGCGAGAGGGTGAAGATGTCCTGCGAAAACTGCGGCGGTATGGCAAAGCCGCCGTCCACACCCGCCGATTCATTGGCTGCCAGTCCGGGAGCGATGGCGCCGATCCCGGACCCCACCAGCAGCCGCTCGTCGACCAGGCCGCCTGAGCGACGTGCGCTCTCGGCTTGTCGCACGGATTTGAGGAACTCGCCGACGCTGGCAAACCCGCGCCGGGGGTCGAGTTCTCGGTTGTCGCTGACGCTGATGATGCTCCCTCCTGTCGGCACGCTGACGGCAGCAGGAGACGGCGGCGCGGCACCGTTTGATGCCCACGCCACCACGACGCTGGCCGAGCGTGCCTCCTCGGCCACCAGACTCATCTCCCGGTCGATGGCGGCAGACGCTGTTTCGATCTGCGCGCGTAGTGCGTCGAAGTGACTGGCCTCCTCTGCGGTCAGATCGCGGTTTTCGGCGGCGGCGCCTTCGGTCAAGGCGCGGGCGTCCTTGACGAGCTTGGCCTTCTTGGCCTGGAGTTCTCGTAGGTGTTTGCTCATTTTGCGGGTTCTCCAAATGAAAAAACCCGTGCGGGTGAGCATCACCGGTGCGGGTATAAAAAAGCCGCCGAGGCTTCCCTCAAGCGGCTGTGCGTTGGTTCTGACCGGCGATACCGGACAGTGGGTACGTCACATCAAGGCCAGCGTGTTCCTGGCTTGGGTGAGGCGGGATGTGGCGCGGCCCTGTGCGCGACCACGTTTTTGCATCATCGCGATCACGTCATCGAAGGTCGCGATGCCATCGACCATCTTTTGCGCCAGCGCCGCGTCGGCGCCCAGCACACGGCCCTGACCCATGCCATCGCGCACGCTGGCAATCGGCTGGCCACGCCCCTTGGCGACGGCTTTGGTGAAGGCGCCGTAGTAGTCATCCACGCGCGATTGCATAAAGCCAAGCGCTTGCTCGTCCAGAGGTCCGTATGGATTGCCTTCAACCTTGTACTTGCCAGCCGAGATCAAGGTCGGTGTGACGCCGTCAGCGGCCAGTGCCTGCGAATAGTCGAAGTGCGCTTGCCACACACCGATGGAGCCGACTTCGCCGCCGGGGGTGACGTAGAACTCCCCAGCGGCGCAGCCGATCCAGTAGGCCGCGCTGGCGGCCAGGCTGTTGGCCACTGCCACGACCGGCTTGGTCGAGCGCGCCGACTGAATCTGGTCTGCCAGTTCGGCAACACCGTAGACGCTGCCGCCGGGACTATCGATGTCGATCAGGATCTGACTGACCTTGTCATCGGCGAGCGCCTGGCGCAAGGCGGCGCCAAGCAACTGCGTGCTGGTGGTGCCAGGGCCAGACACATCCTCGACCATGTTGCCGCGCTGGGTCACCACGCCATACAGCGGCAGCACAGCGATGCCATCGCCTGACACCGATTGCGCACTTTGACGTTTGATCTGACGTGCCTGGCGGTCTGCCATCACGCGCTCGAGGAGGTCGTCAGCGACCGGCGCATGCTTGCTCCAACGGTCAAACACGGCACTGAGCGCATGCAGGCGCTCGGGCATCAAGGCCCAGGGGGTGGTCAGGAACTCGGCCAGCAGCAGTTCTCCCCGCATGTCACGTTTCATCGTCGTCGTCTTGTTCGTTGATCTTGCTGGGCTCGGCGTTGTCGTCATCCGGCGGCGCTTGTGTCGGTGTGGGCTGCTGATTGGGACCGGTGGCGCCCATGTTGAGCGCCACCAAGGGCTCGTCCAGCCCTGGCAGCGGTGCGTAGTTCTCGGCCACGCGGACCTCATTGCGGGTGAGCGCCCCCATGCTGACCATCGCCGAGTAGTAAGTCGCCCGGCTGTTGGCGTCACCGCGCATCAAGGCCGCGAAATCGAATTCGCAGTCCATGTTGTCCTCATCGAGCATCAGCTCGGCGCGGATGCTGGCTTCCCAACGCTCGGCCCAGGGACGCATGGTGTAGCGGACGAACTCAATGGACTGCTGTTCGATGTTGTTGTTGGTTGCCCGATCCAGGTCCGCAATCATGTGCGGCGGAACACGGAACAAGCGTGCAATGTCGGTGACCTGAAATTTGCGCAGTTCCAGAAATTGCGCTTCCTTGTTGGTCACGCCGACCTCGTGGTACTTCATCCCAGCTTCCAGGACCAGCAGCTTGCCGCGGTTCATCGCGCCCTGCGCGTGTTGGTAAGACTCTCGGAAGTTGTCGCGAGCGGGTTTGTCCTTGAAGGTGCCGGGGTATTCGATCCAGCCGCCAGTGGGTTTGGCATCGTTGGCAAAAAAGCGTGAGCCGTATTCCTGGGCGGTGAGCGCCAGGCCAACACTCTCGCGCGCCATCTCGATAGGCGACAGACCGATCATGCCGTCGGAGGACAGCCCTCGCAGATGCCAGACAGCGCCGCGCGGCAGAATGGTCTGATTGCCGATGCGGTCGATGATGCGGTAGCTGTATTCATCGGCCTGGGTGTTGGAGAGCACCAGGCTGACCCGATCCGGGTGGATGGGGATCAGATCGGTGATCTGGCCCGCCGCATTACCGACGATGCGACAGAACGCATTGCCACGCAGCGCCAGGTGGCCCATGAGCATTTCGCGCCACTCGAACGGGTTCTGATACCGATTCGGGCGGATGTGGAATAGCCGGTACAACCAGTGATCGGTCACCTCCACCTTGCCGCCGCTGTGGTTCGGTCGGTACAGGATGAAAGGCAAGGACGCCATGCTTTCGGCGAGGATACGCACGCAGGCATAGACAGCGGACAGGCGCAGCGCCGACTCGCTCGAGATGCGTGCACCACTGGTGGTTCGCAGGGTGACCGGCTCGAACCAGAACGACCCCCATGCGCTGCGGTCGTTCGCATCAGCGCGCGTGCGACCGAAATGGCCGAGAAAATCGGCAAGGCGTCCCATCACAACACCATCAATTGGTAACTGCTGTCGATGACGATGCCGT
The DNA here is from genome assembly GCF_002939705.1 of Xanthomonas albilineans. Classification (GTDB taxonomy): domain Bacteria; phylum Pseudomonadota; class Gammaproteobacteria; order Xanthomonadales; family Xanthomonadaceae; genus Xanthomonas_A; species Xanthomonas_A albilineans. The sequence continues at coordinate 4,903 of NZ_MDCB01000004.1, read as the reverse complement.
CTCCAGGCTTGATCGCGCGCGAGAACGCCATGATCAGGGCGACGATGCCATCGATCTTGTTCTCTGGTCGCTCCTTACGTGGATAGATGTTGTCCTTCGCGTCCAGGTGCGCGACGACATTGCTGGCCATCCACGCCAGCACCGGGTCGCCGTCATGGACGAGTTTTTTCTGCAGCACCAGCGCCTCCAGGGTTTTCATCGGCTCTGAAAAATTGAGTACCGTTGGGCGCACTTCGATCATCGGCAGACCTTCTGCCAGCATCCGCGTGGACAACTGCGTGGCCTGGAACGGATCGAAGGCCACGGCCTGGATTTCAAAACGCGAGGCCATCTGAGTCAGGTCCGCCTCGATCCAACTAAAATCGATCACATTGCCCACGGTGACCGTCAGCCGTCCGCTACGCATCCAGCCGGGATATTGGCTGTTGCCGGCGGCCTGGACCGTGTCCTCGGGCAGGTAATACTTGCCGAATACCGCGTAGGCATCGGCGATGTGCGGGTGTTGGAACAGCACCATGAGTGCGGCGATGTCTGTCTTGCTGGCCAGATCCAGGCCGATCCAACATGGTTGCCCATCGAAGTCATCCAGGTCCAGGGTAGAGTCAGCGCATGCATCCCAGGCGCGCATGTCCATCCACGCGGTGTGGGCGTTGACCCATTCGTTGAGGTGCTTGGTCTTGAAGTTGTTGATGGCGCTGGGCAGTTGCATGGCCTTGGCCTGCAGCGGTCCCAGCACCTCCGGACGTACCGAGATGCCCCAGTTCGGATTGGCCTTGATCAGCGCCTGCTCGGTGTCCCAGCTATCTCCCTCATCCAGGCCGTAGATGATCCCGAACTGGGTGTCGTCCTGGATCACGCCGTCGAGCAGCTTGGTAACGAAGGTCCTCACCTCATAGCAGATGCCGGCGCGGTTGCTGCCGGCGGTGGTGATCACCCACAGCAGCGAGTTGTCACGTTTACCCATGCCGGTTTCGACGACGTCGTAGACCGTGCGCGTCTTGTGGGCATGCAGTTCGTCGATGCAGCCGAAGTGGATGTTGAGTCCATCCAGCGTCGATCCCTCGGCTGACAACGCTTCGAACTTGGAGCCGCTGGCCAGCACGTGCATGTTGTGGGCGCCAACGTTTACCGAGAAGCGGTTGCGGAACCCGGCGCTGCGTCGCGCCATGGTCTGTGCGTCGCCGAACACGATGCGCGCCTGGTCGCGCGTGGTGGCCAGGCTGTACACCTCGGCGCCGCCCTCGCCGTCGGCGGTGAGCATGTACAGACTCACCGCCGAGGATAACGTGGACTTGGCATTACCGCGCGGCACCTCGATGTAGGAGCGACGAAACCGTCGCTTGCCATCGGGCCGCACCCAACCGAATACGGTGGAGAGGATGAACACCTGCCATGGTTCCAACTGGATCGATGCGCCAGCCAGTGGACCTTTGACGTGCGGCAGCCGTTCGATGAAGGCGCACAGGTTGTCGGCTGGCAAAAATGTGCGGCCTTGCTTGCTGTCCTTCAGCTTCGGATTGAAGCGGTAGGGACTGGCTTTGCCGGTGTAGCGCGCCAGGTCGTCCAGTTGGCGTTGGCAGGCACGTTGCACCCAGCGGCAGGCCAGGATGTCGCCGGCGACCACGGCTTCGGCATAGCGATAGGCGATCCTGGCGTAATGGGAGGTTGCTATCGCGTGCCTACCCGACGATGTCCGCCCAAGGGTCCAGGGCGTCTTCAGCGGTCTCCATGGGCAGGCTGACACGCGAGCGGGATGCCGGCGTAAAACCCATCTCGGTTGCCGCCTTGGTCATGATCTGCGCCTGCTTGTTGGCGATGGACAGATACGGTGACTGCATCGGCACACCGGTGTTAGGTGCCTTCAATAGCAATCCGCTCTTGTTGATGCCGGTCTGTGCCTTGCGATACAGATCAGCGGCGCAGGCCCACACTTCCAGCACCGACATGTCCAGGCGCTTGAGCAGATGTGGTGGCGCGCATTCCAGCGCGTAGCGCCAGGCTGACTTTGCACCCTCGCTCATATAGTCGGGTGGCTCTGTCAGATCACCTTGTGGCTTGGGTTCGCCTAGATTGGTGCGGCACTTTTGCAGCGTGCCTTTGATCTGCTTGACGGTGGTGGGAAGACGCTTGCGTCCGGCCATGTTGATTCCTTGCAGGGGGGACCCCCCCCCTGTTTCATTTTGCACGCGAGAAAAATTGAGGGGGCGAGCGGTCTTTTGCGATTGCATCGCAAGGATTTGACCCCCCTACCCAGGATCGGGTCCGGTTGATGCCCCGAGCATTGCTTGAGCTGCCTATGCGGCAGTGAACTCGTTCGCCAGTTCCTGGGCCTCCTGCCACAATTTCTGAGCTGCCTACACGGCAGTGAACGATCTGCTCTGGCGCGAATTCAGCGGGACGCATTTTCTGAGCTGCCTACACGGCAGTGAATCGAGCATGCCATGACCGTTGTCATTATGCATCTGTCCAGGTTTTCTTTCATCAAATATCTCTGCGTCCATGATGCGATTCCAATGCCGTCTTGAGTGCGTGACAGCGATGGCAGATCGCCTGGCAGTTGTTTGGATGATCGGTGCCACCCTGCGACTTTGGAACGATGTGGTCCACTGCCACGGCTGGCGTCAGGCGTGCTGATTGTTTGCATGGCTGGCACAGTCCTTGATCGCGGCGCATGACGAGGGCGCGCAGTTTTTGCCACTTCGCGCCGTAGCCACGCTGATGTGCATTGCGCTGGTCTTTGTGCCAACCCACCTTGTCACGTTGATGATCGGCGCAGTAGCCAGAACCATCCGAAACCAGCTTGCCGCAACCAGGGTGGCGGCAGGGTGTGGGGGCTTTGCTGGGCATTGATGGCCTGTTCAAAAAATAAGCAAAAAAATGTGCAAAAACTACTTGGCTTTTTAGGTGATTGGAGCGTTCATGCGATCACCAACCAACACGTCGAGGAGGATTCAAATGACCATCCAGCTCACCCCCGCCCAGCACGCCATCTTGGTCCATGCCCATGAGCACACCGAGGGCAAGATCACGTGGTTTCCCGACAACCTTAACGGCAGCGCGCGCAAAAAAGTGCTTGATGCAATGGTCAAACGCGCACTTATCAAGCAAACCCGCAACACCTGGAACATCGCTTTCGAGGGCTACAAGGCGTTGGGTTTGCCAGGCAGGGCGCCAATCAGCGAAAAAGCGCTAGATGCCGTCATCGAACACGCCGAGTCACGCACTCGCAAAAACAGCAAGTATGTGCAGGGCAAGGCACCAATCAGCTTAAACGCGCTAGACGCCGTCATCGCACAAGCNGAAGGCGCCACCATCGCGCAGATTTGCGAGGCAACCGGCTGGCAGCCACATACGGTACGCGGCACGTTTGCCGGCGCATTCAAGAAAAAGCTTGATTTGAGCATCGTCTCGGATAAAGCGCCTGGTGGGGAGCGTGTCTACCGCATCGATTGATCGAGGAAAAGAAGCCAGGCATTGCCTGGCTTCTTGCTCGGGGATTGCAAGACGATGGCAGACGAGGGGGTTATCCCATCCCTGGCTGTTCGGCCTGAAGCGTTGAACCGAATGTCAGACCATCGCTGGCGCGTCTTGCGGCTTGCCCGGTGTAGTCCTGCCAGCGGCGCACGATCACGTCGACATACTTCGGATCAAGTTCGATCACGCGTGCGCGCCTGCCGGATCTCCGGCGCATTCAATAAAAATCTTGGTTTGAGCATCATCTCGGATAAATCGCCTGGTGGTGAACGTATTTGCCGCGTCGAATGAAAAAATAGGGTGAAATCGGTAAGTTGTTAAGGATTTGAAGAGCATCTGAGAATGCTCAAGAAGAAAACAAAAAATAATCAGAAAATATGCAAAAACAACTTGGATTTCTAGGTGATTAGAGCGTAAATACAATCACCAACCAACACGCAGAGGGAGATTCAAATGAGCAGCCGAGTCACACCAGGTCAGCTAGAAATTCTGGCCCACGCCGATTATCACAACGAGGGCAAAATCGTTTGGGTTCCATTCAACTTCAAAGGCGCTGACCGCCAGAGGGTGATCGACGGCCTCCGCAATCTGAATCTGATCAAGAGCATCGGCAATGACTGGTTCATCTCCGACGAGGGCTACAAGGCGCTGGAATTTCCGCTCAGGGCGATGGCCAGGGTCAAGCCGATACAGATCATTACCGAACAAGCCAAGCCGCACATTCGCGAAAACAGCAAGCAGGCCCAGGTGATCGCCATGCTCAAGCGCCCTGAAGGCGCCACCATCGCGCAGATTTGCGAGGCAACCGGCTGGCAGCCACATACGGTACGCGGCACGTTTGCCGGCGCATTCAAGAAAAAGCTTGATTTGAGCATCGTCTCGGATAAAGCGCCTGGTGGGGAGCGTGTCTACCGCATCGATTGATCGAGGAAAAGAAGCCAGGCATTGCCTGGCTTCTTGCTCGGGGATTGCAAGACGATGGCAGACGAGGGGGTTATCCCATCCCCGGCTGATTGGCCTGAAGCGTTGAACCGAATGTCAGACCATCGCTGGCGCGTCTTGCGGCTTGCCCGGTGTAGTCCTGCCAGCGGCGCACGATCACGTCGACATACTTCGGATCAAGTTCGATCACGCGTGCGCGCCTGCCGGACTTCTCGCAGGCAATGAGCGTGGAGCCGGAGCCGCCGAACGGATCGAGCACGATGTCCTTGGTCTTGCTGCTGTTGCGCACGGCGCGCTCGACCAATTCGACCGGCTTCATCGTCGGATGCAGATCGTTCTTTTGCGGCTTCTTGATCTGCCAGACGTCGCCCTGGTCGCGAGCGCCACACCAAAAGTGATCGATGCCCTCGCGCCAGCCGTACAGGATGGGCTCGTACTGACGCTGGTAATCCGCACGGCCCATCGTGAAGGTGTTCTTGGCCCAGAT
>NZ_MDCB01000003.1 GCF_002939705.1 Xanthomonas albilineans | reverse complement strand
GTCTGAGTTTTGGCTGTAGTCGATGCTGCCGGGCGACGCGCCATGCAGGGTCTGTGGGCAGAATGGCACGCGCACGGCATTGAAGCCCAGGCTCTGCATCTGCGTGATCATGTCCTTCCAGTTACGCGTCCACAGACCATGCGCGATATGTTCCGGGGTCTCAAAACCGAACCAGTTCACGCCGCGCAGCTGCACGGCGTTGCCGCTGTCGTCCACGACCTGCCCGCTTTTGACGGCGTAGCTCCATGCCGAACTGCTGGCCAGCATTAACGCCGCTGCCAGCAGGCAGCGAGTAATGCGGGGCTTCATTGACCTAGTCATTGTCCTTCTCTCCAAAATAGATGGTCGGCCCGAAATGGGCCGACCTAAAGTTGTGTGTGGTAATTACCTCGTGGTAGGCAATTACCTATTGGAAATTACCTGCAAGGTAATAATTGAGAGTTTCAGAAAAAGAAGTCGTGAATTTCCGCACATCGGTTTTATTTGTCCACGGATTGAGTATCAATAACGTGACGACGATGCTTTTTTGTGGCGCCAGTCTGCAATCGGTTCGGAAAGTGCGAACTGTGCCGCTATTTGGAGGCGGCTGTTGATCGCATCGTCGCGCACTGGAAGTGCGGCAGTCTGATTGTTTGCTCACGTCGGGCCATAGGCGCGCGGCGACAGCCGCAGACGCTTGGTCTGGTCGGCGCGCTTAACTTGATCCAAGCTGCGTGTCAACGCCGATTTAAATCTGACCCACCCGGGGTCTTCTTCATCGCGCTGCTCGGCCGCTTCGGGCTACGTCCTGTGCGACTCCGTCCGAGTAGCGCACGCGTCGGTCAAGTGACCGCCGCTACCCTCCTTGCCGTCTGGCCTGCCTTGCGTTTGTCCTTCAATCGGTAGCTCTCTGCGGTGATCTGCACGATGTGGGCGTGGTGCAGGAGCCTGTCGAGCATCGCTGCGGTGAGCGTTTGATCGTCGGCGAATGCAATGTCAGCTGCAACCGGCGCCAGCGAGAGAATGCATGGCGCCTAATAAGGATCGGTACGGCTGTGCTTGCTTCGCTCTTCATCGTCGATGTCTGCAACGTGTGTTCAACGCGTTGCGATGGCCAAAAGCGCCAACGGCCGCGTTTTGCCACGCTGCCGTTGGCAGTCACCGTACAGTGCGCACGATGACGCTGTTATTGCGTGGGATCAGCGCACGGCACAGAAGCCGAACTCGGCCGTGGCACTAGGGGGCAGGGTCTTGTTCCAATCCACGCCCTTCACGTTTAGGTTGGTGTCGGGTTGGTTCCAATTGCCATTCCACAGATTGTTGACCTTGCCGCTGATCGGCATGGTCAGTTCCCAGTTGCCTGCGGTGTTACCGGTGTTGGTCACCTGCACGCGCTCGCAATAGCCGGCATGCCAATCGCTGTCGACGATGACATGAGTGCTGAAGTTGCCACTGCCACTGCCACTGCCATTGCCATTGCCATTGCCATTGCCATTGCCACCACCACCACCACCACCACCACCACCACCACCACCACCACCACCACCACCGTCGGTGCCCCACAGCTTATGCAACATCGCCACCTTGTCGGTGCGCACCGTGGTCCAGTCGTCGTTGAGGATGCCGCCGATGTTGTCACTATTCGGATTGAGCGCCCAGTAGAAGCCGCCGTGGATGTTCTTGCTGGTCAGATAATCGACTAGCGCGTTCTGCCAGGCCACGTCCTTTTCCTTCGTTTTGCCCTGGCCGTAATTGCCGCCGAACTCGCCCGGCACCAGCGCATAACCGGCTTGCACGAACTGGCCGAAGTGCTGCTCCCAAATGGCTTTCATGTTGTTCGGGAAGTTGGGGTCGTTGAAGTAGGATTGCATGTACCCGTCCGGGCCGTATATATGCGGGGTCAGCAGCAGGTGATCGGCCGGGATTTTGAGCGGGGTGCAGGCCAGCGGTTCCAGGTCTTCGCCCCAGAAGTGGGCGGCGGTGTTGCTGGAGCAACTCGGATTCGTGTAGATACCTTCGACAATGATCAGCCATCTCGGCGCGGCGTTCAGAACGACCGCGGAGGCGCGCTCTGCCGCCGAGTTCCAGTCGGTGGAGGTGTTGCCGGTGCCCCAGGTCGCTGAGCCGTGCGGCTCGTTCTTCAGGTCAAGACCGATCACGCCTGGAACATTGGCATAACGCTTGGCGACGAAGGTCAAATCGGCCAGCCATTGCTGTTCGCTGTAGGAGTCGGTGTACCACAGTTCGGTGATCGTATTGCAATCGGGCGAGTGCTGATCGAGCAGGATGTACATGCCGCGGCTGCTGAGTTCCTTGATGATCGTGTCCATCAACTGCAATGAATTCATCCCTTGCAGGTCTGGGTTAAGCCTGTAGTCGATGCTGCCGGGCGACACAGCCTGCAGGCTTTGCGGGCAGAATGGCAGGCGCACGGCATTGAAGCCCAGGCTTTGCATCTGCGTGATCATGTCCTTCCAGTTGCGCACCCACAGACCATGCGTGGTGTGTAGCGGGGTTTCGAAACCGAACCAGGCGACGCCGCGTAGTTGCACGGGCTTGCCGCTGTCGTCCATGACCTGGCCGCCCTTGATGGTGTAGCTCCATGCCGAACTGCTTGCCAGCATTAACGCCGCTGCCAACAGACAGCGGGTAATACGGGGTCTCATTGACCTACTCATCGTGCGTTTCTCCAATAATGGTCAGCACGAAATGGGCCGGCCTAAATTTGTATAGGGGGAGTTGATTACATGAAGGTGATGATCGAGAATGTCGGAAAGAGAAGTCGTGAGCTTCCGCACATCGGTTTTACTTGTCCAAGGATTACGCATCATTAATGTGACCGCGATGCGTTTTGTGGATCGCCAGCTTGCAATCGGTTGGAAAAATGCGAACTGTGCCGCTATTTGGAGGCGGCTGTTGATCGCATCGTCGCGTATTGGAAGTGCGGCAGTCTGATTGTTTGCTCACGTCGGGGCATAGGCGCGCGGCGACAGAGCAGCAGATGCTTGGTTGGCACGGGCAGCTTGATGCAAGCTGCGGCCCGAGGTTGCCACCCCGGGAGTCAGCGTCGTTGCTGGATCAGGTCGGATTGCCGAGGATCTTCTCGACCACGCTCCATCATTCCGGAGCCGGCTTCAGCATCGCTGTCGAGGCCGGATCATGTTGATGCCAAACAATTCACCGCGTTTGCGCGTTGATCCAGACGCGGGCCTTGTATTTTGACGAAGTCCATGAGCTGGAGGTATCGGCCTCAGCGGGTGCTGGCCTGCTGCAGCGACGGGGTGCGCCATCCAGAGCGCACACCCCAGAAATAGAACCCCAGCGCGACCACGCCGACCACGATCAGGTCCGGTCCGTAGGGCAGGTAGCCATGTCCACCGAAGGTGGTGCTGCCGGCCCACGACAGCACGGCAATGGTTGGCATGTAGAGGATCAGCCAACTGGCTCCGCGCAGGTGTCGTTGGAAGTCCTGCCAGCCCTGGCGATGTTGGTAATAGGCATACACCGGCAGGGCCACCAGCATCAGCAGGATGATTTTGCCGGTCAGCGGCCAGCGCGCCCAGTACAGCAGTTCGGTGGCCAGCACGAAGGCTACCGCGGCCAGCACCGGCAGACCGGCCAGGCGCAGCGGCCGGTGTATTTCCGGTGCGTGCAGTCGCAGTGCCATCGCGCTGATCGGGCCGGTGAGATAGGAGATGATGGTTGCCACCGAAATCACCGCCGCCAATGTGCCCCAGCCGCGGAAGAAGAACAGGAATAGGTAGGACACCGCCAGATTGAAGAACATCGCCGGGCGCGGTACGCCCCAGTGCGGATGCACTTGGCCGAGCACCTTGGGCATGGTGCCATTGCGTTCCATGCCGTAGATCATCCGCGCAGTGGTGGCGGTGTAGGTGATGCCGGTGCCGCTAGGGCTGATGAAGGCGTCGACGTACAGCAGCATGGCCAGCCAGTGTAGGTTGACGATGATCGCCAACTGCGCGAACGGCGAGCGGAAATCGATGCCGTGCCAGCCGGCCTTGGCCAGCAGATCGGGCGGCACCGCGCCGAGGTAGGCCACCTGCAGGAGCAGATAGATCACGGTTGCCAGCGCGATCGAGCCGAGCACGGCGAATGGGATGCTGCGCCCGGGATTGCGCGCCTCCCCGGCCAGGTTCACCGGGCTCTGGAAACCGTTGAAGCTGAACACGATGCCGGCGGTGGCCACCGCGGTCAGTACCGCAGCGAAGTCGATGCTGTGAGCGCCCCCGTGCAGTCCCACGTGCAAGTTTTCGCTGTGGAAGCCGCTGGCGATCAGTGCGATGCCGGTCAACGCTGGCACCACCAGCTTGAACACGGTGATGAGGCTGTTGGAGCGTGCGAACAGTTTCACGCTCCAGAAGTTGAGCAGGAAATACACCAGCACCAATACCGCGGCGATGATCAGGCCGGGGACCGACAACTCGCCGTGGCCGCCGGCTTGCTGCATATACAGGTTCTGCGCCCATTGCCATGGCCAGGACGCCATGTATTGCACCGAGGCCTCGGCTTCGACCGGGATCACTGACACGATCGCAATCCAGTTCGCCCAGCCGGCGATGAAGCCGACCAGCGAACCATGCGAGTAATGGCTATAGCGGACCATGCCGCCGGATTCGGGGAACATCGCCCCCAGCTCGGCGTAGGTCAGGGCGATGGTGGTGATGATCAAGGCGCCCAGCACCCAGGCCCAGATCGCGCCCGGGCCGGCCAGCCCGGCGGCGCGCCAGGCGCCGAACAGCCAGCCGGAGCCAATGATCGAGCCCAGGCCGGTCAACATTAGAGCGAATGGGCCGACATCGCGGCGCAGAGCGGTTTGGGTCATGGCGGGGTCCGGACGCAGCAGCAGGCCCGAGATGATCGCAGATACATGACGAGGTCGCACCAGTGATTGTGCGGGGAGCCCCGCTTTCGAATCCTATGGTCTTACGCAAGCTTTATGTCCACGTGCCCATCTGACCATAGCGCGCTTACGCCGCACGGGCCTAGAGTGCGGCACGTCGTTTCCGTTGGATGTATTTCATGTCGATTCTGCTGATACAGGGCCCGCACCGCGATGCGCCGGCCATCGCCGCGGCACAGCGGCTGGCCGCCTCGCACGCTGCGCATGTGGTGCCAGTGGCCTGTGCCGATGCAGCGCAGATCGTGGCCCGGTTGCAACAAGGGGCCCACGACGAGACCGAACTGGTGCTGCTGGATTCCGGTGAACTGCCAGCCGCAGACCTGGCCGATCACGCCCCGCAATTGCGCGCGGCACTCGATGCGCTGGGCCATCCTTACATCGAAGTGCACGACGCCAGTGCACAGGCGTTGGAGCCGTTATTGCAGCCGCACCACGCGCCGTTGCTGACGGTGATCGCCAATGGCGCGCTGGCCGATAGCTATGCGATTGCATTGGGCGTGGCCGAGCGTCGTCTCGGCGCGCGTGCGGCACTGGCAGGTTGAGGATGCGCCCATGGCGATTGTGTTGCTTCGAGGCCCGGAGAGCGTGGCCGGTCATCGTGGTCGCCCGGCGCGTATCGCTGCGCCGGTGATGACCCATTTACTGGACCATGCTGGCCGGGCCGGCAAGAGTCTGGCGGTGCGCAGTTGCGCCAGCGAGAGGGAACTGTTGCAGGCGCTGACCCAAGCCGATCGGAGCGGGGTGGAGGTGCTGTTGCTGGATCCGGGCGCGTGCTCGGATAGCGCCGCGACCGCTGCCGCTGTGGCGCAGTTGCAGCGGCCATACGTGGAAGTGCACGACGATACTTGCGACTGTCGCGAACCGTGTCTGCGGACGGCATCGCCGCAACGTCTGGGGCAGGTCGGTGGCGATTGCGCAAAGGGCTATGCGCTGGCGCTGTCGATCGCGCTCGAACATCTTGGCTATCATGGTGACGAAGGCGATGTCCACGTCGGTCCTTGAGTACACGCGTCACTACCTGGCCGACTACGACGCCTATAGTTACGGCCAACGCGTTGCCTGGGGGACATTGGCGCACAGCTGGTGCGACGACGCGCCGCTGGATCCGGACTTGTTGCTGCAGCGCATGCGCGATCAGGCTGCGCGGCGACATGGTGTGGACAGTGGCGATATCCGTATCCGCAGCGTCAGCCGTTTGTAACGGTTGCGGGCGTATTGCCCGTCAGCCCGGCGATGGCGATGGCGATGGCGATGGCGATGGTGTCACGATATAGTGGTGCGCTTGCGCAGCGATCATTGTCTGTGCATTCGTATGCTCAGTAATCCACGCCTACCGAGAACAACAAGGTGCGCGGATCGCCCAGGGCGACAGCGCGTTGCAGGCCGCCGGTAAAGTAATCGTGGTCGAACGCGTTCTTCAGGTTCAGCGCGTAGTGCCAGTGACGCTGGCGATAAGCCAAGCCGGCATCGAACACCATGTAGCCAGGAATGCGGTGGCCATAGGCGCTCTTCTCGCCCTCGGCGCGGGTGCCGCCGCTGATGCTCCAGCCATCGGCCGCGCCGTGTGCGGCGTACTGCAGCCACAGCGAGCCGCTGTGTCTTGGCACGTTGTTCAGACGCTGTCCGACGCTGCTGATGCGTTGTCCGCCGTCGTCGGTGACCACTGCATCGGTATAGGCGTAGCCGCCGAACAGGCTCAGTCCGCTGCCCAGGTCGGCGGCGGCATTGAGTTCCACGCCGCGGCTGCGTTGTTCGCCCACCGCGATGCTGTAGCCGTCGTGGAGCGGATCGTTCTGTAGCACGTTGCGTCGGCGCAAGTCGTATAACGCCACGCTCAGGCTGGTGCTGGCACCCACTTCCATCTTCGCGCCCAGTTCCATCTGGCGGCCGTGTTCGGGACCGAACGTGGCTCCCTGCACGTTGGTCCCGACGTTGGGATAAAACGAGGTGGCGACGCTGGCGTAGGGGTGCACTCCACCGCCGGTATCGAACATCAGCGCGGCCGAGCCGGTGGTCGCGTTGGTGTCGTTGCGGGTTTGGGCACCGGCGCCGCGGTCCTTGCTGCGGTTGTGACTGAGATCGTGGCGCAGGCCCAGCAGCAACTGCCAGTCGGGGGCGAACTGGATGCGGTCGCGCAGATACGCGCCGCCGGAGGCGACCACGTTGAGCGTGTCGCGGCTGGGTGTGGTCGGGCACACGATCGGTCTGCCGTAGACCGGCGCGTATACGTTCAACGTGCCGACCTGGCAGGTGGATTGCACGTTCCACTCCCAGGTTTTGAACGCGTCGGCGCCGGCGGTCAGCGTGTGCTGCCAGGAACCGGTGAGGAAATCGCCCTGGAGATAGGTGTCCTGCACCCAGGCGCGTCCGTCGAATGCTTGTTGCATGCCGGTACGGCGCAGGGTGCGCAGGTCGGGCGCCAGGCCGTTGCTGGCGATCAGCAGGCCATCCAGGCCGAATGCCTGCCAGCGTGCGGCATGGTGCAGGCTCCAGCCGTTGTCGAAACGATGGTCGAGTACGTAACCCAAGCGGCTCTGGTGGCTATGGTAGGGCGTCTGCCCGGGTTCGCCGGTGAACAGGGTACGGTCGATCCTGCCGTTGCGATTGGGGTCGACGCTGCCTTCCCAGGGCAGCCCCTGCTGGCGGATGTAGTCGCGCTCCTGGTAGCTGGTCAGCAAGACGAAATCGGTGCGTTCGCCCAAGTCCAGCGCCAGTGCCGGTGCGATCCAGCGGCTGCGGAAATACACGTGTTCGGTGGGGTCGTCGCTGTTCATCGCCAGTGCGGTGAGCCGTAGCGCGGCCTTGCTGTTGGCCGACAGCGGCTGGTTGAGATCCAGGCTTCCCTGGCGCAGGCCATCGCTGCCGAGGCCCAGATCGACCCGGCGCATGGGTTCGGTGCCGGGGCGCTTACTGATCAGGTTGACCAACCCGCCCGGCAGTACTTGTCCGTAGAGCAGCGACGCCGGGCCTTTGAGCACTTCCACTTGCTGCATGCCGAACAGTTGCTCGGCGACGCGATTGCTGCCGGCGGTGCGCAGGCCGTCGACAAACAGTGCGTCCGAAGCGGTCTGGCCGCGGATGATCAGGTCGTCCCAACCGCGCCGGCCGTAAGTGTTGGCGACCACGCCGGAGACGTTGTGCAGGGCGTCGGCCAGGGTCAGCGATTGCTGGCTGTCCAGCAGCGCGCGCGGCACCACGGTGATCGAGAGCGGGGTCTGCGCCAGCGGCGCGTCCGACTTGTCGGTCTGCACCGGGGCCGCGCTGTGGAAATCGTTCTGGGTGTCGGCGTGGATTTCGATGGTCGGCAGGGCGGTCGCCTGGGGGACGGCATCGGCGACATCGGTTGCGTGGACAGACGTACAGATCGCCATGCCCAGCAAGCAGGCGAACGAAAGAGGGTGCATGGTCATTGAGGGGGTCGGGGGAGTCCTAATCGAGAATGATTATATTTCGCGAAAGGCCGATTGGGAATGCCCTGACGCCATGCGGGCATGGCCGACAGGCGATGCGTGGTCGGTCATGTCGACATCGCCCTGGCCAGGCGCCTGACCGGGGGAGTTCGGTTTGCTATCGAGACGCCTTGCGTGCGGCTACGGCGTCTGCGGTGACCGTCGCGATGGCCGGTCGTACGTCATCATCCAGCGCGATGGCCTACGCAGCGTGTCAAGCTGCGTAGGCCGGTTGTTGACTGCTGCACTAGGTCTTGCGACCAGGTTAGCTGGCGACGCGGAACACGCCGCTGTGGCCGCCGGGCGGCGTGCCTTCGAACTGGATCAACGAGGCGACCAATTCGGCATGCAAGCGGATACGGCCCATCTCGCGCATGATGCGGATGTCCTCATGGCGTAATTCGCGACGGGCCACCACCTCGCGCTTGTAGTCCAGGATTTCCGGATACTTGCGCGCCATGTTCAGTGCATCGGCGACGCACTCTACGGTGTCGGCGTCGGCGGAGAGCCGCTCGCGGCTATTGAACGCGGTGAGCCAGCGCTCGAAACCGGCCGTGCGGTCGAACATGTTGGCGATGAACCAGATCACGAACAGGATCGCGACCCACGAGGAGAAGACGATGACGATGCGCGAGAAGGTCAAGTGATAGTCGTGCTGCCACAACTGCGCGGTGATCACGCCGAGGAGGATCAGCGAGATCGCCTGCCAGCCGATGATCGATGCCACCAGCCACTGTTGCTTGGCCTTGGCCAGCAGCGCGACTTCCTCTTTTAGCTGTGCCTCGCTCTTGTGCTGCCAGTGCGCGACTTGTTCGGGAAACGAGCGCTGGTGCAGCGCATTGTCTTCGAGCAGCAAACCCAACCCTTTGAACAAAGCGATCATGACAGGCTCCTTGGTAGATGCGGTGACGGAGGCGGAATGTCGTTTTCGATCTTCAAGCACCTTCTTTCTAGCACAGTGGCCGGCAAACGCATGCTGCGACCGCACATGGGCGCGGCGCCTGGTCGCTGGTGAGACGCGTCATCACAGAGCGTCGATCCCTATTGAGACAGATCGCCGCATTGCGACGGTTAACTTGCTGCTTCGCCCACCCGACCCTTAGATCCGGTGCAGGTCCGCAGCGCATTCTCGGGCACGACGACGAGGGGTGGTCGTGCCGCTGAGGTCTTGAGTGCCGGTGTAGCGCTGTTGTCGCCGTATCGGTATCGGGCCACGGGGATTGGCACATCGGTCGCCGTGATCGGACAGGTCGTGATGCCTTTTTTACATGGCTGAACAAAGCCGTATTGCGCACAGTCAAGATACGTAATTTCAGGCCGTTGTATGCCATACCAATTCAGCGTCCAATCTTAATGCCGCACACTCTGATCGCTGACAGGAAGCAAGACATTCGCTTTGGGCACAGCCTGCGGCGTATCGTGCGTGCGCCATTGCGTGCGATCGTGGTCTGGGGGGCGTTACTGGCCGTGCTATTGGCATGCGCAATGGTGCTGGTATTGGCGCAGGATCACCATAACCGGCTGGCTACGGCGCAGCGGCAGAGCCTCGCCTTGGCGACCAGCGCCGACGGTCTGTTGCAGCTGGAATTGGCCAATCTCAGTCGGTCGCTGCGCGGCCAGGGTGTGAGCGCACAGACATTTCTGGCCGATGCTCCGACGCGTGCACCGGGCTTGATCGAGGCTTCGCTGCGCGGATTGCTGACACGGCATCCGGAGTTGCGCGCGGTGGCGGTGCTCGATGCTCAGGGACAGCGACGTTTCGGAGGCGCTGGCGATCGGCAACTTCCTACGTGGACCACGGGCGCGCACTGCGGCGGCAGCCGGGTGTGCGTCGGGCCGACGCAACGGTTGGCCGACAGCGAGGTCGTGCTGCCCATCGCGGTATCGTCGGCAGGCGGAAACTGGATTGTGGCGCAACTGCGTGTCGCTGCGCTGCAACACATCGTGCGCGATGTCGACATCGGACCCGATGGGGTGGTCGCATTGATCGACGCACAGGGCATGCCGCTGGTCACGAACCGTCCACGCGCCGACATGCAGGAACGGCTGCGACCGTTACTGCATGGGCGACTGACGCCGCGCGCCGCGCTGGGGGTGCGCGAGGAGGTGTTCGACGCCGAACCCAGGATGCTGGCGATCAGTGGAGGGCAGGCATATCCATTACGGGTGGTGGCTGGGTTGGGAGTGCGCGAGGCGCTGGTGCGTTGGCGTTGGTTCGTCGCTGCGGCCGCATCGGCCTATTTACTCTACTTGCTCGGTTTCGCTTACCTGCTGGGGAGCCTGCGTCGCGCTGAACGTCGTCAGCGGCACTTACTGCAGCGGCTGAGTCGTGGCGACGAAGAGCTGCGCCTGGCATGCGACATGGGCGGCATCGGCACCTGGCGCATCGATACGGAACGCCGTCTAATGTCGCTGTCCGAACCCACGGGAGCCATGTTCGGCCTGCAGCGGATGCAGCTGAGCGTGGATGAATTTCTCGCACAGGTACACGACGAAGATCGCATGCGGGTGGCGCAACTGTATGAAGATGCGGTGCATGGCCGTGGCGAATACAACGCCGTGTATCGCATCCACATGCCCGATGGCCGGGTGCGCTGGTTGGCCGCGCGAGGCGCGCTGGTGCAAACGCAAGACGGTCTGCGCATGACCGGTGCGGTACAGGACGTCACCGAGCGGCTCGCGGTGCAGGCACGCCTGCTCGATGCCGAGCGTCAGTTTCGTTTGATGTTCGATCGCAATCCGCTGCCATATTGTGTATTTGCAGTGGACAGTCTGCGCTTCCTGGAAGTGAATCGGGCCGCCGTCGGCCACTATGGCTACAGTCGCGATGAATTTTTGGGAATGAGCCTGCTCGATTTGCATCCGCGCGAGGATGCAGTGCGGTTGCTGTGCGATGTGCGGACGTCGCGGGTGGGCTTTAGCGCACCGGACGTATGGACGCATCGGCGCAAGGACGGCAGTTTGTTGTCGGTGTGCGTCCACAGTGCCGATCTGGAGTTCGCCGGCATGCCTGCGCGGCTGATTCTGGCAGAAGAGGTCACGCAGCGCCTGGAACATGAGCGCGAACTGGCGTTCCGCGCCAGTCACGATGTCGCTACCGGGCTGTTCAATCCGCACGCATTGGCCGAAGCCTTGCGTGCGCATAAGTGCCACGCCTATGCGATCGCCTACGTGCAGTTGCGCGGGTTGGCGCTGATCGGAGATACCCTGGGTCGGGCGACCGGCGACGCGGTACGCGGCGCGGTGGCCGAACGTCTGCGCGGCCTGGGGGAGCGCTTTGGCCTGGCCGCGCACCAGCCCGCAGAGTATTTCGTGCTGGCGGTACTGGAGCCGCAGGCGCTGGAGCAGGCGTTGCAGGCGCTGTTGGAGGCAATGTCGGCACCGGTGCAGGGCGGCGATTTTAGCTTGCAACTGCAGGCTCATATCGGCGTGGCATTGTGCCCGGAGGATGCCGTCGATGCCGAAGAAGCCATCGGTTGCGCCGCGCAGGCCGCACATGCGGCGCAGGCCGATGGGTGTGGCCTGGTGCGCTTCGACCGGTCCATGTCCGTGCGCATCGGCGAACGTCTGCGCTTGGCAGGACGTTTGCACGAAGCGATCGAGCGTGAGGAATTCGTGCTGTACTTCCAGCCGATCATGGATGCCGACAGCGGCGCGCCGCGTGTGCTTGAAGCCCTGATCCGCTGGCCGCAGGCCGATGGCAGCTTCATTCCGCCGGACCAGTTCATCCAGGTGTGCGAGGACACCGGCTTGATCCTGCCGCTGGGGCGCTGGGTGATGCGGACGGCGGCGCAGGCGCGCCGCGAGCTGGCGCGGCATGGCTGGTCGGATTTGCCAGTGGCGGTGAATGTGTCGGCACTGCAATTTTTCGATGGCGATCTGGTGGCGGACTTGGTACAGGCGTGCGCCGATGCCGAGTTGGGCATAGACGGCTTGCATCTGGAGTTGACCGAGAGCAGCCTGATGCGTCAGCCGCAGCAGGCGCGCGAAGTGTTGCAGCGGTTGCGCGCGCTGGGCGTGCGAGTGGCGTTGGATGATGTCGGTACCGGATTTTCCAGCATGGCCTATCTGCGCGATTTGCCCCTGGATACGCTGAAGATCGACCGCAGCTTTATCGACGGCGTGGATGGCGATGCGCGCAATGCGTCCATTTGCGATGCGTTGCTGACTCTAGGCAGCAGCCTGGGGCTTGAAGTGGTTGCCGAAGGTGTAGAAACCCAAGCGCAACTGCAGTGGCTGCGCGCACACGGGTGCGGCAGCGTGCAGGGTTACCTGCTCGGTCGTCCAGCACCGCTGGAGCAGGTGCTGCAAATGCTCGGTGCGGTTGCCGCATGAGGTTGATGCGGTGGTGGTCGGGGAGCGACAGCAATTCCGCCGGTCTATTAGCGGCGTGGCGGCTTGCAGAGTAGATCCACGGTGGTCGAAGCCCCGGGCATGCCGAGATAGCGTGGTAAATAGGACGATTGCCGTGCGCGCATGTGTCGATCTTGTTCGCCGCTCAGCTGAGGACCGTCCCCGTCACGCGATTGCGTCCGTTGCGCTTGGACGTGTATAGCGCCTGGTCGGCGGCCACGACCAGCGTTTGCCATTCGGCCTGCGCTTGGATGGAAATGCAGTAGCCGATGCTCACGGTACACGTCAGCGTGTCGCCAGATGGTTCGGGAACCGGCTGTGATTCGATGGTGCGCCGCAGGCGCTCGGCCAATGCGTGCACAGCCGCTTCGTCGCCATGGGGAACCAGGATCATGAATTCCTCGCCGCCGACCCGAGCCAACAGGTCTGGGCGATGGATCTGCTGTGACATTAAATTGGCGATCGTCACCAGGGCGATGTCGCCTACGGCATGGCCGTGGCGATCGTTGATGGCTTTGAAATTGTCGATGTCGACCATCAGTACCGCCACGGGCTCACTTTTGCGTCGGGCTTCCTGAGCGCTGGATTCGCCGTGTTGCCACATGACGCGCCGATTGGCGACCCCGGTGAGAGCATCTTGCGAGGCATGACGAATCAATTCGTCGTTCATCTTATGGGTCAGCATCCACAGAAAGCCGGGCGTGATGATGGAGGTCAGCACCATGCGCGAGAGCAGTCCGAAGGTGGAGGTAGGATCGTAGTCAATATCCGCATCGGGATGGGTCGACCACCAGCCGATGCGCGACAACAGCATCAGTGCCCAGAGAAAATGGAAGATGGCGGTGAAACGTGCTGCCATGCATGAGATCTTTCTGCCGTGGTGCCAGAGCATGATCCCGGTGGCGATAGTCAGCAGGCCGCGCAGGCTGCAGCCGAAGATCACCATGATGAAATAGTCTTTGTCCGATTTTTGCAGTAAGTAAACCTCGGCGACGCCGATTGCCGCGACGGGAAGCAGCACCCACCATTGCAGTAGCGGCCGGCGTAAGTAGGCGCTGACCGCGAACAGGGCCAGTATGGTGGCCATGTCTAGGGTGAGGTTGCCCACTATGTTCACATGCGGGAAGTCGATGCCGAACGCCGGCAGCATAATCACTCCGAAGCCGGCGGCGTATGCGGCATAACTCAAGCTGAGTATGAGTAGCCCCCTGACTCGTTGTACCTTGCGACCGGTCATGTACAGGGCAAGGAACATCAGGGACGAGACCGCCGCTAGCAACGCGTTGACAATAAACAACGTGTCATTGCTGACTAAATGCGTAATCCATTCCACAGGTGTCCCAGTCCGCGGCTGCGAGAAGATTCAGAATGAGGTCGATTATAGGGCAGTTTAGAGGCCCCAAAGGCTTGACTTGCCTGGTGTTTAGGGGGGTGGCTGGTCCCTCGGCATCACCTGTTCGTCACTGTCGCTGTGGCAGGGCATATCTGTCTCGACAGCCGTGGCTGTGCGCTCAGCGCCTGCGGCGAGGCCCGTACCAGAAGTCGAGTCCATCGCGTGAACGCAGCATGCCGCGGCCGTTGCGTAGCAGTTGCAGCAGTAATGCCATGTGTTCGCTCTTGCTGAAGCTGCGCAGTTTGCGATCGGAGCTGTACACCTGTTCGCGCAGGATTACGAAGCGTCCCTGCCGTGCCAATGTGCGGCTCAATGCCACGTCCTCGCCAGCGTAATAGCGCTCGTCGAAGCCCCCGGCGGCGAAGAACGCGCGACGCGTGCAGAACAGGAAGCAGCCGGGTGCGATGCCTGTGCAACGGAACAGCCAACCGAATGCGGCTAGCCCCATGCGCTCGTGCCAGGCGATGTCGCCGAGCATGCGTACCCGGGCGCCGCCGCCGACCGCACCGCTGTGCAGGGCACGCAACGCGGCCGCCAGCAGTGGCGTATTGACCTGGGTATCGGCGTCGACGAACACCAGGTGGTGGCCGTGGCTGGCTGCGGCGCCGGCATTGCGTGTTGCAGCGATATGCCGTAACTGCACCTCCAGCACCTGCGCGCCGTGCCGGCGGGCGATCTGTGCGGTGTCGTCGGAGCAGGCATCGGCGACGACCAGCGTCTCGTACTCCAGCCGCAACGCCTGCGCGGCGATGTGGAGCGAGGCGAGGGTGTCGCCGATCAAGGCGGCTTCGTCGTGGGCGGGGACGATGAACGAAATCACGTCGGTATGATGCGATTCGGCGACGCTTCAGCCCTGCAGCGTGGCCATCATGGCCGTCGGGTAGCGGGTGCCGGCGGCGGCGTCGGCCGGGAAGATCGTCTCGATCTGAGCCAGTTCTTCGGCGTCGAGTGTCACCTGCAGCGCTCCCAAGTTTTCCTCCAGGTAGGCCAGGCGCTTGGTCCCCGGGATCGGCACCAAATCCTCGCCTTGCGCCAGTACCCAGGCCAGCGCCAACTGGCCTGGGGACACGCCCTTGGCTATGGCCAGGGAGCGTACCTGTTCCACCAGTTGCAGGTTGCGGGCGAAGTTTTCGCCTTGAAAGCGTGGCGAATGACGGCGGTAATCGTCGGCCTCGAAATCTTCCGGCGTGCGAATCGCGCCGGTCAGGAAGCCACGGCCCAGCGGCGAGTAGGGCACGAAGCCGATGCCCAGTTCGCGCACGGTGTCGAACACGCCATCGTGTTCTGGATCGCGCGACCACAGCGAGTATTCGCTTTGGACGGCGGTGATCGGGTGCACTGCATGGGCGCGGCGGATGGTCGCGGCGGCGGCTTCGGACAGGCCCAGGAAGCGCACCTTGCCTTGTTCTACCAACCGCGCCATGGCGCCCACGGTGTCCTCGATCGGCACGTTCGGATCCACCCGGTGCTGGTAGTACAGGTCGATGTGGTCCACGCCCAGGCGGCGCAGGCTGGCTTCGCAGGCGGATTGTACGTACTGCGGACGGCCCTCGATGCTGCGCGTGGCGGGATTGGCCGGATCCAGCTTGATACCGAACTTGGTCGCCACGACGGCCTGCTCGCGGCGTCCGGTCAGCGCCTTGCCGACCAGCACTTCGTTGGTGTGTGGGCCGTACATGTCGGCGGTGTCGATCAGGCTGACGCCGCGTTCGAGCGCGGCATGGATCACTGCGATCGCGGCATTGTCGTCGCTGCGACCACCGTAAAAAGCACTCATGCCCATACAGCCGAGGCCGAGGGCGGAAACGCGAGGGCCGTTGCGGCCAAGGGCACGGGTTTGCATGCGGACGTACTCCTTTAGAGCAGGGGCGTGGTGTTGTGCTTGGATAATGCGCGAACGGCGGGTGGCGAGGTTGCGCATGCACTGGGCTTACCCGAGCATGGTCAATACGCAGGCCGCCGTGCCGCTGCAGCCGGCATGCCGCCGCGACGTGACCGTGCCGCGGCGGCGTGATGCGCGATCGGCCTTGTGGCTCAGTGCTTGAGCTTGGCCGCAAACTCCGCTACCCGCTTGCCCAGCAGGCGGGCGGTTTCCAGATCGCCGCGGCGTGGCGCCTCGTCCGGCGACGCGTCGGCTGGCGAGATCGCCAGTGCACCGCCGGAGCCGGCGGTCCAGTTCACATCGTCGGGACCGTGCGCCTTGGTGTTGGATGGCATTACGCCGGTACCGACCCAGAGTTGGCCGTGTTGCTGCGACAGCGTCCAGAAATAGGCGATGGTGGAGAACTTATCGCCGTTGACCGAGGCCGAGTTGGTGAAGCCGGCGGCGATCTTGTTCTTCCATGCCTGCGCGTACCAGGGTTTGGAGCTGGCGTCGGCGAATTTCTTGAACTGCCAGGCAGGGCCGCCCATGTAGGTTGGGCTGCCGTAGACGATGGCGTCGGCCTGGCCGATCGCCTCCCAGGCGCCATCGGGCAGGTTGCCGTCCTGGTCGATCCGATACAGCGTCGCCTCGCCGACGCTGGCGGCGCCGGCGTGCACGGCCTCGGCTTGTTTGATCGTGTGGCCGTAGCCGCTGAAATAGACGATTGCGATCTTGCTCATGGGGGGCTCCTGAGAGTGAAGGCGATATGCGCGCGCATTGTGCGCAACCGCAGTGGCCGCCATCATTGCTATCGGCGGAATATTGTGTTCGACCGGGGCGTGCGGTTCATGCACCTTGTGCGATGCGCATGTCGCGCTCGATGCCGACGTCGATCAGATAGTCGATGAAACTGCGTACTTTCGGTGCCAAATGGCTGCGGTTGGCGTAGACAGCGTACACCCCGGTTGGTCCGAGCTGGTGGTCTGGCAGCACCCGCACCAGACGTCCATCTTCCAGTGCGGCTTCGGCCATGAAGTCCGGTTGCGCCACGATGCCCATGCCTGCGATGGCCGCTTCGCGGAGTACGTCGCCGTTGTTGGCGCGTAGGCTCCCGTGTACCCGCACCTGGGTATCGCCGTCCGGGCCGTGCAGAATCAGGGTATCCAGCGGCATGTAACTGTAGTTGAGGAACGCGTGGTCGGCGATCTCGGTGGGCATGCGCGGTGTACCGGCACGCGCCAGATAGGATGGCGCTGCGCACAGGTACACCTGCGCTTCGCCGAGCTTGCGCGCGATCAGTGTCGGCGCCACGTGGCGGGTGATGCGAATTGCCAGATCGAAGCCCTCTTCGACGATGTCCACCACCCGGTCCGACAGCGACAGGTCCAATGCGACCTGCGGATAGCGCGCGCTGTAGCCGGCCAGACGCGGCCCCAGCCGGGCGATGCTGAAGCTGAAGGGGGCGTTGATCCGTAACGTGCCGGATGGGGTCAGCGCCTGCTCGCCGACCGCCGCTTCCATATCGTCGAACTCGGCCAGCAGCAGTTGGCAGCGCTGGTAGTACGCGGCGCCGACGCTGCTCGGGCTGACCCGCCGAGTGGTGCGGTTGAGCAGGCGCGATCCCAGCCGCTGCTCCAGCCATGCGATCTGGCGAGTGACGCTGGCGGTGGAGATGCCTAGCGCGTCGGCGGCGGCATTGAAGCTGTTGCGATCGACCACGGCGACGAACACCCGCATCGACTCGAGCGTATCCATTGTTACTGTTCCTGAGATAGATCGTTAGCCTGAGGGTAATTTATTTCCGCATAAGCCAGGGAATACTCTGCGTTCCTGCATGGGCGCACCGATGCTGCACTCCTGCGTTGCGCGTGTGGTGTCCCATCGCTTGGAAGCCTGTCCATGGTCCGTTTGCCTTCGCTGTACATTTCGCATGGTTCGCCGATGACCGCCTTGCAGCCCGGCCTGGTCGGGATCCGGCTGGCGGAACTGGCCGCGACCCTGCCGCGACCACGCGCGATCGTGGTTGCCTCGGCGCACTGGATGGAGAGGCAGCCGATGGTCGGCGCCGCGGCGCGGCCGCGGACCATCCACGATTTCGGCGGTTTTCCCGACGCACTGTATGCGATGCGGTATCCGGCGCCGGGCGCGCCGGCACTGGCGCAGACCGTCGCCAGGTTACTCGAACGCGCGGGTCTGCATCCTGGCATGGACGAGAGCCGTGGCTTGGATCACGGCGTGTGGGTGCCGCTGTCGCTGCTGTATCCGCAGGCCGACATCCCGGTGGTGTCGCTGTCGATCCAGCCGCAGTTGGGCCCGGCCCATCATCTGGCCCTGGGGCGCGCGCTGGCGCCGTTGCGTGCCGATGGCGTGCTGGTGATCGGCTCGGGCAGCATCACCCACAACCTGCACGACCTCGGTCGTTACGCCGAGGGAAAAGAGGCGCACTACGTGCGTCCGTTCATCGAATGGACCGAGCAGGCGTTGCGCCGCGACGACCTGGCGGCGCTGCTGGACTACCGCCGTCAGGCACCATTCGCCGAGCGCGCGCATCCCACCGACGAACATTGGTTGCCGATCTATGTGGCGATGGGGGCGGCCGGCACCGTCGGTCTGGGCGCGCAGCGCATCGATGCCGGCATCGATGTCGGGTTGTTGGCGATGGACATCTATCGCTTCGACGGCGCCTCGGCCTGAACGCGTCTCCAGCAACGTGCGTCGTGTGCGTGCCACCTCAGCCGGACTGGTCAAGCTGACGATGGAGTTCTACACGCGGTAGGACATCAAGGATTTGTTCTTCTCCAACAGTGGCATCATCCGCAACAGCGCTTATGCCCTGGAACAGATGTTGGAGGTGGTGAGGCAGTTGCGCCAGACGCATCGCTTCGCTTCCCGGTGCCGTGTTGGCATGGTTGGCTGCCGTCGACCGTCAGCGCGTGTCGAGGGCGGTGTGCGTGCTTATTGTGGTTTCGTCGAGGACTTGAACGCTGGTGCGGCCGGCGCAAACGCCATGCGTCGCGGTTGCACCGGAGCACCGCTGATCGCGACCGCGCGTCGTCGCACCATACCTCACAGGCGCTGCAGCACGTAGCTATTCTCGAACCCATGCACGCAGCCCAGCACGTGGAAGCCGTTGAAGTAGCCGGTCGCGCGCAGCAGGTCCACGGCGGGGCCGACTTCCGGCGAATATTCGTGGTCGCCGTAGTCGTCGAACACCACGAACCCACCGGTCACCACGCTAGGGCCATACAGCAGAAAATCCAGCAACACATTGCGTCCGGTGTGCCCACCGTCGATATGCAGCAACGCCACCTGCGGCGTCATGTTGTAGAAGTGTTGTGCGCAAAACTCCGAGTAGCCACGGATAAACAGTGCGTTGGGTAGCAGCAGCTGACGATAGTGGTTGAATTCCTCGAACTGGTTAGGCAGCGCGAACGGATCCAGGCCGATGATCCGGCGCTGGCGATTGCAGACCTCGTTCATCAGCGCCAGCGACTTACCTTTCCACACGCCGATTTCCACCAGATCGCCGGGTACGCCCTCCAGCAGCAGGCACAGGTAGGCCAGCAGTTGCACGTGGTCATGGAACGACAGTTCGCGTCGCTGCATCGCCTGTTCGGCCGGGAGGCTGGCCTGGGCGTGCTCGAAATTCTCGCCGATCAATTTCCAGATCTGCGTAATGCTGCCCTTTGCCGCCTGGGCGTCGATGAAACCATTGAGTTCTTGGATGGTCAGCATGTGGTTTCCGGTGGAGAGGCATTCGGCGCGCGGAGTTGGGCGTAGCAGCCCCATACTAGACGAAGCGTAAAAGACAGTGCATGCGCGGCGCGATTGGCTGCATGCGGGCAAGTGTGCATGTGCATTGCCGAGTTGCGCGACCACCGTCGCCGATACGGTGTCGTGTCCGCGCCGTGCGTGCGCAGGCCTCCGGTGCCACGACCAACCCGAATTCAGCACGCCACCTGACTCCACGCCGCCCCGCCACTGGACAGCGCGCCTGCGGTGCGCTTTGCTTGCATGCTCACTCATGTATGGACAGTGCTGTTGGCGCAGTGCTGATGTCTGGACGAGCATGCATTCGATCGAAGTAGTCTTGGCGATGCTGCTGGCGGTGGTGGCCAGCGGCTATCTGGTGCGTGTGTTGCCGTTTTCTTTGCCGTTGCCGCTGGTGCAGATCGGCTTGGGCGCGATCATCGCCGGCGTGTTCAAGAAGGGCTACGCGCTCGAGCCGGAACTGTTCTTCCTGTTGTTCCTGCCGCCGCTGCTGTTCCTGGACGGCTGGCGCATTCCCAAGCAGGGTCTGTTCCGCGACAAGGGGGCGATCCTGGAACTGGCGCTGGGGTTGGTCGTCTTCACCGTGGTCGGTGTGGGTTGCCTGATCCACTGGATGATCCCGACCATGCCGCTGGCAGTGGCTTTCGCGCTGGCTGCGGTGGTGGCGCCGACCGATCCGACGGCGGTGTCCTCGATCGCCTCGCGCGCGCCGATCCCCAGGCGGCTGATGCACATCCTGGAAGGCGAATCGCTGCTCAACGATGCCTCCGGCTTGGTTTGCTTCCAGTTCGCGGTGGCCGCGGCGACCACCGGCACGTTCTCGCTCGCCGCTGCTTCGCTGATGTTCCTGTGGGTGGCCTTGGTCGGCGTGGCGGCTGGTGTTGTGGTGGTCCTGGGCACTAGCTTGGCGCAGCGCTGGATCTGGCGGCAGGTTGGCGAGGAGCCGGGCGCGGCGATCCTGGTCAACTTGCTGCTGCCATTCGCCGCGTACTTGTTGGCAGAGTCGATCAACGCCTCCGGCATTCTCGCCGCGGTCGCCGCCGGCATCAGCATGAGTTACGTGGAATTGAGCGGCCGTGCCCCGGGTAGCATGCGTGTGCAGCGCTCTGCGGTGTGGGACATGGTCCAGTTCACCCTCAAGGGCATCATGTTTGTGCTGCTCGGCGAGCAGTTGCCGGGCATCGTGCAGGGGGCCATGCACAACATCGACGAAGCCGGGCACCTGAATCCATGGTGGTTGCTCGGCTATGCGCTGGCGATCTACATCGGCCTGTTGCTGTTGCGCTTCTTGTGGGTATGGTTGTCGCTGCGCTGGAATTTGCTCAAGGCGCGGCGTCGTGGCGAGCATCGGCGCAGTCCGCCGTGGCGTGTGGTGGTGGCGACATCTCTGGCTGGGGTGCGCGGTGCGATTACCCTGGCCGGCGTGCTGACGTTGCCGTTGGCCTTGCCCAGTGGTGCCGCGTTCCCGACGCGCGATTTGGCGATCTTCCTGGCCAGCACGGTGATCGTCACCTCGTTGTTGGTCGCCAGCTTGGCGTTGCCGCGGCTACTACGCGGCCTGGAATTGCCTGAAGAATCCAGCGACCGTCTGGAGGAGGATCTGGCCCGGCGCGAATCCTCGCGTGCGGCGTTGGCGGCGGTGGAAAAACTGCGTCAGCGGCTGGTGCAGGACAGCGAACATGCCGATCTCTACAACGAAGCGGCCAATCGGGTCAGCATGCTGTATCAGCGCCATCTCGACCATGGCGATGCGATGGAGAGCGATCCGGAAGAAGCGCGACGCCTGGACAACGTGCTGCGTCAGTTGCGCAATGCCGGCCTGCAGGCCGAACGTCAGGAATTGTTCAAGCTCACACGTCAACGCAAGATTTCCGACGAAATCGCGCGACGCTTGATCCGCAACCTGGATCTGCTGGAAGCCCGGCGCAAGAGTTGAACGGCCGGGGTATGCGGAAGCGGTAAACCGCACGAACGGATTGGTGGCGAACGTGGCCTGGATATCGGTTGCACGCCAACGCGGTTCGCCGGCCAGGCCGGTGGGTTTTTCCGCGTCCGCATCGCTCGGCCAGGCGCTTACTTGATTTCGAGCCAATACGCTTCGACGGTCCCCTTGATCTTCATCTTCATCGGATTGCCGCGGCGATCGCGCGATTTTCCTAAGGGCGCGATTGACTGGAGCGCAGGTTTCTACGTGGACTGCAACGATCGCGAGGCGCTGATCGGGGCGATCGATGAATTGGCCGCGCGCTGGAACCTGCGCATCGATTGGGAGGCGACGTCGACGACGAGGACTTGTCCGCGGGCCAGGATGCCGTGTCGCTGTTGACGCTGGCCGATGACCGCCTGCGCGGATACGGCGACAGCGTCTGGTGCTGGGACACAGGCAGTGAGTTCCGTGCCGGTTGGATGGCACGCAGCTGCGACGATCAGGAGATGCAGCGGCTGGCCGCGATGCTTGGAATCGACCTGTGCCCATGCAGCGAGCCGTTTTGATGGATCGAATGTGTTGGATCAGGTCCGGGCCGCGAACGGCCCGGACCGCCTCTGCCGAGGCCTCAGTTCTTGGCCGTCTTGGCGATCACCTTCGAACTTACCTTCGCCCCGCCCTTGTTGATGGACACGACCAGGAATTGGTAGGTCGTGTCCGGTGTGAAGCCTTGCAGCATGGATTGCGTGTCGCGGGTGACCGCATACGAGACGATTTGGCTGGTGGGGCTATAGGCGAGTATCAGGTAGCCGGTCGCGTTGGCCGCCGCGCTCCATTGCACCGTGCTGGTCGTCTTGGTGGTGCTGACGCTGACGCCGCGCACCTGACCGGGCGGTGGCGTGTTGCGGTCGTTGCCATGCAGCAGTGAGTTGAACAATAGCGACCAAGATGCCATCGAGCCCAGACCGGTCGTGTTGTCGTAGCCCAAACCGGCGGAAAAGCCGGCGACGCCGTTGAACAGGCTGGCGATGCCGTTGCTGCCTTCGAGGATATCGTGGGTGCCCGTGGAGACGGTACCCTTGACGTTGCTGTAGAGGAACGGATTGGCGAAGCCGATCCCGTCCAGGCCCGCGTACCGACGTGCCTGATTGGCGATGGTCATGAAACTTGCCCAGATCGGCGCCGAGAGACTGGTGCCGCCCACGATCCTCCAGCCGCCCTCCAGTTCGGAGTAGATTGCAATCGCCGTGGCTGGGTTGCCAGTGGCGGCCACGTCGGGGAAATTGCGCCGCGTGGACGAACCACCGTTAGGCGCGGCGATCGACACCTGCTTGCCGTTGCTGTCGGGGATCAGTTGGTAACCGGGAATCGGCCAGTAGCTGCTGACGCCGCCGCCGGTCGCGCCTAATTGCTCGCCGAGCAGATTCCAAGTTTCCTCGGCCAGATAGCTGCCGTCCTGTTGAGTGAACAGCGTGGTACCGCCCACCGAGGTGACCAGCGGTTGGGTGCCCGGATCCGCGCCGTGCAAGCCGTTGCCGGTGCGCCCGTAAGCGCCATGGTCGCCGGAACTGGCATAGACGCCCTGGCCTTGCGCCACCATCTGTGTCAGCACCTGGCCTTCCGCGGCCAGTGCCTGAGTGCCCATCAGCTCCTCATCCTGGCCGTAGGAAATGCTGACCGTCTGCGCCGTATTGTCGTCGGCCATCGCGCCTAATGCCGCCAGCAACGCCACCGGGTACGCGTCGTCGCCTTCCTCGTAGACCAGGATCTGCTGCAACTGCGGATTCACCGCGATCGCCGTGTCGATGTCTAGTGCTGTCTCGCCGGCCACGATTTCATAGCTGACCGCGCCGTTATAGCCGTTGACATTGCGCACCTTCACCGGCACGTTCGGCAGCCCGAAGGTCTTTTCGTAAGTGGCGATGTCGCTGCTCAGGAAGCCGCCTTGCGCGAAGATCGCCAGAGTCTCCGACTTGCCCGGCGCAAGTTGATTGGGGATGGTATAGGCCTTGCGGATGTCCTGCGGGCTGAAGCCGCCATTGGGGCCATGCCCTATGTTCTCGGGAACTGCCCGCAGGCCGTGCGCGGTGCGTTCCTGGTTCATGGCCGCGCGCGCCGCCGGATCGGTCGGTGCGTGGATGGCTAGCGTTCCCAAACGGTTGGCGTCGTGCAGTCCGACGATGCCGCCGACGTGGCCGACCAGTTCGCTGGGTAACTGTGGTTGCTGATCGGCTGAGAAGAAGGCCTTGCCGTCCTGATCCTGATAGCGGTTGAAGTTCACCCCGAGCTGCTTGGAGAAAGCGTCGGCGGGTGCGCTCACGGTGATCAGCGTACCTGCGGCACCGATACTCTTGATCCGCATGCCATGGGCTTGCGTGTAAGCTTTGACCGCATCGATGTCGTTCTGGCGCGCGCCGAAGCGCTTGGCGAATTGGCTGTTGGTGAGGTAATGCCCATAGAGCGGATCGCCTGGTTGCGAGACGTGCATCGCGTAGTCGTAGGCACCTGCGCCGTCCTTCAACGGCAGGGTCATCACCACGTTGATCGGCGTGCTTGGCGCCAGTGCGCCGAGTTTCTTCGCGCTCTGCAATTGCTTCGGCAGATGGGCCAACTCGGGCGTAATGGTCTGGTTTTGCTGTGATGCAGCGATCGCGTTCGTGGAAAGAATGGCCAGGAAGGCGATGTACAGGGGGAGGTGGCGTAACAGTGCAACATCTTTCATGCAAAAGTACCTTCGTGATGAGAGGGACTGCGAATCGCATTGCTGGAACGACATGCACAGGCACGCCGCAGCGCCGGCAGTACGGGATGCGAGGAGATGTATGGAGCGTGAAGAGTCGCGGTGACTCTGTTCCGAGTATAGGTATACGCCCGTCGCTAAAGTAGACAAATAGCGGGTGCGTTTGGACAGCGCATGCACAGCGAAATACTGCCCGAATGCACGCGTGGCTGGCATTTGATGTTGCGCATCGGATGTCGGCCTGTTGCTGTTGCGCTTTTTGTGGGCATGGCTGTCGCAGCCATTGACGCTGTTTAAGGCACGGCCGTGTGTTGTGCAATGCCGGCTTGCAGGCCGAACGTCAGGAATTGTTCAAGCTCACCCGTCAACGCAAGATTTCCGACGAAATCGCGCGCGCTTGATCCGCAACCTGGATCTGCTGGCAGCCCGGCGCAAGAGTTGAACGACCGCGGTGTGCGGGAGCGGTAAACCACACGAACGGATTGGTGGCGAACATGGCCTGGATATCGGTTGCACGTCGACGGGATTCGTCGGCGTGGCCGGTGAGTTTTTCCGCGTCCGCATCCCTCAGCCAGGCGCTTACTTGGTTTGGAGCCAGTACGCTTCGACGGCGCCCTTGATCTTCATCGTCATCGGGTTGCCGCGGCGGTCGCGCGATTTTCCGACTTGCACGCGGATCCAGCCCTCGCTGATCGAATACTCTTCCACGTTGTCACGCTCCACACCGTTGAAACGGATGCCGACACCACGCGATAGCGCCTCGGTATCGTGGAATGGGCTGTGCGGGCTGATGGCCAGGTGATCGGGGGGCGTCTCGGACATCGGGTCAGGTGGCGTGTGGCGGCGGACAGCGCCGTCTTCCGGTGGCGAAGCATAAACGCTCGCGGCGCGGTTGCCGAGTTCCGCCGCGCTTCCGTCGCCGCGCCAGGCACGGCACACTGGTGGTCCCGTGATGCCGATTGCACCGCCATGCCCGATAACAGTGTCGACTACGACGACCCCGAGGACGGGTTCGGCGATGTGGACGAGGACGACCCGGACACCCAGCAGGGGCTGATATGGAACTTGCTGTTGCTGATCAATCCTGGCGATGAGGAAAGCGCCCTGCGTCAGTTCGCTGCCTACCGCGAACTTGCTGGCGAGACTGAGCGCGAGGGCCAGGATTGGCTATGGGCGCTGAAGGACGCGATCGACTGGAGCGCTGGTTTCTACGTGGACGGCAACGATCGCGAGGCGCTGATCGGGGCGGTCGATGAATTGGCCGCGCGCTGGAACCTGCACATCGATTGGGGTGGCGACGTCGACGACGAGGACTTCTTCGAGGGCCATGATGCCGTGTCGCTGTTGACGTTGGCCGATGACCGCCTGCGCGAATACGGTTACAGCATCTGGTGCTGGGACACCGGCAACGCGTTCCGTGCCGGCTGGATGGCACGCAGCCGCGACGATCAGGATATGCAGCGGCTGGCCGCGATCCTTGGGATCGACCTGCGCCCGGGCAGCGACCCGTTTTGATGGAATGCGCTGGATCGGGTCCGGGCCGCGAACGGCCCGGACCGCCTTGCTTGTCAGTTCTTTGCCGTCTTTGCGATCGCCGCTTCGCTCACCCTCGAGCCGCCCTTGTTCACGGAGACGACCACGAATTGGTAGATCGTGTTGGGCGTGAGGTCCTGTATCGTGTATTGCGTGCCACGGGTGACGCCGTAGGAGGCGATGTCACCGGTGGTGTAGTTCTGCGCGACCACCACGTAGCCTGTCGCGTTGGCCGCAGTGACCCATTTCAGCGTGCTGCTCGCCTTGGTGGTGCTGATGTTGATGCCGCGCACCTCACTTGGCGGTGTCGTGCTCCTGTCTTTGCCATCCAGCAGCGCGCTGAATAATATCGGCGAGGACGCAATCGAACCCAGGCCGGTCGTGTTGTCGTAGCCTATGCCGGCGGAGAAGCCGGCGACGCCGTTGAACAGGCTGGCGTTGCCGTTGCTGCCATCGAGGATATCGCGGTTGATCGTGGAAGTATTGCCGTTGACGTTGCTGTAAAGGAACGGATTGGCGAAGCCGATCTGGTCCAGTCCAACGGTCTGGCGCGCCTGGCTGGCGATTGTCATGAAGCTGGCCCAGATCGGCGCCGAGACACTGGTGCCGCCAACGATGATCCAGCCGCCTTCCAGTTCGGAGTAGACCGCAACCCCCGTGCTGGGGCTAGCGATGGCGGCCACGTCGGGGAAATTGCGCAGCGTGGACGAACCGCCGTTGGGTAGGGCGATCGAGACCTTGTTGATTTTGCCGGGCATCCCGCCGTTGCTGCTGGGGACCATTTGGTAATCGGGGATTGGCCAGTAGTTGCTGAAGCCGCCGCCGGTCGCACCATATCCGATGCCAAGCAGATTCCAGGTTTCTTCGCCCTGATAGCTGCCGTCATGTCGAGTGAACAGCGTGGTGCCGCCGACCGAGGTAACTAGCGGTTGGCTGCCCATATCTTCGCCGCGCAAGCCAATACCGAGTTTACCGTAGGCGCCCGAGTCGCCGGCACTGGCGTAGACGCCCTGACCTTGCGCCACCATCTGTGTCAGTACCTGGCCTTCCGCAGCCAGGGCTTGAGTGCCCAGCAGCCCCTCATCCAGACCGTAAGAGATGCTGACCGTCTGCGCCGTATTGTCGTCGGCCATCGCGCCCAATGCCGCGAGCAGCGACGTCGGGTACGCGTCGTCGCCTTCCTCGTAGACCTGGATCTGCCGCAACTGCGGATTCACTCCGATCGCCATGTCGATGTCCAGTGCTGCCTCGCCAGCTATGCCTGGATTATTGACCGCACCGCCATAGCCGTTGACGCTGCGGACCTTCACCGGCACGTTCGGTAGCCCGAACGTCTTTTCGTAAGTGGCGATGTCGCTGCTCAGGAAGCCACCTTGCGCGAATATCGCCAGGGTCTGCGACTTGTCCGGCGCCAGTTGTTTGGGAATTTGATAGGCCTTGCGGATGTCCTGTGGGCTCAAGCCGCCATTGGGGCCATGCCCGGCGTCCTGAAGAACGGCTCGCAGGCCATGCGCGGCACGATCCTGAGCGATGGCTGCGCGTGCCGCTGGATCGGTGGGCGCTTTGATGGCCAGTGGTGCGAAGCGGTTGGCGTCGTGCAGTCCGACGATGCCGGCGACGTGGCCGACGAGTTCGCTGGGCAACTGCGGTTGCTGATTGGCCGAGAAGAATGTCTTGCCGTCCTGATCCTGATAACGGTCGAAGTTCACCCCGAGCTGCTTGGTGAAGGTGCCGACGGGCGCATTGAGGGTGATCAGCGAGCCGGCACCACCGATACTCTTGATCTGCATGCCATGGGTTTGCGCGTAAGCTTTGACCGCATCGATGTCGCTCTGGCGCGCGCCGAAGCGTGCGGTGAATTGGCTGGTGGTGAGGTAATGCCCGTAGAGCGGATCGCCTGGCTGTGAGACGTGCATCGCGTAGTCGTAGGCGCCAGCGCCGTCCTTCAACGGCAGGGTCATGACCACGTTGATCGGCGTGCTGGGCGCCAGTGCGCCGAGTTTCTTCGCGCTCTGCAACTGCGTGGGTAGATGGGTCAACTCGGGCGTGGCGGTCTGGTTGCCCTGTGGCGCGGCGATCGCGTTGGCGGAAAGTGCCGCCAGGAAGGAAAGGTATAGAGGGAAGTGGCGGAACAGGGCGACATCTTTTTTCATGCGGAAGTACCTTACTCAGGAGGGACTACGAATCGCATTGCCGGAATCGCATGCACAGGCACGCCGCAGCGCCGGCAAACCGGGATGCGAGGACATGGATATAAAACGTGAAGAGTCTCGGCGACTCTGTTTCGAGTATATGTCTACGCCTATTGATGCCGTAGACAAATGGTGAATTTGCTTGGATAGCGCATGCGCAGCGGAATACTGCCGGAATGTGCGCGTGGCTGGTGTTTGTGTTGCGCGCCGGCTGTCGGCCATGTTGCTGTGCGGTGCTTGGAGCGCGTTATGGCACTGTTGTCATGGCGATTTTCAATTGGCCTCGCCGCGGGCTTGCGCGCGGGCTTGGTGGATCAGTGCCTTCATCTGTTTGCGATGGGTGTGTCGCGACACCGGGATCGCGCCCAGGCGGATTACTTCCTCGCGCAGCGGGGCGGGGATGTCGTAGTGCGCGCCGCTGCGTTTGTTCTGGAAGGCGCGGCGGGGAATACCGAGTTGCGCCGCCATTGTGTGGAGTTCGTCCAGCGTATCGGCGAGAAGATGCCCCCAGCGCTGACCGCGCCAGGGATGCACCGCATCGTCGATGTAGACCGCCATCGCGTCCGCTCAGGTGTGGGGTTGCGTGTCGTCTGCATGCAATGCGTCGGTGGCGTTGCTCGCTGTTGCGTCTGCCCCTGCAATCGCATTCGCATTGTGCTCGGCACCAGCGTGGTCGTCATCGCTGCGCTGTGTGTTGTCTTGTTCGGCGAACTCGGCGACCAATGCGTCGAGGTACTCTGCTGCGGTCTTGCTTTCCGCGGCGGCCAGGACGTCGATCATCTGTTGCAATTGCGCTGAATAGTCGAGCGTGATGGTGTTGCCTTCCTGTTCCTGCAGGTTGGCTAGATGCTTGAGCATCGCCAGCATCGGCACCGGGTTGTCGGCGTTACCCATACTCTGACCACCGACCGCAAGCAGCCACTGCCGCCCCTGCAGGCCGATTGCGGCCAGCACGCGACCGTTCTCGTCCTGCAGCACGGCGTGGTTGGCGATGGGTTGCTCGCGATCCAGACGGGTGAAGGCGCGCTGCGGCTGCTGCTTCTTGCGCTTGTCGCGCTTGGCTTTGGAGGTTTTGGACACGGTGGTCTCGTCTGCGAAGTCGCGTCCATTGTAAACGCCGTTGCGCGGACGATCTCCACGTAGTGGCGACCGATCACGACGCCGTCGATGCAATTGCAGCGGGGTCAGCGTTGTGCGGTGGTCTCTGCGCTGGGGGTCTTTGTCACCGTGACGGTGCCGTTGATCGTGCGCAGCGCGTCGCGGGCGGCCGCAGCGGCGACTTCCGGCGAGGTGGTGCGCGGCGGCGCGGTTTGCACTTCCGGCTTGGCCGCCGTCGTGGGTGCTGCCGCAGGTGTGGCTGTCGGCGGCGTTGCGGGCACTGTGGCGGGGATGGCCGGGGCCGTACTCAGGTCCGGTACCTTGGTGTCGGCATCGGGTTGCAGTTTGCCAAGGGCGACGCTGTGGTCGGCGTCGGTGCTCGCGGCTTCTTCCGCATCTTTGGTCATCACCACGATGCTGATGCGGCGGTTGATGGGATTATTCGGCACCTGCTTGTCGAACAGCACCGAGGATGACAATCCGACTACGCGCGAGACTTTGTCTTCGCTCATGCCGCCGGCAACCAGTTCGCGTCGCGCCGCGTTTGCGCGGTCGGCGCTGAGTTCCCAGTTGCTGTAGCCGTTCTTGCCGCTGTATTGAGTGACGTCGGTGTGGCCGGTGATGCTGATGTGGTTGGGGACCTGATTGATAAACCCGGAAAGCTCGTGGAGGATGCCGCGTGTATAGGGCTTGAGCACCGCACTGCCGAGATCGAACATCGGGCGGTTTTCCTTGTCCACGATCTGGATGCGCAACCCGTCCGGGGTCAGGTCCAGCAGCAACTGGTCTTTGAATGGTTCCAGTGCTTGACTCTTGTCGATGGCTTCCTTCATCTCCTGCATCAGCGATTCCAGACGCTGTTTTTCTTTTTCGCGTTGCGAGATCTTGCTGTCGTCCCCCTTCAGACTCTTGCTGCCGAACGGATCCTTGTTGTTGCCACGTTGCAACTCCCCGGAGCCGCCGAGCTTAATCATCGAGGTGCTGGCGCCGCCGGGCCCGGCCATGCCGGGGCTTGGCGCTGGGCTCTTGCCGGCCAATGGGCTGGGATTGCGAAAATACTCGGCGATGGCCGCCCGCTGTTCCTTGGTGGTGGCCGCGACCAGCCACAGCACCAGGAAGAACGCCATCATCGCGGTCACGAAGTCGGCATAGGCCACTTTCCACGCGCCACCGTGGTGACCGCCGCCCTGGACCTTTTTGACCCGACGGATGATGACGGTGGATTTGGTCTCGGCCATGACCGCGTTACTTGATCGTCTTCAGGTGCGACTCGAAGTCGGCGAAGCTCGGACGCACGTTGGTCGGCAGGGTTTTGCGCGCGAATTCCAGTGCGATCTTCGGGTTGTAGCCGCGCAGGCAGGCCAGCAGCGCGGTCTTCACCGATTCGTAGATGCGCCCGTCTTGTTCGGCGCGCGCTTCCATCGCCGCCGACAGCGGCGAAACGAAACCATACGCCATCAAGATACCCAGGAAGGTACCGACCAGCGCAGCGCCGACGTGGTGGCCGATCTCCTCGATCGGGCCGCCGATCGAACCCATGGTGATGACGATGCCCAGCACCGCAGCGACGATGCCGAAGCCCGGTAGACCATCGGATACCTTGCTCAGTGCGTGCGCCGGCGCCAGTGCTTCGTGGTGGTGCTTTTCCAGTTCCAGTTCCAGCAACGGTTCGAGTTCGTGCGGTTCGATATTGCTGCCGATCATCAGCCGCAGACAGTCGGTGATGAAGTCGAGCAGGTGATGGTCGGCCAGCACTTTCGGATAATTGCCGAAGATCGCGCTGGAGGCAGGATTCTCGACATGGTCTTCCAGCGCCATGAAGCCATCGCGCCGAGCCTTGTTCAGCAGTTCGTAGATGAGGGTGAGGGTGCCGCGGTAGTCGTCGGCTTTGTACTGCGGTCCTTTGAACACGCCGATGATGCCGCTAATGGTTTCCTTGACGATCTTGCCCGGGGTGCTGACCAGGAACGCGCCCAACGCCGAACCGCCGATGATCATCAGCTCGTAAGGCTGCCACAGCGCGCCGAGTTTGCCGTGCGAGAGCACGTAACCACCGGCGACGCTGACGAGGACGACGATGAAGCCAACGATAATGAGCATGGCAGGGGGGCCTGCGGGCCGAAACGGGGATACTCTGATGTCGGCCCGGCGGCCTGTTTCTGAAGGTGCGACCGATGGCCGAAGCGGCGGCCGACCTTGGATGCGGGGCGGCGTTGGCCCCGTGTGTGCTCGCCGAGGCGGTGGTTCAGCCGATCGCGCCGCTGCCGCGGCGGACGCATTTGAGCGTTTCCCCCTGCCCGGATAAGGTCAGCGTGGCCTGGTCAGACAGGGGCTGCCAGAACGTGTTGCCGAGTGCATCGGCATAGCGTGCTCCCGGTTCGGTACCGGTCCCGGCACGGTGCAGGTCCAGGGTGATGCCACGCACCCGTAGGGTCAGGCGCTCGCCGGTTGCGTCGAGCGCGGCGGGGACGAGCTCCTCGCCGCAACGCCATTGCACGGGCAGGACGTCGGCCTGCCGTTCGACCGCCGTAGCCGGTGGCGGCGTGGTCGCTGCGGGCCCTGCCGGTTTGGCCTGCGGCGATGTCGGTGTGCGCTGGCAGGCGCTCAGCGTCAGCAACAGGGCAAGGTAGAGAGTGAAACGGAGTAACCCACGCATGCTGGTTCTCCCATGGGGTGGAGGTGTCGCGGATCAGGCAGGTTCGGTCTCCCCGCCGCTGCGGCGCAACGGATTGGGCAGCGCTTGGCCCAGCTCGGTGAATTGCAGCGAGACCGAATTCAGGCAGTGGCGTTCGCCGCTGGGGGGCGGACCGTCCGGAAACACATGCCCGAGATGGCTGTCACAGCGTGCGCAGAC
The DNA here is from genome assembly GCF_002939705.1 of Xanthomonas albilineans. Classification (GTDB taxonomy): domain Bacteria; phylum Pseudomonadota; class Gammaproteobacteria; order Xanthomonadales; family Xanthomonadaceae; genus Xanthomonas_A; species Xanthomonas_A albilineans. Next base: position 316,727 of record NZ_MDCB01000003.1, on the reverse strand, counting down.
GATCTCGGTGCGGATCATGCCGTGGCTGGTGTCGCGCACCTCGCGCACGTGGTCCGGGTGGTAAGGCGCGAAGAAGCTGGGCCAGCCCGTGCCGGAGTCGAACTTGGCGCTGGAGCGGAACAGCGGCAATCCGCATAGCCGGCAGGTGTAGACGCCATCGCGCTTGTTGTCCAGGAACGCGCCGCAGAACGGTGCCTCGGTGCCATGCTGCAACAGGACCCACCGTGCTTCGGCATCGAGTCCGGCGATCAGACGCTCGCGTTCGGCGGCGCTGAGGGGCGTGAGGTCGAATTGGCGCATGGCATGGCCCGTGGCAGCGTGTGAGTGCAAAAGATGAGGGCTGTCGGCAGGGGATCAAGCCGTTGCCGGTGGCACCGACGCAGTGCCCAGCGGCGACGGGCACCGCATTCAGATGCTGGATCAGTCCGGGCGTGGACTGGCGCAGGACGATGGCCATCTGCAACGCGGTGCAGACCAGCTCGGCGGGCATGGTCGCATCCACACCCCACGACGATCTTGCGCGAATACAGGTCCAGTACGGCGGGCAGATACAGCTGGCCGCGTTCGGTGCGGATGTAGGGAGGAGGTCACCGAGTTCTTCAGGGTCGACCAAGTAGGGGGACGACGTGTGTGCTGGGCACACGTGTGTGTGCAAGTCGCTAATTTCTATGTCAAGGAGCAAATTTTTAGCTCTATGATCAATCGTCCCGTCGATAGTCGGCGGGACATAGCAGAAATATGGAGATCTCAAATGCGTGAGCTTACTGCAGTCGAGCTTGACCTGATTTCAGGCGGGGACGATATGTCCGGAGAACCTTATCCTTGGTATAGTAATCTTGGTAATTGGGCCAGGGATTTTTATAACAGCATAACCACCGAAACAGCGCACTCAACACCACCGACATACACCTCTGGTGATGTTAGTGGGTTTATGAATCAATGTCTAGCAGCAGGTGGTTCGGTGTCGTTAGAGCAAGTCAATGGCGAGATTAGTGGAGCCGGCATTGTTAGAGAGATAACAGCTGGCGGATCATTTAACTATTTTAAGCTGACGTGCAGTAGGTGAAAAACTCACCTGCAGAGAAGTCTGCAGGTGATTTAATATGAATGATATATGTAAAAATATCACCCCGAGCTTGGCTGAGCTGCATCAGTTGAGCAAGCATTTGCTCGTGCCATTTTTTACGAAAAAGCTGACCCGTGCGCGCGTAGTGTGGATGAATCACAGTTGGATGCGCATGCAAGGGCTAGATTTATCCAATCTCTCAGTAAAGGAAGAAGTGAAAGACTGGATACTCAGTGAATATGCAGTCTCATCAAATGGCATAGATCTAGGCGGCAATGAAAATGTGGTGGGAACAGTATTTTATGCGGACCGTTATGGTGCAAGCGAGGGATCCCTCCACGGAGGGAGCGGTCGTTGTGGCACCAGTGGGATGTTCAATGCCAAGGGCATAGGGAGAACGCCCCTGGTTTCTGCTGGAGTCGATTGGTCGCATTCGCATGGATTACTGACGCTTTGTGACGCGATCCGTGAGGTAATCGCCAGCGAGATTCTCTCTAGGGAAATGCCTCATGGCGCAATGCCTGTTGTTGCGATCATCGATACCGGCTTTGATCTCCCGATGGGCGAGAGTGAGTCACCAGTACGCTGCGCTATTCTCGTTCGGCCCAATTTTTTGAGAGTGGCCCACTTTGAGCGTAGCGTTTTTTTTGGAACTCGTGGATTTGAAGGTTCCGACCAATATTCTGACGAGAATAGGGTGCGGGAGATGTATTCCAATATAGAGCGCGCATATTGCAAAGAAGCCATAAGTGCTGAATGCGCGCTTGCCGAAACTTTTTCACGAATAGTATCTCAAGTTGGGCACAGCCAAGCGCACCGGATTTGGAATGGACGGCCGGGTAGCGATAGTTTTGCGATTGACGGATCGCTTCTTGATTTTGGAAATTTCAGGGCTTTGCCAGACTGGCGTAGCGCAGACGATGGAAATGGACAGATTTTTGGTCGCGATTTGTTCGAATTGATAAAAATAAGCGACTCGCTAGGTCATTATTTGTCTAAACATCGTGGTGGTGGTGCAATACGCCCACTTCAATCACCGCAAGTTATAAATGAAAATCTGAAGGCTGCTTTTATTCGCGGATGTCTTGTTGGGATAGGGTTGCCTTCATTCAGTCAGGGAGCGATTGCCATGGCTGGAGCTCTTTATGATGTATTTCGTGCCCAGCAAAGAATTAGGCATAGACTGGATTTGACCTTGGAGTCTCCTAGTGATGCCACTGTACAGAGCTCGTTTCGTCATTATATTGACTTGGTTTCAGCGCCCTTCATCGATGCTGTAGTTGAAGATCTAGCAGACGTGGCTCGTAAAGACTCTTGGCGCCACTCCCGCGCTACAAATTTCAGGAATGTTCTCAACGCTCAACTTGGCAGATGGCTAGAGCCAAGGGAGGATCTGTTTTTCATGAAATGCAAGTTTGCGATTCAAGCAGCAACCAAAGAAGCGATGACTTCTGATAATGCAGAGGATATATTAAGTGATTTCATTGCCCGCAAGGTGACGTCAGGCAGAAGAATATGGCCTGATCTTGCGAACGATAAAATACTTATTGGCTACTCTGTAACCAGGGACAGCGAACTGCAGTGCTCTTTCGATCTGAAGGAAGGATGTTTCATTACCACGCTAACGGCCAATAGCTCCACGCAGGAGATGGAATTTTTTGGGGCTAACCAAGATGATCGGCTGGAGGATGGAAGTTTTCAAATAAGAACAGTGCTCTGTCCGATCGGGGGAGCAAATCTAGCACGAGGCGCAAGTCCCAAGATATTTTTCGAGGCCGCTGAAGCAGTGGGGAAGTTAAATGCGCAATGAAGAGGAGGCAATCAGTGAGAAGTGCGGCGATGAAAAACTATGTCGCACTCAAGACGAATACATGACGGATGTTGGCAAGGCTATCCAGTTGTTGATGCGTACAGATAGAAAAAAGTTCAGTATTGCGGCCACCTACATGTGGTTATGGCCTGCGATTCGCTTGGGCCAGATAATGACATTGCAGACAAGTAGAGGGCTATGGGTTGCTTATGCTACCTGGGCTTATTTATCGCCCGAAATCGCTTCAAGACGTTGGAGTTGCGATCCGCCCTACTTACATATGAGCGAATGGAACGAAGGCAATGAGCTTTGGCTAATTGATTTTGTAGCTCCTTTCGGCAATGCGAAGGAGCTGGGTAAACTATTAAAGAGAAAGTTCGCTACGGAACATGAGCGAGTGAATTATGTTGCCCGACATTCTGCCGGCATAATCATGCAGTCGCGGTCGCTTGATTTTGGGAGGCGCAAATGACTAAATATGCATTTAAATGGCGACATCTTTTTGTTCTTATGGTGGTTGCCGTTTCATTTCTCGGAATTGCCATCTGGATTAATTACAGAATAAACCTCCATATGTTCGGGGCGGCTTGGTCGGCAGTCAATAATCTGTATTATGACGACCACTTTAATGGATACAATTGGAGTGAAGTTCGTGAGACCTACAAGAAGAAAATCCCGATAATGGATTTCAATCACGATAAAACAATAGATGTCGTTAAAGAAATGTTGGAGTTATTGGAGTCCTCGCATCTGACATATTTTACGCCTTCTGAGGCTGCCGTTAGCCTTCCCAAGAAGGCGGATATGGTGGGGCTGCTATGGCCGGATGTCTCGGTAGGAGCAGGGATGCTGATGTCAGAGCCTCGCTCAGCGCGATTTTCGGTTGTTAAGAACATAGAGCCAGCCTCTCCTCTCTATTTGCAAGGGGTGCGCGAAGGATGGCACATTTTGCTCGGCCCAGTAGCTGGTTCAGATTATAAAAAAGGAAGTGTGGATATAGGTGTTGACGCAATATCGCTGGACGGCGCAAAAAAATACTTTATCGTTTCCATTCCGATTGCTCCAAGTCTTCCCGATGACATTGAGAGGGAGCGGGGCGTAATTAAATTAAATAGATTCAACTCGGCTGTATTCGCGGAATTGATAAGAATGATAAAAAATAATGATGCTGCATTCGATGAAATTTTGTATCGGCCGTTGAAATTGACGATCACGAATTCCGATATTGGTAAGGATATAGGGGTAATAGACGTTCTTAACAGATCTAGCGCAGAGCGAGCAGGTGTTGAGCCCGGTGATGAGGTAATAGGAATCAAGCCCGCATCAGGATCGGGACAGAAATCACAAGCGCTGAATTTTAGTGTTAAAAATGCCAAGGGAGATATTATCAATCTAGTGGCAGAACCCAATGATTCCGATGTATCCAAGCGGCTGAATTTAAGGATTACTGAGCAAATCGCTTATGAGTTCAAGGGGTCATGGGTTATCAAATTCAACAGATTCAACACGAGTAACGCAACTTGGTTTATACAGCAAGTGCGCTCCCATCCAGGGAAGCCTGTCATTATTGATCTCCGATTCAATAACGGAGGTGTGGAAAGTTCTATAGGGCGTATAGCAGGAAACTTCCTGTCGCCTGGAATTTTGATTGGAACCAAGCAAGGGCGTGCGCCGTACAGTGATCTACGCATACCTACAGGGACACAGGCCACGCAAGCTCCCGTAGAAATACTCGTTAGTGAGGCGACAGCTAGCGCCGCGGAGGTTCTTGCTGCGACTTTGCAACACTATGGCCGGGCCCGAATTGTTGGCACAAGAACGTCGGGGCAGGTTCTGATCGCACGCTTGTACGATTTAGGAAGTGGGGCCTTCATTCATATACCCGTTGCTTCTTTTAAGGATCCGTCCGGAATTTCTTTAGAACGAAGAGGCGTGATGCCGGATTATAGCGTAATGAATTCATTGGCTGATATTCGAAGCGATCGCGACGCTGCCCTCGAATGCGCCGCTGCGCTGAATAATGGGATGGATTGTTCAAGGTGAACGTTGCAGTCGCCATCGGGTGCATCGGCTCATGCGCACGCAGGGGCTGTGTGCCCAGGTGGGCTATGGTCGCAAACCACGCTTCCATGCTGGAACGCCGTGCAAATCGGCGGCCAACCTGCTTGATCGGCAGTTCGAGGTGACTGAGCCGGACACCGCCTGTGCGAGCGATTTCACCTTCATCCGCACGCATGAAGGCAGGATGTACCTGGTGGTTGTGATCGACCTGTTTTCCCAGGCAAGTCGTCGGCTGGGCGATGCGCGATCGGGCCGATACCGAGTTGGTCGTGCAGGCCGTGTTGTTGGCGGTCTGGCGGCGCAAACCCGCATCCGGTTGTCTGGTTTACTCGGACCAAGGATCGGTCTACACGAGCAATGACTGGCGCAGTTTCCTGGCATCCCATGGGTTGATCTGCCGCATGAGTCGGCGCGGCAACTGCCACGAGCGCGAAGCCTGCCCTTGGGGCACAACGCCCCGGTGGAAAGCTTCTTCGGCCTGCTCAAACGCGAGCGGATCAGGGGCCATGTGTGTGAGTCTCAGTGTTTTAACCTACCGTGCGAGCCAAAATTGGGGGAAAATCCCGGGGGCGGCTGCCTAGACTGCGGCTAAACCCATCCATGGCGCTATTCAGCCAGGGATTTGATCCAGACGAGGTAGATGCATGCGGGTCTTGATTCTCGGCAGTGGTGTGATCGGTACGGCCACGGCGTGGTATCTGGTCCGCAGCGGTTGCGATGTGACCGTGGTCGACCGCCAGCCAGCGGCCGGGCTGGAGACCAGCTATGCCAATGCCGGGCAGGTCTCGCCTGGCTATGCCTCGCCCTGGGCTGCACCCGGTGTGCCGCTGAAAGCGTTGAAGTGGTTGTTTCAGCGCCACGCGCCGCTGGCGATCACCCCCACCGCCGATCTCAAGCAGTACCTGTGGCTGGCGCAGATGTTGCGCAATTGCACGGCTGAGCGCTATGCGATCAATAAGGCGCGCATGGTGCGCCTGTCCGAGTACAGCCGCGATTGCCTGGATCAGTTGCGCGCCGAGACCGGTATCGCCTACGAAGGGCGTCAGCTCGGCACCACCCAGTTGTTCCGTACCCAGGCCCAGTTGGACAGCGCGGCCAAGGACATCGCGGTGCTGCGCGAGTACGGCGTGCCCTACGAGTTGCTGGACCGCGCCGGCATTGCCCGGGTCGAGCCGGCTCTGGCCGACGCGCCCGCGACGCTGGTCGGTGCGTTGCGCCTGCCCAACGATCAGACCGGCGATTGCCACCTGTTCACCCAGCGTCTGGCCGCGCTGGCGGCGGCGGCGGGCGTGCAGTTTCGCCATGGCGAGACGATCCAGGCGTTGCTGGCTGATGGCGACCGCCTCGATGGCGTGCGCATTGGTGGCCGTGTGGAGCGTGCCGACCGCTATGTGGTCGCGCTGGGCAGCTATTCCCCGGCGTTGCTCGCGCCGTTGGGGATCCGCTTGCCGGTGTATCCGTTGAAGGGCTACTCGCTGACCCTGCCGATCCGCGATCCTGCACGGGCGCCCATCTCCACCATCCAGGACGAAACCTACAAGGTAGCGATCACTCGCTTCGATCAGCGCATTCGCGTCGGTGGCATGGCCGAACTGGCCGGCTTCGACCTGTCGCGGCCGGCGCGGCGCCGCGCCACTCTGGAGAAGGTAGTGCGCGAGTTGTATCCGTACGGAGGCGATCTGGCCGCCGCCGAATTCTGGACCGGGCTGCGCCCGGCCACCCCGGACGGCACCCCGGTGGTCGGCGCCACCAGCTACCGCAACCTGTTCCTCAATACCGGCCACGGCACCCTTGGCTGGACCATGGCCTGCGGTTCCGGCCGCTATCTGGCCGACTTGATTGCCTCGCGTCAGCCGCAGATCGACGGCGAAGGTCTGGATCTGTTCCGTTATTCACGTGCTGCCAGCGCACTTGCTGCGGAGGCTGCTGCGTGCGCCCAGCTCGTGCGCTGATCGATCTCGACGCGCTGCGCCATAACTATCGTCTGGCTCGGCGGCTCGGGGGCGGCAAGGCGCTGGCGGTGGTCAAGGCCGATGCCTATGGGCATGGCGCGGTGGCATGCGCGCGCGCGCTGGAGGCCGAGGCGGACGGGTTCGCGGTGGCCTGCATCGAGGAGGCGCTGGAACTGCGTCAGGCCGGCATCGCGGCGCCGATCCTGCTGCTGGAAGGTATCTTCGAGGCCGACGAATTGCCGCTGGTCGCCGCGCATCGGCTGTGGTGCGTGGTGGCCTCGCCCTGGCAGGTGGAGGCGATCGCCGCCTTCGACGCACCGCAGCCGCTGTGCCTGTGGCTGAAGCTGGACAGCGGCATGCACCGGCTCGGCCTGGCCCCGGACGCATTCCGTGCCGCGCATGCGCGGCTGAGCGCGTTGCCGCAGGTCGAGCGGCTGGTGCTGATGAGCCATTTCGCCCGTGCCGACGAATTGGAGAGCGCACGCACACTGGAACAGGTCGAGGTGTTCCGACAGGCCACCGCCGACCTGGCCGGAGAGATCAGTCTGTGCAATTCGCCAGCCTTGCTGGGCTGGCCGCAGGTGCACAGCGATTGGGCGCGTCCCGGTCTGATGTTGTACGGCGCCGACCCGTTCGCGGCGGCAGCGGCGCAACCGGGCGAACTGCGTCCGGTGATGACCCTGCAATCCAAGGTCATCGCGGTGCGCGATCTGGCGCCCGGCGAGCCGGTTGGCTACGGTGCGCGCTTCGTCGCGCCGCGGCCGACCCGGGTGGGGGTGGTCGCGATCGGCTATGCCGACGGTTATCCGCAGTTCGCGTCGAACGGCACGCCGGTGCTGATCGACGGGATGCCGGGCGAGCTGATCGGACGCGTGTCCATGGACATGCTGACCGTGGATCTGACCGAGCATCCGCAGGCCGGGCTTGGCAGCGTGGTGCAGTTGTGGGGCGCACAACCGCGGATCGATGCGCTGGCCGCACGCTGTGCTTCCAGTGCCTATCGCCTGCTGTGCGGGCTCAAGCGCGCGCCGCGCCACTACCTGGGCGGTTAGGGGGCGGCTCGCGCTCCCGCCGCATCAGCGCTCTGCAACGGTGGCATCCTTGCGCAACTCGCGATGCAGCCAGTCGTCGAGCATGCGCTTTTCGTAGCGCAGGGGATCGGTGTTCAGGCCGAGCGAGCTATTGAGCAGATAGCTGCCGTCCAACAGCTTGCGCTCGCCCTGTTCCACGACTTGGCCATTGGCACCATACAGGGTGAAGGTCAAATTGATCCGGGGCGGGTAGATGTCGCGCATCACCCGGACATCGCTCCATTGCAGGCCGTGCCAGGGCTCGTAGTCGCCAGCGCGCTTGATGTCGGTCAGCTCGATGTCCAGGCGTTGCCCGGGCTGCAATTGCTTGCTTGCCTGCTTCTGCAGGTATGCGGCCAGATCGTGTACCCAGTCGCCGCGCTCGGCGTCCCAGCGGTTGCGGCTCTGGCGCAGTTCGCTGAAGGTGGCCGGGTCGGCCCAGCCGACATGCACCGGGCTGTCGCCGGCGATGCTGCGCGCGGCCTGCGGATCGGTGACGTTGCGGACCTCGGCGCAGGCCCCGCCCGCCCACAGGCAGGCGATAGCCAGCGCCATCCAGGCAGAACGGATCGTCATGGCGGATCTCCAAGCACGTGTCGATCAAGTGTGCGCGCGTGCCGCCATGTCTGCAATCGCGGTGGCCGGTGCATGTAAAGGTAGTTTTCGCCTGTCTCATGCGGCAATTGGAGTCTGCGTCGTTGCCGCGACGACCGTATCTTTTTCAGGATTGAGCGTGACCGCCTGGATCCGTTCCCAGCTTCGCGTTGGGCCACTCCAACGCAAGGGATGGGCATGACGGGCCTGTTGATACAGTGCATGGCGTGCTTGCAGCAGGTCCACGTCCTGGCCGGTATGGCGTTGTTGTGGACTCACATACCCGATGCCGCTGTGCCGATGCGCGTGGTTGTACCACTGCACGAAGCTGGCCGCCCATTGGCGCGCAGCCTCCAGGTCAGCAAAGCCCTTGTTCGCAAACTCAGGCGGGTACTTGGCGGTGCGGAACAACGATTCGACGAAGGCGTTATCGTCGCTCACACGCGGGCGCGAGTACGAGGGCTTGATGCCCAGCCAGTGCAGCATCGTCAGCGCGCTGGTGGCCTTGAGCGCGGCGCCATTGTCGCCGTGCAGCACGGGGCGTTGGTCTGGTGCCTTGAGCGCGATCTGCTCGGCCAAGGCGGTGCGCCGGACCAGTTGGGTGGCGTGGTCGGCGCGGTCGCGCTCATAGACCTCCCAGCCGATGATCTTGCGGCTGTACACGTCCATGATCAGGAACAGGTAATACCAGTGCCCTACCACGTCGGTGGGCAGATAGGTCATGTCTCAGCACCAGACCTGGCCCGGCGCGGTGGCGATGTGCGTGCTCGGCGCTCGGCTTGGACGTGGCTCGCCGTCGTCAACACCGCATCAAACCGCGCCGCCGCCGTCCACACGCCGGCTCGCGGTGGCTCGGCCAACGATTGGCTCAGCCAGCGTTCCAGCGTCGCTTCCGAGACTCCAATCTCCCGCGAAAGCGCATCCACCGACGTACTCTCTGGCGACAGCAACCGCGCCACCGCCTTGTCCTTGAACTGCTGTCCGTATCGTGCCACGTCAACCTCTCGTTATCGCCCCCGCTGTAAATCCTATCCGGGCGACAACTACTCTGACATGGGGGGGCGTCGATGGCACGGCGGATTGTTCGCTGATTCATCTGTGCGCCGTCCGCACCCGTTTGGCGGCTGCGTAGTAGTTTTGTTAGCCGCTCTAAATGGTGTCCCCTGGCCCATATCCTGACAGGGCGGGGCGATGCGATCGTGTCTGGAAGCGTCGCGCTCAGTCCACTGTAAATATTTTGTGATACGAAACTCATTTCGTCGTTGCTTCATGGCGAACTACTACGAAGCCTGCCTAATAATGGCGAGTGTCTTGCATTAACAACCGGTCCCCCAACGGTTGGTCAGTGCATCGCATCCCCCGCCACATTATCAAGAGGCATCCTCATGTACACACATTCGACCATTCGGAATTTCCGCAAAGCCGCGATATGCACGGTGCTCGCACTGGCTGCCGGTGCTTCCACATCCGGTAGCGCACAAGTAAAAATCGTGTCTGCTATTACGAAAAATTATGACGTCGGGGCGAAATCACTGATGATACAAGTCACCGGTCATCATAGTAACACGCCGGGGTGTGTCCAGCTGGTTCCGCCGACAAATAATCAGCCCGGCTACGGCCGCGTTCCGATTCTATTAGTCGGTTCCACTTACGACGTGTATGCGATGCGAGATGATGCCTGTAATTCATATGTAATCGGATCATACGTGACTGGGTATAACGTGAATAGTACGCGCAATCTACTGATTACTATTTCGAAAGAATTATATGATGCAGGGACTTTAACGATCGAACCGTTGAAATAAACAATTAACAGCCGTTGATGTACGCGGCGGCCCACCGTGCTACGGGCCGTCGCGTTGCCGATGTCAGCGCTGCCGCGCACAATCCATCCAGCGGCGCGCATGATGTTCGTATCTCAGTCAAGGCGTTGCACACGCGCTGCCATACGCCCGACCCGCATGCCACAGATGGATTGCCGAAGGTGCCGAAGCGTTCGTGCAGAGCGTGTCGCTGCGTCTGCTAAGGCATGTGGCGCTTCTGGCCGGTTGCGGCCAAGGCTTGACGGCAGCCGGGCCGTTTCAACAAGATGGAGGTTCATCCTTGGTGTCCTGGCGTGCTGTCTGTGCTGGGGAGGCTGATCGCATCGCCCATTCGCCAACGCAGGCCGCGTCTAGAACAATTGCCGTCATGTATGCCAGTTCCGATTCTTCCTCGTCTCCACTCGCGCAGGCGAAGGATCTGCATTACCGCGAGATTTTCGACAAGATCGATTACGGCTTTTCGGTGGTCCAGGTGTTGTTCGATGGCCCGCGTGCGGTGGATTACGTGTTCCTGGAGGTCAATGCGGCGTTCGAACGCCAAACCGGCATGCACGACGTGGTCGGCCGACGCATGCGCGAGTTGTCGCCGGCTCATGAGGAGCTCTGGTTCCAGCGTTACGGCGAAGTTGCGCTGAGCGGCCGTTCGGCCAAGTTCGAGAGCTTTGCCGCCGAGCAGGGCCGTTGGTGGGCGGTGGATGCGTTTCGTATCGGCGCGCCAGAGCTGTGCCAAATCGCCGTGCAGTTTCTCGACATCACCGAGCGCAAACGGGTGGAGCGCGATCTTGCCGAAAGCGAGGCGCGCTTCAGCGCGCTCGCCGAGGGCTTGCCCATGCCGGTGTGGGTGCTGGATGTCAGCGGCGAATTGCGTTTCACCAATACCGCCTACGCGGAATTCTTCGGCATCGATATGCAGGCCGACGATGCACGTCCGAGTTGGAGCAATGTGCTGCATCCTGAGGATGCAGGCGTGTTCGCTTTCGAATTGCGGAATGCGTTGTGCGATCAACGCAACCTGCGTGCGCTGGTGCGTGCGCGCCGCCATGACGGCCAATGGCGATGGGTCGAGATGACCGCAGTGCCGCGTTACTCCGCCGAGGGTCAGTTCATCGGTCTGGCCGGCAGCAGTCCGGACGTCACCGAACGCCGCGATATTGAACTGGCGCGTGAGCAACTGCTGGAATCCGAGCGTACTGCGCGTAACGCTGCCGAGAGCATGGCACGGCTGAAAGACGAATTTCTGGCCACCTTGTCGCACGAGCTACGTACGCCGCTGACCACCATCCTCGGCTGGAGCGACTTGCTGTTGCAGCGATTGCCGCCGGATGATCCCAGCAGCAAGGGGCTGTCGGTCATCGCCAGTAGCGCGCGTGCGCAGCAGCGGTTGATCTCGGACATGCTCGATCTCAGCAGTATGCTGCTGGGCAAGGTGCAGTTGGAAGTAGAAGCGCTGGATCTGGCCGAGCAGGTGCGCGAGGCGATGCGCGCGCAGGAGCCTGTGGCCGATGGCAAGGACCAGGCATTGACCCTGCAGGCACCATCGCAGCCGTGCATGGTGCTGGGCGACGCCACGCGTTTGCAGCAGGTGTTCTGGAATCTGTTGTCCAATGCGATCAAATTCACGCCTGCGCATGGGCGCATTGCCTTGACGATCGAGGTGGATGCAGACGGCGAGCACGTCAACATCGCGGTGCGCGATTCCGGCGATGGCATTTCTGCCGATTTCCTGCCGCATCTGTTCGGTCGGTTTCGCCAAGCCGACAGCACCACCACGCGCCTGCATGGCGGGCTGGGTCTTGGCTTGGCGATCGTGCAGCAATTGGTGGAGATGCACGGGGGACAGATCAGCGCGGCCAGCGAGGGTCGCGGTTGCGGCGCGGTGTTCACCGTGCGCCTGCCGTTGCACCGCGATGTATCGTGCAAGCGTCCGTTGCGCGAGGTGCGTGCGTTCGCGACGTCCGAGAAGGTGGTCGAGGCTTATGCGCTCAAGGGCATGCGTCTGCTGGCGGTGGAAGATCAGCCGGATATGCTCGATTACCTGCGGCGCTTGCTTGAAGCGCAGGGGGCGGAGGTCGTCGTGGCCGGTTCCGCCAGCGAAGCGCTGGAGGTGCTCGATGATGGTGGCCATACCGCCATCGACGTCTTGGTCACCGATATCGGCATGCCGGGCATGGACGGCTATGGCCTGATTCGCACCGTGCGCGAGATCATGTGCCTGGGTGCGGCCGAACTGCCGGCGGTGGCGGTGACCGCGCTGGCGCGCGACGACGATCGTCGCCGCGCGTTGCAGTCCGGGTTTCAGGAGCATCTGGCCAAGCCGTACAGCGTGGCGCAGTTGGTGTCGGCGGTGCGCTTCGCGCGGCAAGCTTGAGTCGCGTTGCAGGTCGATGTGCGTCGCGGGTGCGATGATGGGGGCGTGTGCCCCGGCACGCTCTCGATTGTGCATGGGATACAGGCGTTGCGTGGCGCAGACGGTGGTGAAGGTGGTGCTGCTCAGGGGCGCATTGAACCTGGGCGATCCCGTCGATGCGGCATGAATTTTCTGGTTGCACGAATCCGCATGGTGTGCCGATGGTCGTGGCGGTTCTGGTGCCGTGATCGTCGCGCCGCCGCTTCTTGACATGGCTTTCACTTTTTCTGTGGCGGGGCTGTGCATCATCGTCGTCCGCCCGATTTCCTGGATCTCTACGACGCATGTCCATGTTTTCGTCGATTCGTGCCCGCTGGGTGGTGTGCTCCCTTGCGGTTGCGCTGCTCGCCGCTTGCGGCGACACCGCCAAATATTCCATCGAGGATGGCATGGGGCCGGATCCAGTATTGCCCGATCCGGTGAAGCAGATGATTCCCACTGTGAAGATCGCCGAGGTCAAGGGCTGGGTCGACGGTGCCATGCCGGTACCGGCCGCTGGCCTGGCGGTGCATGCATTCGCGCGCGATCTGGATCATCCACGCTGGCTGTATGTCCTGCCCAACGGCGATGTGTTGGTGGCCGAGACCGCGGCACCTCCAGCGCCGGATACGCAAGGCGGTGGCCTGCGCGACAAGATTCAGAGTGCGATGATGGCCAAGGCAGGTGCCGCGGTATCCAGTGCCAATCGCATTACCTTGCTGCGCGATGCCGACGGCGATGGCGTGGCCGAAGTGCGCACGCAGTTTCTGAAGGGCCTGTATTCCCCGTTCGGGATGGCCCTGGTTGGCGATCGCCTGTACGTTGCCAATGCCGATGCGCTCGTCAGCTTCCCCTACAATGATGGCGATACCCAAATCAGTGCTGCACCCAGTTTCGTCGCCAACCTGCCCGGCGGCATCAATCACCACTGGACCAAGAGTCTGTTGGCCAGTCGCGATGGTAAGAAGCTCTACGTTGGCGTGGGTTCCAATAGCAACGTTGCCGAGAATGGCATGGAACAGGAGCTCAACCGCGCGGCGATCCTGGAAGTGGATGTGACCAGCGGCGCCACCCGGGTATTCGCCAGTGGCCTGCGTAATCCGGTGGGGTTGGCTTGGCAGCCCGGCACCGACACGCTGTGGACGGTGGTCAACGAGCGCGACGAACTCGGCAGCGATCTGGTCCCGGACTATATGACCTCGGTGCGCGAGGGTGGTTTTTACGGCTGGCCCTATAGCTATTACGGCCAGCATGTGGACGAGCGGGTGCAGCCGCAAAATCCGCAGTTGGTAGCGAGCGCGATCAAGCCAGACTATGCGCTTGGCGCACATACGGCGTCGCTGGGCCTGGTCTTTTACGAAGGTACGTTGTTGCCGCCGGCTTATCGTGGTGGCGCCTTCGTCGGCCAGCACGGCTCCTGGAATCGCGATCCGCCCTCCGGTTACAAGGTCATCTACGTCCCCTTTGTCGGTGGCAAGCCCATTGGCAAGCCGCAGGATGTGCTGACCGGTTTTCTCGACGTCGAAGGCCGCGCGCAAGGCCGCCCGGTGGGTGTGGCGGTGGACAAGCCGGGCGCGTTGCTGGTTGCCGACGATGTCGGCAACGTGGTCTGGCGGGTCACGCCGAAGATGGGCAGATAGGCATGAGCGGTTGCCGCACTCCCACGCGGAGTAACTAACAAAACGACTGCGTCGCCGCTGGACGGACGCTGACAGTGCTCGGAATTTTCATGTCCTCCGCGCTGCCCGCCACTGCCCGACAGCAACTCGCGACGTTTTGTGAGCCACCTTTAGAGCGCTCAATGCGCCACCAGCGCCGGTTCCACTCCGAAGCGGCGCGCATAGCCGCGTTCGTTGAACACGCGCTTGACCTCGGTGCCGTCCAGTCCTGGTGCGGCGTAAATGGCGTAGACCACTCGGCCGTCGTCGCGCTCTCCACGCTGGTGCAGACGATAGCGCAGGCGTTGACTGTCGGCGCTGTCCGGATAGTGCAACGGCGGTTGGTTGCCATCCAGTTCCACTTCGCTGTTGTCGACGACGCCACCGATGAAGACTGCGCGCATGTTGCTTCTCCAAGCATTGGGTGCATCCCACACTAGGCGCGCGCATGTTGCCGGCGCATCAAAGCGACGTTGGATTCGCGCAAAGTCCAGTCAACTGTCGCACTCCCGGTAGAATGCGCGTCCCACCCGAGTGCGATTCCCGATGCCGGCTGTGCAAGATGCTCCCCTCGACACGCTGTTCCTGCCGTTCGCCCAGGGCAGCCTGCGTTGGCCGGACGGCAAGGTGCTGTTCTTGCGCGCGCGCGAGGGTTGGGCGCTGCGCCAGCATGCGCAGGCGACGCAACTGGTCTGCGAACAGGATTACCGCCCATTTGCCACGGCTTTGCAGCAGGGTGGCTGGGAGGTTCGTGCGGAGCAGGTTGATAGCCACGACGATCCTGGCGGTTATGCGCTGGTGCTGGTGTTACCGCCACGCCAGCGCGAGGAGGCGCGGGCCCTGCTGGCACGTGCGTTGGCGCTGGCCGCGCCCGGTGGCGTGGTGGTCGCCTGCCAAGCGAATAATGAGGGCGCGCGCTCCGGCGAGGACGACCTGCGGCAATTGGCTGGCCTCGGCGGCAAGCTGACCAAGCACCACTGCCGGGTGTATTGGACCGCGCCCCTGCACCAGACGCACGACGCCGCTTTGCAGCAGCGCTGGGCGGCCCTGGACGCGCCGCGGCCGATCCTCGACGGGCGCTTCCGCAGCCGTCCCGGTGTGTTCGCCTGGGACCGCATCGACCCGGCTTCGGCGCTCTTGGCCGCGCATCTGCCGGCGGACTTGCGCGGCCGTGCCGCCGATCTCGGTGCTGGCTACGGTTATCTGTCGGCCGAATTGCTGGCGCGCTGTCCACAGATCACGGCGTTGGATCTGTTCGAAGCCGATGCGCGCGCGTTGGCGTTGGCGCGCCACAACCTGGCACAGACCGCGGCCACGGTGGCGTTGGGTTTCCACTGGCACGATGTGACCGTGGGATTGCCTGCGCACTACGACGTCATCGTCAGCAATCCGCCGTTCCACGCGCCCGGGCGGATGGAACGGCCGGACATCGGTCGCCGCTTTATCGCGGTGGCCGCGCAGGCGCTGACGCCCGGCGGGCGCCTGTATTTGGTCGCCAACCGACACCTGCCCTACGAAGCGGTGCTGGATGCCAGCTTCGGCGCGACCGAGGTGGTCGCCACCCGCGACGGTTTCAAGCTGATCTGTGCAGTGCGCAGTCGCATGACGGAACGTCGATGAAGCTGGTCAAACACCTGGCCAACCTGGGCTACGGCAGCCGCAAGCAAGTGGCGCTGATGTTCCGTGAGGGACGCATCACCGATGCCGATGGCGATGTCCTGTATGCCGACGATCAGGTCCCGCACGCGGCGATCCGGGTCGATGGCGAGGTGCTGGATCCGCCGCCGGGGCTGATCCTGGCGTTGCACAAGCCGGTCGGCTACACCTGTTCGACCAAGGACCCTGGACGTATCGTCTACGACTTGTTGCCAGCGCGGTTTCGCCTGCGGTCGCCGCTGCTGTCCACGGTCGGACGCCTGGACCGCGATACCAGCGGTCTGCTGTTGATGACCGACGATGGCGCCTTGCTGCATCGCATCGTCTCGCCGAAGTCGCGTCTGGCCAAGATCTACGAGGCGACCCTGGCCGAGGATCTGCGTGGCGATGAGGCCGCGCAGTTCGCCAGTGGCACGTTGTTGCTGGATGGCGAAACCACGCCCTTGCTGCCGGTGCAATTGGAGGTGCTGGGGCTGCGTCAGGTGCGCGTTGTCTTGCACGAGGGCCGTTACCACCAGGTGCGACGCATGTTCGCCGCGTTCGGCAACCATGTGCTCGCGCTGCACCGTAGCCGTATCGGTGGCCTGGCGTTGGACGCACTACCGGCCGGGCAGTGGCGTGCGCTGGAGCCAATGGAGCTGGCGCAGGTATTCGAGTAGCCGTCTGGATTGCGCAAAGTGCGCATGCCTTGCGCCGGGAACATCCTGGGTTCAGGAAAACCACGATACGCGATGTGCGCTGAGAGTGGCAGACGTGACGGGATAAGCTGTCGCGATTGGTCCTGCTCCTGCAATGGTCGATCCTTGCCGGAGGAAAACGCCCGGATCGGCGGCAGACCTGGATGATCGACGGCTTATCCGAACAATGTTTTCCAGCCGTCCACGCCCAGTGTCTCCAGCGTCTGCAGATTGCGTTCCACGATCACGTCCGCGTCCGGGAACGCGGCCACGGCACGTTCCACGCTGTCCTCGCGCAGCAGGTGCAGGGTGGGGAAGGGGGCGCGATTGGTGTAGTTGCCGATGTCGTCCGCTGCGGTGCCGGCGAATTGATAGTGCGGGTGGAAACTGGCGACTTGCAGGATACCCAGCAGTTCCAGTGCGTCGACCGCCGCGTCGGCGTTGTCGAGGAAGTCGTTGTAGTCCAGGAAATCCTGCAGCACTTGCGGATGCACGATCAGCGTGGTGTCGATCTGTTCGGCTGGGGTATCGCGCAGCAGCAGCAGTTCCTCGGCCAATTCTTCGAGCAGGGCCTCGGGCGTGGTCGCATCGCTGAGCACGTAGCGCACTTGCTGCTTGACGTACACCGCCTTGGCGAACGGACACAGGTTCAGACCGATCACCGCGCGTTCCAGCCACTGGCGGGTCAGTGCGATGGGATCGGCGGTGTGGGGGGCGGGCGTGGGGTCCATGGCGGCGGCGACGTTGTGTAGAGCGCGGGCGGGCAAGTGTATGCCGGATGCGGGGTGTCCCGATGCGGCGGCTGGCACGGTGCGGGCAGCAGCGCGGCAACGACATCGGTAGGATAGACGTTCTTTTTTCGAGGAATTGCCATGCCGTCCTTCGACGTCGTTTCCGAAGTGGACAAGCACGAATTGACCAATGCGGTGGACCAGGCCAATCGGGAACTGGCCACGCGCTTCGACTTCAAGGGCGTGCAGGCCGCGTTCGAACTGGACGATCAGGTCATCGCCCAGTCCGCGCCCAGCGACTTCCAACTCAAGCAGATGACCGACATTTTGCGCGCGCGCCTGCTTGCTCGCGGCATCGACGTGCGCTGCCTGGAGTTTGGCGATGTGGAGACCAATCTGGCTGGCGCGCGGCAGAAAGTCACCGTCAAGCAAGGCATCGAGCAGAAGCTGGCCAAGAAGATCGTCGCCACGCTCAAGGAGGCCAAGCTCAAGGTGGAAGCCCAGATCAACGGCGAAAAACTGCGTGTCAGCGGCAAAAAGCGCGACGATCTGCAGGATGCGATCGCCTTGCTGAAAAAGAGCGATTTCGAACTGCCGTTGCAGTTCGACAACTTCCGCGATTGATCCCAAGGCGGTGCGTGGGCAACGCCGCATGCGCATAGGCATCCGGCGTCGATTGCGGCGATAATCCGCGCATGCCCCGTTCCCGTACCAATGCTGTAGCTGCAGCGTGGATGATCGCTGCGGTCGCGTTTTTCTCGCTGATGGACGTGGCGATGAAGTTGCTCGGCGCGCATTATCCGGCGCTGCAGATTGCAACGCTGCGCGGCGCCGCCTCGCTACCGTTCGTGTTGCTGTGGGTGCTGCTCAGCGCCGGGCCACGGGCGATCATGCCGGTGCGCTGGGGACTGCATCTGCTGCGCGGTATGCTTGGTATCGCGATGATCGCCTGCTTCGCCTGGGCTTTGCGCCACCTGTCGCTGTCCACCGCGTATACCATCTACTTCGTTTCGCCGCTGCTGGTGGCGGCGCTGTCGGTGCCGTTGCTTGGCGAACATGTCGGCCCGCGGCGCTGGGCCGCGATCGGCATCGGCTTGGTGGGCGTGTTGGTGGTGCTGCGGCCGGGTGTGGGAGGGCTGGTCTCGCTGCCAGGTCTGATGGTACTGCTGGCGGCCGGTGCCTATGCGGTGGCGACGATCCTGGTCAGCCTGCTGGCGCGCAGCGATACGCCGCAGTCGCTGGTGGTCTGGTTTTTATTGCTCATGGCATTAGGCGCTGGCGCGTTGGCGCTGCCGGAATGGACGCCGCTGTATCCTCGCGATGCGGGCTGGATCGCCACCATGGGCCTGGCCGGGGCGCTGGGCCAAGTCGCGCTGACCCAGGCATTCCGCCGCGGCGACGCCTCCCTGATCGCGCCGCTGGAATACAGCGGCCTGCTGTGGGTGATCCCATGGGATTGGCTGCTGTGGCGCACGCTGCCCGATATCTGGACCTGGGTGGGCGGTGCGATCATCGTCGCCAGTGGCCTGTACCTGCTGCATCGCGAACGGGTACGCGCCGTACCCCATCCGCCGCCGCAGATGCACCCATGACCTGGTCGGTGCCGGCCACGCGATGCGGGGGTTAGAATCCGATGGAATAACACCCGCCATCCTGGCCTGTTAGGCTTTGTCCCCCTTTGCTGATGGCACCGTGTGGTGATCCAGTTCGAGCGCCTGCATAAGTCCTATTGCGTTGCCGGTCAGCCGGTCGTGGCGCTGCATCCGCTCGATCTGCGGATCGAGGCCGGCGAGGTGTTTGGCATCATCGGCCATTCCGGCGCCGGTAAATCCACCCTGATCCGGCTGATCAACCGGCTGGAGGAGCCCAGCGGCGGATGCTTGCGCATCGGGGGCGAGGACGTCACCGCGCTGGACCGTGCCGGGCTGCGGACGCTGCGCCAGCGCGTGGGCATGATCTTCCAGCACTTCAATCTGTTGTCCTCGCGCACGGTCGCCGGCAACGTCGCCTTCCCGCTGGAACTGGCGGGCACGCCGCGCGCGGACATCGACTTGCGGGTGGCCGAACTGCTGGCTCGGGTCGAATTGACCGAACACGCCGGCAAGTATCCGGCGCAATTGTCGGGCGGACAGAAGCAGCGCGTCGGCATCGCCCGCGCACTTGCCACGCGGCCGCGCATCCTGCTGTGCGACGAGGCCACCAGCGCATTGGATCCGCAGACCACCGCCTCGGTGCTGGCGTTGCTGGCGCAGATCAACCGCGAGTTGGGCCTGACCATCGTGCTGATCACTCATGAAATGGAAGTGATCCGCCGGGTCTGCGATCGCGTGGCGGTGCTCGATGCCGGGCGTCTGGTGGAAATCGGAGCGGTGACCGATGTATTTCTGCATCCGCAGCATCCGACCACCCGCCGTTTCGTCTCCGAAGCCGAGCATGTGGACGAGAGCGAACTGCATCGCGACCTTGTCGCGGTGGCCGGGCGCGTCTTGCGGCTGACCTTCCTCGGTGCCGACACCTACGCGCCGCTGCTCGGGCATATCGCCCGCACCACCGCAGTGGACTACAACATCCTGTCCGGGCGCATCGACCGGATCAAGGACACCCCGTATGGCCAGCTCACCCTGGCCCTGGTCGGTGGTGACATTGAGGCGGCGCAGGCCGCATTCGTCGCTGCCGGCGTGCATGTGGAGGAACTGCGCCGATGACCTGCTTCGCGATCGCTACCGGTGGCTTATTCCGGCATCTCGATGCCGATAAATGGAACGAGATCGGCCGTGCCACGCTGGATACGCTAATCATGCTGGTTGGCGCGCTGCCGCTGACCTTGCTGATCGGCTTGCCGCTAGGCGTGCTGTTGTTTCTGGTCGGACCGCGCCAACTCCATCAGCGACCGTTGCTGTACGGCATGCTGGCGCTGGCGATCAATATGCTGCGTTCGGTTCCCTTCATCATCCTGATGATCGCGATGATTCCGCTGACTCTGTGGGCGATGGGCACTTCGTTGGGGGTGCGCGGTGCGATCCTGCCGCTGGTGGTGGGCGCGGCACCGTTCTATGCGCGCTTGGTGGAGACGGCGTTGCGCGAAGTGGAGCGTGGCGTGGTCGAAGCCAGTCTTGCGATGGGCGCGACCACCTGGCAACTGGTGACGCGGGTGCTATTGCCGGAGGCACGACCTGGCTTGATCGCCGGTGCCACCGTCACCACGATTGCGCTGATCGGCTTCACCGCGATGGGGGGCGCGATCGGTTCCGGTGGCCTCGGTGACCTAGCCTACCGCGATGGCTATCAACGCTCGCATGCCGACGTGGCGCTGGTCACGGTGTTGTTACTGCTGGTATTGGTGCAGGCGTTGCAGATGCTTGGCGATCGTCTGGTTGCTCATTACAGCCGGCGCTGAGTGCAGTTGTCGCAGCGGCTTCAGCCGCGCATGCGTTTCATGCAATCCCCCGATTGCGGCGAAAATCGTTCTGACGCCGTGGGTGTTCCGTACGCTGCAGCCAGTCTGCTAGCGTGCGTTCATTGCGGTTGCTAGCCACACTTCTTTTTCACGTTTTTGGATTCCTGCCATGACCAGACTCCCGTTTCGTCTCTTGCTCGCCGCAGCTGCCGTGCTTGCACTGGGTGCCTGTGCCAAGTCCGATTCCGCTGCCGACGTGTCGCACCTCAGCATTGCCGCCACGGCGGTGCCGCATGCCGAGATTCTGGAGGTGGTCAAGCCGATGCTGGAGCAGCAGGGTGTGATTTTGGACGTGCGCGTGTTCAACGATTACGTGCAGCCCAACGACCAGGTGGTGCAGAAGCAAATAGACGTGAACTACTTCCAGACCGAGCCATATCTGCAAGCCTATAACCACGACCGCAAGAGCGATCTGGTCACCGTGGTCGGCGTGCATATCGAGCCATTCGGCGCCTATTCGCGTCGTTTCAAGTCGCTGGCCGAGTTACCGCAGGGCGCCGACGTGGTGATTCCCAACGATCCCAGCAACAACAGCCGTGCGTTGATCCTGCTGGACAAGGCCGGGGTCATTAAGCTCAAGGATCCGGGTAACGCGCTCTCGACTCAACGCGACATCGTGTCCAATCCCAAACAGTTGAAGTTTCGCGAACTGGATTCGGCGATGCTGCCACGGGTGCTGGAGCAGGTCGATCTGGCGTTGATCAACACCAACTACGCGCTCGATGCGGGGCTCAATCCGACCCGTGACGCGCTGGCGATCGAAAGCAAGGATTCGCCATACGTCAATTTCCTGGTCGCTCGGGCCGACAATAAGGACGATCCGCGCGTGCAGAAATTGGCCAAGGCGTTGACCAGTCCGGAGGTGAAGGCTTTCATCCTGCGCAAGTACCAGGGCGCGGTGCTGCCTGCATTCTGATGCGGGTGCTGGTGGTCAGGAAGTTGTGATCTTGTCTGTCGGCGTGTGGTGTCGCGACAAAAACAAACGGGCCCGTTCGGGCCCGTTTGCGTCTGCGATGCAACTCCGATGCTTAGAAGCGCGCACCGACACCGAAGCTGACCAACCACGGATCCAGCTTCAGCTCCTGACCGGTGCCGCTGCCGGCAACCTCCACTTCCGGACGCGAGCGCATGTAGCGGGCGTCGGCGCGGGCGAACCAGGTGGAGTTGATGTTCATGTCCACGCCGACGGTGCCGATCGCACCCTTGGCGGTGTCCAGACTCACGTGGTTGCCGGTGGCCGAGAGCGCATCGATCTTTTCGTGGCTGAAGTTGGACTGGTAGTAGCCGACGCCGACGAACGGACGGAACACGTTGTCCGCCGCACCGAAGTGGTACTGGCCGCTCAGCGCCACCGGCTGCTGCTTGACGTTACCGACCTTGCCGACGGCATCGGTGCGTACGCGGTGGCTGAACTTGTCTGGCGCGCCCCACAGTTCGACCGCCCAGTTGTCGTTGATCAGCCAGCTGGCGCTGATGGTCGGCGCCGGGCCGCCGTCAACGTGCAAGCCATTGGCAGGCTTGGAGTGCGGATCCAGCAGGGTTGCACTGCCGACGACGGAAAAGTGCTTGCCGGATGCGGTGTCGTCATCCTGCGCGAATGCGGCAGGCGCAAACGCAAGGGCGGAAAGCACAGCCAAGCTCAAAATTTGAATGGACCGCATGGGAATCTCCTCATTTTTCTTGTTGGCCACGGGAAGTGGGCGGGGACACCGTATCGATGGAAAGATGAATCCTCGCCGACCCTGGTCGGGCGAGTGCGGATGACGTTCAGGCACGTCCCTGCGACGCCTCAAATAACGAGGTTTTAAGACTTATGAGTGTTCAATTATGTGAAGATGATGTGAAGGTTTTGCCATTATTGCAGGGCTTGCCTGCGCAGATCCGCGACGATTGTCGGGTGCTCGTGCTTGGCTCGATGCCTGGTGCGGCTTCCTTGCAACAGGCGCGCTACTACGCGCATCCGCGCAATCGGTTCTGGCCTCTGATGGCGGCGCTGTGCGGTTTCGATCCGGCCCTGGACGACGTGCAGCGCCTGCGCGCGCTGCACCTGGCTGGCATTGGTCTGTGGGACGTGATCGGTCAATGCCAGCGCCATGGCAGCCTGGACGCGGCGATCGTGCGCGGCAGCGAAGTCCCCAATCCTTTGCCTCAGCGCATCGCGCAGTTGCGGCAGTTACGTGCGATTGCCTGCAACGGAGCTGCCGCAGCGCAGGCGTTCGCCCGTTTCGTGCACCCGCAGTTGTTGCCACGCGATCCACCGTTGCACCTGTTGAGATTGCCGTCCACCAGCCCGGCCAATGCGGGTTTTGCCCTGCCGCGCTTGCTGCAAGCGTGGATGCCGCTGCAGTCGTGGCTGATGTTGCCGCCGGCGTCGCGCTGAACATCAGCGCCGCGCGCGCAACCACAGCGTCTGTGCCAGCAGTGCCGCCGCCAGTGCCAGTGCTGCCCAGGCCGCGCTGTAAGCCCCATCCAGGGGGCTGCCGATCTGCTTGACGTAGACCGCCGCCAGCGCCCACAGCGCGGCGGCGGCGTAGACCGGGTTGCCGCGCATCGCATGGTTCATGCTCAGTAGCAGTGCGGCGGCCAGTGCGAGCAACACCAGGCTCCATGGCAACATGTGCGTGGTCGACAGCCAGCGGTAAGCCACGATCACCTGCGCGGTGTTCAGGAAAACTGCCAGCGAGAGCCAGCCCGCATGTAGCGACAGTGGCAGCCACGCCCACGTCGTCTGCCTGGGTTCGGCAGCTCGCGTACGCGACAGCCGCAGCGCCGCCAGCGCGAGGCTGCCCAGCGCGGCCCAGATCACGGCCAGCGCCAGCAGGAAATGCTGTTGCGAAAACACCGGCATCCAGGCCGCAGTGAGCGCGAATCCCAGCGCCGTCGGCCATCGCACCCGTGGCAGGGTGCCGTCGCGTCGCGGTGTCAGTTGCCACAGGCCGAAGCCCACGTCGAGCAGGAAGATCAGGCCCCAGATCGCGAAGGCGTAGCCGGCGGCGACGATCAGAGTGGGGTAGCCGTCCGAGATCGCGCCGTTGCTCGGGCCGAACGTGCCACGTTGCGAAAACCAGGCGACCAAGGGCATCGCCAGCGACATCAACAGCACTAGGACCCGCATGACCATCCTCACAAGAACCTGAGGGGATGCTAGAGATGCCCTTGTGAAGGCAGTGCGCCGTCGCGCGCGGTGCATCGGCGCAACATGCGCCAGCGTACAGTCCATTGTCGACGTTGTTTGCGTCGCTCCGCAGGCGTGCCATGATGGTTTTTGCTCCGGCAATGGTTGGCGCTGCGGCTGCATGCGGCCACAATAGGGGTTTCTACTCATCAAAGTTGCCGGAGTTCCCCGCATGGCCGAAATCAAGGAAGCACGTGTCCCCGATATCGGTGACTACAGCGACGTCCCGGTAATCGAAGTGCTGGTGGCGGTCGGCGACACGGTGAAAAAGGATCAGAGCCTGGTCACCCTGGAGTCGGACAAGGCAACCATGGAAGTGCCCTCGCCGTTTGCTGGCGTGGTCAAAGAGGTCAAGGTCAAGGTGGGCGACAGTCTGTCCGAGGGCAAGCTCGTGGCGCTGATCGAGGTGGCCGCAGCGGGCGCTTCCAGCGCGCCTGCGGCCCCGGCCGCCGCCAAGGCGCCGCCCGCGCCGGCCAAGCAGGACGTCGCCCCGGTTGCTCCCATCAAGCAGGAGACGGCCACGCCAGCACCTGCCGCGGCGGGCGGGGTGGTCGAGGCGCGGGTGCCGGACATCGGCGACTACAGCGATGTGCCGGTGATCGAGGTGCTGGTGGCGGTCGGTGACATGGTGAAGAAGGACCAGAGTCTGGTCACCCTGGAGTCGGACAAGGCGACGATGGAAGTGCCCTCGCCGTTTGCCGGTGTCGTCAAGGAGCTTAAGGTCAAGGTGGGCGACAGCCTGTCTCAAGGCAAGGTGGTGGCGCTGATCGAGGTGGCCGCCGCCGCTGCGCCGGGCGCTGGTGCGGTGCAGCCCAGCGCTCAAGCCGCTGGCGGTGCGTCGGTGCCGGCGGCAGCGGGCACGCAGGCTCCGGTCAGGGCCGCCGCGCCGGCCGCGACGCAGAGCAGCCCACCAGTGGAATTCAATGCCGACAGCGTGCTGCCGCAAAAAGTGCCCTATGCCAGTCCGGCGGTGCGGGTGTTCGCGCGTGAGCTGGGAGTGGATCTGTCCCTGGTCAGTGGTTCCGAGCAGGGCGGCCGCATCAGCAAGGACGATGTGCAGCGCTACGTCAAGGCGGCGCTGTCCGGCGCCGTCCCGGTCGGTGCCGGGGCGGCGGCCGGCGGCAACGGCCTGAGCCTGTTGCCGTGGCCGAAGGTGGACTTCGCCAAATTCGGCGAAGTCGAGGTCAAGCCGTTGTCGCGGATCAAGAAGATCTCTGGTGCCAATCTTGCCCGCAACTGGGCGATGATTCCGCACGTGACCCAGTTCGAGCAGGCCGACATCACCGATCTGGAAGCGCTGCGCGTGTTGCTGAACAAGGAGAACGAGAAGGCTGGCATCAAGTTGACCATGCTCGCCTTCCTGCTCAAGGCCAGCGCTGCGGCGCTGAGACAGTTCCCTGATTTCAACGCTTCGCTGGACGCCAGTGGAGAGAACCTGACCCTGAAAAAATACGTCCACATCGGTTTTGCCGCCGATACCCCGAACGGATTGGTGGTGCCGGTGATCCGCGACGTGGACAAGAAGGGTGTGGTCGAATTGGCACGCGAGAGCGGCGAGCTGGCCAAGAAGGCCCGCGATGGCAAGCTCGGCCCGGCCGAGATGAGCGGCGGCTGTTTCTCGATCAGCTCGCTCGGTGGCATCGGCGGCACCGCGTTCACTCCGATCGTCAATGCGCCGGAAGTGGCGATCCTGGGCGTGTCCAAATCGTCGATTCAACCGGTCTGGAACGGCAAGGAATTCGCGCCGAAATTGCTGCTGCCGCTGTCGCTGAGCTACGACCACCGGGTCATCGACGGTGCCGCAGCCGCACGCTTCACCACGTATCTGAGCCAGGTGCTGGCGGACATGCGCCGCGTGCTGCTGTAACGCTAGCTGCGCCGGCGCCGCGCTTGCCGCGGCGTCCGCTCCCCCTTACCTGCGTGCGCCGCGCTCAAGCGCGGTGCGTGCCGACGAACTGCAAATGCCCATCGCTGTGCCGGTGGGTCACAGGAGAAGCTGCATGGCGGTCATTGAGGTCAAAGTCCCGGATATCGGCGATTACCACGACGTTCCGGTCATCGAGGTGCTGGTCGCCGTCGGCGATGTGGTGAAAAAGGATCAGGGCCTGGTGACACTGGAGTCGGACAAGGCCACGTTGGAGGTGCCGTCCCCGGCGTCCGGCGTGATCAAGGAATTGAAGGTCAAGCTCGG
Organism: Xanthomonas albilineans; assembly: GCF_002939705.1. GTDB lineage: Bacteria > Pseudomonadota > Gammaproteobacteria > Xanthomonadales > Xanthomonadaceae > Xanthomonas_A > Xanthomonas_A albilineans. The sequence continues at coordinate 290,420 of NZ_MDCB01000003.1, read as the reverse complement.
CGACACCTTGTCCGAAGGGTCAGTGATCGCGCTGTTGGAAGCCGAGCAGGCCAGTGCCGCGTCGTCGGCAGCCACGCCCGCCGGCAAAACCGAGGCGCCTGCCAGCACGCCGCCACGGGCGTCTTCGCAGCGTGCCCCGGCCGAGCCGTCGGCGCCAGCGATGTCCAGCGGCAAGCCTGCCGATATCACTTGCAAAATGGTGGTGCTCGGCGCCGGCCCTGGTGGCTACACCGCCGCGTTCCGGGCCGCCGACCTGGGGTTGGACACGGTGCTGGTCGAGCGCTATCCCAGCCTCGGCGGGGTCTGCCTCAATGTCGGTTGTATCCCCTCCAAGGCGCTGCTGCACGCGGCGGCGGTGATCGATGAGGTTGCGCATGCTGGCGAGTTCGGCGTGGATTTCGGCGCGCCCAAGATCACCCTCGATCGGTTGCGCGGGTACAAGGAAAAAGTGGTTGGCAAGTTGACCGGCGGCCTGGCTGGCATGGCCAAACAGCGCAAGGTCCGCACTGTCACCGGCGTGGCCAGTTTCGTCTCGCCCAATGAGCTGGAGATCGTCGGCAGCGACGGCAAGACCCAGTTGCTGCGCTTCGAGTATTGCGTCGTCGCCGCCGGCTCGCAGGCGGTGAAGCTGCCGAACTTCCCGTGGGACGACAAGCGGGTCATGGATTCCACCGACGCACTGGAATTGCAGGAGATCCCCAAGACCCTGCTGGTGGTCGGCGGCGGCATCATTGGTCTGGAAATGGCCACGGTGTACAGCGCATTGGGCAGCAAGGTTAGCGTGGTCGAGTTCATGGACCAACTGATGCCGGGTGCCGACAAGGACCTAGTCAAGCCGCTGGCCGACCGGCTGAAGCAGCAGGGGGTGGAGATCCACCTCGGGACCAAGGCGGCGACGGTTAGGGCCGAGAAGAAAGGCATCACGGTGACGTTCGAGGCCGCTGCGGCGGGGGCGGCGCCAGCATTGGCCGCGACCACCTACGACCGTGTGTTGGTCGCGGTGGGGCGCGCGCCCAATGGCAAGAAAATCGGCGCCGACAAGGCCGGCATCCACGTCACCGAGCGCGGTTTCATCCCGGTCGATCGGCAAATGCGCACCAACGTGTCGCATATCTTCGCCATCGGCGACATCGTCGGGAACCCGATGCTGGCGCACAAGGCTACCCACGAAGGCAAGCTGGCCGCCGAAGTGGCCGCCGGTGAAAAGAAGGAGTGGGTGGCGCGGGTGATCCCATCGGTGGCCTATACCAATCCGGAGGTCGCCTGGGTCGGGGTCACCGAGACCGAAGCCAAGGCCAAGGGGCTGAAGGTGGGCGTGGCCAAGTTCCCGTGGGCAGCCAGTGGTCGCGCCATCGGCATCGGCCGCACGGAGGGCTTCACCAAGTTGATCTTCGACGAGCAGACGCATCGGGTCATTGGCGGCGCCATCGTGGGTGTGCATGCCGGCGACTTGCTGGCCGAAATCTGCCTGGCGATCGAGATGGGAGCCGAGGTCGAGGATATCGGCCATACCATCCATGCGCATCCGACCCTGAGCGAGTCGGTCGGGATGGCGGCGGAGATCTACGACGGCACGATTACCGATTTGTACATCCCGAAGAAGAAATAGCAGCCAGGCCGCGCCGTTTCCTGATCGCGCTGAAACGGCGCATGGAGCCATCGGCAGGTCGCGCGCTGCGCAAGAAAGCTGCGTCGGCATGAGAAGGCGGCACCATCGGCCGACAGGCAACATGCAGCGAAGGGTGAGTTGGTTGTCTAACTGCTTCAGGTCGGTCGGTTGTCGTGGTGCCGCGATAAGTGCTCGCCATTCGCAGGAGTATGTGGCCGCGCTTGCCGCGCAGAGGATAAGCACAAGGGCAGGAAAAAGAGCCCCGGGGCGACCGGGGCTCCGTGGGTCTGCGCGCTGGTGACGACGAGGATGAGCGCAGTCCCTATGTCATAGACAGCAGGTGCGATCAAACGTTCCCTGCAGATTCTTGTTGCGTTGCGACAATCCGGGGCCGATACCGCACGTTCTGCGTGTTATGGTGCTCCACCCCGCCCGTGGCTGATGTCGGGGGCGGTAAAGGGCCGATGGCGGTTGTCTGGCAAATTGTCCCATTGCTATAATTCTGCGTCTCGATGGACGCCAAAACGTCCTCAATCCACCACCAACTGCAGGTTTTTCCGTGCTGAACTCCGTTGATGCGAGTCGGCGGCTGATGCTGCGCGCAGCGATTTACCCATTGGTGGCGGTGGTTGTGGTGTCCCTGGCGTTTTCGTGCCTGGGGATGAAATACGCCATCGGTGCCGCTGTGACCGGGCTGGCGACTGTGGCAGGGGGGGGGGTGGCGGCACGCACGGCGCTCGGTGGCGGTGTGCAGGCAGCGGGTTCGGCGATGGCGCGGTTGATCGTGGCCATGGTGTTCAAATGGGTGTTGGTGTTCGCGGTACTGGCGCTGGGTTTTGCCTGGTGGCGGTTGCCCCCTATGGCCCTGTTGGCGGGTATCGCCGTCGGGTTGATGTTCCAGGTTCTGGCTTTGGCCAGGCGTTGATCGAATCGAAAAAAGGCTCAGGACTCATGGCGGGCGAGGCAGCAACCCCTACCTCCTACATCCAGCATCACCTCAAGAACCTCACCTTCCAGGTGCAGGAAGGCGGTTTCTGGCAATTGCATATCGACACGCTGGTGATGTCGTTGCTGATGGGCCTGCTGATGGTGTTTGCCTTCTGGATGGCCACGCGCAAAGCCACCGCTGGCGTGCCGGGCAAGTGGCAGGCGTTCGTGGAAATCATGCTGGAGTTCGTCGACCGTCAGGCCAAGGACACCTACCACGGCACCAGCAAGTTGGTGACGCCGATCGCGATCACGCTGTTTTTCTGGATCTTGATGATGAACCTCATCAAGCTGATCCCGGCGGACTTCATCGCCAAGCCGCTGGAGTTGGCTGGCGTGCATCACTGGAAGCCGGTGCCCACGGCCGACGTCAATGCCACGCTCGGCATGTCGATCAGTGTGTTCTTCCTGATGGTGTTCTTCTCGCTGCGCTCCAAGGGCGTGGGCGGGATGGCCAAGGAATTCCTCACGGCGCCGTTCGGCAAGTGGATGCTGCCGTTCAACCTGATTCTCAACATCGTCGAATGGCTGAGCAAGCCGGTGTCGCTGGGGATGCGATTGTTCGGCAACATGTTTGGCGGCGAGATCGTGTTCCTGCTGATCTGGGTGCTGGGCGGTGCCGGCATCTTCGGTGCGTTGGCCGGCGGCGCGTTCGGCTTCGGTTGGATGCTGTTCCACCTGCTGGTGATTCCGTTGCAAGCGTTCATTTTCATGATGCTGTCCATCGTGTACCTGAGCCTGGCGGAAGACAGCCACTAACGTTTCGTTTTCTGTTTCACCTGTTTCTGTAACCCTTCGTTCGCTTCACCATCCTCAAGCAACTTTGTTCCTGGAGAAAACCATGTTCTTTGCCGTTCTGACCAACCTCGCCCAAGTCCAGAGCTCCACCATCCTCGCCGTCGGCATCATGATCGGCTTGGCCGCGCTGGGTGCTGGCCTCGGTTTGGCCATCATGGCCGGCAAGTTCCTGGAGTCGGCCGCGCGCCAGCCGGAATTGATCCCGGTGTTGCAGGTCCGCATGTTCATCACCGCCGGCCTGATCGACGCCGCGTTCATCATCAGCGTCGCGGTCGGTCTGCTGTTCGCGATCGCCAACCCGATGATCGGCGAGTTCGTCGCGCGTCTGCCGCAGGTCGGTTGATCCCGTCGCACCGGCACGCGGTCGCCTCAGGCGGCCGCCGTTGCGGAGGAAGGTTCGGACGTGTCGCCGTGCTGGCGGCGCGCCCACCACGTCATCTTTGGTTGAGCGTACCCCATGAATATCGGTCTCACCCTTTTTGCCCAGGCGCTGGCCTTCGCCGGTCTGATCTGGATCGTCGCGACCAAGATCTGGCCGCCACTGATGCAGGCCATCGAAGCGCGTCAGCAGAAGATCGCCGAAGGTCTTGCCGCGGCCGATCGCAGTCAGAAGGATCTGGCGCAGGCGCAGGAAAAGGTCAACGAAGCGTTGAAGGACGCGCGCAGCAAAGCTAACGAGATCATCGACCAGGCCCACGCGCGTGCCAACCAGATCGTCGAGGCGGCCAGACACGAAGCGGTTGTCGAAGCCAACCGGCAGAAGGAGCTGGCGCAGGCCGAGATCGAGGCGGCGGCCAATCGTGCGCGCGAAGACCTGCGTCGCCAGGTCTCGCTGCTGGCGGTGAGCGGTGCCGAAAAGCTGCTCAAGCGCGAAATCGATGCCAATGCGCACAAGACGCTGCTCGACGCGTTGGCGGCGGAGCTCTGAGATGAGTCAGTCCCTCACACTTGCACGTCCCTACGCCCGTGCCGCGTTCGCTGCGGCGAGCGATGCCGGCAAGCTCGTGCCGTGGTCGCAGGCGCTGGCGTTCTCCGCCCAGGTCGCGGCCGATCCACGCGTGGCCGCGTTGTTGCACAACCCGCAGTTGCAGCGCGAACAGGCGGTGACGCTGCTCGCGCCGGAGCAGGCCGACGAGCAGTATCGGCGCTTTCTGAGCCTGCTGGCGGAAGGTCAGCGCCTGCCGCTGCTGCCGGAGATCGCCGGGCTGTACGATCAGTTGCGTGCCGACGCCGAGCGCGTGGTCAAGGCCAACGTGACTTCCGCCGCCGCCCTGAGCGATGCGGAAGTGGCCTCGTTGAAGCTGGCATTGCAGCAGCGTTTCGGCCGCGAGGTCGAGATCGCCACGATGGTGGACGCCTCGCTGATCGGCGGTGCGGTGATCGACGCGGGCGATGTGGTCATCGATGGCTCGTTGAAAGGCAAGCTATCGCGTCTGCAATCCGCATTGGTCCACTAAGAACCGGGAATGGCGAAGAGAGAAGAGACAACCCGGCCTGGCGACGATGCCCTGCGCGATTTCCGATTCTCCATTCCCGATTCTCAAAAAAGCTAACCACACGTCGCCATTCGCCGCTGTGCGATGGACGATACGAAGGAAACCAAGATGGCAACCACGCTCAACCCCTCCGAAATCAGCGAACTGATCAAGAACCGCATCGAGCAGGTCAAGCTGGCCGCGGAGTCGCGCAACGAAGGCACGGTCACCAGCGTGTCCGACGGCATCGTGCGCATCTTCGGCTTGGCCGACGTGATGCAGGGCGAAATGATCGAACTGCCGAACGACACCTATGCCCTGGCCCTGAACCTGGAGCGTGACTCGGTCGGTGCCGTGGTGCTTGGCGACTACGAGAACCTGCGCGAAGGCGACATCGCCAAGACCACCGGCCGCATCCTGGAAGTGCCGGTGGGCAAGGAGTTGCTGGGCCGCGTGGTCAACGCGCTGGGCGAGCCGATCGACGGCAAGGGCCCGCTGGGCACCCGTGCGACCGCGCCGGTGGAGCGCGTGGCGCCGGGCGTGATCTGGCGCAAGTCGGTGGATCAGCCGGTGCAGACCGGATACAAGTCGGTCGATGCGATGATCCCGATCGGCCGCGGCCAGCGCGAGTTGCTCATCGGCGATCGTCAGACCGGCAAGACCGCGCTGGCCATCGACGCGGTGATCAACCAGAAGACCACCGGCATCAAGTGCGTGTACGTGGCAATCGGGCAGAAGGCTTCGACCGTCGCCAACATCGTGCGCAAGCTGGAAGAGAACGGCGCGCTGGCGCACACCATCGTGGTCGCCGCGACGGCCTCCGAATCGGCGGCGATGCAATACATCAGCGCCTACGCCGGCTGCACCATGGGCGAATATTTCATGGACCGCGGCGAAGACGCGCTGATCGTGTACGACGATCTGTCCAAGCAGGCCGTGGCCTACCGGCAGATTTCGTTGCTGTTGAAGCGCCCGCCGGGTCGCGAAGCGTATCCGGGCGACGTGTTCTACCTGCACAGCCGTCTGCTGGAGCGCGCCGCGCGCGTGTCCGAGAAGTACGTGGAGCAGTTCACCAAGGGCGAGGTCAAGGGCAAGACCGGGTCGCTGACCGCGCTGCCGATCATCGAGACCCAGGCCGGCGACGTATCCGCGTTCGTGCCGACCAACGTGATTTCGATCACCGACGGCCAGATCTTCCTGGAAACCGACCTGTTCAACGCCGGCATCCGCCCGGCGGTGAACGCGGGCATTTCGGTGTCGCGCGTCGGTGGCGCCGCGCAGACCAAGATCATCAAGAAGCTCTCCGGCGGTATTCGCATCTCGCTGGCGCAGTACCGCGAGCTGGCGGCGTTCGCGCAGTTCGCCTCGGACCTGGACGAAGCCACCCGCAAGCAGCTCGAGCGCGGTCAGCGCGTCACCGAGTTGATGAAGCAGAAGCAGTACCTACCGATGTCTATCGCCAACCAGGCCTTGTCGATCTACGCGGTCAACGAGGGTTACCTGGACGACGTGCCGGTCAACAAGATCGGTGGGTTCGAGGAAGGCCTGCACGCGCACTTCGCCAACACCGCCGGCGAGTTGATCGCCAAGGTCAACGAGACCGGCGACTGGAATGGCGAGATCGAGGCGGCGTTCAAGAAGGGTATCGGCGAATTCAAGACCACCGGTAGCTGGTAAAGCGCCGGGACCCGGAATCCGGGACCCGGGACCCGCGCAAGCGGAGTCCCAGGGACCGTGACCTGGGCGCCGGGTGACAATAACGAGTCGTGATCCAGGGCCTTTACCGGGTCCCGGATTCCGGGTCCAGAGTCCCGAGAAGAGAAATGGCAGGCGGACGCGAAATCAAATCCAAGATCAAGAGCGTGCAGAACACCCGCAAGGTGACTCGTGCGCTCGAGATGGTCTCGGCCTCCAAGATCCGCAAGGCGCAGGATCGGATGAAGACCTCGCGGCCCTACGCGCAGGCGATGAAGCAGGTGATCGGGCATCTGGCGCAGGCCAGCACCGAGTACACGCATCCGTTCCTGGTGCAGCGCGAGACGGTCAAGCGCGTCGGTTATATCGTGATCTCCTCTGATCGCGGCTTGGCCGGTGGCTTGAACAACAACCTGTTCCGCAAGATGCTGGGCGAAGTGCGCCAGTGGCAGGACCAGGGCGCTGAGGTTGACGTGGTCACCATCGGGCAAAAGGCGTCGGTGTTTTTCCGCCGGCTCAAGGTGAATATGGTCGGCAGCGTCAGCCACCTTGGCGATGTGCCGCACCTGGAACAGTTGGTCGGTGTGATCAAGGTCATGCTGGACGCGTTCACCGAGGGCACGCTGGATCGCGTGTATCTGGTCTACAACCACTTCATCAACACGATGACGCAGAAGGCCAGTTTCGACCAGTTGCTGCCGCTACCAGCGGCGGAATACAAGGTCGCGCACCACGACTGGGATTATCTGTACGAACCCGATGCCGCGACTGTGCTGGAGCATGTGATGCGCCGTTACATCGAGTCGCTGGTGTACCAGGCGGTGCTGGAGAACGTGGCCTCCGAGCATGCGGCGCGCATGGTCGCGATGAAGGCGGCCAGCGACAACGCCAGCAAGCTAATCAGCACCTTGCAGTTGGTTTACAACAAGGCACGTCAGGCGGCGATTACCCAAGAAATTTCCGAAATCGTCGGCGGCGCGGCCGCTGTGTAGCCGGGAATCGGGAAAGATGCCGGAGTGCTCGCTGCCGTAAGCCGTTCCTCCCGCGCCAGATTCCCCGTTCCCCATTCCCGATACCAGATTCGCATAGACATTAAGTGGAGTTACCCAAATGAGTCAGGGCAAGATCGTTCAGATCATCGGCGCGGTCGTCGACGTCGAATTCGCACGGGCCGATGTGCCGAAGATTTACGACGCGTTGAAGGTCGAAGGCACCGCCATCACGCTGGAAGTACAGCAGCAGCTGGGCGATGGCGTCGTGCGCACCATTGCCCTCGGCTCCACCGATGGCCTCAAGCGCAATCTGGTCGCGACCAACACCGGCCGCGCGATCGCGGTGCCGGTCGGCGCGGGCACGCTGGGCCGCATCATGGACGTGCTGGGCCGTCCGATCGACGAAGCCGGCGAGGTGAAGGCCACCGACCATTGGGAAATCCACCGCGCTGCGCCGACATATGAAGATCAGTCCTCGGCCACCGAATTGCTGGAAACCGGCATCAAGGTCATCGACCTGATGTGCCCGTTCGCCAAGGGCGGTAAGGTTGGCCTATTCGGCGGCGCCGGTGTCGGCAAGACCGTCAACATGATGGAACTGATCAACAACATCGCCAAGGCACACGCGGGCTTGTCGGTGTTCGCTGGCGTGGGCGAGCGGACCCGCGAGGGCAACGACTTCTACCACGAAATGAAGGACTCCAACGTCCTGGACAAGGTCGCGATGGTGTACGGCCAGATGAACGAGCCGCCGGGCAATCGCCTGCGCGTCGCACTGACCGGCCTGACCATGGCCGAGTACTTCCGCGACGAGAAGGATGCCTCGGGCAAGGGCAAGGACGTGCTGCTGTTCGTCGACAATATCTACCGCTACACCCTGGCCGGTACCGAAGTGTCGGCGCTGCTGGGCCGCATGCCGTCGGCGGTGGGTTACCAGCCGACCCTGGCCGAGGAAATGGGCGTGTTGCAGGAGCGCATCACCTCCACCAAGAACGGCTCGATCACCTCGATCCAGGCGGTGTACGTGCCCGCGGACGACCTCACCGACCCGTCGCCGGCGACCACCTTCGCCCACCTCGACGCCACCGTCGTGCTGTCGCGTAACATCGCCTCGCTGGGCATCTATCCGGCGGTGGACCCGTTGGATTCGACCAGCCGCCAGCTCGATCCGAACGTGATCGGCCACGAGCATTACGACACCGCGCGCCGCGTGCAGTCCACCTTGCAGAAGTACAAGGAGCTGAAGGACATCATCGCGATCCTGGGCATGGACGAACTGTCCGAAGAGGACAAGCAGGCCGTGTCGCGCGCGCGCAAGATCGAGCGCTTCTTCAGCCAGCCGTTCCACGTGGCCGAAGTGTTCACCGGCTCGCCGGGCAAGTACGTGTCGCTGAAGGACACCATCCGCGGCTTCAAGGCGATCGTCGATGGCGAGTACGACCACCTGCCGGAGCAGGCGTTCTACATGGTCGGCGGCATCGAGGAAGCGGTCGAGAAAGCCAAGAAGATGGCCGAAAAGGCCTGATCTGTGCAGCCGGCTGCACGCGGTCGGCGCACGCATCCGCACGTCAGTTGTCAGCTATCGTCAAGGTGGGGCGCAGGACATCGAAGCACCGGGCAAGTCACGCGACCGTTGAGCCGCCTGGCCAATTCCGCCGCCGCAGTCCAGCGTCCCACCTCATCCAGTGAGGCACCATGAGCACCATCCGTTGCGACATCGTCAGCGCCGAGAATGAGATCTACCACGGCGAGGCGACCCTGGTGGTCGTCACCGGCGAGCTGGGCGAGTTGGGCATCGCACCCAAGCATGCACCGCTGATCACTCGGCTCAAGCCCGGCAAGGTGGTGGTGACCACCGCCAGTGGCGAACAGTTGGACTTCGCCATTTCTGGCGGCATTCTTGAGGTGCAGCCGCAGGTGGTCACGATCCTGGCCGACACCGCGATCCGTGCGCAGGATATCGACGAGGCGTCCGTGCGCAAGGCCAAGGAAGAAGCCGAGCGTTTGCTGGCCGGTCGCGGTGAAGGCATTGATGTGGCCGAAGCACAGGCGAAGCTGGCGCAAGTGACCGCCCAGTTGCAGGCGTTGGAACGCCTGCGCAGGAATCTCAGGCACTGAGTGTCATGTGCGGCCGATGGGCGGTCGCATGCGCGATGAAGACGCCGGCGGTTGCCGGCGTTGTCGTGTCTGCGCGATGCCATGTCGCTGTCGCTTCAAGCCGCAGGACTGCGACGGGGATTCTGGAGACGCCTGCTGTATCGCTGTCGTGGTGGATTGTGACGGAAGCATGCTTCTGGCTTTATCGTTGCTGACTCGATGGCGGTGGCGAGAGACAACATGGCGTTGTGTCATTGCATGCCTCAACGGCTGCGGCAAGATGTCGGCCCGATCTGCGCATCCTTCCCCTCGCCTGCAGACGGTTCTCGGAGACTCACGATGACCACAACCGCTTCCTCTTCCCTTGCGCATGCCCTGACGGCGCTGCTGGCCGGTGCCGCTTTGATGGGGTGTGCGATTCCCGCCCGCAGCTCGACCCCGCTGGAGCCGCTGCTCGATCGCATCGTCGCGCGCAATGCCATCGGCGACCAGGTGGCGCTGAGCAAATGGGATAGCGGCAAGCCGGTGCTGGATAGCGTACGCGAGGCCGCCGTACTGGCGAAGGTGCGCGAACAGGCGCCGGCGCATGGTGTGGATCCCGACGATGCGGCGCGCTTTTTCAGCATGCAGATCGAATCCAACAAGCTGGTCCAGTACGAATTGTTGTCGCGTTGGCACCTGCGTGGTCGCGCGCCCGAGCGTCCGCGCCCTGACCTGACTACCCTGCGCACACGCCTGGATCAGTTGCAGGGCGAGATGCTCGATGCCTTGCAGGCCAGCGCGACGCTGCGGCAGGCGTCGGACTGTCCGGCCACGACCGCCCGTGCCGCAGAAGTCTATGCGCAGCGCTGGCAGTTGGATCAACTCCACCGCACCGCGCTGGTTCGTAGCCTGGGCGATTTCTGCCACTGAGTGTGCATCGGTTGCGCTGTTGCATGAACAAGCGCGTGCGATGGCGTCTTGCCATCGCACGCGCTTCAGCGCCGCATGCCGATGGGTTAGCGATACACCAACTGTCGGCCGAGAAAGAACGACACCACGGACAGCATGCCTTCGACCAGCGGCTTGCCTAACCAGGCTAGACGCAGACCCAGCGCGTTCGCGCACAGGGACACCAGCCAAGTGCTGAGGACGGTGAGCGTCAGCCACATGGCGGCGAAGCGAGCGAAGCGCTGCCAACCCAGGCGGGGGACGTTGCCGTTGGCGAAGGTGATGCGGCCGTTGAGCCAGAACCCGAGCATGGCTCCGCAGATGCGGCCCAGCACGTTGCCGGGAATCGGTGGCATGCCCGCGGCGGTCGCCCCGACGAACACGCTCCAATCGACCAGCAATTGCAGCAGGCCGATCAGCATAAATTGGCTGCTCTGTCGCAGGAGACTCATGCACATCCAGGGTGAGGGGCTGACCGCGCATGCTAGCGGTTGCCGTACCGAGATACACTCCTGCCTCGTGCAGGGCACAGCGCACGGCACGGCAAGCCTTTAACATTGCCCATCGTCCGAAACGGAAACCGCCGCATGAGCCTGCCACTGCACGTCGTGATTCTCGCCGCCGGCGCGGGCAAACGGATGAAGTCGGCCAAGTCCAAGGTCCTGCACTGCATTGCCGGCCGCCCGATGCTGGCGCACGTGATCGAGGCCGCACGCCAGTTGCAGCCGCAGGCGATCCACATCGTCTACGGGCATGGCGGCGACGCGGTGCGGGCCGCCTTCGCCGAGCAGACGGATTTGCTGTGGGCCGAACAGGCCCAGCAATTGGGAACCGGCCATGCAGTGCGGCAGGCGATGGAGGCGGTGCCGGATGCGGCCACCGTATTGGTGTTGTATGGCGACGTGCCGTTGATCCGTACCGACACGTTATTGCGCCTGTTGCACGCGCCGGGCCGTTTGGCGGTGCTGGTGGCCGAGCCAGACGACCCGACCGGCTATGGCCGGATCGTGCGCGATGCAGCCGGCAAGGTCGCGGCGATCGTCGAACAAAAGGACGCTGACGATGCGCAGCGCCGCATCCGCACCGTCAACACCGGCATCATCACCGCCGAATCCACGGCATTGCGACGCTGGTTGGCGGGGCTGCGCAACGACAACGCGCAGGGCGAGTATTACCTAACCGACGTGTTCGCCGCCGCCGCTGCCGAGTTCACCCCGGCGGAGATGGTGCTGGTGGACGATCCGATCGAAGCCGAAGGCGCCAATGATCCATGGCAACTGGCGCAGTTGGAGCGCGCCTGGCAGCTGCGCGCGGCACGCGCGCTGTGCGAACAGGGCGTGCAGGTGCTGGACCCCAATCGCCTTGACCAGCGTGGTCGCGTGCGCGTGGGCCGCGATGTGCGTATCGATGTGAATGTGATCCTGGAAGGCGAGGTGGAGCTTGGCGACGATGTCAGCATCGGCCCATTCGTCCGGCTGAAGGATGTGGTGCTGGGGCCAGGCACCGAGGTGCGCGCGCATTGCGATCTGGAAGGCGTGGTCGCCGAAGGCGCGGTGCAGATCGGGCCGTTCGCGCGGCTGCGGCCGGGCACCGTGTTGGCCGATGGTGTGCACATCGGCAACTTCGTCGAGACCAAGCAGGCGGTCCTCGGTGTCGGCAGCAAGGCCAATCACCTGAGCTACCTGGGCGATGCGAAGATCGGCAGCGGGGTCAATCTCGGCGCGGGTACCATTACCTGCAACTACGATGGCGTGAACAAGTCGCAGACCATCATCGGCGATGGCGTGTTCGTCGGTTCCAACAGCGCGCTGGTGGCGCCGCTGGAGATCGGTGCTGGCGCCACCATCGGTGCCGGCTCGGTGATCACCCGCAGCGCGCCGGCCGGCAAGCTGAGCGTGGCCCGCGTGCGCCAGGAAACCATCGAGGGCTGGAAGCGCCCGAGCAAGCGTGACTGAGTCGGCGGCGTGGGGTATCGTGAAGCGCGACTCAGCCCAGGCTGTTGATCGAGGTGGTGACTGGCAGCGCAATGGTCACGCATAGCCCGCCGGCATCGCGGTTGTGCAGCGACAGGCGGCCGCCGTGCGCTTCGACGATTTCCCGGGTTAATGCCAAGCCGAGGCCGGTGCCATTGCGCTTGGTCGAGTAGAACGGCATCAGCGCGTGATGCAGCACCGCTTCGCTCATGCCGCTGCCGCGGTCCAGCACCTCGATGCGCAGCCAGTCCGGACGCGTGGACACGCGCACGCGCACGCCGTCGGCTGACATCAACTGCTCGGGGCTGGATTCGTGTGCGTTTTTGAGCAGATTGAGCAGCGCCTGCTGCAGTTGTGCTGGATCGACTCGGCTGTGCAGATCCGGCGCTTCCAGGTCCAGTGCGAACGGAATCTGCTGCTGGAGTCCGGCCAGGAATTGCGCCCAGTGCACGCTCTGCAATTGCGGCTGGGGTAGTTTGGCGAAGTGCGCGTAGCCGCGGATGAAGCCCTCTAGGTGTCGTGCGCGTTCCTCGATGGTGCCGAATACTTCTTCTAGTCGCTCTACTTTCTGTCGCCGTACCAACTCGGCGCCGGAATGCGCCAGCGAGGCGATCGGAGCCAGCGAGTTGTTCAGTTCGTGGCTGATGACCCGGATCACTTTTTTCCAGGTATGCACTTCCTGTCGGCGCAGTTCGGCGGTGAGCAGGCGCAGCAGTAGCAGTTCGTGCGGACGCCCGTTGAGATGGAAGCGACGCCGCGATACGTGGTAAATCTGTTCTTCCTCTGCATCCTGCTTGTGGTCCTCGATCGAGAACAGGCTGTCGCCGCCGCGCGCGATGGCGTCGCGCAGCGGCGCCGGTACAGCCAGCAGCAGATCGTCCAGGCGTTGTCCTTCCAGCTTCCAGCCGCCATGCAGCAGCTTGCGCGCGGCCAGGTTGGAGAAAATCACACGGTGCAGGCCATCGCCGCCCTTGCAGGTCAGCAGCATCGCCACCGGGGTGTTCTGCACCATGGTGTCGAGCATCAGCTCGCGCTGTATCAGTGCTTGTCGTTGCTCGCGCAGGATCTCGCCGAGCTGTTGGTGCGCTGCCACCATTTTCCCCAATTCGTCGTCGCTGCGCCATGACACGCTGACGTTGTACTCGCCGTCGCGGTAGCTGCCGATGATGCTGGCCAGGGCGCGGAACAGCGAACGCATCGGCGCGGTGGCGTGGTGCAGGGCCAACCACGTCAGTGCGATCAGCACCAGGGCCGACAGCGTCATCGTTTCCCAACGGCGTTCCATCCAATGCGCCAGCAACCACGGCAATGTCGCCGCCAGCGCCAGCAGTGGCAGCAGGCGCAGGAACAACTCGGTGGTGAAGGAAGGGCGCAGTTTCATTCGCGTGGGATGCCGTAGCGATCCATGCGTCGGTACAGCGCTTGCCGGCTCATGCCCAGTTCGGCCGCCGCCTGGGCGATGACACCGTGAGCGCGCCTCAGCACGGTCACGATGCGCTCGCGGTCCGGTTCGTCCGTGTGGCTGCTGCGTTGCGGCGCGGGCCTGGGCAGATTGAGGTCGGCGGACTGGATCTGTGCGCCGCTGGCCAGTAATTCGGCACGTTGGATTACGTTGCGCAGCTCGCGCACGTTGCCGGGCCAGGTATGCCGTTGCAGTGCCTGCGTGGCGCCGATCGACAGCGTCTTGGTGCTGGATAGAAACGCTTCGGCCAGCGGCAGGATATCCCCAGGACGCTCGGCGAGCGCCGGCAGCGACAGTTCCACCGCATTGAGCCGATAGTACAGATCCTCGCGGAATGTACCTGCGCGGATCATCGCGCTCACGTCGGCATTGGTCGCGCTGATGACCCGGACCTTGACCTGCCGTTCGCGGTTGGAACCGAGCCGCTCGAAGCGACCGGTCTCCAGCACGCGCAGCAGTTTCATCTGCCCGGCCAGCGATAGATTGCCGATCTCGTCTAGGAACAGCGTGCCGCCATCGGCGGCCTCGAACTTGCCTTCGCGGGCCTTGGTGGCGCCGGTGTAGGCACCGGCCTCGGCGCCGAACAGTTCGGCTTCGATCAGTTCGGCTGGAAGCGCAGCGCAGTTCAGGGCTACGAATGGGCCGTCTCGCACCGGCGAGTTGGCCTGGATGATCTCGGCGATCTTTTCTTTACCGCTGCCGTTGGGCCCGGTGATGAGCACCGGCAACGCCGAGCGTGCGATTTGGCAGGCCAGGGCGATGGCGCGCGCGCTGGCGGGATCGGCGAACACGGCGCCGCGTAGATCGTAGCGCCGGGCCAGATCCGCGCGATGGCGGCGCTCGCCGTCGCGACGCCGCTCCAGTTCGCGGTGGGTTTCGGATAGCTCCAGCAAATTGTTGACCGTGGTCAGCAGCTTGCGATCGTCCCAGGGCTTGGCCAGGTAGTCGGCGGCACCCGCCTTGACCAGCTCCACCGCGCTGCTGAGTTGGGTCCAGGCGGTCAGCAGGATCACCGGCAGGTCCGGGTGGCGTGCGCGGATCGCAGCGAACAATGCGGCACCTTCCTCGCCGGAGGTGGTGTCGGCGCTGAAGTTCATGTCCTGCAGCACCAGATCGATGCCGCCATCGTCCAGGCGTTGCAGGCCGGCCTGCGGGCTGTCGGCGTAGGCGGTCTCGATCTCGTGCAGGGAAAACAGCACTTCCAGCGCAGTGGCGACGGCGGGGTTGTCGTCGATGATCAACAGGCAGGGCATCGTGAACCTTGAAGGCGGGCCGGCATGCTGACGCCGGCAGATGGACAAAATGGCATCATCGCAGCCCGTGCCAGACTTGTCGTGTGGATTGCCGCGCTATCAGGCATGACGGGTGGCGATGGCCGGCGGCATGGCGGCGGCGCGACGTGCCGGCCCGAACACGGCGAGCTGACCCATTATCAACAAGACACCCACCCCGATCGGCAGGCAGATCGCCGGTAAGCGCGTCAGTTCGTAGTGCTGCATCAGCCACAGATTGGCGGCGTAGGCCATGGGGATGCCCAAGACCAGCCCGGTGCCGATAATCAGCAGGTTCTCCAATTGGAACTGGTGCAGGATCTGCGTGCGGGTCGCACCGAGTGCGCGGCGGATGCCGATCTGGCGCGTGCGTTGCTGGATCCAGAAACCGCTGAGGCTGGCGATGCCGATCAAGGTGATGGCCGTGACCAGCACGCTCACCGAGCCGAACAGCCACACAGCGGCGCGGCGTGGTTTCAGGCGTGCGTTGCGCTGTGATTCGTAGTCACTGACCTTGGGTTCGGTGCCGTGCATCAGGTCTGCACCGAGTGCGCGCTTGAGCTGTGGCGCGATCTGTGCAATCACTGCATCGCGTTGTTCCGGCGCGACGCGCACGGCATAGTTCAGAATGGGCGTGTCGGTGATTTTGCCGGGTGTCAGCATCGAGAACTCGGCTTTGCCATCGTCGAGTTCGTCGAGCTGGTAGCGCAGCAGGTGCCGGACCAAGCCGACCACCACGAAGTGATCGGTGTCTTGCGGATCCCTGCCGGTGAGGATGCCACCCAAGGCCGGGCCCGCGCCGAACAGCCTGCGCGCCAGCGCCTCGGTGAGGATGACGGGGGTGGTACCTTTGTTGAGCATGGGCGACGTTGACAGGTCGATGTTGTACATTTCATCGTGGCTGAAGCGGCGGCCAGCGCTGAGCTCCAAGCCCAGCGCATCGAATGCGGTGTCGCCGCTGTACAGGCTTGGGATTTCCGATCCGGCGGGACCTTTCAGCAGGATCGTCACTGTTAACGAGGAACTCATCGGCAATCCAATCATCGGTGACACCGCCTTGACGCCAGGGATCTTGCGTAGCGCATCGGTTGCCGTGAGGATCTGCGCGGCGTTCCAGTTGCCGGCCTGGTTGATCACTTGGTCCACGATCACCAGCTCCCCGCGTGGGATGCCATCGGCGACCAACATCGGTGCGAGCTTTTGCCAGAGCAGAAACAGCACGTTGAGCAGAATCGCGCATGCCACGGTGGTTTGTGCGATGACCAGTAGCGGCATCAGCGGATGTCGTCGTAACGGAGCGAGATAAGGACGCAGAACAGACATAAGCACCTCAGAGGCTCTTGACTTGCATGGCCGGTGAAAGTCGCGACGCGCGCCATGCGGGGATGAGGCCGACCAGCAGGCCGGTGCCGATCGCCAGCAGCAGCAACAGGCCGAATAGATCAGCCCGGAACTGGGCCAAGTCGCTGTACGTCGTGCTCTGTATGCGCACTACCCACAGACCGAATAGCGTCGCCGGCAATGCCAATATGCCGCCCAGCAATCCGATCAATCCGGACTCGGTCAGGCAGCGCACAAACACCGCGTGGCGCGGCGCGCCCAGCACACGATGGATACCGATTTCGTTAGCGCGGCGCAGGAAGCGCGCCGCGAGCAGGCCGGCGACGTTGAGAATACACAAGCCTAGTAGTGCCAGGGCCAGCCAGAGGTTTAAATGCACGGTATCGGGCACGATGCGATTGGCGGCCAGCCATGCGGACACGTTGTACAGCATGGCTTTCGGAGCTCGTGGAAATACACCGGCAGTGTGCCGTGCCTGTGCGAAGGCCAACAATGCGGAGCGGTAGTTGTCTACTTGTGCCTCGGTCTGCAACTGCGCCCACAGCATCAGCCAGCGGCAGGCGTGCAGATTGATCTCATTGAAGCGCATGCCACCGGGGCTATTATCGTCACACTGCATCCCCACCGATGGTGGGGCATCGGCATCGAGCGCGGCTTGCGCCGGGACAAAGAATTCGATCGGTAAGTTGCTCCACGCCTGATCCAGTGATTGCAGGAAGTAGAACCCCGGCCTCGGTCCCCAATCGTCGCTGATGCCGATGATCCGAAACAGATGTTTGCCCAAGCGCAGTTGGTGGCCCAGCCCATGTTCGGTGCCGAACAATCGCAGACTCTGCCGATGGCCGATGATCGCCACCGGCACACGGTCGCGCTCTTCCTGCTCGGTCCAATAGCGGCCTTCGCGCAGTGGCACGCCAAAGATGCGGGGCATCGGACCCAATGCCGCCACGCCACCAACAGATGCGCTCTGGCGCTGATCTTCGTTGGTGATCGTGAACTGGCTGGAAGCCAGTGCGGTCTGTGGGATGTCCGGATGTGACGCCATGAAGCGTTGAACATCGGCTATTTTCCACTGTGATGGCGGCAGTGGGTGTGGTTCGTCGAGCGTGTTGTCGGTGGCGGCCTCGCGCGAATCCACCCAGCCCAGATACAACTGCTGGCTGAGTCCTGGTAATGGATCGGCGGAGAGCACCTTCAGCAGTGTCAGCATCGTCATCACCGCAGCCAGGCCGAGCGCGAGCGTCAGCATGGTCAGTAGCATGGTGCGCGGATGGCGACGTGCGCCGCGTATTCCGAGTTCAACGGCGTATGGCAGTGGCATCAGTGGATCCGCGAGGATGGAGATGGAAAAACATCGCGTACTTCTGCTTACGCGCTGCGCGTAGCGATGGCCGGTGGCACGGCAGCGGCGCGCAGCGCCGGGCCGAGGACGGCGAGTTGGCCGAGTGCGCACAGTAGTACGGCGCCGACAGGTAGATCGCCGACCGGCAAGCGCTCTACTTCGAAGAACCGCATCAGCAGCACGTTCCCGCTATAGGCCAACAACATGCCCAGCGCCACGCCCGCACCGACGATGAGTAGGTTCTCGATCTGGAAGTAGCGCAGGATGTCGTGGCGGGTTGCGCCGAGCGCGCGGCGGATGCCGATCTGCTTGGTGCGTTGCTGTACCCAAAAGCTGGCTAGGCCGATGATGCCGAGCGCGGTGACCAGCAGCATCGCGACGATGACGGCGACCAGCAAGCGGGTCATCGCACGGTCGTTCTGGAAATAGACTTGGCGCAGTTCGTCCAGCGGTCGGCTGTACACGTTGTCCAGGACTGCGTCGGGCGCCGCACGTGCCACTGCGGTGCGCGCCTGCGCGAGGACGCGCGGCAACGCATGCGGATCGGCGCGCAGCACGTACATGCCCGATTGCGCCGCCTCGCTTACCGGGATCAGCACCGACCAGTCGCTGCCGATTGCGCCATCTTCGCTGCGGCCTGGATCGGGTCGGGCCAGGTGATCGAGGATGCCGATCACCCGGAAGTGGCTGCTCGACCAGAATTCTCGGCCCAACGGATCCTGCCCTGGCCACAGGTGTTCGGCCAGCGCGCGGGTGATCCAGACGTCGGCCTGTGCCGGGGCGAAATGCTCGAACGGTTGATAGTCCGCGTCGTTGAACTCGCGACCACTGCTGGGGTGCAGGCCCAGGGCGGCGACCGCGCCAGGGTTGGCGGTGTAGAAGTGCGGCACTCCACCGTTCGTGGTGCAGTCTCGATCCAGGCACACGCCGTTATTGCCGGTCGGCGGGACGAAGGGCACGCTGTTGATGCTGCCTGCCGCGCGCACGCCGGGCGTGCGGCGAATGGCATCGAGTACCCGCGCGTCCAGATCCATCGTGTTGCAGCCGTCGCAGCCGTGAAGGGACACCAGCCCCAGCGCGGCTTCGTCGATACCGCTATGCAGATGCACCAACTCCAGGCGGTTGCCGATCAGCAAGAAGGCATTGCACAGCACCGCGCAGGCCAACGCGATTTCCAGCCCGATCAGCATTGCGGCGATGCGGTGGCGGAACAGGGCGGACAGAATGGGTCTGATCTGCATCGGATGTTCCCTCGCTTACAAGCTCTTGAGTTGCAGGGCCGGCGCGATGCGGCTGGCACGCAGCGCGGGAAACACGCCGGCAGCGAGGCTGCAGGCCACGGCCAGGACGAAGGTGCCGGCAAACATCGGCACGTCCAAGTGCGCCAGATCGGCGTAGGCGGTGGGTTGCTGGCGCACGCTCCATAGCCCGATCAGGGTCAGCAGCCAGCCGCCGCTGCCACCGATGATGCCGATCACGCTGGCTTCGACCAGGCACTGGGCGAAGATCGCGCGCCTGGATGCACCCAGCGCGCGGCGCACGCCGATTTCACCGCCACGGCGCAGGAACTTCGCCAGTAGCAGGCCGACGCTGTTGAACAGACACAGGCCCAGAAACGCCAGCGCCAGCCAGTTCTGTAGGCGCACGTCGTCGGGTACGACCCGGTTGTGGTCCAGCCATTGCGGCAGGGATAGCAAGCGTGCCGTGTCGGGGTGGCCGATGCGTCCAGCGGCGTGTTGTTCGGCGGCGTAATCGGCGAGCAGGCGACGGTAGGCGGCGACCTTGTCGGGCGAGTCCAGTTGCACCCACAACTGTAGCCATACGCATGGTGCGCTGCTCAGATCCAGTGGCTGCGTCGGAATACCGAAACAGGTCCACGGCTG
The DNA here is from genome assembly GCF_002939705.1 of Xanthomonas albilineans. Classification (GTDB taxonomy): domain Bacteria; phylum Pseudomonadota; class Gammaproteobacteria; order Xanthomonadales; family Xanthomonadaceae; genus Xanthomonas_A; species Xanthomonas_A albilineans. The sequence goes on along the minus strand of NZ_MDCB01000003.1, from coordinate 270,565 downwards.
TAGATTGCCGGCGTTGATCTCCAGGCTGCTGGACAGCGGCATGAACACGTCCTGCGGCTTGCCGTAGAAGCTGGCGGTATCGCCATGTGCGAAGCTGCCGCCGGCCAGTGTGTAGAACTGCGGCGAGGGCCGCCAGGGCGCCAGTACGCCGACGATGCGCACAACGGTGCCGCGCACCAGCAGGTGCTGGCCGACGCTGTTGCGGCCCTGGAACAGCTTGGTATTCAAATCGTCCGAGATCACCGCTACGCGCGCATGGTCGCGGTCATCCTGCGCGCGCCAGCCACTGCCGTCAGCGAACGGCACCTGGAACATCGGGAAAAAATCCGCTTGCGTGGACAACAGTTGGGTCATGAACGCTGGGCCGTTGCCATCGGATGGGCGCAACTTGATCTCACTCTCGGCGACCATGGCCTGGCGATCTGCGGGTACGTTCTTCCACAGATCCATCGCGGTGAGGTAGTCGAGTTTGTCGAGAGGCTGCCGGGCTTGGCTGCCGGGCGGGCGCGGGTCGATCTGCGGATAGAAGATCTGCTCGCTGCGTCCGGGCAGCGGATCGCCGGACAGCAAGCGCATTACCGTCAGCGTGGTCATGGCTGCCCCGATGCCCGCGGCGATGGACAGTACCATCAGCGCGGTGAGCACCGGGCTGCGGCGCAGGCTGCGTAGCGCCAGATGCAGGTAATAGCCGAGCATGGGTTTTCTCTTGGTCCGTTGCCGTGCCGGTTACGCGTTCGCCGCCGCGCCGTTGCCGGCATCAGTTAGCATCGGTTCGCGCAGCAGGTCGGTGGCCTGGCCGTCGACGATATGCACGTTGCGCTGCGCGCGTGCGGCCAGGTCGGGGTCGTGGGTGACCATGACGATGGTGGCGCCCTGTGTGTTGATTTCCTCCAGCAGCTCCATCACCCCGCGCGCCATCTGCGAGTCGAGGTTGCCGGTCGGTTCGTCGGCCAGCAACAGACGCGGGCTACCGGCCAGCGCACGCGCGATCGCCGCGCGCTGCTGCTGGCCGCCGGAAAGTTCGGACGGGTAATGTTTCATCCGCGACCCCAGCCCGACCCGGCCCAGCGCGTCTTCGATACGTCGCTTGCGTTCGGCGGCGGCCATGCGGCGATAGCGCAACGGCACATCGACGTTGTCGAACAGGTTCAGATCGGGGATCAAGTTGAAACCCTGGAAAATGAAACCGATTTTTTGGTTGCGCATGCGCGAGCGCGCATCGTCGTTGATATGGCTCACGTCCTGCCCGTCGAGCAGATACTGGCCGCTGCTGAAGGTTTCCAGCAGCCCGGCGATGTTGAGGAAGGTGGTTTTGCCGGAGCCCGATGGCCCGGTCACGGCGACGAATTCGCCTTCGCGCACATGCAGATCCAGCGAGCGCAACGCATGCGTCTGGACCTGTTCGGTACGAAAAACTTTGGAGACGGAGTGCATTTGCAGCATGACGGTGTTCCTTGAAAGGGGAGTGGTGTGTGGAGTCGGGATTTGCAAACGCCAACGTATTCGATTCGCTTGTGCCGTTGCTGTCGATGTTTCGTTTGCATGTTCCGAATCGCAGATGTCAGTGGATCGTCACGCGCGGCGCATCCCCGAACAAGTCGCTGCCGGAGACCACGACCCGGTCGCCCACCTGTAGGCCCGAGCGCACTTCGACTTCGCTCAGGCTGGTGACGCCCAATTGCACCGGGCGGCGGACTGCGGAGTCGCCGTCCATGACGTAAGCGAAGTGGCCGCCGGATTGTTCGACGAACGGACCGCGTTCGAGTTTGAGCACGTTGTGGCGGGTGTCCAGCAACACTCGCGCGCTCATCCGCTGGCTCTGGCGCAGGCCCGGCGGTTGTGTGTCGGTGAAACGAATGCGTGCGTTGACCTCGCCGTTGACCACTTCCGGGGACACCGCCGAGAGTGCGCCGGCGAACGGTTCGCCGGCGCCGCTGGTCAACTGCGCCGGCATGCCGATCGCCAGGTCGCGGGCAAAACTTTCCGGCACTTTGATCTCCAGTTCGAACTTGGACAGATCGACTACGCTCAACACCGGTGCGTTGGCGGCGAGGTTGGTGTGCTGCGACACCTGCACCTGGCCGACCTGACCATCGAACGGCGCGCGCAAGGTCAGCAGATCCACCTGGCGCTGCACCTCGGCGACCACCGCGCGTTGGCGCTCGGCCAGCAGGCGCTTGTTGCGCGCGTCCAGGCTCGCGCCGCGGCTCTGCAGATCGGCGTCTTTTTGCGCGTGGCGCATCGCGATATCGGCTTTTTTCAAGGTGTCCTCCGCCTTGGCCAACTCCACCTGCGGCACCGCGCCGCCAGCGTAACCGCGCTGGTAGCGCTCCAGATCGCGGCTGGCGGCCTGACGCTCGATCTGCGCCTGGTCGATGGATTTGCTGGCGTTGGCACGCGCCAGCACCGCATCCAGATCGGCGCGGCTTGCCTCCGCCTCCAGGCCGGCCAGCGTCGCTTCTTCCTGGGCCAGCTTGCTGCGCAGTTCCGGACTGTCGATCTCGGCCAGTTCCTGATCTTTTTTGACCACGTCGCCGGCGACTACTTTCAGCGTTACGGTGCCGGCGGAGATCGCGTACAGGATGGGACTGTTGGCGGCAATCAGGCGACCGTCGGCGGAGATATCGCGGACCAGGTCGCCGCGATTGACCGTGGCGATGCGGACCCGTTGCGCGTCGAACGAGCGGCTGCCGGCGATCCAGCCACGCACGGCGAAGCCGATGCCCAGCAGTAACGCCAGCCCGATCAGTCCCGGCCATAGCCAACGGCGCCAAGCGACGGTGCGGGGGAGGGTGAGGACCTGATCCTGGGCGGAGGTGTCGCGGATCATCGAGTGGTGGCAGCGTGGTAGTGAGGATGGTCCATCCCAAGCACGGCTTGTGCCAGATGCAAATAATTGAATTACATAGAATTTGTGCGGGCGAGATGGGTGTCCGGCTGTCCGCGGACGTGTTCGCGGACATCTTGTCCATTCGACGTCAATGACGAGACATTTCGTGGACACGGCGAATAAAATGCATGCTTTCGGTAAAAGGGGTGGCTATGTGCGGAATCGTCGGTGCGATTGCGGATCGCGATGTCATCGCGCACCTGATCGAGGGGCTCAAGCGCCTGGAATACCGCGGCTACGACTCCGCCGGCATCGCCGCGATTGCCGATGGTCGCGTGCATCGGGTGCGTCGTACCGGTCGCGTGGCGGAAATGGAAAGCGCCGCACTCGCTGACGGATTGCGGGCCACCGTGGGTATCGGCCACACCCGTTGGGCCACCCATGGCGGCGTCACCGAGGCCAATGCGCATCCGCACGTGAGCCATGGCGATCTGGCCCTGGTCCACAACGGTATTATCGAAAACCACGAACAGCAGCGCGAACGCCTGCGTGCGCTGGGTTATACGTTCGAATCGCAGACCGACACCGAGGTCATTGCGCACCTGATCCACCATCACATGGCCCAGGGCCGCGATCTGCTCGGCGCGTTGCAGGCGACAGTGAAGGAACTGACCGGCGCCTATGCGCTGGCGGCGCTCAGTAAGGCGTATCCAGATGTGCTGGTTTGCGCGCGCATGGGCTGCCCGTTGCTGATTGGCTTGGGCGAAGGCGAACATTTCATCGCTTCCGACGTTTCAGCGGTGATCCAGGCCACGCGCCGGGTGATTTTTCTGGAGGAGGGCGACACGGCGCTGCTGCGCCGCGATGGCGTGCAGGTGTACGACGCGGCCGACCATGCGGTGCAGCGCGAGGCGCACGTCTCCGACGTCTCGCTGGCGTCGCTGGAACTGGGGCCCTACCGTCACTTCATGCAGAAGGAAATCCACGAACAGCCGCTTGCGTTGGCCGACACGTTGGAAGCGTTGTGCGATGCCGGCAGTTTCGATAGCGCGCTGTTCGGCGCCAACGCCGACGCGCTGTTGGCCGATGTGGACGGCGTGCAACTGCTGGCTTGCGGCACCAGTTACTACGCCGGGCTCACCGCGCGTTACTGGATCGAAGCCATTGCCGGCGTGCCGTGCAGCGTGGAAATCGCCAGCGAATACCGCTATCGCGACGCCTGCGCCAACCCGCGGCAATTGATCGTGACCATCTCCCAGTCCGGCGAAACCTTGGACACGATGGAAGCGCTGAAATACGCCAAGTCGCTGGGCCATACCAAGACCTTGTCGATCTGCAACGTGCCGGAGAGCGCGATCCCGCGCGCCAGCGCATTGGTGATGTACACCCGCGCCGGCGCCGAGATCGGCGTGGCCTCGACCAAGGCGTTCACCACCCAATTGGCGGCGCTGTTCCAACTTGCCTGTGTGCTGGGCAAGCAGCGCGGACGGCTGAGCGCGACGCAGGAAGCCGACTACCTGGAGCAACTACGTCATCTGCCGGGCAGCGTGCAGCACGTGCTCAACCTGGAGCCGCAGATCGCGGTGTGGGCCGAGCGTTTTGCCGACAAGCACAATGCGCTGTTTCTCGGTCGCGGACTGCATTATCCGATTGCGTTGGAGGGCGCGCTCAAACTCAAGGAAATCACCTATATCCATGCGGAAGGCTATCCCGCTGGTGAACTCAAGCATGGCCCATTGGCGTTGGTGGACGCGACCATGCCAGTAGTGGTGATCGCGCCCAACGATGCGCTCCTGGAAAAGGTGAAATCCAACATGCAGGAAGTGCGTGCACGCGGTGGTGAACTGTTCGTCTTCGCCGATCAGGACAGCAATTTCCATGCCTCCGAAGGCGTGCACGTGATCCGCACGCCGCGTCACGCTGGCCTGCTCAGCCCGGTGCTGCACACCGTGCCGGTGCAATTGCTTGCCTACCACACTGCGCTGGCGCGCGGCACGGATGTGGACAAGCCGCGCAATTTGGCTAAGTCGGTGACGGTGGAGTAGTTTTCGGTGGTATTGCGGGGTGCTGTTATTCACGTTGCCAATAAAGTTAGATGCCGAAGACGCGATATCTACGATGCTTGTAATCGAAGCGATTCCTTCGGCTTGGTCTTAAATCTATTGGCTGCCTGAGTAATGCCCGAGCGTGGTCCTGGTCAAAGTTCGTCTGGCACTGACCAAAGCTCTTCAAGGTTCACATCGTCACTGCTGGGCCGGTGTTCCTTGAGGAGCGGATCAATCTTCAGGATCATGGGTAGGTCGAATGCCGTGCCCGTGACGACGCAGCAGCCCTTGGTCAAGGTCGGGATGAGGGCCTTTGAACTCGAATCCAGAGTGCTGATGGTGTTGTCCAGCAGAATGAGGTCGCGCTCGTTCACTAGTCGGTGGATAAAGAAGTTGTGGATCTGGGAAATGATAGTAGGAGAGATGTCGGCTGGTCGCTGACTGGAGAGTGTCAGGTAGACCCCGTACTTGCGTCCCTCTTTGATAATTTCTTCAAAGAGTTCCAGTCGATAATCCTTCCAGATTTCATGCTCACGGGTGGACTGTTCTGACAGGATGTTGTGTGCTTCATCAATGATAAAGTGAAGAGTATTGCTTGGTGGACTCTTCAGGTTTTCCGATTCCTTGTGATTGGTATAGAAGTTTTTGGCGATGAGCAATGGCAAAATTTTCTTTATCTCGTTTTTGCATTTCTTCAGAGAGATTACCTGCAAGTGATGTTTTTCTGGAATATTATTTGTAATTTTAATCACTTTGCTAAGGCCAGTGATGGATGATTTGGCTCTGGCAAGCACTGGTTGAATGTGCTCGTACTGGGCATAGCCGAGCACGACATCTGAGCATAGTTGGAGGTAGCACCTCAAGATAAATTCGTCGAGCTGATCTATTTTATCTATGCCTACATGATTATTAATGATGGGGAGGATATCGTTTCTAAAGACATCACCATTTGAGTTAAGGTAATTGCCATTCTTGTGCCTGAAGTATTTATCTTTGTTGTAGTATGTGATGTCATTTAAATAGTCCTGTAGCTGTGTGCATTTAATTATCCGTGCAATTTCGCGGGTTGTGTCCAATGCATCTGGCTTGGCTTCACCTGCGCTAAAGACTTTTGAAAAAACATTTTTAACATATTCCTTCAATGGTTGATCTTTGAACTTTTCCTTACCAGAAATAACGCGTCGCAAGAATGGTTGCTGTGTATTGGTGGTTGCTTGGAAAAGAAGGCTCAGTGTTTCGACATCCCAAAAGTGAACTGCTTCAATTTCGAATTTGTCCTTGGATTTTTGTGAATTCAATACAATTATCTTTTTTTCCTCAGTGGGTAAGATCTGGTTTTCAGTGTATTCGCCATTGAAATCAATGATGACGAACTGGCTCTTGTTCTTCAGTGCCGTTAGTTTCTCGTTGAAGAGAGTCGTATATAGCTTCGTTAGTGTGTTGGACTTGCCGCTTCCAGTGTTGCCAAAAATACCAAGGTGGCTGTTGAAAATTTGGGTCCATGGAAGGCTGATAGTCACGTTTTCTTTGAGCATCGATCCAATGGAAAAACTGCTCTTGCCCTCCGTCCCATAGATTTTTCCGACCATGAGTTCGCTGAGCAGTGATGCCTTGTCCCTGATCATCGGCATGTACTTCACGCCCTCAAAGAACTTGTCATCCACGATGTAGCCGATGGGGCGTACATCTACCTTTCGAATGTACTGGGTCTTCTCCGCATTAGCCTCTAGCTTCTTTTCGTCCAGAAATTCGCCTTCAACAAGGCAGACAATGTCTATGAAGCCGCGCTGGATGGAAACATGTTCCCTGAGTGAAACTCCGCGATACTTCACGCCTTCATAGAAGATGGTTTCTTGGCTGGAGTCTTCAAAAATTCGAAGGGATATGCGTACCCCGCTGACTGCGATAACTTCGCCTACGACGATGCTCATTGTGTATCCTTGTCTTCAGCTGGAGGCTCGTATTTCTCAGCCTTGAGAGAGAAAATGTACTTATTGAAGTTGGTGAAGTCGATGTTCAACTCTTTAGGCGGCCTAATAACCTCGACGTTCTTCCAGGGTTTGAATTCGCCCGACATCGTGTCCGCACTGCTTTCGCTATAGCAGCAGATGAAGGTCTGAAGTTGCGGGTTGGAAAGTGAGCGTTGTACGAGCTTCAGAATATGCTCATCGGCAAACGAAAAGCCGAATGTGATGAGTACGGAATTTGGCTTCTCAAGCTCGTAGCTTAATAGCCTGAGCATCTGATAGTAGTGTTCTTCAAATACAGTCTCGTGAAACTTCCACTTAGTAGGATTTACAATGGGGAGTTCTTTGTATTTAACCCAAAATGTGTCCATCTGTTTTTTGCTTAACGGAAAGTGCGGGATGTTTTTGGTCTCGTTGCCATTTGTGGTAAGGAATGATGAATATTTATTTAGTTTTCCGATGCAGCTTTTTGTCAGGATGTTTTTAAAGTCATTGTGGTAATCGACTTTAATTTTCTCTCCGCTTTTAGACCAATATACAGAACCGTGAAGATGGATGATATTGACCTGTGGGATGCCGTAGTTGTTGCGTTCAAATACTCCGGCTTGGCACTGGAATGTATTGAAGTTCTTGGGATGCAGGTACCTTCTATGAAATCCTGAAGTGCCATCGTTCACGACGAAATCATGCGATCCCTTCGTGAGAATACTGTCAGCCGTATAAGCCAAGCATCCGTCGTAGTTGGTCGTGAAGATGTTGATCTTGCGGTTGAGATCTTTCCTTCTGTCGAGCAGCCCTAAAAGGGTTGTCAAGAATGTCTCATAGTTATTGAGATTTTCTTTATCTGGGCCTGATTTAACGGATTTTGGATCGAAGGTCTGAACTGGGAAAATGCACGTATTGTAGTAGTGCATGAACAGCGGAGTTAGCTTTTCAGTAGAGTCTTCAAAATTTGTGGCGAGAGTCTCAATCGTTTCGTTGGTCCCATCGGCTTTCTTGATGGCAAGCGCAAGTGTTGGGAATAATTCTGCTGAGGCGCCAGAGCCAATGAGAATGTTGATGTTTTTGTTGTATATGTCTCCTGGGTCAATCGATTTAAACATATTTACTCCTTTTTTAAATTTTGTACCGGGCCGAGCCTAGACTTTTCAGTACTCCAAATCCTCACGCCTTACTGGCGACTTCAGTAGCGAAGCAGTTTAGATGCACTGGTGATGGTAGTGGATGCTAGGTGCACAGCGTTGACGTTCTGGTCCGGCTTGCCGGACATGCGCGCACAAGCAATCCGGGCCCCCCAAGTGGCGTGATCCACCTTTTCGGTGTATTTGCCGAGATCGTGCAATTGCCCCGCGACCCGGGCCAGCAGTTGTCCGCCGAAGGGTTCGGCGTGGCGCGCGGCACGCTCGCCGACGCCGTTCAGATGATCGGCCAGACCTTGCCAGTCGCGACGATCGCTGCGTTCGGTCGAATGCGCATAGAACGCCATCGTGTCTCCCTGTCTCCATTCCATAGAGGGCGTGCCCTGGAACCGCCGCCGATGCGCCGAGCATACGCTGGCCGTGCGTGGGGGATGCAGACAAATCGCAGGAGCATGCTGGGGTCGTGCCGACCGCTACCAAGCGCCGTGCGGCGGCCTTTGGGCAGGCGCACGGCACGGCGCTTTACCTCATCGCGTGGGCGGTGTTGCGGTCGCGGGGAAACGCTGGTCCAGCAATTCGATCAAGTTACGTTTGCGTTGATAACGCTGCCGCAGTTGCGCAAGGTAATGGTCGAAGCGGGTTGGGTCGCCCTGGTGGCGATAGATCCGTTGCAGCGTCGGTAACAAGTCCACTGCCGCCAGATACTCTTGGTGCTGGGTGCGCGCGATGGCGGTTTCGATCAGGTGCTCGCAGATCGGCAGGGTGGCGGTTGGATCGAGTGCTTCTGCCTCGGTCAGCAGGTACGTCAAGGTTCGGGACGAGAACGTCGGGATGTGTCCTTGCGCCATGTCCAGGGCGTGCTGCGCTTGTCCTTCGGGAAGCAACAGGCAGATGCGCAGCTCACGCACACTGGTACCCCAGCGCCGCGCTGTGCGGTCATCGAGTGCTTCCAACGCACGTTCGCGCCATGGCGCCCAGGGGGCGAGTGCCAGTGCGGCTTCGCGCAGTGCCAGGTAGGTGCTTTCCATCGGCCGCTGGCGCTTTGCCCGCGGCCTAAAGACACGCGACAATGCACGGTATAGCCGATGTTCGGCGTTCCTCGGTTTCGCGCTCATTGGTCGGAACATACGTCGCCGCACTGTCGGCCCTGCTTTCTTCTCCTGTCAGAGGTCATCCATCGCGTCATGTCGAATACGCCCAAAATCCTTTACACGCTCACCGATGAAGCTCCGTACCTGGCGACGCAGTCGCTGCTGCCGATCGTCGCGGCGTTTGCCGGTACCGCGGGCATCGCGATGGAGACGCGCGACATCTCATTGGCCGGTCGTTTGATCGCGCAGTTTCCGGAGTCTCTGCGCGAGGACCAGCGCATCGCCGACGATCTTGCCGAATTGGGGCAGCTGGCCACCACGCCGGAAGCCAACATCATCAAGTTGCCCAACATCAGCGCCTCGGTGCCGCAGCTCAAGGCGGCGATCAAGGAACTGCAGCAGCAGGGCTATGCGTTGCCCGATTACGTGGACGAGCCGAAGAACGCGCAGGAGCGCGACGCCAAGGCGCGCTACGACCGGGTCAAGGGCAGTGCGGTCAATCCGGTGCTGCGCGAGGGCAATTCCGACCGCCGTGCGCCAGCGTCGGTGAAGCAGTACGCGCGCAAGCATCCGCATCGCATGGGCGCGTGGAGCGCGCAGTCCAAATCGCATGTGGCGCATATGGACGCCGGCGATTTCTACGCCAGCGAGCGCTCGGCGCTGATCGAACAAGCCGGCAGCGTCAAGATCGAGTTGATCGGCAAGGACGGCACGGTGTCGGTGTTGAAGGAAAAGACCGCGGTGCAGGCCAGCGAGATCATCGATGCGGCGGTGATGAGCAAGCGTGCGCTGGCGGCCTTCGTGCAGGCGCAGATCGCCGATGCCAAGCAGCAGGGCGTGTTGTTCTCGCTGCATCTGAAGGCGACGATGATGAAGGTCTCCGACCCGATCATGTTCGGCGTGGTGGTGGAGGCGTTCTATCGCGACGTGCTGGACAAGTACGCGGCCACGCTGAAGCAGGTGGGCTTCGATGCGAACAATGGCATCGGCGATCTGTATGCGCGCATCGCGGCGTTGCCGGACGCGCAGCGCGCTTCCATCGAGGCCGATCTGCAGGCCCTGTACGCGCAGCGTCCGAGCTTGGCGATGGTCAACTCCGACAAGGGCATCACCAATTTGCACGTGCCCAGCGACGTGATCGTCGATGCCTCGATGCCGGCGATGATCCGCGACTCGGGCTGCATGTGGAACGCGCAAGGCAAGCTGCAAGATACCAAGGCGGTGATTCCGGACCGCTGCTATGCCGGTGTCTACCAGGCGGTGATCGAGGACTGCAAGCGGTATGGCGCGTTCGATCCGGCGACGATGGGCAGCGTGCCCAACGTCGGCCTGATGGCGCAGAAGGCCGAGGAATACGGTTCGCACGACAAGACCTTCCAGATCGCCGCCGATGGCGTGGTGCGGGTCAGCGCTACCAGCGGTCAGGTGCTGTTGGAGCATGCGGTGGAAGCCGGCGATATCTGGCGCATGTGCCAGACCAAGGACGCGCCGATCCAGGATTGGGTCAAGCTGGCGGTCGAGCGCGCGCGCCTGAGCGCGACCCCGGCGGTGTTCTGGCTGGATCCGCAGCGTGCCCACGATGCGTTGATGATCCAGAAGGTGGAGCGTTACTTGCGCGATCACGACGTGACTGGCCTGGATATCCGTATCCTGCCGCCGGTGGAGGCCACCGCGTTGTCGTTGCAGCGCATTCGCAAGGGCGAGGACACCATTTCGGTGACCGGCAACGTGCTGCGCGATTACCTCACCGACCTGTTCCCGATCATGGAACTGGGCACCAGCGCGAAGATGCTGTCGATCGTGCCGTTGATGGCCGGTGGCGGCCTGTTCGAGACCGGTGCCGGCGGTTCGGCGCCCAAGCACGTGCAGCAGTTCGTCGAAGAGAATTATTTGCGCTGGGATTCGTTGGGCGAGTTCCTGGCCCTGGCCGCGTCGCTGGAACATCTGGGTCAGCGTCACCACAGTGCCACCATCGGCGTGCTGGCGCGCACCCTGGATCAGGCCAACGGTCGGTTCCTGGACACCGACAAGTCGCCCTCGCGTCAGGTGGGGGGGCTGGACAACCGTGGCAGTCACTTCTACCTCGCGCTGTACTGGGCGCAGGCGCTGGCCGCCCAGCACGAGGACGCCGCGTTGCAGGCGCGCTTCGCGCCGCTGGCCAAACGGCTGACCGAGCAGGAAGCGACCATCGTCGCCGAACTCAACGGCGTGCAGGGCCAGCCGGTGGACATCGCCGGTTATTACCGCCCGGACCTGGCCAAGGTGGCCGCTGCGATGCGACCGAGCAAGACCTTCAACGACGCGCTGGCGTTGTTGTCGGCCTGAGTCGTCGCACGTCACGCACCCGCTGCCGCAGATCGCGGTCGCGGGTGTGTGTGGGGCCGTTGTGCTGCTGCGTGCGTCGTGACGCCGCTCGATAGACAGACGCTCGGATCGTCCGCTGCGCAGCGTCGGCGGGCATTGACCGCCAGAAACGCAAACGCCCCGCCGAAGCGGGGCGTTTGGGGCGAAGCGGCGCCGGACTTCAGCGCTTCATCGAGCTGAAGAACTCGTCGTTGGACTTGGTGTTCTTCATCTTGTCCAGCAGGAATTCCATCGCGGCGATCTCGTCCATCGGGTGGAGCAATTTGCGCAGGATCCAGATCTTCTGCAGCAGTTCCGGATCGATCAACAGGTCTTCGCGGCGGGTACCGGAGCGGTTGATGTCGATGGCCGGGTACACGCGCTTCTCGGCGATGCGGCGGTTCAGATGCACTTCGCTGTTGCCGGTGCCCTTGAACTCTTCGTAGATCACCTCGTCCATCTTGCTGCCGGTCTCCACCAGCGCCGTGGCGATGATGGTCAGCGAACCGCCTTCCTCGACATTGCGCGCCGCGCCGAAGAAGCGCTTCGGACGGTGCAGCGCATTGGCGTCGACGCCGCCGCTGAGTACCTTGCCGGAGGACGGCACCACGTTGTTGTAGGCGCGGGCCAGGCGGGTGATCGAGTCGAGCAGGATCACCACGTCCTTCTTGTGCTCGACCAGGCGCTTGGCGCGCTCGATCACCATTTCGGCGACCTGCACGTGGCGCGCGGCCGGTTCGTCGAAGGTGGAGGAGATGACCTCGCCGCGCACGGTGCGCTGCATTTCGGTCACTTCTTCCGGGCGTTCGTCGATCAACAGCACGATCAGGTGCACGTCCGGATGGTTGGTGGTGATCGCCGTGGCCACCTGCTGCATCAGCATGGTTTTACCGGCCTTGGGCGGGGACACGATCAGCGCGCGTTGGCCTTTGCCTTGCGGCGCCATCAGGTCGAGGATGCGGCCGGAGATGTCTTCGGAGGAACCGTTGCCGCGTTCCAGGGTGAAGCGCTTGCGCGGGAACAGCGCGGTCAGGTTCTCGAACAGGACCTTGTTCTTGCTCGCTTCCAGCGGCTCGCCGTTGATGGTGTCGACGATCGACAAGGCGAAATAGCGTTCGCCGTCCTTGGGAAAACGGATGCGACCGGAGAGATGGTCGCCGGTGCGCAGGTTGAAGCGGCGGATCTGGCTGGGCGAGATGTAGGTGTCGTCCGGGCCGGCCAGGTAGCTGGCCTCGGCCGCGCGCAGGAAGCCGAAGCCGTCCGGCAGGATCTCCAGCACGCCGTCGGCGGCGACGCCTTCGCCGTGGCGGGTGAGCACCTTGAGCAGCGCGAAGATCACATCTTGCTTGCGCGCACGCGCCACGCCGTCTTGGATGTTGAGTTGTTCGGCGATGTCGAGCAGCTTCTGCGCCGGCATCCGCTTCAGGTCGCTCAAGGAGTAGATCGGGAAGCCTTCAGGCACGCTGGCGTGCACCCGCGGGACGAAGACTTCGTTGGCGCCGTTGTCGCTGGGCAGGCCGTTGTCCTGGAAGCGCTCGCGGTTGCGGTCGCGGCGATTGCGGAAGCGGTCGCGGCGATTGCCCTGCTGATTGTTGTTCTGGTTCTGATTGTTGAAGCGCGGGTTGCCGCCTTCGCGCGGCTCTCCGCCATCGTTGGCGTTGCTGGCGTGTGGCGGCGGAGCCGGTTGCTCGCCGTTGCTGGCTGCGCCGCCATGGCTGGATGGCGCCGGTGCATGTTCTTGGGCAACTGGGCGGGGCGCATCGGCCTGGACCGGCGCAGCGGGCAGCGGCAGGTTCGGCTGCGCAGGCGTACCGTGGTCGGCGCCACCCTCGGTGTCAGCCGTGGCCCTGTTGACGCGCGGCTTGCGCACGCGTTTCTCGGCGGGAGCGTCGATGCTCCCGGGTTCGGAGATGGTGTGATCGGACAAAGTGGTGGTTCCTCGCTTAAGAGTGCGAGCACCCAAACGTAGGGAGCAAATGGATTGGGAGCGGGTCTGGGAGAGAAACTTCCAGAGGGGGTGCGGTGCGCGAATGCCACCGGATGCGCCGACACTATCACCGCCGTGTAACCACGGCAAGCCCGCGCTTGCAGGCGGTTCAGCTACCAGCGTAAGGCCATCGGCGTACCCGCGTGCCGCTACGGAACGGAGCGGCTCGCCACGGCGGGCGTCAGGCGGCTGCGCCGCCCAGAGTCTTGTCGATCATCTGGGTCAGCTGGCCCTTGCCGACCGCACCGATCTGGGTGGCCTGGATCTGGCCGTTCTTGAACAGCAGCAGCATCGGAATCGAGCGGACGTGGTACTTGATGGCCGTGGCGCGGTTCTCGTCCACATTGATCTTCGCCACCTTCAGCCGGCCGTCGTAGGCCTCGGCGAGATCGTCTAGGACCGGCGCGATCATCTTGCACGGGCCGCACCATTCGGCCCAGAAATCCACTAGGACCGCCTCGTCCGATTGCAGCACCGCGGTATCGAAATCGGCGTCGCCGACGTGTAGGACCTTGTCGCTCACTTTGGAAAATCTCCTGGGTCAATGCGAGCGACCGGACCGGGTGGCCGCCGCATTGCGGTAAACTGGGGTATTGCGCGTCGAAATCAAGGGATTCCCCCTGTCGCGCGACCCGGTATGGAAGACGCCAGTGTGCGACGCTGCCGGGACCGACGCAAGCTGCGACCTTACGCCTTGGGCGGGGGTGGCCCCAAGAAGATGGAAAGATGAGCGACAAACCGCTGACAGATTTGACTTTTTCCGCGTTCGACCTGCAACCGGCGCTGCTGGCAGGGCTAGAAGGCGCTGGCTTTACCCGCTGTACGCCGATCCAGGCGCTGACCCTGCCGGTGGCCTTGCCGGGCCGCGACGTGGCCGGGCAGGCCCAGACCGGCACCGGCAAGACACTGGCGTTCCTAGTGGCGGTGATGAACCGTCTGCTCAGCCGCCCGGCGTTGGCCGATCGCAAGCCGGAGGACCCGCGTGCGCTGATCCTGGCGCCGACCCGCGAACTAGCGATCCAGATCCACAAGGACGCGGTCAAGTTCGGCGCCGACCTCGGTCTGCGTTTTGCGCTGGTCTATGGCGGTGTGGATTACGACAAACAGCGCGAACTGCTGCAGCAGGGCGTGGATGTGATCATCGCCACCCCTGGGCGGCTGATCGACTACGTCAAACAGCACAAAGTGGTGTCCCTGCACGCCTGCGAGATCTGCGTGCTGGACGAAGCCGACCGCATGTTCGATCTGGGTTTCATCAAGGACATCCGTTTTCTGCTGCGGCGCATGCCCGAGCGCGGGACTCGGCAGACCTTGCTGTTCTCGGCCACGCTCAGCCATCGCGTGCTGGAGCTGGCCTATGAGCACATGAACGAGCCGGAAAAGCTCGTTGTCGAAACCGAAAGCATCACCGCCGCGCGCGTGCGCCAGCGCATCTATTTCCCCGCCGACGAGGAGAAGCTGACCCTGCTGCTGGGCCTGCTGTCGCGCAGCGAGGGCGCGCGCACCATGGTGTTCGTCAACACCAAAGCGTTCGTCGAGCGCGTGGCGCGGGCGCTGGAACGCAACGGCTACCGGGTCGGCGTGCTTTCCGGCGACGTGCCGCAAAAGAAGCGCGAGACGCTGCTCAACCGCTTCCAGAAGGGCCAGTTGGAAATCCTGGTGGTCACCGACGTGGCCGCGCGCGGCCTGCATATCGACGGGGTCAAATACGTCTACAACTATGACCTGCCGTTCGACGCGGAGGATTACGTGCACCGCATCGGCCGCACTGCGCGGCTGGGCGAGGAAGGCGATGCGATCAGTTTCGCCTGCGAACGCTACGCGATGAGCCTGCCGGACATCGAGGCCTACATCGAGCAGAAGATCCCGGTCGAGCCGGTGACGGCGGAGCTGCTGGTGGCACTGCCACGCACCCCGCGCGTGGCGGTGGAAGGCGAGGCCGAGGGTGATGACAGCATCGGTGAGATCTTCCGCGAGGCGCGCGCTCAGCGCGAGGCCGACGAGCAACGTCGCGGCGGCGGCAAGTCCGGCGGTGGCCGTAGCGGCCCTGGTGGGCGCGGTGAATCGCGCGGTGCCGATGGCAACCCACGACGCCGGCCACGCACCCCGCGCCCAGTCGACGCCGCCGCAGTGACCGATGCTCCTGCGCCCGCCGTACCGAAGCCTGCCCGCGTGGCCGCCGAGGGCGTGCCGCTGGTAGAGGGCGAGCGTCCGCCGCGTAAGCGCCGGCGCCGTCGCGGTGGGCGGCCACTGGACGCAGCCGAGGGCGTGCAGTCCGGCAACGTCGCGGTGTCGGCCAAGCCGGTGCAGGTCGTGGCTACGCCGGTCAAGGCCGCACGCCAGGGCGAGCGCGCGGCGGCGTCGGTCAAGAACGATTCGTTCTTGACCCGTCTCGGCCGCAAGCTGCGTTCGCTGGTCTCCGGTTCCTGAGCCGCGGCGTCCGTCCGCCGTGCGCTGTATGTGTTCGGTGGACGAATACCCTGGGCGCTCCGGCATAATCGTCTGATGAGCGTTCTACGATTCGACAATGTCAGTAAACAATACGCCGGCGGCCATACGGCGTTGGTGGATGTCAGCTTCCAGGTGGAGGAGGGCGAGATGCTGTTCGTCACCGGTCATTCCGGTGCGGGCAAGAGCACCTTGCTCAAGCTCATCCACCTCAGCGAGCGGCCCACCCACGGTGCGGTGCTGTTCGATGAGCGTAACCTGCTCAAAGTGCGTGGGCGGCGCGTGCCGTTGCATCGGCGCGAGGTCGGCGCGGTCTACCAAGACCATCGCTTGCTCAACGATCGCAGCATCGCCGAGAACGTTGCACTGCCGTTGATTCTGCGCGGCACCCGCCGCGCCGAGATCGGCAAACGCGTGCGCTCGGTGCTCGAACGCATGGGCCTGGGGCATCGCGAGAAAGCCTTGCCCTCGCAGTTGTCGGCCGGCGAACAGCAGCGCGTTGGCATCGCCCGGGCGATGGTCGGCGAGCCGCGGTTGCTGGTTGCCGACGAACCCACCGGCAACCTCGACCCGACCCTGTCTGCCGAGATCATGCAACTGTTCGCGCAACTGCCGGCGCGCGGTACCAGCGTGCTGGTGGTCAGCCACGATCTGGCGCTGCTCAGACAGATGCGCAAGCGCGTACTGATCCTGGATCATGGCCGTCTGGTCGACGATATTTCTCCGCAGGATCTGGCCGAATGAGCGCACGCAATACCGGCGCCACCGCGCCATCGCGTCTGGGCGTGTGGTGTGACCACCACCTGCATAGCATCGTCTATAGCCTCGGCCGCGCCATGCGCAAGCCATGGGCCACGCTGTTGACGATGGCGGTGATGGCCCTGGCTTTCACCCTGCCATTGGGGTTGTCGATCGCGCTGGATAACCTCAAGCAGTTCGCCGGCACGGTGCAGCAGTCGCGCGAGATCAACGTGTTCCTGAAGACCAATGTGGATGTCGCCGCAGCACAGACGCTGGCGCAGACGTTGCGTGGGCGTGTCGATGTCGCCGCAGTGAACTTGCGTACACCTGCGCAGGGCATGGCCGAACTGCGCGATAGCGCTGGGCTGGGGGAGGCGCTGGATGCCCTGCACGACAATCCATTGCCGACATTGCTGACCGTGATCCCCGCCGTAGCCGACGACACCCCGCTGGCGATGGCGTTGAGCGCCTTGCCGCAAGCCGATTTGGTCCAGCACGACGCGCTGTGGCGTAAACGCCTGGACGGTTGGCTGCATTTCGGTCAGCGCCTGGTGCAGGTGTTGTCGCTGCTGCTCGGCGTTGGTGCGGTGCTTGTGGTCGGCAACACCGTGCGCCTGGATATCCAGGCGCGGCGCGAGGAAATCGGCGTGCTGCAATTGCTCGGCGCCAGCGATGGCTTCATCCGTCGCCCGTTCCTGTACCTTGGGGCCTGGTATGGCTTCGGCGCCGGTGTGTTGGCGCTGGCATTGCTTGCCGTCGCCGGTGCGGCACTGGGGCCGTCGCTGGCGGCGCTGGCGGACAGCTACGGTAGCCATTTCCTGCTGCATGGACTGGACGTATTACACGTGCCGCTGGTTCTGCTCGGCACCTTGTTGCTTGGCTGGCTCGGCGCCTGGCTGGTGACTGGCCACTTCCTGCGTCAGACACGGCCCACCGATACGTGAAGTGCGCATGTCTGTGCACGAGTTCAAGCACCTGATCAACGCCGCCCCGCGGGTGATGGTGGTCGATGGATCCAAGCTGGTGCGCAAGCTGATCGCCGATGTGTTGCACCGCGAGTTGCTGGATGTCGAGGTGGTCGGCTGCGCCAGCATCGCCGAGGCGCGTGCGGCGCTGGAGGCTGGCCCGGTCGATCTGGTCACCACCTCGCTGGCGCTACCCGATGGCGACGGCCTGGCCTTGGCGCGCAGCGTGCGCGAGGTCGCTGGGCAGGCTTATGTGCCAGTGATCGTGGTTTCTGGCGATGCTCAGCGGCATTTGGTGGAGCGGCGATTTACCGAATACGTCACCGACTATTTCGACAAGGCCCTGGGCCACAAGGCGTTGGCGACCTTCGTCCGCGGCTATGTGCAGCCGCAGCCGATGGTTGGGGCAACCGTCCTTTATATCGAGGACAGCCGGGTGGTGGCCGAGGCGACCAAGCGCATGCTCGAGCGCCAGCGATTGCAGGTGCTGCATGTCTTGAGCGCCGAGGAGGCGTTCGTTTTGCTGACCGCCGAATCCCTTGGTCACACCACGCACCGCATCGATCTTGTGTTGACCGACGTCACCCTCAAGGGTGAACTCAACGGTCGCGACGTGGTCCAGCGGATCCGCTTGGATTTTGCCTACGGCAAGCGGCGCATGCCGGTGTTGGTGATGACCGGCGACAGTAATCCTTACAATCAGTCCGCGCTGCTGCTTGCTGGCGCCAATGACTTGGTGCAAAAGCCGATCGAAGAGCGTTTGCTGGTGACCAAGGTGTTGTTCCAGTTGCGTCTAGCCAGGCTCAATTAGGAACGCGGTGACCTTTTGACTTGACGTGCCGAGTCCGTATGCAATGACCAACAACGAAGACGAGAGCCGGATCCAGTTGGAGCCGTCGTGGAAGGCGCAGGTCGGCGACTGGCTGTTGCGCCCGGAAATGCGCGAGTTGGCCGCCTATCTGCGCCAGCGCAAGGCGGCCGGCGCACACGTGTTCCCGCCGGGACGGCAGATCTTCGCCGCATTCCAGGCTACCCCGTTCGATGCGGTGAAGGTGGTGATCCTGGGCCAGGATCCTTACCACGGGCGTGGTCAGGCGCATGGCTTGTGTTTCTCGGTGCTGCCCGGCGTGCCGGTGCCGCCATCCCTGCTTAACATCTACAAAGAGATCGAGGACGACTTGGGCATCCGCCGTCCCGATCATGGCTGCCTGCTGCCCTGGGCGCAGCGCGGTGTGCTGCTGCTCAATGCGGTGCTCACGGTCGAGGAAGGCCGTGCCGGTGCCCACCAGGGCAAAGGCTGGGAAGGCTTCACCGACCACGTGGTGGAGACACTCAACCGCGAGCGCGAGGGGCTGGTGTTCCTGTTATGGGGGAGTTATGCGCAGGCCAAGGGCAAGGTCATCGATACCCGGCGCCACCGGGTGCTGAAGGCGCCGCATCCCTCGCCGCTGTCCGCGCACCGTGGTTTCCTGGGCTGCAAGCATTTCTCCGCCGCCAACGAATACCTGTGCCGTCGGGGGAGCGCCCCGATCGACTGGAGCCTGCCGGCGCGCGTAGATCTGGAAGCGCGGGGTTACCCGATGCCTGAACTGTGATGGGATGTCGCGTCGACACGGGGGCTGTATGGACGCCATTTTCGCGAAGCGGGTGCTAAATTCGTAACCCAAACGGGCTGCTTCATTGTTCCGTCCGATCGTTGCAATATCTCTGTCATGGCATTTTTTTTGACTCGAATGTTTCATAAACAGAACGAAGGAACTTTTTACTGAACCCGGCAGTCCAATTAGTTGACTGCTAAGATGACCACTATGAGCCAGACTCTTCCTACCACCGCATTGGTGGCCAACAATCTTCCGATTCCCAGTCCGCTCGGTTCGCTGGATGCCTACATCGGCGCCGTGCACCAGATCCCGGTGCTGACGTCCGAGGAGGAGCACGCCTTGGCGGTGCGCTACCGCGACCAGGAGGACCTGGATGCGGCCCGCGAACTGGTCCATTCCCACTTGCGCTTCGTGGTCCATGTAGCCCGCGGCTACAACGGCTATGGTCTGCCGCTGGGCGATCTTGTTCAGGAGGGCAACATCGGCCTGATGAAGGCGGTCAAGCGCTTCGACCCGGACATGGGCGTGCGTTTGGTCAGCTTCGCGGTGCACTGGATCCGTGCCGAGATGCACGAATACATTCTGAAGAACTGGCGTATCGTCAAGGTCGCTACGACCAAGGCGCAGCGCAAGCTGTTCTTCAACCTGCGCAAGTCCAAGACCCGCCTGGGCTGGATGAACGCGGCAGAAGTGACGGCGGTCGCTAAGGACCTCAACGTGTCCGAGCGCGAGGTGCTGGAGATGGAATCGCGTCTGTCAGGTCGCGACATCGGCTTCGACGCCCCGTCCGACGAGGACGACGATCATGCGCCGCCCTCGCCGGCTGCCTATCTGATGGCCAACGAGGAAGATCCTTCGCAGGCCTACGAACGTGCCGACAGCGATGACAATCAACTGCAACTGTTGCGCGAAGGCTTGGCGGAATTGGATGCGCGCTCGCGCGACATCATCGAGCGTCGCTGGTTGGACGCGGACAGTAAGATCACGCTACAGGAACTAGCCGACGAGTATGGCGTTTCGGCCGAACGCATCCGCCAGATCGAGGCCAACGCGCTGAAGAAGATGAAGGCGCTGTTCGTCGCCTGATACGCCTGCACGCCGCCCGAATCCGGAAGGCATAAACGCCCGTTTTGGCCCCATGACAGCCGGTTAAAGCTGCCGTTGGCTTGAGACGCAACTGGACTAAGCTTGGATCGACAAGCGCAGCCTAACAAGCCCGCCCGCCAGCGCTTAGGCGAAGCATCTGGCGGAGCGTTTCTAGCCTGCTGAGACTGGTCCCGTACCGAACCGGCAAGGCGCGGGCAGGCATCGCTGTCACTCCGATCTGCCGATGTGCGTGCCACCTAGCGCGCGGCCCTGGCGCAGGCGCGTCACTGGATTACCCCGCACCGCGAGTTGCTGGCGCTTGCGGATGGACGTGGCATCGCGCTGGCCTGGCAGGTGCCGGCGCTGCCGGCAGTCCCGGCCACGCCTATTGCCATGGTCGAAGACACTGCCGAATGCGCCACACCACGGGTGTTGCTGGCCGCCGCCTCGCTGGCGCGCAAGGGCGCGTTCGAACTGCGCGAGGCGCTGCGTGGTCTCCCGCTGCAATTTTACTGCCGCCTGGTGCGCAGGAAACGATGGATTTCTGGAGCGGCTTCGACGTGCGCCGGGTGGCCTCGATGGCGGCGGGCGTGCATGCGGCGACCATCGTGGTATTGCCTGCCTGGATCGAACAGCAGCCGCGCGGGCTGCTGTTGGCGTTGGTCGCTGACAAACCGGTGGTGGCCACCGCCGCCGGCGGCCTTGGTACGGATGCCGGCCTCTGGCGCTGCGTGGAGGCTAGCGACTACGCGGCGCTGCGCGTGCAGCTGCTGCTGGCGTTGCAAGGCGGCAGCTGAGCAGCGCGCTGGCGCTTCAATACAGATCCTGCGGGTCCACGTCCAGCGACCAGCGTACCCGCCGTGCCTGCGTTAGTGCATGGATTGCCGGCACGGCCGCATCCAGCAGGCGATGCAGTGCACGCCGGGTACTGGCCGAGAGCAGCAGCTGGGTACGTTGGAAACCTGCGCGGCGTGGCATTGGCGCCGGCATTGGGCCGAAGCGCTGTACCTGATCGTGCGCTGGCAGCAGCGCACGCACTGCGGCGAGAAAGGCGTTGGCGTGATCGACCTGCTTGGCCTCGGCGCGCAGCAGTGCCAGATGCGCGAATGGTGGGAAGCCGGCGGCTTCGCGCTGCGCCAGTTCCGCTGCGGCGAAGGCGTGGTAGCCGCCGTGCACTAAGATTTCCAGTAGCGGATGACCGGGATGGTGGGTCTGCAACCAGACGTCACCGGGGCGTGTGGCGCGGCCGGCGCGGCCGGCGACCTGGATCAACTGCTGCGCCAGTTTCTCGCTAGCGCGGAAGTCGGCTGAAAACAGCCCTTCGTCGATTCCCACCACCACGACTCGGCTCAGTTGCGGCAGGTCGTGCCCCTTCGCCAGGATCTGCGTGCCGACCAGGATCCCAGGAGCGTTGCCGAGTGTGGCCAATTGCGTTTCCAGCCCATCGCGGCGCTGGGTGGTGCCGCGGTCGATGCGCAGCACCGGCACCTCCGGAAAGGCGTGCACCAGGCGTTCTTCCAGACGTTCGGTCCCGATGCCTTGCGGTTGCAGGGCTAGGCTGCCGCAGTCCGGGCAGGCCAGCGGTGCTGGTTGCCGCGCACCGCAGTGGTGGCATTGCAATCGCCTGCCGCCGGCATGCACGGTCATCGGCGTGGTGTGCAGCGGTGTGCTGCAGCGCTGGCACGGTGCGGTCCAGCCGCAGTCATGGCATAGCAGCACTGGCGCGTAGCCACGGCGGTTTTTGAACACCAAAACCTGGCCGCCCTCGGCGAGCGTGGCGCCGATGCCGGTCAGCACCTCCGGCGACAGCCCGTCCTGCAGGGGCCGCTTGCGCACGTCGAGCACGCGCACCGTCGGTGGTCGCGCGTCGCCGGCGCGATGGGTCAGGCGCAGGTGCGTGTAGCGGCCGCTGTTGGCGTTGTGCAGGCTCTCCAGCGACGGCGTGGCGCTGCCCAGCAGCACCGGCACGTCCAGCGCCTTGGCGCGGACCAGGGCGAAATCGCGAGCGTGGTAGCGGATGCCGTCTTGCTGCTTATAACTGCCGTCGTGTTCTTCGTCGATCACGATCAGCCCGGCCTGCGGCAACGGCACGAACACCGCCGAGCGGGTGCCGACCACCACCCGTGCTTCGCCGCGCCAGGCGGCGGTCCAGACCCGCGCGCGTTCGTTGTCGTTGAGTCCGGAATGCAGCGCATGCACCGGTACCCCCAGACGTGCGCGGAACCGTGCCAAGGTCTGCGGAGTCAGGCCGATCTCTGGCACCAGCACCAGCGCCTGACGGCCGCGCGCCAGACAGGCGGCGATTGCCTGCAGGTAGACCTCGGTCTTGCCGCTGCCGGTGACGCCGTCGAGCAGGAACGCGGCGAAGCCCTGGGTGGCGTGGAGGGTGTCGATCGCGGCTTGCTGCTCTGGGTTCGCCATCGGTCCGGTTTGCGGCTGCGGCGCGCTGGCGTCGGCGGGTACCGCGATCCGTTCGGCGTGATCGCGCTTGGCCAGCGCCCGCGCGGCGCTGCGCCAGTCGTGCATCGCCTGATCCAACTGCTCCTCGTGCAGCGGTCCGGGCGCGAGCAGTTCGGCCAAGCGATGCGGGCGGGTACCAGGGCGGGTGCGGTGACCGGCGCCGGCTTCGGTCAGGCGCCAGGCCCATGCATGGGTGTCGGGTAATGGTTCGCCGCGGCGCAGGGTCACCGGTAGCGCGGTCGCCAGCACTTCGCCCAGCGGCGCGTGTCTGTAGCGAGCCAGCCAGCGCAGCGAGTCGGCCAGTTCGCCGTGCAGCAGTGGCACTGGGTCCAGCCAGGCCAGCGCTGCACGCAGACCGGGGCTGTGCTCGGCCTCGCCAAGCGCAGCCACCACTCCGCTCATCTGGCGATTGCCGAACGGCACCTGCACGCGTCGGCCGATGTCGCCTTGACTGGGAGCGCTGCCTTGCGGGGGCAGGTAGTCGAACAACTGTGGCAACGGCAATGGCAGGGCGACGCGGAGTGTGACGGCGGGAGCTGGCATCGGCCTAGTCTAGCGGTCGGCGTGGGCCGTTACGGCCCACGCGTTGCCGACGATCCCTGCCAGTAAAGCGCTAAACAGGTTGTAAATAGCCGCCGTAATTAAAGAATCAAGTTTATCCACATGCACTGTGGATAAAGCTGTGCATGAGCACGATGCTCCACGCTGTGAAGACGGACTCACAAGCCTCTGCAACGAGTTGGACAAAAAAGCGCCAATCACATTTATCTCTTTATAAACATACACTTATCCGTGAAACATGGATGCAACACAGTGTTGTGATGACTTGACAAGGAAGGAGATGGCCGATTTGGGGCGCTGTGTACAACCTGCTATTGCGATTGTGACCGGAGCATTGATTTGTGGCCTGCTGTCAAGCGCGCGGCCTGACGCGCGTCTCGCTATCATCACGCCGATGATGGAGTTCCGATGACCGTTGTGTTCCCCTCCGGCGGCGCCGCTGCGCCGACTGCGCTGTCCGCGTTCTTGCGTGGCATCGAACGCCGCGTCGCGGTGCTGGCTGAACTGCAGAGCGGCAGCCTGGAAAGCGGTGCCCCGGCTCTGGCCGCCGCGATGCGTGCCTTCGGCCGTCATGCCGCGGCCCTGCCCATGACCGATTGGCCGCTGCATTTCTGGAAGCTGCTTGCTGCGGTGCCGATGCTACGCCAGGCCACGGTGACGACCGGTGGTGCCTGGCCGGCGCCGTTTGCACATCTGGCGACGTTGCAGCCAGCAGACCGCCTGGCATTGCTGCTGCGTATCGTGGCCGGGCTGGACGAGCCGCTTGCCGCACAGGTGCTGCAACTGTCCATCGCGGATTATCAGCAGGCACTGGCACGGGCGTGTCCGCGCGATGATGGCGGTCATCCGGATGCCGCCGCGTGGCGCGCATTGGCCGAGGCCGCGCAGCAGCATCTGCGTGATCTGCCGTCGGCAAGGTTGCAGATGCTGGGGCAACTGCGCGATGCGGCGATCATCGAGACTGCGTCGCCTGTGCTTGTCCCATCTCGGGCCCTGCCAGCGCCGCCTGTGCGGCGCGCAGGCAAGCGTGGCGCAAGCCGTGCGCGCTTGGCTGCCGCAGTGATCGTGGTGGTGGCTGTGGCGCTGGTCGGGACCCTGTGCTGGGAGCATCTGCCGTCGCGGCATGCCGTTGCCGCAGTGGGCGACGACCCGCACCAGATGCTGGGCGATATCGGCCCGGTCCGGGTGGAAGCGCTGCCGCCGGAATCGGACACTGCCACCGCCCCGCCGCTGCCGGTTGCGGCACCTGCTTCATTGCCGGAACCTGTGGTTGACGATCTGGATTTCTATGCGTGGTATGCCGCCAGCGCCCCTTCGGCGCGGATCGAGCGCAGCCCTCCCAGTGCAGCTGATCTTGCCGATGCCGCAGCTGCGGCAGTCGTGATCGCCCCATCCTCCACGCTGTCTTCTACATTGACCCCCGTGCAACTTCACGAGCGTCAGGTTGCATGGCAGGCATTTGAGCCAGCCACGCAGGCGCGCCTGCGTCAGGCGGCCACCACGTTCGCCGCATTGCCAGTGGAGCAGCAGCACGCATTGCGTGCGCAATTCGCCGAGATGGACGCCCTCGAGCGCCGCGGTTGGTTACTTGGCCCGGAGTTGGGTGCGGAGTTCTGGGCGCTGCAACCGCTGTTCGGTTACGTGCCCGGCGTGCAGCGCCAGGCATTGTTGAATCTGCTGCGCCGCATGCCGGCTGAACAGCGTACCCATCTGGTGCTGCTGTCGCAGCGTACCCCGCCGCAGGACAGGGCTGTGTTGCTCCGGGATTTGCTGGCGCAGAGCACCGACAGCCGCGACACCTGGTTGCGCCAACATGTGGCCCGTTGATCGGCCTGCAATGGGGGGCGGTTAGCGGGCTGTTGCCTGCACCTGCGTAATCTAGGTTCCGATTCTCTGCAATATTCCACCGTCACGCGTAAAATGCCGCTACTCCGTCGCCCCGTGCCGGCGCTTTCCGCGTAGTCGCAGTGGCGGGATCGCTAGAGTCTTGCAATGGTTTTGTCTTCCAACACGCTGATGGTCCGGGGCGGCGAGCTGCGCAGTACCGCGCAGCTTGCCCTGCCACTGGTTCTGGGCCATGTCTCCACCGGTCTGATCAGCTTTGTCGACAACGTGATCGCCGGTCACCATGGCACCGGCACGCTGGCTGCGGTGACTGTCGGCACGGGCTTGCTATGGCTGCCGATGATGATTCCGATCGGTACCCTGATCGCCCTGACAGCGTTGGTGTCGCAACTCGACGGCGGTAAGCGCTTCGCGCAGATCGGGCCGCTGTTCCGCCAGGCGCTGTGGTTGTCGCTGGGCATGGGCGTGCTGATGTTCGCGTTTCTGAGCGTGCTGCCGATGGCGCTGCCACAAATGGGCATTGCGACGGAAATCGTGTCGGGCGCGCACGATTTTCTGTATGCGATTCGCTGGGGCGTGCCGGCGCTGGTGTTGTACTTCTGCATGCGCTATCTGAGCGAAGGCATGCACTGGACTTTACCGACGATGTTGCTTGGTTTCGGTGGCCTGCTGTTGCTGGCGCCGCTGGGCTACGTGTTGACCTTCGGCTTGTTCGGTCTGCGCGCGCGTGGTGCCGGTGGCCTGGGAATGGCGTCGGCGATCATGATGTGGGCGCAGGTGCTGTGCTTTGCCGTCTATCTGGCGCGGGCCAAGCGCTTCGCGTCGTTACGCCTGTTCGCGCGGTGCGAGGCACCGGATCTGCGCGTGATCGGTGGATTGCTGAAGACCGGGATGCCGATCGGCGTCACCATCCTGATGGAAGGGGGGCTGTTCATCGTCACCGCGCTGCTGATCGCGCGGCTCGGCGCGGTGCCGGCGGCCGCGCACCAGATCGCGATCAACGTGGCGCAGTTGTGCTTCATGCTGCCGATGGGCGTGGCCGAGGCGACCACGGTGCGGGTGGGCCGCGCCGCAGGTGCCGGCGATGCGGTCGGCGTGCGTGGCGCGGCCTGGGCCGGTTACGCCATCGTGCTTGGCACCCAGGCGCTGTCGGCGCTTGTGTTGCTGTTGGGTCACGACGCCATTGTCGGCATCTACACGCGCGACATCTCTGTGGCGACGTTGGCGTCCACGTTGCTGCTGTACGCGGCCACCTTCCAGTTCCCCGATGGCGTGCAGGTGCTGTCCGCTGGGGCACTGCGTGGACTCAAGGATACCCGTGTGCCGATGTTGCTGGCGCTGTGTGCCTACTGGGGCCTGGGCATGCCGCTCGGTGCCGGTCTGGGTCTATGGCTGGGCTGGGGGCCGCAAGGCATGTGGGTCGGTCTAATTTTGGGCCTGACGGCGGCGGCGGTGATGATGGCCGCGCGTTTGCGTTGGAGCTGTGCGCGTCTGTTCGCCCCCTGACTTCAGACGGATGTGCGGCGCTTGATGCAGCCGGTATGCTGCGCAGGCGCAAGATGCCTTCCTTCCGGAGCTTTCCATGAACCAACCCGTGCGTCGCAGCCCCATCGTCAGCTTCTTCGTCGGCTTGTGGGATGTGATGAATTTTACCCGCCGGCTGATCCTGAACCTGGTGTTCTTCGGCTTCCTTTTCGTGCTGCTGTTGTTGTTGGTGTTCGCGATGGCGCGCGGCGATGGCGCCAAGGCCTTGCGCGACCGCACCACGCTGTTGATTGCACCGGAGGGCAAGCTCGTCGAGCAGTTCAGCGCCGATCCGTTCAGTCGTGCGCTGGCCAAGGCGATGAGCGACAAGGGCGCGCAGGAGATCCAGTTGCGCGATCTGGTACGGGCGATTGAAGCGGCCAAGACCGACCCGAAGATCGAGCGGGTAGCACTGCGTCTGGACAAGCTGCAGCCGAGCGGCTTCGCTTCGATGCGCGAAGTGGCCGCGGCGCTGGAGGATCTGCGCAGTTCGGGCAAACAGATCGTGGCCTATAGCGACACGCTGAATCAATCGCAATATCTGCTGGCCGCGCAGGCCAACGAAGTCTATCTGGACCCGATGGGCTCGATGGTGCTGGAAGGCCTTGGCCACTATCGCCAGTATTTCCGCCAGGGCTTGCAGGACAAGCTCGGTGTGGACGTGCATCTGTTCAAGGTCGGCGAGTACAAATCCGCAGCTGAACCGTATGTGCTCGACGCCGCGTCGCCTGCGGCCAAGGAAGCCGACCTGTTCTGGATGAACGATGTGTGGCAGCGCTACTTGGCTGACATCGCCAAGGCGCGCAAGTTGTCGCCAGTGCAGATCAGCGCCGGCATCGACAGCATGCCCGAGGGTATTGTTGCGGCTGGTGGCGATATGGCCAAGTTCGCACTGCAGCAGAAGCTGGTGGATGGGCTCAAGACCCGCGATGAAGTCGAACAGCTGCTGGCCAAGCGTGGCGTCGCCGATGCCGATACCATCTTCCGCAAGGTCGATCTGGATGGCTATCTGCAGCAATTGGATCTACGCCGTTCGCCGATGGATGCGCGGCCGCAGGTGGCGGTGGTGGTCGCGGCGGGCGAAATCAGCGCCGGCGAACAGCCAGCCGGTCGCATTGGTGGCGAATCGACCGTGCAATTGCTGCGTCAGGCACGCGAGGACGATGCGGTCAAGGCGGTAGTGTTGCGGGTGGATTCGCCAGGTGGCGAGGTATTCGCCTCCGAGCAGATCCGCCGCGAGGTGGTGGCGCTGAAAGCCGCTGGCAAGCCGGTCGTGGTGTCGATGGGCGACTATGCCGCCTCCGGTGGCTACTGGATCAGCATGAATGCCGATCGCATCTACGCCGATCCGTCGACGATTACCGGCTCGATCGGCATCTTTGGCATGGTTCCCAACATCGCCCGCGCGCTGGACAAGATTGGCGTGCATACCGATGGCGTCGGTACGACCCGCTACGCCGGTGCATTCGACATCTCGCGGCCGATGGATCCGATCGTGGGACAGCTGATCCAGTCGGCCATCAACAAGGGCTATGCCGACTTTACCGGTAAGGTAGCACAGGCACGCGGTAAGTCGGTCGAGGCCATCGATCAGGTCGCGCGGGGCCGTGTCTGGAGTGGCGCGCAGGCCAAGGAGCGTGGGCTGGTCGACGCGTTCGGTGGCTTCAAGGATGCGGTGGCCGACGCCGCCGCGCGCGCCAAGCTTGGCGGCCAAGATAAATACCGAGTGCGTTACATCGAAAAGCCCGCTTCGCCATTCGCACAGTTCGTCAACGGTTTCGCCGGTAGCCGCATGGGCGTCTGGATGCTGGGCGACTCCGCGCTGGGACACGCACTGTTGCTGCGCAGCTTGCCGGAATTGGACACGCAGTTGCATTTCGTCAAGGACGCGGCCGATACGCGTTCGGGCGTGCCGGTGAAGGCGCTGGCCTACTGTTTCTGCGGTTTATGATCTAGCACTGAAGCTGCTTCTGCGCGCCCATGATGGGCGCGTCGTGCGAGGCTTTAACGCCGGCCATGGTGGCCGGTGTTTTTCATTGTGCGGTGGCAGCGTCGATTGCGGCGTTCTGCGCTGCGGCGGCGCGTTCGACCGTAGCCTGCGCCTGCTTGGCGCGGTCCAGCGGCTGTGCGATGGCGGTGCGCAGTGCGGTGGCCTGCGGTGCTGGCGGTGCGTCGGCCGGTTTGGGTGGTTCCGGCTTGCATGCGGCCAATATTGACAGCAGCGGCAGTGCCAACATCATCCCGCGCAGTGGTGTGGACATGGCGGCGACCTCATCGAAGGTGGGGGTATTATCCTACGCCTCTCCCGTAGCCAAGCAGGCAGGACCATGCAGCACCGTTGGCGGCTGGACGGACAGACCGCGCTGATCACCGGCGCCAGTGCCGGCATCGGGCTAGCCATCGCAAGCGAATTGCTCGGTTTTGGTGCCGACCTGTTGCTGGTGGCGCGCGATCTCGATGCACTGGCCGCCGCCCGCGATGAACTGAGCGAGGCCTTTCCCGAGCGTCGCATCCTGGCGCTGGCCGCCGACGTGTCCGACGATGAGGATCGTCGCGAGATTCTGGACTGGGTCGAGGATCATGCCGACGGCCTGCACCTGCTCATCAACAATGCCGGCGGTAACGTCAGCAAGGCGGCGGTGGATTACACCGAGGAGGAGTGGCGCGGTATCTTCGAAACCAACCTGTTCTCCGCCTTCGAGCTGTCGCGTTACGCCCATCCGCTCCTCGCGCAACATGCCGCCTCGGCGATCGTCAATGTCGGCAGTGTGTCCGGGCTGACCCATGTGCGCAGCGGTGCGCCCTACGGCATGACCAAGGCGGCGTTGCATCAACTCACCCGCAACCTTGCTGCCGAGTGGGCCGAGGATGGCATCCGGGTCAACGCGGTGGCGCCATGGTATATCCGCACCCGCCGTACCTCCGGCCCCCTCTCTGATCCGGACTACTACGAGCAGGTGATCGAACGCACGCCGATGCGCCGGATCGGCGAACCGGACGAGGTGGCCGCCGCAGTAAGCTTCCTGTGCCTGCCGGCGGCCAGCTACATCACTGGCGAATGTATCGCGGTGGACGGGGGGTTCTTGCGCTACGGGTTCTAGGTTCGCCTGTCGCGTTTATGTTTGGCTGGCCTCGCGTCGTTTCGCGAGTCCTTTGCCGCGGTGCGCCGCATACGTTTCGTCATTTCTATGCCGGAGCGATTTCGCCTGCGATACGCTACGATGTTGTGGTTCTAATAGGGGCACAGTGATGACTGAGACCGCGCAGAAAATCACCATTCTCGGGCAGCGTCTTGCCGACGCAATGAATAGTGTAAGCGCCATTCTCAGTACTACAGAGGGCGATGCGGTTCGATCCAGCCAGCTTATGCACATGCGTAGTCTTATCGAGTACGTGCAATCCCGCTTACAAAGTACGGATTTAAGCCTCGCCTTGTCGGCGTCGTTAGACAATGTTGATGGCTCAATCAACACTGCCTTGGGTGAGCTGAACTCGTATCAGGTCAACGGCAACGTCGGTCACCTGACCAATGCCACGAACAATCTGTTCAATGCGCTCCGTCACGCCGATGAGCTGCCATTGCCGATGGCCCTGATGGGCGAGACCTACCCCGCGCAGGCAGTCGAGAGCCTGCGCGCGAGTGCTGAGCAGGCCCTGATCGCACTAGGTAGCACCCACGAGACCATTAGGCGCGACTTCGCCCAGTTACAAGGCAAGGTTGCCAGCTTGACTCAGCAGGTCGAGAACCAGAACACTCGGCTCGATAAGGCTATGGCCGACCAGCAGGGAATTTTCCAGAAGGCTCAAGAAGATCGACTTACCACTAACGCCGCCGCGATGGCCGAGTTAGCCGAGAAAGCCCAGGGCTTCCGTAATCAATTGAGCCAAGATGCTTCGGGCGTCATTAGCGAAATCGAGCACATGCGCGATCAGGCGAGAGATCTCCTGCAAATTATTGGCAACACCGGCATGGCCGGCGAGTACACCAAGACCGCCAACCGTAGCCTGTGGGTCACTTGGGCCTGGCAAGTCATTGCTGTACTTTCCCTCCTAGCTCTAGTCTGTTTTGCGTTCCATGCATACAGCGCGATTACCGACATGGCCGCTGACATCAGCCATATTCTCGGACGTGTATTTGTTGCCGCTACCTTCGGTGTGCTGGCAGCTTATGCCAGCCGCCAAGCCGACCAAGCAAATCGCATCGAGGAGCGTAATCGGCGATATGCATTGGTGCTTTCCTCGATCGATCCATACTTGGCGAACCTGGAGCCAGAGCAGCGCACCGCCGTGAAGATCGACTTGGCGAAGAACCTGTTCACCCAGCCGGTTGGCGAGCCGGGCGCCGTCACTGATGGAAATTTCGATGGAAATGCCAAGGATTTTATGCAGCTACTTATCCAGCTGACCAACGCCTTCAAGTCCGTCAAGTAAGTGTCGGTGGCGCATTTACTGTGCTCCATGAGCGAAGCTTAGACTCAACTTCAAGTGCAACACCTAGGGTGAGTCCTGATCCGGCGTCGGATCGTGTGTTACGGCGACGTGGCGCAGTCGCTCGCCTGCAACAACTGCTGGCGGCGCTGGAACTCCTCGCGCAGCGCCTCGGTATGTTCCGGGATGGCAAAACGCCAGTGGGTTTCGGCCTCGGCCACGTAGGCCTGCCAGGCTGTGCACAGCCCGTCGCTGGGCAGTGCCTGACATTGATCGTGGACGACCTCGCAGGCGCTGCCGCCGGCGCGGTCGGGGCTGCCGTCCAGACCCTGGGTGGGCAAGGGGATGCAGCGTGGTGGTGGCTCGGCCACTTCACCGGTGTAACGCTGCTGCTCGCGCGTTGTGCAACTGTACAGCGCAGGGGGCGGGGGGCGTGGCGCCGCGATTGGCGCGGGTTCTGCGGTGGTGGTTGGAGACGCGGTCGCTGCAACCGGTGGTGGTGCAGCGGATGCCGCTGGCGGCGGCTGTTTTGTGGCCGGTTCGGGGGGCGGCGGAGCGCTGCTGACACCTTGCATGATCTTCTTTTGTTGGCGCATGCCTTTGGGGCACGGCTGGTTCTGCACGGTCAGGTTGTCCTGCGCGTCGGTGCAGCGATAGAACACGACCGGCTCGGCGTGTGCCAACCCTGCCCAGCTCAGCAATGCGATCAAATAACCTGTGTGGCGCATCAGTTGCCACCGCAGTCCCGAGCCAAGCGCGCATCGATGCCGCGCTGTTCGGTTTCCATCGCGCGGCGCTCGCTCTGTAACGCGCTGTTGTAGCGGCGGATCAATTCCCAGCGGCGGTCGGTCAAGCGCGCGCAGACCTCTTGCCGCGGCAGCGCGGTGCAGGTGTCGCGGACCAGAGTGCTGCCTGCCGGCACGATCACGCCAGCGCCTGGATAGACCACATGCGGCGGCGGAGGTGGTCCAGGCGAGTGCGGCGCGCCGGACGGCGGCCCGGGTGGCCCGGGGGGGCGGCTGTCCGGACCGCGTCCGCGTGGCCGTCCGTCTTCGTCGTCTGCGTAGCCGAATGCCCACAGCGGGACCCAGCGCGGATTGCCGGCATTGTCGTCGCTGGTGTAGCGCTGGCCGTCGCTGGTGACGCACTCGTACATCGGTTGTGGCGGTTGCACGCTGACGATGCGGATCTCGCGCTGCGGTAGTGGTGCCGGCGCCGCTGCGGCACGCGCTGGATCGGTGCTGAGCGTTGTAGTCGGGCGTGTCAGCGGATCGCGCGGCCGCTGCATGTCCAGCACCTGTTGCGGGCGCCCGCTTTCGCACGGAATGCTTTGCAGGCTGGTCGTGCCGGAGGTGGTGATGCAGCGGTAGATACGCACGTCTCCACTGCTGCCGTCGCTGCGCACACTCTGCGCCCAGGCGCTGCCGGTCGAGGACAGCAGCAGGCTCAGCAACATAAGCAAGCGTGGTAGGACGGACATGGGCGCATCTTGCGCGCCTTCTTCGGTCGGGGAAAGAGCGGATGCGCCATCGCATCCGCTGGATGACGTCAAGATGCGACCAGGGCAGCCGGTCTCAGGCGCGCAGGATCTCGCCGCTGATAGCGTCGCGGATCGGGGTCGGTTGGGCCAGGCCACCCGTTTCGCCGTGGAGCAGGCCGTCGAGTTCGGCCAGCAATTGCGGATCCAGTTCCTCGCGTTGCCGTGCCGGTGGTTCGCCGCCGCGGTTGGCACTGGTGGAGACCAGCGCGCCTGCCCAGTGTCGGCACAGTGCGGTCACCAGTGGATGTGCACTGATGCGCACGGCGATGCCGTTGTGGGTGCCGGTGATCCAGGGCGGGGCCTGCGCGGTGGCGGGCAGGATCCAGGTATGCGGGCCTGGCCAACTGGCCAGTACCGCAGCGAGCCGCTCTGGCGGCAGTGCCGACAGGTCGAGTAGCGGGTGCAGTGCATCGAGTTCGGCGGCGACCACGATCAGGCCCTTTTCCACTGGGCGTTGCTTGATGCGCAGCAGGCGGTTCACTGCCGCCGCGTCGTATGGATCGCAGCCGAGGCCCCAGACGGCTTCGGTGGGATAGGCAATGATGCCGCCCTGGCGTAGGGCAGTGACGGCTTGGCTCAGCGACAGATCGGTCATGTGTGCATCATGCGGTACGTGCCGGTGTTCGAACAATGCGCGCGTCTGCGGTGTGAGTGAGTCTCGTGGCGCGACATCGCCGGCGTGCGTCATGCGGCGCGCGCCGATGCCTGGGCGGCTTGGATCAGGCCCCCTTGGCGACCTTGGCGACGGTTTTCTTGGCCGCTTTTTTCACTGCCTTCTTGACGGTTTTCTTCGTGGCTTTCTTGACCGCCTTCTTCGCGGCCGGCTTGGTGGGCGTATCGGCGACGGTCTTCTTGGCCGGGCTCTTCTTCGGCGCGGCTTCCTTCTTGGCGGCGACCTTCTTGGCGCCGAATCCGCGGCGCACCGGCTTGCCGGTTTCCTCCAGCAGCTTCTGTACCTCGTCCAGGGTCAGGGTGGAGGGTTCGCGGTCCTTGGGGATCTTGCCGTTGAGCTTGCCATCGCTGATATACGGGCCGAAACGGCCGTTGAGCACCTGAATATCGCTGTCGGGGAATTGCTTGATGATGCGGTTGCGGGCGATTTCTTCCTTCTCCTCGATCAGGAACACGGCGCGTGCCAGATCGATGGTGTAGGGGTCGTCTTCCTTCTTCAGCGAGGCGTAGACGCTGCCACGCTTGGCGAACGGGCCGAAGCGGCCGATGCCGACGCTGACGTCATCGCCCTTGTCCTGGCCGAGCAGGCGCGGCATCAGGAACAGCTCCAGCGCCTCCTCCAGGGTAATCGTGTGCATGCTCTGCCCCGGACGTAGCGAGGCGAACTTGGGCTTGTCCTCGGCGTCCTCGGCGGTGCTGCCGATCGCCGCATACGGCCCGAACCGGCCCAGGCGCACGCTGACCGGTTTGCCGGTCTTGGGGTCGGTACCGAGCTCGCGCGCGCCGGTGGCCTCGGAGCGGTCCACCGATTCCTTTTTCTCCTCGACCAGTTCCTTGAACGGACCCCAGAACTTCTCCATCAACGGCCGCCATTCTTCCTCGCCACGCGATACCGCGTCGAGGTCGTCCTCGAGCTTGGCGGTGAAGTCGTAGTCGACATAGCGGGTGAAGTGGCCGGACAGGAACTTGCTTACCGCGCGGCCGACGTCGGTCGGTCGGAAGCGGCGCGCGTCCAGTTCCACGTACTTGCGGAACATCAGGGTCTGGATGATGGAGGCGTAGGTCGAGGGACGGCCGATGCCGTATTCCTCCAGCGTCTTGACCAGCGAGGCTTCTGAGTAGCGCGGCGGCGGCTCGGTGAAGTGCTGGTCGGCGTGGATACGGTCCAGTGGGATGCGGTCGCCGGGCTTCATCGCCGGCAGCTTGCGGCCTTCGTCCTCGTCCTCGGCGGCCTTCTGATCCTTGCCTTCTTCGTACACCGCCAGGAAGCCCGGGTCGATCACCGTGGTGCCGCTGGCACGGAAGCTGTGCTCGCTGCCGGCGGCCAGTTCCACGGTGACGGTGTTCATCGTTGCTGGCACCATCTGGCAGGCCACGGCGCGCTTCCAAATCAATTCGTACAGGCGGCGGCCATCGTCGTCCAGGTACTTGGCCATCTGTGCCGGCGTGCGCAGTGCGCTGGTCGGTCGGATCGCCTCGTGCGCTTCCTGCGCGTTCTTGGACTTGGTCTGGTAGGTGTTGGGCTTGTCCGGTAATGCGCCGGTGCCGAAGTCGCGCGCGATCACGTCGCGGATTTCCACCAGCGCATCCTGCGACAGGTTCACTGAGTCGGTACGCATGTAGCTGATCAGGCCGACGGTGCCCTCGTCGCCGACGGTCACGCCTTCGTACAGTTTCTGCGCCACGCGCATGGTGCGGCTGGTGGTGAAGCCGAGCTTACGCGAGGCTTCCTGCTGCAAGGTGGAGGTGGTGAACGGTGGCGCGGGGCGGCGCTTGCGTTCCTTGCTGGTCACGTCGGTGACGTGCAGTGCGCCTTGTGCGGCCTTTTGCAGGCGCATCCGCGCGTCTTCGGCGGTGGCACCGTCGGTGATGGTGAATTGTTCGAATTTCTGTCCGTCGAGCTTGACCAGTTTGGCGGCGAACGGCTGCGACGGATGCGCGCATTCGGCGCCGATGGTCCAGTACTCGCGTGCGAGGAAGGCTTCGATTTCCTCCTCGCGCTCGACGATCATGCGCAATGCCGGCGACTGCACACGACCGGCGGATAGGCCGCGCTGCACTTTGCGCCAGAGCACCGGCGAGAGGTTGAAGCCGACCAGGTAATCCAGTGCGCGCCGCGCCTGTTGCGCATCGACCAAGTCGCCGGCGATCTGCCGCGGGTGCGCCATGGCTTCCTTGATCGCGCGCGGGGTGATCTCGGTGAATACCACGCGGTGCAGCGGCTTGCCCTTGAGCAGGCCACGTTCTTGCAGAATTTCGGCGATGTGCCAGCTGATTGCTTCTCCCTCGCGATCCGGGTCGGTCGCCAGATAGATGTCGTCGGCCGCCTTGGCCGCCTTGGCAATGGCATCGACGTGTTTTTCGTTCTTGTCGATCAGCGCGTAGCGCATCGCGAAGCCGTCGTCCGGATCGACCGCGCCTTCCTTCGGAATCAGGTCGCGCACGTGCCCATACGAGGCCAGGACATGGAAATCCTTGCCGAGGTATTTGTTGATCGTCTTGGCCTTGGCGGGCGATTCGACGATGAGCAGGTGCTTGGACATGGTGTGTCGGGCTTCGATAGGCGGGGCGGTGGACGCCCCAGGGGGCGGTAGGGTGGCGCAATTGCTCTGGTTAGTGAAGCGCTGAGGTGTCGCACAGAGGCTGGTACTCGGGGCAGACACCCCGAGCGTTCAGCTAAGGTGCTTATTTATTAGTGGTCATGTCTGGCGCCTGCTGTCAAGCTGGGGCGGTTGCGCCGTGCGGCCTGGTGCCCCGTTTCAGTGGCGCTGTTGCCACAGGGCGTCGCGCTCAGTGCAATTTGCCTCGGGCGGCTAGGCTGATCACCAGCAGCACCATCAGCAGCACCGCCGCCGTTATCAGGACGCCGAACAGCACCAGGGTCACCACAGTGACCGTGCCGAGTTTGCGTTGCTGCCGCTCTGGATGGTCGGTGTATGCCCATTTGTCCACGACCAGCGTATCGCAGAGCATGTCGTGCAGGGCTTGCTTGCGCTTGGTGAAGGCGGCCAGCAGGAAGCCGGCGATGGTTATGCTGCTCAGCATGAAGCCGAAGTAGCGACCGATGGCCCGGACAAAGGTGATGCGGCTGCCATCGCCGCCAGCGGCGGTCGAAAGATTAGGGGGATTGCGAAAACCGCGAGCGCCAAAGATGGCGAGCATGACCACGAACTGGATCACATTGGCGACGATGCTGACCAGCACACTGTCGATAAAGTTGGCGGCGACGCGCTTCCAGAAGCCGGCCTGCACCACCTCGCCGTTGTTCACGACTCGCGAGTCACCGTTTGACCATGCGCTGGGGGCTGTGTAGGTCGATTGTGCCCCGGCAGGTTTGGCCGCTTTCCAGGCATCGGGTAGCGACGGTTCCGACGGCGGGGCCGTTGGCGGTGTGTCGGCCATGGCGTGCGCCGGCGGCTGGATCAGGCCAAGTTCGTCGGCGCACTCGGCCAGCGTGCGCCACTCGCTGAGGCCATCCCGCCAAACCAGGGTGGATAGATCGATCTCGCCGCGCTGGAAGCACTGTTGCAAGTTGGTGGCTGGCATCGGTCCATGTTGCTGCTGCGCCGCATCGGCGTAGTACCACTCACTCATGTGTATCCCCGGATTGTTGTCGAAAAAAGTGTGCTGTTCACGCGCCATGGCACTGAGCAGGTAGGTCGCGCTGGTTCAGGTTGGAGCGGCAGTGCCACGTGGAGGTTCGCGCATCGTAGTCCAGCCACAGTGCTTTGCCATCGAGTCTGATGCGATTGGGCGCGCGCAGTGTGGCTTCCAGACCGCAATGGCCGTTGTCGAAGCGGCCAATGCGGACCTGGCCGATGAAGGGGCTGGCGTCGTGTTGTGGCATGCCGAAACCAGTGTCGCTATTCGTTGCGCAACGCTGATGTTGTGCAGCGAACTCGGCGATTTCGGTCTGTAGTGGCGCCAGGCTGTCGAGTGCCAGGGTGACCTGTGAGCGTGCCAGATAGCTCTGATAAAGGGGTATGGCGATGGCGGCGAGGATGCCCAATACCGGTATCAGTGCGATGCCCGTACCCACTGCGAAGATAGCGGCGATAGCGCAACCAGGCAAACCACGGTGACGTGCAGGTGCGTTCGTCGTCGGGGTGGATGTGCGTGCATCCGGTAGCGGCAATGGTGGTGGTGTCGCCGGGAGGCATAGCTCAAGTTGCAGAGCGACGGTATGCAGTGGCTGCCACCAGATCATGCCCTCGCGCCAGACCAAGTTGTCGCGAGTCAGTAGGCCCTCGTCCAGCCGTGCGCGCAGCGTTTGCGCAGTCAGTGGGCCGTGCGGCTCGCGCGCTGCGTCGATGTAATACCAGATGGTGTTGGGGTCTTCTGTGTGCATCCGTGCAATGGCCGTCAGCGTCTCAGTGCAGTGGCTCGGGCTCGTCGACGAACATCTGCGTCTCCATCCATGCGTAGGCCGCCTCGGCGCCGGGCTGGTTGAACAGGACCATCAGCACCACCCATTTCAGGTCGTCCAGATCCAGTTCGTCCTGGTCCAGGGCCATGGCGCGGTCCAGCACCAACTCGCGCTGGTCGCTATCCAGGATGCCGTGTTGTTCCAGGAACAGCAGAAAGCCACGGCATTCCACGTCCAACTTATCCAGCTCCGGTCCGTGATAGAGCCGGATCGGGCCGTCGATGCGAGATTGCGCCACCGCCGGGCGCTGATCTGCCAGAGCGTCTAGCCAGTCGAACGCCTTGCTGATTTCGGTGGGGCTGAAACCTGCTTGGATTAAGCCATTCTGGAGGGAGTCGCGATCACGCACCGGGTCGGCGTCTTCGCTGAAATAGTGTTCGAACAGGTACAGCAAGACATCCAGAATGCTCTCTTTCATTGCCCCTCGGCCTGCGTCGGCAGACGCTGTGGAGGTGAAGAAACTAGGGTTTGCGGGTGTAACGACCGCGTTCAACCGCCACGTAGCCATCCAGTTCCATGGTTAGCAGCATGGAGGACACCGCTGCAGCCGTCAATCCGCTGCGTGTGATGAGGGAATCCATACAGAGTGGGTCGTGCCCCAGCGCCTGCCACAAGTTCTGGTAGTCCGGGTTGG
The DNA here is from genome assembly GCF_002939705.1 of Xanthomonas albilineans. Classification (GTDB taxonomy): domain Bacteria; phylum Pseudomonadota; class Gammaproteobacteria; order Xanthomonadales; family Xanthomonadaceae; genus Xanthomonas_A; species Xanthomonas_A albilineans. The sequence goes on along the minus strand of NZ_MDCB01000003.1, from coordinate 232,232 downwards.
GGAAGTCTGGCGTGGTGCGTCGCTCGACGGTAGTTCCTTGAGTGGGGGGGGATAGACGCGTGCGCAAGGCGTCTGCCAGTTGGGCGGCTAACGGCCCGATACCGGCGATCACCTCCTCGGCGCTTTCCACCAGCCCGGCGCCATCGCGAATCAGGCGATGGCAGCCGCGTGCAAGCGGGTTGTGGATCGAGCCGGGAAGTGCGAACACCTCGCGCCCTGCCTCGGCGGACAAGCGCGCTGTGATCAGTGCGCCCGAGCGCGTGGCGGCTTCGATGACCAGGGTTGCCAGGCTCAGTCCGGCGATGATTCGGTTGCGGGCCGGGAAGTGGCCGGCCCTAGGCGGGGTGCCGGGCGGATGTTCGCTGATCACCGCGCCATGTGTCGCAATGCGTTCTCGCAGTTCCGCGTGTTGGCGCGGGTAGGCTAGGTCCGCCCCGGTGCCGACCACTGCGAGGGTGAGGCCGCCCTGGTGCGATAGGGCCGCCGTGTGCGCTGCCGCATCGATCCCGGCGGCCATGCCGCTGGTCACCGCGATTCCAGCGGCCGTCAGCGCCAGGGCGAAGCATGCGGCATTGTCGCGTCCGCCTGCGCTAGGGGCGCGGCTGCCAACGATAGCCACAGCCGGATGCCACAGTATGGACGGGTCGCCTTCCACATAAAGCGCTAACGGTGGGTTCGGTGTGCGTAGCAGTAGTGCCGGGTAATCCGGGTCGTGGCAGCCGAGCAGATGCCGGCGTGGCCCTGCCAGCCAACGTTGCGCGTTGTCGAGTGCGTCGTAATCGGGCTGGCGTAGCGCCGCGATCTGCGCGGGCTCCAGGCCAGCAGCGCGCCAGGCGATGGGCCCCGCATCCAGGGCGGTGGCAGGACTGCCGTGGCGTTGCAGCAGGCGCCGACGTGGGGCGCAGGCGCCTCCGGCCAGCGAGAGTGCCAACAATGAGGTATCGCCGTCGTCCGAGTTGGAAAATTGGGGCGCATGGGACATCTACCCAGGCTAGGCCGCAAAGGCAGACGGCGCCATCGGGCGCCGCCTGTTTCGATCGTAGGACTACCCCGCGTGCGCGGGTCAGTGTGCGTCCGGATGCTTGGCGTCGTAGCCGATGCGGGTCGGCTTGATGCCGTCCATCACCAGCGCGTAGCTGACCTTGTCGAAGGTGCGGAACACCATGGCGTGGGCGGCGTATTCGTCCGGCAGGGCCACGCTGCCGCTGCCGCCGGTGAATCCGTCGTCGGCGCGCGAGGTGTTGGGGCGCCGCAGGCGGTCGTTGACCCGTGTTCCATGGCGCCACAGCGAGACCACGCTGCCGTTGTCGATGCCCTCGCGGCGGCCGCCGGACAGGGCGATCACATCGCGTGGGCCGGCCGCACTGAACGCGTCAGCCACCGCCAGTACCCGCATCCCGGCCGCCAGTGCCTGCTTGGATGCTGGATGCGGGACGAATTGCAGGTCGTAGGGTTGCGCCTCGACCGCGATCAGACGGTCGCCGGCGCGCACTTCGCGCGCGCTGTCCTGCAACAGCAGGGTGGTGGCCTGGTTGTCGTTGCCTGATGCGCGAGTGACGGTGCCGATGTTGACCTGGGCCAGTTCGTAGCCGAGTGACTCGCGGCGCTTGTCCGGCGGCACGAAGGTCTGCCAGAGGTTGCCGCTCCCCGGGATGCTGCGGCCTGCGGCGTCGAGGTCGTCGCTGAGCTTGGGCAGTACGTAGCGCACGGTCGGGCGCACCACGGCATACCGCTGCCCGACCTGGGACGTGCCCAGCCCGACGGCGTAGACCAGTTGTCCGGTGGTCGCGCGCATGCGGTTGTCCTCAAGGCCGACCACGTAGGGCAGGCCGTCGATACGGTCGACCACGCGCAGATTCTTCAGGAACGGCTCGATCTGGGACAGAGGGATCGTGTCGATCGGCGCCTCCTGGCGCGGGCCTGGCTTGATCTCGGCGTGCGCTACCCGGTCTAGGTAGGCCAGGCTGAGGACGTCGCCGGGATAGATCAGGTGCGGGTTCTGCACCTGCGGGTTGGCCTGCCAGATTTCCGGCCACAACCATGGCTTGCCGAGGAAGCGTCCGGCGATGGCCCACAGGGTGTCGCCTTTGCGCACCACATAGGTATCGGGATGTTCGGCGGCCATGCTCGCCGAGACGGCATAGGTCGCTACGGTGAGCATCGCGACGGCGACGACCGTACGGAGTCGATTGAACATGAGTGAGCAGCCTGATTCCCCAACAGGTTGGCGCACTATAGTCTAGAACCCTGGGCGTGGCGCAAGCGCCGGATTCAGAAACGGGTAGAATCTGCTGGTCTTGCCGAATTGTTTCGTGCCCCCATCCTGGGTACCGCCATGGCCCTGCTCACAATCCTCGAGTTTCCCGATTCGCGCCTGCGCACCAAGGCCGAGCCGGTCGATCCTGCCGAAGTCGCCAGTGTGGCGTTCCAGCGTCTGCTCGACGATATGTTCGACACCATGTACGCGGCCCCCGGCATCGGCCTGGCGGCCAGTCAGGTGGATGTGCACAAACGGTTCATGGTGATCGACGTGAGCGAGGAGAAAAATGCCCCGCAGGTGTTCGTCAATCCGCAGATCGTGCAGCGCGAAGGCGAGCAAGTGCACCAAGAGGGCTGTCTGTCGGTGCCTGGGATCTACGCCGATGTGACCCGCTCCGACTCCATCACCGTGCGCTACCTGGACCGTCAGGGCCAGTCGCAGGAGTTGACCACCGATGGCCTGCTGGCGGTGTGCGTGCAGCATGAGATGGATCACCTCGACGGTAAGTTGTTCGTCGACTACCTGTCCCCGCTCAAGCGTGAAATGGTGCGCAAGAAGCTAGTCAAGGCGCGCAAGCACGTGGCCTGAGAGCCTGGCGTTGCGCGACCGGGTGGTGGCGCCGCAATGCCGCTGTTGGGTCGGCCGCTGTCTACCAGGCGCATTCCTCTTTTTCTTTTTCGACATCCTTGCCAATGAGAATCGTCTTTGCCGGTACGCCGGACTTCGCCGTGCCGTCGTTGCGTGCTGCCGCGCAGCGCCATGAGGTCATCGCGGTTTACACGCAGCCCGACCGGCCTGCTGGTCGTGGTCGTGGTTTGACGCCGTCGCCGGTCAAGTTGGAAGCGGTGGCACGCGGTATTCCGGTGTTGCAGCCGAATACCCTGCGTGCACCGGAGTCGCTGCAGGCGCTGCGCGTGCTGCAACCGGATTTGATGGTGGTGGTGGCCTACGGCTTGATCCTGCCAAAGGCGGTGTTGGCCATCCCGACTTACGGCTGCTGGAACGTGCATGCCTCGCTACTGCCGCGTTGGCGTGGCGCCGCGCCGATCCAGCGCGCGATCGAGGCCGGGGATGCCGAGACCGGGGTGTGTCTGATGCAGATGGACGCCAGCCTGGACACCGGTCCAGTGTTGCTCTCCCAGCGCACTCCGATCGACGAGGCCGAAACCGGTGGGCAATTGCATGATCGGCTGGCGGCCCTCGGCGCACGGGTGTTGTCCGACGGTCTAGGTCTGCTGCGCGCGGGATTGCGCCCGGTGGCGCAGCCGCAGTCCGCGACCGGCGTTACCTACGCGCACAAGCTGGACAAGGCGCAGGCACGGCTGGACTGGCAGCAGTCGGCAGCGCATCTGGCACGGCAGGTGCGTGCCTTCACTCCGTGGCCGGTCGCTGAAGCAGTGCTGGCTGGCGAGCGGGTCCGAGTACACGGCGCGATCGCGCTTGACTTGGCGCATAAGCAGCAGCCTGGCACTTTGCTGACCGCGTCCAAGCAGGGTATCGACATCGCGTGCGGTCAGGGCGCGTTGCGCCTGCGCATACTGCAGCGGGAGGGAGGCAAGGCGATTACCGCAGCCGATTATCTCAACGCGCGGCGCGACCTGCCGGTGTTGGCCTGAAATTGGGGCATTCGGCGATGAGCGTGCCGTCAACCGTCGGGTTGCCACCGGGCGTGGCGCCGCGGGTCGTCGCTGCCCGGGTGCTGGTGGCGGTGATCGATCGCGGTCGCTCGTTGAAGGCCGAACTTGCCGCTGCGCTGCCGGGGTTACCCGATGCGCGCGACCGCGCGCTGGTGGAGGCGATCTGCTTTGCCGTGTTGCGCCGGCGTCCTGCCTATGAGGCGGCGCTGCGTTTGTGGTTGCAGAAACAATTGCCGCAACGCGATGCCGAACTACGTGCCCTGTTGCTGGCCGGGTTTGCCCAGCTCGATGTGCTGGGGTTGGCGCCGCACGCCGCGCTGTCGGCGACGGTCGAGGCGACGCGTGCGCTGGAGCGGCCGCGCCAGGCCGGGTTGGTCAATGCGTTGCTGCGGCGCGCGTTGCGCGATGGGTTACCTGAGGTTCCCGCCGATGCCGGTTGGCCGCTGTGGTTGCGCGATGCGGTGTGTGCCGACTGGCCCGAACAAGCCGAGGCGATCTTTGCCGCCAGCCAGCAGCCCGCGCCGCTATGGCTGCGGGTCAACCGCCAGCGCGGCACGCGCGCGGCTTACCTACAGGCGCTGGCCGATGCCGGCATCGCCGCGCAGGCAGCGTCGGCACTCGCCGATGCGGTTTGTCTTCACGTGCCGGTGGCGGTGAGTGCCTTGCCTGGTTTCGCCGAGGGCTGGGTTTCGGTACAGGATGCCTCCGCGCAACAGGTCGCCGATGTGCTGGCGCCGGCACCGGGTGCGCGTGTGCTCGACGCTTGCGCCGCGCCCGGCGGCAAATCCGCACATTTGCTCGAACGCGATCCGACTTTGTGCCTGACCGCGTTGGATGTGGACGCCCGGCGTCTGCAGCGCGTGCGCGAGACATTCGAGCGTATCGGTAGCGGGACGCAGGCTCGACTGCAGGTCGCCGACGCGGCGCAGCCGCAGACATGGTGGGATGGCGTGCCGTTCGACGCGGTGCTGCTCGATGCGCCGTGCTCGGCCACTGGCATCGTGCGTCGCCAGCCGGACGTGCTGCTGCACCGGCGAGGCGAGGACCTGGTCGCGCTGCAAGCGCTGCAGGCGCGCCTGCTGGATGCCGGCTGGCAGGTGTTGCGGCCGGGCGGGGTGCTGGTTTACGCCACCTGTTCGCTGTTGCAGGATGAGAATGCGCGGCAGTTGCAGGCGATGTTGGCGCGCCATGCGGACGCGGCGCCGGAGGATCCGGGCGCTGCCTGCGGGCATCCCAGTGGCGGCGGCCGCCAGCGTCTGCCCGGCGAGCAGCATGCCGATGGGTTCTTCTACGCCCGTCTGCGCAAGACGGCGTGAACCGGTCCCGGTATCATCGCGCCCCATGCTGAAGACCCGCGCGTCTCGAGAGTTCTGGTTGCTGGCCGTGCTGGCTTTGCTGGTGCTCGGCGCCGGCCTCGGTCTGCGCGATCCGCATCCGGCGGACGAGCCGCGCTTTGCGTTGGTCGCCAAGCAGATGGTGGAGAGCGGCGATTGGCTGTTCCCGCGTCGCGGGACCGAGTTGTACTCGGACAAACCGCCGATGCTGATGTGGCTGCAAGCCAGCGTCTACACGTTGCTGGGGAATTGGCGGGTGGCGTTTCTGCTGCCGTCGTTGCTGGCGGGATTGGGCACGCTGGCCTGTGTCTACGATCTGGGCCGGCGCCTGTGGACGCGCCGGGTCGGAATGTACGCGGCCTACGCGCTGCTGTTCGCCTTTCAATTCACTTATCAGGCGAAGAGGGCGCAAATCGATCCATTGGTGGTGTTCTACATCACCCTGGCGAATTACGCTCTGCTGCGCCACCTGTTGCGTGGCCCGGATTGGCGGCTGTGGGCGTTAGGCTGGTTCGCTGCGGGCCTGGGCACGATCACCAAGGGCGTGGGCGCGCTGGCGTTGCTGATGGTGCTGCCGGCCGCCGCGGCGTCGCTGGCGCACTGGCGCGGCTGCGTCGTCGGTGCGCGTGATCGGCGCTTCTGGTGGGGGCCATTGGCGTTCCTGGTGGCGGTGTCGCTCTGGTTGGTGCCGATGGTGACCATGGCGTTGTCGGCGCACGCGCCGGAATACCGCGCCTATCTCAACGACATCCTGTTCCGGCAAACGGCCGGGCGCTATGCCAAGTCCTGGGACCACGCGCACGGGCCGTTGTACTTTTTCGGGGTGATGCCGAGCATGTGGCTGCCGGTGCTGCTGGCATTGCCCTGGGCGATCCCGGCCTGGGCAAGGCGCCTGCGTCGGCGCGATGCGCGTTACCTGCTGCCGCTGGCGTGGTGGGGGCTGATCGTGCTGTTTTTCTCGATCCCCAGCGGCAAGCGCGATGTCTACGTTCTGCCGGCCTTGCCGATGCTGTGCCTGGCGATGGCGCCGCTGCTCCCCGGGTTGTTACGCAAGACCGGGATCAAGCGTGTGTTGCGCGCGTTCACTGTGTTGCTGACGCTGGTCATCGGCGGCGTCGGTGCGGCGATCCTGCTCAATCATGGCTTCCGCGTGCGGATGATGCAGGATCGCGGTATCGATTTGGCCACGGTGCAGTTGCTTGGCTGGACGCTGGTAGCGATCGGGCTATGGGGCGTGGTCAGCCTGACGGTCTTTGTGCGGCGGCGTCCCGAACTGGCGATGGTGTCGCTGCTGACCATGGTCTGGGTGCTGGCTGGGGTGCTGGTGTACCCGCTGATCAACGTGTCCAGTTCTGCGCGTGGGGTGATGGACGCGGTCGGGCGCCGGGTCGGTCCGGATGCCGAACTGGGTCTGGTTGCATGGAAAGAACAGAACCTGCTGATGGCCGACCGGCCTGCCGTTACCTTCGGTTTTGTGGTGCCATGGGACGAGCAGTTGCGTCGTGGCATTGCTTGGCAGGCGCAGGCGCCGCAACGGCGCTGGCTGCTGGTCCAGGACACGGCGATGCTGAGCTGCATCCAACGCCGCGCCAGCACCCTGATTGGTGAGTCCAACCGGCGGACCTGGTGGCTGGTTCCGGCCGCTGCCGTGCATGGCCGCTGCGTGGTCACCGATGACGACCGCGATCGCTTGCGTGAGCAGGAAAAGGAACGTTTTGAATGATCTGCGATCATCCTCCTTCGTGGCGTTGCAGGGTCGGTGACGGGGCGTGTGCCTCACGCCTGGGAGGCGATGCATGATGCGGCCACGCCTAATCCGCGTCATCAGCCGCGATAACGGCAGTGGCTTGAGCCGCGATCTGCAGTTGGTCGCCGAGACCTTGCGCAGCAGTGGCCGTTATCAGGTCGAAGTGTTGGGGTTCGGCACCGTGCGCCTGTCCAATCATTTGCGGGAACTGCGCCTGTGCTTGTACAGCCTGTTGTGCGGGCGCGCCGACCTGCAGATCTTCCTGGAGCGTGTGTATCCGCGCTGCCTGAACAGCGGCCGCTGCAACGCCTTGGTGCCCAATCCGGAATGGTTCCTCGCCAAGTGGCTGCCTTGGCTGCCGCGCTTCAAACAGGTGTTGTGCAAGACCCGTCAGGCCGAGCAACGCTTCTCCACGATGGGGCCGGCGACCGCCTTCATCGGTTTCTGCAGTGACGACTGCTACCGCCCGGAGGTGCCGCGCGAGCGCGCCTGCTTGCACGTGGCCGGACGCAGTACGGCCAAAGGCACCGCGCTGTTGCTGCAGGCCTGGGCGCAGCATCCGGAGTGGCCGCGGCTGACAGTGGTGCAGAGTGCCAAGAGGTCGCATTCCATTCAGGCCGAGAACATCGATTATCTGACCGGCTATCTGGACCAGGGCGAATTGCGCCGCCTGCAGAATGTGCACCGCTTCCACCTGTGTCCGTCCGAGGTCGAAGGCTTTGGCCATTACATCATGGAGGCGATGAGCGTCGGCGCGGTGGTGATCACCACCAATGGCGCGCCGATGAACGAACTGGTGACGGTCGAGCGTGGGGTGCTGGTCGATCCGGTCGGCGAGGGCGTCGACAACCTCGGTGTGCGCTATCGGATCGACGTCGCCGGCATCGAACGGGCAGTGGCGCAGGCCTTGGCGCTCTCGCCGATGCAGTGCGATGCCCTGGGCACGGCGGCGCGTGGGTTCTTCGAGTTGCGTCGGCGCGAGTTCGACCAATGCCTGCATGCCGCCGTGGCCGACCTGCTCGGTGAAGTCTTGCCGTCCGATCAGCCAAGCCCCAGCGACACCGATCGCGAGCAGGTCAGGTCGGGTTAGGTCTCCAACTTGGATCATCGCCGCTCCTTCTCCTTCTCGCTGTCATTTTGATGCCTCGATCCAGCGTGCCTCGACATGCTTTCTTCGCATTTTCTCGCCAGGCCATTGCTGAGCGGGGAGCGGCGCTGGCGTTGTTATGCCTGCCGGCGCTGGTGGTGAGCCTGCGCGGCGGACTGCTGCCGTTCGGTCTATTGCTGCTGACCACCAGCCTGTTGGCGCTGCCGCGCCTGGGTCAGGCGGTGCGGCCGTTGCAGCCCTCACTGCGCTGGCTGTGGATCCTGGCGTTGTTGGTGATCGGGTTGTCGCTGTGTTCGTTGTTGCATTTCGGGCAACCGCTGAAGGAGATCGATAATCGCACCCGTTTTCTGGTGTTGCCGTGGACGGCGTTGTGGGTGTACGCGTTGCGCCCGCCGCAACGGTTGTTGTGGTGTGGGGCGCTGCTCGGCATCTTCGGCGCACTGGTGCTGGCCAGCGTACAGGTGTTGCAGGGCCAGCCGCGCGCGGAGGGATGGACCAACGCCATCGTGCTGGCCGATGTGGTGCTGGTGCTGATGGTGCTGGCGGTGTTCTGCCGCCCGCGTGGCCATTGGTTGTGGACGATCGGCGCGGTCGTGGCCGGTGGCGCGACCATTTTGCTCAGCGGTAGCCGTGGCGTATGGCTGGGCGTGCTGCTGCTACTGCTGGTCACCGCGCTGTGCGGCGTGCGTTGGCGCAGTGGCGCGACCCGGCTGTTGATCCTGGGCGTGCTCGCCGCGCTGGCGGCGATTCTGGTCTTGAGTATCCCCACGCTGAGCCGCCAGACCCGTCTGAGCGAACTGCATCACGATGTGCTGCGCTACGAACGTGGCGATAGCGATTCTTCGGCCGGCGCGCGCATCGAGCGCATCCAAGTGGCGGCGGCGACCTTCGTTGACCATCCGCTGCTCGGCGTCGGTGTCGGTCGTTTCGACACCGCCATGCTGCGCCTGCCGGATTGCCGGCGGCGCACCTGGGTGGAGCGCTGCCATCTTGGGCACGCGCACAACGATCTGGCCGAGTGGAGTGCCACCCAGGGTATCCCCGGCACATTGTTGATCCTGATGGTCTATGGCGTGCCGATGTGGGTGCTGGTGCGTCTGTACCGACGGCGTCAGCAGCGCGAGTTCCATGGCCCTGCGGCGGCGGGGATCATGGTGGTTGCGGCCTATGTGTTGTGCGGCATGACCCAGTCGATGTTTGCGCACCAGGTGACGACCGGGTTTTACGTCGCGTTGGTCGGTGTGTTGATCGGCCTGGCGGCGCGCGAGGCCGCCGAGGCGACGGGCGCGACCGCTGAAGGTGCGGCGCGAAGCCGTTAGACTGCCGATCCCGCAGCTCGCGGTGTGGCGCCTGGTATCGCTGGCCGTCCGCATCGCACTCTTCCGGATACCGCGCGCCATGGCCGACGCCGCCGTGACCACCTTGCCGCTCAGCCTGGTGGTGATGACTTACAACGAAGCCGCCAACATCGCGCGCTGCCTGGACAGCGTGCCGTTCGCTGGCGATAAGCTGGTGGTGGACTGCGGCAGTACCGATGACACCGTGGCGATCGCCCGTGCGCATGGTGCGCGCGTGGTCGAGCAGGCATGGCTGGGCTTTGGCCCGCAGCGCAATTTCGCCTCCACGCAGGCCGCATACGACTGGATCCTGGTGCTGGACGCCGATGAATTTCTATCTGATGCCTTGCGTGTCGAATGCTTGGCGCGGCTCCCGTCGCTGTTGCGCGACAATCGCGTGGATGCGGTGTGGCTGCGGCGTAGCACTTGGTACATGGGGGTGCCGATGCGCTGGTACAAACCCATGGTCGGCGAACGCCTGGCACGTCTGTATCACCGTGGGCGGGCGCGCTGGAGCGAGGCACGCGTGCATGAGTCGCTGCGCTTCGATGGCGCCAGCGCCGAGTTCGCGCCGCCTTTTCATCACTTGCACAATCCGACCTTGGTGCATAAGCAGCTCAAGGTGTTGCGTTATGCCGAACTGAAGGCGCTTGGCTGGCGCGACAAACGTAAGCCGGTGAGAATGTGGCAGAGCCCGTTCGTGTTCGTCGGCGCTTTCCTTAAAGATTATCTGCTGCGCTTGGCGTGCCTGGATGGGTGGCGAGGCTTTATCGTGGCGCAGACTGCAGCCAGTTATGCACTTTACAAGCGCATGCGCTACTACGAGATGCAGTACAACCCGGCCTCTGTGGAACAGGCGCGGACGCAACTGCAACGGCACGATCTGGAGCATTGATGAGCAAGCACTATTTGCTGTACGGGTCTGAACGCTACGCACTGGCGATCCTGCGCCCATTGCAGGCGGCGATCCGCGCGCGTGGCGATGAGGCAGCGTGGTTTTTCGATGGCCCTGGCGCCGAGGACTTGAGCGCCGACGAGCGACACCTGGCCACGGTGGAGCAGGTGCTGGCGTGGAATCCCTATGCGGTGATCACCTCCAGCAATGCGGTGCCGCATTTCTTCCCGGGAGTGAAAGTCGAGACCTTCCACGGTTTCGACGCCGGTAAGCCGCGTCACATTTATGTTCGCGGGTTTTTCGATCTGTACTGCACCACTGGCCCGCGCGACACCCAGGCGTTCGGCGCGCTGGCGCGCAAGCTCGGCCACTTCGCCGTCAAGGAAACCGGTTTCCCCAAGCTCGATCCGTTCATGCGTGAAATCGGTGCCGAACTCGTCCCGGTGCGGCAGCCGCCGGTGATCCTGTATCACTCGACGTTCTCGCCGTCGTGGAGCGCGGCCGGTCTGCTTTACGACGAAGTGGAGCGGCTTTCGCGCAGCGGCGAGTGGCGCTGGATCGTGACCTTTCATCCGAAGATGGACCCGGCGATAGTCGCGCGTTATCGCGCGCTGGAGAGTGCGTTTCTGCGCTTTGCCGAGAACGACAATATTCTGGAACTTTTCCCGCAGGTGGACATGATGTGCTCGGATACCTCGTCCGCGCTCAACGAATTCCTGCTCACGTACAAGCCCGTGGTGACTTTCAAGAATCGACGTCCGGGGCCGCACCTGATCGACATCGACGATCCGGCGCAGTTCGAGCCGGCGATCCGCCGTGCGTTGCAGCGCCCGCCGGAGTTGATGGCGGCGATCCGTGCGTTTGCCGACGGCCTGCATCCGTATCGCGATGGCCTGTCCAGCGAGCGGGTGCTGCGTGCGATCGATGACTTTGTCGCCGAAGGCGGACGCAACCCCCGGCGCAAGCCGTGGAATTTCTGGCGCAAACTGAAGATCCGTCGCCGCATCGGCTATTGGGGGCGCGCGGTGGATCGCTGAGGGCACATGCGGTGCTCGAGGTGCGTTGCGCTCCGATTGGCCGACTGTGCATGCTTTGTCTCAACGCGCCTCAGCTGGCTTCGCGCGCAATTCAACGTGCATCACGCCCTTTAGTTAGAGTGGCTAACAAAACGTCGCGAGTCGCTGTCTGGTGGGGGCGTACAGCGCGCAGGAACCGCAGTGAGCGGGTACATGAGGATTTCCGAGCACTGCCCGCGCCCGTTCGGCGGCGACGTAGTCGTTTTGTTAGCTACCCTTCGCGTCCGGCTCGCAGCAAAGTGTCCACGTCCAGCGCATGGCCGGCGCGGGCGGCTTTGGTGCGCAGATAGCCTTCGTTCTCGGCGGTGATCGTGCCGGTGACCGGGATGCGCTCGGTGACCTCGACACCGGCTGCACGCAGGCGCTCGGCCTTGGACGGATTATTGGTCAGCAGGCGCACCCGAGCGATGCCCAACCCGCGCAGCATCGCCACCGCACCGGCGTAGCGGCGCTCGTCGGCGCCGAAACCCAGTTGTGCGTCGGCGTCGATGGTGTCCAGGCCGTCGTGTTGGTAGCCGTAGGCGCGCATTTTGGTGGCGATGCCGGTACCGCGGCCTTCCTGGTCCAGATACAGCAGCACGCCGCCGCCGAGTTGCTTGAGCATGTCCAGACCGTGCCGTAACTGGTCGCCGCAATCGCACTTGAGCGAACCGAACAGGTCGCCGGTCAAGCAGGACGAGTGCACCCGCACTGGCACCGGCGCGGTTAGGTCGGGTTGGCCGATCACGATCGCCACCTGGTCGCGTTGCGCCACCCCACCACGAAACACGACGAATTCGCAGGGGCCGAGGTCGCGCAGCGGCACCTGGGTACGGGTGACCAGTTCGTAACTGTCGGCGGCTGCCAAGGTGCATGCGTGTTCCAGGTCCGCCAATTGCAGTGTATGGCAGCCTTGGAATGCGCTGTCGTCACGGTCGAGTTCTACGGCGACGATGGCTGGCAGTAGCAGCCCCAGCCGCGCGATGTCGGCGGCGCCTGCATCGAGTGCGTCGCCCGGTCGCCACTGCACGGGCGCCGGACTATCCCGCAGGTAGGCCAGCGTCGCCAGAGCGTCGTAGGACTGCCCAGCCAGGGCAATGCGTGCACCCTGAGGTGCGTCCAGGCCCAACACCTGCGCGCGGGTGGACGTCACGAACAGGTAGTGCCGGTGCGCCGCAGCCTGAGCGAAACGGTGGTAGGACTGCGCGGTGCTGCTGTCCAGGGCCATAGCTGCACGGAGATGGCCGCTGTGGTTCTGGATCAGCACGGGGCGTCCGGCGCGCAGTTCCGAGGCAGCGCGTTCGCTGCGGATCGCGCCAGGGTCGCCGAAGGCATGTGCGGACATGTCAGGTGGACGGTTCATGCACGATTCCAGATGGGGGGCGGCGCCGGCGCTTCAAGGCCGGCATGGTCTTGAAGTGCGCGACGGTGGCGGGGATGGGCGCGTGCGCTATTGTCGCGCGCTTTGCGTGCGTCGCGAGCGTTTATGGGGTGGAACGCACTGTGCCTGCTCGCGCGGGGCCGGCGATGCAACCGGATGCGCCGAATGTGGGAACGCGACTGGGGAGAGCCGCGGTTTTCAAGTGTTGTCGATTGGTTTCTACTGTGCCGTATCCCCCCTCAACGCCGTTCCGCATGCACCTTGTCCACTGCACCGAGCCGCGCCATGCGATGGCGATCCTGGAGATCTTCAACGAGGCCATCGTGCATTCCACCGCGCTCTACGATTACCGTCCGCGACCGCCGGAGAGCATGTCGGCCTGGTTCGCGGCCAAGCATGCCGGCGCATTGCCGGTGCTTGGACTCGAAGACGAGGTCGGCACGTTGCTCGGTTTCGCCACGTATGGCCCCTTCCGCGCCTGGCCCGCGTTCAAATACAGCGTCGAGCATTCGGTCTACGTACATTGCGGGCATCGCGGCAAGGGGGTTGGGCGGCGCCTGCTGCAGGCGCTGATCGACACCGCGAAGGCCCGCGGAGTGCATGTGCTGGTTGGAGGCATCGACGCCAGCAACGCTGGCAGCATCGCGCTGCACGAACAACTGGGCTTTGTGCATGCCGGTACCGTGCGCGAAGCCGGTTTCAAGTTCGGGCGCTGGCTGGACCTGGCGTTCTATCAGCGCATCCTCGATGGTCCCGTCGATCCCCAGGACGATTGATCCCGCGTTCTGGTTTGCCGGCCGCGTTCAGTGCGGATGACGGGCTGTGGCATAGGGATTGGGTTCGGTCGGATCCGGACGCAGGGTGTAGCGCTTGTACGTCCACTGATACTGTGCCGGGTCGCGTCGGGCCACGCGCTCGACCCCGGCGTTGAGCGCAGTGGCCGCACGCAGGGGATCCGCGTCGGCGACCGCTGGCGGCGCCGGTTGCACGTGCAGGGCGAATTCCAGGTCGTTGCCCACGCGTTCGCACCAGGCGAACAGGACGGTCGCGTTGGTGCGTTCGGCCAGACGGTTGACCAGGGTCATGGTCAGCGCCGGCACCCCGAAGAAGGGCGCGAATACCCCGTCGCCGGCTTTGGGTTGTTGGTCGGGCAGGATGCCGACCGCGCCGCCGTCCTTGAGCACCTTGAACAACTGGCGTACCGCGGGCCCTTCCGCACGCACCTGGCGCACGCCTTCGCCGCGGCGCACCCGTTGCAGGAAGGCGTCGCCGATTGCCGACTCCGGCACGCGGTAGACGATGGCGATGTCCCCGCGCGAGGCCAACCACTGGTTGAGCAATTCCCAATTGCCGAAGTGCGGTGCGGCTACGATCACCCCACGGCCGCAGGCCAGCGCGGCGTCGTAGAGTTCCTGGCCGTGGCGCTGGCGTAGCCGTGCTAGGTTCTGTGCGGGTGGTCGGGTCCACAACACGAGGGTTTCGAACGCCTGCCGCGCGGTGGAGCGCAGCACGTCGCGATGCAGGGCGATGCGTTCGCTGGGGAGCAGTTCGGGATAGGCGAGTTCCAGGTTACGCCGCACCACCCGGCTTTCGCGCACGTCTTTACGTTGCCACAGCCAGGCCAGGCCATCGGCCAGGCGTCGCAACCATGGCCAGGGCAGGCGTGCCACGGCGGCGGCGCAGCGGTACAGCAGGGAAGCGCATGTGGCGGGTTTCATTGCCGCAGTTTATCCGCTCGGCAGGACGCGTCAGGCTGGCTAGCGCGGGGATCGGTCCGCGCGCCGGGGTGAGCCGGTGTCCCTCACCTGTGTAAGTCGTGCGGGTGAGGTGACAGTGAGGGTGTCGAAGTCGCATGCTTTTGCGTTACCAGTTCGGCGTTCGGCGGTTACACATGCTCTCCTTGATCCAGCGCGTCACCCAGGCCTCGGTCAGTGTCGACGGGGAGGTGATCGGTCGCATCGGGCCCGGCCTGCTGGCGCTGGTGGCGGTGGAGCCGGGAGACCACGATGCCACGTTCCGACGCATGGCCGAACGCCTGCTCGGCTACCGGGTATTTGCCGACACCAGCGGGCGCATGAACCGCTCGTTGCGCGAGACCGCCGGTGGCCTGTTACTGGTCAGTCAGTTCACTCTGGCTGCCGATACGGGCACGGGGATGCGCCCCAGCTTCACCACCGCCGCGTCCCCTGTCGAGGCTGAACACGGTTTCAATCGCTTGCTGGAGTTGTGCCGGGCGCAGCACCCACCAGGGGTGGAAAGTGGTCGCTTCGGTGCCCATATGGTGATCAGCCTAGTCAATGACGGCCCGGTCACGTTCCTGCTGCGGCCTTGAAAGAGCGTAACGTGCTTTGATTCGAAGTGAGATGCGTTGCCGCAGGGCTCCTGGGCGTAGCAATTCAGACATATGGTCCGACAACCGGCGGTCCAGGCTGTTATAATGCTAGGTTCACTCCTTCATCATCTATGCCGGTGGCGCGCGCACTCATGGCCAACGAACGTCCTGCCCAGCAATCCGACATCAAGCAACTGATCAGCAAGGGCCTGGAACAGGGCTATCTGACCTACGCCGAAGTCAACGACCACCTTCCCGACGATTTGGTCGATCCCGAACAGATCGAAGACATCATCGGCATGATCAACGGCATGGGCATCGATGTCCATGAGGTTGCGCCAGATGCCGAGACGCTACTGCTGAACGACGGCAACACCGGTAACCGCGAAGTCGACGACACCGCCGCCGAAGAAGCCGCTGCCGCGTTGACCGCGCTCGACACCGAGGGTGGCCGCACCACCGATCCGGTGCGCATGTACATGCGCGAGATGGGCACAGTAGAGCTGTTGACCCGTGAAGGCGAGATCGCGATCGCCAAGCGCATCGAGGAGGGTCTGAGCCAGGTCCAGGCCGCGCTCGGCGCGTTCCCGCTGGCGGTGGAGACCCTGCTCGAGGATTACGAGCAGCACAAGGAAGGCAAGAAGCGGCTGGCCGAGATCGTGGTCGGTTTCAACGATCTGATCGAGGAAGAGCCGGCGCCGGTGGTGGTGGCCGAGGACGATAGCGCCGCCGCCGATGCCGCCGGGGACGAGGATGAAGACGCCGATGTCGATGCCAGCGAAGAGGATGCTGGCCCGACGGGTCCGGATCCGGCCGAGGTCGCACGGCGGATGGAAGTCCTGTCCGCCGAGTACGCCAAGTTCAAAAAGGCCTATGCCAAGAACGGCGCCGAACACAAGCTGGTCGCCAAGCTGCGCAACGACATTGCCGAGGTGTTTGTCACCTTGAAGCTGCCGCTACCGCTGACCGATGCCCTGGTGCGCAAGTTGCGCGATGCCATGGCGCAGGTCAAGGAACACGAGCGTCGCGTGCTGCACCTGGCGACCCACGTGGCGCGCATGCCGCGCAAGGATTTCATCCGTTCCTGGGAAGGCAATCAGACCAACGTGGTCTGGGTCGATGACGCACTCAAGCGCAAGCAGAAATGGTCCTCGGCGTTGCGCGATGTCAAGGATCAGATCATTGCCGAGCAGGAAGCCACTGTGGGGGTGGAGCAGTCCACCTACCTCAGCCTGACCGAGTTGAAGGAGATCAGCCGGGCCATGGCCTACGGCGAAGCCAAGGCGCGCAAGGCCAAGAAGGAAATGGTCGAGGCCAACCTGCGCCTGGTGATCTCCATCGCCAAGAAGTACACCAACCGCGGTCTGCAGTTCCTCGACCTGATCCAGGAAGGCAACATCGGCTTGATGAAGGCGGTGGACAAGTTCGAATACCGTCGCGGCTACAAGTTCTCGACGTATGCCACCTGGTGGATCCGTCAGGCGATCACCCGTTCGATCGCCGATCAGGCGCGCACCATCCGCATCCCGGTGCATATGATCGAGACGATCAACAAGCTCAACCGCATTTCCCGGCAGATGCTCCAACAGTATGGCCGCGAGGCCACGCCGGAGGAGCTGGCCAAGGAAATGGACATGCCCGAGGACAAGATTCGCAAGGTGATGAAGATCGCCAAGGAGCCGATCTCGATGGAGACCCCGATCGGCGACGACGAGGATTCGCATCTGGGCGATTTCATCGAGGACACCAATGTGGAGTCCCCGATCGAGAACACCACCAACATCAACCTCTCCGAGACCGTGCGCGATGTGCTGGCGGGGCTGACTCCACGCGAAGCCAAGGTGCTGCGCATGCGCTTCGGCATCGACATGAATACCGACCACACGCTCGAAGAAGTCGGTAAGCAATTCGACGTCACCCGCGAGCGCATCCGTCAGATAGAGGCCAAGGCGCTGCGCAAGTTGCGGCACCCCAGTCGTTCGGAGCAGCTACGCAGCTTCCTCGATATCGATTGATCGCACGCGTTACGGCGTACTACGCAAAAGCCCCGCTAAACGCGGGGCTTTTTTGTTGGCGAGTGCGGTGTCGGTGTGCGATCGGCATGCACACGTATGCCGCCCGTAACGCGCACGGCCCGCTGCGGAATCTGCGAGAGCCGTGCGCGTGCGGCGAAAGGGGTTACTTCAGTGCCTTGAAGCGCAGCCGCTTGGGGCCGGCATCGTCGCCCAGGCGGCGCTTCTTGTCCTCTTCGTATTCGCGGTAGTTGCCCTGGAAGAACTCCACGTGCGAATCGCCTTCGAAGGCGAGGATGTGCGTGGCGATGCGATCCAGGAACCAACGGTCGTGCGAAATCACGAAGGTGTTCCCCGGGAACTCCAGCAGCGCGTCTTCCAGTGCGCGTAGGGTTTCGATGTCCAGGTCGTTGGATGGCTCGTCGAGTAACAGCACGTTGCCGCCCTGCAACAGGGTCTTAGCCATGTGCAGGCGGCCGCGCTCGCCGCCGGACAGCGAGCCGACCAGTTTCTGCTGATCCTGGCCCTTGAAATTGAAGCGGCCGATGTAAGCGCGCGACTGGATCTCCACGCCATTGATGTTGAGGATGTCCAGGCCACCGGAAATTTCCTGGAACACGTTGTGGTTGCCTTGCAGCGTGTCGCGGCTCTGGTCGACGTAGGACAGTTGCACGGTCGGGCCGACCACGATTTCGCCCGCGTCGGGTTTTTCCTGGCCGGTGATCATCTTGAACAGCGTGGACTTGCCGGCACCGTTGGGGCCGATGATGCCGACGATTGCGCCGGGCGGGACGATCATTGACAGGTTGTCGATCAGCAGGCGGTCGCCGAATTTCTTGGAGACGTTTTTGAACTCCATCACCGCGTTGCCCAGGCGCTCGCCCGGTGGGATGAACAGTTCGTTGGTCTCGTTGCGCTTCTGATAATCGACCGATTGCAGTTCTTCCAGGCGGGCCAGGCGCGCCTTGCCTTTGGTGCGGCCGCCCTTGGCGTTCTGTCGCGACCATTCCAGTTCCTTCTGGATCGCCTTCTGCCGTGCCTTTTCCTGGTTGTCTTCCTGCTTGAGGCGCTCGTCCTTTTGCATCAGCCACTCGGTGTAGTTTCCCTTCCACGGAATGCCGCGGCCGCGGTCCAGTTCCAGAATCCACTCGGCGGCGTTGTCGAGAAAGTAGCGGTCGTGGGTGACCGCCACCACGGTGCCGGCATAGCGCGCCAGGAACTGCTCCAGCCACTCCACGGATTCGGCGTCGAGGTGGTTGGTGGGTTCGTCGAGCAGCAGCATGTCCGGTTTTTGCAGCAGCAGCCGGCACAACGCCACGCGGCGCTTCTCGCCACCGGAAAGGTTGGCGATCTTGGCCTCCCATGGCGGCAGGCGCAGCGCGTCGGCGGCGATGTCGAGCTGATTCTCCAGCGTGTGCGCATCGCCCGCGGCCAGGATCGCCTCCAGACGCTCCTGCTCCTTGGCCAGTGCGTCGAAATCGGCGCCTTCTTCGGCATAGGCGGCGTAGACCGCCTCCAGTGCGGCCTGTGCTTGCAGCACCTCGCCCACGCCTTCCTCGACCGATTCGCGGACGGTCTTGTTGGGATCCAACTCCGGTTCCTGCGCCAGGTAGCCGACCTTGGTGCCGGGTTGTGGCCGTGCCTCGCCCTCGAAATCGGTATCCACGCCGGCCATGATCTTCAGTACGGTCGACTTGCCGGCGCCGTTGAGGCCAAGCAGGCCGATTTTGGCACCGGGAAAGAACGACAGCGAGATGTCCTTGATGATCTGACGCTTGGGCGGCACGATCTTGCTGACCCGGTTCATGGTGTAGATGTATTGCGACATGGGGACTCCGTAGCGCATGCCGATGCCCGGCCTGGGCGGCCGGACAGCGGCAGAAAAGGGATGGTGAACAGTATAACGGCAAGGCCGATTCGGCTGAGGCGCAGCCGCCGTCGCGGTGCTCGAATGAATGCCGCCTTAGCTCTTTCGAGCAAGCTGAATACGTAATCGGTTGCAGCAGGAGGCGGTTCAGACGTGTGTGGCATTAATGCAATCGCCACATCACGTGATGGAGTTGCCATGAACGTCAAACGCTTTGCCACCCTTGCCCTTTGCTCAGCGCTGGCGCTGGGTTGTATGGCGCCCACGGCATTTGCCTGGGAGCCCTATGGCCCGTATCGCGATTGGGACGGTCGCGGTTGGCACGACGTCGACCGCGACGACTATTGGCGCGAACGCGAACATGAGCGGCACCGAGCGCGACGCGCATACGAGCGCGGCTACCGCGACGGCTACCGCGAGCGCGCTGATGTCGTCTATTACCGCCCGCCGCCGCCGCCGTACTGGGCGCGTGGCCAGCGATACGAAGGTCCCAACGACGTGGTCTACGACTACGACCGTTATCGGGTCAGTCGTCCACCCTATGGTTATCGCTGGGTCCGCGACGATCGGGGCGACCTGCTGTTGGTCGCGATCGCCACCGGCGTCATCGCCGACCTGGTCCTCAATGGCCGTTGAGGATGGTCCCGGGAGTATGGTGGCGGTCGCGAAGGCCGCCGCCATCTCGGGTTCGCGCTTGGGGCCGTGCGCGGCTTAAACTAGCGCTCTGCCTTTTGCTGATCCTCCCGGAGACCCGATGTTCCTGCGCGCCACCCGTATCGAAACCTACGATCCCGAACTGGCTCGGGCAATTGCCGCCGAAGCCGGTCGCCAGGAAGACCATGTCGAACTGATCGCCAGCGAGAACTACTGCAGCCCGCTGGTGATGGAGGCACAGGGCAGCCAACTGACCAACAAGTACGCCGAAGGCTATCCGGGTAAGCGCTATTACGGTGGCTGCGAGTTCGTCGATGTCGCCGAGCAGTTGGCGATCGAGCGGGTCAAGCAACTCTTCGGCGCCGATTACGCCAACGTGCAGCCGCACAGTGGCTCGCAGGCCAATCAAGCGGTGTTCCTGGCACTGTTGCAGCCCGGCGATACCATCCTGGGCATGTCGCTGGCGCACGGCGGCCACCTGACCCATGGCGCCAAGGTCAATGCTTCCGGCAAGCTGTTCAACGCGGTGCAGTACGGCGTCAACGACCAGGGGCTGATCGACTACGACGAAGTCGAGCGGCTGGCCCTGGAACACAAGCCGAAGATGGTGATCGGGGGTTTTTCCGCCTACTCGCAGGCCGTCGATTGGGCGCGTTTCCGCGCCATTGCCGACAAGGTCGGTGCCTATTTCTTGGTGGACATGGCGCATGTGGCCGGGTTGGTCGCCGCCGGTGTCTACCCGAACCCGCTGCCGCATGCGCACGTGGTCACCTCCACCACGCACAAGACCTTGCGCGGTCCGCGCGGCGGCATCATCGTGGCCCAGGGCGCGAGCGAGGAACTGGCCAAGAAGCTGCAGTCGATCGTGTTCCCCGGCATTCAGGGTGGTCCGCTGATGCATGTGATCGCGGCCAAGGCGGTGGCATTCAAGGAAGCCCTGGAGCCGGAGTTCAAGACCTATCAGCAGCAGGTGGTGAAGAACGCCCAGGCGATGGCGAGGACGCTGATCGCGCGCGGCTACAAGATCGTCTCCGGCGGCACCGAAAACCACCTGATGCTGGTGGACATGATCGGCAAGGACGTGTCCGGCAAAGATGCGGAGGCCGCGTTGGGCAAGGCCCACATCACCGTGAACAAGAACGCGGTGCCCAACGATCCGCGCTCGCCGTTCGTGACCTCGGGCCTGCGCCTGGGCACCCCGGCAATCACCACCCGCGGTTATCTGGAACAGGACAGCATCGATCTGGCCAACTGGATCGCCGACGTCCTCGATGCCCCGACCGATGAGGCCGTGCTGGCCCGCGTGCGTCAGGCGGTGACCGCGCAGTGCAGGAAATACCCGGTGTATGGTTAAGAAGCCGGGACCCGGGGCCCGGAACCCGGGTCCCGCGAAAGCGCCGGTCCCTGCATTCGCACGCCTGACCTTGCGGCTGAGTAGTGCGTGCCATTCGCCTTTTTTCGGGGCTGCGCTCGCGGATCCCGAGTCCCGGCTGCGCTGATGCACTGCCCGTTCTGCCAGCACAGCGATACCCGGGTGATCGATTCGCGCGTGTCCGAGGATGGCGCCACGATCCGCCGGCGCCGCGAATGCGAGGCGTGCGGCGAGCGTTTCAGCACCCTGGAGACAGTCGAACTCAAATTGCCGACCGTGGTCAAGAGCGATGGCAGTCGCGAAGCGTTCGACGCGCGCAAGTTGCGCATCAGTTTCGATCGCGCGCTGCAGAAGCGCCCGGTGGGCGAGGAACAGATCGAAGCGGCGGTGCGCGCGGTGGTGCATCAGGTGCGCATGTCTGGCGAACGCGAACTGCCTTCGATCCGAGTCGGTGAGTATGTGATGGCGGAACTGCGCAAGCTCGATCATGTTGGCTATGTGCGTTTCGCTTCGGTCTACCGCAGCTTCCAGGACGTGGCTGATTTTCGCGAGGAGATCGAGAAGCTCGAACGCGAACTGCCGGTAGGCAGCGAACAGTTGCCACTATTGGACTTTGTACGTACTGGCAAGCCGGGCGACAAGTCCGGCAAGCGTTAAAGGCGCATGCGCATCGTTTGTCTGGCCGAGGCGGCCCAGCATATTCCGGCCCTGGCGCAGGAGCACATGCAGGCATTCGGCACGCTGCTGGGCGACTGGAGCCTGGCCGAAACCGAGGCCGATCTGCGCAGCCACCGCTGCGATACCCGGATCCCGACCAGTTGGATCGCCCTCGACGGTCAGACATGGCTGGGTTCGGTCAGCCTGCTGCAGAACGAGGTGGCGTGTGTCCGCCCGTTTTCGCCGTGGCTGGCGAGTCTGTACGTGCGCCCGCAGGCGCGTGGCAGCGGTGTCGGTGCAGCCTTGCTTACGCATGGCATGCAGGCTGCGGCACGGTTTTCGGTGCAGTGGCTGTACTTGTATTGCGAACTGCCACTGGTGGAGTTCTACCGACGGCTGGGCTGGCAACGGCATGCGGATCTGCCACTGGGTCTGTTGCAGGTGGTGGTGATGCGCATCGACGCCGGTGCGTGCGCCGCATGAGTGGCTTCTCCGCCGCCGATCATCGCTGGATGGCGCAGGCGCTGCGCTTGGCCGAGCGTGGCGCCTACACCACGCGTCCAAACCCGATGGTCGGTTGCGTGATCGTGCGCGATGACGAACAAGTCGGCGAGGGCTTCCATCAGCGCGCCGGTGGTCCGCACGCGGAGGTGTTCGCGTTGCGCGCGGCCGGCGAGTATGCCCGTGGTGCCACCGCTTACGTCACCTTGGAGCCGTGTGCGCACTACGGCCGCACCCCACCATGTGCGCTGGCATTGATCGAAGCAGGCGTGGCGCGGGTGGTGGTGGCGATGGCCGATCCGTTCCCACAGGTCAACGGCGGTGGTTTCGCGTTATTGCGCGAGGCTGGAGTCGCGGTGCAGTCGGGGTTGATGGAGGAGCAGGCGCGCGCGCTCAATCGCGGTTTTCTGTCGCGGGTGGAGCGCGGGCGGCCATGGCTGCGGGTCAAGTTGGGGGCCAGCCTGGACGGGCGCACTGCCCTGGCTAGCGGTGAATCCAAGTGGATCACCGGGGCCGCCGCGCGCCAGGACGTGCAGCGCTGGCGCGCGCGCGCCGGGGCGATCCTCAGCGGTGCCGGTACCGTGTTGGCCGATGATCCTGTGCTGACCGTGCGCCTGGGCGAGGCGACCGAGGTACTGCCGCCGTTGCGCGTGGTGCTCGATGCGCAGTTACGCACATTGGCGCGGAGCAAGGTGCGCGACGGCGCCGCACCGACCCTCTACCTGCATGCGCCCGCGTTGGTGCCGCCGGCACTGCCCAATGCCGAGTTCACTGCGGTCGCGCTGCATGAGGGACGTCTGGATCTGGAAGCGGTACTGCGCCTGCTGGCCGCCCGCGGCATCAACGAGGTCCAGGTCGAGGCCGGCGCGACCCTCGGCGGCGCTTTGCTGCGCGCTGGCCTGGTAGACGAAGTGCTGGTGTATCTGGCGCCGGTGTTGCTCGGCGACGCCGCGCGCCCGCTGCTGGCCGGGCTGCAGATCGACACGCTGGCGCAGCGGTGTCCATTGCAGCTGCTGGATGTGCGTCAGCTCGGCGACGATCTGCGCCTGCTGTTGCGCCCGGTTGCCGCAGACGCCGCGTCTGCGTAGCGGCGTAGGTGGGTGTACCCACGCGGAAGGTTGCCGCGCGAACTGCGACGCTGCGTCCGATCGGTGCCGCAGCGCCGCCTGTTAGAATACGTCTGCCGGTTCGCCGGCGACCACAAACGTCTTCAGGGCGGGGTGCGATTCCCCACCGGCGGTAGGTGCGTTCGCGCACGAGCCCGCGAGCGCTTCCCACAGCCGCCTGCGCGGCGATGGCAAGGTCAGCAGATCCGGTGCGATGCCGGAGCCGACGGTATAGTCCGGATGAAAGAAGACAGCTGACGCACGGCCTCGCGGCTGGGCGCGCGCCTGTTTGCCTTGTGGCGTTTTTCGCTCACTGCATCGCGAGAAACGGATATGTTCACTGGGATCATCGAAGGCGTCGGCCATCTCGCCGCGCGTCAGCCGCAGGGCGGTGACGTTCGCTTCACCTTCGCGACCGGCAGCCTGCCGTTCGCTGATGTGCAGCTCGGCGAGAGCATCGCGGTCAATGGCGTGTGCCTGACCGTGATTGCCTTCGATGCGGACGCGTTCCAAGCCGACGCTTCCACCGAAACCCTGGGCCTGACCACGCTCGGTACGCTGGCCGAAGGCGCGGCGCTGAATCTGGAACGGGCGATGCGCCCCACCGACCGTCTTGGCGGGCATCTGGTCAGCGGCCATGTCGATGGTCTCGGCCGGGTGTTGGCGATTCACCACGATGCGCGCGCGCAGCGCTGGCGTTTCGCCGCGCCGTCGGCGCTGCTGCGCTATATCGCCAAGAAGGGGTCGATTTGCGTGGACGGGGTCAGCCTCACCGTCAATGCGGTCGATGTCGACGGCTTCGAGGTCGCGCTGATTCCGCACACCGTGGCGCACACCGCGTTCGCGCAGACCACGGTGGGCACACCAGTGAACCTGGAGATCGATCTGGTCGCGCGTTATGTCGAACGCCTGCTGCAGGGGCGTGAGGCCTGATTCTGGCCGTTCTTTTTCGCCGTGGCGCGTCGTTGTCTGCGATGCCTGCGGTGCCCACCGTCTTCCGCGAGTCGCCGCATGTCGCCTTCCACCCTCCCGAGCCTGAACTTCGCCCCTATCCCCGTGTTGCTGGAAGAACTGCGCGCTGGACGCATGGTCGTCATCGTCGACGACGAGGACCGCGAGAACGAGGGCGACCTCATCATGGCTGCCGAGCTGGTCAAGCCCTCTGACATCAACTTCATGGTCACCCACGCGCGCGGCCTGGTGTGCCTATCGCTTACCCGCGAGCGCTGCGCGCAGCTCGGCTTGGCGCCGATGGTCCAGCACAACACCGCGCAGTTCCATACCAACTTCACCGTCAGCATCGAGGCGGCCGAAGGCGTGACCACCGGCATTTCCGCTTACGACCGCGCGCATACCGTACGTACCGCGGTCAAGCCCGATGCCAAGCCGCACGACCTGAGTCAGCCGGGCCACATCTTCCCGTTGATCGCCCACCCCGGCGGTGTGCTGACCCGTGCCGGCCACACCGAGGCCGCCAGCGATCTGCCGATGCTGGCGGGGCTGGAACCGGCCGGCGTTCTGGTGGAAGTACTGAACCCCGACGGCAGCATGGCGCGGCGTCCGCAGCTGGAGGAGTTCGCACGCACGCACGGGCTCAAGATGGGCTGCATCGCCGATCTCATCGCCTACCGCCTGGCGACCGAGCACACCGTCGAGCGCATCGACGAGCGTCCCATCGTCACCGAGTTCGGCGATTTCACCCTGGTGACCTACCGTGATCGCATCGCGCACGATCTGCACTTCGCCCTGGTCCGTGGCCCGTTGGACGCGGACACGCCGACCCTGGTGCGGGTACAGGTGGAGAACCCGCTGGCAGACTTATTGCACTGGCGTCGCGAGGATTTTGGTGTGGCCGCCAGCGATGCGTTACGCGCCATCGCCACCGCCGACCGGGGGGTGATGGTGGTGCTGTCGGCGCCGCGCGACAGTCAGGCATTGCTGGCGCGGCTGCGCGCGCAACCGGAGGCCGCCCACGGCAAGGACGTGGGCCAGTGGCGCCGCAATGGCGCCGGCAGTCAGATCCTGGCCGACCTGGGGCTGGGCAAGCTGCGCGTACTGGGCACGCCGCGCCGGCAGATCGGCCTGGCCGGCTTCGGCTTGGAGGTGGTGGAGCATGTGGAGGTCGAACCGGGCCTGGGGATTGGCGACCTGGGTTCAGGAAACGCGTGATGTCCAGGCAGGACGCCTGATTGGCGCGCCGTGCGCTTGCATGTCCCGAGCCCCGGCTGCTCGCCTGCTAAACTTTGTAGCCCACTGAACCTGATACCACCATGACCCACTACGAAGGCGATCTTCGCGCTCCCGCATCGGCCCGCTTCGCGATCGTCGCCAGCCGCTGGAACGCCCGCATCACCGACGTACTGGTCGCTGGCGCACGCACGAGTCTGGCCGGCAACGGCATCGCCGAGGATGCGGTGGACGTGATTCGCGTGCCTGGCGCGTGGGAGCTGCCGCTGGCCGCTGCGCATCTGGCAGCGACCGGCCGCCATGCGGCGATCATCGCACTGGGCTGCGTGATCCGCGGCGATACCCGTCACTACGAACACGTCGCCGACGGTTGCGCACAGGGACTGCTGCGGGTATCGCTGGATTTCCGAATTCCGGTGCTCAACGGCGTGCTGGCCGTGGAGCGGGTCGAAGACGCCGAAGCACGTGCCGGCGGCAGTCACGGCAACAAGGGCGAGGAAGCGGCGCTGGGTGCGCTGGAGATGGTCAATTTGCTGGAGCAACTGCCGTGAGCAAGTCCGCCGGGCACAGGCACCCGCGCCGCGATGGCGTCGATCCGGTGTTGCGTTCGCGCGCGCGGCGACGCGCGTTGCAGGCGATCTATGCCTGGCAGATTTCCGGCGGCAATGCGCAGCACGTGATCGCCCAGTTCGCCCATGAACAGGCGCACGAAATCGCCGACCTGGTGTACTTCGAAAACCTTGTCGAGGGCGTGCTCAAGCATCGCGCCGAACTGGACGCGGCGCTGGTCGGCTATCTGGATCGCACCGTGGAGGAAGTGGATGCGATCGAGCGCGCTGTGCTGCGCTTGGCCGCCTACGAACTGCTGTATCGGATGGACGTGCCGTACCGCGTGGTGATCAACGAAGCGATCGAGACAGCCAAGCGTTTCGGCTCCGAACATGGCCACACCTACGTCAACGGGGTGTTGGACCGTGCCGCGCTGGAATGGCGCGCGGTCGAGTCGGGCGGCTGAGCATGGGCGCCGGGGCCTGCGACCAGGGACCGGGAATCTACCAGTGCGGTCATTGCGGGCCGATGGCGCGCCGCGCGATGCGTGACCCATTGCGATGGTCGAGTTCGATCTGATCCAGCGGCTGCGCGCGCGCAGCGGTACGCGCGCGGACGTGGTTTTGGGCATCGGCGACGATGCCGCGCTGCTGCGCGTGCCGCCGGGCGAACTGTTGGCAGTCACCACTGACACGTTGAACGTCGGCGTGCATTTCCCTGCCGAGACCGCAGCGGCTGACTTGGGTTGGAAAACCCTGGCGGTGAATCTCTCCGACCTCGCCGCGATGGGCGCACAGCCGCGCTGGTGCACGCTGTCGCTGTCGTTGCCGCAGGCGGATCCGGCCTGGGTGGACAGCTTCGCCGACGGCTTTTTCGCGCTGGCCGAGGCGCATGGCATCGTGCTGGCGGGAGGCGACACGACGCGTGGACCGCTGTCGCTGTCGGTCACCGCGCTCGGCAGCGTGCCAGCGGCCGCCGCGTTGCGTCGCGATGCCGCGCAGCCCGGCGACGACGTCTGGATCACCGGACAGCCGGGGGAGGCCGCTGCCGGGTTGGCGCTGTGGCAGGCCGGACGGCTGGATGTGGCACAACCAGCCACCGATCCGGTCCACGAGCACCTGCGCCAGCGCTTGCTGCGGCCCACCCCGCGCGTGCAGGCCGGGCACTGCCTGCGCGGTCTGGCGCGGGCCTGCGTGGACATTTCCGATGGCCTGCTGGCCGATCTGGAACATATCTGCGTGCGCAGCGGTGTCGCTGCCGAGTTATCCCTGGCGGCGTTGCCGGTTGTCGCCGCTCCGTCTGAGGCGAGCACAGCGCAGGTACATGCTTGGCAATTGGGCGGCGGCGACGACTACGAGTTGTGTTTCACGGCTCCTCCAGCGCAGCGCGAAGCGATTATTCAGGCGCTGCAGGGCTGTGCGGTGGCGGCGACGCGGATTGGGCGCATCGTGGCCGGCAGGGGCATCGTCGTGCGCGATGCGGACGGTCGGCCTTGGGTGCCGTCGCGAAACGGCTACGTGCATTTCGTCGGATAAAACCCCTCGCGTGGCCTCGGTGGGCCGTGCCATGGCGCGTGATGGTGCAGAGACGGAATTTACGCAGAATTTATTCAAATCCGTTTGCGTTTTGCAACGAAGATATTCGGCGATTTCTATACTTTCCGCGCTGCTGCAGGGGCGTTGGATCGATGGCGGGAGGTGTGCGTTTGTCGCTGACGGCGGCGCCGCTCTGGATCTGCCGCTGCGCCCGGCGCGCTCTGGTATCGGGTCGCGTGCGGGCCTATGCGCCGCCCGACGCCATCGGTTGTTGTCGATCTGCGGTGCCAGCATCCCGCTGCGGTCAGTGATGAGCGCAGCGCAGGATGTCGGAATGCCGCAGGTGTGGTGTGTGTCCCTGTGTCTTATCTATCACCCCAAGAGGACGGCTCGTTGCGAGCCGATGTTGCAATGTCCATGAAGATTCATCCCTTATTCGTGTCCCTGGCCCTGCTCTGCGCCGGCAAGGCGGTTGCGGCCGACGTCACGGTTCCCCTGTCGGTGGCCATGCCGGCGATGCTGCAGGAAAGCGCCGCTGCAGCTCAGCCGGTGAGCGCAGACTGCTCCAACGGTTTCTTCTCGCGCTTTGTGGCCGCGTATCGCGAAGACGCCCAGCCTGCCGACCCGAATGCGCCGGCTCCGGCACGGCGCGGCATGGAGTCGCCATTCTCTTCGCCGCCATTTCCGTCGGCGGAATGGCAACTTGGCGGAGTGGACTATCCAGTCGGCGTGCCCAGCGAGAATGCGCAATATCCGCTGGAAAAGGCGCTGGCGTGCACGCACGTCGGACACTGGATGCAGGATCATCGGATCGAGCTGTACGGCTGGATCAACCCTTCGCTCAACGCCAGCACATCCAGGTTCTCGAACTATCCGTTGTCCTATGACGCGCGGCCCAATCGCGGTGAATTCAATCAATTCCTGTTCCGTTTGCAGCGCCTGCCGGACACGGTGCAGACCGATCACATCGATTGGGGTTTTCACCTGGACGATCTGTACGGCTACGACTACCACTTCACCACGATGAAGGGCGTGACCAGCGATCAACTGCTGAATCATCCGCGGCCCAAGAGCGCGTTGAACGGCAAGATCTACGGCAACGACCCGATGATCGCCTATGTCGACCTGTACGTGCCTTGGGTGGCGCAAGGCATGGTGGTCCTGCTCGGTCGGTATCTGTCGTTGCCGGACATCGAGGCGCAGTTCTCGCCCAATAACTACCTATTGACCCACTCCCTGTTGTACACGGTCGATGCGTATACCGATATGGGTATCCTCACCACCACCAAGCTCAATGATCAATGGATTTTGCAGCTGGGCGTGCATGGCGGCGATGACACCGCGCTGTGGGATTCCAACAGCCGCTTGAGTGCGCAGGTCTGTTTGCGCTGGGTCTCCAAGAGCAACAACGACATGTTGTATCCGTGCGTGGAGTCTTACAACAACGCCTCGCAGACCTACAACAATCTGCAGGAATTCGTTTTGACCTGGGGGCACCGTTTCTCGCCGCGTGTGCATACGCTCACCGAGGCGTACCACATCTATGTGCGTAATCAGGCGCTGGCTACCGATCCGTGGCAGTCGCAGGCGCCAACCGGCAGGCCCGGTTACCCCCTGGGCCAGGCGCCGAATTTCCCGCTGGGGCGCAATTCGACCGACGCCATCGTCAACTACGTCAACATCCAGCTCGATTCGAAAAACATGCTGTCCATTCGCAACGAATTCTTCAACGACCACGTTGGGCAGCGGACCGGCTTTGCCACGCGCTATTCGGAGCATACGATCGGTCTCACCCACTGGGTGTCGCAGGATCTGGAGATCCGCCCCGAGCTGCGCTATGAGAAAGCTTACGATTTCCCGGCTTACGATGCCGGGCACAAGAGCCATCAGACGACCGCTTTGCTCGACGCGATCCTGCATTTCTAAGTAGTTCATGGTGGCAGCGCGCCGCCGTTGAATGCCGTCGTGCGGTGAGTGCCGTGCGACGGCAGGGCGCCGTCTGGTACCTACTACAGGCGGCGCGTGGTCGATCCGCGTCCTGGGCCGCGATACACGTGTGCATGCACCGGCTTTATGCAGAATTTATGCGGTCTGCGCCAGTTCGCTACTGAGAGTTTATGGCGCGCACTTCGATAATATCGATCTGGGCCGCTAGGTCCGTCCGATGCCGCCTCCTATGTTTCCTGCTTGTTTTTTCGGTCCCCGCCCAGCGCGTTCGGCGCTCGGTGGCGTTTGCTTGCGATTTGCGGCCCGCTTTGATTGTGGGCTGCGCACCTGTCTGGAGTTGACACCATGAGCGGTTGGCTTGCATTTGTTTGCGGCGTAGCGGTGATCGTCACCGCTGGCTACCTGTTGTACGTGATCCTGCGTCCCGAAGATTTCTGAGCCGAGTGCCACCCTCATGATCGATACCCTGTTTGTCTATGCGCTCGCGCTGTTGCTGGGATGGCCGTTGGGCCTGTATCTGGCCAAGGTGATGCGCGGCGTACCGATGTGCGGCGATGCGCTGTTCGGCTGGATCGAACGCCCGCTGTATCGCTTGCTGGGCACCGATCCAGCGCGCGGCATGCACTGGCGCGGCTACACGGCGGCGTTTTTGCTCAGCAATCTGGTGCTGGGCGTGCTGGTGTTTGTGCTGTTCGTCACCCAGGCGTGGTTGCCGTTCAATCCCGACGCGGTGCCGAATATGCGCTGGGACGTGGCCCTGCACACCATGGTCTCGTTTCTGACCAATACCGATCAGCAGCATTACTCCGGGCAGGCGCAGTTGTCGTACCTATCGCAGGCGGTGGGCGTGGTCGGCCTGCAGTTCGTCACCCCGATGATGGGGCTGGCGTTGGTTGCGGCAACGCTGCGCGGGCTGTTCGGTGGGCGTGCGCACGCGGCCGCAGCGAGTGTCGGTTCGAGTGCGCCAGCGTCTTCGATGGCCGAACCGCCGCACGCCGAGGCGGATGTCGGCAACTACTGGGCCGATGTGATCCGTCCGACCCTGCGTTTCTTGCTGCCGCTTTGCCTGCTATGGACGCTGTTGTTGACCCAGCAGGGCGTGCCCTCCACGTTGGCTGCCGGTCCGGCGGTCACGCCGCTCGATGCGAGCGCCGGATTGCAGACACAGAAGATCCCGCTCGGGCCGGTTGCCGCGATGGTGGCGATCAAGCAGCTCGGCACCAATGGCGGTGGCTGGTATGGCCCCAATAGCGCGATGGCGCTGGAAAATCCCACCCCGTTCTCCAACCTGCTGGAAGCCCTGGGGATCGTGTTGATTCCGGTGGCGGTGGCGTTCATGGTCGGCCCGTTCACCGGACGGCGTAAATTCACCGCACTGGTGTTCGGCAGCATGCTGGCGATGTCGCTGGCGTCCACTGGAGCATCCATGTGGGCCGAAGGTCATTCGCCCAGTAACGCCAGCGCCGCGTTGATGGAGGGCAAGGAAGTGCGCTTCGGCGTGGATGCCGCGTCTGCGTGGTCATCGCTGACCACGCAGACCTCCAACGGCTCGGTCAACGCGATGCACGATTCGCTGGCGCCGCTGACCGGCGGTGTGGCGATGATCAACATGCTGATCAACGCGATCTGGGGCGGCATCGGCTGCGGTTTGCAACAGTTCCTGGTTTACCTGTTGTTGAGCGTATTCCTGGCCGGGTTGATGACCGGACGGACACCGGAGCTGTTCGGGCGCAAGATCGAGGCGGCCGAGGTTCGTCTGTTGGCGCTGTTGATCCTGCTGCAACCGCTGGTGTTGCTCGGCTTCACCGCCCTGACCCTGGCCATGCCGGCGGCGATCATCGCCAATTCCAATCCTGGCTTCCACGGTATCAGTCAGGTCTTCTACGAATACACCTCGGCGTTCGCCAACAACGGTTCCGGTTTCGAAGGGCTGGGCGACGGCATCCCGTGGTGGAACCTGACCTGCACCGTCGTGCTGCTCCTGGGTCGCTATCCCGCCCTGATCGTGCCACTGATCGTGGCTGCGCAGATGGCGCGCAAGCGCGTGGCGCCTGAAACGGGCGGCAGCCTGCAGGTGGAAACGCCGACCTTCGCGCTGACCTTGATCGCGGTCATCGTGGTCCTGACTGTTCTGCAATTCACGCCGGCGCTGGTGTTGGGGCCGATCGCCGATCACCTGACCCTGGCCGCGCACTGAGACGATGACGATGAGCACCTCACAGGTTTCTTCTTCCGTGGCGACTTCCTCCACGCGCAGTCCCGGTCTGTTCGACGCCGCCGCGCTGCGTGCGGCGCTGCGCGACAGCGTGTTGAAATTATCGCCTCGCCATCTCCTGGGCAGCCCGGTGATGGCGGTGGTCTTCGTCGGTACCTTGCTGTCGGCATTGATCACGCTGGCCGGGCAGGGACCAGCCGGATTCGGTTGGACGGTGACCGCGATTCTGTTGGTCACCGTGTTGTTCGGTAACTTCGCCGAAGCCGTGGCCGAGGCGCGCGGTCGCGGTCAGGCCGCCTCGCTGCGGCGTGCGCGCAAGGACTTGGTGGCGCGCCGCGTCGCCAGTGCGCGGCTGGATGGCGAGACCAGCATTCCCGCCGCCGAGTTGCGCCCCGGCGACTTGGTGGTGGTATCCGCCGGCGAGCTGATTCCCGCCGATGGCGAGATCGTGCACGGCCTGGCGACGATCAACGAAGCAGCGGTCACCGGCGAGTCGGCGCCGGTGCTGCGCGAAGCTGGCACCGATCGTTCGGGCGTCATCGGCGGCACCAAGGTGCTGTCCGACGAGATCGTGGTGAAGGTCACCGCTGAGCCTGGACACAGCTTCCTGGATCGCATGATTGCCCTGGTGGAAGGCGCCAATCGGCAGAAAACGCCGAATGAGATCGCGCTGACCATGCTGTTGGCGGCGATGACCCTGACCTTCTTGATCGTGGTGGCGACACTGCCGGCGATTGCCGCGTTCGTCGGTGTACGGGTCGATCCGCTGCTGTTGATCGCGCTGTTGGTGTGTTTGATTCCGACGACCATCGGCGGGCTGTTGCCGGCAATCGGCATTGCCGGCATGAACCGCGCATTGTCGGCTAACGTACTGGCCAAATCGGGCAAGGCAGTGGAAGTGGCCGGCGACGTGGATGTGCTGTTGCTGGACAAGACCGGCACCATCACTCATGGCGACCGCCAGGCCACCGCGTTCCATGCTCTCAGCGGTGTCGACATGGCCCAGTTGCGCGAGGCGGCGATGCTGTCCTCGCTGGCCGACCCGACCCCGGAAGGCAAGTCGATCGTGCGTCTGGCGCGCGAGCAAGGTCTGCCGCTGGCCGATCCGCAGGATGCCAATTTCGTCGCCTTCACCGCGCAGACGCGCATGTCCGGGGTGGATCTGCCGGCGCAGGGCGAGCACGCGCCACGCTCGATTCGCAAGGGTGCCGCCGATGCGTTGATCCGCCACGTCACCGCGCTCGGCGGGCAGGTGCCGGTGGAGTTGAAGGGCCGTGTCGAGCAGGTTGCGCGTAGCGGCGCCACGCCGTTGGTGGTGGCCGAAGGCCGGCATGTGCTCGGCGTGGTCGAACTGTCGGACGTGGTCAAGCACGGGGTGCGGGAAAAATTCGCGCGGCTGCGCGCGATGGGCATCAAGACGGTGATGATTACCGGCGACAACCCGCTCACCGCCGCGGCGATCGCCGCCGAGGCCGGCGTGGACGACTACATTGCCGAAGCCACACCCGAGGACAAGCTGGCGCGTATCCGTCAGGAGCAGGCCGGCGGGCGGTTGGTGGCGATGGTCGGCGACGGTACCAACGATGCGCCGGCGCTGGCCCAGGCTGATGTCGGCCTAGCGATGAATTCAGGCACGCAGGCGGCCAAGGAAGCCGGAAACATGGTCGATCTGGATTCGGATCCGGCCAAACTGTTGGCGGTGGTGGAAGTGGGCAAGCAGCAGTTGATTACCCGCGGCGCGTTGACCACGTTTTCGTTGGCCAACGATGTGTCCAAGTACTTCGCGATCCTGCCGGCGTTGTTCGCCGCGTCGATCCCGCAAATGGCGGCGCTGAACGTGATGCGTCTGTCCAGCCCGGCGCATGCGGTGCTGGCCGCGTTGATTTTCAACGCGCTGGTGATTCCCGCGTTGATCCCGCTGGCGTTGCGCGGTGTGCGCTTCACTCCGTCCTCGGCCACTTCGCTGCTGCGCCGGAACATGCTGATCTACGGTGTCGGTGGCGTGCTGCTGCCGTTCGTCGGGATCAAGGCGATCGATCTGTTGCTGGTGGCGCTGGGCTGAGCCTCGCGCCGATTTTCCCGACTTTTCCGGAACTGCTGCAATGAACGTTTCTTCCGTTTCTCCGCGCGAACCGATGCGCTTGCGCGCGGTGCTGGTCTTGCCGTTGTTGGTGCTGGGCGCGGCTGCGTTGTATTCGCTGATCGCCACTATCCTGGCGGGCGCCCTGTTTCCCGCGCAGGCCAACGGCAGCCTGCGCGAACGCGACGGGCACGTGGTTGGCTCGGTGCTGGTGGCACAGCCCTTCGCCGCGCCCGGCTATTTCCAGCCACGTCCCTCGGGCGCCAAGTACGATCCGATGTCCGCCGCCGGTAGCAACCAGGCACGCAGTAACCCCGACCTGATCAAGCGTCTGGACGAAGCGCGCCACGCGATCGCTGTGCGCGAGGGCATCGCCCCGGAGGCAGTGCCGGACGACCTGCTGACGCAGTCCGGCAGTGGCCTGGACCCGGAGATCAGCGTGGTTGCGGCACAGGTGCAGGTGGCACGGGTGGCGGCGGCACGCGCGCTAGCGCCGCAGCGCGTTGCCGCTCTGGTTGCCGCGCACGTGCAGCCGCGCCAGTTCGGCGTGCTCGGCGCGCCAAGGGTGAACGTGCTGGAGTTGAATCTGGCGCTCGATGAAGCTGCTGCAAGCGCGGCGGGTTCCTCGGGACATGGCGCGCAACAAGCACAATCACGCCCGCGATAAGGAACAGGGAACGGCGCGGACGCTGTTACGCTGTTGCCACGTTCCATTCCCAGACTTTTCATGTCCGACCTCCGTACCCAGCAGGCCGATGCCCTGATCGGCGAACTCAAGCGCGAACGCGGTGGACGCCTGACGGTGTTCCTCGGCGCAGCGCCCGGGGTGGGCAAAACCTATGCGATGTTGTCGCGCGCCCGGCAGTTGCAGCAGCAGGGGAGCGCACTGGTGATCGGCGTGGTCGAGACCCATGGCCGTGTCGAGACCGCGGCCCTGCTGGAGGGGCTCACCGTGCAGCCGCGGCGGCGGGTGGAGTATCGTGGCCGGACGCTGGATGAGATGGATCTGGATGCGCTATTGGCGCTGCGTCCGCCGTTGGTGCTGGTCGACGAACTGGCGCATCGCAATGCGCCGGGCAGTCGCCACGAGCGCCGCTGGCAGGACGTGGAGGAATTGCTCGATGCCGGCATCGACGTCTACAGCACGGTCAACATTCAACACCTGGAAAGTCTCAACGATGTCGTTCATCGCATCACCGGCGTGCGCGTCAGCGAAACCGTGCCCGATGCGATGTTCGACCGTCTGCGCGATATCGTCCTGGTCGATCTGCCGCCGCGCGAGCTGATCGAGCGCTTGCAGCAAGGCAAGGTGTATCTGCCCGAGCAAGCGGGTCAGGCCTTGCAGGCGTTCTTCTCGCCCTCGAATTTGGCGGCCTTGCGCGAACTGGCGATGCAGACGGCAGCCGATCGCGTCGACAACGATCTGCGCGACGTGCAGGCCGCACAGGGGCGGCCTGGGCTCGCGCTGCGGCGGCGGGTGATGGTGGCGATCGATGGGCGTGGTCAGTCCGATTACCTGGTGCGGGTGGCGCGGCGTGTGGCCGAGCGCCGCGGCTCCCCGTGGACCGTGGTCACCGTGCAAACTCAGGCGCAGCCTGAAGAAGCATGGCAACTGGAGATCGACCGTGCCTTCGCATTGGCGCGTCGGCTCGGTGGCGATGCCGCGCTGTTGCGCGGCAGCAGCGTGGCCGACGCCTTGCTCGACCACGCCGCGCGTAACGGCGTGTCCACCTTGTTGCTCGGCCGCACGCGCGAGCGACCGCTGGCGCGGATGATCAACCGGACGCTGACCCAGCAGCTGTTGCAGCGCGGCGCGCACTACGAACTGGTGATCATCAGCTCGCCGGAGGCGCGTGCGCGCTCGCGGCGGCGCTGGCGCAGCCCCGGCCACTGGTTGTCGCGCGACGATCTCGCGTTCGCCATGGTGGCTTCCGCACTGGCGGTGGTGGTGGCATGGATTGCCGAGCGTTGGGTCGGTATCGACGATCTGTCGATGGTGTTCATCGTCGCGGTGGTGATGGTCGCGGCGAAGACGCGCATGGCGGCGGCGGTACTGGCGGCGCTGTTGAGTTTCTTCGGCTACAACTTTTTCTTCATCGAGCCGCGCTTCACCTTCCAAATTGGTACCCGTCAGGGCGTGGTCACGGTGCTGCTGTTCCTGGTCGCCGCGCTCGTCGCCGGGCGCCTGGCCTCGCGTCTGCGCAGCCAGGTGCTGGCCTTGCGCGCGGCCAATGCGCAGACCACCGCGTTGCAGCGGCTGGGCCGCGAACTGACCAGCGCCGCCGATCTTGGACAGGTGCTGGATGCGGGGCGTCACGCGCTGTCCACCACGCTCGATGCGGAGGCCTGGGTGCGATTGCAGCCGCTGGAGGCCGCGCACGCCGGTGCCGACGACTACGCGCCGTCGATGGCG
The DNA here is from genome assembly GCF_002939705.1 of Xanthomonas albilineans. Classification (GTDB taxonomy): domain Bacteria; phylum Pseudomonadota; class Gammaproteobacteria; order Xanthomonadales; family Xanthomonadaceae; genus Xanthomonas_A; species Xanthomonas_A albilineans. The sequence goes on along the minus strand of NZ_MDCB01000003.1, from coordinate 196,051 downwards.
GCGGTGGATCGCAGTGCCGCCGACTGGGCGCAGCGCCACGGTCAGGCCACCGGTCGCTTCACCGACACCCTGGCCGGCGCCAGCTGGTGGTTCCTGCCGGTGCGCCATGAGCGTGGCGCGATCGGCGTGGTTGGCCTGCGCTTTGCTGCCGGTGTGCAGCGTCCTGGCCTGGAACAACAGCGTCTTGCCGAGGCGATGGTCGAGGACATCGGTCAGGCCGCGTTGCGCACGCGCTTGGTCGCCGACTTGGAAAGCGCGCGCGTCAGCGGAGAGACCGAGCATCTGCGCTCGGCGCTACTGTCGTCGGTGTCGCATGACCTGCGCTCGCCGCTGGCCGCCATGATCGGCGCCGCCAGCAGCCTGTCCAGCTATGGTCAGGCCATGAGCGCCGAAGACCGCCGCAGCCTGCTGGACACCATCCAGATGGAAGGCGAGCGCCTGGACCGCTACATCCAGAACCTGCTGGACATGACCCGGCTCGGCCACAATGGGCTGACCTTGAACCGCGATTGGATCGGCGTGGACGAACTGATCGGCTCTGCGGCGCGGCGCCTGCAGCGCTACCAGCCAGAGGTCCTGCTGGACATCGTCCTGGCGGCGGACCTGCCCACGCTATGGGTGCATCCGGCGCTGGTCGAGCAGGCGGTCTTCAACGTGCTGGAGAACGCAGCCAAGTTCTCGCCGCCGGATACGGCGATCCGGGTCGCCGCGATGATGGTCGAAGGACGCCTGCGGATCGACATCGCCGACCGTGGCCCGGGCATCCCCGAGGACGAACGCGCGCGTATTTTCGACATGTTCTACAGTGTCGAACGCGGCGACCGTGGCCGTCACGGCACCGGCCTGGGCCTGACCATCTGCCAGGGAATGATCGGTGCGCATGGAGGCAGCGTCGAAGCCTTGCCTGGTCCCGATGGTCGCGGCACCACGATCCGCATTACCCTTCCGTTGATCGAACCTGCTGCCCCACCACGCCGCCCCGATGCCGACTGAGTCCCACGCCGATCCGATTCCGCCGCCGCGTATTCTGGTGATTGACGACGAGCCGCAGATTCGTCGCTTCCTTGACATCAGCCTGCGCGCGCAGGGCTACCGCGTGCAGCAGGCGGCCACCGGTGGCGAAGGCTTGGCGCAATTGGCCGCGCATGGCGCCGAATTGGTGGTGCTGGATGTCGGCCTGCCCGACCAGGACGGGCACAGTGTGCTGCGCGAATTGCGGCAATGGTCGTCGGTGCCGGTGATCATGCTGACGGTGCGTGCCGGTGAGGCGGAAAAAGTGCAGGCGCTGGATGCTGGCGCCAACGACTACGTGACCAAGCCGTTTGGCGTGCAGGAATTGATGGCGCGTATCCGCGTGTTGTTACGTATGCAGCCGACGACGGGCGAGGCCGAGCCGGTATTCGACGACGGCCATCTGCACATCCATCTTGGGCTGCGCGAGGTTCGCCTGGAGGGCGAGCCGCTGCCGCTCAGCCGCAAGGAGTACGCGCTATTGGCGCTGCTGTTGCGCCACAGCGGCCGGGTGGTGACGCAGCCGCAGTTATTACGCGAATTGTGGGGGCCAACGCACCAGGACGACACGCATTACTTGCGCATCCTAGTCGGCAAGTTGCGGCAGAAACTCGGCGACAGTGCGGTGGCACCACGCTACATCGCCACCGAGCCCGGCGTGGGATTGCGTTTCATCGGGATGTCTTGCAGCTCGTAGCGTTTTGTTCGCAACTCTTAGTGGCGAGGTCGTGTGGAAGTAAGCTGTGGCGCGCACTGATTTTTATCGTTGCGTTGCATACCGCTCAAGCGTTGTGCCGCATCAGCGATCCGGCAATACCTTCCCAGGGTTGAGAATGCCGTCGGGGTCCAGAGCAGACTTGATCGCGCGCATCGCGTCCAGGGTCGCGGTATCGAAGGCCTGGGCCATGTAGTCGCGCTTGGCGACGCCGATGCCGTGTTCGCCCGAGAGCGTGCCTTCCAGCGTCAGCACCAGCGCGAACAGGCGTGGCAGCGCGGCCTGCGCGCGGGCACTCTCGTTGGCGTCGTCGGGTGCGTACATGATGTTGACGTGCAGGTTGCCGTTGCCGGCGTGGCCGAAGGCGACGATCGGCAACGCGAACTCCGCCGCCAACGCTTCCACACCTGCGACAAGATCGGGAATACGCGATACCGGCACCACCACGTCTTCGTTGATCTTGCCCGCACGGATCGTGCGCAGCGCCGGGGACAGTGCGCGCCGCGCCGCCCACAGCCGGTCGCGCGCGCTGCCGTCGGCGGCCACGTCCAATGTCATCAGACCGTCGCCCTCGGCCGCGGCGGCCAACGCCTGCAGTGCGTAGGGCAGGGTGTCGTGGTCGCCGTCGGCCTCGATCAACAACATCGCGCCGGCCTCGGGCACGTCGCTGCCACTCTGGCGTAACAGGGCGATGGCGCTGCGGTCCATGAATTCCAGCATCGTGGGTGTACTCGGCTGTGCCATCAGCCGCGACACGGCTGCCGCCGCGCTGGCGGCGTCGCGGTACAGGGCGCGCAGACCGGCCTGTGCCAATGGCCGTGGCGAGAGTTTCAGGGTCGCTTCCACGATCAGCGCCAGCGTGCCTTCGCTGCCAACCAGCAAGTGGGTCAGGTCGTAGCCTGTGGCATCCTTGGTGTACGCGCCGCCGCAGCGGATCAATTCGCCGCTGCCGGTGACGGCGACCAGGCCGAGCACGTTGTCGCGGGTGGCGCCGTACTTCACCGCGCGCGGCCCGCCGGCGTTGGTCGAGAGATTGCCGCCGACGCTGCACATCTCAGCGCTTGAGGGGTCCGGTGCCCAGAACAGGCCGTGGGGCGCGAGCGCTTGCTGCAGGTCGTTGTTGAGCACGCCGGGTTCGACCACCGCGCAGCGGTCCTGCGGACGCAACTGTAGGATGCGGTTCATGCGCGCGAACGACAGCACCACGCCGCCGGCGAACGGCACCGCAGCACCAGTCGTGCCGGTGCCGGCACCGCGTGCCACCAGCGGCACGCGATGTGCGCGACAGGCGCGCACGATCGCCTGGACCTGTGCACGCGTCTGCGGCAGCGCCACCGCGTCGGCCAGCGCCCAGCGCCGCGAATCGTCTTCGCCGTAGCTGCGGCGGCTGGTAGCGTCGGTGCGCCAGCCTTCGTCACCGAGCAGAGCGGCGAGGGTATCGGTCAAGGTGGCAGGCAGTGACGTGCTCATGGCAGTGACGGCGCAGAGGGAGAACGGGGTGGCGGCAGCAGTTTCCAGGCGAGTACCGTCAGCGTCAGTGGCTGCCACGCCCTGCGTCGTGCGGATAGCGACGCGGCAAGGCCGCATGTGCCGAAGACGCCGGCTGCCAGCGACAAGACCGCGCTGGGCCGCCATGGCGCAAAGGCGGCGGTCTTTAGCGTCAGCGCAACCGCAGTGTGGGGTAAGAAACCGGGCATGTCAGACGTCGTCGGCGCGGAAGGCATCGCGTAGCCAAGTCAGCCGTGGTGGCTCGCCCTCGGCCTCGACCACGTCGAAGCGGCACGGCCATGCCGCGTACTGTGGATGTGCGGCGAGGAATAACTGCGCGGCCAACAGTAGGCGGCGGCGTTTGCGTAGGTCGACAGAGGCCGCGCCGCCGCCGAACGCGGCGTTGCGCCGGTAACGCACTTCGACGAACACCAGGCCTTGTTCCTGCTGCATCACCAAGTCCAACTCGCCGCCGCGGAAGGCCACGTTCGCCGCGACCAGACGCAACCCGGCACGTTGCAGTTCGGCCCGTGCCGCCGCTTCTACCGCCTTGCCGCGCTGGCGGCGATCAGGTTCCATCAGGGAGCGGGGTGGCCTGTCCGCCGCTGAAGGTGGACCATGCCGGTTGGCGCAGGATGTTGCCGAAGCCGTCCAGATGCAGTATGCCCGTGGCGCCGCGCAAGCTGCTTTCCTTGCCAGTTGCCAGTTTTTCCAGATAGGCGGTGATTTGCCAAGCGTCGTAGCCGAACGCGAACAGGCGCTCGGCCGGGCCGCGCGCGGTCGGCAGCATGTCGGCGACATTGGTCGCCGCCGGCAGGCCGCCGACGCCGCGCACGTTCCATAGTTCGCTCGGATAGACGATGCCGTCCAGCACCAGATCGTCTTCGGGTTTGCCGGTACCCAGCACCAATTGCGAGGTCGCCACCCGGGTCTTGCCGGCGAACCCGGCCAGCGCCAGTTGTGGTGCCAGCGCGCGTGCGGTATTGCCCTTCACCGCCAGAAACACGGCATCGGCGGCCGCCGCATTGCGTAGCTGCGGGCCGATGTCGCCGGGCGTTTCGGCCACGCTGACGCTGCCGGCGATCTTGCCACCGCGTTCGCCGAAGCGTTCGCGGAACGCGGCCGCCGCGCGGCGACCGTTGTCGTCGTTGCTGCCGATCACCAGCGCATTCCGACGCTCGTGGGCCAACAGGTATTCGGCGGCGGCGATGCCGTCGTCTTCCGGCGCCAGCGAGAAGCCGGCGCTGCCGCTGGGCGGGGCGCTGGTGCCGCGATTCAGCGCCAGCACCGGCACGGGCAGTGCGCCGTGTCCGAAGAGCGCGCTCACTTCGTCGCGGCCGAGCGGACCGACCACGAAATCGGCGCCGCTGTTGATCGCCTTCTGGTAGGCGGCCAGTGCGCCGGCCGGGGTGCCGGTGGTGTCGATGAAGTCGATCGGCGGCCGCCGCCGGCTCTCGCCGTAGTAGCCGGCGAGCAGGCCGTCGCGCACCGGTGCGGCGGCGATGGCCAGGTTGCCGCTCAGCGGCAGCAACACCGCCAATTTGGCCGGTGGGCGGTAGCCATCGCGTTCGGCCGGCGGCCGCTTGCTGGTGTCCACGCCCCATTGCGCGTCGCGGTTGCGATCATTGCCGATCGCGCTGGCGGCCTGCGTTTGAGTCTGCTGCGCCGGGTTCCTTTGCGCTGTCGATTGGCTCGGCGAGGCGCTCGGCGTCACGCTGGTGGTCGCGCAGCCGGCGAACAGCAGCGCCAGCAACGACAGGGCGGAAATCCTTGCGAATCGCTTGTTCATTTCTGGTCCATTCGGCTGGGCACGCCGGGCGTGCCGGGGAAAACCGCTACGATTCTACTCTTGACCGATGGGATACCGTAGATGAGCCCCCAGCCTGGAACCCTGCATGTCGTCGCCACGCCGATCGGCAACCTTGCCGACCTGACGCCGCGCGCGCAGGAGGTGCTGCGGTCGGTGGCGGCGATCTGTGCCGAGGACACTCGCCGCAGCGGGCAGTTACTGGCGCATTTCGGCATCGAGCGGCCGTTGGTCGCGCTGCATGAGCACAATGAGGAGGCGCTGGCGCAGCGGATTGTCGCGCGCCTGCGCGGCGGCGAGTCGCTGGCGCTGGTCAGCGACGCCGGCACCCCCCTGGTCAGCGACCCCGGTTACCGGCTGGTGCGTGCCGCGCGCGTGGCTGGGGTGCGGGTCAGCCCGGTTCCCGGCGCCTGCGCGGCGATTGCGGCGCTCAGCGTGGCGGGATTGCCCAGCGATCGCTTCGCTTTCGAGGGCTTTTTGCCGGCCAAGGCCGCCGCCCGCCGCGAGCGCCTGGCGCGGCTGGCCGGCGAGGCGCGCACCCTGGTGTTCTACGAGGCGTCGCACCGCATCGCCGAGTCCCTGGCCGACTGTCGCGCCGCGTTTGGCGACACCCGTCCGGCGGTGATGGCGCGCGAGCTGACCAAGCTCTTCGAGACCGTGCTCGACGGCAGCCTGGCCGACCTGCACGCACGGGTGGAGGCCGACGACAACCAGCGCAAGGGCGAGTTCGTGTTGATCGTGCAGGGCGCTGGCGACGATGCAGACGCGCAACTGGCCGAAGGCCGCCGCGTCTACGCCAAGCTCAGCGAACACCTGCCGCCGTCCACCGCCGCCAAGCTGGCCGCCGAACTCACCGGCGCGGCGCGCAAGGCGTTGTATGGTGGTTGAGGCGGGCATGGTCCAGCGCTTGCGTGTTGGCAATGAGGAAAATATTTCCTAACTACATGCGACAATGCCTGCGGCGGAGTCGGCCAGGCAGTCGCGTCACTCCGGCGCATTTCGGTGCGGCGGGGTGCCGAGGAAAGTCCGGGCTCCACAGGGCAAGGTGCCAGGTAACGCCTGGGCGGCGCGAGCCGACGGAAAGTGCAACAGAAAGATACCGCCTACGTCCCTCGCCACCCCTCTGCCGCTGCTGGAGTGCATTGGCGATGCGCGGCATCGGCCAAGCGCGTTCGGCGACGGTAGCGGGGTGGCGAGGGGCCGGTAAGGGTGAAATGGTGCGGTAAGAGCGCACCGCGAGTCCGGTAACGGACCGGCACGGCAAACCCCACCTGGAGCAAGACCAAATAGGGACCTCATGGCGCGGCCCGCGTCGGGTCCGGGTAGGTTGCTCGAGCGTACCGGTGACGGTGCGCCTAGAAGAATGACTGTCCACGACAGAACCCGGCTTATCGGCCGGCTCCGCCACTTCTTCTTTTCTAAATGCGCCGCCGTTTCGACCGCATCGCGGTCGTGGGGCGTGGCGGCTTTCCCGCATCGCGGGTCCATGCCGCTGGGACGTGGTTCTTCTGTCGCGTCTGCCCAGGAAATCTCCTGTCCGGCCCGAACCGACGCGCGTGGTTCCAGCCGTTGGCGTTCACCGCGACCAGGGCACTAGCTCGGGTGCCTTAGCCCTGGTCGCGTTCATCGTGGAGGCGCACGCGTCAATCTGGGTGCGCGAACGATCAGGCATATGCGGTCGATTGTGCTGCCTTTGCGCAGTGCCGCACGAGTGGGCGATCCGCGATGGCAGTTTGCCGGGATGATCTTAACGCGGCGTACACGAGGCTTTAACGCCACGTACACGGGGCTGAATTTTCGTTCAATATTAAAATTTCATGCGAAACAGTAACTTGTGGATAAGCTTTGAACAATTCTCTAAAGAGTCGCGCAAGGTATTGATCCCGCAGGTGATTTGTTGTTCGGGAAGTTGTTGACAACCGGTCGCGCGCTGCTAAGGTGGGGGCTTGAGGGGAAACCGGGTTTTTTGTGGTTTTTCGTGGTTCAATGACCGCTCCAGGCGGAATCGAAACGAAGAAGGTATAGGCGCTGTGTTTCAGGGCGAGACCGCGATCACTGTTGACGAGAAGGGGCGTATGGCGGTTCCCACCGCATACCGCGACCTCGTCGCGCGCATGAGCGGTAATCGGCTGGTGCTGACCTACAACCCGTTCGAGGCCGGATGTCTGTGGCTGTATGCGGAGAAGGAGTGGGAGCGGGTCCGTGACGAGGTCATGGCCAAGCCCAATACCCAGCGCGTGGTGCGGGTCCTGCAGCAAAAGCTGGTGGGGTCGTCCGCGACGCTGGAGCTGGACGCCAATGCTCGCATCACCGTTCCGCCGAGCCATCGCGCCGCGGTGGGCATTGAAAAGCGCGCCGTGCTGTTGGGCATGGGCGATAAGTTCGAATTGTGGAGCGAGCAGGCTCATCGCGCATTGATCCAGCAGACCCTGTCTGACGAGGATCTGGGCGATGGATTGCTCGATCTGAAGTTGTGAGTCGGGGTGTCCGGATGCGCGGACAGGCGCAGGCCGGTCACCTCGCGGTGTCGTACCCATCGGCAGCGCATGTGCCGGTGTTATTCGCGCAGGTCATGGATGGTCTGCAGGTGATCGAAAACGGAATCTATCTGGATGGCACGTTCGGGCGTGGCGGACACGCGCGCGGGGTGCTGCACAAACTCGGCCCAGGAGGCCGGCTGCTGGTGATGGACAAGGACCCCGAGGCGATTGCCGAAGCCGAACACGCGTTCGGCGGCGACGCGCGCGTGTCCATCCGTCGCGGCAGTTTCGCCGACCTGGGGCACTGGGGTGCGGCGACCGATCTGGACGGGGTGCTGTTCGACCTGGGCGTGTCCTCGCCGCAGTTGGACGTGGCCGAGCGCGGTTTCTCGTTCGGCAAGGATGGTCCGCTGGATATGCGCATGGACCCGCATGTCGGCGAGAGCGCGGCGCAATGGCTGGCGCGCGCCGACGAACGCGAGATCGCCGATGTGCTGTGGCATTACGGCGAGGAGCGGCAGAGCCGGCGCATCGCCCGTGCCATCGTCGCGCGCCGTGCCGAGCAGCCGTTGACCCGCACCGCGCAACTGGCCGAGTTGATCGCCACGGTGATGCCGCGTGGCGATAGCAAGACGCATCCGGCCACGCGCAGCTTCCAGGCGATCCGCATCCACACCAATCGCGAACTGGCTGATTTGGAGAGCGGGTTGGATGCGGCGCTGGCCAGGCTCAAGCCGGGCGGGCGTCTGGCCGTGATCAGCTTCCATTCGCTCGAAGACCGCATCGTCAAACACTTCATGCAGCGTCATGCCAAGGCGCCGCCGAGCAATCGACGTCTGCCCGAGGCGCAGACGTTTGTGCCGGCCCTGCGTCTGCACGGCGGGGCGATCAAGGCCGATGCCGAAGAGTTGGCCGGCAACCCGCGCGCGCGCAGCGCAGTGCTGCGGGTGGCGGAGAAGCTGGCGGGGTTGGGGACCCAGGTTGCGTCGTCGTCTCACAGGAGTGGCGCATGAGCCGCCTGCTGCTGATCGTGCTATTGGCCTGCACCATCGCCTCGGCGATCGGGGTGGTGTACATGCGCCATCGGCATCGCCAACTGTTCGTCGAACTGGCGCAGTTGGAGCACGCCCGCGACGATCTGAACATCGAGTTCGGTCGGCTACAGCTTGAGCAGGCGACCTGGGCCGAGAGCAACCGTGTCGATCAGATTGCGCGCCAGCGCCTGGGGATGAAGTTCCCCGAAACCGGCGACATCGTGGTGGTGCGTCCATGAGCAAGACCGGTCGCAACCGTTCCCGTAGCAACTTCAATCTGCGCGGTCGTCTGGCGCTGGTCGGTGCCGCGCTGGGGTTGTGCTCGATGACGCTGATCGGCCGTGCCGCCTATGTGCAGTTGATCAATACCGATTTCTATCAGCGTCAGGGCGAGGCGCGTTTTTTGCGCGAACTGCCGATTGCGACCTCGCGCGGCATGATCACCGACCGCAATGGGGAACCGCTAGCGGTGTCCACGCCGGTGGAATCGATCTGGGTCAATCCGCAGGAACTGCTACGTAATCCCGACCGCATCCCGCAGTTGGCGCAGGCGTTGGATCTGCCCGTCGATGAGTTGACCGCCAAGTTGTCGCAGAAGGTGGACAAGGAATTCATGTACCTCAAGCGCCGGATCAACCCGGACAAGGCGCATGCGGTGATCGCGTTGGGCATCCCGGGCGTGTTCGCGCAGCGCGAGTTCCGGCGCTTCTACCCACAGGGCGAAGCGATGGCGCATGTGCTTGGCTTTACCAACATCGATGATCGCGGCCAGGAGGGGCTGGAGCTGGCCTTCGATGAGTGGTTGCGTGGTAAGCCCGGTGCCGAGCGCGTGATCCGCGACCGCAAGGGCGCGATCGTGGAGAGTATTGATCTGGTCAAGCCGACGCAGCCGGGCAAGGATCTGACTCTCAGCATCGACCGCCGCATCCAGTTCCTGGCGTACAAGGAATTGCGCAACGCGCTGGTGGAGAACAAGGCGGCCGGTGGCTCGATCGTCATTATGGACGTGGTCACCGGCGAGATCCTGGCCATGGTCAATCTGCCGACCTACAACCCCAATGCCGTCACCGGAGTCAATTCCGACGCACGCCGCAACCGCGCGGTCACCGACTTGGTCGAGCCGGGTTCGACGATGAAGCCGCTGACCATCTCCACCGCGCTCAAGGCCGGTGTGGTGACCAAGGACACCTTGATCGACACCAACCCGGGCTACATGGCGGTCGGTCGCTTCACCATCAAGGACGTGCCGCACAACAACGGTGTGTTGACGGTGACCGGCGTGATTACCCGCAGTTCCAACATCGGTGCGGCCAAGATTGCAGCCAAACTGCCGGATCAGACGTTTTACGACCAGATTCATAGCTACGGTTACGGCAGCGCACCGCACAGCGGCTTCCCCGGCGAATCGGCCGGCGTGCTGCCGTCGCCAGCGCGCTGGAGCGGTTCGTCCAAGACCACGATGGCCTATGGCTACGGCCTGTCGGTGACGCCGCTGCAGATTGCTCGCGCCTACTGCGCGCTCGGCAACGGCGGCAAGTTGGTGACGCCGACCTTCGTCAAGGGCCAGCACGAGGAAACCAAGCAGGTGCTGGACCCGGCGATCGCCAAGGAAGTGGTGGCGATGATGGAGACCGTGGTGACCCAGGGCGGTGCCAAGGGTGCGGCGATCCTGGGCTATCACGTTGCCGGAAAGACCGGCACCGCGCGCAAGACCGGTCCCGGTGGCTACGAGCACGGTCACTACAACGCACTGTTCGCCGGTCTGGTGCCGGCGAGCCATCCGCGCTTCGCAACGGTCATCGTGATCAACGATCCACAGGGCACCAAGTACTACGGTGGTCTGGTGTCGGCACCGGTGTTCCACAACGTGATGGAAGGCGCGCTGCGGCTGATGGACGTGCCGCCGGACGACATCCAGTCGTGGCTGGCGGCGCAGGCCGCCGGCAAGAGCGGGCATGCGTCGTCGCCGTTGCCGACGGAGCCGGATCCGGCCACCGTGCCGGATGCCGCCGCTGAGGTCGATGCCGCACTGCCGAGTGTGCGCGCCATCGCGCCGCCGGCGGCAGCGCTGCCGGCGCCGTTGCAGGAGACGCGTCAGTGACCCGCGCGCTGCCTTTGTCGCAATTGCTGCCGGACGTGGCGCTGCCGCGCGAGGTGCAGGTGTCTGGGCTGGCCATGGATAGTCGTGCGGTGCGTCCAGGCGACGCCTTCGTGGCGATTGCTGGTTTCGGCGCGCATGGGCTGAGTTTCGTCGAACAGGCGCGTGCAAATGGTGCCGTCGCGATCCTGTTCGAGCCGCCAGCACCGGCCGATCTGCCGGCGTCGGCAGATGCGATCGCAGTGCCGGGCTTGCGCGCGCGCATGGGCGCGATGGCCGACCAACTGCACGGCCATCCGTCGCAGGCGATGACCATGGTCGGGGTCACCGGCACCAATGGCAAGACCTCTATCGTGCAACTGTTGACACAGGCCTGGCACGTGCTGGGCACGTGCAGTGGCAGTATCGGCACGCTCGGCGCTGGCTTATACGGTCGTGTGTTGCCGACGGGATTCACGACTCCGTTGGTGCTGCCGTTGCACGCGTTGCTGGCGCAGTTGCGCGATGCCGGTGCGCAAGCGGTGGCGATGGAAGTCAGCTCGCACGCGCTGGATCAAGGCCGCGTGGATGCGGTGCATTTCGACGTGGCGGTGTTCACCAACCTCACCCGCGATCATCTCGATTATCACCGCGACATGGCCGCTTACGGCGCGGCCAAGGCGCGCTTGTTCGCCATGCCGGGGCTGAGAGCGGCGGTCGTGAATCTGGACGATACGTTCGGTCGCGAACTGCTGCATGCACTGGATCCGGCGTTGCGGCGCATCGGCGTCAGTTCGCGTGGCCGCGATGGCGCGACAGTGCGCGCCGAGGCGCTGCATCTGGATGCGCGCGGCATCGGTTTCGACCTGGTCGTCGGGACGCAGCGGCATGCGCTGCAATCGCCCTTGCTGGGTCGTTTCAACGTGGACAATCTGCTGGCCGTGGCCGGCGCGCTGTACGCGCTGGACGTGCCGCCGGTCAGGATTGCCGCCACGCTGGCGCAATTGCAGCCGATCCGCGGGCGCATGAACCGTCTCGGCGGTCGCGATGCGCAACCGCTGGTGGTCGTGGATTACGCGCATACACCTGACGCGCTGGAACAGGCACTGCAAAGCTTGCGCGATCATGCCAAGGGGCGGTTGCTGTGCGTGTTCGGCTGCGGTGGCGAACGCGATGCAGGCAAACGTCCGCAGATGGCCGAGATCGCGCAGCGCCTGGCCGATCATGTGTTCGTCACCGACGACAATCCGCGTGGTGAGGATGGCGAGCGCATCGTTGCCGATATTCTGGCGGGCTTCGACGGCATGACGGCGGTGCAGGTGCAGCGCGAGCGTGCGCAGGCGATCGCCGCGGCGATCGCCATGGCCGGCGCCGAAGACATCGTGCTGATCGCTGGCAAGGGCCATGAGCCTTATCAGGAGATCGCCGGGATCAAGCATCCCTTCGACGATACCGAGGTTGCCGCGCAGGCGCTGCGCGTACGCGTGGCGGAGGGGGTTCGATGAAGCGCTTGCCGTTGTCGATGATTGCGCACTGGGCCGACGCCGACCTGCACGGCGATGACGTGGCAATCGATGCGATCAGCCAAGATACACGTCGTCTGGCCGCCGGCAGCCTGTACGTGGCGCTGCGTGGGGAGCGTTTCGACGGGCACACCTTTGCCGCCGATGCCGCCATGCGCGGTGCCAGCGCGTTGCTGGTCGAGCGGCAGCTGCCGCAAATCGAACTGCCGCAAATCGTGGTTGCCGACACGCAACTGGCTTTGGCGAGGATCGCGGCGGGCATGCAGCGCGGTCGCGCCACGCGCGTGGCCGCGATCACCGGCAGCAACGGCAAGACCAGCGTCAAGGCGTTGTTGCTGGCGATCCTACAGCACGCCTGTCGGCTCGATGGCGGCAGCGTCTACGCCAATCCCGGCAACCACAATAACGAGATTGGCTTGCCGCTGGCGGTGATCGCCGCGCCAGACGACGCCGATTACGCGATCTACGAGATGGGTGCTGGCAAACCGGGCGATATTGCCTATCTGACCGACATCGCTCCGCCGCGTGTGTCGCTGGTCAACAACATTGCGCCGGCACACTTGGAGCGCATGGGGAGCCTGCTCGGCGTGGCTCAGACCAAGGGCGCGATCTACGCCGCATTGCCGGTCGATGGTACGGCGGTGATCAACATCGACGATGCCTTCGGTCTGTGGTTTGAGCAGCAACTCTCGGCCGCGTCGCGGCCGCGCGTGCTGCGCTTCGGCTTGCAGCATGGTGCGCACGTCACCGCCACGCGCATACGCATGGCCGCGGACCGTACCCATTTCGTGCTGCTGACGCCGCAGGGCGAGGCGGAGACGACGCTGCCGCTGCCGGGACGGCACAACTTGCTCAACGCACTGGCTGCCGCTGCGCTGGCGCTGGCGCTGGACGTGGCGCCAGCGCGTATCGCTGCCGGTCTGGCGCAGGTGCAGCCGGTGCCCGGTCGGCAGATTTCGCACACCTTGCCCGGTGGCGCGGTTTTGATCGACGACAGCTACAACGCCAATCCCGGTTCGCTGGCGGCGGCGATCGATGCGCTGGCAGCGGTTGGCGGCGAGCGCTGGCTGGTGTTGGGCGACATGCGCGAACTCGGCGCCGGCGCCGAAGCACTGCATGCCAGCGGCGGTTCCCGTGCACGCGCTGCGGGGCTGACACGGCTGTACGCACTGGGACCGCTCAGTGCGCACGCTGCGCAGGCGTTCGGCGACAACGGTCGGGTGTTCGACAGTCATGCCGCGTTGGTCGAAGCATTGCAGCGGGATCTGGCCGCTGTCGTGGCCCGGGAAAAGCAGGATCAAAAGCAGGAAACAGAGCTGATGCATGACAAAACCAGTGTGCCGTCCGATGGCGCACTCCCACGGGTTCCGGGTCCTGGATCCCGGATCCCGACGCTCCTCGTCAAAGGCTCCCGTGGCAGTGCCATGGATAAAGTCGTGAGCGCGTTGCTTGGTCACGCAGAGGAGGCGCCTCATGCTGCTTGAACTGGCGCGTTGGCTGCGACAACTCGATAGCGTGTTCGGGCTGTTCGGCTATCTCACCTTCCGCGGCATTCTCGCGGCGCTGACCTCGCTGTTCCTGTCGCTGTGGCTGGGACCGGCGGTGATCCGCAAGCTGGCGCAGTTCAAGGGCGGCCAGCCGATCCGCCAGGATGGCCCGCAAACCCATTTCTCCAAGGCGGGCACGCCGACCATGGGCGGTTCGCTCATCCTGCTGACGGTGTTGCTGTCGGTACTGCTGTGGGGCGATCTGCGCAACCGCTACGTGTGGTTGGTGCTGGTGGTGATGCTGGCATTCGGTGTGATCGGTTGGTACGACGACTGGATCAAGATCGTGCGCCGTGACCCGAATGGGTTGAAGTCGCGCTGGAAATACTTGCTGCAGTCGATCTTCGGCTTGGCTGCCGGTCTGTTCCTGTACTACACCGCCGACGTGCCGGCGGCGATCACCTTCTACATCCCGATGTTCAAGTCCATCGCGCTGCCGCTGGCGGGGATCAGCTTCGTCACCATCGCCTATTTGTGGATCGTCGGTTTTTCCAATGCGGTCAATCTCACCGACGGTTTGGATGGGCTGGCGATCATGCCCACGGTGTTCGTGGCTTGCGCGTTGGGTGTGTTCGCTTATGCCTCGGGCAATGTGGTGTTCTCCGATTATCTGAAGATCCCGGCCATTCCGGGCGCTGGCGAGCTGGTCATCATCTGCACCTCGATCGCTGGCGCGGGCCTGGGCTTTCTGTGGTTCAACACCTATCCGGCGATGGTGTTCATGGGCGATATCGGTGCGCTGGCGCTGGGGGCGGTGCTGGGCACCATCGCGGTGATCGTGCGCCAGGAATTGGTGCTGGTGATCATGGGCGGGGTGTTCGTCATCGAGACGCTGTCGGTGATGATCCAGGTGGCCTCGTTCAAGCTCACCGGCAAGCGCGTGTTCCGCATGGCGCCGATTCATCATCACTTCGAATTGAAAGGTTGGCCGGAACCGCGCGTGATCGTGCGCTTCTGGATCATCTCGGTGGTGCTGGTGTTGATTGGTTTGGCGACGTTGAAGGTGCGCTGATGAACGACACCGCACGTCAGGCGACAAGACTGGAGGCCATCGGCGGGCGCTACGACGCCTGGCTGCTCGGTGCTACCGTGACGCTGGCTTCGCTCGGCATCGTGATGGTCGGCTCCAGTTCGATCGAGCTGACCACCAGCCCGTTCTACTATTTGAACCGGCATTTGCTGTTCCTCGCCGGTGGTGTTGGCCTGGCCATCTGGGCCATGCGTACCGAGTTGAAGTACATCGAGCACTACAACCAGTTGCTGCTGCTGGCCTGCTTCGGTTTGTTGATCGTGGTGTTCGTGCCCGGGCTCGGCAGCACGGTCAACGGCGCGCGGCGCTGGATCAATTTGGGCATCTCGCGCTTTCAGACCGTGGAAGCGGTGAAGGTGCTGTACATCGTGTGGCTGTCCAGCTACCTGGTGCGTTTCCGCGACGAGGTCAACGCCACCTGGCCGGCGATGCTCAAACCCTTGGGCGTGGCGGTGGCGCTGGTCGCGCTGCTGCTGCTGCAGCCGGATTTCGGTTCGTCCACGCTGTTGCTGGCCATTACCGCCGGCATGCTGGTGCTCGGCGGGGTCAACTTGCCGCGCATGTCGATGCCGATCGTGATCGGGTTGCCGGTGTTCGCCTTCATTGCCATCCTCGAACCGTACCGCCTGCGCCGCATCACCTCGTTCTTGGATCCGTGGGCCGACCAGCTCGGTTCCGGCTATCAGTTGTCCAATGCGCTGATGGCGGTGGGACGCGGCGAATGGTTCGGGGTCGGTCTCGGCGGTTCGGTGCAGAAGCTCAATTATTTGCCTGAAGCGAATACCGACTTCATTTTCTCGGTGATCGCCGAGGAGTTGGGGTTCGTCGGTGTATGCCTGATCGTGGCGCTGTATGCGCTGCTGGTCGGTCGCGCGTTTTGGTTGGGCATGCGCTGCGTGGAGATGAAGCGCCACTTTTCCGGCTACATCGCCTTCGGCATTGGTCTGTGGATCAGCCTGCAGAGTTTCGTTTCGGTCGGGGTCAACCTGGGCATCCTGCCGACCAAGGGGCTGACTTTGCCGCTGATCTCCGCTGGCGGTTCCAGTGTGTTGATGACCAGCCTGGCGATGGGGCTGCTATTGCGCGTGTCCTACGAGTTGAACCGTGCCGAGCGTCAGGTTGCGCTGGTGCGTAGCGATGCGGCGGCTCCGATTAAGCAGACCGTGGACAATGCGGCGGACCTGCATGCCGCGCGCGAAGCCAGCGCGCATGCGGTTGCCGCGGCGATTCAGTCCGGTGTGCCGGGTCGCGGTACCAGCCGTATGCAGCCGCGTGTCGAACCGACCTTCGGGAGGTTGGGATGAGCACGCCTATGTCTGCATCGACGCTTGGAGCGTCGGCGCCGGTGATGATCCTCGCGGGTGGCACTGGCGGGCATATTTTTCCGGCACTGGCCGTGGCCAAGGTGCTGCGTGCGCGTGGCGTGCCGGTGGTGTGGTTGGGCGCAGCTGGACGCATGGAAACACGGCTGGTGCCGCAACATGGGATCGAACTGGACACCATCGAAATCGCCGGCCTGCGCGGTAAGGGGGCCCTGGCCCTGCTGAGTGCGCCGATACGGGTGTTGCGTGCGATCCGTGCCGCTAGCGGCGTGCTGCGCCGACGTGCGCCGTGCGCGGTGATCAGTTTCGGCGGTTTCGCCGCTGGCCCCGGTGGTCTGGCCGCAGCTCTGCAGAGGCGGCCGCTATTGGTCCACGAACAAAACCGTGCGCCTGGCCTGACCAACAAGGTGTTGGCGCGGGTCGCGCGGCGTGTGCTGACCGGTTTTCCAGGCAGCTTTGCCCGTCATGAGGAAGCGGTGGGCAACCCGGTGCGTGCCGAAATCGCCGCGCTGCCCGCGCCGTCGCTGCGCTTGGCCGCACGTGACGGTGCGCCGCGGTTGTTGGTGCTGGGCGGCAGTCAGGGCGCGCGGGTACTCAATCAAGCGTTGCCGCAGGCGCTGGCCGCGCTGGGGATGCGAGTCGACGTGCGCCATCAATGCGGCGAGGCGCTGCGCGAGGAAGCGGCGCAGGCGTATGCCACAGTCGGTGTCGATGCCAGTGTCGAGGCTTTCATCGGCGACATGGCGGCGGCCTATGCCTGGGCGGATCTGGTGGTATGTCGTGCTGGCGCGTCGACGCTGGCCGAAGTGTGCGCGGTGGGGGTCGGCAGCGTGCTGGTGCCGTTTGCTGCCGCAGTCGACGACCACCAGACCCGCAACGCGCAATACCTGGTCGAGCGTGGTGCAGCCGTGCTGTTGAAGCAGGACGGCGCTCTAGCCGGCCATCTGCAGCGCGTGCTGGGTGAACTGTTGGCGCAGCCTGCGCAGCGCCTGGCCATGGCCGAAGCGGCGCGCGGCCTGGCCAAGCCGGATGCGGCCGAGCGCATCGCGGACATCGTGCTGGAAGAAGTCGGTGGAGCCGGGACTCGGGACCATCGTCTCGGAACTCGGCAAGAGCACAAGCAAGAGCAAAAAGGCATGCAAACAGACGATTTCGGTGGCCAGGCGCGTTGCGCTGCCCCTTCGCTTTCTTCGGGTTCCGTGTCCCGTGTCCCGTGTCCAGGCTCGGAAGGAGTCCGCGCATGATCCGTCGGCTTCACGACACCGGCGATCTGATGCGCGCGTTTCCACGGGTGCATTTCGTCGGCATCGGCGGCACCGGCATGAGTGGCATCGCCGAGGTCATGCTGACCTTGGGCTATGAAGTCTCCGGTTCGGATAATGCCGACAATGCCGCGACCCGACGTCTGGTCAAGCTCGGCGCACGCGTGTTGCGCGGGCATTCGGCGGCCAACGTACTCGGCACCGATTGCGTGGTGGTGTCCAGTGCGATTCGCGAGGACAATCCGGAATTGATGGAAGCGCGTAGTCAGCGCATTCCGATCATGCCGCGTGCGGCAATGCTGGCCGAATTGATGCGCTTCCGCCGCGGTATCGCGGTGGCCGGTACGCACGGCAAGACCACCACCACCAGCCTGACGGCGGCGGTACTCAGCGAAGGCGGAATGGATCCGACTTTCGTCATCGGCGGCCAGTTGCTTGCCGCTGGCGCCAACGCCAAGCTCGGTGGCGGCCAGTGGTTGGTGGCCGAGGCCGACGAGAGCGACGGCAGCTTCCTGCGCTTGAACCCGCTGATCTCGGTCATTACCAACATCGATGCCGATCACCTGGAGAATTACGGCAACGACTTCGCCCGGATCCAGGCCGCCTTCGCCGAATTCTTGCAGCGGCTGCCGTTCTATGGCCTGGCGGTGCTGTGCATCGACGATCCCGAGGTCGCCGCGTTGGCGGCGCAGACGCCGCGCCACGTGATGAGCTACGGACTCAGCGAGAACGCGGATGTGCGCGCCGAGGACGTGGTCCAGGAGGGTTCGCGCATGCACTTCACCTTGCGCATGCCCGAAGGCAGCAGCACGGCGGTGACGCTGGCCTTGCCGGGTCGCCACAACGTGCTCAATGCGTTGGCCGCCGCAGCGATCGGTTGGCAACTGGGGGTGACGCCGGCGGCGATCGCCAGCGCCTTGCAGAGCTTCGCCGGCATCGGCCGGCGTTTCAACGATCTCGGCGAGGTGGTCACCGCCAACGGCGCGCGTGTACGCGTGGTCGACGACTACGGTCACCATCCGCGCGAGTTGGCCGCGGTGTTCGCCGCCGCGCGCGGCGGCTGGCCGGACAAGCGCTTGGTGGTGGCGTTCCAACCCCATCGCTACAGCCGTACCCGCGATCAGTTCGATGCGTTCGCCGCGGTGTTGTCGGAAGTGGATGCACTGGTGCTCAGCGAGGTCTATCCGGCTGGCGAGGCGCCGATTCCCGGGGCCGACGCGCGTGCATTGGCGCGTGCGATTCGTGCGCGTGGCCGTAGCGAGCCTGTGGTGGTCGGGCAGGTCGTCGAACTCGGCAGCGTGCTGCCGGATGTGCTGCAGGATGGCGATCTGCTGCTGATGATGGGCGCTGGCGACATCGGTTACGTCGCCCAGCACATCGCGCAGGACGGCTTTTCCAGCGGAGCGGGCGCATGAGCATGCCGTCCTTGTCGCCGTCGCGTTACACCGATCCGAGCGTGTTCGGTCGTGTTGCGGTGCTGCTCGGCGGTAGCTCCAGCGAGCGCGACGTGTCGCTGACCTCTGGCGCCAACGTGCTCGATGCATTGCGCAGTCGCGGTGTGGACGCACAGCCGGTCGATGGCATCGCGGCGTTGCTGGAGCGCATCCGTGCCGGTGCAGTCGATCGCGTGTTCAACATCCTCCATGGTGGCGATGGCGAGAATGGCGTGCTGCAGGGGCTGCTACGCGCATTGCAGGTGCCGTTCACCGGTGCGGACGTTCTCGGCAGCGCGCTGACCCTGGACAAGATCCGCACCAAGCAGGTGTGGATCGCCGCCGGGCTGCCGACGCCAGGCTTCGCCCGGATCGCCGCCGATGCCGACCTGGCCGCAGCGGCGGCCGAGCTCGGCTATCCGCTCTTCGTCAAGCCGTCCTGCGAAGGGTCCAGTGTCGGCGTGTTTCGCGTGCTGTCCGCAGTGGATCTGGCCCCGGTACGCGCGTTCGCGGCCGATTACGCCGGCGAACTGCTGATGGAACAGATGGTGCAGGGTGAGGAATACACCGTCGGCATTCTCGGCGACATCGCACTACCGTCGATCCGTATCGTTCCCGTCGGCGATTGGTACGACTACCACGCCAAATACATCGCCGAGGACACCCAGTACCTGTGCCCTGGATTGTCGGGCGAGGACGAGGTCCAGATTCGCCAGCTTGCATTGCAGGCCTTCGCCGCTGCTGGTTGCAGTGGCTGGGGTCGGGTCGATGTGATGCGCGATCGCGTGCGCGGTCTGCAACTGATCGAGATCAACACCGCGCCGGGCATGACCAGCCACTCGCTGGTGCCTAAAGCCGCGGCGCATCTGGGCATTGATCTGGCCAGCCTGTGCTGGCGCATCCTCGAGCAGACATTGCCGGAGGTGGCGGCGCGATGAACGCTTCGCTGCGTATTTTCGCCTGGTTGCTGGCGCTGGCTTTGGTCGCGCTGCCGATCGTGGCCGTGCTCAACGGTTGGGTTGGTGCCGAGCGTTGGCCGCTGAGCCGCTTGCAGGTCAGTGGCGATTTCAAACGCGTGTCGGCCGAGCAATTGCGCCAGGTGGTGTTGCCGTATGCGCGCCGTGGTTTCTTCGCGGTGCGCTTGCAGGATGCGCAGAATGCGATCCAGCGCTTGCCGTGGGTGGAAAGCGCGAGGGTGCGCAAGCGCTGGCCGGACGTGCTGGAAGTGCGCGTCACCGAGCATCGTCCATTCGCGCGTTGGGGTGAGGATCGCATGTTGTCCGCGCAGGGGCGCATCCTCGCCATGCCCAACGATTTGCGCAATGTCGCCCTGCCGCGTCTGGCCGGTCCGGATGCCAAGGCCGCGGAAGTGGTCGCGTTATACAACCAATCGTGCGGCTTGTTCGCGCCGCTCCGATTGCAGGTCGCAGGCGTGGCGATGGACGCGCGCGGGAGTTGGTCGCTGGTGTTTGGCGATGGCGTGCAGGTGGTGATCGGACGCGACGATGCACATGCGCGCCTGGAGCGTTTCGCCCGTGTGTTGCCGCAATTGCTGCAACCCGGTCAGCCACCGCTGGAGCGTGCGGATCTGCGTTACACCAATGGGTTCACGGTGGCGTGGAAGCCCGAGAGCCGAGACCCGGGGCCGGGGACCGGGGTACCGAAGAAGCCGGAGCCTGGAACCCGAAACTCAAAGCACGAAACAAGCCCGAACAGCCGGGGCGTTGCATTTGCGTCGTTCCGGGTCCCGGGCCCCGGAACGACCCTCACCACTCTACGTAGTAGTCACACATGAACCGCAAAGGCGATAAATCCCTCATCGTTGGACTGGACATCGGCACCTCCAAGGTCGTTGCGCTGGTCGGCGAATACTCGCCCGGCAATCCGATCGAGGTGATCGGCATCGGTTCGCACGAATCGCGCGGGCTTAAGCGCGGCGTGGTGGTGGACATCGAATCCACGGTGCAGTCGATCCAGCGCGCGATCGAGGAAGCGGAGCTGATGGCTGGCTGCGAGATCCGTTCGGTGTACGCGTCGATTTCCGGCAACCACGTGCAGTGCAAGAACTCGCCCGGGATCGTGCCGATCCGCGATGGCGAGGTGACTTGGACCGACCTGGACCGTGTGCTGGAAGCCGCCAAGGCGGTGGCGATCCCGGCCGATCAGCGCATCCTCCACGCGATCCCGCGCGAGTACGTGCTGGACGATTCGCAGGAAGGCATCCGTAATCCGGTCGGCATGACCGGCGTGCGCCTGGAAGTGCATGCGCACCTGGTGGTGTGCGCGCAGTCGGCCGCGGCCAACATCAGCAAATGCGTGCAGCGTTGCGGCCTGCAGGTGGACGACCTGATTCTGTCCTCGCTGGCGTCCTCGGTCGCGGTGTTGACCGCCGACGAACGCGAACTGGGTGTCGTGCTGGTGGATATGGGCGCAGGCACCACCGACCTGGCGGTGTTCGTGCAGGGCGCGATCTGCCACACCGCGTCGTTGCCGATCGCCGGCGATCACGTCACCAACGACATCGCGCACATGCTGCGCACGCCGACCCCGGAAGCCGAACAAATCAAAGTGCGCTACGCCTGCGCGTTGGCGCAGTTGGCCACCGCCGAGGAAAGCATCCAGGTGCCCAGCGTCGGCGACCGTCCGCCGCGACGCATGCCGCGTCACTCGCTGGCGCAGGCGGTGCAGGGGCGTTACGAGGAGATTTTCGAGATGGTGCAGGCTGAGCTGCGCCGCTCCGGATTCGAGGAGCTGGTGCGCGCGGGCATGGTGCTGACCGGCGGCGCCTCGAAGATGGAAGGCGTGGTCGAACTGGCCGAAGA
The DNA here is from genome assembly GCF_002939705.1 of Xanthomonas albilineans. GTDB lineage: Bacteria > Pseudomonadota > Gammaproteobacteria > Xanthomonadales > Xanthomonadaceae > Xanthomonas_A > Xanthomonas_A albilineans. Next base: position 174,500 of record NZ_MDCB01000003.1, on the reverse strand, counting down.
AATGGTGCAGATGCCGGTGCGCGTGGGGATTCCGCAGCACGTCACCGGTCTGGGAGAAGTCGTCGGCAATCCGGTGCATGCCACCGGCGTGGGCTTGTTGTTGATGGGCAGTCAGATCGAACACCCGCGTCGCCCATCGTTGCCCACTGGGCGTGCAGGCAGCTTGTTCAAAAAATTGAAGAACTGGTATCGCGGTGAGTTCTGAGCATTCGATGCATAGGTCGCGGAATCGATAAGAGCGAAAAGCAGTAGAGCAGTAGAGCGGTAAGGCAGATGGCAAAGGTAATAGAGCGTTAACAGCAATATCCACTAGAGAAATTGCCGGTACCAAGACCGGACTGGGAGCGGAGTTTTTTCCGGCACCCGAGTCCGAGTCCAAAGTCCTGGCCCCATAACAAGAGGAAAACGGACATGGCGCATTTCGAATTGATTGAAAAGATGGCACCCAATGCGGTGATCAAGGTGGTCGGTGTCGGCGGCGGCGGCGGCAACGCGGTCGCGCACATGGTCAGCAGCAGTGTGGATGGTGTGGAGTTCATCACCGCCAACACCGACTCGCAGGCCATCAAGAACTGCGGTGCCAAGTTGCAACTGCAGCTCGGTACCAATGTCACCAAAGGTCTGGGCGCCGGTGCGAACCCGGAAGTCGGCCGTCAGGCCGCGCTGGAAGACCGCGAACGCATCATGGATGCGCTACAGGGTGCGGACATGGTGTTCATTACCGCCGGCATGGGCGGTGGCACCGGCACCGGCGCAGCGCCGGTGGTGGCGCAATTAGCCAAGGAAATGGGCATTCTGACCGTGGCGGTGGTCACCAAGCCGTTCCCGTTCGAAGGCCGTCGCCGCATGCAGGTGGCGCTGAAGGGCATCGAGGAACTGAGCCAGCACTGCGATTCGCTGATCACCATTCCCAATGAAAAGTTGATTACCGTGCTCGGCCGCAACGCCACCATGATCCAGGCGTTCCGCGCAGCCAATGATGTGCTGCAAGGCGCCGTGCAGGGCATCGCCGATCTGATCGTGCGTCCTGGTCTGATCAACGTGGACTTCGCCGACGTGCGCACGGTGATGTCGGAAATGGGCCTGGCAATGATGGGCACCGGCTCGGCGCGCGGCGACGACCGCGCCCAGGCGGCAGCCGAGGCGGCGATTCAGAACCCGCTGCTGGACGACGTCAACCTCGCCGGTGCCAACGGCATCCTGGTCAATATCACCGCCGGTCCGGATTTCACCATGGCCGAGTTCGACGAGATCGGTCGCACCATCGAAGGCTTCTCCTCGGAGGACGCGACAGTGGTGGTCGGCACCGTGCTGGATCCGGACATGCAGGACGAAGTCCGCGTGACCGTGGTCGCCACCGGTCTGAACCGCACGGTGGCGCGTCAGTCGCAGCGCCCGGAGCAGCGCGCGCCGATCAAACTGGTGCGCAACGCCACCACCGGTCAGCCGGAGTTCGGCGACTTCGACTATGCCGGCGACGCCGTGTCCAAGGCGGTCGGCGGAGCGATGGGGCTGGGCCTGCGCCGTCCGAGCAGCGACGCGGTGGGCGGTGGATCTGCCGGCCCGTCGGCGCCGGCGGCGGCGGATCTGCCCAGCGATTACCTGGATATCCCCGCGTTTTTGCGCCGCCAGGCCGACTGAGGTTTGCTCTCGGCCGGCGTACGCGCCGGCCCGCAATACCGCCGTCCAGGACTGTCCACCTGGCTGGCGTGCCGTGTTCCCTTGCTGCCGGGTCGTCGCGACCCGGCAGGTTTTTGCGACCGTGTCAGCCGCATCGATCAAGTGTTGCTGTACTGAAATGCTGTGACCGCTTTATTAAAACCGCGCTAAACGCGTGATATTCTTGTGATCTGTTCAGTTCCGGTGTGAACAGATGTTCTCAGACTCTCTGCCATGACCCAGCAACGCACCCTCAAGAACACGATTCGCGCCACCGGCGTGGGCCTGCACAGTGGCAACAAGGTGTACATGACCCTGCGCCCGGCCCCGATCGACCACGGCATCGTGTTTCGGCGCGTGGATCTGGACCCGGTGGTGGAAGTGCCGGCCGATGCCGAGCTGGTCACCGAAACCACGTTATGCACCGGGCTGAGCCACGGCCAGGCCAAGATCCAGACGGTGGAACACCTGATGTCGGCGTTGGCCGGTCTCGGCGTGGATAACGTCATGGTCGAACTCTCCTCGGCCGAATTGCCGATCATGGATGGCTCGTCCGGCCCGTTCGTGTTTCTGCTGCAGTCCGCGGGCATCGTCGAACAGGCAAAGCCCAAACGCTTCATCCGCATCAAACGCGAGCTGGAAGTGCGCGATGGCGACAAGATCGCCCGCTTCGCACCCTACGACGGCTATCGGCTGGGCTTCACCATCCAGTTCGATCACCCGATGATCCCGGCCAAGCAATCGCGCCAGGAAATCGAGTTCTCGACCATGGCCTATATCAAGGAAATCTCCCGCGCACGCACCTTCGGTTTCATGCGCGATCTGGAGTACATGCGCGAGCGCAACCTCGGCCTGGGCGGTTCCATGGACAACGCCATCGTGCTGGACGAGTTCCGTGTCCTCAACGACGACGGTCTGCGCTATGCCGACGAATTTGTGCGGCACAAGATCCTCGATGCCATTGGCGATCTGTACCTGGCCGGCGGTCCGATCCTCGGCGCTTACGAAGGCTACAAATCCGGTCATGCCCTGAACAACAAACTGGTGCGTGCGCTGCTCGCTGAGCAGGCGGCCTGGGAATGGGTCAGTTTCGAATCGCCGGCGGCACCAGCGCCGGTCGCCTATGCGAATGTGGCCTACGCCTGAGCGCGACGGGTCAGGCATCTCCATCCAGGCCAGGGCCACGGAATCGGCAATTCGCCATTCCTTCTTCATTTTTAACTTTAATTTAACTTTTTGATAACGGCCTCGCGACAGGCGCCCGTTAGGATGCGTCCGGTCGCGGCGTATTTGTCTACGTGCGTCGACGGCTGCGGTCGGAGTCCGTGGTCGTGCCGGGTGTCGTGGAACCGACGTCTTGCAGGGAAGCCAGTGCCTCGCGCAGTCCTTTGTGCGTGGCTGCTGACACCGGTATGGATGTACTCCTTGCCTGCTGCATTGGGGAATGCGCAGGTGTCGTTGCGGTCTTGACGGTCACCTTGGTGACTTTCAGCCCGAGGGAACGGGCGGCGACGAGGATGTCGGCTTCGGCAAGCCTGACGCGGGCGTGCCAGACCGATGATTCAACCAGAAAAATGAGCTGTCCGTCGTTCACATTGGCCAGCCGGCAATGGGAGGCCAGCGGCGGCGGCAGATGGGGGCGTAATTGCCGGTCCAGCGCGTCGAGCCACAAGGCGCGGCGCAACGGGTTGCCCGCTTTGTCTGCCAGTGCGGCGTCCAACGCCTGCTGGGGCGTGGCGGTATGGGCTTCGCCGGATTTTCGCTTAGACATGAAAACTCAATATGGCGTTCAAGAAAATCGTAATCCGTTCCACTGCAACAGGGGGCAACACTCGGTCGTGGCGATGGCAGCAATTCGCCGACCACCGTTCACTCGCCTGGCTCGGTGTGGTGCTGGGTGTCGGCATGGTACTCGGCCTTGGTGTTGGTGCCGCAATTGGATGGGGCGGTTCGGCGTATTTGCGCGCCAAGCTGGAGCGGCAGGATCGTGAGCTGGCGCAGGTGCGCCATGACGCGCAGACACAGGTCAACGCGCTCGCCGCGCGATTGGGTGAGTTGCAGGCGCAGGCGACGCGGCTCAACGCGTTGGGCGAACGTCTGACCCGCATGGGCAAGCTGCAGGATGGCGAGTTCGACTTCGAGCAACCGGTCGGTGTCGGTGGTGGTGGCGACGAACCCAATCACGATATTCCCGCAGCCCAGCTCGGCAAGGAATTGGATGGGTTGCAACAGCGATTTTCCACCTCTGGCCAACAACTGTCGGTGCTGGAATCGCTGTTGTTCGATCATCAGCTCGACCAGAACGCGGTGCCATCGCGGATGCCGATTCGCAACAGCTACATCACCTCCGGTTTCGGCGTGCGTGTAGACCCTTTCGGTCGCGGCACCAGCTTCCATAAGGGGCTCGACTTCCATGCCAGCGTGGGCGATCCGGTCCTGGCCGTGGCCGACGGCGTAGTTAGTTACGCCGGCGTGCGCGCTGGCTACGGCAATGTGGTCGAGATTGATCACAGCAATGGCTATGTCACCCGCTACGCGCATAACTCGCGGTTGTTGGTCAAACTGGGGGATCTGGTGCGCGTCGGTCAGGAAATCGCCAAGGCCGGTTCCACTGGTCTTTCCACCAGCGCGCACGTACATCTGGAAGTGTGGAAGGATGGCGTGGTGATGAATCCAGCCAAGTTCCTCGGCGACGGCGCCCCTCGGGTGGGCCGTCGCGGCCGTGGTTGAGGAAGGTTCCACGCGCATGACCGACGCTTGAGTCGCCGAGCGCCGCCCCAAGTTACAATGTGCTTTGCCATAACAGGGCGCCTCGCGCCCTGTTTCGTTTGCGGCCCAGCGATTCGCTCGGGATTGGGCCGTATGGGCGTTCCTTTCCAATCGGTTTCTTCAATGATCAACAGTCTGCTTACTCGCGTTTTCGGTAGCCGCAACGAGCGTCAGCTGCGTCAGCTCCAGCGTATCGTCGCTAAGATCAATGCGTTGGAGCCGGAGATGGAGCAGCTCTCCGACGCGCAACTACAGGCCAAGACTCCGGAACTGCGTGGGCGTATCGCCTCTGGCGAAACCTTGGACAAGGTGCTGCCGGAAGCGTTCGCGGTGTGTCGCGAAGCCAGCGGTCGCGTGCTGGGCATGCGTCACTACGACGTGCAGTTAATCGGCGGCATGGTGCTGCATCTGGGCAAGATCGCGGAAATGCGCACCGGTGAGGGCAAGACCCTGGTGGCGACGTTGCCGGTGTACCTCAACGCGCTGGAAGGCAAAGGTGTGCACGTGGTCACGGTCAACGACTACCTGGCGCGCCGCGACGCCGCGCAGATGGGCAAGCTGTACAACTGGCTGGGGCTGAGCGTGGGCGTGGTGTACCCGGGCATGCCGCACAGCGACAAGCATGCCGCCTATGCCGCCGACATCACCTACGGCACCAATAACGAGTTCGGGTTCGATTACCTGCGCGACAACATGGCGCTGTCCAAGGCCGACCGTTTCCAGCGTGGCCTCAACTACGCCATTGTCGATGAGGTCGACTCGATCCTGATCGACGAGGCGCGCACCCCGCTCATCATCTCCGGCCCGGCCGACGAGTCGCCGGAGTTGTACATCCGCGTCAACCGCATCGTGCCGCAACTGGTCAAGCAGGAATCGGAAGAAGGCGAGGGCGATTACTGGGTCGACGAGAAGGGCAAGCAGGTGCATCTGTCCGAAGCGGGCATGCAGCACGCCGAAGAACTGCTGCGTGCCGCCGGTATCCTCGCCGACGAGGACGACAGCCTGTATGGCGCGCACAACCTGAGTGTGGTCCACCACCTCAATGCCGCGCTGCGTGCGCATGCCATCTACCTGCGCGACGTGGACTACATCGTGCGCGACGGCGAAGTGGTCATCGTGGACGAATTCACCGGCCGCACCCTGCCGGGGCGGCGCTGGTCCGACGGCCTGCACCAGGCGGTGGAAGCGAAGGAGGGCGTGCCGGTCCAGCGCGAGAACCAGACTCTGGCCAGCATCACCTTCCAGAACCTGTTCCGCATGTACAAGAAGCTGTCCGGCATGACCGGGACGGCCGATACCGAAGCCTACGAATTCCATAGCATCTACGGCCTGGAGGTGGTGGTGATCCCGACCAACCGCCCGACCATCCGCAAGGACTGGCCCGATCAGGTGTTCCTCAACCGCCAGGGCAAATTCAATGCGGTACTGGCCGATATCGAGGACTGCGCCAAGCGTGGCCAGCCGGTACTGGTCGGTACCACGTCGATCGAGACCTCGGAGATGTTGTCCGAGCACCTGCGCAAGGCCGGGGTCAAGCACGAGGTGCTCAACGCCAAGCAGCACGAGCGCGAGGCGCAGATCGTCGCCAACGCCGGCCAGCCAGGCGCGGTGACCATCGCCACCAACATGGCCGGTCGCGGTACCGACATCGTGCTCGGCGGTTCGCTGGAAGCCGAGCTGCATGCGCTGGGCGAGGAACTGGACGCCGCCGAACGCGCGCGTCTGAAAGCTGACTGGCAAGAGCGCCACGAGGCAGTCAAGGCGGCGGGCGGGCTGCATATCATCGGCACCGAGCGCCACGAATCGCGGCGTATCGACAACCAGTTGCGCGGCCGCTCCGGTCGTCAGGGCGACCCGGGGTCTTCGCGTTTCTATCTGTCGCTGGAAGACAATCTGATTCGTATCTTCGGGGGCGAGCGTGTCGTCAAGATGATGCGCTTCATGGGGATGAAGGACGAGGATGTCATCGAGGATCGAATGGTGTCTCGGGTCATTGAAAATTCGCAGCGCAAGGTGGAGGCGCATAATTTTGATACCCGTAAGAACCTGCTCGACTTCGACGACGTCAACAACGATCAGCGCAAGGTGATCTATGCTCAGCGCGACGAACTATTGGATGCCGACTCGGTCAAGGAGAACGTGGATGGTATCCGCGACGACGTGATCTACGATCTGGTTTCGCGCTTCGTGCCGCCCAATTCGGTGGACGACCAGTGGGACCTGTCAGGCCTGGAAGCGACCCTGGTCAGCGAGTTGGGTCTGTCGCTGTCGGTGAGCGAACTGGTCAAGCGTCACGAGGAGCTGGACGCGGCTGGCATCGTCGAGTCGGTGCGCCAAGAGGTGGAACGCCATTTCCACGAGAAGGAGGAGGCGATTGGCAGCGAGACCATGCGCGCGCTGGAGAAGCACATCATGCTCACCGTGCTCGACCAAAGCTGGAAGGAGCATCTGGCGCGCATGGATTACCTGCGCCAGGGGATCCACCTGCGTGGCTATGCGCAGAAGCAGCCAAAACAGGAATACAAGAAGGAAGCCTTCGAACTGTTCTCGGAAATGCTGGAGCATGCCAAGCGCGAAGTGGTGACCTTGCTGGCGCGGGTGCGTATCCGCAGCGAGGAAGAAGTCGCCGCGCTGGAGGTGCAGGAGCGTCAACAGATGGAGGCGAAGCTGAGCCAAGCGCAGTTCCAGCACCAGGAGGCCGGTGGCTACAGTGCGGAGGAGGACGCCGAGCAGCCCTCGCCTGTGCCCAATGGTGTGCCTGTCATGCAGGTAACCCGCGATATCCCCAAGGTTGGCCGCAACGATCCGTGCCCGTGCGGCAGTGGCAAGAAATACAAGCACTGCCACGGTCAGTTGAACTGAGTGCGCTGCCGCGTGCGTGCGCGGCAGCGTCGTGTGCCGGGAAAATGGGCTGGGCGCCGCGTAGATGCGCTCGGTTCGTCTCGGTGTCACTCACGAGGACAGGCGGGCAAATGCGCCGCGGCGCGTGCGGGAGCCATTGCGCGGTACGCGGCCTGTGGGGCGCCAGCTAAGTACTAAGTGAAGCGCATGGTGCGAATCGTCGACGTTGTGACGGCAATTGATTGCGCGGACCCTGCCGGAGACGGCAAGCTTGCCGCATGTCCGAACCGCTCCGATCCATCCATGTCGTGGCCGCCGTCATCACCGATGCGCGCGGTCGTATTCTATTGAGCCGGCGTACTGGCGGCAGCGATCTGGCCGGGCTGTGGGAATTCCCGGGCGGCAAGCGCGAGCCGGGCGAAACCTCCGAGCAGGCGCTGGTGCGCGAGTTGCAAGAGGAACTGGGCATCGATGCGGTGGTCGGCGCGTGGCTGATGGAGGTGCCGCAGCGCTATCCGGATAAACGGCTGCGCCTGGAAGTGCGTCAGGTGCAGTCGTGGAAGGGAACCGCGCGTGGCCGTGAAGGTCAGCCATTGATGTGGGTGATGCCGGACAAGCTGGGCCGTTACGCCATGCCGCCTGCCGATCAACCGGTGGTGGCGATGCTGCGCCAGCCGGACCGTTATCTGGTGACGCCTGAGCCGGCCGATCCTGCGCTGTGGCTGGCCGCGCTGGAGCGCGCGCTGGACAGTGGCGTGCGCTGTGTGCAACTACGCGCGCGCAGTCTGCCGCATGCGCATTGGTGGCCGCTGGCGCGGGCCGCTGCGGCGCTGTGCGCCGCGCATGGCGCGCAGGTGTTGGTCAACCGCGATCTGGCACTGGCGCAGGAACTGGGTGTCGGCGTGCATCTTGGCGCGGAGCAATTGGCGCAGTATCAGGCGCGTCCGCTGCCGTCTGCGCAGGTCGTGGCGGCGTCCTGCCACACTGTGGAGGAATTGCAGGCGGCGCAGCGGCTCGGGTGCGATTTCGCGGTAGTCGGGCCGCTGGCGGCCACCGCCAGTCATCCCGGCGCTACGCCATTGGGTTGGGAGGCGTTCGAGCGGCTGCGTGAGCAGGTGGCCCTCCCGCTGTATCCGATTGGCGGTTTATTGCCATCCCAGGTGGCCGAGGCGCGGCGTCACGGCGGGCAGGGCATCGCCGCGATCCGTGGACTGTGGCCGTTGACCGCCGACGTGGCCTGAGCGCCGTCGGCAGTGCAAGCGCCGATTGCCGAGCACCGTTTGCGGCCAAGACGGCGCCGCGTGGCACGATTTCCTTGCCGCTGACGGGCAATGCATCTCACCCCAATGTACAGCGTACGCTCCAGAAACTGATCCAGTTGCAATCGTGTCGCTGTCTTGGAACCAGCACGGTGGCGATTGGTGTGGCGTTTGGTGTGGCGTTATCGCTGAAGGTTTGCTGCCGCTGTAGCGACTGTTTCAGCGGTGGGGCGATCGTATCCAGGCGGTCGAGGTGCGTTGCGTGGCGAGGAATACCCGTCCTGGAGGCATCCCCGACACGGGTTCGCTCAGCCGTGCGCTGGTTCCATCGCCAGCCGCTTCAGCACGCTGGTGGTCGGCTTGGCCAGATTGAGCGTGTAGAAATGCAGCGCCGGTGCGCCGCCGGCGATCAAACGTTCGCACATCGTCGCGACGACATCGGCGCCGAACTCGCGGATCGACTCGGCATCGTCGCCGTAGGCCTGCATGCGTTTGCCGATCCAACGTGGGATCTCCGCGCCGCACTGTTCGGAGAAACGCCGCAACTGACTGAAGTTGGAAATCGGCATGATCCCCGGCACGATCGGAATCTGCACGCCGAGTTTGCGCACCGCATCGACGAAGTGGAAATACGCGTCGGCGTTGTAGAAATACTGGGTGATCGCGGCATCGGCGCCGGCCTCGACCTTGGTCTTGAAGTGATGCAGATCGCTGAGCGCATCGGTGGCCTGCGGATGCGTCTCCGGATAGGCGCCGACTTCCAGACGGAAGGTGTCGCCGTATTCGGCCCGGATGAAGGCGATCAAGTCCGCGGCATAACGCAGGTCGCCGGGATGGCCCATGCCCGAGGGCAGGTCGCCGCGCAGCGCCACCAAGCGGCGACAGCCGATGGCGCGGTACAGCTTGAGCAGTTCGCGGATTTCCTCGCGGCTACCGCCCACGCAGGACAGATGCGGTGCGGCCTCGAAGCCATGCTGTTGTTTGAGGTGGCGCACCGTCTCGGAGGTGTAGCTCAGGGTCGAGCCGCCAGCGCCGAAGGTGCACGACACGTATTCGGGCGCGTAAGACTTCAGCCGCGCGGCGGTGCGGTCCAACTGCACGCGCTGCTCGTCGGTCTTGGGGGGGTAGAACTCGAAGCTGATGGCGGTCATGGGCGCGACGCAGCGGGTAATGCGGAGATTATATCTCTTCATCCGGATGAATATGCAACAGTGTTGCCGGTTGTCATGAGGGACGGGCCCGGTATTGACCATGCGTCCCATCGGCGCTGGTGCGGTGCGATGTGGCGCGGTGTTGGCGGATGGGAGGGAGGGGCACTTTGCTAAAGTCCCCGGCCTCATTCCCCCTCTACGCGGAGCCATACGATGTCCCATGCCGCCTTCTATCGGATCGGAACGCCGGGGTTGCCTTGGGGCGCTGCGGAACGGGCGGCCTGGCTGGCCGAACAGCATCCCCGGCGTTGTTATCAGACCGAGGTGGTCGTCGCCATCGAAAACCTGCGGGGGTCGTGGGACGTGGTGGAATACGGCGCGCTGAGCTACCCACAGGCACGCTATCGGCTCTTGGCGCTGCGTAGTTGCGATTGGGACGCCGCGTTGCCGTGCATGCTGGTCACTGGTGGTGTGCATGGCTACGAAACCAGTGGCGTGCACGGTGCGCTGCAGTTCGCCGCCCAGGAAGCGACGACGTATCGCGGCCGCGCCAATGTGCTGGTCGTGCCGTGCGTGAGCCCATGGGCCTACGAACGCATTCATCGCTGGAACGCGGATGCACTCGATCCCAATCGCTGTTTTCGCAACGACAGTCCGGCGCAGGAGTCGGCCGCGCTGCTGCGGCTGGTCGCGCCATTGCGTGTACAGGTGGCGATGCATATCGATTTGCACGAGACCACCGATAGCGATGCGTCCGAGTTCCGTCCGGCATTGGCCGCGCGCGATGGTGTCGCCTACGTGCCGGGCAGCATTCCGGATGGTTTTTACCTGGTCGGCGATAGCGAGAACCCGCAACTGGCGTTCCAGCAGGCGGTGCTGGCGGCGGCGGCGCAGGTGACTCACATCGCCCAGGCCGACGCCGCGGGTGAACTCATCGGGACGCCGATTGCCGCGCCTGGCGTCATCCATTACCCGGTGAAGCAGTTGGGCCTGTGTGCCGGTATCACCGATGCACGCTACACCACGACCACCGAAGTGTATCCGGACAACGCCAACGCGACGCCGGCGCACTGCAATGCGGCGCAAGTGGCGGCGGTGCGTGCGGCGATCGACTACGCGTTGGCGCATCCTTGAGAGTGGCTAAAAAACCTCGTGAGTCGCTGTCGGGTGGGCGCCCAAGCGCGGTGCGCAATGTCTGCGCTCTTCTCTGCGTCGGGTTCCGGCATGTCGCGGCTACTGTCGTGCGCGGTCGCGGCCTGACGCGCTAGGCTTACGCGCATCCCTGTTCGCATTTTAGCCATGTCCATCGTTCTCACTGCTTTCGCCCGCCCGCGCCTGTTCCCGCGCGACCGTCGTCGCAACGCGATCCAGGACTGCACGCCTGAGCAGTTCGAACGTTATCTCAACGACACGGTGCCGTTACAGGTTTTGGATGGCTATGCACCGTTTTGCAAAATCCACGTGCATCGCAACTGGACCTCGACCCGCTGCCTGACCGTGCCGATCAACGATGCCAACCGCACTATGCTGTGTTCTGGCTATGAAGCGCGCAGTCGCGAGGAACTTCCCGTGCTGGTGCGTTGGTTCGAGGGCGTCGAACCGCCGGTTGCCGATTATCTGCTGCCGATTCTCTACAGTCGCGATCAACTCGCGCACGAAGGCACGCCGATCGAGGCGGACTGGGGCGTGGTCGGTTGCCTGTATACCGCCGAGCCGCAGGAAATCCCGATGACCCCGATCACCATGCTACGTAATGCGCTGGGCGTGGAAGAAGGTGGCTCCGGCGTGCCGCTGGACCGCGCGGCCTACCGGCGTAGCGTGGAGTTTTGGGAGCATCATGCGAACTGGCGTCCGACGCCGTAACGGTTCGGAACGTGCCATGGACCTTGCGAGGGGGTGGGCCATGCCCATCTCGCGGCTGCGTGCACTAGATGCGATATCGGCACGATATTGACGCATACGTATTCTCCGGAGCATGGGAATGTGCAGTTCACGTTTTCCGCTTCGTGGAGGAGGTGGCTGAGCGGAGCGGATTCGGTTCGCGCGCATTCGTTCATCACGAGCTGGACGTCCTCTGTTTGTCGTGCCCTTCCATGAAGGCAGATGAGACGCTCACCGCATCGTCGATGTGGTAGGCATTGCAGGCTGGGCCGATCAGGTGGTTACAACGTACTTGCGTTCCCGTTCCAGTGGGGCATCTTTATTCAATCCCGCCAAGCGGCGGAGCCCCATCGAGGTGGGGCAACCCCTGGGGCGCCTCTTGGCATGCCGGGACAATACAGTTGCATCTGGAAACCGTTGCAGAAAGTGTAGATGTTTAGGGAAGGTCTGAACAAGCCAGGCCATCGAGATCAGCGACCTTAAAACTCAATGGGTTTTCGTGCGAAAGACTGGAGGGATGGACTTATTCAGACTTTCATTTAGAGAAAAACTTCAGAAGGTGCAATATTTTTTGTGATTTCTGCATGAATTCTGCTCTAAACATTCATTTTGCGTTAGACGCATTCTCAAGCCCGCTTATGATAAACGTACTCCATCAGTGCGGTTCCCCAACAGTTGACAAGCAGGTCACATCCATCGTCAAATCGAAAGCAATCATCATGACAACACATTCGGCGTTCGTCATTTTCGCAGGGTCGCGCTGTGCACTGTATTCGCACTAATGACCGGCGTCGCCACAGCGCTTCGCTCACAACAGGTACTTAATCATCATCAATCGGCGGGGTTTCAATTAAAATCGTTGATGCGAGCGACGGCCAACCCCGCTTCGGGTCGTCGCGTTGCAAATGTCAAAGCCGCCGCGCGGGATGCACCGGTGGCACGCATGCGCATGCTTCTGTTTGGCAAGTATGTGTATATCTCCCTTAGCAATTGAGAGGCAATTAACATGGCTACACGTTTGACCGTTCGTTATTTCCGCAAAGTCGCGCTGTGTGCTTTGTTCGCACTGGCGGCAGGCGCCTCCATGTCGGCTAGTGCACAACAATCTGAGCAAATTATTATCAAAAATTATAGCACATCAAGCGGCGTGAAAGCCTTTTGGATACAAAGCGAAGCTAATGCTGGCGGATGGGCGTGTTTCCCTGTGGATCAGCCGACACTGTTGCCTAGCGGCCGAGCAATCGCCGGCGGAGCCAATGCTCCGGCAATATTATACAATATTTCTTACAGTTTCTATGCCTTGAGTTCAACTGACTGCGCGAGCGGTGGTCAACGTATAAACAAGCTGTCCACACAGCATTACAAAGTGATTGACCCAAATGTGAAAAATGTAACTATTAATATTACCGACTATGGGCTGCAGGTCAAACAGAATTAAGCCGTAACTCCTTAAAGTTACAGGCAAAAACCGTTAATGTAGCGCGGCTGCAGATCGCGTCACGGGCAGCCGCGCTGCAGATGTCGGTACCGCCGCGCAGAATCCAAGCGGCGGCGAAGTTCTGGTGTGTATGACGCGATTGGCATGTAGGTTGTTCCTCGTTCGATTGAAATGCAGAGGAATCATAATGTCCGCTGGCCTGCTCAATCTGGCATCCAAACGTCGCAGACACCGTGTTCATGCCGTCGCCCCGGTCGGCATGCGCAGCTATCCTAGGGGGATTCTGAATAAGTCTATCTCTCCAGTCTTTTGCGCGACGAACCCATTGTTCCTTAAAGCCGCTGATCTCGAAGGTTTGACTTGTTCAGACCTTCCCTAGGTGTGCATGCGCATCAAGCTGTAGGTCCTCATGTTCAGTACGAACATCTGGTCCAGCTTCTCCAAGCCACGCACCATCGCCTGCCGGATCCGGCCCACGGTCTTGGCCCAGCCAATCCCTGCTCGATCCACTTGCGCATGTGCTGGGAGATCGCGTGGCCCTCGCCGGCCGTTAGCGCATCTGCCACAGCCACTGCCGACCGGAGGTTTTTTGCGCCACGTGTGGCAGGACCTTCAGCCCCTCCAGCGCCTGGGTGAACTCGCAGGCTGTCCTGTCCTAGCGACGCAGTCGTGCATTCGCATCGCTGGTGGAAATGTGTGTGTTGTCGTTGCGCAATTGTCCGCGGAAATCGTCGTCGTCCTCGTCATTGCCGTTCTTGCCATTGAAGCTCTTGCGCCCTGCTCAGGCCTGGATATCGGCACCCAGACCGTATCGTCGATCGATAGATCGATGAACCAGCGGTACAGCGGGTTGTAATACACCTGCTCTATTGAATGCGTTCTTCACGAAGGGGCGTTACTGGGCGATCGCGGGTTTCCCGCGTTCAAGTTTCCTGTTCTCAGGACGATAGTGGCTGAAGCAGAACAGATTCGGTTTGCATGCATTCGGTCATCACGAACGGGACGTTGTCTGTTTGTCGTGCCCTTCCATGACGGCAGATGAGGCGTTCACCGCGTCGTCGATGTGTTCGTTATGCAGGCTGGGCCGATCAGGCAGATACAACGCGCTTGCGCTTCCGTTCCAGTGGAGCGTCTTTTGCGCGATAGCGTCCGCCTGTGTTCCAGGTTGCAACGACTGCGTTTCATCACTTTCAGGAAATCATCATGTTGTTCATTTCATTCGATTCCCACACCGTTGCCGAGGCGACGACGTCACGCGAGGTGTGCGATGAACAGATCTGCTCGCGTTTTTCTGCGGTGGTCTGGCTGTGATGATGACCTATCGCCGTCGCCACGATGCACTGTCGTCCATGTCCGACAGCAGCATCGATCTGTCCGGATCTGAAGTGCAACGGCACTCGCACGAGCTCAAGCGTGCGAGCGATACGTCCGCTGTCCAGGTCAACGCCGTCATCGCAGCGAGTGATAGCAGCAACGATGCACTGCGCGAGACGGAGTCCAGCGTGCGCCATGTCGCTGGCATCGTGTGCGAGGTCGCCGCTGTTTCAGCGCAACACAGTGCTGGCATCGCATCGTCTGGTCCAACCCGCGCGCCGTTGGTGGAGCAGACACTGCAATGGCAGCGGGCGGAAGCGATGTTCAGGTGGTCGGCGCAGCAGCTTGCCGCCGGCGTGGGCGAGCCGGGCCATGCGTCGTTGGAGGTGGTGTCATGAGTACCATGATCAGATCAATGGCAGCGATGGCGCTGAGTGTTGCGGTGCCTGCATGGGCAGCCAGCACGACGGCCAACCTCTCGGTCACCTCGAATTACGTTTCGCGCGGATTCGAGCAAAGCTGGGGCAAGCCGGTGGTGCAGGGGGGGCTGGACGTCGTCGGCGACAGCGGTTGGTATGCCGGCACCTGGGCTTCCGGAGTGAGCCCGTATTTCATCGAAGGTGGCCACACCGAATGGGACGTGTATGCCGGTTATGCCGCCAGTCGCGGCGATTGGGGCTGGCGTTCTGGCGTCTACTATTACGCGTATCCTGGCGCGCTGATCACGGTGAGCGGCACGCACTACGACTACGGCGAACTGATCGTCGCCACGCACTGGCGCACCGTCGAACTGTCCTATGCCAGTACGTGGACCCGCGACTATGTAGGCTATAACGGCGCTTCATTGGGGATCGACGGGGGACAGCATTCGCGTGGGTCCGGCTATCTAGCGCTGGACGCCACCTACGAAGTGGCGCCGGCCTGGCAGGCGAGCGTGCATGCCGGACACCAGCACATTCGCAATTTCGCCGATTACGGTTGGACCGATGCGCGCGTGGGCCTGAGCCACACCTGGCGCGGGACCGAGTTTGGCCTGGCGTATGCACGCGCCTGGAGTGGCGCTGACCTGTACCGGCATTACAGCACGGGTGTGCCGGATGGAAGCGGCCGGATTCATGTCTCCAATCCGATCGACGGTGCTTGGACATTCACCATCAAACGCAACTTCAAGCTGTAGTCGCGCGCATAAGCCTTGCCGTGCCAGTCTGCGCGTAAATTCCAGTCGTTCGGCGCGCTGCCGCCTCCCGCGCCGCGTGCCGATGCGCGTCGTCGTATGTGCATTCGCTGCCGAATACAGCGCGCACGCTGCGCGCGTCGAACGATGTACCCCGTCGAAACTGGCGGCAAGGAAGAAATCCGGCTGTGATAGCTTCGGTCTGTCTGGGTCGGACAGGAGCAGAACGCATGTCGTTGCAAGTGATCGGAGCCGGTTTGGGCAGGACAGGGACGCTGTCGTTGAAGTTCGCGCTGGAACATCTTGGATTCGGTCCGTGTTACCACGCGACCGAAGTTGCCGCGACCATGCGCAAGGCGCTGCCGCTGTGGAATGCGGCGGAGCGGGGCGCTGCGGATTGGGCGGCGATCTTCGCCGGATACCGGTCGACCACCGACCATCCAGGCTGCTACTACTGGCGTGAGTTGATCGACGTCTATCCCGACGCGAAGGTCATCCTGACCGTGCGCGATCCGGAGAGTTGGTTTGAATCCGTCACCCAGACCATTCTGGTTCCAGGCAAAAAGAGCACCTTTTTGGGGCCAGAAGGTGAAGAATTCAGTAAGTTTCTGAAGAAGCACTTCGCCGGTCGTAGCGAAGACCGCGCATTCATGGTCGATTATTTCAAGAGATGGAACGAACAGGTCGTCGAAACCGTGCCGGCGGACAGGCTATTGGTGTTCTCTTCACAGCAAGGGTGGGCGCCACTGTGCGCATTTCTCGGTGTGCCGGTTCCAACACACGCGTATCCGCACTTGCACGCGCGGCAGCGCTTGCGCTGGTTTACGCGCGGACTGCGCCTTCCCGACGATGTAGCGTTACGCGAGCGACACGTGCGCGATTATCTCGACTATCTGCGCAAGGATTTATTTGGGTGAAGATGCCTGAATAGAGGGGCGATCAGGGTGGCTTTGTGATCGACATCAACAAAACTGCACTGCCGTGAAGGAAATGTCAAAAAATATATTGATATGCCGGATGGAGGTTGCTAGCCTGAAATTGGTTGATGATTTTTCTTCAGCCAATCAATATGAAAATTTATAATAGGTGAGTACGATGAAAATCAAGAATGCCATTTCTATTGTGTTTCGGAGGATTCTCAACGTGTTCGGACCGCGTAAAGTCGCTTATATCTATACGCAGTGACAGCATGTACGCTAACAGCGGCTTGTGATGGCCGATCTTGGCAGGTTCGCAGAGTGGTTTTAGTGCATCAGGCGTCTTGCCAAGTCTGGTGATGTGCCCGTGGGTTCATGATAACTTTGCTGCCTGCCGAGATATAGCGTATAGATCGATTCTGCGTCGCCTTGCGCGATGTCTTGGTTGGATTAATATCTGGAGCAGTACGTGCTTGAGCGCACCGCGATATATTGCATGCGATGCGTTCCTGGCTAGACGATTGTCCAAAGGATGCCGATGTGAGCATGCCTTCCAAGCAAAGGGAATACCCCAATCGTTTTTTCGACTCCGCAGTATGGAACGAGTTTGCCTTCCGTCCGGATGACATCGTCATCGCCAGTTACGCGAAGGCCGGAACCACCTGGGTCCAGCAGATCGTCGCACAGTTAATTTTCGGTGGTGACGCGCAGGCCGAAGTGTCCAAGATCTCTCCCTGGTTCGATTCGGTCTATCCGGACAAAGCGACCAAGCAGCGATTGCTGGCCGAACAAACCCATCGTCGCTTCATCAAGACCCATCTTCCCGCCGATGCGCTGGTGCTGTCGGAGAAGGTGCGCTATCTCTACGTCGCTCGCGATGGGCGTGACATCGTCTGGAGTTTGTACGATCACCAGCGTGCGGTCAGCGCCGATGCGCAGGCGCGCCTGGATGCGCAGTCTCACAGCGGCGGCAAGTTGAAGGTGATGCCGCCGCCGGCATGCCCGGTCGATGGGTATTTTGAGACCTGGTTGCGCGAAGATGGCGCGCCGCTGTGGCCCTTCTGGGAGGGGGTACGCTCTTGGTGGGCGTTGCGCGATTGCGACAACGTTCTGTTGGTGCATTACGCACAGCTGCTGCAAGACCTGCCAACGCAGGTGCGGCGCATCGCCGCGTTTTTGGACATCCCGCTGGACGCCGCGCGCTGCGAGCGTGTGGTGGAGCATTGCAGCCTCGGCTACATGCGTCAGCATGCGGCGCGCTATGTGCCGCAGGGGGCTGGTTTCTGGCGCGACGATGGCCGTGCGTTTTTCAACCGTGGCTGCAATGGGCGCTGGCTGGACATCCTGACGCCGGCTGCCAGTGCGGCCTATCTGCAGCGCGCCGTTGCCGAACTCGGTAGCGAGTGTGCACAGTGGCTGGCCACAGGCACACGCGTGGATGGCGCTTGTGCGAATGTCGGCATGGTGGCCTAGGCACGAGGTATCCTGTTTTCTATACGAATCACGCCATGCACGCCACGTCAGAGGAAGCCTACAACCGTATTGCGCAGTACTACGACTGGTTGCGGGATGTGTTGTGGAACTCGGCCAACACGCCGCAATGTGTGCGAACCTTGGCTGCACTGGTAAGCACTGGAACGGCTCTGGAGCTGGGGGTCGGTACTGGTCGCATTGCCTTACCGCTTGCGGCTAGTGGGGCAACGGTGTGCGGGATCGACAATTCCCAGGCGATGCTGGACAAACTGCGCGTCAAGTCTGGAGCCGAGCGCTTGCGCTTGGTGTGTGGCAATTTCGTCGATGTCCCGGTTGCGGGGGCGTTCGATCTGATCTACTCGGTGTTTTCTTTCGGTTATCTGCTTGAGCAGAGCGAGCAGGTGTGCTGCTTGGCTGCGGTGCGCGAGCGTTTGTCCGACTCGGGGGTATTCGTGATCCAGACGGCGGTGCCGCAAGCTGAGATGCTTCAGGCTGGGGGCAAGGTATCGTCGGTGTTGGAGGTGCCGCCCTTGGATGATGAGGGGGATACGCCGGTGGTGCTGCTGTGTTCCAGCGCCGACCCATTACGGCAACTGGTGCAGCAACGGATCGTGGTGATGACCGAGTCCGGCACCCATATTTTTAAAGATCGCTACCGCTATGTGTGGCCGTCGGAACTGGACCTGATGGCGCGTCTGGCGGGTCTCGAATTGAAGGAGCGCTGGTCGGACTGGACGCAACAGCCCATCGGTGCGCGGGCGCGCTCCCTGATTTCGATCTACCGTCGCGCTGGATCAGCGTAACGACACGCGCAGGTGCTTGCTTGCGCTGCGCGGGAGCCTGACTCTGGACATGGCGCCCAACAGTGCATCTGCGGCGTGGATGAAATGGCGCTGCGCGTGGCAGATGTATTGTCCATGCCAAAAAGGATCGGGCGCCTTGTGGCGCCCGATTTGAGACTCACACTGACGACGGTGCGGCCGGCACTCAGTAGCGGTAATGCTCCGGCTTGTACGGGCCGTCGATCGCGATACCCAGATATGCCGCCTGGTCTTCGGTCAGCTTGGTCAGCTTGACCCCGATCTTTTCCAGATGCAGCCGCGCCACTTCTTCGTCGAGCTTCTTCGGCAGCCGGTACACCTGCTTTTCGTAGCTGCCCTTGTTGCGCCACAGGTCGATCTGCGCCAGCGTCTGATTGGCGAAGCTGTTGGACATCACGAAGCTGGGATGGCCGGTGGCGCAGCCCAGATTGACCAGGCGGCCTTCGGCCAGCAGGAAGATCGCGTTGCCGTTGGGTAGCACGAACTTGTCCACCTGCGGCTTGATGTTGATTTTCTGCACGCCAGGCAGCGCGTACAGCGCATCGACCTGGATTTCGTTGTCGAAGTGCCCGATGTTGCAGACGATGGCCTGGTCCTTCATCTGCGTCATGTGTTCGATACGGATGATGTCCTTGTTGCCGGTGGTGGTGACGTAGATGTCGGCGCGGCCGAGCGTGTCTTCGATGGTGGCGACCTCGAAGCCTTCCATCGCCGCCTGCAATGCGCAGATCGGGTCGATCTCGGTCACGACGACGCGCGCACCATAGGCGCGCAGGCTGTGCGCCGAACCCTTGCCGACGTCGCCGTAGCCGCACACCACCGCGACCTTGCCGGCCAGCATCACATCCATCGCGCGCTTGAGGCCGTCGGCCAGCGATTCGCGGCAGCCGTAGAGGTTGTCGAACTTGCTCTTGGTGACCGAGTCGTTGACGTTGATCGCCGGCACCAGCAGGGTGCCAGCCTCGGCGAGCTGGTACAGGCGATGCACACCGGTGGTGGTTTCTTCGGATACGCCCTTCCAGTCCTGCACCACGCGGGTCCAGTAGCCGGGGCGCTCCACCGCCACGCGCTTGAGCAGATGCTTGATGACTTGTTCCTCGTGCGAGGACGCCGGTTCGTCCACCCACTTGGACCCGTTCTCCAGCTCATAGCCCTTGTGGATCAGCAGGGTCACGTCGCCGCCGTCGTCCACCACCAGTTCCGGACCGGTCTGGGTGCCGTCGGGCAGGGTGAAGGTGAGCGCGTCGAGGGTGCAGTCCCAATATTCCTCCAGTGTTTCGCCTTTCCAGGCGAAGACTGGGGTGCCGCTGGCGGCGATTGCCGCGGCGGCGTGGTCCTGGGTGGAAAAAATGTTGCACGAGGCCCAGCGCACGTCGGCACCGATGTCCTTCAGCGTCTCGATCAGCACGGCGGTCTGGATGGTCATGTGCAGCGAGCCGGTGATGCGCACGCCGGCCAGCGGCTTGGCCGCGGCGTACTGACGGCGGATCGACATCAGCCCGGGCATCTCGTGCTCGGCGATGTCCAGTTCCTTGCGGCCCCAGTCGGCGAGGGCGATGTCGGCGACCTTGTAGTCGCCTGTGGCGGAGAGGCTCTTGCGTACAGCGTTCATCGATAATGCTCCGGTCAATGGCGAGAAAACTCGCGAAGTCCGGGCGCCGTTGTCGCTGATGCCGTCCGCCGAGCCTGGCCGGGTCTGCAGGACGGGAGTCCCGGTCTCGACACGGTCGCAGCGCCCCTCGACGAAGGGGGAATGAATTATAGCGGCTGCGGGGTGTCGGACTTGAATGGGGCGGTTGGGCTGGGAGACCGCGCATGCAGGCCGCACGATCGAGCGGGTGGCTACGGACCGTCGTGCGGGTGAGGGCGATGCAGACATTGCCGCGAGCCGATGCAATCGTTCGTTCTGCAACCGTTATAGTCGCTGACAAGGCGTGTAATCGTTTTCGGTTAGGCTTGCGGCGCCCCCACCGCCGAGCCATGCGTTTCCCGATGAACGAGTCCCGTAACAACATCGTCTTCGCCACGCCCGATCTTCCCCTGCGCGACGACGTGCGCCGCCTTGGTGCCCTGGTGGGTGAATTGCTCGCCGAACAGGTGTCCGGCGCGTTCCTCGAGGAGATCGAACGCATTCGTATCGCGGCAATCGCGCGCCGCGAACGCGATGCGCCCTCGTCCTTGCTCAGCCAATCCCTCTCTGGGCGCACACCGCGCGAAGCGGAAGCGCTGGTGCGTGCCTTCAGTACCTATTTCCAGGTCGTCAACATCGCCGAACGGGTACACCGCATCCGCCGCCGTCGCGACTATCAACGCAGCAGCGCCGATACGCCGCAGCCCGATGGCCTGCACGACGCCCTGCACCGGCTCAAGGCGCAGGGCGTGAGCGTGCAGGAACTGAGCGACTGGCTGCCGCGTCTGGATGTGGAGCCGGTGTTCACCGCGCATCCGACCGAAGCCGTCCGCCGCGCGCTGCTGGAGAAGGAGCAGTTGATGGTGGCCAGCCTGGTCGATCACCTCGACGGCATGCGCACGCCGGGCGAGCAGGCCACCGACGCGGCGCGCTTACGCATGGCGCTGACCGCCACGTGGCAAACCGCGGACTCCTCGCCGGTGCGGC
The DNA here is from genome assembly GCF_002939705.1 of Xanthomonas albilineans. Taxonomy (GTDB): domain Bacteria; phylum Pseudomonadota; class Gammaproteobacteria; order Xanthomonadales; family Xanthomonadaceae; genus Xanthomonas_A; species Xanthomonas_A albilineans. The sequence continues at coordinate 153,186 of NZ_MDCB01000003.1, read as the reverse complement.
CGACCGTGGAAGACGAACGCGAGCATGTCGGTTTCTATCTGACCCAGGTGCTGTATCGGGTGATCCCGGTGATGTACGAAACCCTGGAGCACGCGATCGAGCAGACCTACGGCCAGTCCTTGCACTTACCGCGCCTGCTGCGTTTCGGCACCTGGGTTGGCGGCGACATGGACGGCAACCCCAATGTCGATGCGACCACCATGACCGCCACCCTCGATGCGCAGCGCCGCGCGGTGCTGGAGCGCTATCTCAAGGAACTGCGGCAACTCGCCAGCCTGCTCAGCCAGTCGATCATTCTGGTTGGGGTCAGCGCGCCATTGTTGGAACAACTCGAACGTTACCGCCAACTGCTGCCGCAGGCCGCCGCCCGTTCGCGTCCGCGTCATGCGGACATGCCGTACCGCTTGCTCAACGACCTGATGCGGGCACGGTTGCAGGCCACGCTCGACGATGCGCCGGGTGGCTACGCCGCGCCGAGCGAACTGGAACACGACCTGCAATTGATCCTGGACAGCCTGCGGGCGAACAAGGGCTTGCACGCCGGTTGGTTCGCGGTGCGACGCTTGCTGTGGCGGGTGCGTAGTTTCGGCTTCCACCTGGCGCGGCTGGACGTGCGCCAGGAATCCAGCGTGCATGCGCGCGCGGTGGCCGCCGCGTTGGGAGTACAGGAGTGGGAGGCACTGCCGGTAGCCGAACGTGTACGCTTGCTCGGTCCCTACGCTGGCGGAGAGACGCCGTTGCCGGCCTGCGCCGATGCCGGCAACGCGCGGTTGGACGCCGTGTTCGCCGCGCTCGCCGATGCGCGTGCGCGTCACGGTGCCGACGCGCTGGGCAGCTACATCATCTCGATGGCGCACGACCGTGCCGACGTGCTGACCGTGCTGGCGCTGGCGCGTCGTGGTGGTCTGGTCGATGCCGCTGGTGCGGTGCCGCTGGACATCGTGCCGCTGTTCGAGACCGTGGACGACCTGCGTGGCGGCACCGCGACCCTGCGCGATCTGCTCGCCGATCCGGTCTACCGCCGTCATCTGGATGCGCGCGGCGACGTGCAGATGGTGATGCTCGGATACTCCGACAGCGGCAAGGACGGCGGCATCGCCGCCTCGCGCTGGGGGTTGCAGCGGGCGCAGGTGGAACTGCTGCAGGCAGCGGGCGAATCGGGAATTCGGCTGACGTTCTTCCATGGCCGGGGTGGCTCGATCGTGCGCGGTGGCGGCAAGACCACCCGTGCGCTGGAGGCGGCACCACCCGGCAGTGTCGATGGACGTTTGCGGGTGACCGAGCAGGGCGAAGTAATCCATCGTAAATATGGCATCCGTGCGCTGGCGCTGCGTTCGCTGGAGCAGATGACGGGCGCGGTGCTGCTGTCGAGCCTGCGCCCGCGCCCGGTCGATGCGCGCGAAGCGCAGTGGCGGCCGGTGATGGACAGGGTGGCCGAGCACAGCAGCCAGGCCTACCGCCACTTTGTCGGCGACGCCGAGTTCATGCGTTATTTCCGCTTGGCGACGCCGATCGACGTGATCGAGCGGATGACGCTGGGGTCGCGCCCGTCGCGGCGGCTCGGCCAGGATGCGGCGCTGTCCAATCTGCGCGCGATCCCATGGGTGTTCGCCTGGAGCCAGGCGCGCGCGGTGATCCCGGGCTGGTACGGGGTCGGCAGCGGGCTGCAGGCCGCAGTGGATGCCGGGCACGAAGCCGCACTGCGCGCGATGGCCATCGACTGGCCGTTCTTCCGTACCTTCCTCGACGACATCGCCATGGTGCTGTCCAAGGGCGACCTCAACATCGCCGAAATGTTCTCGCATCTGGCCGGGCCGCTGCACGAGCGCTTCTTCCCGCGCATCCGCGCCGAATTGGCGCTGACCAAGCATTGGGTGAAGGCATTGACCGGACAGGCGTCGCTGCTGCAACACGACCCGCGCCTGGCGTTGTCGATCCGCCTGCGTAATCCCTACATCGACCCGATCAGCGTGCTGCAGGTGGACTTGCTGCAGCGTTGGCGCGCCACCGACGGCGAAGACGAGGAGTTGCTGCGCGCTCTGGTGGCGTGCGTCAACGGCGTCGCTCAGGGCTTACAGAACACCGGCTGAGTCATGCCGCGCGGATGTGTCGAGGCCGCCGTGCGGGCGGCCTCGTGTTGCTCCACGATGGCGCCGAACCCGTCGCCATGTCCGCGCCGATGGCGGCAACATTGTCACGCGCGAGGCTGGCGTTGCGACCGGATTACCGCCGACTGTGGTGCTGGCGCGCCGTGATCTGCCCTTCTTTAATTTGAAATGACGAGGAATACAAGCATGCGCTGGATGGTGTGGAGCGTATTGATCGCGGCGACGACGTTGGCCGCGCAGGCGCAACCGGTAGGAAAGCTGGCGCCTGCGCGGCAGTTGCAGGTGGAGCAGGTGTGGATGCTGTTCCGCCACGGTGTGCGCGCGCCATTGCCGGGTGAGGCGGCAGCCGCCGCGCTGGCGCCGCAGCCGTGGCCGGTGTGGACGACACCGCCGAGTCTGCTGACCGCGCATGGCCGTGCCGCGGTGAAACTCAGCGGCGACTACACCCGGCAATGGTTGTTGCGCGATGGCGTCCTGCCGGGCCATGGTTGCCCGGCGCAGGCCACGGTCAGCGTCTACGCCAACACCGACCAACGCACGATCGCCAGTGCGCAGATCCTGGCAGAAACCTTGGCGCCAGGCTGCAAGTTGCAGGTGGATCACCGGGGCGAGGGCAGCGACGATCCGCTGTTCCGCCCGGTCGAGGCCGGTGCGGTGGACTTCGACGCCGCCGCCGCGGTGGCGTCGATCCAGCGCCAGACCGGTGGTCCGGGCGCGCTGCTGGCGCCGTATGCGAAGGAATTGCAGACCATGCAGCAGATCCTCGGCTGCGCGTCGGCATGCGACTTCGTCCGCATGCCGTCGTCGCTGACGCCTGGTCGCAACGGTCGCAGTCTTGCCTTGCACGGGCCGTTGGACCTGACCTCGGGCACCGCCGAGGTGTTCATCCTGCAATACACTGAAGGTCTGCCGCTGGATCAGGTCGGCTGGGGTCGCGCCACGCCTGAGCGTCTGGGCATGGTGTCGCGGTTGCACGCCTTGCTGTTCGACATCTATGCGCGTCCGCAGTACATGGCTGCGCGCGCTGGTGCGCCGCTGGCGCACCGCGTGCTGGACACGCTGGGGGTGGCTGACGCGCCACGCCTGAGCGTACTGGTTGCCAGCGATACCCATATCGCCGCGCTTAGCGGCTTGCTCGACCTGCATTTCCATCTGCCCGGCTACGGTCGCGACGATGCGCCACCTGGCGGAGCGCTGGTACTGGAACAGCTGCGCGACCTGCGCAGCGGTCAACGCTACGTGCGCGTGCGTTACCAGGCGCAGTCGCTGGACCAACTGCGCGCATTGACCCCGCTGAGCCTGCGCGCACCGCCGTTGTTGCAGACTTTGCAGGTGCCCGGCTGCAACGATCCTGCGACCGGGTTGTGCCCGCTGCCGCGGTTCCAGGCGCTGCTGAAGCAAGCGCTACAGCGCCGCGGGTGAGCTGAGGTAAGCGCAGGCGCCGCCACACGCTTCATGTGTGCGACGGGTGTGGTTTGCCGAATGCCGGAATAAAAAACGGGCCATGTTGCGGCCCGTTTTCCGTGCAGCGGTGGAGCCGCCGATTTACTTCAGCTTGGCATCCGCCCGCAGCGCCTCGGCGCGGTCGGTCTTCTCCCACGAGAATGCCGTGGCATGGTGCTGGGCACCGGTGCCGTCGGTGTAGCTGAATGCCTTCGGTGTGCGGCCGAAGTGGCCGTAGGAGGCGGTCTGCTGATACATCGGGTGGATCAGGTCGAGCATCTTGATGATGCCGAACGGACGCAGATCGAAGTGCTTGCGGATCAGCTTTTCGATCTTGTCGTCGGTGATCTTGCCGGTGCCGAAGGTGGTGATCGAGATCGAGGTCGGCTCGGCCACACCGATGGCGTAGGACACCTGTACCTCGCAGCGGTCGGCCAGGCCGGCGGCCACGACGTTCTTGGCCACGTAGCGTGCGGCATAAGCGGCCGAGCGGTCGACCTTGGACGGATCCTTGCCGGAAAACGCGCCGCCGCCGTGGCGTGCCCAACCACCGTAGGTGTCGACGATGATCTTGCGCCCGGTCAGGCCACAGTCGCCCACTGGCCCGCCGATCACGAACTTGCCGGTTGGGTTGATGTGGAACTTGGTGTCCTTGTGCAGCCACTTGGCCGGCAGCACCGGCTTGAGGATCTCTTCGCGCACGGCTTCGATCAGGTGTTTCTGCTTGATGTCCGGGTCGTGCTGGGTGGATAGCACCACCGCGTCGATCGCCGCCGCCACGCCGTTCTCGTAGCGCAGGGTCACCTGGCTCTTGGCGTCCGGGCGCAGCCACGCCAGCGGCGAGTTCTTCTTCTTGCGCACCTTGGCCTGTTGCTCGACCAGGCGATGGGAGAGGTGAATGGCGGCCGGCATGAAGCTCTCGGTCTCGCGGGTGGCGTAGCCGAACATCAGGCCCTGGTCGCCGGCGCCCTGTTCTTCCGGCTTCTTGCGATCCACGCCCTGGTTGATGTCCGGCGATTGCTTGCCGATCAGGTTGAGCACGCCGCAGGTCTCGCCGTCGAAGCCGACCTGCGAGCTGTTGTAGCCGATCTCCAGAATCACCTTGCGTGTCACCGCTTCCAGATCGATCCAGGCGCTGGTGGTGATCTCGCCGGCGACGATGGCCACGCCGGTCTTGACCAACGTTTCGCAGGCCACGCGTGCGCGCTTGTCCTGGGTCAGGATCGCGTCGAGCACGGCATCGGAGATCTGGTCGGCGATCTTGTCCGGGTGGCCTTCGGAGACCGACTCGGAGGTGAAGAGATAGCTGGACATCGCGGCTATATCCTTGCATTCGGATGAAAAGATGGAGATTCATGATACACGTGCGCGTGGCGTCGTGCATTGCGTCGCGCCCGATGTTGGGCGGGATTAACCGTTCGTAGGGCGCGCCGGTGGCGTCATCATGCGGTAGCCGGATTGCAAGAATGCTGTCGTTGCCGACGTCCAGGCTATGCCTAAGTCAGCAATGGGGATGTGCCGTGCTCCGACTGGAACACAGTGTTCAGCGATGCTTTTCCCATCTTGGCTGCGGCCGGACGCAGCCGCAGAGGCGATCCCAGCGCGCATCCGCCGTGAGCAGCGCGCGCTGCCGAGAACGTCTCCCCAGCGAAGCAGAGGTCATCGCATGAATCCGATCAGTCGCCTGTCGCCACGGCGCGCGGTGTTCGTCTCCGATGTGCATCTCGGCGCGCCGCACTGCCATGCCAGCGAACTGGCCGATTTTCTCGGCGGCCTGCGTTGCAACCAGGTGTATCTGGTTGGCGATATTGTCGATTTCTGGTGGATGGCACAGCGGCGCGCGGTCTGGGGCGTGGGCCATCAGCGTGTGGTCGATGCGCTGCATGCGTTGGCGCGTAGCGGCACCGAATTGATCTACGTGCCCGGCAATCACGACCGCCCGATCCGTCGTTTCTGCGGTTTGGCCTTGCCGGCCATGCAGGTGCGCCGACGTGCGGTGCATGCGACCGCCGACGGACGCCGGCTATTGGTGGTGCATGGCGACGATTACGACGCCGTGACCCAGTTCGGTGGTTTGCAGGAAAAGTTCGGTGATTGGCTGTACTACCGCATTCTCACCGGTAACCAGTTGACCAACCGCGTGCGCCGTCGCTTCGGGATGCGTTACTGGTCGCTGGCCGATTATCTGAAGCGGCAGAGCAGCGCCGCCGAGCGCTATATCGAGCGCTTCGTCGCGGCGGGCCTGGACGACGCACGTCGCCGTGGCCTGGATGGGGTGATCTGCGGTCATGTGCATCGCGCCGGCCTGTTCGAGCGCGATGGGCTGGTGTACGCCAACGATGGCGACTGGGTCGAGAGCCTTACCGCGCTCAGCGAAGACCATCAGGGTCGTTTGCAATTGCTCTCGCATACCGGGGAGGTGCTGCAGACTCTGCCGCCGCGCCCGCTGTTCCTGTCGCAGGCGGCGTAGCACGAGCGCGGGTATGACTGTTCGCACTCGCACTCGCACTCGCCATGCAGATGCGGGATGGTGGAATGCGCATGCGCTGTTCCCTGCCGGTGTTGTTCAAGCCGCGTTGGACAGGGCTGGCGGTACGCCGGCGATCAGTGCATCGAAATAATCGGCGGTCAGCGCCAATTGCGCCTGTGCGCTTTCGGCGCGGTTGACCACGGCGCGGAAGGCGGCGTTCTCCGGCCGGTCCTTGGCGTACCAGCCCAGATGCTTGCGCGCGATGCGCACGCCTTGCGCTTCGCCGTAGAACGCGTACAGCGCGTGCAAATGCCCGAGCAGTGTGTCGCGCACGAATGCCAACGATGGCGCCGGGCTTACTTCGCCGTGGGCCAGGTAATGCGCGATCTCGCCGAAGATCCAGGGGCGGCCTTGCGCGGCACGGCCGATCATCACCGCATCGGCACCGGTGGCCGCCAATACCTGCGCGGCCTTGTGCGGTGAATCGATGTCGCCGTTGGCGATCACCGGAATGCGCAGCATCGCCTTGATCTGCGCAATCGTCGCGTACTCGGCCTGGCCGCTGTAATGTTGGTCGCGCGTGCGCCCATGCACGGCCAGCGCGGCGATGCCGCAATCTTCGGCAATACGGGCGATGGTCGGTCCGTTGCGATGGTCGCTGTCCCAACCGGTACGGATCTTCAGCGTCACCGGCACGGGTGATGCCTTGACCACTGCGCTGAGGATGCGCGCCACTAGTGCTTCGTCGCGCATCAACGCCGAGCCGGCCCAGGCATTGCACACTTTCTTCGCCGGACAGCCCATGTTGATGTCGATCAGTTGTGCGCCGTGGTCGGCGTTGTAGCGCGCCGCGTCCGCCAATTGCTGCGGTTGCGTGCCGGCGATCTGCACGCTGATCGGGTCCGGCTCGCCAGCGTGGTCCATGCGTTGCAGCGACTTGCGCGTCTGCCAGAAGCGTGGGTCGGAGAGGGTCATTTCCGACACCGCCAGGCCAGCTCCCAGGCGTTTGCACAGCAGCCGGAACGGCTTGTCGGTGACCCCGGCCATCGGCGCCAGGATCACCTTGGGGTCGATGGTGTAGGGGCCGATGCGCATATGCCTAGTGTAGCGGGGCGGCCAAGGAGATGTCCTCGTTGGCCGCCAGCGCTGACTCCCAACAGGCCGCGGTGCGGCCTGCCCCCTTCCCTTACTGGGAGGAGAGGCGGATGTTGTCCAGGTACAGCGCTGCCGGCGCTGCCGCGTTGGCACGGAACTCGACGCGGTTACTGCCGGCGTTCAATGTCACCGGCTGTTGCAGCGTCGCCCAGTCGCTGGCCGAGGTGGTCTGCGCGAACGTCGGTGTGCCGACCTTGACGCCGTTGATGTACAGATCCACGGTGCCGATGCTTGCGCCGGTGGTCGAATACCGCGTTTGCAGTTGATACGTGCCGGCGCTGGGGACGTTGACGTCGGTGCGGATGCTGGCGGCGGAATTGGTGCCGAAGTCGACATAGCCCAGCGCTTGGTAGTTGCGTATCGGTCCGGACACACCGTAGACGACCAGATTGCGAATGTTGCGGAAATCGAAGTTCTCCGCCTCGTATTGCCGCACCCCGGTGTAAGCGGGTGGCGCATCCGGTGGCTGCAAGGGGACGATCTGCGGCGATGTCTGGCCTGCATTGGCGGTGCCGGTGCACTGCACGGTGATGTCGAGGGGGCCGTTGTGCGCCACGTTCAGCGTCAGTCCGTTGGTTGTCGTGGTGCTGGTGACGATGCTGGCCTGGTGATCGCCGCGATCTGCGAAGGTGAAGGTTGGCGCGGTAGTGGCACCTTCGATATCGATCGTGTCTGTCTTCAACGCGCCGTTGGGGGAGTCGAAGTTGGTGAGGTAGATTGACAGCGTCTGCGAGAATTCCTTGATCACGCCGCTGGTGTAGGGACCATAGGTCAGGTTGAGCGTCGCGCAGCTGTTGTACTTCAGCGGGATGGTGCCGCTCGCACTCTGATTGGTTTTGAACGGGTTGTAGGTCACCCAGGTGTTGTCCTGCCGCCCGGCATAGAGGGTGCCGGTGTACTCCTGCGGGAACAGCGCGTTGAGTTCGTTGAGTTTGTCGTTGATCGTGGGCCAGCGCGTCGCGTAGGTGGTCTTGGGGATTTGCACCTTGAACGACTTGGCGGTGTCGTCGGTCAATTGGAAGACGGTGGGAATGGCCGGATAACGTCCGGTTTTCTTGTACCAACTGTGCTGGTTCAAATAGGTGCCATCGTCATCCAGCAGGTACAGCCCGGTGAAGAGCGACTCCGGCGAAGAATACAGATTTCTGTCGTCGCCGCTGGTGGTGTCGTTGACGATGACTACTTTGGAGCGGTCGATCACTTCCTGACGGCTGAGGATGCGCAGCGTGCCGTCGAGGATCTTGCGGTAGATGTCCAACTGGATATTGCGGTAATGCGGATAGAACTCCCAGCGTCGACTGATGTAGCCATCGGCGGTGGTTGCATTCGGCAGGTTATGCACCGCATCCAATCGGATCTGCTCGGGACCATCGAACATGGTTTCGCCAGTGAATGTCAGGTGCTCGATCAGGTGCGGCGAACCGGCCTGCACGGGATAGTTGTCGCTGTCGTCGCCCTTGCTGTCGTACCAACCGCTGCGATCGGGTCGAATGCCGTAATGGCCGGCGAAGCCAGACAGGAACATGCCCAGACTCACGCTCTCGATATCGTGATAACCGTAATCGGTGGTGAATTTTTCTTCGATGATGAAGTTCTGCGCGTAGTTGCTCAGCGCATTGCGCAGGTTCTGGTCGCGCTTGACCATCGCCAACGGATTGAGGTTCGCGCCCCAGAATCCACCGGTGAAGCTCACCGCCAGATAACCACCATATTTATTGGTGAGTTTGAGCAGGTTCGCCCAGTGTTCCCAGCGTTGGATGGCCGAGCCGGAACACGGCTGATCGAATCCCCAGAACTGCTCGGCATAGTTGAAGCCGATGAAATTCGGGTAGTCACGGAAGAACTCGCCGTAGACGGTGGATTCCAAGTCTGTATCCGGTGGATAGTCGGGAAAATGGCTGAAGCCGCCGCTGGATGGCTGGATCATCGCCCACACGCCATTGGCGGCGGCGGTCTTGATCCAGGAACGTGCGGTCTCGATACCATCCTCCACTTGCAGCCAGTTGCATTGGTTGCCGGTGGCACCTTTATGGTAGATGGACAGGGAAATCAGCAGCACGGTATACGGCCGCAGATCGGCTGGGATCAGGTCGATGATTTTCTGCGCGTCAGCCGCGTTCCAGCTGTCGGCATGGATCAGGAACATCGGTTGGCTTGGCGAGAGTGGCCGGCGCAGCGTAGTGCTGTTATCGGTCTGGCTGACGATCTGGCGCGGTACGGTTGCCGTGGTCGGCGTCCGCGTGGTCGCCGACCACACGGTGGGTGTTGCCGAGGCTATCTGCGGTGAGGTGTTGGCCGCGCTATGTGCGTCTTCATCGCCGCCGCATGCGCTCAACAGCATGCTCAACAACGCGCACGGTAGCGCGCATTTATGCAATTCTCGTGGCATCTTCATCGGAGGTTTCCGTCTGCGGAGAGAAAGACGGCCTGGCCAAACACACCGAGGGCGGTCGCAGCGTGCGACACGACGGGAGGATTGGCGCCGTGAACCTATACTCTAGCAAGCACGCACAGCTGCAATTGGGAACGCGTACACGCTGCACGCCTGTGTTTACGCAGACGACCACAAGAGGTGTCAAGTATCACATGTTATCTGATTGCCAGATGGCACTGGCCGTGTGTCGTCTTGCAGTTTGTGCGATGGATGAAGGTCGCATGCGGTGCAAGCATGGCGATGATGGTTGTCGTTTCAGGCGTGTTCGTGTCGACGCAATCGATCAACGCTCCGTCCCCGCGGAGCCTGCGTCGCACGCGGTGGCCTCTCAGGTCTCCATGCCGCTCACCGACCCGCGCGATCCACCGCACGTGCTGTCTCTCATCTTGAAGGGTGCGCTTCCGAAAGGCGTCTCGCCGGCATTGCTCGTTCAAGCCGCTGCTGCGCGTTACCAGAATGGTATTTGCGGGCCGCGCGATTTCGGCAACATCTTCAGCAATCGCAATGGTGACAAGTTGGTTTTGTATATCAATTCGGCTTTTGCGGTTGGTCCCGCCATTCTCGATCTCATTCAACCGTGCTTGAGCATGCAGTAGACGATGTAGGAGGTGCGGAAATTCGATTACCCCGAGGTAATCAAGAACGCCGCATCCCAGGCGCAACAGCAACAGTTGCAAGCCCAGCAGGCGCAGATGCCGGGATGGCGTTGAGCACGACGTAGCACGGCGCGCGCCGCATTCGAAGATCAATACTGATCTGTCATCCAACGGACTGAACCTGCGTGGTGGCACGATTGAGATTTATGCTCATCGTGGCGCATCCCGCATGCGTCCAGGTGGATGCGCCATGTCCTCGAAGTCAGCGAAGCCTTGGTGTTCCTGGGACGAGTGCCGCGTCCAGTTGCTTGCGCAGCTGTTCGCTGCTTGGTTGAAGTGGTCGTCTGCGGCGGGTCAGCCGACGTCCGGCGTTATGTGAGGCATGGATGCGCAGGCACCCGCCGCCTCGGTCGAGCGGGCCGCGTAGTGGTTGGCGAAGCGCACATGGGTGGCGAAAGCGGCCTGCGACACCTGCGCCAACGAGGCAGCGAGGGCACCGTTGAATGCGTCACCAGCGCCGGTGGTATCCACGGTATGCGCGGCCTCGGCACCGATGCGGTAATAGGCCTGGGTGTCGCCGCGCAGGTGTTCCTCGGGGTGTGAGATGAAGGCGCCGACTGCACCCAGTGTCACCACGACGGTGCCGTCCGGCAGCAGTTTGCGGCACAGTGCGTGCAAGCTGCCGCCGTCGGTGGCGGCGACGGCGTCGGCGTCCACGCGTTCGCCGACGTGGCGCGCGAGCAGGGCGGCGGACTCGGTTTCGTTGGGGGTGAGGACGTCGGCCAGATTGAGCAAGCCGATACTGGTCTGTGCATTCGCCGGTGCGGCGTTGAGTACCGTGGTCAGACCGGCCTCGCGCGCCAGGGCCATGGTGCCTTCGATGGTCTCGATGGGCGACTCCAACTGCGCCAGCAGCACCCGCGCCGATCCCAGTAGCGCGCGCTGTGCGTGTACGAAGTCCAGGCGCAGCGCGGCGTTGGCGCCAGGGCCGACGACGATGGTGTTGTGGCCGTGTCCATCGACGTAGATGCCGCCGGTGCCGGTCGGTTCGCTGCTGACCTCGGCGACCAGGGCGATACCGTCTTGCGCGGCCAGTGCGCGTGCCATTGTACCGCCGGTGTCATTGCCCAGTGCGCAGACGAAACTGGTGTGCGCGCCGGCACGGGCCGCGGCGACTGCCTGGTTGAAACCTTTACCGCCGGGGCCGGTGCTGTAGTGCCCGGTGATGGTCGCGCCCGGCGCCGGCAGGCTTTCGCAGCGCCACACATGGTCAACATTGAACGAACCGACGACGATGACCGAACGCATAGACATGGCTGTTTCTCGATTGGAACTGGAACAAAGAACGGGGGAGTGGTGCGTAGATCCGGCTCAGGCAAAGTGCGATAGCACGCCGGCGATGGTGGCGGTCATGAAGGTGGCAATCGAGCCGCCGAGTACGGCACGCAGGCCGAAGCGTGCCAGATCGTGGCGGCGTTCTGGGGCCAGGCCGCCGATGCCGCCGATCTGGATCGCAATGGAACTGAAGTTGGCGAATCCGCACAGCGCGTAGGTGGCGATCAGCCGGCCTTCGTCGCTTAGGTGCATGCCGGGGATCTGGCCTGTCACGATCTTCGACAATTGCGTGTAGGCCACGAATTCGTTGATGACCACCTTCTGCCCGATCAGCGAACCGACGGTGGTCGCATCCGCCCACGGGGTGCCGATGACCCAGGCAATGGGTGCCAGCGCGTAGCCGAAGAGGGTGGATAGGTCGGTTGGGTGGCCGATTGTCCGGGCCAGCCCGGTGACGTCGCCGAACCAGGTCAGCGGCGCATTGATTAGCGCGATCAACGCGATGAAGGCCAGCAGCATCGCTCCGATGTTCAGCGCCAGGCGCAAACCGTCGCCGGCACCGGCGGCAGCGGCGTCGATCACGTTACTGGTGGTTTTCTCTACCGCTATCTTGACCGTGCCGTGGGTCAGCGGCGTCGCGGTTTCCGGGACCAGCAGTTTGGCGACGACCAGGGTGGCCGGCGCGGCCATGATGCTTGCCGCCAGCAGGTGCTTGGCGTAGAACGCCTGCTCGACCGGATCGCCGCCGCCGAGCATGCCCACGTAGGCGGCCAACACGCCGCCGGCGATGTGCGCCATGCCGCCGATCATCATCGTCAGTAATTCCGATTCGGTCATCTTCGCAATGTACGGACGTACCGTCAGCGGCGCTTCGGTCTGGCCGATGAAGACGCTGGCGCAGACGCTGGTGGTTTCTGCACCGGACACGCGCATCACGTTGGTGATCGCCCAGGCCATCAGCCTGACCAGCGTCTGCATCACGCCTAGGTGGTACAGCACGCCCATCAACGCGGAGAAAAAGATGATGGTCGGCAGCACTTGGAAAGCGAAGATGAAGCCGTAGGTTTTGCTATCCAGCAGGGTGCCGAAGATGAAGCTGGAGCCATCGTTGACGAAGCTCAGCACCTTCACGAATCCACGGCCCAGCCAGTCGAACACGTCGCGCCCGCCGGGCACTAGCAGCACCAATGCAGCGAAGCCGATCTGCAGGATCAAACCGGTCGTCACCAGCTTCCAATCCACCGCGTGGCGGTTGTTGGAGAACAGCCAGGTGATTCCGATCAGCACCGCCAGTCCGAACAGGCCGAAGCCGACCCTTCCCAAACCCTCGACCATCTGCGTCCCCTGGCCCGCACAAAGGAGGGAAGCCTAGTGCAGGGTGGCACAGGCGGCAAGGCGCGTTGTTTTCAGCGCACGCCTTGTCGCAACGCGCTTCAACTGGCTTGGCACTCATTTCGATGTCGATCGCTCTAGACTGTGCAACCGTCCACCGGCCGTATAAGGGGCCGACATCGCAGGAGGAATTGCCATGCTTTACCGTCGTCTTGGTAGTACGGGGTTGCAGCTGTCGGCGCTGTCGTTCGGTGCCTGGATTAACTTCGGCGGAGAGGCAGGCCGCGACGAAGCACGCGATTTGATCGCCGCCGCCTGGGATCACGGGGTCAATTTTTTCGATAACGCCGAGGTTTACGCGCACGGTCGCGCCGAACAGGTGATGGGTGATGTGATCGCCGACCTGCGCCTGCCCCGCGATGGTTACTGTGTGTCCAGCAAGGTCTACTTCGGTGCAGTCGAGACGCCGCGTCCGACTCAGCGCGGCTTATCGCGCAAGCACATCACTGACGCCTGCCATGCCGCGCTCAAACGTCTGCGGGTGGATTATCTGGACCTGTACTACTGTCACCGCCCCGATCTGGACACCCCGGTTGAGGAAACCGTGCGCGCGATGGACGCGTTGATCCGGCAGGGCAAGGTGTTGTATTGGGGCACCTCCGAATGGCCGGCCGAGCGCATCCGCGAAGCGGCGCAGGTGGCGCGCGCGCTTGGCTTGCACGCGCCGTCGATGGAGCAGCCGCAGTACAACCTGCTGCATCGTCAGCGCGTGGAGCAAGAGTACGCGCCGCTCTATGCCGAACTCGGTCTGGGCACCACGATCTGGTCGCCGTTGGCTTCGGGGTTGCTGACAGGCAAGTACAACGATGGGATCGATCCGGCCTCGCGGCTGGGGCAGGACCGCAACGCTTGGTTGCAACAGGAAGTGATCGGACCGCCGGCGCAGCGCCGGGTCGCGCGCGCGCGCGCCTTCACCGCGCTGGCCGCCGCCGAGGGCGTGGCCCCGGCGGTGTTGGCGATTGCCTGGTGTTTGCGTCACCCGCATGTGTCCACGGTGATCCTCGGCGCCAGCCGGGTCGCGCAATTGCTGGAAAATTTCAGTGCGCTGGACTGGGCCGGACGCGAGGATGCGGCGTTGTGGGAGAGGGTCGAGGCTGCCCTGGAGTGAGCATGGGCATGGGGGGGGGCGCCTTGCGCCCGTCCGAGCGCGAATGCTGGCGATTCAATTTGCTTTAACTTTCAAAATTGAGATTTCGATTTTTAATTTGAATTATTTTAATGAGGATGGATCTTGATTAGCAACTGAGAATCATTATCATTGGATCGACCCTTTGGAAGGAGTTCGACTATGACCGCCCAACCCGTTTTGCTACGTCGTCCCGAGATCCTGAGCCTGCCCGAACGTGTGCTGTCGCGCGCGATGCCAGTCGACGCACCTGTCACGAGCCAGTCGCTGCTCAACGGCCGCCGTGAAGTGCTGATCCAGCACGGCGACCGCATCTATCGCCTGCGTCATACCAGTAACGACAAACTCATTCTGACCAAGTGATGTCCGTCCGGCTGCGTTGGACGTCTTCTCTGCGTCCATCGCGTCGGCTACGCAGCCGCGATCTTCCTCTCCTCCTCTCTACGTTGCACCGCGCGGCCTTGTGCCGCGTTGGCGCAAGCCCTTTGCGAAACCGATGACGTCATGTTCCGTACCGTTGCGCTAACCAGCGCGCTATGGCTGGCTCTCAATGGCGATGCGCACGCCGCTTCCGATTCCGCCGCGGTGAATGCGACCCCGCGCGACTTGGACCGCCTGCAAGTCACGGCCACGCGCACCCAGCGCGCGATCGTGGACGTGCCGGGCAGCATCGATGTGATCGACCGCGAGCAAATGGACCAGACAATGGTGCATGACCTGAAGGATCTGCTGCGTTACACCCCGGGCGTGTCCGCGACCGTCAACAGTGGTCGCTTCAGCGGCATCGGCGGCATCCGCATTCGTGGCCTGGATGGAAATCGGGTGTTGATCCTGACCGACGGCGTCCCGGTCTCGGACAGCTTCAGCTTCGGCAGTTATCTCAACGCCAACCGCAATGGCGTGGACATGGAGATGCTCAAGCGGGTGGAGATCGTGCGTGGCCCGGCCAGCGCGTTGTATGGTTCGGATGCGCTCGGCGGCGTGGTCGCCTACGTCACCAAGGATCCGGCCGACTACCTGGCAGCGGACAAGGATCACGACGTTTGGCTGAAATCCGGTTACGAAAGCGAGTGGAAGGGGGTCTTCGCCAGCGCGTTGCTTGCCGAAGGCGGTGAGCGCTGGAGCGGCCTGGTCACAGTCAGCCACCGCCAGGGCCAGGAAAGCGAGAATCAGGGCGGCAATCGCAGCATTGGCGCCGCGCGCACCGCGCCCAATCCGCTCGATCGCGACGGCCGCAGTCTGCTCGGCAAACTGGTGTATAGGCCCAGCGCCAATCAGCGGTTCAAGCTGACCGTGGACGCCAACGAGGACAATGCGCGGATCGATGCGCTGAGCAATGTCGGTGCCAACATCCTGTCCCAACGCGGACGCGATCACCAGACCCGCGTGCGGGTGTCGCTGGCCCACGAGGCCGAACAGCTCGATCGCGCGTTCGTCGACGATCTGCAGTGGCAGTTGTATCGCCAGGACAGCCGGAGCCTGCAGCGCACCGACGAACACCGCAGCAACGGTACGCTGCGGCACATGCAACACGATTTCGATCAGCGCATGTCCGGGCTGCAGGCCAACCTGCACAAGCAGGTGGATCGCGGCAGCATTGTGCACGACATCAGCTACGGCATCGACCTGTTGCAGACCGATACGCGCGAAGAGCGCGACGGCCAGACGCAGAACTTGCGCACCGGCGCCATCAGCAAGACCGTGGGCATAGAGACGCTCCCTGTGCGCGATTTCCCGATGACCACGACGCTCAAGGCCGGCGCCTACATGCAGGATGAAATGCGTCTGGCCGATGGCCGTTTCAGTCTGATTCCGGCGCTGCGCGCGGACTATTATCGGCTTTCACCACAGATGGATACGATCTTCGCGACCGGTAATCCCGCAGTGGCGGTGAAGAAAATAGGTACAACCAACGTCTCGCCTAAGCTCGGTGCAGTCTGGCGCCTGGACGATGCCTGGTCGGTGTTCGCCGATTACGCGCATGGCTTTCGTGCACCGCCCTATAACGATGTCAATATCGGCTTCACTAATCTGATGGTCGGTTATACCGCGATCGCCAATCCGGACCTGAAGCCGGAGACGAGCAAGGGCATCGAACTGGGCGTGCGTTATGTCAGCGATGTCGGCTATTTCGGTCTGAGCGGCTATCGCAACGACTATCGCAACTTTATCCAGTCATACAGTTTCGTCGGCTTTAATGCCGATGGCCTGATGTTGTACCAGTCGCGCAATGTTGATCGCGTCGCAATCGACGGTGTGGAAGCCAAGGCCGGGATCGATGCCGGCGCTTTCGATCCGCGCTGGGTTGGCTGGTCGCTGCGTGCCAGCGCCGCCTATGCACGCGGCGACAACAAGACCGACGACGCGCCGCTCAACTCGGTGGAGCCGCTGCGCGGCGTGCTTGGGTTGGCGTACGAGCGCGATGCTTGGGGCGCGCAACTTGTCGGCACTGTTGTGGCGAAGAAGCACCGGCCGCAGTCGCCGACCTACTACACGCCGTCAGGCTACGCGACGCTGGACTTGCTCGCGCACTGGGCCATCACGCCCGGCGCGCGGCTCAATGTCGGCGTGTTCAACGTGACGGATCGCCGCTACATCGACTGGGACATGCTGCCCAGCGCAACGTTGGCTAACAGCACCGTGCTGGATCGTTACACCGGGGCCGGGCGCAACCTGTCGATCAGCCTAGCGTTGGATTGGTAGCGGGGGATGCATACGGCCTCGTTCCCTGGCACTGGCAGCGGCTGCGCCTGTGACCGGCGCGTTTTCTCTTCCTCCACCACGACCCGACCACACACCATACGATGAACGCAACGTATCCGCTCCCGCTCCTGCTGCTTGTCAGCACCGTTCCCGCCCACGCCGAGGACGCCGCGCCGGTGCGCGACCGTGCCTGCATCCTGGCGATGCAGGGCGAATACACAGTAAATTTTGCCTTCGACGAGACAGTGTTGCTGCAACCCGGTTACAAGCGCGCGCCGCCGCAGCGCAGCGGTGGCGACGAACTGGTGGTCGTGGTCGAGGACAGCCCGCGCAAGGTGGTATTGCAACATCTGCTGGTAGACACCAAGAGCGGTCACGTGACCAAGCACTGGCGCCAGGAATGGATCTACGAAGCGTCGCAGCGCTTCGAATTCAGCGCCGAGCAGACTTGGCAGGTGCGCCCACTCGCCGCAGCGGCGACGCGCGGTGCGTGGACCCAGTGCGTGTACGAGGTCAGCGATGCGCCACGCTACTGCGGCACCGGGCGCTGGGACTATGCAGACGGCCATCCGACCTGGACCAGCGATCTGAGTTGGCGCCCCTTGCCGCGCCGCGAATACACCAAACGCAGCGACTACAGTGCGCTGATGGTGGTCAACCGTCACACGCTGACCCCGGCTGGCTGGACCCACGAACAGTTCAACACCAAAGTCAGGCGCATGCCGGACGGAAGCCAGCACGACATTGCGCGCGAGTTTGGCTTCAATGATTACGTCAAGACAAAGGACGTCGATTTCGCGCCGGCCTATGCCTACTGGAAGGCGACGCGGGACTACTGGGCCAGGGTGCGCGCGCGTTGGGACAAATGGCTCGGCACCGGGCCCGGCGTGCATCTGAAAACCGGGCGCGATGGCATGGCGATGATCGTGCCGCTGTTCGCGCAGGCCGAGACCGTGCAGCAGGGCAAACCGGTGACCGATGCGCAGATCGATGCGGTGTTCGCGCAATGGGTGGAACCCGCGCCGACCACGCGCTGAGCGCACACCCGGCGTCAGCGCCCACGGTGTCGGCGCCGGTCGCGTTCACTGCTCGCGTAGTGCCAACGCCGGCGGCGTGCGCAAGATGCGCCACGTCCCCGACCAGCCGGCGAGCAGGCTCAATGCCACACCGCCGAGGCCGCCAAGCAGCAGTGCTGGCCATGGCGGCGTCAGGGTCAGCTCGAAGGCTTGCCGGGCGACCACCACGCCGATGATCGCCGCCGCGCCGACCGCCAGGAGCGCGGCGATCAGGCCGAGTGCACCGAATTCCACCAGGACCGCGCCGCGCAGTTGCCCACGGCGTGCACCCAGCGTGCGCAATACCGCGCTGTCGTAGCGGCGCTCGCCAGCGGTCGCTTGCAATGCTGACAGCAGCACCAAGGTGCCAGCCAGCAGGCTGAAACCCATGACCACTTGCACGGCCTGCGCCACGCGATCGATGACTTCCCGCACCCGTTGCAGGATTGCATCGATGTCCAGTAACGACACGTTCGGGTATGTGCGGCTGAGGATGCTCAGTTTGACTGCGGAGGTGCGTGGCAGATGGAACGCGCAGATCAGGTTGTACGGCGCATCCTGCACCGCACCGGCGTTGAGCAGCAGGAAGAAGTTGGCTCGGAACGAATCCCAGTCGGCCTTGCGCACGCTGGTCACCGTGAAGCTGCGCTGCTGCTCGCCGAGCAACAAGGTGATGCGATCGCCGAGTCGCAGGTCGTAGCGCCGCGCCCAGGCTTCTTCCACCGATGCCTCGGCCGCAGTGCTGCTCGCGCTCCAAAAGCGGCCTGACAACAAACGGTTGGCGGGTGGGAACTGGTGTCGCCAGGAGAAGTTGATCGGACGGTCGGCGGTATCGCCGTCGTCGTCTGGCCCTTGCGTGTGGCGTCGTGGTGGCTTGCCGTTGATCGCCACCAGTTTGCCGGTGCTCAATGGCTCCGCCGTCGGATCGGCGATGCCGAGTCCACGCAAGGTGGCGAGTACTGGCCCAGCTTGTTCGGGCTGGATGTTCATCAGGAAATAATTCGGTGTGTTCGCTGGCAAGCGCTCACGCCATTGTCCGAGCAGGCCGGGTCCGATCACCGCCAGCAACAGCAAGGCGCACAACGACAGCGACAGGCCCACCAATTGCACCACGCTCAATGCGCGGCGTCGGGTCAGCGCTGCCAGGCCCAGTTTCCAGGGACCACGCAGGCGCGACTGCAATCGCCGCAGTAACGCCAGCAGCACGCTGCCGAGCAAGGCAGCGAGCGTCGCCAACAGGCTCAGTCCGCCCAGGACCCATGCCGCCAGCGCGCCGTCGCCGGTGGCGTAGACCGCCAGCACCACGGTGGCGACCAGGGCGGCGCTATAGACCAGCAGCGAGGTTGGCGGCAGGGCGGCGAAGCTACGGTTGAGCACGCGCATCGGCGGCACGCCGCGTAAGCGCAACAGCGGCGGCAGGCCGAAGCCGAGCAATAGCAACAGGCCGATGCCGGCGCCGCTCAGTGCCGGTGCCGCGTGCGGCAGCGGCAGCCGGTCGGGGATCAGGTTGCCCAGTGCTGCGACCAAACCGAGTTGTGTCAGCATGCCCAGACCCACGCCGAGCGCGCAGGCCGGAATCGCCAGCAGCAGCAATTGCAGTGCCAATGCGCCGAGAATGTCGCGCTGGCGCGCGCCCAGGCAGCGGAGTATCGCCACGCTGTCGATGCGCTGCAGCGCGAAACGGTTGGCGGCCAGCGCCGTGGCGACGCCGGCCAATAGCACCGCCAGCAATGCCGTTAGCGCCAGGAAGCGTCCGGCGCGGTCGAAGGTGCCGCGTATGCCGCGCTGGCTGTCTTCGATCCCGATCAGGCGCAATGCCTTGGCGCGCGGTGCCAGCCATGCACGCAGGGCGGCGATCTCCTTCGCAGGGCCGATGAACATCAACCGGTAGGAGGCGCGGCTGCCGGGGCCGAGTAGGCCGGTGGCATCGATGTCGGCACGGTTCACCAGCAGTGGCGGCGACAGTTGCATCAACTCGCCGGAAGCGTCCGGTTCGGCGCGCAAAACCCGGGTGACGCGCACGCTGCCGGCACCCAATTCCAGCGCATCCCCGAGCCGCAGGCCCAGTGCATCGAGCAGGCGCGGATCTGCATAGGCCTGGCCGCGCGGAGGCGGTCCGGCGGTTTCGCTATCGGTACTGGCGCGCTCGCGCGCCACCCGCAGTTCCCCGCGCAAGGGATAACCGTCGCTCACTGCCTTGATGGTGGCCATCTGGCTGGCGTCGCCATGGAACAGCACGCTCGGGAAGCTGACCACCCGGGTGCTACGCAGGCCACGGCGCTGCGCCTCCTGGGCGAAAGCGGCGGGAATGTCCTGGCGTCCGCTGACCCCGAGATCGCCGCCGATCACCTCCGCCGCGCTTGCGGTCAGTGCCAGGGTGACGCGGTCGACCAGTGTGCCGACTGCGGTCATCACCGCTACCCCCAACACCAGGGCGGCGAACACGGTCAGCAGGTCGCCGGCGAACAACTCGCGACGTAGGGCGCGTGTGGCATGGCGCAGCAGGTTCATGCGCCGGGCGCCGTGTCGGCGACGCGCAAGCGGCCACCGTCGAGCCGGTAGCGATGCGCGCAGCGCTGCGCCAGGCGCAGGTCGTGGGTCACCAGCACCAGCGTGGTGTCGTTGCTGGCGTTGAGCGCGAACAGTAGGTCGCTGATCTGCTGTCCGGTGGCTTGGTCGAGGCTGCCGGTGGGTTCATCGGCGAACAGAATCCGCGGCCGCGCCACGAACGCGCGCGCCAGCGCCACGCGCTGCTGCTCGCCGCCGGACAACTGCCGTGGATAGTGTTTGGCGCGCGCGCTCAGGCCAACCGCCTCCAGCACCTCGCGGACCCGTACCGGCTCTTCGCGTCCGGCCAGTTCCAGCGGCAGCGCGATATTTTCCGCCGCCGTCAGCGACGGTAGCAGGTGGAAACTCTGGAACACGAAGCCGACCGCGCGTGCGCGCAGCGCGGCCCGCGCTTCCTCGTCGAGAGCGTTGAGGGGCTGCCCAGCGAGCAGAATGTCGCCGCGCGTGGGCAGATCCAGACCGGCGAGCAGGCCGAGCAGGGTCGTCTTGCCGGAGCCGGACGCACCGACGATGGCGACACTGTCGCCTTCACCGATGGTCAATCCGACCTTGTCGAGAATGTGGACCGTGCCCTCCGGTCCGCTGACGGATTTGCTGACATCGCGCACATCGATGGCGATGCCGGTGCGGGGAGTGGGGGTCTGACTGTCGATGAGGGAATCTCCGAATGATGCGTGGCGATGCGACGAGAAGGAGGTTGGCCTGGATGCATAGTGCATGGCTGTGGCTGGCATGGTGTGTGTTACTGCCCATCATCGCCTGTGCCAAAGATGCCACGGGACCGGTGCTGGTGGTGGGCGACAGCCTAAGCGCCGCGCACAATATCCCGGTCGAATCCGGTTGGGTGGCGCTGCTGGACAAGCGCATGCATCAGCAACTGCGGACAGCGCCAGTGGTGGTCAATGCAAGTATCAGTGGCGAGACCTCCTCCGGTGCGTTGACCAGATTGCCGGCCCTGCTGCAGAAGCATCAGCCCTCGGTGGTGGTCATCGAACTCGGTGGCAACGACGCGCTGCGCGGCCTCGCGCCCGCAGAATTACGCGCCAACTTGGAGCGAATGATCGTGTTGAGCCGTCGTGCCGGCGCGAAGGTCTTGCTGCTGGGCATCGATGTACCGCCGAACTATGGGCCGGCGTATCGCCAGCGGCTGCGCGCGGTCTACGCCGATCTGGCCGCACAGTACCGGACCGGGCTGTTGCCGTTCCTGCTGGAGGGGGTGGCACTGCATCCGACGCTGATGCAGGACGATGGCTTGCATCCCACCGCCGCCGCTCAGTCGAAGGTTCTGGATAACGTATGGTCAAAACTCAAGCCATTGATTAATAAGTAAATTTTTTCAATTCCGAATGAATCGCAACGATCTTCACACTGTCACCACCTCGCATCGATCATGTTTCACAAAGCTGAAGAATAGGGGATGGGGTTATGCGTCAGAACAAGGAAACATCAGGGCTTGTCTTGGTCGTTGAGGACAACCGCAACATTTCCGAGATGATCGGTGAGTATTTAGAAGGGCGCGGATTCGAAGTGGATTACGCCTGCGATGGTTTGGATGGCTACCGCCTTGCGGCGGAGAACAGCTACGACGTGGTCGTGCTGGATCTGATGCTGCCGCGTCTGGACGGCATCGAGGTGTGTCGCCGCTTGCGCAACGATGCGCGCAAGTCCACCCCGGTGCTGATGCTGACCGCGCGCGATACGCTCGACGATAAACTTACCGGTCTTGGCTTTGGTGCAGACGATTACCTGACCAAGCCGTTCGCCATCCAGGAATTGGAGGCGCGCTTGCGCGCGTTGATCCGTCGCGAGCGTCGTCAGGTCGGTGCGGAAGTGCTGAAAGTGGCGGATCTGGTGCTGGATCCAGTGAGCATGCGTGCCACCCGCGCCGGTAGCGAATTGCAGTTGTCGCCGATTGGCCTGCGCCTGCTGACCATTTTGATGCGCGAATCGCCGCGTGTGGTCACACGCCAAGAGATTGAGCGTGAGATCTGGGGCAATGGTTTGCCCGATTCGGACACGCTGCGCAGTCATCTGTACAACCTGCGCAAAATCATCGACAAACCCTTCGACCGCCCGCTGCTGCACACCGTGCAGAGTGCCGGCTACCGCATCGCCGACATCGCCCAACCGATGAGTTGAGCCTGCGGCTGATCGTGGCGTGCAAGCGGCCCCAGTGGATGGGGCCGCTTGCACGAAGGGCTCACGATCACTCTTTCTATAATCGCGGCAACGATCATGGACGCTGCAATGCCGCACAGTTTATCGCGTAAATTCCGCTTGCCCCTGATCGCCCGCGTCCTGTTCGCGGGCTGTGTCCTCGCGCTCGCCAGTTATCTGGTGGTGGTGATTGTGCAGTATTCGTTGGTCGGCTCGATCCTGCACGAGGAAGCACGCCATTACTGGCAGTTGCGCGCGCAACTGCCGCAACAGCCGCCGCCGAACAGCCATAGCCTGCGCGGTTATCTGGTGCCACCCGGGCAGTCGGACATTGGTGTGCCGGCCAGCTTGCGCACCTTGGCGCCTGGTATGCAGGTGAATCGTCCCGGCGGCGAAATTGTGTTGGTCGACCAGACGCCGGCCGGACGCCTGTATCTGGTGTTCATGCGTGCGCAAGTGCAACGCCTCATATTCTGGTTCGGGGTCGTGCCGGTTGTGTTGATCCTGGTCGCGGTGTTGCTGTTTGCCTGGCTGACCTGGCGTGCCTCCCGGCGTTTGCTGTCGCCAGTGATCTGGCTGGCGCGTCATGTCTCGCAATGGGATCCGCGTTATCCGGTCGCCGCCGAGTTGGCGCCGGAAAATCTGCCGGCCGAGGTACAGGGCGAGTCGCGGCAATTGGCCCTGGCGCTGCATGCGCTGGCGCAACGCGTCACGGAGCATGTCGCGCGCGAGCACAATTTCACCCGCGACGCGAGCCACGAATTGCGTACGCCGCTGACGGTGATCCGCGTCGCCACCGACATCGCGATGACCGATCCCGACTTGCCGCCACGCTTGAACCGCAGCTTGCAACGCATTCAGCGCGCCGGGCGCGACATGGAAGCGGTGATCGATGCATTTTTGATCCTGGCGCGCGAAGCGGATGTTGTGCCGCAGAGCGAGACCTTCGAGGTCGCCGACGTGATCGAATACGAGCTCGAGAATGCGCGCGAGTTGCTGAGCGGCAAGCCGGTTGCGCTGAGCGTGCGTGTGCTTGCCCCTGTGCGCTTGCATGCGCCGCCACGGGTGTTGCACGTGGTCATGAGCAACCTGCTGCGCAACGCTTGCAGCTACACCGATGCCGGTCGCATCGAAGTGGAGGTCGCAGAAGACCGGATCAGCATCCGCGATACCGGCATCGGTA
Source organism: Xanthomonas albilineans (assembly GCF_002939705.1). Classification (GTDB taxonomy): domain Bacteria; phylum Pseudomonadota; class Gammaproteobacteria; order Xanthomonadales; family Xanthomonadaceae; genus Xanthomonas_A; species Xanthomonas_A albilineans. Next base: position 129,461 of record NZ_MDCB01000003.1, on the reverse strand, counting down.
TGTCAGACGACGCGTTGCAGCGTGCCTTCGAGCCATTCTTCCGCGCCGAGTCAGATCGGCCGCAGGGAACTGGGCTTGGCTTGTCGATTGTGCATCGGTTGTGTGACCGCTTTGGCTGGCGGGTCGGGCTGGAAAGCGCCGAGGGCGGTGGCATCACCGCCACGGTGTGTTTCGATCCGGCCAAGTGAGCGCTGCGTCCGACGGTCGTTGCGGTTCCAGCGTTGATGGCACACGATCAACCGCAGCTTATTCGCGAATGGAAGATCATGCTGCAGCTGCCGCAGGCGGGGAAATCCACCATGCGCTCGGCGCAGGAGCGCGGCTTATGGCAAAATCGGCGCGTACCCGGCTTCGCCATTGCCCATGACCGTTCTCCTCCGGCCTTCGTCGTTGCATCCGCATTGCGCAGGGCTGCGCTGAGCCATGGCCGACCAATTCGGGCACGTGCCGCGTGGACCGCGTCGTATGCTGATGGCGACGCGCTGGTCGTTGCAGGGCTTGCGTGCGGCTTGGCTGCATGAGTCCTCGTTCCGCCTGGAAGTGTGCCTGTGCGTGCTGCTGGCGCCATTGGCGCTGTGGTTGGGGCAGGGGCCGGTGCAGCAGATCTTGATGATCGGCTCGCTGCTGCTGGTGCTGGCGGTGGAGTTGCTCAATTCCGCGATCGAGGCGGTGATCGAGCGCTACGGTCCGGAACATCACGAACTGGCCGGTCGGGCCAAGGACATGGGCTCGGCGGCGGTGTTCCTGATGTTGGGCAATGCGGTGCTGTGCTGGGGGTTGATCCTGCTGCCGCGCATGCTGTGATTCTTCCCGGTCTTCTCCATCGTCAAAGGATGTGCCCGCATGGCCCTTGAATTCCTCGCCGATCCCAACACCTGGGTCACGCTGCTGACGTTGAGCGCGTTGGAAATCGTGCTGGGCATCGACAACCTGGTGTTCATCTCCATTGCGGTGGGCAAGTTGCCGCAGGCCCAGCGTCCGGGTGCGCGCAGGTTCGGCATCGCGTTGGCGTGCCTGACCCGCATCGCGTTGCTGGTGTCGTTGGCGTTCCTGGCGCGGATGCAGGGCGAACTGTTCAGCGTTGCCGGCATGGGCATTTCGATCCGCGACCTGGTATTGATCCTCGGCGGCCTGTTCCTGCTGGTGAAGGGAAGTATGGAGATCCGCGAGTTGATCGTCGGTAGCGAGGAGGCCGATCCCGGCACCGGCAAGGTGTCCGCTGTGTTCTGGATGGTGATCGCGCAGATCGCGGTGATCGACATCGTGTTCTCGCTGGATTCGGTGATTACCGCAGTGGGCATGGCGCAGCACATTCCGGTGATGATCGCCGCGGTGTTGCTCGCGGTGGCGGTGATGCTACTGGCGGCCAATCCGTTGGGCCGCTTCATCGATGCCAACCCGACGGTGAAGATGCTGGCGTTGGCCTTCATCCTGATGATCGGCGTGGTGCTGATCCTGGACGGCTTGGACGTGCACGTACCCAAGCCCTATATCTATGCGGCGATGGGGTTCTCTGTGCTGGTGGAATGGTTGAATCTGCTGATGCGTCGGCATGCCGCTGCGCACGAGGTGCGGGGCGCCGGCAAGCGCTGAGTCGGGCAATCCCCGCTGAATGCGGACGATGTGAGATACCTGCTCGCGGTGGGTGAGCGGCTGCGCTGTGACCTGCCCGCAGATGAAGCGGTCTGTGTCGATGCCAATGGCGATGCGGTGTCGGTGGCAGAATAGGCAATCTTTGCCTCCCGGCTCACGTCTCCCTATGACCTATCTCCACCAGATCGATCCCATCGCTTTCTCGCTCGGCCCGGTGAAAGTGCACTGGTATGGTTTGATGTACCTGGCCGGGTTCGTATCGGCTTGGTGGCTGGGACGCAGCCGGATCCGTGCCGGGCGCCTGCCGGGCACGGATGCGGACGGGTTCTCCGACCTGCTGTTCTACGCGATGCTCGGCGTGGTGCTGGGCGGACGCATCGGCTACATGCTGTTCTACGCGTTGCACGATGTCCTTGCCGATCCGTTGTTGGTGTTCAAGGTATGGGATGGTGGCATGAGCTTCCACGGTGGCCTGATCGGCGTACTGGTCGCCTCGGCGTGGTGGACGCGCAAGGCGCGCCTGCATTTCTTCGACACCATGGATTTCATCGCCCCCTTGGTTCCGCTGGGGCTGGGATTCGGTCGCATCGGTAACTTCGTCGGCGGCGAGTTGTGGGGCAAGTTCACCGACGCGGGCTGGGGGGTGATCTTTCCGCGTGCGCCGGAACTGCAGTATTGGCCGATGGCACAGATTCAGGCGCAATACGCCGCCGGCGCGTTGGACAAGTTCGCACGGCATCCCTCGCAGCTCTATGAGGCGGCGTTGGAAGGTCTGGCGATGTTCGCGGTGTTGTGGACATTCTCGATGAAGCCGCGTGCGCGTTACGCCGTGTCTGGCCTGTTCGCGCTTTTATACGGCGTATTCCGTTTCGCGGTGGAGTTCGTGCGCGTGCCGGATGCACCGATCGGCTATCTGGCGTTTCACTGGTTGACCATGGGGCAGATCTTGAGTACGCCACTGATTCTGTTCGGTCTATTCTTGTTGTGGCGCTCGCGTAGCGCACCAGTACTGCAGCCAGTGCCGCCGATGGAGGTTGCCAAATGACCCCGTATCTGGAGTTGTTGCGTCATGTGCTCACACATGGCGCGGAGAAGTCCGACCGCACCGGAACCGGTACGCGCAGCGTGTTCGGTTGGCAGATGCGCTTCGATCTCAATGCGGGCTTTCCCCTGGTCACCACCAAAAAGCTGCATCTGCGTTCGATCGTGCATGAGTTGCTGTGGTTCCTGAAAGGCGAGACCAACATCGCCTACCTCAAGGACAATAAGGTCAGCATCTGGGACGAGTGGGCCGATGCGCAGGGCGAACTCGGCCCGGTGTACGGCAAGCAGTGGCGGCGCTGGGCCGGTGCCGACGGTCGCGAGATCGACCAGATGCAGTGGCTGGTGGACGAGATCAAGCGTAATCCGGATTCGCGCCGACTGGTGGTTAGTGCCTGGAATGTGGCCGAGCTGCCGCAGATGGCGTTGATGCCGTGCCACAGCTTGTTCCAGTTCTACGTGGTCGACGGCAAACTCAGTTGCCAGTTGTACCAGCGCAGCGGCGATATTTTCCTCGGCGTGCCGTTCAATATCGCCAGCTATGCGTTGCTCACGCACATGGTGGCGCAGGCCACTGGCCTGGGCGTGGGCGATTTCGTGCATACACTGGGGGATGCGCATTTGTATTCCAACCACTTCGCGCAGGCGCGCGAGCAGTTGGCGCGCACGCCGCGGCCGTTGCCGAGGTTGCGTCTGAATCCGGCAGTCACCGATCTGTTTGCCTTCACTTACGACGACATCGCGATCGAAGGCTACGATCCGCATCCGGCGATCAAAGCGCCGGTAGCGGTATGAGTGCCGGCAAGTCACCGCGCGCCGGGCGCTCGGTTTTTGCGCAGGAAAAGTTCGCAGATCACCTAATGGCGGTCGCCACTGGTGTATCGGTCAGTCTGATCAGTGGCCTGTTGGTGCTGCCGCTCCTGGGAATTGCCAGGATGATGCTCTTCCCCGGTCAGCAGTTGACACTGGAAGGAATGCTTTTGGCAGTTTCCGCCCATCCTTTCCAGTCTTCTCTTTTCTTGGCTTTTTATTTCTTGGTCTTGATCTTCATTGAGATGGTGCGCAAGGTTGCAGCCAGGTACTACGACGAAGTCGATCGGGTTTCCAGGAGTAGTCGGGGCGCGCGTTCATGGTCGCGTTGACGCTGTTCGCGGCGATCGACAAGGCCAATGCCATCGGTCGCGACAACGACCTGCCGTGGCGGCTACCGGACGATTTGAAGCGCTTCAAAGCGTTGACTCTGGGCAAGCCAGTGCTGATGGGGCGCAAGACCGCGCAGTCGCTGGGGCGCGCACTGCCGGGGCGATTGAATCTGGTCATGACTCGATCGGGACATGTGCCGTTCGCGGACATGCAGCCTGTGGCGTCGTTGCGGGCGGCGCTCGATGCGGTCCGGGATGCCGGTGCCACGGAACTGGCGGTCATCGGCGGTGGCGATATTTTCGCCATGACGCTGCCGCTGGCCGGACGGCTGTACCTGACCCATGTCGATACGCTGGTCGATGGCGCCGACGCACATTTCCCTGCGTTCGACCCGGCGCAGTGGGAGGTGCTGGCACGGCAACCGCATCCGGTCGATGCCCGCCACGCCTTGGCGTTCGAGTTCGTCGACTACCAGCGCCGACCGAGCGCCGTGTAGGCGCCCAGCTGTGCGAAGCGATCAGTCCTGAGCAGGCGAGGGCGTGGTCGTGCTGCGTTTCTGAGCGTTACGCTGCCGCGGCGTGCTGACGCGTGCTGCCGGTGGTGGTCCTTCGACCGCGCGCCCGGGGACTTGCACGACCTGTAGCTCCTCGCTATCCAAACGCAGTGCGGTGAGCTTGCCGCCCCAGACCGCACCGGTGTCGATGGCATGCACGCCCTGGGTGATGGTCAGGCCCAGCGCGGACCAGTGGCCGCAGACGATCTTCAGGTCGCGCTCGACCCGTCCCGGCACTTCGAACCAGGGATACAGGCCCTGTGCCTGGGTGCCGGGGGCGCCCTTTTCCTCGATGGCGATGCGACCGCGCGGAGTGCAATAGCGGGCACGGGTGAATAGGTTGATGATCGCGCGCGAACGGTCGTAGCCGGTCAGCCCCGGCGTCCATGCCGGGCGGTCGCCGTACATGTTGCGCAATAGCCTGCGGTAGCCGTTGCCGTGCAGTTGTTGCTCGACCTCGCGTGCGTGTTTTTCGGCTATGGTCGTGGTCCACTTCGGCGCGAGTCCGGCATGGATCATCATCCACCCTAGTGCGCGGTCGGCGTGCAGCAGTTTCTGCATGCGCAGCCAGGTCAGCAGTTCGTCGCGGTCTTCGGCCAGCACGATGCGCTGCAAGTCCGGGTTGACCTTGCGCTGTTCGTCCGCATTGCGTTCGCCGATCGCCAGCAGCGAGAGGTCGTGGTTGCCAAGCACCACCACGCTGTGTTCGCGCAGCGAATGCACCAGGCGCAGGGTCTCCAACGACTGCCCGCCGCGGTTGACCAGGTCGCCGCAGAACCACAGCCGGTCCAGCGCCGGATCGAAGCGAATTTTTTCCAGCAGCCGCTGGGTGATGTCGTAGCATCCCTGCAGGTCGCCGATTGCCCAGACGCTCATGCGGCCGCCATCAGTGCAGGGTCCGTGGCACGGATAACACGAATGGCGCGATTGCGGCGATGAACTGGGTGCCGTCGTCGGCTTCCATATCGTAGTGTCCGCGCATCATGCCGTGTTCGGTTTCCAGCATGAGTCCGGAGGTGTAACGGAAATCCTCGCCGGGGCGCAGCCGCGGCTGCTCGCCGACGACCCCGTCCCCGTCCACACGCTCGATCCGCCCGTTGCCGTCGGTGATCTCCCAGTGTCGGGCGATCAGGCGTGCGGCGATGCGGCCACGGTTGCGGATGCGGATCGTGTAGGCGAACGCATAGCGCCCTTCCTCAGGTGCCGATTGGTCGACGAGGAATCGGGGCGATACTTCGACCTCGATGCGATAGGGGGCGTCATCATTCATGCTCACAGTGTAAGCAAAGCGGACGCCGGAATGGACGACCCACGCCGAGGAGCCCATCGTGAAAGGGAGGCTCACCGCATTGGTGTCGCTGGTTCAGGAGAGTGGTAGGTTGGCCAGTCGCACGAAATCGGCGACCGCGAGCTGCTCGGCGCGTGCGTCCGCGCGTACCCCGGCGGCCTCGAACTGCGGGGCATCGCAGACGCCGTTGAGCGCATTGCGCAGGGTCTTGCGGCGTTGCCCGAACGCGGCGCGCACCACGTCGGCGAAGCGGCGCGGATCGGCGATGCCAACCTCCTGGGCAGGCCGCGGGACCAGCCGCACCACCGCTGAATCCACTTTGGGAGGAGGGCGGAACGCACCCGGCGGTACGACGAACAGGGCGGTCACCTCGCAGTAGGCCTGCAGCATCACGCTGAGCCTGCCGTAGACCTTGCTGCCTGGCGCGGCGGCCATCCGGTCGACCACCTCTTTTTGCAGCATGAAGTGCATGTCGGTGATCGCCGCGGCATGGTCCAGGGCATGGAACAGGATCGGCGAGGAGATGTTGTAGGGCAGGTTGCCGATCAGACGGATACGGCCATCGCCGGCCATCGCGCCGAAGTTCACCGAGAGCACATCGCGGTGAAGGATGGTGAGTTCGCCGAGGTTGGCTGCGGCGGTGGTTAGTGGTTCGATCAGGTCGCGGTCGAATTCGATCACCGTCAGTTGGCCATGCCGGCGCAGCAGGGGGAAGGTGATCGCGCCCTGCCCGGGGCCGATCTCGACCAGCCGGTCGCCCGGTTTGGGATCGACCGCGCGGACGATGTTGTCGATGTAGTGGCGGTCGCTGAGGAAGTGTTGGCCGAGCGATTTCTTGGCCGGTGCGCCAAAGCCGGGAGAGGAGGTCATGGTGTGCATTTTATCGGCATGGGATGGACGATGCTGCGTGCTGACATGATCCGCACGCTCGTCCGACGGGGCTTGGATCACCTTCGCAGGCCATGAGCGGTGTCTTTGGGCGATTCCACGTTCTGCTGCCGTGCCCGTTGTCAGCCGAGACGCGCCTTGTCGTGGATTTCGCATGGGTATGGGCCCTCGAAGCCGAAGTCTCGACAGTCTCTACTGCAATGCAGGTACGGTTATCCATCCTGGCGCGCGGCTAGTTGCGCACACAAGGCGACTGCGGCGAACAGGCTGGATGGATCGGCAAGGCCGCGACCGGCCAGTTCCAGCGCGGTGCCGTGGTCGACCGCCACGCGCGGGTAGGGCAGGCCCAGGGTCAGATTCACCGCCTGCTCGAAACCACTGTATTTCAGCACCGGCAGCCCTTGATCGTGGTACATCGCCACTACGGCGTCGACCTCGGTGAGCTTCTGCGGCAGGAACGCGGTATCGGCGGGCAGCGGGCCGAGCAGGCGCATGCCCTCGCCGCGCAGGGCCTCCAGCACCGGCCGCATCACGTCGATCTCCTCGTGCCCCAGATGGCCGTCCTCGCCGGCGTGTGGGTTGAGTCCGAGTACGGCGATGGTGGGCATGGCGATGCCGAACGCGCGGCGTAGCGCGGCGTGGGTGATGCGCAGGCTACGTTCCAGTAGTTCGGGGGTTAGTGCATCGGCGACTGCGCGCAGCGGTAAGTGCGTGGTGACCAGCGCCACGCGCACGATGTCGTTGGCCAGCATCATCACGACCTCGCAGCCGGCGTGCTGGGCCAGCAGTTCGGTCGTGCCGGTATAGGCGATGCCGCCTGCGTTGATCGCGGCCTTGTGTACCGGGCCGGTAACCATGCCGGCCAGTTCGCCGCGCAGGCAGGCGTCGGCGGCCTGGGTCAACGCGCCGATCACCGCGGCGGCATTGGCCGCCTCGGTACGACCGAATCGGTTGGGTAGGGTGTTGGCGACCACGCGCAGACGCAGGTCGCCGGGGGCGAGGGCGGCACTGGATTCGGGCAGCAGTTGCAGCGGCAGCGATAGCGCCGCGGCGGCGGCGCGTAGGGTGTCGGGATCGGCGAAAGCCAGCAGTTGGCAGTCGTGCCGCGGCTGTTGCGCCAGCCGCACACACAGCTCCGGGCCGATCCCGCCCGGCTCGCCTGGGACCAGCGCGAGCGAGGGGCGCATGGTTCAGTGTTTGGCAGCGGCGGGAGCCGGCGCCGGTGTGGTCTCGGTGGCCGGTGTAGGCGTGTCGGTGTTGCCCAGGCGCAGGTCGACGTAGGCTTCGCCGCGCATTTCCTGCAGGAAGCGGTTGTACTCTTCCTCCAGCTTGCGACGACCGATGGTCTCGCGAACTTGGGCGCGCTGCGTGTCGCTGGTGACGTCGGTCTGACGTTCGCCGACCCGTTGCAGGATGTGCCAGCCGGCCTCGGTGCGGAACGGCGGAGAAATCTGCCCGTCTTGGAGGCTTTCGACCTGGTGGCCGAAATCCGCGCCGAACGCATCGATCGGGAACCAGCCGAGATCGCCGCCCTGATTGCGGCTGTTGGTATCATCGGAGGCTTCCTTGGCCACTTTTTGGAAATCGGCGCCACCGGCGATGCGCGCGCGCAAGGTCTCGATCTTGGCCTTGGCGGCGGCATCGGGCTGCGCGTCGCTCACCCGTGCCAGGATGTGGCGGGCGTGGTACTCGGTGACGGTCTTCTTTTCAGGGTTGGCGGCGGCGTCACGTACTTCGACCAGCTTCAGCAACTGAAAGCCGCTGGGGCCGCGCAGCGGGCCAGCCACCTGACCGGGCTTCATGTCGCGGATCAACTGGGCGAATGCGTTCGGGATCTCGTCCAGGCTGCGCCAGCCGAGATCGCCGCCTTCCAGGGCGTTGGGGCTGTCGGAGTAGCGCACGGCAGCGGCATTGAAGTCGATTTCGCCCTTGTCGATCAGGCTCTTGACGCCATCGATCTTGCCCTGCGCGGTCTTGATCTGCTCGGCAGTGGCGCCTTCCGGCAGGCCGACCAGAATATGCGCGAGGTGGTATTGGGTGCCGGTGGTCGCTTGCTGGGTCAGGGCGGCGTCCACTTCGCTTTCGCTGACGTTGATGCGGCTTTGCGCGAAGCTCTGGCGCAGGCGCTGCACGGTGATTTCGTCGCGCACCGAGTTGCGGAAGTCGTCGTAGGACATGCCGTCGGCGGCAATTTTCTTGCGCAGGCCGTCCACGTCGGTGTTGTTCTGCTGGGCGATGCTGGCAATGGCGCGGTTCAGTTCGTCGTCGCTGACATGGATGCCGGTGCTGTTGGCGCGGGCCACTTGCAGTTTGACCAGAACCAGGCGTTCGAGCACTTGGCGGCGCAGCACGTTATCCGGCGGCAGTTGCGTGTCGCGACCTGCATACTGCGCCTTGACGTTGCGCACGGCACGATCCAGCTCGCTCTGCAGCACGACATCCTCGTCGACCACCGCAGCGATGCGATCCAGCGGTTGGGTTTGTTGTACGGCGGCCTGGGCAGATACGCCAGCGATTGCCAGCACGGCGAGGAGGAAAGCAGAGAGGGTCTTGGTCATGGAATCTGGTTCGGATCGTAAGCGTCCGGATCGGCCGTGGTGTTGCTGGGCGGGACCAAGTACAGGTCGTCGCGGTTGTAGCCGAGGATAGCACGGCGCAGAACGCGGTCCGTGTCCTGCCCCAGCGAGGAGAACCCCTTCAGGACGAATTCGATCTGGAACGCGGTGTCCATTGCGCCGGTGCGATTGCGCACGTAGCGCCGCGCCAGCGCGCGCACGGCCACGCAGCAACTGTCCCATTGCACGCCGAGGATGCTCTCCAGCGGCTTTTTGTCCATCATCGAATAGTAATGGCGGCCGACCAGGCTCCAGTTCGGGTTGATCGGGTACAGGAACGAGGCGTCGGCCTGCTCCAGCAGGTCGCGGCGGTAGCGATAGCCGACGTTGATGATGCCGTCGCCCGGCAGCAGGTAACGCATGCGGAAGCTGGCCAGATCCTTGCGGTGATACTTGGGATCCCACTGATAGGTGGTGCCCAGTGTCCAGCGGTCGTTGATCATGTAGTTGGCGTCGGCGACCCAGGCCGACTTGCCCTGCGCGATCGTGGTGTCGCTGTTGGGCAGGCTGACCCGGGAGTCGTCGAAATACAGGATCTGTCCCAGGCTGACCGACAGCTTTTCCTTGCCGTCGTTCTGGCGCAGCAGGCGTGAACTCAGCGCCATCGTCAATTGGTTGGCATCGTTCTGGCGGTCGGCGCCGGTGTAGCGCGAATCGCGGAACAATTGGCCCCAGCTGAAGGTGAATTCGCGGGTGTCGAAGATAGGTAGGTCGTTCTGGTCCCGATACGGCGTGTACAGGTAAAAAAGTCGCGGTTCCAGGGTTTGCAGATAATTAGTTTTGCCGAGCTTGGTATCGCGGTCGAAGTAGACGCCGGCATCGACGCTGGCGATCGGCAGGCTGCGCGAGGGCGTGGTGTCGCCGCCGAGCGTGGTCGCAAGATCTTTTTCCAATTGGTACGCGGTATAGCGCCAGGCCAGGGTCGGCTTGAGGAACCAGGCGGCGCCGGCCAGCGGCATGGAAATGTAGGGTTTGAGATCCAGGCGGTCGCCGCCGGGCCGCTCGGTGACCACCCCGGTGCGCTTGTACAGCGCATCCTTGGCGTGGATATCGTCGTGTACGAAGCGCACCGCTTCGCTGTACAGCCCGGCCTCGAAGTAGTCGCCGAGCGGTTTGTTCCAGTTGAAGAACGCGCGCGGCTGACGGCTGTAGGGCAGCGAATCTTCAGTGAGAGTGTAGTCGGCCAGTTGCCAGCGATCGGCCATCAGCCCGGCGGTCCAGGTCTCGCCGCTGCCATAGACGCCGACTGTGCTCTGCAGGTTGCTGACGGTGTTGCCAAGCAGGCGGTTGGAGAAGTCTTCGGTATAGCGATCGTCGCTGACCCAGATCAACGAGGCGCGCACCTGCCATTGCGGGTTGATGTTGTGGTAGCCCTGGTACTGGAAGCGACCGCGGTCCTTGTCGCGCAGTTTATCGTTGGGCAGGTAGCCCGCCAGTGCCTCGCCCTTGCCGCCATCGTAGAGATAACGGAATTCGCTGCCGAGCATCAGGCCGCGTCGGCTCATGAAGCGCGGGTACAGCGTGGCGTCGTAGTTCGGCGCAAGATTGAAATAGTACGGCTGGATGTAGTCGAAACCGTTGCGGCTGTTGAAGCCGAACGTCGGGAACAGGAAGCCGCTGGTGCGATTGTCGTTGATCGGGAACTTGAACCAGGGCGAGTACATGATCGGGACTCTGTAGATCTTCAGGACCGCGTTGCGTGCGGTGCCGAACCCTTCGTTGCTGTCGACGTCGATCTCCGGTGCAGAGAGTTCCCACACCCGTTGCGAGGGATCGCAGGTGGTATAGGTGGAGTGGTGCATTTGTCCCAGCGCACCCTGCAGGTCCACCGAGTTTGCGGTGCCGTTGCCGCGCCGGGAGGTCAACTGATAGCGGATGTTGGTGATCTTGTGGGTGTTGGTGTCCTGATTACCCTCGGCGCGGTCGGCGATCAGTCGGATCGACGAATCCTGGTAGCGCACGTGACCCTGAGCGATGTAGTTGCCGGTCTCGGTGTCCATGCGCAGGCTGTCGGTGCCTATGAACTGGTCGCCGCGCTTGAGCGCGACATTGCCGGTGTAGTTCGGGATCGTCGTGGTGCCCGAGAGTTGGTCACCCTCGACATCGGTCGGCTGCTGTTCGCGGTTCGCAGCGAGCTTCGGATCCGGCTTGGGGGCGTCGTCGAACTTGGGCAGCACGTCGGGGGTCGGGCACAGACCCCAGTTCGGCGGCTTTTCGGCCGCCACTGTCGGCAGACAGAGGGCGATACTGAACGGAAGGGGTAGCAGGCGGAGAGCTCGGCGCACGCGCGTCAGGTATCGGGCGAAAACGGCCGCTAGCTTGCCCCATCCTGCGCATAGGGGCAATGAAGGTGCCCCACGGCGTGGGACGGGGTTCATCGGGGCCGCGGTGGGTTCAGCACAATGCGTCGACGTGGGCGATGCTGCATTCGCGCAGCGCTTGCAGGTCGTAGCCGCCTTCCAGCAGCGACACCACCCGGCCGTGTGCATGCCGCTGTGCAAGCGTGCGCAATTGGGCGGTGAGCCAGGCGAAGTCTTCGCTATCGAGCATCAGGTCGGCAAGTGGGTCGCGCAGATGCGCGTCGAAACCAGCGGAGATCAGCAGCAGTTGCGGTTTGAAGGTGTCCAGCAGCGGCAGCATTTGGTCGGCCCAGGTGTTGCGGAATCCCATGCCGTCGCTACCCGGCGCCAGCAAGGCATTGTGCAGGTTGCCGACGCCGCGCTCGTGGACTCCGCCCGAGTGTGGAAACAGACCGGACTGGTGGGTGCTGAGGTAACGCACGCGCGCGTCGCGCTCGAAGATCGCTTGGGTGCCGTTGCCGTGGTGCACATCGAAGTCGACGATGGCGATCCGCTCCAGACCGTGGCTGTCGAGGGCGTGGGCAGCGGCAATAGCAACGTTGTTGAACAGGCAAAAGCCCATTGCGGTGGTCGCGGTGGCGTGGTGGCCGGGCGGGCGCACCGCGCAGAAGGCGGTGTCGCTTTCGCCGCGCATGACCGCATCCACCGCCGCAGTCCCGGCCCCGGCGGCGCGTAGCGCGGCGGCGCGCGAGCCGGGCGAAAGCATGGTATCCATGTCGAGCATGCGCGTGCCGTCGATGTCGGCCAGGACGCGATCGATCAGTGCCTGCTCGTGCACCCGCGCCAGATCGCCGAGCTTGGCCAGCGGCGCCTGGCGCCATTCCAGCTCGGGGAAGGCCTCACGCAGCGCCGCGACCACTGCCTCCAGGCGTTCGGGCCGTTCCGGGTGGTCAGGCCCAGGCATGTGGCCGAGGCAGGCGGGATGGGTGTAGATCAGCATGTGCAGGCGCGTTGTGGGGTGCCGCTAGGCGTGGCGACGGTCGTGGCGCCACAGCACTTCGCCGTGGCCATCGGCCCGTGCCAGCACGCGCGCCAACACGAACAGTAGATCCGACAGTCGGTTGAGATAGCGCACCGTTTCCGAGCGTACCGCGTCCTGCCGCGAGAGCGCGACTGTCTCGCGTTCTGCGCGGCGCACGATGGTTCGGGCCAGGTGGCAGCGCGCTGCCGCCTCGCCGCCGCCGGGCAGGATGAAGTCCTGCAACGGTGGCAAGGTGTCGTTGTAGCGGTCCAGGTGCTGCTCCAGTGCGTCGATGTCGGCGGCCTGGATCGCGGCGTGGCCGGGAATGCACAACTCGCCGCCGAGGTCGAACAGTTGGTGCTGGATCCCGGTCAGCAACTGGCGTACGTCCTCGGCCAGCGAACAGGCCAGGACCATGCCGATCGCCGAGTTGGCTTCGTCCACGGTGCCGTAGGCGGCGACCCGGGCCGAATCTTTGCCGACCCGGTTGCCGTCGCCCAGTCCGGTGCTGCCGTCGTCGCCGGTTCGGGTATAGATCCTGGAGAGACGATGACCCATGTCCGCTCAGTGGCCGGCTGGCTGGTCGCGCTGGCCCAGGCGTGTCAACTGCTCGCCGCCGACCTGGATCGCGGCGGCCAGGGCCACGTACAGGCCCGCGCTGCTCAGGTAAGGCAACAGCCAGTCGCTGTAGTTCTTCAGCCAGCCAGCCAGAGTGGGATTGGGCACGCTGTGGCTGACCCAGTAAAAGCTACCCTGGGCGATCAGATGGCACAGGGCCACCGCTATCAGCAGGCTGCCCGTGGCCAGGCCCAGCGCGCGCCAGTCGGCGCCGCGGTAGTGGCTCACCAGCCAAGCGCCGCCGACCCACAGCACAAAGTATGCGGGGATCAAACACCAGTAGGCTGGCGACACGCAGTAGTGCTGCCAGAAATCCAGGCCCTGGCCATGGATGACCAGATAGTCGACCAATACCGCTATGGCCATCAGCAGCGGGAACGCCCAGCGGGTCCAACTGCGCAGGTAGAAGCCGCCGATGAAGAACACCGCCCAGGAAGCATCGGGAATGGCGCCGAAGTGATTGATGCGGGTCGCGGCCAGCAGCGACGCCAGCAAAAGCAGGGCGGGGAGGCGGTGGGCTGAGGACGTCATGGCGAAGGCAATCGTTTGCGCGTGAGAAGATGCATTCTACTGGGATGCATGGGGCTTTGCCGCTGCCGAGTCGAAAGTGGTGGTAGGTGCGGGAGTCTGCAAATTGAACCGTTTAACTGTTATGCGATGAACGACGTGCCAAACCGAATTGTCGCACAGGCTGTGAGAATGGCTGCATCTATCGGCAAACCTGATTTTCTTTCCTCAATGCTTCTTCTAACTGTGCGCGATCACTCCCTGAGACTGCGTCTCTCAGCGAATCGACCTCTTCTTTTCGGATGATGCATGGGTCGATTGTATAGCCTGGGGGCCAGAGGCCGATAAACTTTGAAACCATTGCAATAACTTCTCGCGGCGGCAAGTTGGTGCGCATATGCAATCGTTCCGGCCCAGAAGAAAAGGTTTTCTCACTTGTATGGTGCGCCATGATTTTCGGCGCGAAATCGATGTTGTCTCCGGATTGATTGCCTTTCAGGGGATCAGTGGGTAGCGTCAATATGAGCTGATCTGGTGAGTGTGCCGTGGGTGCAGTTGAATATTCTTCTGTTTCATGGAGTGGCGCGGGCGGCGGGACATTGGCGTTGTTTGATTTTTTCGGTTTCCCCGAAGCGCGCTTGCTGGCTAATGGCATATCGCGCGCCTTGCCTGCGACGATGTTGTCTTTGATGTGCTGCAAAGAGGAGGGCTCCAAAGAACTCCTTTGGATGAATTTTATTTTCATTCCTGCTTGGCTGTGCAGGGGTGTTACGGCTGATTTTGAAATTAAAAACAAGAAGAAAAAAAAATGAAGAGTTAAAACGAAAAGTGCGGAAATAAATTTCAGTTTTAAATTGCTATTGTCGAGTTCTTTTTTTGATTTTGAATGCATGGTGCGTGCTTGCCTAGTTATATTGAGATCTCCGGAATTTTGGCTGCGTTAATTCTGGGGTCTTTTGATATTATTGCATCTAGTTGGGTGGTGTTGATTTCTTTATAGTATTTCGGGGTCGTGGGGTGGCATGAATGTTCAAAGATATAGAGCCAGTAAATCAGGTCGTTGCCAATCATTTCCTCGTAACATTTGTAAATTTTTGAAATTGTGTTGTGGTCGCAATAAAAATCCGGCCTGCGGGCTATTGGTTTCAATTGATCGTATATTTCATTTGCCTTTATATGATTTGATCTTATTATTTTGAATTTATAATCTTCCATTATGGGTTTCGATAGGAATGGGATTATTGCGCTATTTGATCGTCTGGCGATATATGCCGCTCCAAGAAGGGTCCTGTAAAATCTACCCATAAAATCAATCGTGTAGGTGTTTTTTATTGAATGGAAGACGTCTGTCATAATTACGGCGACACCTCCCGTTTTTAGCGTTCGGATAACCGATGCTAGTCCTCGTGAGTTGTTATGGACTGGGGTAAAGTCGTCACCAAATTCTGTCGCCATTTTTTTTGCTATTAAATCAAAGTCGCGATTTTTAGCATTGACTTCTGGCGGGTCGTAAATTACGCATATTTTTCGAAATTTTGAAATATGAGAAACTAATGCAAAAATGGCGGGGACAAAAGAGCCGTAGTGCATGGTGGTGAGGAGTATGCCGCTATCAGCTTTGATTACAGCCTGTTCGATTTCTTCAATATTATGCGTGTTGTTTTTGATGAAATTGATACATGCAACGGAGTCTGATTGCTTTAAGATATCAATTGCCAATCTTTCCCTGAGTCTCCATCTGTAATAGTGATTTATCGTGCATCCTGAATTTTTACACGCATCGGTCATGATATCAAAATCCGCTTCCGAAAATTTTATTCCGGTTGTATATTCAATAATTCTGCTCTTCTTATTTTGGGTTGCAAAAAACAAAAAATAATCAATTAGAAATTTCTTTAGCGAGATTGGAGTTTTCACGTGCGGCATCCGGTTTTTCTGAGAATATTTTCAATATTTTCCTTGATGCCCTCCAAATTATTGATGCTGTTTATGGCTTTAATTGCATCATTGGCGTTATTCGCATTCATGGCCAGGAGGGATTGATAATGATTTATGTGGATAATCGCCTCTTCCATGACTTTTGGCATTGATCGACTGGGTTGCAGATTGCTTGTTAGCCACGTGCTCTTCAAAATATTGTCAGCATGGTCAAGATAATTATTCAAGTGGTAGAGTATTGTAGATGCACTTGCGCATTTTTCGATTTTCACGAATTCATGCCCTTGCCAAATGAAGAGTGTTGATCCGTATTTTGATGTGGCTAGTATCTCAAAGGCGCAAAATCCTCGGCTCAATCCATTGCGAGATGAAAATATTTGGATGTTGGGATGGGAGGTGATTTGGTCTGGGAAGGAAAATATAATTGGAAGTAATGCATGCTTGCTTTTGCTTGTTGCATCAATTATAGAAATGGCTTGAGAGCGGCTGATTATTTTTTTATTGGATGGGTGAAGTTCTGATAAAATATCTGGATCGCCAGAAATGTACAAATTCTCTCTGCTCTCCTCGCGAAAGGAGAGGTTGATGAAGTTATGGGTGGTTGGTAAGGCAATTATTACGGGGGAGTCAATGTGGCCAAACGCCGTCATCATGACTTCGTCAATAGATATGCCGTGCATCGTCGGTATCTAATAATTAAAAAAATAAAAGGGCCGTCAAAATGACGGCCCACCTTAAAATCTAGATTTTATTAAAAATGGCAGACGCAAATAGGGGTGGTCGGTGGCTGCGGGATGTCGCTGGTTAGAAAAGAGAGGTGATCTTTGATATGATCTGCTGCCATCAGACTATTTTGCAATAAGTCGAGAAAAATATCAGGCGTAACCATTGTGAATCATCCTTAATATAATATGGTTTAATTTGCCGTGTTGCGACCGGCACTGCGATTCAAGCAATCTCTAGTTCTCCTTGTCAAGGAAAATTGGTGAGATTTCTACATGGGTAGACGTGCCAGGCTTGGCCGCACCTTGCGAGGCTGGTCGTATCATGGTCGGATGAGCAAACGACATGACGTAGTGATCGTGGGCGGCGGCTTGGTCGGTGCCAGTCTGGCTATCGCGCTGGACCGCCTGGGCATGGACGTGGGGCTGGTCGAGGCCGCGCTGCCGGGCGCGTTGCCGGCGGTGTTCGACCAGCGCAACCTCAGCTTTGCTGCGGCCACGGTCAACGCACTGACCGCGCTTGGGGTGATGCAGCGGTTGCGCGCGCCGACCGGCCCGATCCGGCGTATCCATGTCAGTCGTGCTGGCGATTTTGGCCGGGTCCGGCTGGACGCGGCCGACTATGGGCGCGAGGCGTTCGGTCAGGTGGTGGTGGCGCGCGATTTCGGCGAGGCGCTGGAGGCCAGTCTGGCCGCAGCCTCGCATCTGCACCGCTATCGACCCGCGCGGTGCGTGGCGGTCGAAGACGGGGACACTGCCAATTCGCGGCGGCTGCGCGTCGTTCACGACGGCGTCGAGCAGGTGTTGCAGGCGCGGTTGCTGGTTGGCGCCGACGGTAGCGCCAGCGCCGTGCGGGACGCGCTGGGCATCGACGCGATCCGCCACGATTTCTATCAAACCCTGTTCGTGGCCCGGGTGCGCGGGAGCCGTCAACCCGATGGCACCGCCTACGAGCGCTTCCGCGATGATGGTCCGACCGCGCTGCTGCCGCGTGGTGATCGGCATTACGGTGCGATCCATGCGGTCGCCACCGAGGACGCCGACGCGGTGGCGGCGCTGGACGAAGGGGCTTGGCTGCAGCGCCTACAGGACGCGTTGGGTTGGCGGGTCGGTCGCTTGCTCGGCAGTGGCGAGCGCAGTGTCTATCCGATCGTGCAGGTTCTGGCCGATCGCTTGACCGACGCGCGTGCGGTGCTGTTGGGCAATGCCGCGCAGACCCTGCATCCACTTGGTGCGCAGGGTTTCAACCTGGGGCTGCGCGATGCGCTGACCCTGGCTGAAATACTCGAACACGATCGCACCGATCCCGGCGCGCCGACGCTGCTGCAGGAGTACGTGCGGCGCCGCGAGCAGGATCGCCAGCGCACCGTGGCTTTTTCCGGCGGGCTGGCGCGGCTGACGGCCAATCCCGCGTCCGTTCTGCGCCCGTTGCGCAGTCTGAGTCTGCTGGCCGCCGCCGGTGCCGCGCCGCTGCAGTCGTTGCTGGTCGGTGGGGCGATGGGGTTCCGTGGCGAGGTGCCGCGTTTGTGTCGGGAGTCTGTGGCATGAGTCGGCGCGGGATGCTGGATACGGTGGTGGTCGGCGGTGGCGTGGTCGGTGCGGCGTGTGCGTTGGCGTTGGCCAGCGAGGGCCTGGCGGTGGCCCTGGTCGAGGGCCGTGAACCACCGCGTTGGTCGCCTGCTACGCCGGACTTGCGGGTATATGCCTTCGCTCCGGATAACGCGGCGCTGTTGCACGGCAGTGGAGTGTGGTCGCAGGTGCTCGCGCGCCGCGCTTGCGCATACCGGCGCATGCGCGTTTGGGATGCCGGCGGTGGCGGTGAGTTGACGTTCGATGCCGATGCGCTGGGACGCGATCAGTTGGGCTGGATCGTCGAACACGCGCTGTTGCTCGAGCAACTGTGGGCGGAGCTACCGGCGGCTGGTGTGCAATTGCACTGCCCGGCGCGGGTAGAGGCGTTGGAGCCGTCGCACGAGCGGGTCCGTTTGCGCCTGGACGATGGTCGCCGGCTCGATGCGCGCTTGGCGATTGCCGCCGATGGCGCCGAGTCCACCTTGCGTAGTCTGGCGGGGTTGGATGCGCCGGCGCACGATTATGCTCAGTGCGGTGTGGTCGCTTTCGTACAGACCGAACGGCCGCACCAGGACACGGCCTGGCAACGTTTCCTGCCGGGCGGGCCGCTGGCATTGCTGCCGTTTGCCGATGGTCGCAGCTCGATCGTGTGGACGTTGCCCGAGGCGGAGGCGGCGCGGGTGCTGGCGCTGGATGAGGCGGCCTTTGGCGCGGAACTGACCCAAGCTTTCGGTGCGCGCCTGGGCACGGTACGTGCCGCGTCGCTGCGGGTCGGATTCCCGCTACGTCGACAACTGGTGGAAACGTATCGACGCGACGGCCTGTTGGTGCTCGGCGATGCTGCGCATGTGGTGCACCCGCTGGCTGGGCAGGGAGTCAACCTCGGCCTGCGCGATGTCGCCGCACTGGCTGCGCTGGTGCGGCAGGCGCAGGCGCGCGGTGTCGATTGGGCTGCGCCGCATCGGTTGGCGCGCTGGGCGCGTGCACGGCGCAGTGACAACACCGTCGCTGCTTACGGTTTCGATACGATCAATCGTGTGTTCTCCAACGATGACCTGCACCTGACCCTTTTGCGTGGGCCGCTGCTGGGGCTGGCCGGCAAATTGCCGCTGCTGATGCATGCATTCTGGAAGCGCGCGTCCGGCATGTGAGTATGTGTTGCAAGCTGAGCATCGTGGTCACTACGCCGCAGATGCATGCAGCAGTCGCTTCGTCTTGCTGGAAAGGAGTCAAAAACATCGGCCCGAACGCAATAGAGTGGCTAAGAAAACGCCGCGAGTCGCTGTCGGGTGGGGGCTGACAGCGCGCAGGAACCTCAGTGTACAAAGGGGTGCATGAGGATTCCGAACACGGCCCGCGCCCATCCGGCGGCGACGCAGTCGTTTTGTTAGCTACTCTTAATCGTGTCTAAAAAATCGGTGCTGCATCGGCGCGCAGCCGCCTTGCTCAACGCGTATTTCCCTTGCTGTCTGGCAGTTGCGCGTATGCCATTGCGTGCGCAGCGTTTGGTATGCGTGATGCTTATCGAAACGGAAACGACCTGTGCAGGTGTCGTAAGCGACCTGCGCCACGAAGCTGGGTTTACAGCCAGCCGGCCAATTGCGCGCGACTGAGGCGTCCGCTATGCGAGGTGTCCAGTGCATCGAATTCGTCGGCCAGCGCTGGATTGGCCTGTGCCTCGCTGCGGCTGATGTAGCCGTCGTGATCGCTGTCCAGCACGTCGAAGTCGATGTGGTAGTTGCCTGCGACGCGTTCGGGTTGGATCGTGCGCACGGTCACCGGCGCTTCGCCGGCAGCGACCGGTAACTGGACCTGGTGGGTCACCACGCCGTTGCTCAGCGGCTGCGAGCGGACCAGGGCAGGAACCTCGCGCAGCGGTTCGGTGGTCACGCTGGAGGTCGCGTTGAGATTTTGCGCGGTGGCGGGCATGGCGATCGTCGCGGACAGGCAGGCGATGAGGATGGCGATAGGGTAGAGCATGGACACGATGGACTCCGGTGCGGCGATAACAGTGAGCGGTGACGTTTTCAGATGGGAATGAACGGGAACGCGAGTTTCAATAGTCCCTTCAACCCATCTTCGGCGGTGCTGGCGATGGCTTTGACGCCAAGGCTGTTGAGCGCTCTGCGCACATCCTGCCAGCGTAGCTTGCTCAGGTCCTGTTTCAGCAGGTCGGCGACTTCTTCTGCGGTGGGGGCCAACTTTTCCAGCGCGCGCGTCACCTTTTCCGGTTCCGGCTGCAGGTAACCCCATCGCTCGGCGATCTTCAGCAACGTGTCGAAGCGCACCGCGATCACATCGCGGTTGCGCTCGTACACCGGCATCGCGCCGACGTCGAGGATGGCTTGTTCGAAGCGCTGTTGGTCATCGGGGTGCTCGATGCGGATCGCCAGGAAGCCATCTTTTTTGCTGCGTTCGCTGACATGCTTTGCCCCGGCGCGCAGGTTGTCTTCGGTCAATAGCGCGGCGACGATGCGCTGCAGCGCGGTCTCGCCGTCCTCCGGTACCAGTGCGCGCCAGCGAGCGTAGCCGTCGCGGCGCAGGCCCTTCACTTTGGCCGGCGTCACGCGCAGGCGCAGCGCCACCAACGCGTTGGAATCGCTGCGCGCGATCGCGCCGTCGCGTTCCAGTAAGACGAAAATCAGTAACTCCAGGTCGCGTTTGGTCAGCGACTGGAATCCCTGGAGTAGGGTCAGTCGCAGGAATTCCTCGGCGAAGCCGGCCGGGTCGTTCAATGCGATCGGCTGCATGTGTGCGTTCCTCCAGTCGAGGGACGCAGGATGCCCTGCGGCGATTGCGCCGATTGAGACGCCACTGCGATGCGTATCCCATCACTGCCCGTGTTCGCGCCCTGGATGATCGCTGCGGAACGTTTCGATCGCGCCGCGATCCTGCATGGTCACATAGACGTCGCGTCCGTCCTTGCCGCCGAAGGCCAGGTTGGTGGGCTTGCGGCCCTTGGTCGCGACTTCGTGCAGGACGGTTCCGTCGGGAGCCAGTACCAGCACCTTGCTGGCATTGTAGCGGGCGATGTACAGATTGCCGTCGGCGTCGCAGCGCATGCCGTCCAGGCCGAAATTGACGAAGCTGGCGAACAGCCGTTTGTTGGACAGTGTGCCGTCGCCGGCGCGGTCGTAGACCCATATCTTGCGCTGCACGCTCTCGTTGACATATAGGCGCTTGCCATCCGGGCTGACCTCGATGCCGTTGGTCGTGCCCATGCCGGTTTCGATCAGGTGCGCGCTGCCGTCGCGATCGATGCGCCACAGTTGGCCGACGTTGTGTTTCCAGTCCGGATCGCTGGCGTACAGGGTGCCGTCCGGCGCCATCGCGATATCGTTGGGCTGGAATGCACCGGCAAGCGTGGCGTAGACCTCGATCTGCTTGCTGTGCAAGGCGATGCGCAGGATGCGATGCTGGACGTAGTCGGCCACGTACATGAGCCCGTTGTGGTCGAAGCGGGTGCCGTTGCCGATGCTGCCGTGGGGGAGCTCCACGAACAGCGTTGCGCGCGGGTGCCCGGCGGCATCGCGGTCGACGCGGCCGATGGTGCCGTCGTGGCCGAAATTGTCTACGTACAACGCACCGTCTGGTCCGGTCGCTGGTCCTTCGATGTTATGGGTGAACACACCATCGCCGATTAGGTCGTGGGCGCTGAAGAGGGTGTCTTGTGCACCTGCAGGGGAGGCCAGTAGCAAGGCGGCGATAGCGAGGAAAAGGCGGGGCATGAGCGTCTTCCTAGAGTGCGGAGGCGGCAGTGTGCCATACCCGCCGCGACCAATCGGTTAACCTGCGAACACTGTACGGTTGGAGTTGCGCATGATGCTGTGCTCGCCGAATCGCCGTCTTTTGCTGTCGAGCGCGTTGTCTGCTGCGGCTGCTGGAACATTGGTCACGCCGCTGTGGGCAGCCATGCGCGGCAAGCGTCGCAAGCCGTTGGGCGTGGCGCTGGTTGGACTGGGCAGTTACGCCAGCGAGCGCTTGGCGCCGGGCTTGGCATTGACCCGGTATTGCCGGCTCGTCGGCATCGTCACCGGCTCGCCGCATAAAATTCCGCACTGGCAGGCCAAATACCGCATCCCCGATCGCAACGTCTACAGCTACGACGACCTGGAGCGTATCGCCAACAACCCGGCAATCGATGTGGTCTACGTCGTGACGCCGACCTCGCTACATGCGCCACTGACGCTGCGCGCTGCAGCGGCGGGCAAGCATGTGTGGTGCGAGAAGCCGATGGCGCTGCATGCGGATCAGGCCCAGTCGATGATCGACGCCTGCGCGCGCAACAAGGTGCGCTTGAGTATCGGCTACCGCATGCAGCATGAGCCGAACACGCGACGGGTCATCGCGTTGGCCAGCGAACGTCCGTTTGGCGCGATGCGCAAGGTATACGCGGAAGCCGGCTACGACGGCTATCGCGACACCGATCCGGCGCAGCGGCCGTGGCGCCTGCGCGGGCAGTTCGGCGGCGGTGCGATGTACGACATGGGCGTGTATCCGCTCAACGCGGCGCGCTACACGGTGGGCACCGAGCCGCTGGCGGTCAGCGCGATTCGTTCCACCGAACGGCCAGCGTTGTTCGACGAGGTCGACGAACACATGCGCTTCACCCTGGAATTTCCGCACGAGGTGGTGGTCGAGTGTGCAACCAGCTTCGGCCGCAATATGAATCGGCTGCGCGCCGAATGCGAACGCGGCTGGTATGGATTGGCGCCGTTCCAGGCCTACGACGGCATCCATGGTCAGGCCAGCGACGGGCGTGTGTTCGATGCGATGGTGCGTCATCAGCAGGCGTTGCAGATGGACGAGGACGCCCTGGCGATTCTCACCGGTGGGCCATTGCGTGCACCGGGCGAAGAAGGCTTGCGCGATATCCGCATCGTCGATGCGATTTACCGCTCCGCTGGCGCTGGCGGGCAGCGCATCGTGTTGTAGCGGGCGTTTTCAGGCATTCGTCGTTGGTGCGATCTGCTGGAGGCGATCAACGGATGCAACCGGCGCCGTGTGCTCAGCCCGGTATCGCCAGCACGGTGATCTCTTCGCGGTCGTGATACAGCTGTTTGGCGCGCAGTTGCAGTGGGCGTTCGGCGCGCTCGGCGAATAGATCCAGGCACAGTTGAGTTTCGTCCCAGCGTTTTTTCATCGGCAGCTTGAGGTTGAAGATCGCATGCCGGCACCAGCCTTCGCGGAACCAGGTGGCCATGCGCTCGGCGACGCGGCGCGGTTGTTCGACCATGTCGCAGACCATCCAGTCCAGCGGTTGTGGCGGTTTCCAGTGGAAGCCGTCGGCGCGCAGGTGATCGACCAGCCCGCTGTCGAGCACGTGTTGGCGTAGCGGGCCGTTGTCCACGCTGGTCACGTGCAGATGTTGGCGGGCCAGCACCCAGGTCCAGCCGCCGGGGGCGGCGCCGAGGTCGGCGGCGCGCATGCCTGGCCGCAGCAGGGTTTCGCGCTCGTGCGGCGTCAGGAGCGTCAGCAGCGCTTCTTCCAGCTTCAGCGCCGAGCGCGAGGGGGCATCGGGTAGCAGTTTCAGCCGTGGAATGCCCAACGGCCACGGCGCACTGTCGTCGCTGTCGGCGATCCCGAGCAGGGCGTGGGTGCCGTTCATGAAACACACGTGCAGGCGCGGTAGCCGGGGGTGCGGCGTGTCGCTGAGCAGGCCGGCCTTGCGCAGCGCTGGACGCAACGCGTTGCCGAAGCTGCGTGCCAGGCCCGACAGTGGCTTGCCGGTGTCCGAGTCCGGGTGTTCGACCCATAGATCGCCACAACGTGCCTGCCCGGCCAGCGCCAGCAAGATTGGTCCGATGCGGTCGTGGGGTGGCAGGTCGCGCAGTTCGGCCAGCAGGTGCAATTTCTGCCGCGCGAAAATCAATTCGCGCCAGGGCAGCGTGTGCGGTGGCAGTGCGGTGTCGCAGATCAGCAGCGCATAGCCGCTGTTACGTTCGGTGCGTGCGTAGGCGGCGAGCCCGATGCTGGCGGCGCGCGCGTTGAGTTCTGCGGCCAGTTCGGGTTCGAAGCCGGGCCGGCAATAGCACAGCAGGCCGTTGACGGAGGACATGGGCAAGCCTTGGTTGGCGGGGTCAGTAGCGGGGGCTGTCGAGTTCGCCGTAGCGACGCAGGACCGCGCAGGCGGCATCGCGGTGCAGGTTGCGTACCACCTCGATACCGCGGCGTTCCAGTTCGCCGACCCAGTCCGCTGGTAGTGGGCCTTCGTCGAATGTGGTCAGTGCCATGACGTCCTCGGCGCTGGCACCGATCAGCAGGCGGTCGATGCCGGCCCAGATGGTCGCGCCATAGCACTGGCAGCACGGTTGCGAGGAGGTCGCCAGGGTGACCGGAGACAGCACAGCGTTCAGACGCGGGCTTTGCAGGCGTTGCTGGGCCAGCATGTAGGCCATGTTCTCGGCATGCGCCAGCGAGGTGGTTTGCGGCACCACCCGGTTCACGCCGACCGAGATGATCCGGTGATCCGGGCCGAAGACCGCCGCGCCGAACGGACCACCGCTGCCGGCTTCCAAGTTCAGACGCGACAGTTCCACCGCCAGCGCCACTTTGTCGGTATCGCTGGCATAGACGGCTTGTGGGTCGACCGCATCGTGGATCCAGGCGGGCAAGGTGAGGTGGACTTGCGCGTAGAGCATCGGCGGATGGTGGCGACTGGGGGTACGTAGCTTAGACGCAATTTCCAGATGCAACACCGCCCGCAAGGTGTTGTGGCGATTTCCAATCGGCGTTCGGTAGGGCAAGGTGCGCGAGTTGGAGCAGATCCGCTGCTGGTCAAGCAGCTGATCCATACCGCCTTGACTCGGCGCTCGCATGTGAACTCGAGCAGCATGTGTGGTTGTTGTTGTCGCAAGGATGGATCGAGCCGGAGATGGACAGCTGTTCCCTGCTGCGGCAGGCATGCGCCACTGGAGTCCAGTGCACACACTGGCAACATCGTGCTGCTGGTGCAGGTTGATGCGGCCGGCGGGAATCGGCTCGCTGGGCTGAATGTGTCGCGGCATCTGCCCTGGATGCGCTGTGTCGCTGGCGTTGCTTCGGTTCAAGCAGGGCGTCGTATAGTGCGCCGCACGCGCGGTGGTCCGCGTTTGCCCATGTTGGTCTCTGCGTGCGCTTGTTGCCCCGTTTCGTGTCCTTGTCCTTGCGGCGTTACTTGGTGCTGGTGGTGTTGCTGTGCGCGGCTCTGGTCGCGTCCGCTCAGCCGCAGGGTGCGGCTATGCCGCAGGATCCGCAGGTCTTGCTGGACCACGCCGAGCAGGCGTTGAAGGATGCCCGCCGCGCGCAGGCCGATGCCGTCGACCAGGGGGCATTGCAGGATCTGGTGGTGCAGGTGGGCGACGCTGAGGACGAGGCGCAGGGGGTGGTGTCGACCCTGTCGCCGCAGTTGGCGCAGGTGGATGCCCGCCTGCAGCAACTCGGACCGGCCGCCTCTGGCGACGGACCCGACATCATCGCCCAGCGCAATGCCTTCACCCGCCAGCACGGCAGGCTGGATTCGGGGATCAAGCGCGGCAAGTTGCTCGCGATGGAGGCCAGACAGCTAGCCGATGACATCGAGCGTGCACGAGCCGAGCATTTCAGCCAGGAGCTGTCGCTGCGCTCGCCCTCGCCGCTGTCGCCCGCGCTGTGGCAGCAGATCGCCAGCGATTTTCCCGACGATCGCGACCGTCTGTTGGGGTTGTACGCGCAGGCGGTGCAGGCGTTGGATACGGCGCTTGCCGATCGCGGTGCCGGTGCGCTCGGCATCGGTGTCGCGTTGGCGTTGTTCTTGCTGTTTCCATTGCGTTATCTGCTGCGCTGGCTGGGTAAACGCTATGCGATGTCGCGTGCGCCGGGCAGCCGCCTGCGTCGTTCCGGGTTGGCGCTGTGGTTCCTGCTGCTGGGCACGCTGACCCCTGGTCTTGCCGCGCTGGTGCTGGCCGAGACGCTGCGTAGCATCGACGCGATACCGGCGCGGCTGGAGGCTGTGCTGAGCGGGTTCGTCGTGGTGAGCTTTGCGACTGCATTCATGGGGTCGCTGGGGGCCAGCGTGCTGCTGCCCAACCAGCCGAGTTGGCGGTTGTTTCCGATCGACGACGCCACCGCGCGGCGTTTACGCAAATACACCTGGGCGACTGCGGCGCTGGCCTGGATCAGCGGCATGCTGTTGGTGTTGAACCAGGCCAGTCGTATCGGCGATGCCACCACGGTCGCGGTCGATGGAGTGGTCACGCTGGCTTACGCCGTGCTGATTTTGGCGACGGTCAATAGCCTGTCGCGGTTGCGTCGACGCCAGTACGCCGAGGCTGTGGCGCAGGCCCTGGCCCATGCGCAGCCGCCGTCCAGTCAACATCGTGGTGCATTGGCGTTGATCGGTGTGTTGGTCAAGGTGGTAGTGGTGGTGGCGCTGCTGGCGTCACTGTTGGGCTATCTGCATCTGGGCTTGTTCATCACCCGCCAGCTCATCTGGATCACGATGATCGTCGGCGCAATGCGCCTGATGATGAACTTCGCCGACGATTTCGCGCTATGGCTGTTCGCCAGCGATGGCCACGTTGGCCGTATCAGCCGTGTCGCCAACGGTGCTTTCGGCGTGCGTCCCAGCCTCCTAGAGCAGGCCGGCGTGTTGACCTCGGCGCTATTGCGTGTGTTGCTGCTGCTGATCGGCGTTGGCGTGTTGTTGATGCCATTCGGCACGAATGTGTCGATCTTTTCCGAAAGGTTCTCGCTGTTGTTCGAGGGCATCCGGGTCAGCGACAAGGTGGTGTTGTATCCGGGTGCGATCGCGCGCGCGGTGCTGGTGTTGCTGTTGGGCCTAGCCACGATGCAGTACCTGCACCGCTGGTTGACGCAGACCTATCTACCCAAGACCGAACTGGACGATGGCGCACGCAATTCGATCAGCACCATGGCGCGTTATGCCGGCATTTTGCTGGCCACGCTGTGGGCGCTGGCCGCGCTGGGTATCGGCCTGGAGCGGATCGCGCTGGTGCTCAGCGCATTGTCGGTCGGTATCGGCTTCGGCTTGCAGTCGATCACTCAGAATTTCGTCTCCGGCCTGATCCTGCTCGCCGAGCGTCCGGTGAAAATCGGCGACTGGATCAAGATCGGCGACTATGAAGGCGATGTGCGGCGCATCAGCGTGCGCTCCACCGAGATCCAAGTGGGCGACCGCTCCACGCTGATCGTG
This sequence comes from Xanthomonas albilineans, assembly GCF_002939705.1. GTDB lineage: Bacteria > Pseudomonadota > Gammaproteobacteria > Xanthomonadales > Xanthomonadaceae > Xanthomonas_A > Xanthomonas_A albilineans. Next base: position 102,490 of record NZ_MDCB01000003.1, on the reverse strand, counting down.
CCCAACTCCGAATTTATCACCAAGACCTTGCGCAACATGACCCTGGCCGGGCCGTTGGGGCGGGTGCAGATCCAGTTCGCGGTCCCGTTGGACACCGATGTGGCAAGGCTGCGGACGTTGTTGCTGGAGTTATACGCGGCGCATCCGGGCGTGCTGCAGGAGCCGGTGCCGTCGGTGTTCATCGACTCCATCGCCAATGGCAGCATCACGCTCAACAGTTACGCTTATGTCGTCTCGCCGCGGTTGGTCTACGCCACCCGCAGCGATCTGTTCTTCGCGTTGCTGCAGCGTCTGGCCGAGGAAGGGATCGCACTGGAGTCGCCGCAGCAGATCAAGCTGCTGCGCGATCCGCCCGAATAGGGGCGGGACTGTGCATGCGATGCGCGTGGGCTGGCGATGGCCGTTGTGCGCGAGCGCTACGCTGTTGCGAGTACCGTGTTTCCCAACAGCGGTTCGGAGTGCAGGCTAATCCGCAGAAACCACGCAGTTTTTGCCTGCCTTCTTCGCTTCGTACATCGCGCGGTCGGCACGCCGTACCAGGGCGTCCTGGTTTTCGCCGGCCGCGCGCATCGCCACTCCGGCGCTGAAGCTGACGAAGACGCGCTGGTCTTCGTGCATCAACGCGCGCTGGGACAGGGCACGCAGCACCCGGTTTACCGCCGCGTTGGCCTCGAAGATCGTGCAGTCCGGCATCAGTAATAGAAATTCCTCGCCGCCGAAGCGCGCGATTGCATCGCTGGCACGCAGGGTGGTGCGCGCCACCTCGACCACATGGCGCAGTGCGGCGTCGCCGCCGGCGTGGCCGTAGGTTGCGTTGAGCGTGCGGAAGTCGTCCATGTCCAACATCGCCACGCACAGCGGCTGCGCGCTGCGTTCGGTGCGGACCAGCTCGCGCGCGAACAGTTCGTCCAGGCCGCGACGGTTGAGGCTGCCGGTGAGCTGGTCCACTCCCACTAGGTCGCTGACGTCGCGTAGTTCCTGTTCCAGGTGCAGGATGCGTTGCTCGGCCGCTTCCACGTCCTGGCGTGCGGCGATCAGGTGGTCGCGTGCTTGCAGTGCCTGCTGCTGTACATGGCCGGTGTCTTGTAGCACTTCCTGCAGCAGTCGGTTGAGGTCGGCGATGCTGCGTGCGTCGCGGATGGTCTGCGAGTAATCGGCGATACGGTCGTGGAACTCGCCGGTGCTGGTTGCCATGCCGTTCAGTTCTTCGACGAAGGACACCATCATGCCTTTCATCGCTTCCTTGGATTCGGCGATGCTCTGCTTGAGCAGGCCCTGCTTGTAGATCACTTCGCGCAGGTTGCCGCGCGCTTCTTCGATCGAGTAGCGGTCCAGCGGTCCTACGATCAGGTCGCGTACCACCGCGATCTGGCCTTGTAGCCAACTGGTGTCGTCGAGCAGTTCGCCGATGTTCTCCAGCAACAGGTCGAACAGGCTCAGTAGCAGGGTCTGCTGTTCCTGACTGTCGTTAGCGCGCAGCGCGATCTGGTGGCACAACTCGCGCACGCGTTGTGCCACCGGTTCCAGCGACTGCCCGGCTTGCCACTGGCGTATTGCCTCGCCGCTGGCTTCGGCTTCGTGGGCCAGTTCCGGCAGGGTGTGCAGCAGCGAGGCCAGGGCACCGGCCACGGTTTGGCGCAGCAGGTCGCGCAGGCGCTCGCTATCGCTGGGGCCGGCCAGTGGGTCGTCCACATCGATGGTGCGGATGTATTTGTCGATGAGTTGGCGAAGCGCGCGACCGTAGCTGGGCCAGTCGCCGCTGCTGGCCGCCGATTGCAGGCGCCTGCCCATGTCGCCGAGTTCGCCATGCAGCCCGGCCATGCCGTCGGCGAAGGCGCCGAGCAGTTCCGGGGGTTCGTGGGCGTGCTGAAACAGGCGAATCAGTGCCGCAGTGGCCGCGGCCGGGTCGATCGCGGGGGGGGGCAATGGCACGACCTCTTGCGTCTGCACGTGCGCCTGCTTGCGCGTGCGCGCTGGCGCTTTGGCGGCGGCAGCGGTCGCGGGTACCGGATCGCGCCGCCGCGGCGACAATAGCTTGCGCAATCCGCTCACTGGCGGCTCGTCGCGTTGATCCGGCATGCCCGGTTATCCTCCCCGTGGGTGGGCACGCCTTGCCGCATGCGCGGCCCCGGGGCGACCCTCAGGTCCTGGATATCGGCGCCGATCGCGCGGGCTTGAGTGGTGCCGGGATGCGCCTCAGAGTGCGCTGCGCACCTCGTCAAGGGATGGCGGGTTGGCTCCGGCACGGGTGCAGTTGATCGCCGCTGCGGCCACGCAAAAGCGCACGAGCTGCTCCAGTGCGGCGGGGGTGCTGCCCAGCGCAGAGAGTGCGGCCAGGTTGGGCAGTTGGTGCAGCAGGGCGGCCTGGAAGCTGTCGCCGGCGCCGACGGTGTCGGCCACCTGCACCACCCGCCCGGCGACGCGCACCTCGCTGTCGCCGCTCCAGGCCACCGCACCGTCGCCGCCCAGGGTCATCACCACCAGCGATGGCCCCTGCTGTAGCCAGCTGCGGGCGATGGCGAACGGATCTTGGTCGGGGTACAGCAGTTCGATGTCTTCCTGGCTGACCTTGATCACGTGCGCCAGGGCGATCCACGTCGTCAGCCGCGCACGCCATACCGCCATGTCCGGTTCCACGGTGGGCCGCACGTTCGGGTCCAGCGAGATCAGCCGCTGCGCGCGTTCGCGCTCGGCCAGGGCCTGGAAGGTGCTGGCGGTGGTTTCGGCGACCAGGGTATAGGAGCCGAAATGCAGGCCGCCGACCGCAGGGGCCAAGGTCGGCAGATCGAGGCTGGTCAATGCGCGGTCGGCGCAGCCGGTGCCGTAGAACGCGTAGTTGGGAACACCGCCGGCATCCAGCGCGACCATCACCAGGGTGGTCGCCTCGCGTTTGTCCACGCAGTAGTCCAGCGTCACGCTTTCGCGCTCCAGGGTGGCGCGCAATTGGCGTCCCAGCGGGTCGGTGGACAGGCCAGTGAACAGCGCCGAGGCCGAGCCCAGCCTGGCCAGGCCGATCGCCACGTTGAACGGCGAGCCGCCCTGTCGTGCGGTCATGCCGACCGACGTGCCGGCATAGCCATCGATGAAGATGTCGTACAAGGCTTCTCCACACACTACGAACATCGAACGGCTCCTGGTCAGGTGGCAGCGGCGCCGGTCGGCGCGCCAGCCGGCTATTGTGGCCTATCCTGCGTCGGCAGCGATGGGGTAGTCCTCGATGATCCGGACAATCCGCAGCGTGCGGCAGGTTCTGGCACCATGGCGGCCCGCGTCGCCCCTGCGCCGCACGTGCGCGGCCGTGCGGCCGTAGCGCGCGTGCGCCACGGCAGCCGTCGCCTGTTCCCTTTTCAGGATGTTCGCAGTGAAGAAGACCTACCGGCTCCACATCGAGGGCAAGCACCCCGATCGCTTGCTCGATGCGGCCAAGCACGATATCCGCAAGTACATTCGTCGCGAGCGTCGCAAGACCTTGCCGGCCGGCGCCGACTACTGGGATTTCGATACGCTGTTTGGTGAAGAGCAGGCCAACGCCACGGTGCTGCCGCCGGCGGAGTTGCTGCGCGCGGTGGATGCGTTGGTCGCCGCAGGTGGCACACAGTTTTATGTGGAAATCCGTAGCCGTCCCTGTGCGCGTCCGCCGCGGGCCAAGGGAGCGTCCAGCGTTGCCGAGAGCGATCCGTTCGAGGACTGAGGGGCGTTCATTGTGCTGCGTGCCGGTTGTGTTGACCGACGCGACAACGGCAGGGCCTTTGCGTGGATACAGCGATGACGAAAGCGGCGTACACGAGTGCGCTTCGCACACGCCGGTGTCTGCTCGGAAGCTGTGACGGTTCGCCTGGGCGCGCGTAACAAGCTGCGACAGCCGTCGCTGCGGTACCCTTGCCGGCCCAGACTGTCCGCGCCACCCATGCCCGTCGAACACAACCAGCGCCCGCTCGAAACCGGGATCCATACCGATCTGGAAGGCCGTCTGACCTATGGCGGCTACTTGCGCCTGGATCGGCTGCTGTCGGCGCAGCAACCACTGTCGGACCCGCCGCACCATGACGAGATGCTGTTCATCATCCAGCACCAGACCTCCGAGCTGTGGTTGAAGCTGCTGGGGCACGAGTTGCAGGCGGCAATCGCGTATTTGCAGCGCGATGCCGTGTGGCCGTGTCGCAAGGTGTTGGCGCGTAGCAAGCAGGTGCTGCGTCAGCTCACCGAGCAGTGGTCTGTGCTGGAGACGATGACGCCATCGGAGTACATGGGTTTCCGCGATGTGCTGGGGCCATCTTCCGGGTTCCAGTCGTTGCAGTACCGTCTCATCGAATCCATGCTCGGCAACAAGAACGTGCAGATGTTGCCGGTGTTCGACCATGACCCCAAGGGCCAGGCCGCGCTGCGAGCGGTGCTGGAAGCGCCCAGTCTGTACGAAGAATTCTTGCGCTATCTGGCCCGCTTCGGCCATGCGGTGCCGGCGATCTATCATGCGCGCGATTGGCGTCAGCCGCATGTCAGCGATTCTTTGCTGCGCCCGGTGTTCGAGCGCATCTACGAGTACACCGATCGCTATTGGCGCGAATACGCGCTGTGCGAGGACTTGGTGGACCTGGAGACGCAGTTTCAACTCTGGCGCTTCCGCCACATGCGCACGGTGATGCGGGTGATCGGCTTCAAGCGCGGTACCGGCGGTTCCAGTGGTGTCGGTTTCCTGCAGCAAGCATTGGAGCTGACGTTCTTCCCCGAGTTGTTCGAGGTGCGCACGTCGGTGGGAATGGATCGCTAGGATTCAGGACGCGTGGACGCTGACCGGCAGGCGATGCGGCACGCGATGTCGCCGTAGCGCGTGGCGCAGGCGATGCCCCGTTCTTCTGCCGATGCCTTGTTTTTCGAGGCTGCCGCTGTGGGAAAGCGGTGTTCGGATGGCGTTGCGGCGTTGGCACCATGGGGGCGCTTCTTTTGCTTGCCGCGGCCGGTTTTTCTCGCTTCCAGGGTTTGGAACTTCACGGCATTTGACGTCAAGCGCCCGCTCGGTGATCCTCGCCCGTCGCCCGGCCTGGCCGGATGCCTACCCCCAGCCCATACTGAATACGCAAGGGAACACCGAATGAGTGTTGACGTCGTCGCGTCGAACCACCCCGCCTCACCGCAGCCGCCCGAGTTCAAAACTCTGCTGGGCCATCCACGTCCGTTGTGGATGCTGTTCATGACCGAATTCTGGGAGCGCTTCGCGTTCTACGGCGTCCGTTGGGCGCTGACCCTGTATATCGTGGCCGAATTCTTCAAGGGCGCCGGGACGGGCGAGGCGCCGGCCAATAAACTCTATGGCGCCTATCTGGCGTTGGTGTACGCCTCGGCGCTGTTCGGCGGTTTCGTGGCCGACCGGCTGATCGGCTATCAGCGCTCGTTGTTGATCGGTGCGGTGGTCATGTCGGTCGGGCTATTCCTGATCGCGGTTCCCAACGAAGCAATATTCAAGATCGGCCTGGCCACGATCATCGCCGGCAACGGCCTGTTCAAGCCGAACGTTTCGACCATGGTCGGCAAGCTGTATCCGCCCAGCGACCCGCGTCGCGATTCGGGGTTCACGATTTTCTACATGGGCATCAACGCGGGCGGATTCTTCGCGCCGATCTTGACGGGCCTACTGGCCGATAAGCTGTTCGGCACCGAGGCCATGCCGGCCTACAAATATGTGTTCATCGCCTCGGGGATCGGCATGCTGATCAGCCTGGTGTGGTTTTGGATCGGACGGTGTCAGCTTGGCCCGGTGGGCCGGCCGCCTGTCGGTGGCGAAGGTATGGGCCCCACGGTTGCGGTGCTGTTGGCGACGCTGCTGTTGATTCCCACGGCCTATGGCCTGCTGCTCATCGATGCCAGCATTCTCGGCTGGATCCTGACCACCTTGTTCGTGGCCTTGTGCGCGATGATCCTGATCGAGGGCATCCGCGAGGGCAAGGTGCCGCGCGATCGTTCGATTGCGATGTTGATCGTGTTCGTGTTCAACGTGATGTTCTTTATGTTCTTCGAGCAGGCGGGCAGCTCGTTCAACTTCCTCGCCCAGAATATCGTCGAGCGCGATCTGGGCGGCTGGATCTTTCCGGTTGGTTGGTTCCAGTCGGTCAATACGCTGGCAATTCTGGTGCTGGGGCCGGTGTTCGTGTTGCTGTGGGTAGCGCTGCGCTCGGCCAATCCGTCGATCCCGCGCAAATTCGGCCTGGGCTTAATCTTCAATGGTCTGGCCTTCGCGCTGTTGATGTACGCGTTGTCCGCGCTGGTCGATGGTGCTGGCAAGATCCCGTTCTGGACCTTGTTCATGGTCTACGTGATCCAGACCGTCGGCGAGTTGTGCCTGTCGCCGATCGGTTTGTCGATGACCACCAAGCTGGCGCCGACCAAGGTCGTGGCCTTCGCCATGGGCGGTTGGTTCCTGTCCACCGCGATCGGCAACAATCTTTCGGGCATCTTCGCCGCGGGAGTCAGCGGCGAGAGCGGGATGACGGTGGCCTCGGCGCTGAAAGGCTACACTTTCGGTTTCTGGGCGTTGCTGGGCTCGGGCGTGTTGCTGTTTCTCATTGCACCGCTGATCAATAAGTTGATGCATGGCATCAAATGACCTTGAGGATGTCGCAATGTCGATGAACAAGACGATGTGGACTGCGCTGGCGTTGATGTTGGCGCTTGGCGCTTGCGACAAGAATGCGCCGCCCCCCGATGCGCCAGCGCCGGCCAAGCCGTTGGATACCTCGGTGCAGAAGCCGCCGGTGGCCGATCCGAGCCAGCCGGTGGCCTCGGGCAACACCCCGGCGGCGGCCGACGTGGCCGCGGCGGCGGCGCTGAGCGCGCAGTTCGATCCGCACCGCGATCCGGTCGACGACTTGAAGACGGCGATCGTCGAGGCCAAGCGTGGTGGCAAGCGCATCATGCTCGACGTGGGCGGGGAGTGGTGTTCGTGGTGCCACATCCTCGATGCGTTTATCCAGGAGGATGCAGAACTGCGCAGCTTCCGTGATGCCAACTACGTCTGGGTCAAGGTCAATTTCAGCGAAGACAACGAGAACCAAGCGTTTCTGGCGCAGTACCCGAAGATCGTGTCTTTCCCGCACCTGCTCGTGCTCGATGCCGACGGCAAGTTGCTGCACTCGCAGTTTACCGGCGAGCTGGAGAAGGGTAAGAGCTACGACCGCAAAAAGCTCTTCGCGTTCTTCAAGGAATGGGCGCCGCCGAAGCCGTAGCAGCATGATCGCGACAGCGCCGTCTCCTGGGCTGCTATCGTGGTTGCAGGCGCACCCTGCAACCGCGACAGCACGGTCTCAGCGGCCGGTCATGTTGGCCAGGCCTTCGGTCGCCAGACGGTCGATCAGTTGGTGCAGTAGGTGTTGCTCGTCTTCGTTGAACGGTGCCAGCAGGCGTCGTTCGCATTCCAACACCATCGGTGCGACCACATGATAGACCTCCACACCTGCGTGGGTCAGGTGCAGCACCGAGCGGCGGCGGTCATCGCCGTGCGTCTCGCGATGAATGAAGCCGCGCTCGAGTAGGCGGGCCACCGCGCGACTCACCGCCACCTTGTCCATCGCGGTGCGCTCGGAGACCTCCCCGGCTGACAGCCCCGGATACAGCGCCAGTACCGCCATCACCCGCCATTCGGTCACCGCCATGCCGTAGCGTTCGCCATAGACACGGGCGATGTTGCTGCTGATCCGGTTGGACAGCACGCTGATGCGGTAGGGCAGGAACTGCTCGAGATCCAGCGAGGACTGGTCAGACGTCGGTGAGACGGGCGTTGCGATCATCATACTGCGTTGCACCTTGATAGTTGTTTCATTTGTAACTATAGTGGAGGGAGAAGAAGCTTTTGCTCCATTCTCGCGAGTCTGGCGTCCGTCCGCATGTGAAATCTCCGCTGCGGTCGCCGCGACTCCTCTTCCAGGAGACGGTTATGCGTGCACAGCCGCAACATCCGCCGCAGCCGACCAACCTCGGCATGCAGGTCACTACCTTCGACAACCCGATGGGCATCGACGGTTTCGAGTTCGTCGAGTTCGCCGCGCCCGCCGGTCAGGGCGAGCGTCTGCATGAGTATTTCCGCCGCATGGGCTTCACTGCGGTGTTGCGTCACCCCCATCGCGCGATCACGGTGTACCGGCAGGGCGGGGTCAACTTCCTGGTCAACGAGGCGCCGGATTCGTTCGCTGCCGATTTCGCTGCCGCGCACGGTCCTTGCGCCTGCGGCTTCGCGATCCGCTTCAAGCATCCGGCCGATGCGGTGTTCGCCGAGGTGCTGGAGAACGGTGGCGAAGCTGTGGCGAACAAGCCCGATACCCGCGCGGTGCCGGCACCTGTGATCCAGGGTATTGGCGACTGCATGCTGTACCTAGTCGATCAGTATGGTGACACGGGATCGGTGTATGCCGAGTTCGAGCCGGTGCCCGGTGCCGATCTGCATCCAGTCGGCTTTGGCCTGACCTTCATCGATCACCTGACGCACAACTTGTATTTCGGCAACATGCAGCGTTGGTCGGATTATTACGCGCGGCTGTTTAATTTCCGCGAGATCCGCTACTTCGACATCAAGGGCGCCAAGACCGGCTTGGTGTCTAAGGCGATGACCGCGCCCGATGGCGTGGTGCGCATCCCGCTCAATGAATCGTCCGATCCGAAGAGCCAGATCAACGAATACCTGGACGCTTACCATGGCGAGGGTATCCAGCACATCGCCTGCTTCACCGACGATATCTACGTGACCGTGGAGCGCATGCGCGCGGCCGGGGTGGAGTTTTTGGAAACGCCTGATACTTATTTCGATGTTATCGATCAGCGTATTCCCGACCATGGCGAGGATGTGGCACGGCTGGCCAGGAACAAGATCCTGATCGACGCCGATCCGGAGACCAAACAGCGCAAGTTGCTGCAGATCTTCACCCAGAATTGCATCGGTCCGATCTTCTTCGAGATCATCCAGCGCAAGGGCAACGAAGGCTTCGGCGAAGGCAATTTCCAGGCACTGTTCGAGAGTATCGAGCGCGATCAGATCAAGCGCGGCGTGCTTTGACCGCCGCGCCGGGCAATGCGCTCGCGTCGTCCGCAGCACTTGGCGTCCTGCGGCTGCGTACACTGTGCTGGCGGTAAGCTCTCCACGCGTTACGTTTTCCGTCATTGCGAGTCCGATCATGCACTTCGATTCCCTTCGCTATCAGTCCGGTTTCGGTAACGAATTCGCTAGCGAGGCGGTAGCGGGGGCGTTGCCGGTCGGGCAGAACTCGCCGCAGCGCGTGGCCCACGGGTTGTATGCCGAACAGTTGTCGGGGACTGCGTTCACCGCACCGCGCGCGACCAACCGACGTAGCTGGCTGTACCGGATCCGGCCGGCGTTGTTGCATGATGGATTCGTTGCCTACACCCAGGCGTACGGGTTCCATAACGCGTTCCAAGATGGGCCGGTGCCTCCGGACCAGTTGCGGTGGAGTCCGTTGCCGTTGCCGGAAGCATCGGTGGATTTCGTCGATGGCCTGTACACCATGGCCGGCAACGGCTCGGCCGAGGCGCAGCATGGGGTGGCGGTACATCTGTACGCGGCCAATGCGTCGATGCAGGGGCGCTTCTTCTACGATGCGGATGCGGAATTATTGATCGTGCCGCAACTGGGACGGCTGCGCGTGTGTACCGAGTTGGGCACGCTGGAGGTGGCGCCGCAGGAGATCGTGGTGATTCCGCGTGGTGTGCGGTTTCGTGTCGCGCTGCCCGATGGCCCTTCGCGGGGATATGTTTGCGAAAACTTCGGTGCCTTGCTGCGCTTGCCGGAACTTGGGCCGATCGGTGCCAATGGTTTGGCCAACCCGCGCGATTTCCTCACCCCGGTGGCGGCCTACGAGGAAGATGAGGGCGACTTCGTCTTGATCGCCAAGTTTCAGGGGCATTTGTGGCAGGCGCTGATTGGGCACTCGCCGTTGGACGTGGTCGCCTGGCACGGCAACTATGCGCCGTACAAATACGATCTGCGCCGTTTCAATGCGATCGGTTCGATCAGTTTCGATCATCCCGACCCGAGCATCTTCACCGTGCTTACCGCGCCCAGTGACACTCCTGGCACTGCCAACGTCGATCTTGCGATCTTCCCGCCACGTTGGTTGGTGGCCCAGCATACCTTCCGGCCGCCGTGGTTCCACCGCAATGTCGCCAGCGAATTCATGGGCCTGGTGTACGGTGCTTACGACGCCAAGGCCGAGGGCTTCGTGCCTGGCGGTGCGTCGTTACACAACTGCATGAGCGGGCATGGTCCGGATGCCGCCACGTTCGACAGGGCATCGCAGACCGACCTGACGCGCCCTGACGTGATCGCCGACACCATGGCCTTCATGTTCGAGACCCGCGCAGTGTTGCGCCCGACCTCGCAGGCGCTGGAAGCCGCGCACCGCCAGCGTGACTACCAGCAGTGTTGGCAGGGATTACGTCGGCACTTCCGTGCGCCTTGAGCGCGCGTTCCATCCGCTGCGCCCTGTGCGTTCAGGCGGCGGCCAGCGCGTCGTGCAGTGGCGCTGGCAGTATTTCCAGCACCCGTTCACGAATACGCTGCGCGTAACGCTCGGAGGTCATCTCTGGCATGGTGCGTAGCGCCTGCGCGATCGCGTGCAGGGTCGCGGTTTCTTCGCGCGCCGCGCGCAGCCGCTGTTGCAGTGCCGGCGAGGCTGGATGGCGCTGCAACTGCAGTAGGTCGAGCAGGTACATGCGCGCATTGAGCAGTGCGCGGCGTGGGTCGGAGGAAGTGGCGACCGATGCAAGCGGCGTGGCGGCATGACGGCCGTCATCCAGATACCCTTGTTGCAGTAGGCCCTGCATGATCGCCGCCGCATTGTGCCCGCCCAGCGCGACCAGTTCCTCGGCGCTGCGCTGGCCGTCGGCCAGAATCAAGACGCGCCGTTGGCGCATGTCCAGCGGCGTGTCGTGGGATTGTAATGCCGCAAGGGCGAGGGCGGTCTTGCGCGGATGCATGTGCGGGGACATGGACGAGACGCCAGCGTGTCGATCTGCGGTGAAACGCGGATGACAAAAGGCATTATTTATGTTTAATTTTTGTTGAAATGAACGGCGCCATGTCACTCGCGCCGACCTGCGGAGCCGGCGCGTTAGGCTATCTGTTGTTCCAGCGAGAGAGACTGTCAATGAAGCCTGCTCTGCTTGTCGCTGCGTCGCTGCTGTTCGGCCTTGCCGCTTGCGATCGGGGGCCGTCGCCGCCGTTGTCGCCGCCTCCCGCTCCGCCGCCGGGTCCTGCACCCGCAGCGCCGCCACTTCCCCCTGCACCCGTTGCGGCCGGGGAGGGTGCGTTGCCGCCACCTGACATGGATCAGCCCGATACTGACGTGCCGCCCGCACAGGCGCCGGTCAAGCGCTAACCGGCTGTCCGCATGGCGGAGGCGTTCTAGCCGGCGCGAGGCGTGCGTCGTGCGCGGCGGGTCGATCGTCGCGTGGCTGCCGGCGCCTGTGCGTGTGGCGACCGACGCACATCGTGACGTGCCTCAGCGCTGCGCTGCCATCGGTAATTGTTGGCGTCGTGATTGGCGCCGTTCGCGTCGCGCACGCCAGCGGTCGCGCAGGCAGGAGAAAATCACGTACAGGGCCGGGGTACTGAGCAGGGTCAGGCTCTGCGAGACCAACAGGCCGCCGATCATCGCGATGCCGAGCGGGCGTCGCAGTTCCGAGCCTTCGCCCAGGCCCACCGCCAGCGGCACCGCCGCCAGGATCGCCACCATGGTGGTCATCATGATCGGGCGGAAGCGCACCAAACAAGCTTCGCGCACGGCTTCCATGGGCGTTTTGCCATGCGTGCGTTCGACGACCAGAGCGAAGTCGATCATCATGATCGCGTTCTTCTTGACGATGCCGATCAGCAGCACCAGCGCGATCATCGAGACCACCGATAGTTCGGTGTCGGTGATCCACAGCGCCAGCAGCGCGCCCATACCCGCGGCTGGCAGCGTGGACAGGATCGTCACCGGATGCACCAGACTCTCGTACAACATGCCCAGCACGATGTAGACCACCGCGATCGCCGTCAGCACCAGCACCAGCATTGAATTTGGTTGCATCTTCGCGGTGAAGTCGTCTTTATCGGCAATGCGGATGTCGCCAGGCATACGCAGACCGTTGGCGGTGACCTGGATGATCGCATCGGCTTCACCGGTACTCACGTCTGGCGCCAGGTTGTAGCTCAGGTCCATGGTGGTGTATTGGTCTCGATGGGTGATTTGCGACGGTGCCAGGCCCGGCACCTGGTGCGCGATTGCCATGAGCGGAATCATCGTGCCGTTGCGCGCCGGCACGTAGATGCGGTTCAGCGCCGCCGGCGTGGTGGTCTGATCGGGCAATGCGTTCACCACCACGCTGTACTGGTTGAGGTTGGAGTAGATCGTGGAGATCTGGCGCTGGCCGAAGGCGCCGTACAGTGCGCCATCGATGGCGCCGATCGATACCCCAAGACGTGCGGCCAGTGGACGGTTGATGACGATGTTTTGGCGTAATCCGGGGCTGTCCACGTCGCTGCCGACATCACGCAGTTTCGGGTTTTGCTTCAGCGCCGCCTCCAGCTTGGGCAGCCACTGCTGCAACTGTGCGGCATCGTTGCCCTGTAGCGACACGCGGTACTGCGCGCCCTGGCTGGTACCGCCTCCGTCGTTGCTGGGTAGGTCCTGGATCGCGTGTAGACGCAATTGAAGGTCCGGGTAGCGGTCGGCTTTGGCACTCAGCCGCGTCAGCACTTCCGCTGTGGTATCGGTGCGGCCCTCGTCGCGTTGCTTGAGCTCGATGTTGAAGCTGGCGCTGGAGCCCTGCCGGCTGCTGCCCAGGCGTGCGCCGACGGTTTTTACCGCCGGATCGGACATCAGCATGTCGGTGATACGGCGCTGTCGGCTGAGCATGTCGGCGAAGGACACGGTGGCGCTGGACGTCGCGCGGCCCCAGATCAGGCCGGTGTCCTGCGCGGGGAACGCGCCTTTTTTCATCATCCCGAGTAAAAACACCATGGCGACGATCAGCAGCAGCGGGGTCAGCGCCAGCAGCAGCGTGTGGCGTAGCGAGAAGTCCAGCGCCACGGTGTACACGCGTAGCATGCCGGCGTGCATGCGTTCCAGCCAAGCGCCGATGCGGCCGGGCCGTTCGGGTTCGGCGTGCGCGGACAGGAAACGGCTACACAGCATCGGGGTCAGGGTCAGCGACACCGCCGCCGAGACACAGATGGCGGCCACCAAGGTGACGGTGAACTCGCGGAAGAACAGTCCCATGATGCCGCCGGCGAACAGCATCGGAATGAATACCGCCACCAGCGAGGCGGTGATTGAGACGATGGTGAAGCCGATTTCGCGTGCGCCGACCAGGGCGGCGTCCATGCGCGACATGCCTTCGTCGAGATGGCGCATGATGTTCTCGATGACCACGATGGCATCGTCGACGACGAAGCCGATCGCGATCACCAGCGCCAGTAGGCTCAAGTTGTTCAGGGTGTAGCCCAGGATGGACATCACCAACGCGGCGCCTGCCAGCGAGAGCGGCACGGTCGCCGCGGCGATCAGCGTCGGCGCCAGCCGGCGCAGGAACATCGCCATGGTCATCACCACCATGGCCAGGCTGATCAACAGCGTGGCCTGCACCTCGTTCAACGACGCACGAATGGTTGGAGTGCGGTCGAAATAGGCGGTCATCTTGGTGCCGGGCTGCAGGTAGGTATGCAGCATCGGGATCTGCGCCTTGACCCGGTCCACCGTCTCCACAATGTTGGCGCCGGCGCGAGTGAACACGTACATCACCACGGCCCGTTTTCCGTTCAACCAGGCGGCCTGGTATGCGTCCTGCTGGCCATCGTAGACATTGGCGATGTCGCGCAGACGCACCGTACGGCCTTGTTGTTGTGCGATCACGACTTGGCCGAAATCGGCGGCTTTGGCCACCGCGTCGTTGGCGACGATGGCGGTGGTGGACACGCCGTCGCTGAGAAAGCCGGTGGGCGAGGTCACGTTGGCTGCGCGCACGGCGTTGCGTAGATCGTCCGGGGTCAGGCCCATCGCGTTGAGCGCGCGCAAGTTCACGTCCACCCGTACCGCTGGGGTCGAAGCGCCGCCGATATCGACCGAGGACACGCCGTTGATCTGGCGCAAGTGTTGCGCCAGCAGCGAATCGGCAACGTTGTACAACTCGTCGGCCGACTGTGTGTCCGAGGTCAGGGCGATGGCGATGACCGGCGCGTCGTTGGGGTTGGCCTTCTCGTATTGCGGGGTGCCAAGACCCGATGGCAGGTCGGCTTGCGCGGCGTTGATCGCGGTCTGCACGTCCTGCGCCGCCGAATCGATGTTGCGTGTGCTCTGGAAGATCATGAACACCTGGCTGTTGCCCTCCGAGCTGGAGGAGCGCATGGTGTCGATCCCGGGCAACTGGCCCAGGTGCCGTTCCAATGGCGCGGTGACCGTGGCGGCCATGGTCGAGGCATCGGCCCCAGCCTGGGTGGCTTGGACGAAGATGACCGGAATCGAGATGTTCGGCAGCGCCGCCACGCTCAGCCGCAAGTAGCAGAGCATGCCCATCACGAACAGGCCAATGGCCAGCAGTGCGGTGCCGATCGGGCGACGGATGAAGGGCGCGGAAATGTTCATGCGGCCGAGTTCCGCCGGGTCGCACTTGAACTCATGCCTGCTCCCCCGCGACCGTACCAGCCCGCGCCGCGCGCCGCGCGCGATAGGCGCGCAGGCGTTCGGCGGCGCGCTCCATATACAGATAGATCACCGGTGTGGTGTACAGCGTGACCAACTGCGACAGCAGCAGGCCGCCGACGATGGACAGGCCCAAGGGTCGGCGCAGTTCCGAGCCGATGCCATCGCCCAGGGCAAGCGGCAGCGCACCGAGCATCGCCGCGGCGGTGGTCATCATGATCGGGCGGAAGCGCAATAGACAGGCGCGGCGGATCGCGTCGTGCGCATTGGCGCCTTCGCGGCGTGCGTCGATCGCGAAGTCGATCATCATGATCGCGTTCTTCTTGACGATGCCGATCAACAGCACGATGCCGACGATGCCATCTACCGACAGGCTCAGCCCGCACAGCATCAGCGCCAGCAGTGCGCCGACGCCGGCCGGCGGCAGCGTGGAGATGATCGTCAGCGGATGGATGTAGCTCTCGTAGAGCACGCCGAGCACGATGTAGATCAGCACCACCGAGGCGAGCAGCAGCCACACCACATCGGTCTGGCTGCCGTTGAACTCGGCGGCTTTGCCGATGAATTCGGCATGTACTTGCTGCGGCAATTGCAACTGCGCCTGGGTCTGCTCGATTGCCGACACCGCCTGCGACAGCGAGTAGCCCGGCGCCAGGTTGAACGATAGCGTCACGGCCGGCAGTTGCTGCTGGTGGCTGACCACCAGCGGCGTGGTCGCCAGCTTGGCGTTGGCCAGCGCCGTCAACGGCACGGTGCCGCCGGCGCCGACGGCGATGCCGATGTTCTGCGCGCCGATGCCGGTGGCGGTGGAAGAATTGCTCGATGTTGTCTGACCGAAGCTGGTGGCGTTGCTGGCGGTCAGCGCGCCGCTGCCGTTGCTGGCCACCGCCAATTGATTCAGTAACGCGGTGCTGGTACGGAATTCCGGGGCCACCTCCAACACCACCCGGTATTGGTTGAGCTGGGTGAAGATGGTCGAGATCTGGCGCTGGCCGAACGCGTCGTAGAGGGTGTCGTCGATGGTCTGCATCGGTACGCCGAGCGTGCTGGCCTTGTCGCGGTCCACCGACAGTTCCAACGCGCGGCCCTGGTTGGCCAGATTGTTGCCCACATCGGCCAGTTCCGGGCGCTTGCGCAGCGCCTCGGTCAGGCGCGTGGCCTGGGTCGCCAGTTCGGTGCTGTCCATGTCCGATAGCGAGTACTGGTATTCGGTGGCGGCCACGCGGGTGTCCAGGGTCACGTCCTGCACTGGTTTCAAGTACAGCGCGACGCCCGGCAACCCGGCCGCCGCCTGTTGCAGTCGTGGCAGCAGTTCTTCCAGGCTGCCGCGCGTGTTGCGCGGCTTCAGCACGATGCTGAGCTGACCTTGGTTGAGTGTGGGATTCATCGAGCCGGCACCGATGAAGGCAGCCACCCCGGTCACGGCTGGATCGCGGCGCAGCGCCTCGGCCACCGCCTGGGTGCGTTTTAGCATCTGCGGGAACGCCACATTCTGGTCGGCCTGCACCACGCCGGTGATCAGCCCGGTGTCTTGCTCGGGCAACAAGCCCTTGGGGATCAACACGTACAGCAGCACGGTCAGCACCATCGTTGCCAGTGCCACCATCAGGGTCAGCTGTTGATGATCCAGCACCCAGTCCAGGCTGCGTTCGTACAGCGCCACAGTGCGTGTCCACAGCGTGGTTTTGCCGGCCGCCGTCGCCCGCTCGTGCGCGTCTTCGCCTTCGGGCAACGCATCGGGTTTGAGCAGGTACGCGCACATCATCGGCGTGAGCGTCAGCGATACCAGCATCGAGATCACCACCGCAATGCTCAGCACCCAGGCGAACTCGTGGAACAGGCGGCCGGTGACCCCGGGCATCAAGATCAGCGGCAGGAACACCGCCACCAGCGACACGGTGAGCGAGAGCACGGTGAAGCCGATCTGGCGCGCGCCGATTTCCGCCGCCTCGCGTCCGCTCTTGCCCTGTTCGATGTAGCGCACGATGTTTTCGATCATCACGATCGCATCGTCGACCACGAAGCCAGTTGCCACCACCAGGGCCATCAATGAGAGGTTGTCCAGTGACATGCCGGCGAAGGTCATCACCGCGAAGGTGCCGGCCAACGACAGCGGCACCGCCACCGACGGAATGATGGTGGCCCACAGCCGGCGCAGGAACACGAAGATCACCGCCACAACCAGGCCGATGGTCAGGATCAGGGTGAATTTGACCTCATGCACCGAGGCGCGGATGGTCTCGGTGCGGTCGGAGAACACGTCCAGATGCACGCCGCTCGGGAGCACCTTGCGCAACTGCGGCAGGATCGCGCGGATATTCTCCACGGTCTGCACGATGTTGGCGCCGGGCTGGCGGCGCACCTCCAGCAGCACCGCTGGTTTGCCGTCGGCCCAGGCGGCAAGTTGGTCGTTCTCCACGCCGTCCACCACCTTGGCCACGTCCGATAGCCGCACCGGCGCGCCGTTGCGGTAGCTGATGACGGTGTCGCTGTAGTCGGCGGCACTGGACAACTGGTCGTTGGTGCCGATGCTGTAGGACTGGGTCTTGCCGTTCAATGATCCCTTCGGCGCGTTGACGTTGGTCTGGGTCAGTGCGCTGCGCAGCCCTTCCATGGTCAGGCCCATGTTCGACAGTTGCGCCGGGTTGACCTGGATGCGCACCGCTGGGCGAACGTTGCCGGCGATCGACACCAGACCCACGCCCGGCACCTGCGACAGCCGCTGGGCCAGGATCGAGTCGGCGTAGTTGTTCACATCGCGCAGCGTCAGCGTGTCGGAACTGAGCTTGAGCGTGAGGATCGCCGCATCGGCCGGGTTCACCCGGTTGTAGACCGGTTGGTACGGCAGCGACTGGGGCAGGATGGACTGACGAATCGCCGCCTGCACGTCCTGTGCGGCGATGTCGATGTTGCGGTCCATCGCGAACTGCAACACGATCGTGGACAATCCGGCCGACGAATCGGAGGTCATCATCTGCAGACCGGAAATCTGTCCGAGCTGGCGTTCCAGCGGCGTGGTCACCAGCGAGGCCATGGTGCTGGCGTTGGCGCCGGGGTACTGCGTGGTCACCACAAGGCTGGGTGCGTCGATTTCCGGCAGCGCCGACACCGGCAATCGCTGGTAGCCGAGGATGCCGAGCAGCAGCACGCCTGCCATCAGCAAGGTGGTGGCGATCGGGCGGCGGATGAAGAGCGTCGAAAAGCCCACGGGGGTAATCCTTGCTGGTGGAAGTCCGGTGCGGCTGTGCCGACAGCGGGAGAAACGGCAGTGTTCGCGCTACCGGAGCCGGCCCGATGTGATGGCCGAGGCGGGGCGGGTGGGGCTGGAAGCGGTGGCGATGGTGTCGGTGTCCATGCACATGAGCGCTTGCGCGAGGCGCACGCGGCCAATCGCATGCCATAGCACGCGCACGCGGCGCACGGGCGTTACAGGACTGCTAAGGCACATGTCTGGCGCGTTCACTCAGTGCGGCCCGCCGCGATGTCCGCCACCGTTGGCTTCCCGGCGTTTCTGTTTTTCTTCGGCGGCCTTTAGTTCGGCTTCGGTCGGCGCCGGTGGCGCCTCGCCGGGCTTGAGCGCGTTGACCTTGGTGCCTGGCTTGAGCCGGAATTGCCCTTCGGTGACGACACGTTCACCGGCCTTCAGGCCCTGCACGAGCTGCACCTGGGTATCGCCCACGTCCACGCCTTGTAGCACCGTCTGCATCTTGACCTTATTGTCGCCCTGCATCAGATACACGTAATCGCCGTTGGGGCCGCGCTGCACCGCCTGCGTCGGGACCACCACGGCGTCGGGCATGGTGCGCAGGGTCAGTCGCACATTGACGAACTGCCCAGGCCACAGATTCCCGTCGGTATTGGGGAATTGGGCGCGGACCCTGAACGTACCGGTGTCGGCGCTGATCTGGTTGTCGATGACATCCACATGGCCGTCGCCGGTGATTACATGCGCATCGGTGCGGTCCAGCGCCGCGATCGACAGCGGACCGGCCGCCTGCGCCTGGCGTACCTCCTGCAACTGCCGCTCGGGCAGGTTGAAGGTCACATAGATCGGGTGGATCTGGGTGATGGTGACGATGTTGCTGCTGGTGGTGACGATGTTGCCCACATCCACACCGCGCAGGCCGGTGAGGCCATCGTTCGGGGCAAGGATGCGGGTGTACTGCAACTGCACCTGCGCCGCGCGCATTTGCGCGTCGTTGGCTGCCACCGCCGCTTCATACTGCGCCACCTGGTTGCGTTGCGTATCCAGGTCGGTCTTGGCAACGTACTGGCGGTAGGCGGGCGTGTCGGAGCGCTGGAACGTGGAGCGCGCGGTGGCGAGTAGTGCCTGATTCTGGCGTTTGCTGGCCGCCGCCTGGTCGTAGCTGGCCTGCAGCGAACGGGGATCGATCTGCGCCAGCAGGTCGCCCTTCTTCACTTCCTGGCCCTCGCGGAAATTCAGGCTCAACAGCTGACCACCGACCTGTGGGTTGACGGTGACGGTGCTTAGTGCTGTGACCGTGCCAGTGGCGGTGGCGTAGATCGGCACGGCCTGACGGGTCGCCGCGACCACCGTCACCGGAACCGGCGTGTTGTCGGTCTCGGCGTCCATGTCCGCGCCGTGATGCCAGCCACCATGCAGGACACGTGATCCCACCATCACGACGACCACTGCTGTGAGGATCAGCAGTGCAATCTTCCAGAAACGCGACATCCGAGGAAACTCCTGTGGCAAAGCGGGGCGGGTAAGGCCCGTCCGCAGTGGCTAGTGGGATAGGCTAAGCATATCGCCGCTGTGTTGCGATTGGACCATGACTGAAGGGATAGACCGCCGATGCCTGTCACGTCGGTCACTGGCTGCGGAAACGCACCTGCGCGGCATCGGTTGACACGGATTGCCAAGGGTTTTCACGCCGCGGCGCCAATATTGGCCGTTCTGCGCCTGCCGCCAATGCACTACCTCGCCTGAATGCCTCATCCGCATCGACTTGTAGATCGCCATGCCTGGAGTCTGCTGGTGCTCGTCCACGCGCTGGCTTGTCGTTCTCACCCTGGCCTGTGCCCGGAGCCCGAGTGCCCGGCGCGGATCGCTGTCGTCATTGGCATTGCAGCCCAGCCTGACGTGTACATCTGCCAGCCAGACCCTGCCGATTACACTGCAAGGCATGAACACCCCACAGGATTCCAGTCTCGGCCGCGAGGTCACGTATCCGGAGAAGTACGATCCAGCGCTGCTGTTTCCCATTCCGCGCGCTGCCGCGCGCACCGAGATCGGCATCGATGCCGGAGCCTTGCCATTCTTTGGTCTGGATCGTTGGCATGCCTACGAGCTGAGTTGGTTGGATCCGCGGGGTAAGCCCTGCGTCGCGACGGCGACCTTGCACGTCCCATGCACTTCGCCGTCGTTGATCGAATCCAAGTCGCTCAAGCTGTATCTCAATTCACTCAACGCGATGCGTTTTAATAGCGCCGAAGCGCTGCGCAGTTGCATCGTTACCGACTTGTCGGCACGCGCCGGCGCCGATGTGGCCATGGAATTCGGCCTGCCGCCATTGGAGACGGTCGCGCAAGGCGAGTCGCTGGACATTCTAGACATCGCCATCGACAACTATGGCCCGCCGCATCCGGAGTTTCTATTCGCCGCCGCGGATGAGGTGGTCGAAGAAACCCTCACCAGCGCTCTACTCAAGTCCAACTGCCCGGTCACCGGCCAACCGGACTGGGCCTCGCTGTACTTGCGTTATCGCGGTGGACGCATCGACCGTGCGGGCCTGCTGCGCTACCTCGTCAGCTTTCGCGAGCATGCGGGTTTCCACGAACAATGCGTCGAGCGCATTTTCCAGGACATCATGAGTCGATGCCATCCGCAGTCGTTACAGGTCGAAGCGCGCTACACCCGGCGTGGCGGTTTGGATATCAATCCCTGGCGTGCCACGCCTGACGTCGTCGCGCCATTGACGTTCCTGCGCGATCCGCGTCAATAAGCCTGGCGGTCTACGGTGGTATCGCCATTGTCAGGCCCGCACCGCTGCTGCCTGGGTCGGTCGATCTCTGCGACCCTGCGCATGGTCTACGTGCCGGACGTAGCATGCCATGGGTGGAGAGTGTGTTCGGGTTTGCGCCAGGCGATGCGGGGCAAGAGTGCTGCTTCCAAATCGCCTGTTGCGCTTGAATCTTGATGCCATCCATCCTTCCTTCCGGTTAAAGACTGCTTGGTGGATTTGGGTATGGATGCATAGATCGGTTCATTGGAGGAATAGGCAGTGATGGTCTCGATACCAGGTGCCAAGTCAGCCGGCGATGCAACTTCCTCGTGCCAAGTTCTCAAGCGTATGCGGGATGTGCAATCGCGGTCATTTCGATACCTCCGTCGACACATCGTTCTTAAAATACGCTGTTGACAGCGCCACGCGCTGGCCGGTTTTTCTGGCAGTCGGCGATGTCGACTGCCAACGTCCTGGCCCGGGTTATGCATAAGCTCCAGCCAAGGGTTTCCACCACCCAGGAGCACGTATGTACGAGTCTTTCAGACAGGGGGCGCCGGCCGAGCTATGGCAGGCGTTGGTGCAGGAGGCCGGGCAGCGTCGGGGCCGGCCGTTGGATGTATCGCGCGAGCACTATCTGGTGTTCGTGCTGTTGCGCTATCAGCGCGATGCGCAGTTGTTGGCGCGCACTCAGGCGCTGGCCTGGTTGCATGCACAGGAGCAGGTCGGGGGTGTCCGTGCCAATGCGTTGCGCGAGGTCGGCGATAGCTGTTTGTTGATCGCCGGGTTGTTTCCCGGCCTGGCCGCGCGGCGTCGGGTCAGCGTGGACTACTTCATCGATCTTGGCCGCGGTGCTTACCATGCAGTCGCAGAAACGCGCGACTGCGACGCGGGTCTGTTCGCGCAACTCGCACGTGGCTACCGCGATCTGGTCGGTACGCTGGGGGCTTTGCGTCCGCCGCGTCCGTTGCTGGCAGGCGTGGATAGCGCAATGCATGCTTGATGTTGGGTGCGTACGCGCCGCTGTGATGGTGCGCGTTCGGACTGCATGTGCAGCGTGGCGACCATCTGGACCCCTGTAATCCGCCAGGTTCGGTACGTCGACGCCGTCGACGTGCGGACGGACACCTGGATGGACGTGTATCGTGGGCGCTGTCTCTCCGTTTCTGCATCATCATGACTCAGCATGCCTGGACGGCCAACGCCATCCATACGATCGAAGCCGATTTCAATCGTTCGGCCGACACCCATCTGATCCCCTTGGAACTGCCCGGTTTCTCCGGGATCGACCTGTATTTCAAGGACGAATCCAGCCACCCCACCGGCAGCCTCAAGCATCGTCTGGCGCGCTCGTTGTTCCTGTACGCGCTGGCCAATGGCTGGCTGCGCGAGGGGCGGCCGGTGATCGAAGCCTCCAGTGGTTCCACCGCGGTGTCCGAAGCCTATTTCGCCCGCTTGCTGGGACTGCCGTTCATCGCGGTGATGCCGGCGACGACGTCGCCGGAGAAGATCGCCGCGATCGAATTTCAGGGGGGGCGCTGTCACCTGATCGAGCGCGCGTGCGATCTGCATGCCGACGCCGCGCAACTGGCGCGCGAAACCGGCGGCCACTTCATGGATCAGTTTCTCTATGCCGAGCGTGCCACCGATTGGCGGGCCAATAACAACATCGCCGAATCGATCTTCCGGCAGATGCAGGAGGAGTCGTACCCGGTGCCGGAATGGATCGTATGCAGCCCCGGTACCGGGGGAACCGCCGCCACCCTTGGGCGCTACGTGCGCTACCGCCGCCACCCCACCCGGATTCTGTGCGCGGACCCGGAGATATCGTTGTTCTTCGACGGCTATCGTGAGGCGCTGGCCGGGCGCGATTACACCTGCTTGACCAGCAACGGAGGTTCGCGGATCGAGGGCATCGGCCGTCCGCAGGTGGAGCCGAGCTTCATCCCCAGTTGCATCGATGCGATGATCAAAGTTCCCGATGCGCTGAGCTTGGCCGCGATGCGTTATGTCAGCGCGCGCCTGGGCCGGCGCGTGGGCGGCTCCACCGGCACCAATTTCGTCGGTGTGTTGCAAGCGGCCATGCGCATGCGTGCGCAGGGCCGTCGCGGTTCCATCGTCACCATCCTGTGCGATAGCGGCGAGCGTTACGCGCATAGCTACTATCGGCCGGAGTGGTACTTGCAGCACGGCATCGACGTCGAACAGGCCGATGCGCAATTGGCCGTGGCCCTGGCGGGTGGCGATCTGCCGGCGCTGCCTTGTGCTGCGCTGGAGTGACCACCATCTCCCCCGTCATGGCTGGCGTCGCCGGTCCTTCCTCCGTTACCGAGAGTTCCGCGATGACCAATCCCCTGCTCGATTTTTCCGGACTACCGCGTTTCGATGCGATCCAGCCCGAACACATCGGCCCGGCGATCGATACGCTGCTGGCGCAAGCCCAAGCGGCGGTCGCCGCGGCCGAGCGGATCGCGCCGTTGCGCTGGGACACCTTCGTGACGCCGTTGGACGACGCCACCGAGTCCCTGTCGCGTGCCTGGGGTCAGGTCGTTCACTTGCAGGCGGTGGTCAACACGCCGACGCTGCGCGAGGCCTATAACGCCAACCTGCCCAAGGTGACGCGCTTCTTCAGTGCGCTGGGGCAGAACCTGGCGCTTTTCGCGCAGTACCGCGCGCTGGCGGATGCGCCAGCGGCCGTTGCACTGGATCCGGCACAGCGCAAGGTGCTGGATAACGCGTTGCGTGATTTCCGCTTGGGCGGTGCGGAACTGGACGAGGCCGATAAGCAGCGTTTCGCCACGATCCAGGAGGAATTGTCCGCGCTTTCGGCTACGTTCTCGCAGCATGTGCTCGATGCGACCGATGCCTGGTCGTTACTGATCGATGACCCGGCACGCTTGGTTGGCTTGCCCGAAGAGGTCGTCATGGCCGCGCGCACGGCTGCGGCGCAGGACGGTTTATCGGGCTGGAAACTGACCTTGCAGATGCCGTGTTATCTGCCGGTGCAGATGTACGCCGAAGATCGCGCATTGCGCGAGACTTTGTACCGAGCCAATGCAATCCGCGCCTCGGAGTTTGGCGATCCGGCACTGGATAACAGTGCGGCGATTGCACGCATCCTGGCGCTGCGCAGCGAACTGGCCGGTCTGCTGGGGTTCGCCAGCTACGCCGAGTACTCGTTGGCGACCAAGATGGCGCGCACGCCGGAGGAGGTGCTGGAGTTCCTGGGCGATCTGGCTGCACGCGCCAAGCCCTACGCGCAGCGCGATCGGGCCGAGCTGGAAGCCTTCGCACGCGAGCACCTGAGCTTGGAGACGCTGGAGGCTTGGGATCTGGCCTATGCCAGCGAGCAGCTCAAGCAGGCGCGCTACAGTTTTTCAGAGCAGGAAGTGAAGCGCTATTTCACCGAACCGAAAGTGTTGGAAGGCTTGTTCGGCGTCATCCACGACCTTTACGGCTTACGTGTGGAAGCCGACACGGCGCCGCTGTGGCACCCGGACGTGCGCTTTTTCCGTCTCAGCGATGCACAGGGGCGTTTGGTCGGCCAGTTTTATCTGGACCTGTACGCCCGCGAGGGCAAGCGCGGCGGCGCCTGGATGGACGATGGCCGTAACCGTCGCAATCGCGTCGATGGCGTGCAGACGCCGCTGGTGTATCTGGTGTGCAATTTCGGTCGTGGCAGCGATGGCAAGCCTGCGACCTTCACCCACAACGACGTCGTCACCCTGTTTCACGAGATGGGCCATGGTCTGCATCAGTTGCTGACCCAGGTTGGCGAGCTGGGCGTGGCTGGCATCAACGGCGTGGAATGGGATGCGGTGGAGCTCCCCAGTCAGTTCATGGAAAACTTTTGCTGGGAATGGTCGCGGGTGCAGGCGATGAGTGCGCACGTGGACAGCGGCGCGGCGTTGCCGCGTGCGCTGTTCGACAAGATGCTGGCGGCGAAGAATTACCAGAGTGGCATGTTTGCCGTGCGCCAGTTGGAGTTCGCGTTGTTCGACATGCAGTTGCACAACAGTGCTGCCGTCGATGCGGCAGGCGTGTTGCAATTGCTCGAACGCGTGCGCGATGCGGTGGCGGTGAATCGGCCGCCGGCCTGGAACCGTTTCCCGCATCACTTCAGCCACATCTTCGCTGGTGGCTATGCGGCGGGCTACTACAGCTACAAGTGGGCCGAAGTACTCAGCGCCGATGCTTATGCCGCGTTCGAGGATGCGCCGGACCAGATGGCCGCGACCGGTGCGCGCTTTTTGCGCGAGATTTTGGCGCGCGGAGGGAGTCGCCCGGCACTGGAGAATTTCACCGCGTTTCGCGGTCGTGCGCCGGAACTGGATGCGCTGCTGCGGCACAATGGTATGGCGAGCTGAGTGCCGCAGTTGCCTCGCAGGTCGGTCATCGCCAAGCCGACGTGCCGTTGCGGCGCGCGCTTGATGCTGGCGGTTGCCGGTTGCCGCGCGGGAACGTGGATGGAGCGGCAGGCGTGGCGAGAGGTCCGCCGCGAATCGGAAGCAAGACGGCGCAGCTGCCGCACCGTGTCGGTCAGCGTCCTGCGAGGTGTGCCGGGGTGGGCGGTCTTCCTACATATGCGGCGCTTGTGCGTATCATGCCGTAACCATCCGTAGGAGAAGGGTGCAGAGCCGATGCGTAAGATCATTCACGTGGACATGGATGCGTTCTACGCGTCCGTGGAGCAGCGTGACGATCCCGCATTGCGCGGCAAACCGGTGGTGGTGGCGTGGCGCGGCATGCGCTCGGTGGTGTGCGCTGCATCCTACGAAGCGCGCGTGTTCGGCGTGCGTTCGGCGATGCCGGCGCTGCGTGCCGAACGGTTGTGTCCGGATGCGATCTTCGTGCCGCCGGATTTCGCCCGCTACAAGGCGGTGTCGCGACAGGTGCGCGCGATCTTCCAGCGCCATACCGATCTGATCGAGCCGCTGTCGCTGGACGAGGCGTATCTCGACGTGACCGTGCCCAAGGGCGGGCCTGCCGCCGCCACCGAAATCGCCCAGACCATCCGTGCGCAGATTCGCGAGGAAACTGCATTGACCGCCTCGGCGGGCATCGCGCCGAACAAGTTCCTGGCCAAGATCGCCTCGGATTGGCGTAAGCCGGATGGTCAGTGCGTGATTCACCCGCATCGCGTGGAAGCATTCCTGACCCCGCTGCCGGTGAACAAGGTGCCGGGCGTGGGCAAGGTCATGCAGAGCAAGCTGGCGGCGTTGGGTATCGTCACCGTCGGTGACCTGCGTGATTGCAGCGAGGCGGAACTGGAGGCGCGTTTCGGTAGTTTCGGCCTGCGCCTGTATCAGCGTGCGCGTGGCATCGACGAGCGTCCTGTGGAATCGGATCAGCCGGTGCAATCGATTTCTTCCGAGGACACGTTCGCCGAAGACCTGGCGCTGGAGGCGCTGGAGCCGGCGATCCGGCGTCTGGCGGAAAAAACCTGGGACGCCACCCGTCGCACCGACCGGGTCGCCCGCACCGTCGTGCTGAAACTGAAGACCGCGCAGTTCCGCATTCTCACCCGCAGTTTCACTCCGGAGCGGCCGCCGGAATCGCTGCAGACGTTGATCGACATCGCCCTGGCGTTGCGCCAACGTGTGGACTTGCCCGCATCCACGCGTTATCGCCTGGTGGGAGTGGGATTATCCGGCTTCCATGAGTGCGCGCCAGGGCAGACCCAGGGCCAGCTGTTCGCCTGATCCGAGCGTGATGCGCATCGCGCGTCACCCGCCTGCCGATGTGCAGGGGTGTGTCGGTCGCAACATGGTGCCGCCTACAATGCCTGCCTTCTTCGCGGGCACAGCAACGAGATGACGTTTCCTTATGCAGTGGTGATATTCGATCTGGACGGCACCTTGGTGGACAGTGGCGCCGACATCGCCGAAGCGCTCAATCGCACGCTGAGCGCGTTCGGCTTGGCGCGTGTGCCCGAGGCCAGCGTGCTTGGCTGGATCGGCGAAGGCGTGCGCACGCTGGTCGAGAGCGCATGGCGGCACGCGCACGATGCCACGCCGATCGATGTGGTGATGCCGGTTTTCATGCGTCATTACGCGGACTGTCTGTTGCGCAGTCCACGTCTGTATCCGGGCGTGGCTGAGGCGCTGTCCCAATTGCGCGCCGCCGGCACCACGTTGGCGCTGTGCACCAACAAGCCGGTCGCCTTGGTGTCGCCGTTACTGTGTCATCTCGGTGTGGCCGATGCGTTTGCGGCGGTACTCGGTGGCGATAGCCTATCCGAGCGCAAGCCCAGCCCGGCACCGTTACTGCACTTGGCGCGGCAGTTTGCGCAGCCGCCCTCGCGTTGCCTGATGGTGGGCGATTCCGCGACCGACCTGCAGGCGGCGCATGCCGCGGGCATGCCCGTGGCGCTGGTGCGCTATGGCTATCCGCGCATGTTGGATCTGACCAAGGCCGATGTCGTGCTGTTGATGGACGACGTGCGCGAATTATTGCGGTTGCGCTGAACCGCGAGTTTCGAGCGCATACCACTTTCGCTGCGTCTCCACCCGCGCTGCGCCATGCGGCGCAGCGTGTTGTGAACGCTCAGCGTGCCGCTGGCGCGTAGCGCAGGGTTAGGCCGTACTCGCGGCCCAGTTGGTTGTACCAATTCACGGTCTGGTAGCGACGGTCGAATACGTTGCTGGCCTTGGCCTGCAATGTCCAGTCGGCTGCGAATGCGTATTCCACGCGCAGATCGACCGTGCCGTAGCCGCCCAGGCGCACCTGATTGGCCGCGTCGTCGTAGCGGTGGCCACTGCCGAATGCGGTGATGCCGAACTTGATCGGCCCGAAGCCGCGATCCACGTCCAGTCGTCCGGTGTTCTGTGCGCGCCGCGCCAGCCAGTTGTCGCGGTTGTCGCCGTCGCTGCGGTTGCGTGGATCGGTATGGCTCAGCTGCGCCGACAGTTCCCAGCCGGCCAGCGTCGCATAACCGGTCAGCTCGGCACCGCGGATGCGCGCCTCGTCCACATTCACCGGCAGGAACGTGGCGGCGTCGTAGGAGATCAGGTCGTCGACGCGGGTTTCGTAGGCGTTGAAGGTCCAGTTCCAAGTGTCCGCGTACTGTGCCACGCCCAGGTTCCCGCTCTTGGACTTCTCCGGTTTCAGTGCCGGGTTGCCGGCGAAGGGGAAATACAGGTCGTTGAAGGTCGGCGCCTTGAAGCCGGTGCCGATGCTGGCGGTGAGTTTGACCCCGCCGCCCAGGGCCAGGCCCCAGCCGAGGCTGCCGGTGGTGTGTTCGCCGAACTGTTGGTTGTCGTCGCTGCGCACGCTGGCCTGTAGCTGTTGTGCGCCGAAATGGCCCTGGTATTCGGCGAACACGCCGGTATTGCGGCGGCTGTCGACGTCGAAGGCGGTGGTGCTGGTCACTTGTTCGCGCTGCCAGTCGCTGCCGACGCTGAGCAGGTGGCCTTCGGTCAGGGTGATGTCGCCCTGCGCCGCCGCGGTATCGCGGCGGCTGTCGAAGGTGCTGACAAAGCTGCGCGTGTGGCTGCCCGGAGCGCGGTAGTAGCTGTGGGCATCGTCGACATTGCGGCCGAGTTGCGTGCTCAGGTGCAGGCGCTCGGATGGGGTCCAGTCGAGGGTGCCGCCGAACACCTGTTGGGTGTTGTCGGCCTCGTTGCCGGCGTATACCGGGTCGCCGTCGTATGCGTTGCGGCTGTCGATGTTCAGCGCCTGACCTGCGACCCGCAGCGTATCGCTCAGCGCGTAGCCGCCGCGTGCGCTCAGCGAGACGTTGCGGTAGCCATCGCGGTCGGGCTGGTCGACGAAGCAGCCCGCGAACAGCATGGCCGAACCGTTGCAGGCGTTGATGCCGCGGGTCTTCTGGTAACCGCTCTGCACGGCGAGCCAGCCGCGCGTGCCGCGGTTGCTGAAGCCGGCGCTGGCGTCGCGCAGGCCATCGCTGCCGCCGCCCAGGCTCAGGTTCTGTTGGAAGCCCTGGCCGGCGTGGCGGGTGAAAATCTGGATGACGCCGCCGATGGCGTCGGAGCCGTACAGGCTCGAACGCGGGCCGCGCACGATCTCGATGCGTTCGATCTGGCTCAGCGGCAGGTCCTGGAACGCGGCCAGGCCGGCGCTGGCCGAGCCGATGCGAACGCCGTCCACCAGCACCAACACGTGGTCCGATTCGCTGCCGCGCAGGTTCAGGGTGGTCAACTTGCCCAGCCCGCCCTGGTTGGAGATACCGATGCCTGCCCGGCCTTGCAGCAACTGCGCCAGCGAATCGGCCTGGCTGCGTTCGATCTCGGCGCGGTCGATGACCTGTGCCGGTACCACGCTGTCCTCCACTGCGATCTGGGTGCGGGTGGCGGTGACCAGGACCTGATCGAGGTCGTTGGCGGCATCGGCGGCCAGCGCCAGCGAAGGCAGGAACAGGGCGGACGCGATTGCGACCGAAAGCAGGTGGGACGACATGGGGTAGCAACTCCGGCGCGCGAGCGTGCGCTGTGACAACAAGGGAGTCGCGAATGGGAGCGAGCGAGTGGACAGCACCGAACATGGCGCAGCACGCGCGACGCCCGCGCATCGCAACCTGTGAACTGCAAGGCCGGTCTCCGGGCTGGCGATGGCGGAGGCGGACCTCCCGGCTGCGACGCCTGCCCATGCCATGGCACAGCGGTGTGGGTCGTCAGCGCGGATCGCTTACCGTTGCTGGGGCAGCGCCGGCTTTGTCGCAAGACGCACCGGCTTCCCGTTTCAACCCGCGGGCCGGAGCCGGCGGGTCACCTTGAAGCGGCTCGATTGTACGCCATTGTGGCGCGGTTCAGTCGATCGCACTGGTGCCGGCGCGGCGGCTGGGCTCCTCATCGCTCCCAGTGCTGTTGTGAGCCTTGTCGTCGTCGTCGTCGCGAGCGAAGCGGGTGGTCGCCACTGGCGCGGCCATTGGTCGACCGTGGGCGGCCTGCAATGCGGTTGCTGCGGTTTCCAGTTCGCTCAGCAACTGCGTGCGTCGTGCTTCGGGCAGTTGCTGCCAATGGCAGTCGCGCAACGCGCCTTCCAGCGAGTACAGCAGGTTGAGGCTGGGTTTGAAGCCGGCGCGCTTGACCTTGAGGAAGGCGCCAATTGCACCGGCCGCCGCCAGATCCTGGGGTGTGTGCACGCCCACCTGACGCAGCCAGGCGGTGCTCTTGGGGCCGATGTTGCGCAGCTTGGTCGGACGACGCATCGCGGTGCGTCTATCGCAGGCTGTCGACGAAGACCTGTGCGATGGCTTCCAGGCCGCATTGGTCGTCGGCGTCGAAGCGGGCCAGATCTGGGCTATCCAGATCGAACACGCCGATCAGGGCGCCATTGCGTAGCAGTGGCACGACCAGTTCGGAGCGCGAGGCCGCATCGCAGGCGATGTGCCCGGGAAATGTCTCCACATCGTCGATGCGCTGGGTCTGTCCGCTGCTGGCGGCGGCGCCGCACACACCCTTGTGCAAGGGAATGCGCACGCACGCGGGCAGGCCCTGGAACGGCCCGACCACCAGTTCCTTGCCATCGTAGAGATAGAAACCGACCCAGTTCAGTTGCGGCAACGCGTGGTACACCAGCGCTGCCAGATTTGCGGCATTGGCGATGCGATCGGGTTCGCCAGCGACCAGCGCACGCGCCTGAGCGAGTAACTGGGCGTACTGTTCCGGCTTGCTGCCGGTAAGCGAGGAGGACGCGAACATCGTGCGAGTCTAGCAGCGCGACCTGCCATGCGAGCGCCGTCGCAGGGCTGACGTCGGGCGCGTTGCCGGCTATCCTGCGCGCCGCCGCGCGTTTTGCCGCTCAATCCACAGGCTTTTGTCATGCGTTTTCCCGCCTTCTACGTCACCGGCACCGATACCGGCATCGGTAAGACCATCGCCAGCACTGCGCTGTTGCATGCCTTGCGCACGCGCGGTCAGCGCGCGGTCGGCATGAAGCCGGTCGCCAGCGGCTGCGAGCGTCACGCCGATGGCTGGCGCAACGAAGATGCGCTGGCGTTGCAGGCGGCGAGTGTGCCGTGCCCGGCGTATCACGATCTCAATCCCTACGCCTTGCCGTTGCCGTTGGCACCGGAACTGGCCGCCGCCGATGCGGGCGTGCAACTGTCATTGGAGCCGATCGCCGCTGCCTTCGCCCGCTTGCGTGCCCTGGCGGATGTGTTGGTGGTGGAAGGCGTCGGTGGCTGGGCGGCGCCGCTATCGGCGACGCTGGATCAGGCCGACCTCGCACGCGCGCTGGGTTTGCCGGTGGTGTTGGTGGTGGGCTTGCGCCTGGGTTGCCTCAATCACGCCCGGCTGAGCGCCGCGGCGATCGCTGCCGATGGCTTGCAGTGCATCGGCTGGATCGGGAACGAGATCGACCCGGCGATGGAGCGTATCGACGACAACATGGCGATGCTGAGCGAACGGCTGCCGATGCCGTGCTGGGGACGTCTGCCGTATAGGCCGCAGCCGCAGGCCGAGCAACTGGCAACGTTCCTGCAGCCGTGGTCCGGCGAGCAGGTGGCGCCGGGCTGAGTCGTGCCGTGGCGCAATGCAGCGGTGACGTACGCGCTGTGCTTGCAGCAGTGCGATACCCGTGCAGAGGCCTGAATCCGGCGCATAAAAAAGCCCGGTGGAGGGAGGGATCCACCGGGCCTGAGGTTGCATGGGGGGAGGGACCCATGCAGACCGCCGGGTGCGTCGCGCGGCATGGCCGCAGCGACGTAGAGCGAGAGATTACTTGCTGGTAGTTTTCGGCTTCGCCGCAGCCTGTTCGGTGGCTGCTTCGAACTGATGCTTGGCCAACTGGCCGATGGCTTCTGAGGTCTTCAGGCCGAGACCGAACACTTCCTGGTTGGCCGTGGCCAGACGCTCGAAGCTGTCGCGGGCCAACTGCAAGCCCTTCGGCCACAGCGCCTGCATGCTGCCAAGATCTCGCGCTTCGGTCAGTTCGCTAAGGAAGCTGGCGGTGGCCGAGATGTTCTTCTCGAAAGTTTTCAACTGTACGCCGAACACGCCCTCCGCGCTTTCCAGCGCCAGACGATTGGCACGCGCTGCGGTAGCGGCGAACTGCTGGGTATAGCTGCTGAACTGGTCGTTGAACTGGGCGGACATCATGCAACTCCGTGGGAATGCTGATTGGCTGTTGCAGCGCAACATACTCCGATCCTGCTGCATTGCAACATGATTTTTCTGAAGCCGCTCAGGATCCGTTTAAATTTATTCAAAATCAATAACTTGAATTAAAAATTAGACGCTCCCGGTGGCGTTCGGGATGTGGTCGCGGGCTGGGGCGTGTGCGGCGACCCGTCGGGCTCAGGCCGCAGGGCCGCGATAGCGGCAGCCGGAGGTGCAGGTCTCGTGCACCACCACTTCGCTGAGGATAGGCAGGACTGGCTTGAGGCGCTCCCAGATCCACACGGCCAGACGCTCGCTGGTCGGATTTTCCAGGCCCTCGATGTCGTTGAGGTAGTGGTGGTCGAGTTGCTCGTAGAGCGGCAGGAACGCAGCCTTGATGTCGCCGAAATCAACGAGCCAGCCGGTTTCGGGATCTGGCTCCCCACTGACGTGCAATTCGACCCGGAACGAATGTCCGTGCAGACGCGCGCATTTGTGACCTGGCGGTACGTTGGGCAGGCGGTGTGCCGCTTCTAGGGTGAAAACTTTGAAGATGTCCATCGTGACATTGTATGAGGAGAGTCGCGCGATATCAGTGGCGTGATCGTGTATGCCCTGGCTACTGCTATGGGAGATGGGCCGAGCTGCATGCCGCCCCGAAGGGCGGCATTTGTGGATACGTCCACGCGGGCTGGCAGACTGTGTCCTGGCTTCAGTGCGGAGCGTTGCTGGGCGGGCGGTTGCCGCCATTGCCCTGGCGGCGTCCCTGACCCTGGCGGCGGGCACCGTCGGCGTGGTGGCCGCCGGGCTTCTTGCTGCCCGCGTGCGCGTGCGACGGCGCATCACCGTGTCCGCGTCGTGCATGGCTGCCGCGGCGCGGTGGACGGTTGCCGCCCGGACGCTCGTCCGGTGGGTTGTTGTTGCCCCAGCGGATCGGTGTGGCTGGCTCGAAACCCGGCACGTCGCGAATGTCCATATCGCGCTTGAGCAGGCGCGCGATCGCGCGCAGCAGCTTGGCTTCGTCCTGCGCCACCAGCGAGACTGCCTCGCCTTGGGCGCCGTTGCGGCCGGTACGGCCGATGCGGTGCACGTAGTCCTCGGCGACCATCGGCAGGTCGTAGTTAATGACTTGCGGCAACTGGTCGATGTCGATGCCGCGCGCGGCGATGTCGGTCGCCACCAAGACAGTGATCCGGCTGGCCTTGAAGTCGCCCAGCGCGCGCAGACGCTGGCCCTGGCTCTTGTTGCCGTGGATCGCCGCGGCCTTGATTCCGGACTTGTCCAGGAACGTGGTCAGCTTGTCGGCGCCATGCTTGGTGCGTGCGAACACCAGCGTCTGCTTGCGCGAGTCGCCCGCCAGCAGGTGCAGCAGCAGTTCGCGCTTGCGCGCGCCATCGACCGGGTGTACGCGGTGGGCGATGGTGTCGGCGACGGTGTTGCTCGGAGTGGCCTGGATTTCCTGCGGGTTGTGCATGAACTCGCGGGCCAACTGCTTGATGCCTTCCTCGAAGGTGGCCGAGAACAACAGGGTCTGCCGGTTTTGCTTGGGCAGCTTGGTCAGGATGCGTTTGATCGACGGCAGGAAGCCCATGTCGAGCATGCGGTCGGCCTCGTCCAGAACCAGGATCTCGATGCCGGACAGGTCCACGCTGCGGCGCTCGAGATGGTCGAGCAGGCGCCCCGGGCAGGCGATCAGCAGATCCACGCCCCGGCGCAGCGCGTCGAGCTGGTTGCCCATGCCCACGCCACCGTAGATGGTGGCGCTGGGAATGCGCAGATACTTGCTGTAGCCGCGCAGGCTGTCGTGAACCTGGGTGGCCAGTTCGCGGGTCGGGGTCAGGATCAGTGCGCGTGGCTTGCGCGGGCCCGAGCCCACCGTCTGCGCCGAGGTGCCCAGGTGTTGCAGCAGCGGCAGGCCGAACGCGGCGGTTTTGCCGGTGCCGGTTTGCGCGCCGGCCATCAGGTCGTGGCCCTGCAGTGCCACAGGAATCGCCTGCGACTGGATCGGGGTGGGGGTTTCATAGCCCTGCTCGGCCAGCGCACGCAGCAGGAAGGGCGCAAGGCCCAGGGATTCGAACGACATCAGGATGCTCCAGGTCACACGTCGACGCCGGGACCAGCCCGGCGCGCAGACGCAAGTAAGTGAGGCTCGGAGCGTTCCCGTGAACCGCGCTGCGAGATGGTGTGGATCGACCCGGAGCGCAAGGCTCGGGTTTGTCGGCACCACGAAAGGCGTCGGGTGGAGCGGGCGAGCGGATCGGGCGATCCTGGCCTCGCCGGCGGTCCTTGAGGGAAACGGACGACCGCATGCAGACTTCCGTAGTATACCCTGAATTGGCGTGTCGCACAAAATGCGGTTTAAGTTTCGATTGAAACCAAGCCGGCTTCTGGTCGTAGAATTACCCCATTAGACCCCGCAATGGACGGACATGAAGCTAGGTTCACTAAAGGAAGGCGGCCGTGACGGTACCTTGATCGTCGTCTCGCGCGACCTCACCCGCGCGGTGCGCGCCACTGGCATCGCCCCGACCTTGCAGCGCGCGCTGGAGGACTGGAGCACACTGGCGCCGCGCCTGAACGCGTTGTCCGAATCGCTCAATGCTGGCAGCGCCGACGGGCAGTTCGACCTGGACATGGTGGCGCTGGCCGCACCGCTGCCCCGCGCCTACGAGTTCCTCGACGGCAGCGCGTATCTGCCGCACGTGGAGCGTGTGCGGCGCGCGCGCGGTGCTGAGGTGCCGGAGAGCTTCTACACCGATCCGCTGATGTACCAGGCGGTGAGCGCCGGTTTTTATGGCCCGCGCGATGCGGTCAAGGCGGTCAGCGAGGAGCACGGTATCGACCTGGAGGCGGAGATCGTGGTGGTGACCGACGATGTGCCGATGGCGGTGGATGTGGCGCAGGCTGCCACACACATCCAGTTGATCGGCCTGGTCAACGACATTTCGCTGCGCAATCTGATTCCGGCCGAATTGGCCAAGGGTTTTGGTTTCGTACAGTCCAAGCCGCGCTCGGCGCTGTCGCCGGTGTTCGTCACCCCGGACGAACTGGGCGAGGCCTGGCGCGACGACAAGGTGCATCTGCCGCTGGTGACCCATATCAACGGTGTCTGGTTCGGCGCGCCGGAAGCCGGCGAGGACATGCAGTTCGATTTCGCCCAGCTGGTCGCGCATGCGGCCAGGACCCGGCCATTGGCGGCTGGTGCGGTGATCGGCTCGGGTACGATTGCCAACCACGACACGACGCGCGGCGCCTCCTGTCTCGCCGAGCGGCGGACCGTGGAAACCTTGCGCGACGGTATGCCGGGCACACCGTACCTGTCCTTCGGCGACATCGTGCGGATCGAGATGCTGGATCGCGACGGCGCCAGCATCTTCGGCGCGATCGAGCAGCGCATCCAGCAGGCGCCGCGACCCTGATCCCTGAGCCGGGCAGTGGCGGTGTCGGGACGACCGATGGCGTTGCGGCGAGCGTGTCCATCGGTATCGTTGTCGCTTGTGCAGACGAAGGGTGGACATGCAAGAGGTATTGCGGCTTTACACCTACTGGCGCTCCAGTGCCGCCTACCGGGTCCGCATCGGGTTGCAGCTCAAGCGGCTGAGCTACCAGGCGCTGCCGGTTCATCTGCTGCGCGACGGCGGCCAGCAGCATTGCCCGGAATATGCGCGGCTCAACCCGCAGGAACTGGTGCCGACGCTGTGCCATGATGGTCAGCCGATCCGTCAGTCGCTGGCGATCCTGGAATACCTAGATGAGCGCTGGCCGGAGCCGCCGCTGCTGCCAGATGCGCCGATCGACCGCGCACGCGTGCGCGGGTTGGCGCAACTGATCGCCTGCGACATCCATCCGCTCAACAATCTGCGCGTGAGCCAGTTCTTCGAGCGCGACTGGAACGTGCCGCAGCCCGAGCGTGAAGAATGGACGCGGCACTGGATCACGACCGGATTCGACGCGTTAGAACAGTTGCTTGCCGAGTCGGCCGACACAGGTACCTTCTGTCACGGTGCGCACCCTGGCCTGGCTGACTGCTGCCTGGTGCCGCAGGTCTACAACGCGCGTCGTTTCGGTGTCGACATGCAGGCCTATCCGACGCTGGAACGGATCGAGCGGGCATGCCTTGCGCTGCCGGCCTTCGACGCTGCCCGCCCGGAGCGCCAGCCGGACGCGCAAGGCTGAGCGCGCGGTGCCGGGCGCCGCTGAGAGTGGCGTCGGCCGGCTCTGACCGTGGTTCAGACGAAGCCGTGTGTGATCTGCGACGAGGCGCCGGTGTCGTTTTCGTAGTCTTCGTAGGGGTTGTGCTCGCCGCTGGCGCCCTCGGACAAGCGGAACTTCAGCGCCAGGCCGTCGCGCGAGTCGGCCGCGCGCAGTGCCGCTTCCTGATCGATCTTGTCCTCCTTGACCATCCGGAACAAACACTGGTCGAAGGTTTCCATGCCCTCTTCCAGCGATTCCTCCATCGCCTGCTTGATCTCGTGGACCTGGCCGCGGCGCAGCAGGTCGCGGATCATCGGCGTGTTCAACAGCACTTCCGAGGCGGGGCGGCGGCGCCCATCTTTGTCCTTGACCAGCCGTTGCGAGATCACTGCGCGCAGATTCAGCGACAGGTTCATCAGAACGTTCTTGTGTGCGCTCTCGGGAAAGAAATTGAGGATGCGTTCGATCGTCTGGTCGGCGTTGTTGGAGTGCAAGGTCGCCAGACACAGATGGCCTGTCTCGGCGAAGGCGATGGCCGCTTCCATGGTCTCCGCGTCCAGAATTTCGCCGATCAGGATCACATCCGGTGCTTCGCGCATCGCATTCTTCAATGCGTTTTGGAACGCATGGGTGTCCAGGCCGACTTCGCGTTGGTTGACGATGGACAGCTTGTGTTTGTGTAGGTACTCGATCGGATCTTCGATGGTGAGGATATGGCCGGTGGTGGTGCTGTTGCGGAAATCGATCATCGATGCCAGCGAGGTGGACTTGCCCGAGCCGGTCGAGCCGACCACCAGGACCAATCCGCGCGGGGTCATGATTACGTCCTTGAGGACCTGTGGCAGATGCAGCTCCTCAATGCTGGGAATCTTGCTGCGAATGGCCCGGATCACCATGCCGACCTCGCCGCGCTGCTTGAACGCGTTGACGCGGAAGCGTCCTGCGTCCTGCACGGCGACAGCCATATTGAGTTCCAGATCGCGTTCGAACTGGGGTACCTGTCCCTCGTCCATCAGCGAGTAGGCGATTTTTTTGACCATCCCCGGCGGCAGGCCAGTAGCGCCGAGTGGATACAGTTTGCCCTCGATCTTGATATAGATCGGTGCTCCCGTTGTCAGGAACATGTCCGAGGCGTTCTTTTCGGTCATCAGCTTCAGAAAGTAGCCGATATCCATGTGCAATGATTCCCAAAAAATCCTGTGTCGCCCGTTGCAAGTTGCAAGCGTGTCACAGGCTTCCGACAATAGCCGCGATTGACGTCTCCGTCCACGGCCCCCCTTAATGAAAACTAGCTTCGCACACTTCTCTTGTCAGCAGTATGTATATGTAGTGGCAGCCGTATTGGTGTTGTTTGCTGCGCCCGCCGCCTTCGCTCAAGTCGCTTCGCCCGAGTTGATGGCTGCGCAGCAGGCGGTTCAGCGCGCAATCCAGGCCGATGCCGATCAGTACGCCCCGGACCTGATCGCCAGCGCCCGGCAGGGCCTGGAGCAGGCCCAGCAGGCTGCCTCGGACCGCCGCCAGCGCAAGGCCGCGCCACAGTTGGCGCTGCGCGTGGCGGCCGATGCCGACCTGGCGCGGGCGCGCAGTGAGGAGGCGGTGGCCAATGCCCAGCTCAAGCAGCGCCAGGCGGAAGTGGCGCAACTGGAACACACGCTCGGTACCGGGGAGGCGCACCCATGAGCCGTCGTTTGACAGGGGGATGGTGGCCGGCCGCGCTGGTACTGCTGCTGGCGCCGTTGATGGCCGTGGCTGCCGACGATCCGGAGCTGGCGGTGTTGAATCAGCGTCTGGTGGCGCTGCAGGCCGATCCGCGCACTGCCGACGTCGCCGCCTACGAGCGTTTGCAGGCGCAGCAGGCGCTTGCCGGGTTCGCCAACGCCAAGCGCAACGAGCGCGAGGAGGCGCGCTACCTGGCCGAGCGCCGGGTCGAGATCGCCGAGACCATGGCGCGTGCGGAGCTGGCGCGGCGTCAGGTCGACCAGTTGGAGAAAACCCGCGGCGACCTGTTGATCGAGGCCAGTCGCCGTGAGGCGGCGCGTGCGCGTCAGGAGGCCGAACGCCTGCGGGTGCAGGCGCAGATCCAGGCCGAGGAGGCCCAGAGCCTGCGTCAGGCTGCCGAGGCCGATCAGCAGGCGCGTCAGGACGCGGAACAGGCTCTGAGCAGTGTCGCCGGGCAGCAGACCGCCAAGCTCAGCGCCGTGCAACAGAAGTCGGCCAAGTTGGCGCGCGAAGAAGCCGAGCTGGTGTCCGGGGCCAAGTTGCCGGCCTCGCGCTTCGAGGGGCGTGGCGAGGTGTTCACCTTTACCGACGCCGGTTTCGGTGCCGGCAAGGCAGCGCTGTCGGCCGATGCCGCGAGCCAAGCCAAGGCCCTGGCCCAGTATCTGCAGATCGGTGCCAAGGGGCGGGTCCGGATCGAAGCCTACGATGCCGATGCTGGGGTGGCGCAGAAGCGCGCCGATGCGCTGCGCGACGCGCTGGTCAACGGTGGTGTTGCTGCTGGCCGGCTGCAGGCAGTCGGCAAGAAGGGCGCGGCGACCAAAGCGCGTGCTGCCGAGGTGGTGATTGCGCCTTGAGCGTTCGTGTTGGTTTAACGGGTTTTTTCCCTGGGCCTGAGTGTTGAACAACTGAATTGGCGCCCTGCGTCGACCGCTCTTGTCGGCGGCGGCTGAGAGGCGTAGGGTCGGTGTTCCAGGCGGCGTTCGGCTGCCTGGTTCCAAACGGAGAGCCGAGCCGATGACGCAGTTACACGCACCGCAGGATGGCGTCGCCGGGGTCATGGTCCCGGGCGTTGTGGTGGGCCTGCTGTCGGTCTATAGCGCTTCCGCTCCCAGGCAACGCCCCGTGCCGTCATGGCCGGGGCGTTCCTGTTTTTCAGTTGAAGGAGGCAATTCCTATGTTCGAAGGGCAACCGCAGACCGAAATCGACGAGTTGATCAAGTCCGATCCGGAATTCAAGCAGCTTTACCAGCGCCATAAAACCTTAGATAAGAAGTGTATGGACGCCGAACTCGGCGTGCTGCCGATCGACGATGTCACCTTGGCCCAGATGAAGCGGGAAAAGCTCGTGGCCAAGCAAAAGCTGCTGCGCCTCTACGAGCAGAAGCCGCACTGAACCCCTGACAGGTTCCATTGTCGCGGGCGGTGGCAGGCCTCCTCGTCGGCCTGCCACCGTCCGCGTCATCTCGATTGAAGCCGGGAGTACGGTTTTTTCGTCTTTTTTCTCACTTTCGGTGTCCGAACGCGGATAATCAGCGTTCCAGTCGCCATCGCGGTGCGACGTCTCCGAATTCGATGGCCATTCATTCCTCCGTCCTCGACCTGATTGGCGATACTCCGATCGTCAAGGCCAGCAAGCTCGATACCGGAGTGTGCGAGCTGTATTTGAAGCTGGAAAGCGCCAATCCTGGCGGTTCGATCAAGGACCGTATCGGCCTATCCATGATCGAAGCGGCCGAGCGTCGTGGCGATCTGCGTCCTGGCGCGGTGCTGGTCGAGGGAACTGCGGGCAACACCGGCATCGGCCTGGCTCTGGTTGCGCAGCAAAAGGGCTACAAGCTCATCCTGGTGGTGCCGGACAAAATGAGCCGGGAAAAGATCTTCAACCTCAAGGCAATGGGGGCCGAGGTGGTGCTGACCCGCTCCGACGTCGCCAAGGGCCACCCCGAGTAC
Organism: Xanthomonas albilineans; assembly: GCF_002939705.1. Taxonomy (GTDB): domain Bacteria; phylum Pseudomonadota; class Gammaproteobacteria; order Xanthomonadales; family Xanthomonadaceae; genus Xanthomonas_A; species Xanthomonas_A albilineans. The sequence goes on along the minus strand of NZ_MDCB01000003.1, from coordinate 62,923 downwards.
TACCAGGATCTGGCCGCGCGCATCGCTGCCGAAACCCCCAACGCCTATTTCATCAATCAGTTCGGCAACCCCGACAACCCGGCTGCCCACGAATTCGGCACCGGCCCTGAGATCCTGCGGCAGATGGACGGACGGCTGGATGCGATCGTGTTCGGTTGCGGCAGTTCCGGTACGGTGACCGGGCTTTCCCGCGCCTTCGCCGCCGCCTCGCCGCAGACCGAACTGGTGCTGGCCGACCCGGTCGGATCGATCCTGACCGAGTACATCGAGCAGGGCACGCTGAGCGAGAAATCCGCTACCTGGCTGGTGGAGGGGATCGGCGAGGACTTCCTGCCGGAGATTTCCGATTTCAGCCGGGTCAAGAAGGCGTATTCGATCAGCGATGCGGAAAGCTTCCACACCGCGCGCGAACTGCTGGCCAAGGAGGGCATCCTCGGTGGCTCCTCTACCGGCACCTTGTTGGCCGCGGCGCTGAAATATTGTCGCGCGCAGAGCGAGCCGAAGCGCGTGCTGGTGTTCGTTTGCGACACCGGCAACAAGTACCTGTCGAAGATGTACAACGACTATTGGATGCTGGACAACGGTTTCTTGGAGCGTCCACAGTATGGCGATCTGCGCGATCTGATCCTGCGCCCGTACAGCCAACGCGACACCGTGGTGGTCGCCCCGGTCGACCTGCTGACCACGGCCTACCAACGCATGAAGCTGTACGATGTGTCGCAGTTGCCGGTGATGGAGGGCAGCCAGTTGGTGGGAATCGTCGATGAAAGCGATGTCCTGTTGCACGTGTACGGCGACGAGGCGCGGTTCCGCGATCCGGTGTCCACGGCCATGGTCAGCAAGCTCGACAGGCTCGATGTCAAATCGCCAATCGAAGCCTTGCTGCCCGTGTTCGACCGCGGTCAGGTCGCCATCGTTATGAACGACGGCGCCTTCCTCGGCCTCATCACCCGCATCGATCTGCTCAACTACCTGCGCCGCCGCGTGCAGTGACACACGCGGCGGTGCGGCTTCTGCGGCATGAGGACATTCAGACCTTCCTGCTACCATCACGCCCCTTATTTTCCGGAACCCTTCATGACGGATCACACGTCGAACCCCCATGACGCCAGCCCCGCGCTGGCGCTGGCGACACTTGCCATCCATGGCGGTCAGTCTCCGGACCCGTCCACTGGCGCGGTGATGCCGCCGATTTACGCCACCTCCACCTATGCCCAGTCCAGCCCGGGCGAGCACCAGGGGTTCGAGTATTCGCGTACTCACAACCCGACCCGGTTCGCCTACGAGCGCTGTGTCGCGGCACTGGAAGGCGGCAGCCGTGGCTTCGCCTTCGCTTCCGGGATGGCCGCCACCGCCACGGTGATGGAATTGCTCGATAGCGGCAGCCACGTGGTGGCGATGGACGATTTGTATGGTGGCAGCTACCGCTTGTTCGAGCGCGTGCGCAAGCGCACCGCCGCGCTGGAGTTCAGCTTCGTCGACCTGACCGACCCGGCCGCGTTCGCGGTGGCGATCACCCCGTCCACGAAGATGGTGTGGATCGAGACGCCGACGAATCCGATGCTGAAGATCGTCGATATCGCCGCGATCGCCGCGATCGCGCGCAAGCATGGTCTGTTGGTGGTGGTCGACAACACCTTCGCCTCGCCGATGCTGCAGCGCCCGCTCGCCTTGGGTGCGGACATCGTGGTGCATTCGGCGACCAAATACCTCAACGGCCATTCCGACATGGTGGGTGGCATCGCCGTGGTCGGCGACAACGCCGATCTGGCCGAGCGACTGGCGTTCCTGCAGAACTCGGTGGGCGGCGTGCAGGGGCCGTTCGACAGCTTCCTGGCGTTGCGCGGGCTCAAGACGTTGCCGCTGCGCATGCGCGCGCACTGCGACAACGCCCTGGCGCTGGCGCAGTGGCTGCAAGCGCATCCGGCGGTGGAGCAGGTGATTTACCCGGGTCTGGCGTCGCATCCGCAGCACGCCCTGGCGAGCCGGCAGATGGCCGGCTACGGCGGCATCGTCTCGATCCTGCTCAAGGGCGGTTTCGCGGCGGCCAAGCGCTTCTGCGAACGGACCCACCTATTTACCCTGGCCGAATCCCTGGGCGGCGTCGAAAGCCTGGTCAACCACCCAGCGGTGATGACCCATGCTTCGGTGCCGGCGCAGCGTCGCCAACAGCTCGGCATCAGCGATGCGCTGGTGCGGTTGAGTGTGGGGGTGGAGGAGGTGGGGGATTTGCAGCAAGACCTGGAGCGTGCTCTGACATGATCGAGCCGCGGCTGGAGTCCTGCCGGTGAACGACCTTCGCCGGCGCGGGCCGAAGGGTCTGTTTTTGCTCAATCTGTCTGCTTGGATCAGGCAGCGCAGCGGGCTGGGCGTGCTGTATCGGAAGTTGCCTCTTTCCTGGCGCGTGGGTGCAGCTCGGCTGCTGTCAGCGTCGTCTGCCGAAAGTGTGCGCTTCGCGCGTACGCCTGCATGGGATAGGTCGTCGCCCTTGGCTGTCGCTGGCCCAGTCGCGCCGATGCAAGCGACTGTCGGTCCAGGAGTCAATATTCTTGGCTATGTACGCGGACAGTTCGGCCTGGGTGAGAGCCTGCGCATGTACGCACGTGCGCTGATCGAGGCTGCGGTACCAGTGCGATTGTTCGATATCGACCTCGGTCTGCCGCACGGTTGGGATGACCATAGCCTGGATGCTTGGATTGGCGATGATCTGCCCTATCCGGTCAGCATTATTTTTGTCAATCCCGATTATCTGAAGTCGGCGCTCGAGCTCGTGGGCGTCGAGCGTCTCGCAGGAAAACATCTGATCGCTTGCTGGTTCTGGGAACTTGAGCGCGTCCCCAGCGCATGGCTTCCCGCCATTGCCTTGGTCGACGAAATCATGGTCGCCACACGCTTCATTGAAAACGCATTCTCCATGGTCACTGACAAGCCGATCTTGCGCGTGCCGCAGCCACTTTCAGCCATTGGCGACAGCGGCCTGCAACGCACAGATTTTGGACTCGAAGAAGATAAGTTTATCTTTCTGATAACCTTCGACTTTAATTCTTGGGTCGAGCGCAAAAATCCCTATGCCGCGATCGCGGCGTTCAAGCGTGCTTTCCCAAAGGGGCGCGACGATGTGCGGTTGTTGGTGAAATCCAGCAATGGGCATCGGTACCAAGATTGGTTTCGTCGCCTGCTCAACGAGGTAGCCACCGATCCGCGCATTGTCGTACGCGACGAGGTGATTGATCGCGCTCATGTTCATGCCTTGCAACGCTGCTGCGATGCTTATGTCTCGCTGCATCGGGCGGAGGGCTTCGGTTTGGGGTTGGCGGAATGCATGGCGATGGGCAAGCCGGTCATTGCGACAGCCTGGTCGGGAAACCTGGACTTCATGGAGACTGGTAACGCCATGCTGGTGGGATATCGGTTGGTGCCTGTGCGCGAGGGCGAGTATCCACACGAACATGGAGATGTCTGGGCCGAGCCCAACGTGGAAGAGGCCGCCGCGTTCATGCAAATGCTCGCCGATGATCCTGTTCGAGCACAGAAACTCGGCCAACGGGCGGCGGAATCTGCCGGTACGCTCCTCTCACCGCAGCAAGCGGCCCGCGCCATCGATGTTCGCTTGCGCCAGCTCACCGCCAACCCGGCGCTACACTCCTAACACGATTGAGGAACCTCATGTCATCATTAATTGCGGCCGCATGGCGCTACAGGGGCTTCATCGTTTCGTCGATCACCAACGATTTCCGCTCCAAGCTTGCGCGTAGCAAACTGGGCACGCTCTGGATCGTTCTGCAGCCATTGGCACAGGCATTGATTTTCGCGGTCGTGCTGTCGAATGTCTTGGCGGCCAAGCTCCCGGGCGTCGAAAACCACTTCGCTTTCGCGGTCTATCTGCTTTCCGGTCTGTTGTGCTGGTCCGCGTTCGCGGAGATCGTGCAGCGTTGCCTCACAGTCTTCATCGATAATGGCTCGCTACTGAAAAAGATGCAGTTCCCAAGAATCAGTCTGCCTTTAGTCGCGGTAGGTTCGGCAATGGTAACCAATGTTGCCTTGCTCGCGGTCATTATGGTGCTTGTGCCGATCTTGGGCATCTCGCTGACGCCGGCGCTGGTCTGGTTGCCGTTGTTATTGTCGATTAACGTCGCATTGGCGACCGGGATCGGTCTGCTTCTTGGTACGCTCAATGTGTTCGCACGCGATATCGGACAGATCATGGCGGTGGCGATGCAGTTCTGGTTCTGGATGACACCGATTGCTTATCCCGCACAGGTTGTCCCTGAAAGGTTCCAAGCGATCCTGCGACTGAATCCCGTCGCCGCACTGGCGACCGGGTACCACGACATCTTTCTATACGGTCGTGCGCCGCAGAACTCACTCGTCTATCCGGCGGTGTTTGCATTGGTGGCGCTTGCCCTTTCGTTCTTCGTTTTTCGGCGTGCCTCTGCCGAGATGGTTGATGCCCTATGAGCAATTCCGTACTGGTCGTCGATGGTGTGGGCAAGTGTTACCGAAGTTATCGGAGCGAGTTGCAACGCTTCGCCAGTTGGTTCGGCGTCCCCATCAAGCCGCAGTCCGAGCACTGGGTGTTGCGGCATATTTCATTCCGGATAGGGCGTGGCGAAGCCGTCGGCCTCGTCGGGCAGAACGGTGCCGGCAAGAGCACGCTGCTCAAGATCATCACTGGCACGGTCCGCCCCAACGAAGGCTCGGTGGCGGCCATCGGGCGCATTTCGGCGCTTCTGGAGCTCGGGCTCGGCTTCAATGCAGAGCTAACCGGTCGCGAGAACGCACGTCATGCTCTCGGCCTGATGGGGGCGGCGAGTCACGAGATCGAACCGATGCTCGAATCGATCGAGGATTTCGCCGAGATTGGCGAGTACTTCGACCAGCCGATCCGTGCCTACTCAAGCGGCATGCAAATGCGCGTGGCCTTCAGCGTGGCGACTGCTGTGCGGCCGGAAACCCTGATCGTTGACGAGGCGCTATCAGTGGGAGACTCGTACTTCGTACACAAGTGCTTCAAGCGGATACGTGAATTCCGAGAGGCTGGCACGACACTTCTGATCGTTTCCCATGATGCTGGTGCAATCCAGGCATTGTGCGATCGCGCGCTGTTGATCGAGGGGGGGAGGCTGATCAGAGACGGCGATCCGCAGGAAGTCATGGATTACTACAACGCGCTGATTGCCGAAAAGGAGAACGCGAGCGTCAGGACTGCAAGTACCGAGGACGGCCGTACAGCGACCGAGTCCGGTACTGGCGAGGCGGTGGTTGATTCGATTCAACTTCTCGACGAAACCGGCAATCCAGTTGAGTACGTTGGCGTAGGCGATGCGGTGACCCTGCGTTGCAAGATTCGCGTTAATGAGTCGATCGACCGGCTCGTGCTCGGCTACATGATCAAAGATAGGCTGGGTCAGCCTGTTTTTGGCACGAATACCCACCACACGGGTCAGACGCGAGAGTGCTTGCAGGCAGGTGACCAGTTGATCGCTAATGCCCGTTTCCCGATGAACCTCGGTCCGGGGACTTATTCGGTGTCGGTGGCGTTGTCCAGTACCGAGACGCATCTGGTCAGGAATTACCAATGGCGCGACTTGGCACTGGTTTTCAATGTCGCCAATATCCGTCACGACACCTTCGTGGGTACGGCCTGGATTCCGCCAACCCTGTCGATCGAAGTCCCGCGCGGAGATCGCTTGCCGTGACTCCTCAGCCCAAAATCGTCGCCACCCCTTCGCCGGTGCTGATAGAAATGAGCGTGGGCGAGATCCTGCGGAAGATCAACGCGGTCGTGCTAAGAAGAAAGGCAACGGACGTAACTGGCGTCGATTCCCTGCTATGGCCGGAAAATTTCGAGATATGGACCGCAGCCGCACCCGCAACGCCGCCACGAGAAGTCTATGACTTGGGTGATCTGCTTTCTCAGGACGATGCCGACTTCGTCAGCAACGCGTATCGCGTGCTGCTACGTCGTGCACCGGATTCGGTCGGGTTTCTCGAGAACATAGAGGCGCTGCGTCGAGGTGCGCAGACCAAGTTAGACGTCATTGCTTTATTGCGTTTTTCACCCGAAGGCATGGCCGCGGGCGTGCCGGTGCGTAGATTGCGCCTAGCGTGGCTATTGCATCGCTGGAAGCGCAAGCGCCTGGTGGGTCCGATCCTCTCCTGGGCCCATGCGCTGATCTGCCTCGGGCGTCGCGCAAGCCAAATGGAGTGGCTGGAGGTTCGCGGCGCACGCGAGGTCCATCGATTGGGACGGCATGTCAATCAGGTCGTACTCGAGGCTGGCAGCCGGCTTGAGGGAATCGAGCATGAACTCTCACGTCTGAAAGCGCGTGAAAGCCGACTGCTTGAGGAGGAGGCACGGCGTGCCGCTCTTGCGCCAAAGTTGGACGCGCTGTATTCAGCGTTCGAAGATCGCTTCCGTGGACCGGAGTCACTGATCCAGGCGCGCGCACGTCCCTACTTGCAACTCGTTCGCGAGTGCGGCGCGGGAACTTTAGCGGCTCCAGTCGTCGACGTTGGCTGTGGTCGTGGAGAATGGCTTGCGTTGTTGCGTGACGAAGGCCTGCATGCGCGCGGCGTCGATCTTAATTCCCGTTTTGTCAGTGATGCGGCTGTGCGGGGGATGGAGGTGATCGAGGGTGACGCGATCGAGGTGCTGCGAGCGATGCCTGCAGGCAGTGTTGGCGCGATCACCTCGATGCACCTGGTCGAGCACCTGCCGTTCGACCGCGTTGTGGAACTCATTGACGCATGCCATCACGTATTGCGACCCGGCGGAGTGTTGATCCTCGAAACTCCGAATCCCGAAAACCTGGATGTGGCGACGATCTATTTCTACATGGATCCTACCCATCGCAATCCGCTGCCGCCAGAGATGCTGCGTTGGGTCGTCGAGGCGCGTGGTTATTCGGATGCAAGGATCGAGCGCCTCAGTGAAGAGCGCGATCTGGTTGCCCCAGCCTTGCTACCCGACGATCTGCCCGGATCATCCTCGATCAACACTCTGCTTGCTCGTACGCACGTCGCTCCCGATTACGCGATCGTTGCCCATCGTGGGGAAGTTCCGCATGAATGATGGACGTAAAAAGCTTCTTGTGACTGGGGCCGGCGGGTTCGTCGGAAAGCATCTGCTGGACGCGGTGGCGCGGGGACAGTTCGGTCATGTTGAGGCCGTGCCATTGCCTGCCGGTACTGACTTGCGCGATATGGCTGCAATCGAAAGTGCGCTGGGCGATGCGTGTCCTGACGCGGTAGTCCACCTTGCTGCACAGAGTTTCGTACCCCAGTCGTTCGACGACCCTGATGAGACTTTGCAGGTCAACTTGATCGGAACCCTGCATCTCCTTCAGGCGCTTGCGCGGAAAGGCTTCTCCGGGCGCTTCCTGTACGTTAGCTCCGGTGATATTTACGGACGCGTTCCCGAGGGCGATCTCCCTGTCGACGAGACCCTTCTGCCGGAACCTCGCAGCCCGTATGCCGTCAGTAAATGGGCCGCCGAACAGCTCTGCATGCAGTGGCATCGAAGCGAGAAGCTCGACGTGGTGATCGCGCGCCCGTTCAATCACGTAGGCGCTGGCCAGGGAGGTCGTTTCGTGCTTTCTTCCCTTGCTCGGCAGGTGGTCGCCATTGCCGAGGGGCGGCAGCCCGCAGTGATCGAGGCGGGGGATATCGATACGACGCGCGATTTCAGTGACGTGCGCGATGTCGTCTCGGCTTATGCTGCCCTGCTGACACGCGGCAGGTCCGGCGGAATTTATATTGTTGCGTCTGGCGTAGAGCGCCGCGTCCGCGATTTGCTCCTTGAAATGTGCCGTCTCACTGGCGTCGAGGCGGAAGTCCGCCAAGATCCCGCCAAGATGCGTCCTGCCGAGCAGAGGCGCATGGTGGCCAGTCCCGCGAAACTCCAGAGCGATACCGGCTGGATGCAGGCTTTCGACATACAATCAACGCTTTCCGAAATTCTCGAACATGCAAGGAAAAATCAATGAGTAAGAACGCACTGATCACTGGCATTACTGGCCAGGATGGCGCATACCTCTCTCGGCTTTTACTGTCCAAAGGCTACAAGGTGCATGGCATTCTTGCCCGCCGCAGCAGCGACACGCTGTGGCGCCTGCGCGAATTGGACATCGCCGATGACGTCGTCCTGCTTGATGGCGATCTTACGGATCTGTCGTCACTCATCCGCGCCATGCATCTGTCCAAGGCTGACGAAGTTTATAATCTTGGTGCACAGAGCTTTGTCGGTTCGTCTTGGCAGCAGCCGATTCTGACGGCTCAAGTCGATGGCGTAGGTGCGCTCAACGTGCTCGAGGCAGTGCGCATCGTCAATGACCAGGCCCACTTTTACCAGGCATCCACCAGTGAGATGTTCGGCTTGATCCAGGCCGAGATGCAGAGCGAGTCGACGCCCTTCTATCCGCGCAGTCCCTACGGCGTGGCGAAGTTGATGGCGCACTGGGCGACGGTGAACTATCGAGAGAGCTTCGGAATGCATGCTTCGAGCGGCATCCTGTTCAACCATGAGTCCCCGCTGCGGGGTATCGAGTTCGTGACCCGCAAGGTCACCGACGCTGTGGCCCGTATCAAGCTGGGCAAGCAGCGGGAGCTGCGCCTGGGCAACATCGATTCAAAGCGTGACTGGGGCTTTGCCGGTGACTACGTCGAGGCGATGTGGCTGATGACGCAGCAGGCGGAAGGCGGTGATTATGTGGTTGCCACCGGCCTCACCACGACGGTGCGCGACATGTGCAAGATTGCCTTTGGCCACGTGGGCCTGAATATGGATGATCACTTGGTGATCGACGAGAAATTTTTCCGTCCGGCCGAGGTGGACGTGCTGCTCGGAAACCCTGGCAAGGCGATGGAAAAGCTTGGCTGGAAGCCCAAGACATCCCTGGAACAGCTGATCACGATGATGGTAGACGCGGATATGCGTCGACTTTCGATCTGAATGACTGAGTAGGGGAATACGGTGCGTCTTGCTATCGACATGCAGGCGTGCCTGACCGATTCGCGCGACCGCGGGATCGGCAGGTATGCTGACAACTTGGTTGCTGAGATGGTGCGTCAGCGCCAGCACGACGAGATCCTGCTGGCGCTGGATGGTGTGGACCCTATACGCCTGCGCCAGGCACGGTCGCGCCTGCGCCATCAGGGTGTGCGTACGGCAACGACAGTAATGCACTACCCTACAAGCGCTTTCGTCGATCATGACACGCTACGCATGCAAAGCGCTGCCCGCATCCGTGGCCGATTCTTTGAATCCTTAGGGCTGGATGCATTTCTGCATACGAGTTACTTTGAAACACGTGGCAGCTATACAACCGCAATCGACTGGGCAGCGGATCCGCGGCCGAAGACGGCCGTCATTGCATACGATGTGATACCGCTACTGTATCCAGAGCGCTACCTGGTGCCGGATCCGTTCTTGGCTGAGTGGTATCCGCGCAAATGTGAGAGTTTCAGTAAATTCGATTGTTTCCTGGCGATATCCCAAGCGACGCGAGTTGACCTGATCGAACAGCTTGGTATTTCTCCGGAAAAAATTCATGTGATCAATGCCGGACTTGATCCGGAAATGTTGGCCATTGCGCAGGCTGACTCGCCTGTGGATGAGGCAATCCTTGCGCGGCGCGGCATCGACGCGCCCTTCGTGCTAATGGTTGGCAATGGTGACTGGCGCAAGAACACCGTAGGTGCGCTGGAGGCTTTTGCACGACTGCCGCGTAGCCTCCAGAAGAAGTATCTGCTTGTGCTCACCCAAGTCGGCACAGATGTCAAAGAGGCACTCGCAGGGTCTTTCTCGCATATCGCTTCGCGGGTGCGCGTGCTTGGCCGTGTCGACGATGTCGAGTTGGCCACGTTGTACCGTGCTTGTCGAGTGTTCTATTTCCCCTCTTTTTATGAGGGCTTTGGTCTTCCTGTGCTTGAGGCAATGGCATTTGGCGCGCCTGTTTTAAGCGCCGACACCGGCAGTCTGCCTGAAGTCGTGCACGATCCGCGTTGTTTGTTCAAACCGCATGACATCGACGCGGCTGCATCGCTTCTTGAGGCCGCCTTGGAAGATGTGGCCTTTCGTGAGGTGCTGGTTTCCGGTGTCAAGGCGCATGCTTGGACTTACAATTGGAAGTCATGCGCTGAAGCCGCACTCGCGGCGATGCGAACTCTGGCAGGCGACGCTAAGGCGGTGCAGCCCCTGTTTGGCCAAGCCGGTGATTTCGATCGTGTGCGGGTGACTCAGGAGGACATCGATGCCTGGTCGGGTCTGCTGATTGATGCCCCCGATGCAGTTGGCCATCTGGAACAGGGGTTGGCTGCGGCTGCCGCGCGCGGTCGACGTCGCATCTTGGTTGATGTTAGTGAAGTGGTGCGACTGGACGCACGTAGCGGCATTCAGCGTGTTGTCCGCAATTATTGTGCAGGCCTGCATGCGCTAGCTGACGATGTGGGGGTGGAAGTCCAGCCTGTCTGTTGGACCGAGCACGGCATCTTATATGCCAGTGATTACGCCGCCAACTGCCTAGGTATGTCCATTGAGACCGCTAACGCGGGCGTGCGAGTCACGGTGAAGCCGAATGACCTGCTGCTGATGCTCGACTCATCGTGGTGGAGTCCCGAACGATTTGATGTCCTGCACGCCCAGGTGGCCGCCGCAGGCGGCGAGGTGGTCTGGATGGTCTATGATCTTATCCCATTGCTAGTGCCGCATACCTGCGATCCCGGCATGCCGCCAGCGTTCCGCAGATGGCTTGAGCATGCCGCGGCCATCGCGGATGGGTTTGTCTGCATTTCCGAGGCGACGCGGCAGGATCTTGAGCGTTTCCTGGATGAGCAGCCTGAGCATCCGGTCGCAAGACCCTGGACGCGCGCGATGCACCTGGGGAGCGATCTGGAGTCTGGCCAGATCGTCGGCCAGGCTTCAGCGGCGATTGCGTCGCTGCTGGAAGGACTAGGGGCTAGGCCGCTAGTCTTGGCAATTGGCACAGTCGAGCCGCGCAAGGACTACGCGACCATTCTGGCAGCCTTTGAAAAAGTGTGGGCACGTGGCGCTGATGTCGCATTGGCCATCGTCGGTAAACATGGATGGAACGTCGAAGAGCTTGTGATGAAGCTCCAGGCGCATCCGCAATTGGGTACGCGACTTTTCTGGTTGCAGGGAATGTCGGATACCGACCTTCACCACCTGATGGATAGAGCGGACGTCTTGGTCCAGGCATCGGTTGCGGAAGGGTTCGGTCTGCCCCTGGTGGAGGCCGGCAGTCGCGGCAAGCCACTCTTGCTCAGCGATCTCGCGGTTTTCAAGGAGATCGCGGGCGAGGAGGCAAGCTACTTCCCTGTAGGTGATGCAGATGCGCTGGCAAGTGAGATCGAATGTGGTGTAGCGAGCGGATGGAAGGTGCCGGCGAATATCCGGACCTTGACTTGGCGCGAATCGTCACGCGGATTGATGGAGTGGTTGCTGTACTAGGGGGCGTCGATCCTGCACTCTGATTGTGGCAGTCAGTTTCGGAGTCGTGACTACTAGAATTATCTGAAGTACAACCAGCTGGTCTGCTCAATGAGTGCGGTGGGCTACTGCGGCGATAATGCTGGCTGAGAAAGCTTCTTCGGCGTTAACAGCTAAAGGTCAGCTGCATCGAAATCCTCCGCTCAACTCCTCGATCCATTGTGGCAGATCAGGCTGATTTGTTCAGACCCTCCCTAATCAGGTGCCCATGCTTTCGCCTGCTGCTTATTTCTGAACGCATCCCGTATTGCTTTTTGTGCAGGAGCTTCGAAGTACCTATGACTTATTAGGCAAAGCGGGATCAGTACCAGCATGAATACGACAAACATTCGTTGGCTGTAGAACCAGTGCCTGTCGATTCCAAACTTCTCAACTACCATTGCAAATATAAGCTGCAAAGGGAAGTGAAGTAAGTATGACGAGTAGCTGATTTCTCCAATTATTGATAGCTGAGATGCTATGGGCTTAATCCATTTCTCCAGGTTGAACAGAAAAGCCATCGATGATGGATAAGCGAGACCCATAAGCAGCGTCATGTTCAATTCTTTTGAATAGGCAATCGCCACCCAAGATGCAGCGGCTACTACAGCAGACACGACTAGGGCAACCCGTTCGCCGAATGCTGAAAAGATCTTTCGGTTGATTGAGTAGGACGCACCGCCAAGGAAAAAAGAATAGAGGCCATGCCCGATCTTGTAGTTGTCGGGGGTGATGAAGAATCCGGCCAGTGCCAGCGCGCCAATCAGGGCATACCGTGACCTGCCAGTTTTCATCGAGATGAAGAACAGGGCGTACAGCATGACTTCCACTGACACGGACCAGATAGGTGCGTTGAACGACCATCCCTTCTCGAACCCCCAGGCCGGGATCAGTAGAATATTCAGGATCGCATGGCGCAGGTCGTTTTCCTGATAGACAAAATAACTTCCGTGCCATTGAAAGTAGAAAGTCTGCGCTATCGCGATAAATGCAAATGTTGCAATATGCAGCGGGTAGAGTCTACTGAATCGGTCCATCGCAAACTTCGATGCTTTGATTTTCTTTTCTGAAATAGCGTCAGAGTAAAGCCAGAAGAATACGAAGCCAGAGATCGAGAAGAATAACTCTACGGCTAGAGAGCCATGTGTATAGAGAAGTTCGAATTGATTGAAAAATGGCTGCTGCTGAATAAGGAAGGTGCCGAGCTTTCCAGACGAATAGAAGAAATGCTGCCAGTGCCAAAAAACGACGGATAGTGCGGCCAAGCCGCGAAGAACATCGAGAGAGTGAACGCGTTCTTTTTGTTGGCTCATCAGAATCTCGGTCGGTACGTGGGGTTCTGCCCAGAAAACACGAGCGGTTGTGAAAGGGTGGAAAACTTTAGATCCTGTCTGGCAGCCCTTCATCGCATTCGTGAGTTGTGACGCCGTTCGATGTATTCGAACACTGATACGCCCAGGGTTCAAAGAAAAGTAGGTCAGATTCAAATCGGCGTTGACATTTAAGGTTCACGGAGTTCACTCCCTGTCTACAGAATCCTGAGCATATCATTCTATTGTAAGTCGCTGCAGGGCAAAGCCAAGTTCTCGCCCATCCCCGCCTATCCCTGCAGAAACAGGGCTGAACGCATTAGGCGTTCTGATTTCGAGGGTGCACAAGTCGCAATCGAGTTTGGCTTTCATGGAAGCAGGGCTTTTCAGCGTAGCGGAGTAGATCTGCTTCCCAGAGAGCAGAACTTCAACATGTTGTTCCTTGATGTTTCCTCCAAGGAAGGGAGAGAGTTGTAACGTCATGCGATCGCCTCGATTCGCCTTGAACTGCAAGGCGGCTCCACGTCCCAAAGAAAAAACGAAATCACCGTTTGGTTCGGTGGTTGAAAACGAAGCGAGGGAACAGTCCCTAAGGGCCTCGCCTATGGAATGATCTCCCGCATACTTCCTCTGTGCCATTGCTGGTATGCAGAATGCATCTAGGCCGAGCGGCGATTGCTTGGGAGGATTTGCACCCGAGCGTGGATTGATGAATATGGGATTGGAAATGGTGCTGAGTGACAAGGCATCAATGGAGTGTTGCTTTCCAAACATAAACTCCCAGTCTTTGTTCACGTGTACGGATGCTCCCTCACGGTCCAGTTCAAGAGTCAGCGCAGTCGTCATGGGCCATGACTCTGTTGTCACAGAAATCAGAACGGATTTACCACGTGCGGAAGGCATGATCGGAGAAGGAAGTGCATATGTTTCACCGCTCGAGAATGCCGGGTGAGGCCGGTAACTCAAGATGATGAATATGCCAGCCAGCAAAAAGACCGGAGAGGTGATCGGTTTTGCGTACTTTTGCAGCAGCGCTACGAGTCCTTCCATGATGAGGAAGAAGGAAATAGTAACTAGAGCGTAGACATAAAACGAATTGAATTCGTAGAGAGGGCCCGTAATGCGCGTAGCCCAGAATATGGACATGACCAATGCGAACAATGCGGCGAGGAAGATATTTCTGTATCCGGAAGCCCGCTGGCCCAATAGCGTAAAGAAGACGGCTAAAGTGGACAGGCATAGAAAGATAGCCGCGAGCCACGCACTTGCTAATGTGGTGCCGTGGTCTGCCGTTGCTTCTGGATACGGATCAAACAACCAGAAACCCAGGATATAGCGCAGGGCCGCATGAAAGGATGGGCGCGGATCTTGGTTTGCGTGAAGGTAGGTAAGAACCTCCTGGATATTAGATGGCCGTACAAAAGTTGCATCGATCAGGATGGGGAGCGCAAAAACAAAACCTATCGCAAGTAGACAGATCAGCGTCCGGACGTGCGGTCGCCAATTACCGCCCATGCTGAGGATCCAACCGATTGCACCATAAGTGGCCACGGGAACGACCAGGGCAGCTTGCGCTACGTGTCCGTGGATACAGAATCCAGATGCAAGGGTCAACGCAACCAAGCCCGAGTTTTCTCCCCTTGAGGCAGCGGCTGCAGCAATGACTAGCAAAAGAAATGGCCCGAACAGAACGTGAGGTGGCCAAATGCTAGAGAGACTTCCAAAGCTTGTCAGGCCCAACACGAGAATGACGGCGAGTACAAAGCTGCTTGCAGCCTTCTTGGAATCGCATGTAAGCGCACAGAGGCAGGCTGAGAGCGCGACAAAAAAACTCTGGAGGGTTATTCCTGATAGGACATGGGCTTGATGCGGACTGTCTACTACGTGCAAGACCTTGAAAAAGACCAGCTCGCCGAGTGCATATACATAGAAGAATGCCGGGCCAGGATGATGGAAATGCCAGCGCGAGTAGTTTCCCAGCAATTCCTTCATTTTCCCTGCATTGGAAATCTGCAGCGCATTCGCCGCGAAGTCGCCGGATTCAAGAACTGCGGGGCCGAAAATGAAGTGAAATGCTCCAATGAGCTGGGAGCATAGGATTACCGCGAATGCAGTAAAGAAGATCGTCGAAAAATCTAGCTTTGTTAAGCTGCAAGTGGATGGCCCTTTGGGGAAAAGAAGGGCTTTTGTATATTTCATGAGCATCGTATCTGTGATATCCGTGAAGGTGAATTCAACGAGGCGCGTTCATTGCGGGGGGGCGATCTTGAAGCTCAGATGCTTGTGCCCAATAAAGCTGGTGAAAATGGGGGTGATCACGCCGGCAGCGTGTGCAATGGTTTCGGGATAAAAATTGAACCCGATCGATGGGAAAAGCCAGCGCGCCAGCAGCAAGCTTATTGCGATCGTCTGAAATATGGCCAGTATATTCACTGTCACGAACCAGAAAGCTTGTTTATGCAACGCGTTCGCCGATTTTCTGAACACGAAGCTGCGGTTCAGCAGGAATGCGATAGTCATTCCAATGAGGTAGGCCAGCGCGATAGCCGGGACATAAGCAAGCCAATGGCTAAGAAGGATTCGCGAGGAAAAGTTTGCCGCGGCAGCAATGCCTCCCACGGCGACAAAGCCGATGAACTGCCGACTGATCATATTTCCGACAGCGCCGTTCGAGCGATCTCGCATCCTACCGAAATACTCTCATTGATCGAGCGATCTTCCGGGTAGTAGTACGCCGTATCCGCCATGTAAAAGCCACGTAGCGGCGTCTTCATCGGCGGTAGCATGTCCTGGAATCCAGGCGGGCAGATCGTCTGTGCATACTCGTAGCGATGGCAATGGGTGGCGCGGATCCATTCCGGCTTGAAGTCTGGATTGATCATTGGCAGGTAGCTGATCACTTCATCGATCAGTTGCTGGTTGCTCCAGTGCCACTTCGGATGGGTCTTGGGCATGTAGTAGGGCGCGTACACGATGTGCTCGCCGGGGCCCTTGCCGGGGTTGAGGTTGCTGTACTCGATCAGGCCGGGGATGGAGATCCGGTCGTCGCTGATGTTCATCCAGAAGTTTTCGCTGATCGGCCTGGACAGCTTCAGGATCACGCAGGCGACCGGAATGTTCTCGATCGCGCCGACCTGGTCGGCGAAGGTCTTGGGCAGACCAGGCACCATGCCGGGCACGTACTGGATCGGCGCCGTCGACACCACGCCGTCGTAGGCGTGATGGCCGTCGCTGGTACGGATGCCGGTGACCTTGCTGTCCGCCGACGCGACCTCTTCGATTGGTCGCGACAGCAGGATGCGGCCGCCGAGACACGTCACTTCCGCCGCCATGCGCTCCAGCAGCACGGCCGAGCCGCCTTCCAGATACCCCATGCTCTCGTTGAACAGATTGCGCCGCGACAGCGCCACGCGCTTGATGCGGGTGCCGATCCAGGAGGCGGACAGGGCGTTCTGGTACTCGAAGAACTTCAGCGCGAAGGCCTTCTCCCACATCACCTTGTAGGCCTTTGGCCCGATCCAGCGGGTGATCCAGTCGCGCGCGTTCTCCTTGTCCAGCGCGGTCCAGTCGCTGATGCCCTTGGTGTGCATGACGTGCAGGGCGTAGCGGATCTTGTCGAGCAGCCCCAGGTGCGGGAAGCCGAGCAGAGCGAACGGGGTTCCCCACTTGTGCAGTTTGCCTTGGTAGTAGTACCCCATCTTGGTGTCCGTCCAGTGCAGGCGGTCGGACAGCTTCAGGTCCTCGAGCAGCTTGAACAGCGGGAAATCGGTCTTGCAGATGAAGTGGTAATAGCGCTCGATGCGCAGGCCGTCGAAATCGAAGTCCGCAGACATGCCGCCGATGCGGTCGTCGCGTTCGTACACGTCGACTTGGTGGCCCTTCTTCAGCAGTTCCATAGCAGCCATCAGGCCCATGGGGCCGCTGCCGACGATCGCGAATGTGCTCATAGTTCTAAATCTCGTTGTGACGGTTCAGCGCTTGAGCACGATGTGGCTGTAGCGCGGGTCGGTATAGCTTTCGCGGATCGCGTCCTCGAACGGCGTCTGCCGCACGCCGAACACCGCTTCGGTATCCACGCCCTTGAAGTCGTCGCCGGCGCTGAGCGCCTTCAGCTGGTCGGCGGTGAACGGCGGCTTGGAACTGAAGAGCGAATACACCCGTAGCAGGAAGGCGAAGAAGCCTATCGGGATATGAACGATCAGGGTATGCAGCTTCTTGACCCGCTTGATCGTCTTGATGATGTCGACGTAGTCGACGCGGGTGTCTCCGACGATGTCGTAGATCGCGCCATCGGGTTCGCGCTCGATACATTTGGCGATGCAACGGCAGAAATCGCGCTCGTACAGCGGTTGACGCATGAACTTGCCATCGCCGGGAATCGGAAACACCGGTGTCTTGGCCATGAAGCGCGATAGCCAACCCAGGTGTTTGGGATCGAACCAGCCGAACATCAGGGTCGGACGCAGCACGCAGTGGCGCAGGCGGCTGGCGACCACCATGGCTTCCTGGGCGCGCTTGGTCTCGGTGTAGTCGTCCTTGGCCACCGAGTTCACCACCGAGGAACTGATGTGCACCAGGTACGGCACGTTTGCCGCGTGGCAAGCGTCGAGCACGTGCGCAGTCGCGGTTAGGTTGTTGCGAGTGAACAGGTCGGTGGTCTTGCCGGTGATCTGCGCGTGCAGCTGAGCGACGCAGGCCGCATCCGCGAATTCGCGCGCCCAATCGCCGGGCTCGGCCAGGTCCGCCTGCACCAAGCGCACGGCCGGATGCAGCTTGCGCAGGATCTGCAGGTTGTGCGCGTGTTTGTCGATCGCCACCAGCTGGGTGTAGCCCTGCTGTTCGAGTTCGACGATCAGGTTCTGCCCGACCAGTCCCGCGGCGCCGGTGATGACGATCTTGGCGTGTTTGTCGGTCATGTCAGAGTTTGACCCTGCGGAAAACGAATTCTGGAATGGATTTGATGACGAACATGATGGCCCACCAGAAACCGGGCAGGTAGGCGATCGCGCGGCGACCATCGACTGCGCGCAGGATGCCCTTGGCGATCTGGTCGGGTTTTGCCCACAGCGCGCCCTTCTTGAAGGCGGCGGTCATTGGCGTATCGACGAACCCTGGCTTGATCGTCAGCACGTTGATCCCCTGTCCACGCAGACGCTGGCCCAGGCCGCTCAGATAGGCGCTGACCGCAGCTTTGGCACTGCCGTACAGATAGTTGCTGGCGCGGCCGCGATCGCCGGCGACTGACGAAATCACTGCCAGCGTCGCACCGGCGTGCAGGCGCGGCACCAGCGCGGCGCACAGGGCAATGGTCGAGGTGCCGTTGGTGGCGAACTCGCGCATCGACAGGGCGACGGAGGCGTCGCACGCGGCCTGGTCGGGAAGCGTGCCATGGGCGATCAACACCACGTCGACGCCGCCAAGTGCAGCCCAAGCGGTGTCCAATGCCGCAGCGTGACCGGCGATATCGTTGACGTCGAGCACGCCGCAACTGGCTTTGGCGCCGCGCACCGAAAGATCCGCTGCGATTGTCTCTACGCGCGCGATCTGACGGCCGAGCAGATGGATCGCTGCACCGCGTGCAGCATAGTGCCGGGCGGTGGCTTCGGCGATGGCGGAGGTCGCACCGATGATGAGGACGCGTTGCATGTTCACTCCGTGACCCGGCGCCAGAAGCCGGATGAAAAACGTGGGTCGAGATAGTGGCTGAATGCTTGCCAGCGGCCGTAGGCGCGCTGGAACGAGGCGGCGTTCATGCGCGCATCCTTGGCAGGGTACACAGCGCCGCCGGCTTCGTCGACGATGCGGTCCAGGCGTTCCAGCAGGCGCAGCACCTCGGCACCGTTGTTGGGGAAATCCAGGGCGAGTGTGGTGCCCGGACGTGGAAAAGACAGCATGCCGCGTGATGCGATGTCGCCGAATTCCTTCAGCACGGCGAGGAAGGAGCCGCTGCCGCTGCGTGCGATTTCCGCCAGCAATGCGTCCACGCCGTCGCGTGCCGTGGCCGGCGGCAACACGCATTGGTATTGCAGAAAGCCGCGCGGGCCGTACATGCGGTTCCAGTGGACGATGCCATCCAGTGGATAGAAGAACGGCAGCACATGGCTGAGGCGGCGTTTGCGCGGCGCCGGCTGGCGCCAGTAGTAAAGCGCATTGAACGGTCGCAGCGATAGGCGGTTGACCAGCGAAAATGGTGGGGTCAGCGGCATGGCCAGGCTTTTGCCGGGCGAGGTCGGGCGTTCTTCGGGCAGGCCGGTGCAGTGATCGGCACGGGTGAAATGACCGCGTCCGCGTGCGCGTCCGTTGGCCAGGCAGTCGATCCACGCGACGCTGTATTCGTGGCTGTCGGCCGATGCGACAGACAGGGCGAAGAACTCGTCGAGCGAGCCGAAGCGGATGTTTTCCGTCTCCAAGACGGGACCGGCGACGCGGCGCAACTGGATCTCCGCCCAGGTGATCAGCCCGGTCAGGCCGAGTCCGCCCACCGTCGCGGCGAACCAGCCTTCGGCATCGTCGTGCGCGGTGCACAGACGGCGGCTGCCGTCACTGCGTAGCAGTTCGAAGGCGAGGACGTGATGGCCGAAGGTGCCGGTGCGGTGATGGTTCTTGCCGTGCACGTCGTTGGCGATGGCGCCGGCTACGGTGACGTAACGGGTGCCAGGTGTCACCGGCAGGAACCAGCCCTGCGGCAAGGCCAGCTCGATGATGTCGGCGAGGGTGACGCCTGCCTCGCAGCGTAGCCGGCCCGATTGCGGATCGAAGCTGATGAAGCGGTCCAGGCCACGCGCGCAGAGCAAGGTACCGTCTGGATTGAGGCAGCTGTCGCCGTAGCTGCGGCCATTGCCGCGTGGCAATGCGTTGCCGTCGAAGGCAGGCAGTGCGGCGGCCCGGTCGATGATCGGTAGCAGCGTCTGCGCCGCTTGCGGATAGCGTCCCCAGGACTGCCCGGCATCGGCCATCAGATGGCGCTCAGCGCGAACACCACGCACAGGGCCACGACCACCTGGCTGACGCGGTCGGTGGCAGCGAAGACAATCGGATCGTCGTGCATGTCGCCGCGATGCGCCACCACCCACACGCGGCTGACCCAATACAGCAGCACCGGGCAGATCAGCCACAGCAGCTTCGGATTGCGATACAGGTGCACGCTTTCCGGGCTGTTGATGTACAGCGCCATCACCAGCACCGCGATGTAGCCGGCCGCGGCGCCCATGGATTGCAGTAACACCAGGTCTTCCACCGAATAGGCGCGGCCGCTGGCCTTGGTCTTGCCGCTGCTGAGCATCGCGTGCAGCTCGGTGTAGCGCTTGAGCAGCGCCAGCGACAAAAAGATGAACATCGAGAAGGCCAGCAGCCAGAACGACAGTTCCAAGTCGATTGCCACCGCGCCGCCGATGATGCGCACGGTGTACAGCGCCGCCAGCAGCACCACGTCGATCATCACGATGCGCTTGAGTCGCAGCGAGTAGGCCAGGGTCATCACGTAGTAGGCCAGCAAGACCAGGGTGAATTGGGGCGTGCAAACGAGCGACAGTGCCAGTCCGGCCAGGGTCAGTGCGGGCGCAGCGAACAGGCCCTGCAGCAGCGGTAGCCGGCCGGCGGCGAACGGCCGCTTGCGCTTGCGCGGATGCTGGCGGTCGGGCGTGAGGTCGAGCAGGTCGTTGAGCACGTAGACGCCGGAGGCGCACAGCCCGAACGCGACCATGGCGATCGCCGACTGTAGGACCGATTCGCCCTCCATGAAACGATGCGCGGTCAGCAGCGGCACGAACACCAGAAGGTTCTTCAGCCACTGGTGCAGGCGCAGCGCCTTGAGCCAGGCGCGGGCGCGCGGCGACGCCGGCCAGTGCGCGTAGACGGTGGTGCGTTGTGCGGCGGCCGCGCGCAACCCGTTGCCGTTGTTGACCACCCAGGCGCCGCCGGCCTTGTCCCAGACGTGCAGGTCCACGCGGTCATTGCCGGCATAGTCGAAGTTGCCGGCGCCGAAGCGCTCCACCAAGACGTTCGCCTTGTTGCGGCCGGACAGGTTGCGCTGGCCGTCGCTGGCGATGACCTCTTCGAACAGGCCCAGGTGTGCGGCGATCGGCGCGACCAGCAACTGGTCGGAGGCGGTGCACAGCACGCGTGGACGCTGTGGCGTTTTGCGCAGCAGTTCCAGCACATGCGCGTTGTAGGGCAGCGTCTCTGCTGGAAGCGATACCCGCTTGGCGAGTTCCCGCTTCAACGCGGCTTTGCCGCGCAGCAGCCACAGTGGCAACAAGAACAGGTACAGCGGATTGCGCGCCAGCAGGGCGAGCAGGGACTCGTAGAGAATGTCCGAGTTCAGCAGTGTGCCGTCCAGATCCACACAGAGCGCGCGCGCTGGAATGGCCAGGCGGTCGGCAGGAAAACTGGGGGTGAGGGACATTCTGCGGCCTGGCGATCCGAAGCTGGGCCGCGATTATACCTAGCACTGCTCAGCGGGTTGGGGGACGTTGCAGGAACTCGGTGATGCACAACGCCAGCGCGCCGACCCCGACGGCGTACCAGAGCGTCACCAGACGGGCGGCTACGGCGACCGCGATCGCGTCGGGGGGCGCAACACCGAGCCGGTTTAGCATCAGGACGATGGCCAGTTCTGTGGTGCCAACCCCGCCCGGAACGAACGACAGTGCGCCAATCAACATCGCTAAGGGGTAGATGCCGAACGCGACGATCGGCTCCAGTTGCAGGCCCAGGCCATTGCACAGCCCCACGAACACGGCCGAGGTCAAGCCCCAGGCGGCGGTGCCGGCGATCAGGCTGCGCACGCATTGATCGGTTCCCAGGCAGGCGCGCAGTTCGGTGGCAGCGAACACGGCGAACTGCGCCACCCGCCGCAGCCAGCGGCCGGGCAGGCGCCGGCCCAGGCTGTCCAGCCAGGCCAGCAGGACCGGCCAGGCTGCGGCGCCGAACAGCAGGGCGACGAAGCCCAGGACCACCGCGACGAGCGTGCCCAGGGTGGGAAACACGGGTGCGGCCAGCAGCGACAGCGCCAGGATCACCAGCAGATCGGACGCGCGCTCGAACACGAACACCGCCAGCGTGCGCCCCGCCGGCACGCCCATGCGCGCGAAGTAGCGGATGCGCAGCAATTCGCCGGCCTTGCCGGGCGTGGCGGTCAGTGCGAAGCCGGCGAGATAGGCGGCCCATCCCAGGCCGAACGGCACCGCATGGCCCTGTCGCTGCAGCAGCCAGCGCCAGCGCCAGAAGCGGAACAGGTAGCTGGCTGAGACCGGCAACACCGCCAGCGCCAGCAACGGCCAGATCGCGCCGAGGCGGGCGAATGTGCCGTTGCCGCGATCGATCCACCACAGGGCGGCCAAGTAGCCGCCGCACAGCAGCACGACGAACAACGCCAGGTGATCTGCACGGTGGCGCGGAGCGGGCACGCCGTCGGCGCCGTGCGGCATCATCGGGAGTCTCCGCCGCCGCTCAGCCCAGCGCCTTTTCCAGCTCTGGCAACACTGTGAACAGGTCGCCGACCAGGCCGATATCCGCGATCTCGAAGATCGGCGATTCAGGGTCTTTGTTGATCGCGACGATGGTGCCGGCGTCCTTGATCCCGGTCAGATGCTGGATGGCCCCGGAGATGCCGATCGCCACATACAGGTCCGGGGCGATGATCTTGCCGGTCTGGCCGACCTGCAGTTCGTTCGGCACGTAGCCGGCGTCGACCGCCGCGCGCGAGGCGCCGACCGCCGCGCCGAGCTTGTCGGCGAGCTGGTAGACGATCTGAAAGTTTTCCGCCGAGCCGACGCCACGGCCGCCGGAGACCACGCGTTTGGCGCTTTGCAGGTCGGGACGGTCAGAGCTGCCCGCGGCCAGGCCGGTGAAGCGGGTATGGGTCGGCAGCGCCGCGTCGACGCTGATCGCTTCGATCACGGCATTGCCGCCCTGCGCCGCTTCCGGCCAGGAGGCGCTGCGCACGGTAGCGACCACCATCTGGTCTGCCGGCGCCTGTACGCTGATGATGGCGTTGCCGGCGTAGATCGGGCGCTTGAACGCGTACTCGCCGTCCACCGCCATCAGGTCGGAGATTTGGTTGACCCCGAGCAGCGCGGCCACCACCGGCATCAGATCCTTGCCGAAGGTGGTGGAGGGGCCGAACACATGGGTGTAGCCGGTCGCCAGGGCGGCGATTTGCGGGCCCAGTACCTGGGCGATGGCGTGTGCGTTGGCCGGGTTGGCGACGGTGAGCACACGGGCGACGCCGGCGATCTGCGCGGCCTTGGCGGCCACCGTGGTCGGATCGGCGGCGAGGACCACGATGTCGATGGCAGTGGGCGACAGCGCTTGCGCGGCACTGACGGTTTTGGCGGTCGCTGCGTTGAGCTGCCCGTTCAGATGCTCGGCGATGATGAGAACGTTGGCCATTACAGCACCCCTTTTTGCTTGAGTGCGGCCACCAGTTCGGCGGCGTTCTTGACCATCACGCCGCGGCTGCGCTTGGCCGGCGGGGCGTAATGGGTGATGGCGAGGCTGTCGTTGGCCTGCACGCCCAGGTCGGTGAAGGCTAGGGTTTGCAGCGGCTTGCTCTTGGCCTTCATGATGTCCGGCAGTTTGATGAAGCGTGGTTCGTTCAGGCGCAGATCGGTGGTGATGACGGCGGGCAGATCCACTTCCATGGTTTCCAGGCCGGCATCGACCTCGCGGGTGACCGTGGCCTTGCCATCGGCCACCACCAACTTGCTGGCGAAGGTGGCCTGCGGCCGGCCCCACAGCGTGGCCAGCATCTGCCCGGTCTGGTTGGCATCGTCGTCGATCGCCTGCTTGCCGAGGATCACCAGGTCCGGCTGCTCCTGCTCGACCAGCTTGAGCAGTGTGCGCGCGGCGGTCAGTGGCTGGATCGCCGCGTCGGTCACCACGTGGATGGCGCGGTTGGCGCCCATCGCCAGCCCGTTGCGCAGATGCGCAGCGGCGTCGGCCGGCGCGATGGTGGCGACCACCACCTCGCTGGCGATCCCGGCGTCGCGCAGGCGCAGCGCTTCTTCCAGGGCGATTTCGTCGAACGGATTGGCGGAGAGCTTGACGCCCTCGGTGACCACGCCAGAGCCGTCCGGCTTGACCTGGATGCGGACGTTGTAGTCCACCACGCGCTTGTAGGCGACGAGGATTTTCATCGTGTACGAGATCCTTCAGCAGTGCGGGAAGGCCCGGCCGCGGCGGCTGGCGCGGGGCAGTCGGTGGATTCTAACCGGGCGCGGTAGACCGTGCGATCGCGTATGGTCAATCGCTTCGGGGGCTGTCGACTGATCGCCACGCAGCGAGGTGCGTGGTCTCATCGCGAGGGCGTTATGATTGCAGGTTACGCTCCAGCCATCTAGCTGGTGCCTGTCCACGATACAGGAGAGAGGAATTGGCGACTTGGCTCGTGACCGGCGGTGCTGGTTTCATCGGCGGCAATTTCGTGCTCGAGGCAGTGGCGCGCGGCGTGCGCGTGATCAACCTGGACGCGCTGACCTATGCCGGGAACCTGAACACGCTGGTGTCGCTGGAGGGCAATTCCGACCATGTGTTCGTGCACGGGGATATCGGCGACCGCGAGCTGGTGAGCCGTCTGCTGACCGAACATCAGCCTGATGCGGTGGTCAATTTCGCTGCCGAAAGCCATGTGGACCGTTCGATCGACGGCCCTGGCGCGTTCATCCAGACCAATGTGGTCGGCACGCTCGGCCTGCTGGAGTCGGTGCGCGATCATTGGAAGACGCTGCCGGATGGCGGCCGCGACGCGTTCCGGTTCTTGCATGTGTCCACTGACGAGGTCTATGGCACGCTCGGCGAGACCGGCAAGTTCACCGAAACCACGCCGTATGCGCCGAACTCGCCGTATTCCGCGTCCAAGGCCGCTTCCGATCACCTGGTGCGTGCGTTCCACCATACCTATGGCCTGCCGGTGCTGACCACCAACTGCTCCAACAATTACGGCCCGTATCACTTCCCGGAAAAACTCATTCCGTTGGTGATCGCCAAGGCGCTGGCGGGCGAACCGCTGCCGGTCTACGGCGATGGCAAGCAGGTGCGTGACTGGTTGTTTGTCGGTGACCACTGCGAAGCGATCCGCACCGTGCTGGTCAAGGGCAGGGTCGGCGAGACCTACAACGTCGGCGGCAACGCCGAGAAGCAGAATATCGAGGTTGTGCAGGCGATCTGCGCGCTGCTGGACGCGCGGCGTCCGCGCGAGGACGGCAAATCCCGCGCCAGTCAGATCACCCACGTCGCCGACCGGCCCGGTCACGACCGACGCTACGCGATCGATGCGTCCAAATTAAAAAACGAACTGGGCTGGGAGCCGACGTACAGCTTCGAGCAAGGCATTGCGATCACCGTGAACTGGTACTTGAACCATCAAGATTGGGTACAGGGCGTACTCGACGGCAGCTATCGCCTGGAACGGATCGGGACCGCGGCATAACGCGCGTCCCTCGCAACCTCCGTGCCGCCTGGGCGGTGCGGGCATTCAAAGGAAAGACCTCATGACGCAACGCAAGGGCATGATTCTCGCAGGCGGCTCCGGCACGCGGCTGTATCCGATCACCAAGGGCGTGAGCAAGCAGCTGCTGCCTGTTTACGACAAGCCGATGATCTATTACCCGCTCAGTGTGCTGATGCTGGCCGGGATTCGCGAGGTGTTGATCATCAACACGCCGCACGAGCAGGCCCTGTTCCAAGCCCTGCTCGGCGATGGTGCGCAGTGGGGAATGAACATCGCCTACGCGGTGCAGCCGAGTCCGGATGGATTGGCGCAAGCGTATCTGATCGGGCGCGACTTCATTGCCGGAAAGCCGAGTTGTCTGGTGCTGGGTGACAATATCTTTCATGGCCATGGTCTCACCGAGACCTTGCGTCGCGCCGACGCGCGGCAGCATGGCGCCACCGTCTTCGGTTACTGGGTCAACGATCCAGAGCGCTATGGCGTCGCCGCGTTCGATGCATCCGGCAAGGTGATCGATCTGGAGGAGAAACCACTCAAGCCGCGTTCCAATTACGCGGTCACCGGCCTGTACTTCTACGATGGCCAAGCCAGCGATCATGCGGCGGAACTGAAGCCGTCGCCGCGTGGCGAACTGGAGATCACCGATCTCAATCGCCGTTACCTTGACGCCGGCGAACTGCATCTGGAAGCCCTGGGGCGTGGCTACGCCTGGCTGGATACAGGTACCCATCAGTCGCTGCACGAAGCGTCCAACTTCATCGAGACCATCCAGGCGCGGCAAGGTCTGCAAGTGTGCTGCCCGGAAGAGATCGCGTTCGGGCAGGGCTGGATCGATGCGGCGCAGCTGGAGAAACTTGCCGCTCCCCTGCGGAAGAACAACTACGGCAAATACCTGCATGCACTGGCTGCACGAGGAACTGTTCCGTGAAAGTGATTGAAACCAGTCTGCCTGGTTGCCTGGCGATCGAGCCGGCGGTGTTTGGCGATGCGCGTGGCTATTTTTTCGAGGCGTGGAATGCTGAACGTTTCGGTCAACATGGACTCCCCACCCACTTCGTACAGAGCAATGTCTCCACCTCCGCCAAGGGGGTGTTACGCGGTTTGCATTACCAGTGGCCGCGACCACAAGGTAAGTTGGTCAGCGTTTTGGAGGGAGAGGTCTATGACGTCGCCGTGGACATACGCCGCGGTTCGCCCTACTTCGGACGGTGGGTTGCGGCCATCTTGAGCGGGGAGAACCGGAAGCAGTTCTGGATCCCGGAAGGTTTTGCCCATGGTTTCGCCGTGCTTTCCGAGCGAGCGGTGTTCAGCTATCTGTGTACCGATGTGTATGTCAAGGAAGCCGATGCGGTGGTGCGCTGGGACGACCCCGCCATCGCGGTGGACTGGCCGATCAACGCGACGGTGTTGTCGCAGAAGGATGCCGTTGCGCCGTGCTTGGCTGATATCCCTGTCGAGCGCCTGCCAGTCTATCGTCCATGACGGTGCTTGTATTCGGCGCCAACGGCCAGGTCGGGCAGGAACTGCTGCGCGCGCTGGCGGCGCAGGGACCCGTGTTGGCGACCACCCGTAGCGGTCGATTGCCCGATGGTCGCGCCTGCGAGCGCACCGATTTCGATCGGCCGCAGGATCTTGGCGGATTACTGGATCGGTTGCAGCCGGCGGTGGTGGTCAACGCGGCGGCCTACACCGCGGTGGATCGCGCCGAGCAGGACGCGGACGCGGCGCATCGGGCCAATGCGCAATCGCCTGGGATCATCGCGGACTGGTGCGCGGCACATGGCGTGCCGCTGGTGCATTACTCCACCGACTATGTATTCGACGGCCAGGGCACGCGGCCCTATCCCGAGGATGCGCCGACCGCGCCGCTGGGCGTGTATGGCGCGACCAAGCTCGCGGGCGAGGAGGCGATCCGTGCCTCTGGCGCCCATCACCTGATCTTCCGCACTGCCTGGGTGTACGCCGCGCATGGACACAACTTCCTGCGCACCATGCTACGTGTGGGCGCCGAACGCGACGAATTGCGCGTGGTGGCCGACCAGGTCGGCACGCCGACACCGGCCGCGCTGATTGCGCAGGTCACCGCGCACGCGTTGGCGCAGCGTGCGACGCTGCCATCGGGCACCTGGCACCTGACCGCAGCGGGCGAGACCACCTGGCACGGTTTCGCCGAGGCGATCTTTGCCGACGCGGTGGCGGCGGGCTTACTGCCGCGCACGCCGCGTGTGCTGCCGATCGCCACCACGGAGTATCCGACACCTGCCAAACGTCCTGCCTATTCGCGCCTAGATGTGTCCAAGCTGCAGTGCGATTTTTCGCTGGAGCTGCCGCAGTGGCGCGACGGTCTGCGCCAAGTGATCGGCGAACTCGTCGCACGGGCTTCCGCCGCCTAGCACGCCGCATGCGCGAGTGGAAAACCAAAGAGCCGGGCGTTGTCCGGCTCTTTGCGTTACAGCGTGCACCGGATTCAGGTGCGCCCGTAGGTGTCTTCGAA
Organism: Xanthomonas albilineans; assembly: GCF_002939705.1. Lineage (GTDB taxonomy): Bacteria > Pseudomonadota > Gammaproteobacteria > Xanthomonadales > Xanthomonadaceae > Xanthomonas_A > Xanthomonas_A albilineans. The sequence continues at coordinate 35,180 of NZ_MDCB01000003.1, read as the reverse complement.
ACGCACGATGTCGTCTTCGCCCAGATAGCTGCCGGATTGCACTTCGATCAATTCCAGCGGCAACTTGCCCGGGTTCTTCAATCGATGGGTCACGCCCAACGGGATGTAGGTGCTCTGATTTTCGGTGAGCAGCAGTACCTCTTCGCCGCGAGTGACCTCGGCGGTCCCGCTGACCACGATCCAATGCTCTGCGCGGTGGTGATGCATCTGCAGGCTCAGCGTCGCACCGGGCTTGACCGTGATGCGCTTGACCTGGAAGCGCTGGCCGTTGTCGATCGAATCGTAGGCGCCCCATGGCCGATACACCTTGCGGTGCCAAGTTGCCTCCGAGCGCCCGCTGGCCTTGATTCTGGCCACGATGTCCTTGACCTCCTGGATGCGTTCGCGGTGCCCGACCAGCACCGCGTCGTCGGTCTCGACCACCACCACGTCCTGCAGTCCCACCATCGCGATCAGGCGCGAGCCGTAGGCGTAGGTGTTGCGGCAATCGATCTCGATCACGTCGCCGTGGTGCGCGTTGCCGTTGGCGTCGCGCCGCGACACCTCCAGCAGTGCCGACCAGGAGCCGACATCGCTCCATTGGGCGTCCAGGGGCACCACCACCGCGTCGGCGGTCTTCTCCATCACCGCGTAGTCGATAGAGTCGGACGGGCTGGCGGCAAAGGCATCCTTGTCTAGACGGGTGAAGTCGGTGTCGCGCTTGGCTGCTTGCCATGCCATGCCGCAGGCATCGGCGATGGCCGGTTGGAAGCGGCGCAGTTCTTCCAGATAGCGGGAGGCGCGGAACAGGAACATGCCGCTGTTCCAATAGTACTGGCCCGAGGCCAGATAACCCTGTGCGGTGGCCAGGTCGGGTTTTTCGACGAAACGTTCCACCGCACGGGCGCCATTGCCGGCAGCGGCCTTGATGTAGCCGTAGCCGGTTTCCGGTGCAGTCGGCTGGATTCCGAACGTAACTAACTTACCGGCTGCTGCCGCGGCGGTAGCGTTTTTTACGGCCCTCTGGAACGCGGTTTCGTCCAGGATGACGTGGTCGGATGGCAACACCAGCAGGAGTGGATCGTCGCCATCGCGCATTGCCTCCAGTGCCGCCGCCGCAATGGCGGGCGCGGTGTTGCGGCCCTTGGGTTCGAGCAGGATCGCTCCCGGCTTGACACCGAGTTGTTGCAACTGCTCGGCGACGATGAAGCGATGTTCTTCGTTGGCGACCACGATGGGCGGGCACTCGGCGATCGGTGCGGCGCGCAGCCAGGTCGATTGCAGCATGCTGTTGTCCCCGACCAAGGGTAGGAACTGCTTGGGATAGGTCTCGCGCGACAGCGGCCACAGGCGCGTGCCGGAACCACCGGACAGGATGATGGGGAGAATATCGCTCATGAACAGAGAAATTCCATGTGGGCGTTGAAGGATTCGGGCGAAGAAGAATTCACGATCAGGCGTTCAATAGATCGGAAATTTCTCGCGTGCGTTGTTCCAGTAGGGCCGCATCGCCGCGCGTTTCCACGTTTAGCCGCAGCAGCGGTTCTGTATTGGAGCTGCGCAGGTTGAAACGCCATTGCGCGAATTCGGCGCTGACGCCGTCGGTGTAGTCCAGCGCGGGCGACTGCGCCGCATAGTGCTGCATCACCCGCGCCACGGCCGCTTTCGCGTCGGCGACTTTGAAGTTGATCTCGCCGCTGCATGGGAACTTCTGCATCCGCGCCTCGACCAAGTCGGCCAGTGAACGCCCCGATTGCGACACCAATTCGGCGATCAGCAACCAGGGGATCATGCCCGAGTCGGCGTAGGCGAACTCGCGGAAATAATGGTGTGCGCTCATCTCGCCGCCATACACCGCATTCTCGCTGCGCATTTTCTCTTTGATGAAGGCGTGCCCGCTTTTGCACAGCACTGGGATGCCGCCAGCGTCCTCGACCATTTCGATCGTGTTCCAGGTCAGGCGCGGATCGTGCACGATCTTGCCGCCGGGCTGCTTGGCCAGAATCGCCTGCGCCAGCAAGCCCACCAGGTAGTAGCCCTCGATGAAGCGGCCGTTGGCGTCGAAGAAGAAGCAACGGTCGAAATCGCCATCCCAGGCGATGCCGAAGTCCGCGCCGTGCTGCTTGACCGCGTTGGCGGTGGCTGCGCGGTTTTCCGACAGCAGTGGGTTGGGAATGCCATTGGGGAAATGGCCGTCCGGCTCGTGAAACACGCGGACGAACTCGAATGGCAGGTGTGGTGCCAGCAGATCGACGATGGCGCCGGCGCCGCCGTTGCCGGCGTTGACCACCAGCTTCAACGGTTTGAGCGTGGCGTTGTCGACGTAGCTGAGCAGGTGCGCGATGTAGGCGGACTTGTCCGGGCGGTGGTGTTCGGTGGCAATCGGTGTGCCGGCGGGTGCGGTATCGGCGGCCACGGTGTCGCGGATGGCGAACAGGCCGGTGTCGGAACTGATCGGACGCGCGTGCTCGCGGACCAGCTTCATGCCGTTGTAGTCCATCGGGTTGTGGCTGGCGGTGACCATCACGCCGCCAGCGGCCTGCAGGTGGTCGGTTTGGAAATACACTTCCTCGGTGCCGCACAGGCCGATGTCGATCACCTCGCGGCCGCTGGCGCGCAAGCCCGCTGACAGTGCCGCCTGCAGCGACGGGCTCGCTAGGCGCACATCGTGTCCCACTACCACAGGCCCGCTCTGCAACTGCCCTGCCAACGCCACGCCGATGCGGCGCGCCAGATCCTCGTTCAGTTCGTCGGGTACGCGACCGCGGATGTCGTAGGCCTTGAATGCGGGAAGCGACATGTGAAGAAGGTCCTGGGTAATATAGAAAGGAGATTGTAACGTTTCCGCGCTTAATCGCTCGTTGCGGCTCTCACTCCAACGTGCAGCACACGCTCTAAACTACCCACCTACAGTGCAATGCGGAGCTGGCGAATGGGCGACATCTCTCCCGGGGCAACCGGGCAGCGCGGCAAGCGGTTCCCCGATGCGGCCACGGCGCTGGCCGATGTGGTGGCGGATGGTCAAACCTTGGCGGTCGGCGGGTTCGGTCTGTGCGGTATCCCCGAGGCATTGATTGCCGCATTGCGTGATAGCGGCGTGTGTGGACTCACGGTGATCTCCAATAACGCGGGTGTCGACGGTTTCGGCCTTGGCCAACTGCTGGCCACCCGGCAGATCCGCAAGATGATCTCGTCCTATGTCGGCGAGAACAAGGAATTCGAACGCCAATACCTGGCGGGCGAGCTGGAGTTGGAATTCAATCCCCAAGGAACCCTGGCCGAGCGCCTACGTGCTGGTGGTGCCGGCATCCCCGCGTTCTTCACCGCCACCGGCTTCGGCACCGTGGTTGCCGAAGGCAAGGAGACGCGCGAATTCGACGGCAAGCACTACGTGCTGGAAACCGCGCTGCGTGCCGACGTGGCCTTGGTCAAGGCGTGGAAGGCCGATGCCGCCGGTAACCTGGTGTTCCGCAAGACCGCGCGCAACTTCAATCCGGCCTGTGCCATGGCGGGCAAGGTCTGCATCGTCGAGGTAGAGCAGGTGGTGGAGACCGGCAGCATCGATCCCGATCAGGTGCATCTGCCGGGCATCTATGTGGATCGCATCGTGCACAACCCGTATCCGGAAAAACGCATCGAACAGCGCACCCTGCGCCAGAAGGAGGCATGACATGGCCTGGACCCGCGACGACATGGCGCAGCGTGCCGCCCGCGAACTCACCGACGGTGCCTACGTGAACCTGGGGATCGGCCTGCCGACGCTGGTCGCCAACCATATCCCCGAGGACATGGACGTGTGGTTGCAATCGGAGAACGGTTTACTCGGCATCGGCCCGTTCCCGAGCGAGGACGAAGTGGATGCGGACCTGATCAATGCGGGCAAGCAAACGGTCACGGCACGCGCCGGCGCCAGTTATTTCGGCAGCCACGATTCCTTCGCGATGATTCGTGGCGGCCATATCGACCTGGCGATCCTCGGTGCGATGCAGGTCAGCGCGCATGGCGATCTAGCCAACTGGATGGTGCCGGGCAAGATGGTCAAGGGCATGGGCGGGGCGATGGACTTGGTGGCCGGGGTCAAGCGCGTGGTGGTGTTGATGGAACACGTGGCCAAGGATGGCAGCCATAAGATCTTGCCTGCCTGCGACCTGCCGCTGACAGGCGTCGGTGTGGTCGACCGCATCATCACCGACCTGGCAGTGTTCGATGTGACGGCGGATGGATTGGTGTTGGTGGAGATCGCCGAGGGTGTGGACGAATCCGAGTTGGTTGCCAAGACTGGGGTGCCGTTCCGGCGCTGAATTAACGGCTAGGTTGTGCGTAGGGATAGGCGGAGGCGGAGGCGCTCCTGCCGCCCGTGTCGGCCTCCGCCAGACGATAGCCCGCATGCCGCACCACGGCGCCAAACGCGCGCTCCAGTGCATGCGCAAGTGTCCCGTCGGTTTGTGCTTGCTCGGGCTGGAAATCATCGGGTGACAGATGCGCGTCCAGCACCGGGCGCAGCGCCTGCAGGCGTGCCCAGAACATCGTGCCTGCGGGAAATCGCAAATCTTCGCCGCGGGTGGCGATGCCAAGGCGCGCGGCCAGGAAATCCAATTCGTCGGCATTGCTGCCGAGATAGGTTTCCAGTGGAAGCAGGTGCCCGCGCGGGGCGAGCAGGCCGAGGTCGGGCTGTTCCAGGAACTTGTGGATGCAGGTTTCCGGCCCGTCGTCAGGGGGCGACAGACTCGCCAGCAGTTCCGCCGCCCAGCGCTCGCCATCGTGGCGATGCAGTGATCGCTTGGTGTGCAGTTTCAGCACGAGGTCCACGCCCTCGTTGCACAGGCGGTCGGCCTCGTGCAGGAATGGCAACACGTCGCGCCCACGGTTGGGATGCACCCGCAGTTCGGAGGCAAGGCCATGGGATGCCATGACCGATGCGCTGGCATCGGCATGTGCCGCGTCTGTGGTGACGATGATCCGTGGTGGTTGCGGCCAGCGTGCAAGCGCGGCGGCGATGGCCGCTAGCGCTTCGATGTACCATACGTGCACCACGACGGCGATGCGCGGTGTGGGGTTGGGGGAGGGCCGCAACAACGCATTGCGGGTTTGCTCCAGCCATGCGTGCCCAAGCCGTTGGTCCGGTTCCAGCACCGCGCCCTCCGCCCATTCGTTCCACGCGTTGATGAATACGATGCGGTGCGGTGGCGCGACATCGGCCAGGCGTTCGTGGATGGTGCGGCGCAGCCAGTCGCCGTAGCCGCGTGGCGATGCATGCAGCAACACCTGGCCACGACCGGAGCGACGTGGTTCGTTGTCCCAACCCGGATTGACCCCCGGGTACAGCCGGTATGGCGGCAACGGGCGTACGGCGGCGGCGTTGGCGAGCGTGCGCCAGTCCAGCACAGAGCCGCAATAGTGCGGATTGATCAGTGTTTGCCGTGCCGATATCGAGGCTGCCCCGCTCAGGTTGGGTGGGAATTCCACTGCCGCATCGAAACCCATTTCAGTTGGGTCGGTGCGTTCGAATCCCTGCACGTAGGCCAGATGAATTTCGCCCACATCGTGCGCCTGGCACCACTGGCGCCAACGTGCGGCCGTCGCCGCGGGATCGGGCATCAGATGCGGGCGATACACCAGCAGCATGGGTTTGCCGTCAACGCGTAGATAGCGGCGGTCGCGCAGGTAGGGCGCAATATGTGCGATGAAAGCTAGATCGTCTTCGGCGCTGTGTTGCTGGGCGATGAGCACGTCGTGGTCGCGTCCGTCCCAGCGCCGGCTCCAGTTTTCGTTGGCCCAGCACAGGCAGAACGGAAGCGTGATGTGTGCGTCGTCGAGCCACTGCCGCAGCGGCTGTTCCATCAGCGTTTTTCCGGCGAACCAATAGAAGTAGAAGCAGAACGCGCCGACGCCATATTCGGCCGCCAGGCGTGCCTGTTCGCGCATCACGCTGACATGGCGCAGGTCATAGAAACCCAGATCGGCCGGCAGTCGCGGCTGAGCATGTCCCTCGAATTGTGGTAAGGCGCGGGTGACATTGCGCCATTCGGTGAAGCCTTTTCCCCACCACTGCTCGTTCTCTGCGAACGGGTGGAACTGCGGCAGATAGAACGCCACCAGGGTGGCCGGTGGCACTGTCGGCAATGTCTGTTGCTGGTACGGCACGTAACCGATGGCGGGCTGGTCGCTGCTGACCCTGGGGCGGCGCACGCCGCCCCAGCCCAGGCGTCCGCGTGGTGGCGGTGGCGCCCAATCGGCATAACGGCGCAGAAAGGCGCTGCGCCAGCGATCACGGATACTTTCATGCAGCGGCAGCAGTCGGAACGCCGTGCGCAGCGCCGCATACAGTGCCGCGCGGACCGGCTGGGGAAAGGTCCTCATTGGCGGCTCACAAATTCTGGTAATTCGGGCCAGATCCGCCTTCCGGCGTGACCCAGTCGATGATCGCGTAGGGGTCCTTGATGTCGCAGGTTTTGCAGTGCACGCAGTTGGCGGCATTGATCTGCAAACGCTTGCCGGCCGCGTCGTCGACGATCTCGTACACCGATGCTGGACAGAAGCGCGTGCAGGGGTTGCCGTATTCCTCGGTGCAGCGGGTGACGCAAATCTGTGGGTCACGCACGCGCAGGTGCACGGGCTGATCCTCCTCGTGCTCGGTGGCGGCGAAGTACACGCCCTGCAGGCGATCGCGTGGGGCCAGTTCGCGTTGCACGTAATCGCGCTTGGGCTGGGTGTGTTCATCCAGTCTGTTCATTGTCTTCCAGTCGGCAACCACCTTGAGCGTCCATGGCGATGCGCCCTTGACCAGTGTTTCCCAGGCCGCGTTGAACAAGCCGAACCACAGGCCCTTCTTGAAACCCGGCTTGATGTTGCGCACCTGGCACAGTTCGGCCATCACCTGCGAGCTGCGCAATCTGGCGTCGAAGCCGATCGGATCCAACGTCGCACTGCTGGCCAGGTGTTCGGCGGCAAGCATGCCGCTGCGGATTGCCTGGTGGGTGCCCTTGATCTTGGGCACGTTGAGTAGCCCGGCGGTATCGCCGATCAGCAGCGCGCCGGGCATTTCCACCTTCGGCAGCGATTGCCAGCCGCCGCTGGCGATGGCGCGCGCGCCAGCCGACACAATGGTGCCGCCTTCCAGCAACGGTCTTATCATGGGGTGGTTCTTCCACTGCTGAAAGGCTTCCCACGGCTGGTATGCGGGATCGCGGTAATCCAGGCCGCTGACGTAACCCAGCGCCACCTGATCGTGTTCCAGGTGATACAGGAAGCTGCCGCCGTAGGTCGTGTTGTCAGCCGGCCAGCCCAGGGTGTGCACGATCTTGCCTGGGGTGACGCGGCCTGCCGGGAGTTGCCAAAGCTCCTTGATGCCGATCGAAAACGCTTGTGGGTCGTGACCGGCGTCGAGTGTGAAGCGCTGGATCAGGCGCTTGGTCAGATGCCCGCGCGCACCTTCGGCCAGCACCGTGACCTTGGCGTGGATGTCGATACCGGGGGTGTAGCCGGGTTTGTGCGTGCCGTCCTTGGCCACGCCCATGTCGCCGATACGCACGCCGATGACGCTGCCGTCATCGGCGTGCAGTGTGTCGGCGGCAGCGAAGCCAGGATAGATCTCCACTCCCAGCGCTTCGGCCTGCGGCGCCAGCCACGCGCATAGCGCGCCGAGGCTGACGATGAAGTTGCCGTGGTTGCGCATGCCCGGCGGCACGATCGGGAATTTGTGTGCGCGGTCTTTGCTCAGGTACCACAACTCGTCTTCGCCGGCCTGCACGCAGATCGGCGGTGGCGCATTGCGCCAGCCCGGTAGCAGCGCGTCCAGCGGCGCCGGTTCGATCACCGCGCCTGACAGGATCTGCGCGCCCACGGTGCTGGCCTTCTCGATCACGCAAACCGAAATGTCGGGATTGAGTTGTTTGAGCCGAATGGCGAATGCCAGCCCGGCCGGGCCTGCGCCGACGGTGACCACGTCGTACTCCATGACGTCGCGTTCCACCGGCTCCGACGCACTGGTGTCGCCCTGCGTTCCCGTCATCGTGTGTTGCTCCCGCTCGCGTGTTCTGGCGACCCGCATTTTCAGTCTTTGTGCGTGAAGGGGCAAATGGCCAACGCCTGCGGCTGCCTGGGCGCGACGTGTTAGCGTGGTGCGATGGAACTGCACTTGCCAGGCGCCGATATCCGTTGGTTGCCCGATTGGCTGGCGCCGGCGCAAGCCGCGCTGCTATTCGCGCAGCTCCGGGCGGAGGTGAGTTGGGAGGTGCATCGCATCCGCCTGTTCGGGCGGATGGTGGATTCGCCACGGTTGAGTTGCTGGATCGGCGATCCGGAAGCGAGCTACCGCTATTCGGGCACCCGCTTCGCGCCGCACCCATGGCCCTCGGTGTTGTTGCCATTGCGCGAACGGCTGACCGCAGAAACCGGGGTGGACTTCAACAGTGTGCTCGCCAACCGCTATCGCAATGGCTGCGACGCGATGGGGTGGCATAGCGACGACGAAAAGGAACTCGGTCCGAATCCGTTGATCGCTTCGTTGAGTCTGGGGGCGTCGCGCCGTTTTGTGTTGCGCCATCGCAGCGAGCCGACGTTGCGTCGGGCGCTGGAGTTGAGTTCGGGCGGATTGCTGCTCATGGGCGGGGACACTCAGCGCCTGTACCGGCATGCCTTGCCGCGTACTGCCAGGCCGGTCGGCGAGCGGATCAACCTGACGTTCCGCACGATCACCGCCGTGTAGGCGGCGCCACAGTGCTCGCTGCATCGGCCTGACCCTGTTGCAAGGTCCAGCCAACCACCGCGCGGCTCAACTGCGACAGCGCCTGGCCGAAGGCGTCGACCACCTGTGCTTCGGTGGTGCCCCCAGCGGTTTGCGTCACCAGGAACGTGTGCGATGAGACCACGCGCTGGTCGACAGTGTGCAGCAGCTTGGCATTGAGTTCGATCGTGGCCGCGGGAACATCGTGCCCGGCGTAATCCGATTCGAAACGGCGCAGGTCCAGCAAAAGTTTGTAGTCGGCGCCGATACCCGTGCCGAGCCGGGCCACACCGGGGATGCGGCCGGAATCCTCGAACGCGCGCAGCAAGGTGTCTTCGAACATGTCGGTGGCGGGCTGCGCCCAACTCACCCCGCTGTAGACCTGTAATTCGTCGGGCGTGGGGCGCACCGCGATACGTGGGCTGTCGATCATGCGCGTGGCGCTGGGTTTTGTCAGTGCCAGTTGCCAGGTCACCTGCGGCCATGCCGGATCCGGAGTCACCCGCGCATCGGGTGCATAGATCGTGGCCGATTCCTTGTTGCCGCCAGCCAGTGAACAACCGGCGAGCAGCAGGGCCTGAGCGGTGAGCAACAAAAAGGTGCGCATCGGCTTCATTTGGGCTTGAACTCCTTGGGGGTATCGCGACCAAGCAGGTAGCGCGCCGGGTTTTTCTCCAGGCGGTCGCTGACTTGGCGCAGGTCGCGGATTAGGCTACGCAACTCGGTCAGGGTCGGACCGAGTTGGCCCAGGCCGTCGTTGGCGAAGCTGTTGATGGCCGAGCGGTTCTCGCCCAGGATTTTGTCGGCATTGCCGGCGGCCGAATCCAGCTTGCTCAGCGTGTCTTCCAGCTTGTTCAATAGCGGCGGCAATTGCTTGACCAGATTTTGGTCCAGGTGCTGGATGGTGCCGTTGGCGGTATTGAGTGTGGCATCGAGGTGACGTGTGGCATCGCGTGCGCTGAGGATCAGCGATTGCACGCCGTTGTCGCGGTCGGCCAGTGCGCCACTGATTTTCTCCAGGTTGTGCAGCGTCGCGGTGATGCTGGCCACGTTACTTTTGCTGAGCAATTCGTCCAGGCGTTCGACGATTTGGTTGGCGGTATCGGTGATGTTCTGCAGCGCCGAGGGCGTGGTCTGGATGATCGGCGCGTCGCTGTTGTCGATCGCGGTCAACTTCGGCGCCTCGGGAGCACCCCCGGAAAGTTGGATGATCGTTGGGCCGGTCAGGCTGGTGATGCCCAGATTGGCGCGGGTGTCGCTCTTGATCGGCGTGGTCGAGTTCACTCGGATGCGTGCCACGACCTGGCGTGGGTCGTTCGGTGCCAGGGTCAATTCGGTGATCGAGCCGACCGCGATGCCGTTGTATTGCACCGGGCTGCCCACCGATAGACCGGTCACCGCTTCGCGAAATACCACCCGGTATTCCTGCCAAGTGCGGTCGGAGGAGTATTTGGCGGCCCACAGCCCGAACAGCAGCAGCGCGATCCCCGTCACGATGGTGAAGGCGCCGATCAGGACGTAATTGGCTTTGGTTTCCATGACTCAGGTGTTCTCGATCCAGGTGGTTTTGGCATCGCGCGCGGCGCGGGCACGGGGGCCGTGGAAATAGTCCTGGATCCACGGGTGGTCCACTTGCTCGATCTCGGCCAGTGGCGCGTTGGCGATGACTTTGCCACCGGCCAACACCGCGACGCGGTCGCAGATCGCGTACAAGGTGTCCAGATCGTGAGTGATCAGGAAGACGGTCAGACCCAGCGCTTCTTGCAGGGTGCGGATCAGGCGGTCGAACGCCGCCGCGCCGATCGGGTCCAGGCCGGCGGTGGGTTCGTCGAGGAATAACAGGGGCGGGTCGAGTGCCAGCGCGCGTGCCAGTCCGGCGCGTTTGCGCATGCCGCCGGACAATTGCGAGGGGAGCTTGTTTAGCGCATCGGCGGGCAGGCCGGCCAATTTCACCTTGAGCAGCGCCAGTTCGTAGTGCCAGCTGTCGGGCAGTTCGGCAAAATGTTCCTTGAGCGGCACTTGTACGTTCTCGCCCACGCTCAGCGAGGAGAACAACGCGCCATCCTGGAACAGCACGCCGGTGTTGCGCTCCACGTGCAACCGGTCTTCGCGGCGACCGGAGTCGGTGTCCACGCCAAGGACGCGGATCGTGCCAGCGTCGGCTTGGCGCAGACCGAGGATGGTGCGCATCAATACCGATTTGCCGGTGCCCGAGCCGCCGACGACGCCGAGGATCTCGCCGCGGCGCACGTCCAGATCCAGTGCTTCGTGCACGGTCTGGTTGCCGAAACGGTTGACTAGCCCGCGCACCGAGATCGCGAATGTCTCGGCTGCCTCGGGGGAGCGGAGATCGGTCAAGGTCCGCACTCCCGGTCAGGCGCCCGAGTGGGCGCGTGCGGCATACAGTTGCGGTTTTCGCTGTCCAATGCGGTCTTCATCATCACCATCCCATCTTCATGAACCACAGCGCGGCGATCGCGTCGATGATGATCACCAGTGAGATGGTCTGTACCACGCTTGAGGTGGTGCGTTCGCCGACCGATTGCGCGGTCCCTTCCACGCGTAGCCCTTCCAGGCAGCCGATCAGGCCAATCGCGATTGCGAAGATCGGCGCTTTGGCCAGACCGACCAGCATGTGCCGAATCTGGATGGTGTCGTGCATGCGCGCCAGGTACATCTGCGGCGGAATGCCCAGGTCGAACGCACCCACGGTGACGCCGCCGGCCAGGCCGGCAATCATTGCCACGAAGGTCAGCAGCGGCAGCATCAGCAGCAGTGCCAGCAGCCGTGGGATCACCAGCAGGTCCATCGGGTCCAGCCCCAGGGTCTGGATTGCGTCGATCTCCTCGCGCGCTTTCATGGCGCCGATCTGTGCGGTGAATGCGCTGGCAGTGCGTCCGGCCAGCACGATGGCGGTCAACAGCACCGCGAATTCGCGTAGGAATGCGATGCTGACCAGTTCCACCACGTAGATCTCGGCGCCGAAGTCGCGCAGGACAGTAGAGCCCAGAAACGCAATCACCGCGCCGACCAGATAGGACAGCAAGGCCACCAGCGGCACCGCGTCCAGGCCGACCTGTTCCATGTGGTGGACGGTGGAGGTGAGCCGGAAACGTCGCGGTGCATGCATCAGGCGCATTAACTTGACCAGGGTTTCGCCGAGGAAACCGACCAGTGCGACGATTTCCTTGCCGTTGCGATGCACGGTATAGCCAAGGCGTTCCAGTGCCGCGGCAAAGCCGTAATCGCGCTTGCGCTTGGGGCGGTCGTCGGCGACGTCCTCGATGGTCGAAACCAGTGCGCGGTGATCCTGGCGGAAATCCAACGATTCCTGGGCGATGCCGTTGCGGGTTGCGTAACGGATCAGCTGTAACACACCGGCCGAGTCCAATTGAGCGATGCCGCTGGCGTCGATGCCGGTGGTGCCCGCTGGCATGCTGCGCAGTACCTCGGACGCGACCAAGGCGGTGGAAAGAGTCCAACTGCCGGTCAGCCGCACCCGCGAGGGGTCTCGGTCGTCTTGGCGGAATTGGGGGGGCTGTGATTCGATCATGTGGACGTCAGTTTCGCGAGCATACCTGTTTCCCCTTCGGCGCAATGTGGTCGGTCGTACGCGACAGGTGGCTGGGGGCGGTGTTCGCGTCATACTAGCCGCCATGCCCGCCCCTCCCCCGCTCATCAGCCCGTCCGCCAACGCGACCTACGCGCAGCGCATCGCCTTCGTCTCCGAGATCGCCGGGCGCCTGCACACCTACGGCACCACGGCGCAGCGGCTGGAGGCGGCAGTGGTGGCGCTGTCGCAGCAATTGGACCTGGACTGTGAGCCCTGGTCCAACCCCACCGGCCTGATCCTCAGTTTCAGCGACCCCACCAAGGCGATCGGCTCCAGCGATATCACCCGTGTGGTACGTCTGGCGCCGGGCGACAACGACCTGCACAAGCTCAGCGTTGCCGACCGCATCGCCGACGACGTGGCCTGCGGGCGGATGAGCGTGGCGCAGGGCCATACCGCGCTGCGCCAGTTGGACCAGCCGCCGGGGCGGCGCTGGATGGCGATGCAGGTGCTCGGCTTCGGCTTAGCCGCCGGCAGTGTGGCCGGGTTATGGCGGCTGCCATGGCTGGACATTGCCACCGCTGCGGTGACTGGTCTGTTGATCGGTCTGCTCAGCCATTTCACCGACAAGCGGGCTGCGACCCGGGAGGCTCATGACGCGCTGGCGGCACTGCTGGCCGGTTCCGTTGCAACTCTCGTGTCGGCCTTTATCGCGCCGCTCAATCTCAATACGGTGATTATCGCCGCGCTGGTGGTATTACTGCCTGGGATGGCGCTGACCAACGCCGTCAACGAATTGACCAGCCAGCATTGGGGCTCGGGCACGGCGCGTTTTGCCGGTGCGGTCACTACGGTGGTCAAGCTGGCCGTGGGCGCGGTGAGCGCGGTGACGCTGGCGCAGTTGCTCGGCCTGCATCCGATGGTGCGGGCCTTGCGGCCCCAGCCTGACTGGGTGGAGTGCGCTTCGCTGCTGGTCGCGGCGTATGCGTTCGCGTTGTTGTTCAAGGCTAGCGCTCGCGATTATCCGTATGCGATGGCGGCGTCGGTGACCAGTTATGCCATCGCGCGCTTTGCTGGGGATGCCTGGGGTAGTCCGGTTGGCATCTTCATGTCGGCGATGCTGCTGACTGCCGCCGGCAATTTGTTTGGACATCTACTGCACCGACCGGGTGCGTTGATCCGATTGCCGGGCATCATCATGCTGGTCCCGGGGAGTGCCAGCTTGCGTGGGTTGCTCGCTCTGGTCCAGCATCAGGACGTACTCGGTGGGAGGTCGGCATTGTTGACCGTGACCAATATCGTGATGGCGCTGGTCGGTGGCCTGTTGTTCGGCAATCTGCTCGTGCCGGCGCGCAAGAATTTATAGCGCGTGTTACGTGCTCGGCAGTGAGTGCGTCGCCGCCTGGAGCGCGTCGAGACAAAGCGCTCAATACCAGCTTCGCACCGCTTACGACCAACGGACCTGATTTCGAAGTACATCGCGCGATCCAGCCTGCCGCCGCATCGGTGAGGCAATAAAAAACGCCGGCATACGCCGGCGTTTCCGATTGGTCGGTCATTCCCGACTCAAGCTTTTTTAGCAGCGGCCCTGCCTGCTTTCTTGACGATACGCTTGCCAGTCTTCTTGGTGCCTTTCTTGGCCGCAGCGGACTTGGCAGCGGCGCCGGCGATCAGGAAATCTTCGACCTTTTTCCCTTTGGCTACGAGATCGGCCAGCCAGCGCGGCTGCTTGCCGCGGCCGGTCCAGGTTTCGCTGGCATTGGCCGGGTTGCGATATTTCGGCGGCACCTTGCCCAGCTTGCGGCCCGGCTTCGGCCCCGGCTTGCTGACCTTCAGACCGCGCGTTCCGGTCGTGGCGGCGCCAGCGAAAATCTCATCGAGGTTGTAACCGTGGCTCTTCGCCAGCCGCGCCAACTGGGCGCGGACCTTGATGATAGGCGTGCGCTTGGCGACGATGGATTGTTGTTTCTTGGCGGTCTTGATGAGCGCGCCCAACTGCTTGGCCGACAGGCCGCTTAGATCGATGGTCATTTTTTCTCCGGAAATATATGGGGATAGCCTATTCGCCATTCCCTGGCTAGGCTCGAATCATAATCATGCTTTATCCAATTGACAAATACCCCGGTTATTCGTGTGAGCAGTCATTGCCCGATCGGGGCGATGTGATCGGCTTATCCTGTGATACCCATCGTATTCAATCGCCTTATCCACTAGTCCGGATCCGGCCGCGATGCAGTGGTTTGATCGTGGTTTGATCGTCGTGGCGTGAAGGACGGGCAAGGGAAAAGGCCGGGATATATTCCCGGCCCATCTTGTTCATGCCCGCAGCTTTGCCAGCAAGGCGGTATGATTCAGGCTTTCCGGGTCCCCGCCGCTGCGTGCGCGATATTCGAAGGTGCCAGCGGCCAGCCCGCGTTCTGAGACCACGACCCGGTGTGGAATGCCGATCAGTTCTATATCGGCGAACATGGTTCCGGCGCGCAGGCCGCGGTCGTCGAGTATTGCGTCCAGTCCGGCTTGCTGAAGGTCGGCCAACAAGGCGTCGCCGGCGGCGTCGATGGCGGGATCGTGCTTGGGGTTGATCACGCAGATCGCCACTGCCCACGGCGCCATTGGCTGCGGCCAGCGGATTCCCGCCGCGTCGTGGTTCTGCTCGATCGCCGCAGCGACGATGCGGGAAATGCCGATGCCGTAGCAGCCCATCGCCATCGCCACGGTTTTGCCGTTCTCGTCCAGCACGGTGGCGTCCAGTGCCTGCGCATACTGCCGGCCGAGTTGGAATACGTGGCCCACCTCGATGCCGCGGGCCAGGCGGATTTCGCCACCATCCTGGGCGCGTTCGCCTTCCACCACGTTGCGCAGATCGGCGACGGTGTCCGGTTCCGGCAGATCGCGGCCCCAGTTCACCCCGGTCAGATGGAAGCCGATTGCGTTGGCGCCGACGACGAAATCGGCCATCGCCGCCACGTCGCGGTCAGCGATTACACGGATCGGCTGCTGTGGATCCACGGGGCCGAGGAAGCCCGGCTCGCTGCCCAGGTGCGCGCGAATCTCGGCCTCGTTGGCCATGCGGTAGCCGGCCAGGCCGGGGACTTTACCCAGTTTGATCTCGTTCACTGCATGGTCGCCGCGCACCAGCGCCAGCACGAACACATCGCCGGCCATCACCGCCACCGATTTGACCGTGCGCTGCAATGGAATGCCGAGCAACTGCGCGACCTCCTCGCAAGTTTTTTGCGTGGGCGTGGCGACTTTGCGCAGTGTCTCGCTGGCCGCCGCGCGTGGCGGCGGCGTGGCGGCGATGGCGGCCTCCACATTGGCCGCGTAGTCCGAGCCGGTGGAGAACGCCAACGAATCCTCGCCGGAATCGGCCAGGACGTGGAATTCCTGCGAGGCATCGCCGCCGATGTCGCCGGAGTCGGCTTGCACTGCGCGGAACTGCAAGCCCAGGCGGGTAAAAATGCGGTGGTAGGCCGCTTTCATGTTTTCGTATTCGCGTGCCAGATCTGTGTCGCTCAGATGGAACGAATAGGCGTCCTTCATCAGAAATTCGCGCGCGCGCATGACCCCGAAGCGCGGCCGGATCTCGTCGCGGAATTTGCTCTGTATCTGGTAGAAATTGACCGGTAGCTGTTTGTAGCTGTTCAGTTCATGGCGCGCGAAATCGGCGGCGGCTTCCTCGGCGGTGGGGCTATAGCAATAATCTTGTTCCTTGCGGTCGCGTATCCGTAGCATCAAGTCGCCGAATTTTTTCCAGCGTCCGGTCGCGTCCCACAGTTCGCGTGGCTGGATGGTCGGGAACACCACCTCCAGGGCGCCGGCGCGGTTCATTTCCTCGCGCACCACCGTCTCCACCTTGCGCAGCACGCGCAGGCCCAGCGGCGACCACGTGTACAGGCCAGAGGCGAGCTTGCGGATCATGCCGGCGCGTAGCATCAGTCGATGGCTGACCAATTCGGCGTCGGCGGGGGTTTCCTTGGTGGTATGCAGGTGAAACTGGGAAAGGCGCATCGAGGGGGCTTCGCTAGCGGCGGGCGCCCATTTTGCCAGTCATTGCGCGCGCTGCGGGTGGGGCGAGCGGCCCACGCTACGCTGCCGTGGTGCGCGGCTTCACTTGCCCGCGGGGGCCGGCGTGCAGTAGGCCTTGATCGCAGCTTCGGCCAGGGCCTTCTGCGTGGCCCGCTGGGATTCGTCCAGTTCCCCGTCCGGCTTGCCATCGCCCTTGCTATCGGTGGTGATCTTGCCTGGTTTGTTGAGGATGTCCAGGTTCTTGCGCGCGATTAGGCAGTTGGAGTTCTCGGCTGGGCCAGCGGCCTGGGGATCGGCTGAGGTATCGCCGTGGGCGTCGATCCGTCGCTCTTGGTACTTGACGCCTGGAGGTGGCGTCTCCGCATAGTGGGTGACACCCTGCGCGTCCTTCCATTGATACAACGTGGTGGCGCCGAGCATGCCACTGGCGGCGAACAGGGGCAGGCAGCAAAAAAACCGGGGCAGGGCGCGCATCGTGGTCTCCAGGGCGCGGCGGCGAAGTGCCGATTGCAGCATTCGCCGACTCGCCTGGCAAGTCGATTAAACTGCGCGAATGGATCACACCCGACCGCCTCCTCGTTCGCGCGCCATTTATTTGTTGCCGAACCTGTTCACCACCGCCGGCCTGTTTTCCGGTTTTTACGCCATTATTGCTGCGGCCAATGGCGACTTCGTGCCTGCCAGCGTGGCGGTATTCGTGGCCGCGGTGATGGACGGGCTGGACGGACGGGTGGCGCGGTTGACCGGCACCAGCAGCGAGTTCGGCGTGCAGTACGATTCGCTGGCGGACCTGGTCAGCTTCGGTATGGCCCCGGCGCTGGTGATGTACCACTGGTCGCTGTCGGCGCTGAAGTTCGATGGCGGCATGATGGGGCGACTCGGCTGGTCGGCGGCGTTCTTGTATGCCGCTTGTGCGGCATTGCGACTGGCGCGTTTCAATACCCAGACCGGTACCGTCGATAAGCGCTGGTTCGTGGGCTTGGCCAGTCCGGCTGCGGCAGGGTTGATGATGGCGTTCGTGTGGTCCTTCGCTGACGGTGCGTTGGGCTGGGATGGCGGTCAGCTGCGCTACGTGGCGTTGGGGTTGACCGTGATTGTGGCGTTGCTGATGGTCAGTCGCATCCGCTTCTGGAGTTTCAAGGGCGGTGGCGAGAAGGGCCGGCGTACTGATCGGGTACCGTTTCTGATGCTGGTATTGGCATCGGTGCTGATTGCGGTGTTGGTGATCGACTTGGCGCGCGCGTTGCTGGCGATCGCTGTGCTGTATGCGCTGTCCGGACCTTGTCTGTGGTTGGGGCGGCGCTGGCGCAAGGTGCCGGACGCCGTATGAGCGCCCTGTCCGAACCCGCGCTGTTGTGGTCGGTCGAGCAGGTTGGCTGGCTGCAGGCACTGGGCCATACGCTGTATGTCGGTGCCGATGCCGCGTCCGTCGCGGTGCTGTTGCCGGTGGACGAGCCGCCAGCATCGGTGCTGTCGCCTGCGGCGACGCATGTGCCTTCGCGCTCCGCCACAGACACTCTGGTGCCCGCTGTATCCCAGGAGCGTCGCCGTGCGCCCACGTCGGATGAACTGCCCGAACCGGCCCATGTAGCGCCGACCGCGGGTATCGCCCGTGCCGGCGGGCTGCGCATGCCCGACCGTCTGCAGATCGCACTCTTGCGCGCTTCCAGCCTCAACCCCAACGATCCGGCCACCCAAGCCTTGATGGCCACTTGGCCGCTGGATCAACTGCGTGGCAATCCTGCGGCCAAGCGCGCGCTGTGGCCGCAGTTACGCGCGCTACGCAAGCGGGTACCGCGATGAGCGCGATGGGTTGGCCGTCTTCGTCCGCGGCCAACCTGCGGACGCTGCGCGAGGCCGATCTCGATGGGGTGATGGAGATCGAGCGTCGATCCTATCCCTTCCCCTGGACCCGTGGCATCTTCCGCGATTGCTTGCAGGCGGGCTATCCGGGTTGGGTCCTGACAGAACAAGGCGAAATCGTCGGCTATGGAGTCATCAGTGTCGCCGCCGCCGAGGCGCACATCCTGAATGTCTGCGTGGCGCCGGAGCGGCAGTCGCGCGGCTATGGCCGCCTGTTGTTGCGTGCGTTGATCAAGTATGGCGCCGACCTGGGCGCGCGCCGTGTGTTCCTCGAAGTGCGTCCGTCGAACTCAAACGCGATTGCGCTGTACCACAGCGAGGGTTTCAATGAGATCGGTCGACGCCCGCGCTATTACCCCGCCGCGCACGGTCGCGAGGACGCGGTAGTGATGGCGATCGAGTTGTTCTTTGATGGTATGACCTAATTAAGAGCTGCTAAGAATGGCTAACAAAACGACGGCGTCGCCGCCGGGTTGAGGTGGGCATTGCTTTGAGTTTTCGTTTGTATGCCTGGTTTACTGTGATTTCCGCAGCATCGCGCGTGCAGACGCACTGCTGCATAATGCATGTAGGCGGAGACCGCCAGCAGTGCCAGAGCGTGGCGCAAGCACAACGCTAGCTCAAGTAGAATCAACGCATGGCCGAGGTATATGGGATTGCGCGACCACCGATGCAGGCACGATTGCACCAAAGTGTGTGGCGCGTTGCGGTTGCAGTGGATTGACCGTGGGCCGGCGTGTTGGAACCCGCGCTTGGGGGCGACATTGAAGATGACCCCGGCCAGCACAATGACGATGCCGATACTGCCTGCATCGGGCAGTGATGCAGGCCCTGCGTCGATCCGGGACAATCCCCAGGCGGTGACGCCGCATAGCGCCATCGCCAGTTGAGTTGGCAGTCGAGTCTCCAGCCAGCTCACAGCCGGGCTCGCTGTTCGCGCAGACCATCGAGCTGTAAGCTCCAATCGGTCAAGCGTTGACGCTCCTGCTCGATCACCGTGGCCGGCACCTTGTCGGTGAACTTGCCCAGCTTGGCCTCGCTCTTTTCCTTCTCGGCGGCGACCCGGGCGATTTCCTTGTCCAGGCGCAGGCGTTCGGCTTCCAGGTCGACCAAGCCTTCCAGCGGCACCAGCAATTTCAGTTCGCCGACGATCGCCGCGGCAGAGGCCGGCACCGATGCGCCGTCTTCCAGCCACTGGATCGTATCGAGTTTGAGCATAAAGCGCAGTTGCGCGGCGAAACGCTCCACCCGCACGCGATCCTGCGGCAGGCCCGCCAGCAGGCGCAGCGGCACTTGCCGCGATGGCGCCACCTGCAGTTCGCTGCGTACCCGGCGCAGTGCCGAGACCATCGCCTGCAGCCATTCGATATCGGCCGCGGCGCCCGCGTAGGCGGACACGTCCATCGTGGCCGCGTCCGGATATGGCTGCAGCGAAATGGTCGGTGCGGCGATGCCCAGGCGCGGCGCCACCTGTAGCCAGAGTTCTTCGGTGACGAAGGGCGTCAGCGGATGCAGCAGCCGCAGTAGTGTTTCCAGCACGTGTAGCAGGGTATGCCGGGTGCTTTCGGCGGCGGCCACGTCGTCGCCACCCAGCGCCGGTTTTGCTAGTTCTAGGAACCAGTCGCAGAACGCGTTCCAGGCGAATTCGTACAGGCATTGTGCGAGCAAATCGAAGCGGTACGTGGCGAAATGTGTCTGTGCCTCGGCGGTCGTTGCCTGCAAGCGCAGCAGGATCCACTTCTCGGCATCGGTGACGGGGGCGTGCTTCTCCAGGCCCTGATGCAACGCGGTGTCCGTAGCGTTATCCATCTGGGCGTGAGGCGATGCGTTTGTCGCTGTCGTGGCCTCAACATCCTCGGCGCGCGTATTCATCAGCACGAAGCGACTGGCATTCCACAGCTTGTTGCAGAAGTTTTTGTAGCCCTCGGCGCGGCCCAGGTCGAATTTGATGTCGCGGCCGTGGCTGGCCAGCGCGGCAATGGTGAAACGCAGCGCGTCGGCGCCGTGGGCGATGATGCCGGTGGGGAATTCCTTGCGCGTGGCTTTCTCGATTTTCTCGGCCATGCGCGGTTGCATCAGTCCAGTGGTGCGCTTGGCGACCAGGTCGTCGATATGGATGCCGTCGATAATGTCCAGCGGATCGAGCACGTTGCCCTTGGACTTGGACATTTTTTGTCCATCCTTGTCGCGGATCAGGCCGGTGATGTAGACGTCGCGAAATGGCACGCGGCCGGTGAAGCTGTCGGTGGCCATGATCATCCGCGCCACCCAGAAGAAAATGATGTCGAAGCCGGTCACCAGCACGCTGGACGGCAGGTAGCGGTCGAAGCCGCGCTCGGCCATCGCCTGCGTATCCGGCCAGCCCATGGTCGAGAATGGCCACAGTTGCGAGGAAAACCAGGTTTCCAGCACGTCGTGATCCTGGCGCAGCGCGGGGGCCTGGCCGCCGTGCTTGGCCGCCGCCTGCGTTCGCGCTTCCTCTTCGTTGCGTGCGACGTAGCAGTTGCCGGCATCGTCGAACCAGGCGGGAATGCGGTGTCCCCACCACAGCTGGCGGCTGATGCACCAATCCTGGATGTTCTCCATCCAGTGGCGGTAGGTATTGATCCAGTTCGGCGGCACGAACTGGATCTGCCCGGATTCGACTAATTCCAGGCCGCGCTTGGCCAGTGTGTCCATGCGCACGAACCATTGATCGGTGAGATAGGGCTCGATGACTTGCCCGGTGCGGTCGCCGCGCGGTACTTGCAGTTTGTGCGGTTTGGTTTCGACCAGGAGCCCCTGTTCTTCCAGATCGGCCAGCACTGCTTTGCGTGCGTCGTAGCGGTCCAGGCCCTGATATTTCTGAGGGATCACCGATGTCGTCGGCTCAGTGGAGAGGGGGCCTTGGTCGGAGACATCCACACAGGCGAAATTCGATGCGCGCTTCCCCGAATAGGTAAAGTCATCCAATTCGCTGGATTTGAGCTTCGCATCCTTTGTGAAAAGGTTGATCATCGGCAACCCATGCCGCACCCCAACCTGGTAATCGTTGAAATCGTGTGCCGGCGTCACCTTGACCACGCCGGTGCCGAACGCGCGGTCCACGTAGGCGTCGCCGATCACCGGCACGCGACGTCCCGTCAGCGGCAGCGTCACCGTCTTGCCGATCAGGTGCGCATAACGTTCGTCTTCCGGATGCACCATCACCGCGGTGTCGCCGAGCAGGGTTTCCGGACGCGTCGTGGCCACCACCAGATAATCGCGGGTTTCGCGTAGGGTTTCGTTGCCGTCGGCGTCGCGCTCGATGTGTTCGTAGCTGGCGCGGTCCTCCAGTGTGTAGGCGATCGACCACAAAAAGCCCTCTTCCTCTACGCTTTCCACCTCCAGGTCGGAGATCGCGGTCTTCAGCACCGGATCCCAGTTGACCAGGCGTTGGCCGCGGTAGATCAGGCCCTGTTCGTGCCAGCGCACGAACGCCTCGATCACCGCCGCCGAGGGCTGCGGATCCATGGTGAAGGTGCTGCGCGACCAGTCGGCCGAGGTGCCCAGGCGGCGCATCTGTCGTTCGATGGTGTCGCCGGACTGCTGCTTCCACTCCCATACCTTGGCGATGAAACCGTCGCGGCCCAGCGAATCGCGGGTTTCGCCCTTGCCTTCCAGTGTCAGATTGCGCGACACCACCATTTCGGTGGCGATGCCGGCGTGGTCGCTGCCGACTTGCCATAGCGTGTCGAAGCCGCGCATGCGGTGGTAGCGCACCAGTGCGTCCATCAGCGTTTGCTGAAACGCGTGACCCATGTGCAGCGTGCCGGTCACGTTCGGCGGCGGCAGCAGTACCGTGTAAGTCGCGCCACGCCCGGACGGTGCGAAATAACCGGCCGCTTCCCACTGGGCGTACAGGCGCGATTCGAAGGACGTGGGATCGTAGCTGGAAGCGAGGGTGGTCATGGCAAACCGCGGTTGGGTATTCGAAGTGAAGGGGGAATGCGTGAGGCTGCCAGCGCAGATAGGTGGAAACCGTTCCAGCCTCTCCAACCGCCATGCCTGGCGCGGTCACATGTCGTACTTGTTGACTGCGTAGCCCTGTGCTTTGTACTGCTTCCAGCGCTCGCGCAGCGGTTCGCGCGCGGAGAGGTCGGCCGGTACCACTTCCAGGACGCGCTCGCAGGTGCCCAAATAGGGCGCGTCGCGCAGGTTGATGACCAGTGGTCGCGATGCTGCGTCCACTTCTGGAGGGGCGATCAACACCTGCGCCTCCTCTTCGTCCGCGTCGGCACCGGCGATCTGGTGGGGGATATAGGCGTCGTCGTCGAACGCCCAAAGCAGTTCGTCCAGTTCCTCGGCCTGGGCCAGGTCGCGCGCCAGCACCAGCGTCCACAGGTTGGCGTCGTTGGCCTTGCGCGCCAGCTCGCATACCAGCCGCAGCGGTGCAGTGAGGAACCGTGGCTTGGCGATCAGGTAGAAGTCGGCGCGCATCAGGAGGAGAGGTCGGCAGGCGGAACGCGGGTTCGTTGCTGGGTAGAGCGCTTGCTGGAACCCAGCAGGCGCTCTTTCGCGCTGACGCGGGGCGGCGAGAACGACATGGGGCTGCCTTACCGCGTCCCCGGTCCCGCGTCCCGCGCCCCAGCGCCACCGGTCCGGTCCAGCAGCCACTGCGTCAACAGCCCGACCGGACGACCGGTGGCCATGCCGCGCTTGCCTTCGTCGCTGGCGACGCCGGCGATGTCCAGATGCGCCCAGCGCTGGCCTTCGGTGAAGCGCGACAGGAAGCAGCCGGCGGTGATCGCGCCGGCCCAGCGGCCGCCGATGTTGTAGACGTCGGCGAAGCTGGAGTCGAGCAGGCTTTGATATTCGTCCCACAGCGGCAGGCGCCAGGCGCGGTCGAAGACGTGTTCGCCAGCGGCCAGCAGTTCCTCGGCCAGATCGTCGTGTTTGCTCATCAGGCCGGCGGTCTGGTGGCCCAGGGCGGTCATGCAGGCGCCGGTCAGCGTGGCCACGTCGATCAGGGCTTCGGGGTTGAAGCGCTCGGCGTAGGTCAGTGCGTCGCACAGGATCAGGCGGCCTTCGGCGTCGGTGTTGCCGACCTCGATGGTTTTGCCGGACATGCTGGTGATCACGTCCGAGGGACGGTAGGCGTTACCGTCGATCGCATTTTCCACGGCCGGCACCACCACCACCAAGTTCAGCGGCAGGCGTGCGGTGGCGGTGGCGACGAAGGTGCCGATGACGTTGGCGCCTCCGCACATGTCGTACTTCATTTCTTCGATGCCGCCCTGGGTCTTCAGGTTGACGCCGCCGGTATCGAAGGTGATGCCCTTGCCGACCAGCACGTAGGGCTTGGCGTTGCCGCCGCCGTTCCACTTCAGCACCAGCAGCCGCGGGCGGTTGGCTGAGCCGCGCGCCACCGCCAGGAGCGATCCCATGCCCAGTTCCTGCATGCGGGTCTCGTCGAGAATCTCGGCCTCGGCGCCGTCCACGCCCTTGGCGAACGCGGCGGCCGTCTCGGCCAGGTAGGCCGGGGTGCACAGGTTGGGCGGCAGGTTGCCGAGTTCGCGGGCGAAGCGTACGCCGGCGGCGATGGCTTGGCCCTGGGCCAGGGCGGTGATGTCCTCGCCGAACACGGCCAGCCGGGCCAGACCGCTGTCCTCGGGTTTCTTCTTGCCCAGGGTGGCGGTGTAGCGGTAGCAGGTGTGCTCGCTGACGATCACCGCCTGGCGGATGTTCCAGGCGCGGTCGCGCCCCTTGACTTCCAGTTCGGGCAGGGTGAGCAGCGCAGACACCGCCGGTCCGCTCTTCAGTGTGCGGGCGGCGTCCGTGATCGCCTTCAGGTACTGCGGGACGCCGAATTTGGTGGCATCGCCCAGGCCCACGGCGAGCACGCGCGGTGCGCTGACGCCTGGCAGGTCGTGCAGCAGTGTGGAGGCGCCGGTCTTGCCGCTGAGGTCGCCGCGGTCCGCCAGGGCTGTCAGGCGTCCGCCGCTGGCTGCATCCAGGGCCTTGGCCGCTGGGGACAGCTGCTTGTCGGCGAAGATGCCGACGACGATACAGTCGAACGCCGCCGTGGTCGGGGCGTCGTGGTTCAGGGTGAATTCCAGGGCCATTGATCAGATTCCGTTGGCTAAACCGTACAATTGCGGACCGTTTACCTCCAGCCGGATGGGCTGGAGCCGCCGCGAACGAATCTCAGAGTTTAAATCAACCCACCCCCATGCCGAAGCTCGATCGATACTTGCTGCGCGATTTCTTCCAGAGCTTCTCGGCCACCTTGATCGTGCTGCTGGTGGTCAGCGTCGGGGGCGTGCTGGTGGACGTGCTGGGCAACATCGCCGATGGCCGCATTCCGGCCAAGTTGTTGTTTTCCCAGTTGGGTTTGCAGTTCGTGGTGTACCTGCCGCTGATCCTGCCACTTGCGCTGATGCTGGGCCTGCTGTTGGCGCTGGCGCGGCTGTATCGCGACTCGGAGATGGCGGTGATCACCGCCATCGGCGTCGGTCCAAGGCGGCTGCTGCGGCCGATCCTGATGCTGGTCGTGCCGGTGGTTACGCTGGTGGGGCTGTGCTCGCTATGGCTGGGGCCGTGGGCCGACCGCACTTCCGACCAATTGGTCAACGAGGCCAACCACAGTTTGCTGATGGCCGGACTGGAGGCTGGGCGCTTCACCTCGCTGCCCGATGGCAGCATCGTCTATGTCAGTACCCTTTCCGGCGATGGCACTCGACTCAGCAAGGTGTTTGTGCAGCGGCAGAAGGACGGCCGTCTGGACGTGGTCACCGGACAGCGCGGCGCGATGTTCTTCGAGGGCAAAGCCGAGCGCTATCTGCGTCTGGAGGACGGCTATCGGTTCGAAGGGCCGTTGGCTGGCGATGGGCTGGATTACCGGATGATGCGTTTCGCCAACAACGATGTGGCCTTGAGCGAACGCAGTGCCGCACGCAAGGACGATGATCCCGCATTGCTGACCACCGCCGCGCTGATCGGCGACCCGCGTCCGCAGGCCAATGCGCAGTTGCATGCGCGTCTGGCGCCGCCGCTGCTGGCACTGGCCTTTGCGCTGCTGACCTTGCCGCTATCGCGCAGCTCGCCGCGGCAGCAGCGTTATGGTCGGATCATGTTGGCGTTCCTGGCTTATCTGGTCGGCACCAATCTGATGTTCATCGGCACACAGTGGCTGAGTACCGACAAGCTGCCCCGCGCGCTCGGCTTGTGGTGGCTGACCTTGCCGCTATTGACCCTGGCGGTGTGGATGTACCTGCGCGATGGCCGGCTGTCGCGGCCACGAAGGCTTGCGCCATGAAACTGCGCCCGAACCTGCACGATCTGTATGTCGGCCGCGCCGTACTCGGCACTGTCCTGTTGACCTGGGCGGTGCTGCTGGGCCTGGATGTCATCATGGCTCTGTCCAACGAATTCAAGGACATCGGCAAGGGCAGCTATAGTCTCGGCCATGCCGTGGCCTATGTCGCCTACACCGTGCCGCGGCGCGCCTACACCCTGTTCCCGACCGGCGCGGTGATCGGCGTGCTGATGGGCCTGGGCCAACTCGCCGCCACCTCGGAACTGACCGCGCTGCGTGCGTTGGGTCTGTCGCGGCGGCGGCTGAGCCTGGCGGCGGCGGCGACCATGACGGTGTTGATCGTGGCTATGGTGTTCAGTGGCGAAACCTTGGGGCCGTGGGCGCAGAACCAGGCCGATGTGATCAAGGCCAACGCCAAGTTCAACAGTAATATGAGCATGGCCCGATATTCGGGGCTGTGGGCGCGCGAGGGCGACACGTTCCTCAATGCGCAGGCCGGCGAGGAGCATCTGCAAGACGGCGGCGGCTCCTGGCTGGAACTGCGCGACGTGCGCCTGTACTCGCTTGACCAAAATGGCCGTCTGGCCACGCTGACCCATGCGAGCAGCGCCGAGCATCATGCCAACGGCTGGACACTCAAACAGGGCTATCGCGACACCTTTGCCGAGCGCTCGGTGCAGCGCGAGACGTTCGACAGCCAGCCGTGGCCGTCGCAGCTGGATGCGGCGGCGCTGGCCTCGGGTTTGGCCAAACCACGCAATCTGTCCGCGCACGATCTGCACGTCAGCATCGAGTACCGCCAGCGCAACGGTCTGGACGCGCGCGATTACGAAGACCAGTACTGGAGCCGCTGGTTCTACCCGATCAATGTGCTGGCGCTGTGCTTCGCTGCGATCCCGTTTGCGTTCGGTGCGTTGCGTAGCGGTGGCATGGGCAAGCGCTTGTTTCTGGGCATCCTGTTCGCACTGGTGTTCTGGCTGTTGCAGTTGTTCTTCGGGCGCATGGCTGGCGCGTTGAAGTTCGACTATCGCATTGCCTATGCGCTGCCGCCGCTGGTGATGCTCACCGTTTCCTGGTTGATGTTCCGTAAACGCAGCAGTTAGCCGCGTTAACGGGGATGCTGGGTTTGTTTTTGAATCCTTGTCAGTCGGGTGTCGCTGGCGCGGTCATGCCACGCCAGCCGTTCCCGATCCACCAGCGCCCACCAGAATCCCAGTCCGCCCAGCAGCAATGACAAGGTGCCGACCAGGTAGCGGCGCCACAGGGCGCCCCAGCACGGTGTGCTGCCGTCGGTCGTCTGCAGGCGCAGCCGCCACGGGCGCATGCCCAGGGTCTGGCCACCGCGGCGCCAACTCAGCGTTGCGTAGAGTCCGGCCACTAACCAGCAGCACAGCCACAGCAACCACTGCAGTGCGCTGAACGGCGCGATGTTCTCGCGTGGTGCATGGCCATTGAGGGTGTAGAAGAGGGTGAACAGCGCTGCGACCACGAACCACAGCGCCAGCACCGGCCAGGCATCGTAGAACAGCGCCAGCAGCCGCCACGGTAGCAACGCGTGTGGGCGTGAGTGGGATTCGGGAAGCTGTGCGCTCATCGGCACAGCTTAGAGCGTGTCGTGTGTTTTGCGGTGGGCTGCCTTGTGTTGATCCGGGGCGGTCCGTTTTGGGGCTGCGCCGACAGCACGCGGCCTGTGTAAAACGGATCCAAGGAGTTAGGATTTCTCGGGTCCCGGAGACGGCCTTTCCCGTATTCTTCTCCACCATGCCCATTCTGCATTCTCCTGCCGAACGCCGCCAGCAGGTGCAGCGCCTCGCGCCGCTGCGCGAGGCCGATGCTGCGGCGATCCAGCAATTTTTGGACGCGGCCTGGACTGAGCAGGGGCTGGCGCGGCAGAGCCTGGACAGCTATCGGCGCGACCTGGAAGGGTTTGCGCGCTGGCGCGATGGGGTCGGGGATGGTCTGGTCGGTGCCGACCGTCAGGCGCTGTTTAATTATCTGGCTTGGCGTACCGAACTCGGCTACACGCAACGCAGCAACGCGCGTTGGCTGTCGTCGTTGCGGGCGTTTTTCGCCTTGCGTCTGCGTCGCGGCCAGCGTGGGGATGACCCGACCGCATTGTTGGAGCCGCCGCGGCTGCCGCGGTCATTGCCCAAGGCACTTGCCGAAAGCCAGATCGATGCGTTGCTGGCGGCGCCCGACACAACCGCGCCGCTGGGCCTGCGCGACCGCGCCATGCTGGAGTTGATGTATGCGGCCGGACTGCGCGTCAGTGAACTGGTGCAGTTGCCCGCCAATGCGGTGAATTTGCGTCAAGGCGTGCTGCGGGTCACCGGCAAGGGCAGTAAGGAGCGGCTGGTTCCATTGGGCGAAGAATCCCAGCATTGGTTGCAGTGCTACCTGGACACGGCACGGTCGGTCTTGGTCGCTGGGCAGGCGGTGCCGGCCCGTGACGGCGCGGTGCCGTTGTTCATCGATGCGGCGCGGCGTCCGTTGAGCCGGCAGCAGTTCTGGGTGCTGATCAAACGCTACGCGACGTTGGCCGGGATCGACCCGATGCGGATCAGTCCGCATGGTCTGCGTCACAGTTTCGCCACCCACCTGCTCAACCGGGGCGCCGATCTGCGCGCACTGCAGATGCTGCTCGGGCACAGTTCGCTGTCCACCACTCAGATCTATACCCTGGTGGCGCGCGAACACTTGCAGACCCTGCATCGCAAACATCATCCGCGCGGTTGAGAGCGATCAGTCAGGGGGCTATCCCTGTTCGGTCCATTCATAATCGCGCGCGATGGGGGGTGTGCGACAATCGGCCCAGTCTGCAGCTCTCAGGATAGTTCATGCTCCGTTTTGCCCTCTGTGCGCTGCTCAGCGCCGTTTCCCTCTCCGCCTGCGCCGAGTCCACCACGCCTGCTGTCGGCGCCGATGCCTCGGCCAAGGTCGCGCCTGCGGCTGGCGGCGCGAACGAGCAGCGGGTACGCGCCGGGTTGATGGAACTCGATCCCAGCTTCAAACCGGACTACATCGGCGCGGCGCCGTTCCCCGGTTTTCGCGAAGTGGTGGTCAGCGGGCATGTGCTGTACGTTTCCGACGACGGTCGTTATCTGTTCCAGACGCAGCCCATCGACATTCAGGAGAAGCAGCTCGCGTCCAGTGAGGGCCTATTGAATTACCGCCGCAAACTGCTTGAATCGGCGCCGCGCGCCGACCGCATCGTGTTTGCTCCGCCCAATCCGAAGTACAAGATCAGCGTGTTCACCGACATCGAATGCGGCTATTGCCGCAAGCTGCACAGTGAGATCGGCGAACTCAACAAGCAGGGTATCGCGGTGGAATACCTGGCTTTCCCGCGCATGGGTCTGGGCAGCCAGGACTACAAGGACATGGTGGCGGTGTGGTGCGCGGCGGACAAGAAGAAAGCGCTGACCGAGGCCAAGGCCAGCGGCAAGGTGCCGACCGCGTCCAACAACTGCAAGAACCCGGTGACCATGCAGTACAACCTGGGCCAGCGTCTGGGTGTCAACGGTACCCCGGCGATCTTTGCTCCTGATGGTACGCAGTTGGGCGGCTACTTGCCGCCAGCGAAACTGCGCGAGGCACTGGACATGCGTGCGGCGGAGGCGTCCAAGGCCGGTGCAAGCCGCTAATGGGGCACGGGTCAGGAATGCTGGAACGCCGGTAAGGGGAGCGTTGGCCGGTGCTGCCGGACAGATCCTGCTGCGTCTTGATCTCCCATAGGCCCCGCCATGGCGGGGCTGATGCTTTTCGAGCCGCGAGTTCGGCGTCGAGTCCCGAGTCCCGGCTACAATAGCCAGCCCGTTTCCTCACACGGTTCACCGGACATGATCGTCCTCGAGGGCGCTTCCGCTCTTTCGCCGTTCCGTCGCGCTCGGCTCGAAACCCGTCTGCAATCCATCGTTCCCGGCGTGCGCATCACCGGCGCCTGGCATGTCTATTTTCTCGATCGCGACAGCGATGGTCGGGTCGATCTGAGTGCTGCGTGTCGCATCTTGCAGGCCCAGGAATCGCCGGTTGCGGCCGAGCCGGGGGCCTGTTCGCGCTATGTGGTCCCGCGCTTGGGAACGCGCTCGCCGTGGTCGAGCAAGGCCACCGAACTGGTACGTGGCGCCGGCCTGGCGATCCGGCGGGTGGAGCGTGGGACCCGGCTAGACCTGGCGGGTTGGCCTGCGACACCGACGCATCAGGCGGCGCTGGCCAAACTGTTGCACGATCCGATGACCCAATCGCTGTTGGAGGACGCGGCGCAGGCGCAGGCGTTGTTCCAGGCGCCGGTGCGCGGCGAGGTCGAGCGCATCGCGCTGGCGCAGTTGGAAGCGGCCAACGTGCGCCTGGGGCTGGCTCTGGCCCAGGACGAGATCGACTACCTGCGTCAGCGCTTCGGCGAGCTTGGTCGCGATCCGGCCGATGTGGAACTGATGATGTTCGCGCAGGCCAATTCTGAGCATTGCCGGCACAAAATCTTCAACGCCAGCTGGACCATCGACGGCAAGGAGCAGGAGCGCTCGTTGTTCCGGATGATCAAGCACACTCACCAGCAGACTCCGCAGCACACGCTCAGCGCTTACAGCGACAATGCCGCGGTGGTGGAAGGATATCCGGCCGCGCGCTACCGCCCGGACCCGGCCAGCGGCGAGTACCGCAGCGAAGCGGTCACGCCCTCGGCGTTCTGCATCAAGGTCGAGACCCATAACCACCCGACCGCGATCGCGCCGTTCCCGGGCGCGTCCACCGGCGCTGGCGGCGAGATCCGCGACGAGGGCGCCACCGGTCGTGGCGGCAAGCCCAAGGCGGGCCTGACCGGTTTCAGCGTCTCGCACTTGCGTATTCCGATGTTGCCGCAGCCATGGGAGCGTGCGCGTCCATTGAACCCGCGCATGGCCCCGGCGTTGGAGATCATGCTGGAAGGGCCTTTGGGCGGCGCGGCGTTCAACAACGAATTCGGTCGGCCCAACCTGCTCGGTTATTTCCGTAGCTTCGAGTTGCCCGAGACGCAGGATCTGACCCGCGCCTACGACAAGCCGATCATGTTGGCCGGGGGCTTGGGCGCGATCGACCGGATGCAGGTGCAGAAGATCGCGCTGCAACCGGGCGATGCGGTGATCGTGCTTGGCGGCCCGGCGATGCTGATCGGTCTGGGCGGTGGCGCGGCCAGTTCGGTGGCTTCTGGCGACAGCGCCGAAGATCTGGATTTCGCCAGTGTGCAACGCGACAACCCGGAGATGGAGCGGCGCGTGCAGGAGGTGATCGACCGCTGCGTGGCGTTGGCGGCGGACAATCCGATCCGCTGGTTCCACGATGTTGGCGCTGGTGGTTTGTCCAACGCCATTCCCGAACTGCTGCACGACTCGGGCGTGGGCGGCATCATCGATCTGGAGCGCGTGCCCAGCGATGACCCGTCGCTCTCGCCGATGCAGTTGTGGTGCAACGAATCGCAGGAACGCTATGTGCTCGGTGTGCCGCAGGCGCGCCTGGCCGAATTCACCGCGATCTGCGAGCGCGAGCGTTGTCCGTTTGCCGCAGTTGGCGTGGCGACGGCGGAGCAGCGGTTGGTGGTGGGCTACGGCACGCTGGGCACTGCGGCCGATGCCGCCGGGATGCGCGACTTGCCCATCGATCTGCCCATGGACGTCCTCTTTGGCAAGCCGCCGAAGATGCATCGCGATACCCGTCAGCCGCCGGCGCCGCGCTGGCCGTCACTGGACACCGCCGCGCTGGACTTGCACGAGGCTGGCTTGCGGGTGTTGGCGCATCCTGCGGTGGCGGCGAAGAACTTCCTGGTCACCATTGGCGATCGCAGTGTTGGCGGTCTCACCGCACGCGAGCAAATGATCGGGCCATGGCAATTGCCGCTGGCCGATTGTGCGATCACGCTGGCCGGCTTCGACACCAATGCCGGCGAAGCGATGGCGATCGGCGAGCGCACCCCGCTGGCGTTGCTCGATGCAGCGGCCGCCGCACGCATGGCGGTCGGCGAGGCGATTACCAACCTGTGCGCGGCACCGGTGCAGGCGCTGGATCAGATCAAACTCTCGGCGAACTGGATGGCCGCGTCCAACCACCCTGGCGAGGACGCACGCTTGTACACCGCGGTCAATGCGGTGGGCATGGAGTTGTGCCCGCAGTTGGACCTGAGTATCCCCGTGGGCAAGGATTCGCTGTCGATGCAGGCGCAGTGGCAGACAGTTGCGCATCACGGCGCTCAGACGTCGGATGCAGGCGCAACCCATAAAAGTGTTTCGCCGGTCTCGCTCATCGTCTCCGCCTTCGCTCCCGTTGCCGATGCGCGTGCGCAGTTGACGCCGTTGTTGGCGCGCGAGGTCGAGAGCGATGTGTGGTTGATCGGGTTGGGTGGTGGCAAGCAACGCCTGGGTGGGTCTGTCCTGGCACAGGTGTATGCCGAGGGCGAACTGCCGGCGTTTGGCGGTGCAGTGCCCGATCTGGACGATCCGCAGCGCTTACGCGCCTTCTTCCACCTCATCCGCGATGCGCGCGAGGCAGGTATTCTGCTTGCCTACCACGACCGCAGCGACGGCGGTGCGTTCGCGGCCTTGTGCGAAATGGCGTTTGCCTCCCGCCAGGGCCTGGACATCACCCTCGATGCCTGGGGCGAGGACCCGTTCCGCAGTCTGTTCAACGAGGAACTTGGCGCCGTGGTACAGGTTGCCAACGAGGACCGCGTCGCCTTCGCCGATCTGGTCGAGCGCCATGCGCTGACCGAATGTGCGCAGCGCATCGCCCGTCCCAGTACGGCCGCCGCCGTGCGCGTGAGTCTGGCCGGCAAGCTACTGGCGCAGTGGCGTTGGGAGGCGTTGTTCGATGCGTGGTGGTCTGTCAGCCATGCCATACAGAAGTTGCGCGACAACCCCGACAGCGCCGACGAAGAACGCGCGTTGGCGCGCGATTTCGCCGTGCCTGGGCTGCAGCCGCACTTGACCTTCGATCCGGCCGAGGATGTGGCCGCGCCGTACATCAAGGGACACGTGCCGCAAGTGCAGGCGGTGCGGCAGCGCTCGCCGGTCGCCAGCGGCCAGCGGCCGAAGGTGGCGATCCTGCGCGAACAGGGCGTCAACGGTCAGATCGAAATGGCGCATGCTTTCGAACGTGCCGGTTTCCGTGCGTTCGACGTGCACATGAGCGACCTCATCGCCGGCCGCGTGAACTTGGCCGATTTCGTGGGTCTGGCCGCCTGCGGCGGCTTCAGCTATGGCGACGTCCTCGGTGCGGGCCGCGGTTGGGCGACGTCGATCCTGGAGCGGCCAGTGCTGCGCGATGCGTTCGCCGCGTTTTTCGCACGCAGCGACAGCTTCGCGCTGGGTGTGTGCAATGGCTGTCAGATGCTCAGCCAACTCAAGGACATCATTCCCGGCGCAGCCCATTGGCCGCGGTTCCTGCGTAACCGTAGCGAGCAGTTCGAGGCACGCACCAGCCTGCTGGAAGTGGTCGAATCGCCGTCGATTTTCCTGCGTGGTATGGCTGGTTCACGCATCCCGGTGGTGGTGGCGCATGGCGAAGGTCGTGCCGAATTCGCCAGCGCCGTCGATCAGGCGGCCGCGCGTGTGGCACTGCGTTTCGTCGATGGCAATGGTGCGGTCGCTGTGCAGTACCCATTGAATCCGAACGGTTCGCCCGACGGCATCACCGGCCTGACCAGCGACGATGGCCGGGTGACGATTTTGATGCCGCATCCCGAGCGCACGTCGCGCTCACTCAACCTGAGTTGGCATCCCGCCGATTGGCCGGACACCTCGCCGTGGCTGCGGATGTTCCGTAACGCGCGGGTGTGGGTGGCTTGAGCTGACGCACTGACGCATCCGCTGCCATGCGGATGCGTCAGTCCGCTGCAGAAGCGATACCGCCGTGATTGCATGACCGGGTAACGGCATCGCGCGGATGCCGCTTTGTTGCTGTTCTGCTGCCATACCCTGCATCGCCGGTGCATGCGCCGGCGGTTGCGTGCGATCGTCCTTAGTCCGTGTTGTGTAGGCAGCACAGCCTGTGCTGCGCTCTTGCCTGCGCCAGTTTGGTGGCGTGTTGTGGGTGATGTTGCGCAATCGGCGCTGGCGGCGATTGGCGGCTGACGCAAGCGCATTGCATGTGTCGATGCGTCAATTCATTGGAGTGCAGGGGAGTCGTGTGAGGGGATGCGCTGCGGGTTACAAAGGATGTGTCGAAAAATTGGCGGACAGTGCTTTGATTTTTATTGAATTTTACTGTTGAGATGGATTTCACTCGAAAAATTTAGATTTATGTCGCAAAAGAAAAATTAAAATGTCAAAAACTTGACTTGTTTCGGGCCTGCGGTTAACACTCCAGTCAGTTCCGCATTCTGCCTCTGTTCATGTAATTGGGGCTGGCGACAGGCGCACGTCTTTTGTGTCCTGGTTCCAAGGAGTATGCGGCGCTAAAAACCGACGGGGGGTCGGCCGGTTGAAACGCCGGACGGGGGTGGCTTTTCGAGCAAAAACCAGCCGAATTTAGGAGCAGCCGTCGATGAATCGGATTTACCGCAAGGTCTGGAACAAAGCATTGGGGATGTGGGTCGTGGCGTCGGAACTGGCCAGTGGCGACGCGCGTGCGGCACGTCTACGCGACGGGCGTGGCGGACATGCTCAGGGGCTCACCCTGTCGGCGGCGATCGTGATGGCGTTGGGGGGCGCTGTATCGGTACTCCCCGTCCCCGGACAGGCGCAGTCGCTGCAAACCGCCAGCGCCGCCGTCGCTCAGGGGCAACGCCATAGCGCCCGCATCGCCGCAGTTACCGATCCGGTCAACGTGCAGCACGTTGATGCGGCCAAGCACGGTAAGGTCAAGTACTTTAAGACCAAGTACGTTAAGACCAAGCACAAGACGGTGAGGCAGATCGCCGAGACCAACGCCAAGTACTTCCAGTCCAGTGGCAGTGCCTACAGCAATGTCGGTGCCTATGTCGAAGGCGCCAATGCAGTCGCCGTCGGCGAAGGTGCCAAAGCCATCGGCGGCGGCGGCAGCGCGCTGGGGAGCGGTGCCACGACGTTGGGGAATAACGCAACCGCCGTAGGCAGCAATGCCAGTGCCATCGGCGTCTCGGCCACGGCGATTGGCGGCATTGCCAAGGTATACGAATACGACGATCAAGGCGTCATCATCGGCAGTCATCAGCAAGCCACTCAGGCCATAGGGACCGCATCCACTGCCGTCGGTGGCGGCGCGCGAGCGCTGGATCCGCTGTCCACTGCGGTCGGCACCGGCACTTCCGCGAGCGGCGTGCAAAGCACAGCATTGGGCTATCACGCGCAAACCTTTCGAAATGGGGCCACTGCTGTCGGTGGTTTGTCCAAGGCGGCCGGCTCTCTGGCCACGGCAATGGGGTACGACGCGCGTGCTGCCGGCGACTACTCGGCTGCGGTGGGCGAAGGCGCGCGGGCAACGGCAACCAGTACCGTGGCAATGGGCATGAATGCGTTGGCCAGCGGTACCGATAGCGTGGCGCTGGGCGGTGTGAGTACCGCTGCGGCCAGCGCCGGCAACAGCGTTTCGATCACCGCCGCGACTGGTATCGGTGGAATTGCGTTGGGCGCGGGCGCCGAGAGTCAGGCGAACTACGCGATTGCAATGGGCTACAACGCCAATGTGTCTCCCAACCGGCCGGGCAACGTCGATTCGGTCGCGATCGGCCACAGCGCCGCATCGTTCGCGCCTTACAGCGTGTCGTTGGGGGGCTATGCCCTTGCCAGCGGCAACGGCAGCATGGCGCTGGG
>NZ_MDCB01000002.1 GCF_002939705.1 Xanthomonas albilineans | reverse complement strand
TCGTCCGGATAATTGGCCTCGTACCTGTCGTTGTACAGCACCTTACAGCCATAGGTGTCGTAACAGCCAGCCCCGAACGTATGCGTACTGAACGGTATCGGCTTACGGGTATCGATATGCACGGTGTTATGGGCATCGACGGGAATATTCCCAATCAGGTGAATGCCAGGAGGTTCATTGGTCGGAGCGTTGGTCGGCGTGTTCATGCGCGAACATCCANCAGCAGGGGAAGCGCTACACGGGACGGCGTGGCAAACGGAGGTCGCACAGCCATAGTTCCACCTGTGGGAAGGGAGAGAAACAGCCTACTACCCAGGGCGTGATCGCGATAGCGCGATGCCGGCTTGGCGCTGCTCAAGCGCCACGCGGGATGAGCGGCCATCATGGCTCCGCGTCCGGCATGCATAGTCTCTCGTCGCTGGCAGGCCAGGAGAATCAGAATTCTGACTGCCGTGTTGTAGGAATTTTCCTACAGTGTCGCTTCGTACCAACACGACACTGGCAAAAAGATTCTTGAGCATCCGATTGCATTGTGTCGGCGGCGTCACGTTCGATCTAACTGCATGCAGGCAGGCAGCAACATCGTGAAAAGCCCATCCGCCACCATGGCGACACGATGCCTGCGGGTGTAGTTCGGGCAAGCCGATGGCGTTCATTGATTCCATGAAGGGAGCACTCCATCGCCTGAAGAGGTTGAAGGGGGCGCATCATTTTGTGCGCTCCCTTCACTCCCTTCAGTGCAGTTGTCAGCCGGTAACTGCCATGCCCATTCCTGCCTGCCACCGCCAAAGTGGCCGCCACGCTTCACCGCCACCGCTCCAATTTTCACCTTTGCCCGTTTTATCGCATCGACCGATAACCCGGCCTCGCCGGCTTCCCGATACACGTCCTTCGCCGATTGCATCCCATCGCGCAATAGCTCGCGCAAGAAGCCTGCGGCATCCTGCCGTTGGCCGTCGTCCTGCCGCTCGGCATCGTCTAGCAACTCCCGCGCCGTTCCTTTCAGGGCTGCGCCCCATCGCACTGATGATGCAATGACGCCTTGGAAATCGTGCAGTTCCACCTGTTGCAAGTCGTACACGTAGCCGCCACCGTCCGGGCCGATGTTCGACTTGGCTCGCGCCAGGAACCGTTTAGCCGCCTCGCCGTCTCTCGCTTGGGTTATGGCCGTCACCATGACCAACCGGGCCAATGCACCAAAAGCCAGCGACCCGGTAATGCGCTCCACTGGCTCACGGCCCGCTGTGCCCTTGGTGAAGTGGGTGATACCCAACAAGGCACAGCATTGGTTCTGGGCAAGATCGACCAGCGGTTGCAATCCACGCCGTACCTCGGCGTTTTTGTGCGAGTCGCCAGCCACGGCAGAGACGATGGGGTCGATGACCAACAGCACCACGTCACCGATATTATCCAGTTCGGCCTGCAACACATCGCTGTCTATCGCCGGATCGAATGCACGCCGTTCGCCCTTTTCCCGCACGCCCTGCACGAAATAGACGCGGGCCATGTCCGCGCCCATGGCGAGCAAGCGTGGAGCCAGGGTGTCGCGCGCATCATCCTCACCGGACCAGATCACCACATTCCCACACCGGCTGGGTGAGTGGTCCGGCCACCTCTCTCCCCTGCTCACGGTTGCAGCCATCGCCATGGCGATAGTGGTCTTACCCGTCCCCGGCTGGCCTCCCAGGATGTGCAGCTTGCCAGCGGCCAGCCAGCCGTTCCATATCCACTTTACTGGCTCAGGTATCAGCCTGTTGCCGCGTATCAATTCGACATGTGGCCTGTGGCATGTCTCCGCGCACGCTGCATCCGACGCGTCCTGCACCAGTGGCAATGAACCTATCGCGATTGCATCGGCTTCCAGGTTGACGGACAGCCAGTCCACACAATCGCCCTTATCGGGCAAGGGCGGGACGATGGCTGCAATGTCGATCACCTCCACCGTGCAGCCCAGCGCGCACAGGCGCTCGGCCACATCGACGGCATACTTGCGTCCCGACGCGTCGTTGTCGGGCCACAGGCGCACCCGACGACCGCGCAGTGGCGTCCAGTCTGCCGCCCCGGCGCTGGAACTACTCCCGGACGTGGTGGTCAGCAGGCCCAGGGCGGCCAAGGCATCGGCGCAGGCTTCACCCTCCGCCACGTAGACGATGGCACCGGGATTGGCGGCCAGGAGTTCTGGCAGGCGGTACAGCACTTTGCCCTCCGGTGGCGCGGGCGGCTCGCCGGGGACGTAGCGCGTCCCGTTCCAACGGAAGGGCCGGATTGCCTTCCGGCCATCGGGGTGCTTGCAGCGCGCGCGCCAGAACACCGGATTGCCCTGAGCATCGCGGTATTCGTGTAGACCGGTCGGCTGGTAGC
The DNA here is from genome assembly GCF_002939705.1 of Xanthomonas albilineans. Classification (GTDB taxonomy): domain Bacteria; phylum Pseudomonadota; class Gammaproteobacteria; order Xanthomonadales; family Xanthomonadaceae; genus Xanthomonas_A; species Xanthomonas_A albilineans. The sequence goes on along the minus strand of NZ_MDCB01000002.1, from coordinate 347,349 downwards.
ACTCGGCCAGGAAGTGGCCCAGGATGCGGCGTGCGGCGGCATGCGGGGTCTCAACAGGAATCGCGTTCATCGGCGCACCCCAGCCAGCAGGTCGGCCACGGCTTCCTTGAACGGCTTGCCGGTCAGGCGCATATGGAAGCTCACCAGGTCACCGGTCTCGCCAGTAGCGAAGTCCCGCCAGGGGCCGCGCGGATTGGTCTGGCAGACGGAAAAGGACGGCTCACGCTCATCACGGAAGGGGGAAACACCCTGCGCCCAGCCGCTCCCATTCGGCCTGCCTAGCTTGGCAACATGTTGGCGGTAGTAATCGGCAGGGTCAGGCAGCCGGTCGCGCCAGTTGTCCGGCAGGGACGTGCCGCTCCTGTCGGCCTGGCCGTACACTCGCCATGCACCCAGCGCGCCAGCGTGTGCATCGTGGGCCGCCTTGTGCGGGCTGCGACGTTTTTGGGTCATGGCGCCGCCTTTGCACTGGCAGTGCGTTCGATCAGCTCGCGGATATCCTCCACACGCCAGGCGGTACAGCGTTCGCCCAACTTGACAGGCTGCGGATATCGGCCAGAGCGCACGCCGGCCCACCAGGTCGACCGGGAAACCGGGATCAGTGCCGGGATAGCCGTGGTGTTGGTATCGGGATCGGCAGCGCGGCCGACGATCTGGGGAAGTCGCAGAAACCCGGTTTCGGGGAGTGAAATGTGGTGCACGGTATCGTCTCGTTTCGGCCACCATTGGGCCGGGCGACACCTATTAAATACACCTCGGACAAGCGTTTATATGGTCCTACTCGTAAAGCCTAGGCGTTACTGCATGCGCCTAGGCGTTACCGGATGCGCCTACTTTTCGCCAAGCCCTCATCCACCGCTGTACCGTGTTTGTGTCATCAATGGGCAGTGTTCCCACCACGTGACGTGCGAATGCCGCCCCGGAAGTATGCACGGCTTTTCCCGATTGCCAGTCCTGCCACATCTTGAACGCCTGCGACTTTGCGACTTGCTTGGGGTCATTCCTGAGTTTGGCTGCAACGGCTCTCCTGGCGCGGCTTCTCTGCTCTTTGTCAACAGCGATCCTTTCATGCAGCGACCTCGCCGCAGCATGAACTTCACCCAGCATGGTTTCCGGATTTCGCGCACCAGCAGGTCCGCGTATATGGCTCCAGTATTCTCGGCATTCAACAGCGTCGGCATAGAGCATCGCAGACAAAATTAATTGCTTCTTTGATCCGCGATTGAAGGCCAAAAGTGCTTGATCGGCCAAGAATGATGCGACCAATAGATGGAACTCGCTCAGTTCCCAAGGGGGATCCGCAGTAATGGAAAGATCAGCTTCAAGCGAAGATTCTTCGCGTGCCCAAGCCGGGCCAGATTCCACGTAGCATTCCAGTGCGTAGGCGAGCGCACCTTCTTTATCTCCTTCGTTATTGTCCCAGCGTTCGCAGAGCCATACATACAAGGCTTTTTTTGCGAGCATCACAGATTCGACTCGGCGCACCTCGCCTATCTCTAGCGCACCTGAAAGCCACTCACACAGATTGCTTATGCGTGTGCGTAGCTGGCTTTGAAGCTCCACTTCGGTCGACATGGCACACCCTTGCGCCCCTGAAGAGAAAGTTCCCACACCAAGCCGGCAGGGTGCCCGGCTTTTCACCCCATCGGCTAGGTGCGGGTATTCGATGGAAGCTCAGCCAGCCTTGACTCGCAGCGGCACGACGTTGCCGCCCGTGCGCAGGCCGTCCAGATAATCCGCCCATGCCTGCATCATGCGCACGCGCTCGGGCAGATACTGCGCCGCGTACGTATATGCCTCGCGGACCTTGTTTGTCTCGGCGTGCGCAAGCTGCCGTTCGATGGCATCAGGATTCCAGCCCATTTCATTGAGCCGCGTCGCCGCCATGCTGCGGAAGCCGTGGCCGGTCATTTCATCACTCGCATATCCCAGGGCGCGCAGTGCGGCATTAATCGTGCTCTCGGACATCGGACGATTCGGGCGCAGACCCGGAAACACATGGTGGCCGCCACCGGTCAGCGCGTGCAAGTCGCGCAAAATCGCCACTGCCTGACCGGATAGCGGGACCAAGTGCGCCGCCTTCATCTTCATGCGCTCGGGCCGGATACGCCACATGGCGGCATCCAGATCGATTTCCCCCCACTCCGCCGCCCGTAGCTCGCCGGGGCGCACGAACACCAGCGGGGCCAGCTTCAATGCCGCATGGGTCACGGGTTGCCCGCTGAAACCCTCGATGGCGCGCAACAACTGTCCGATCTTGACTGGATCGGTTACGGCGGCATGGTGCCGAGCCTTGGCGACTTTGAGCGCCCCGCGCAAGCTGGCAGTCGGATCAATCTCCGCCTTGCCCTCCAACATGGCGTAACGGAATACCTGGCCGGCCTTGATCTTGGCGCGGCCGGCAGTTTCCAGCTTGCCCGTGGCTTCAATCTTGCGCAGGGCGTCCAGCAACTCACGGGGCGTGATCTCGCCAATGGGCCGGCTGCCGATCTCGGGGAACAGAAACGTCTCCAGCAGCCAGCGGTTTTTATCGGCCGTGACGCGAGCAACAGTCTGGCGGCTCATCCACTCGCGAGCGACGGACTTGAAGGTCTCGCCAGAAGCAGCCACCGCAGCAATCTGCTCCTGCTTGACCTGTTTACGCTGTTCGCTCGGGTCTATGCCGGAAGCCAGGAGCTTGCGGGCTTCCTCGCGCCTTACCCTGGCAGCCGCAAGCCCAGTATCGGGGTAGGTGCCAAGGGACAACCGCTTTTCCTTGCCGCCAACGCGGTACTTCAACCTCCACCACTTGCCGCCGGCAGGAGTGATTTCGAGGTACATGCCCCCGCCATCGAACAAGCGTTGGGTGCGACTGGCGGACTTTGCCTTGCGGATCGCAGTATCGGTCAGTGGCATGGGGGACTCGTAATGGGGCAACCAGAATGGGGGCAACTGGGGCCATGGAAAATGTATCACGGCCCGCCTGCCCCCAAATCTGCCCCCACTTGCCCCCAGATTGCAACACATATCCTTGGACGCATTTGGACGATCAGACACAAAAAAACCCGCTAAGTTGCGGGTTTCTTTGAAGTTTCTGGACCTTATCGGACGCCATGAAACAATGTGCTGGTGCCGAAGGTGGGACTCGAACCCACACGCTTTTAAGGGCGGCGGATTTTGAGTCCGCTGCGTCTACCGATTCCGCCACTTCGGCGCGGCCGACAAGTATAGCCGACTCGACTACCAAAACACCATAGGGGCCCGCTTCAATCATGCGGCGGGATGCAGTAGCAAGTCTACACGGCGGGATTGCCGCTGCCGCTATACTCTCATTTCTGAAACTTTAACGAGCAAGCGATGTCGGCATTGCGGGGCCTGCGTATCTTGGTGGTCGAGAACGACGAAATGAACGCGACGCTTCTGGAGTTACAGCTTGCCCAGGCCGGTGCCGATGTCGTCGGTATCGCTGCGTCGGTGAAGCAAGCCCTGGCGTTGATCGACAGCGAACGTCCGGATCGGGCGGTCCTCGATTTCCGCTTGGCAGCTGGCGAAACCAGTGAGACAGTCGCCCGGGTATTGACCGAACGCGCCACGCCCTACGTGCTGGCCACCGGAGTGGCCGCCGCGTCCCTGCCGGCGGGTTTCGCCACGGGCGTGGTGCTGACCAAACCCTATCTGTCCGAGCAGCTCATCAAAGCATTGGAAGACGCTCACACCAAGATGACCGCACGTCCCTGAGAATCCTTAATTGCAAGCTTGTCACCGCGACATGCTACATTCGAGGAACACTGCCATCAACGCAAACGACCGTTCACCGCCTGCTGTCCGGCTTCCTGCCGGCAGCGTCACTGGTGAGCTGTTGCGCGCAATCGACTGGCCCAACCACTCACTGGGCCCCATGGAACACTGGCCGCAAAGCCTGCGGACCGCCCTGTCCATCTGCCTGGCGTCGCGTTTCCCGATGGTGATCTGCTGGGGCGAGCGGATGAGTCGCCTGTACAACGATGCCTACATCCCGCTTCTGGGACTGCGCCACCCCGCTGCATTCGGACGCCCAGCCGAAGAGGTGTGGCCGGACGTGTGGTCGGCAGTGAATGCGCAGGCCGAACAGGTCTTCGCTACCGGGCAATCCACTTGGAACGCGCACATGCCGCTGACGGTGCTGCGCAACGGCTACAGCGAGCAGGTGTATTTCACCTTCTCCCATAGCCCGCTCTACGACGACAACGGCGATATCGGCGGTGTGCTGTGCGTTTGCATGGAAGACACCGTACACACCACCCAGGCGCGCGAGGGAGATACATTGCTGAGTGATCTGGACGTGCAACGCACCCAGATGGCCGATGCCTTCGAGCAATCCCCCACCGCACTGGCCATCCTGCGCGGCCCCGACTACGTGGTCGAAAGCGTTAACCCACGCTATCAGGAACTGATCGGGCCACGCGAGTTGGTCGGCCGACCGCTAGCCGAGGCAATCCCGGAGATCCACCAGCAAGGCTTCCTGCAACTACTGGACACCGTGCGTGCCAGCGGCATGCCGTTCACCGGCAAGTCGATGACTTTCAACCTGCGCCGCACCGCACACGGGGCGATGTCGGAAACCAATGTGGACTGTGTCTACCACCCCATGCGCGACGCCGATGGCAAAGTCACCAGAGTGCTGGTGCATGGCATCGATCGTACCGAGCAGATTCGTTCTCAGCCGCACGACAGTTTCCTGCTGATGCTGGAAGACACGTTGCAGAATCTGGACAACGCCGAGGCTATCTGCGAAACCGGCGCGGCGATGCTCGGCCAGCATCTGCGTGCGAACCGCTGTGCCTACGCGATCGTCGCCCCCGACGAAGACACCTTCGATGTCCGCGCCGACTACGTCGACGGTGCCGCTCACCGCACTGGACGCTCATGCTTGAGCGAGTTCGGCAGCGATCTGCTCGACTGCCTGCGCGAGAACCGCCCCTGGGTCGTAGCAGATACCCGATCCCATACTCCTCCACTGCGCTTGGACGATCTCGATCAACGGCGCCTGGAGCTGCGTGCGGTATTGACCGCGCCGCTACACAAGGCCGGACGTCTGGTCGCGATGATCAGCGTGCACCAAAACTATCCACGCGTCTGGACGCCGGCGGAAATCGAACTGGTGAGGCTGGTGGCGGCACGCTGCTGGGAATCGATGGAACGGGCGAGCGCGCAGGCGGAACTGGCCAGCAGCGAGGCACGCCTGCGCGAGTTGGCCGATGCAATGCCGCAGATCGTGTTCACCACCATGCCAGACGGCCAAGTCGACTACTTCAACAAACGCTGGTACGAATACACCGGTCTGCCGGTCGGCGAAACTGGCTACGACAGTTGGCGCAAGGTCCATACCGAAGAAGGTTTGGCGCGGATGATGCAGGTGTGGCCGGAAGCCTTGCGCAGCGGCGAACCCTACGAAATCGAGTATCCGCTGCGCCGTCATGACGGCAACTATCGTTGGCACCTTGGGCGTGCCCTGGCAATCCGCGACGAAGCTGGCCAGATCGTACGCTGGATCGGCACCAACACCGACATCCACGACCGCCGCATGGTCGAACAGCGCCTGCAGGAAAGCGAGTTGCGCTTTCGCAACCTATGTGACAACGCGCCGGTCATGATCTGGATGTCCAATGCCGATGGCGATTACGAGTACATCAGCCGCCAGTGGTACCTCTACACCGGCCAGAGCGAACAGGAAGCACTAGGGGCCGGCTGGCTGGAAAAGATCCATGTCGACGACGTCGCCGCGACCGGGCGCATGCTGGCGCGGGCGTCAAACGACCGCCGCGCCTACACGATCGAATACCGCTTGCGCCGCCACGACGGCGAGTACCGCTGGTGCGTGGATACCGCGACTCCTCGCTTCAGTTCATCGGGCCAGTTCCTCGGCTTCATCGGCTCGTTGATGGACATCGCCGAACGCAAGCGCATCGAGCACGCCACCGCCGCCGAGCGCTCGGCGCTGGAGATGATCACCACTGGAAAACCGTTGAACGTGGTGCTCGAAGCAATCGCGCACGGTATCGAAGCGCAGAGCGATGTGGGCTTGCGCTGCACCATCATGCTCGTCGACGAGCATCAGCAATGTTTGCTGGAGGGAGCGGCACCGAGCATGCCGGCCGGATTCCGCAAGGCCATCCATCGCCTGCCGATCGATGCCAACACAGTCTCCTGCGGACGCGCGGTCCACCTGCGCCGGCAAGTGCTGTGCAGCGATATACGCCTGGATGCGCACTGGCAACACTATCTGACCGTGGCCGTTGAAGCCGACATCGTCGCCTGCTGCTCTACCCCGATCATCGCCAGCGATGGCGATGTATTGGGCTCGGTCGCGCTGTATTTCCCGTTCGTGCACTACCCCAACGCACACGAACAGGAGCTGGCCCGCTCGGCCTCGCGGCTGGCCGGCATTATCATCGAACGCCGTAAAACCGACCTACGCCTGCAGCAACTGCTCGACGCCGAACAGAATGCACGCAGCGAAGCCGAACGGGCCAGCCGCATGAAGGACGAATTTCTGGCCACATTGAGTCACGAATTGCGCACCCCACTCAATGCGATCCTGGGCTGGGCGCGGCTGATGCAGCAAGAGACGGAGGTGCTCGAAAAAGATATCAGCAAGGGCCTGCAGGTGATCGAGCGCAGCGCCCATACCCAGGCGCAGATCATCGACGACTTGCTGGACATGAGCGCCATTCTTTCCGGCAAGGTCCGCCTCGAACCGACAGAATTGGATCTGCGCACTCTGATCGGGGAAACGATCGACTCCGCCAGGCCCAGTGCCGAAGACAAGGGCGTCGATATCGTTTTAGTCGCCGACAGCACGCCGCTCCCCCCGTATCTGGGCGATACGGTACGCCTGCAGCAGGTGTTAACCAATTTGATCGGCAATGCGATCAAGTTCACTCCAAGCACAGGCAAGATCACGGTAACGCTGAGCAACAGCAGCACCCATATGCGCATCGAGGTCAGCGATACAGGCTTGGGTATCGAACCGCTGTTTCTACCGCACGTATTCGACCGCTTCAGTCAGGCCGATGCCAGCAGTACGCGCAGTGCCGGTGGACTCGGCCTGGGCTTGTCCATCGCCAAGCAATTGACGGAACTGCATCATGGGCAACTGTCGGTCATCAGCGATGGCCTCGGCCTCGGCTCGACTTTTACCCTGCTATTACCACGCAACGACCTACATGGACTGGATCAGATCCGCAGCCACGAAGGCGGCGCGATCGCCAGCGGCGGCTTGCGTGCTGGCGGCATTCGTCTGGACGGAGTCCGCGTGTTAGTGGTCGACGACGACATGGATTCTCGCGGCGTCACCCAGCGCTTCTTGCAAGAAGCCGGTGCGACAGTCGAAATCGCGGTATCCGCCGACGACGCCGAGGCACTGTTGCGCGAGCGCCCTTATGCGCTGCTGGTCAGCGACGTGGGCATGCCGCGCCGCGATGGACACAGCCTGATTCGCAGCATCCGCGCACGCGGGGCCGGCGCGACCAGCCGCATTCCCGCAGTCGCACTGACCGCCTACGTGCGCAGCGAAGATCGTACGTTGGCCTTGGAAGCCGGCTTCGATGCACACCTGGGCAAACCAGTGGATCCGTTGAAGTTGATCGAGCTGGCAGCCTCGCTGGTTTCGCCAGCGCCGGTCACCGAACAAGGCTCCAGCTCCAAGACCGAACCAGCCTGAGCCTGCGGACTGCCGACATCAGTCGGCAGCCAGCGTCTTCTTCAGCCGCGCTTTGCCCGCGCGAACGCGTCGGCCAGGGCGTTGTTGGCCGGTGCGATAGCAGGGGGCCGTGCTTTGGCGTTGCCGCCTTCCCGGTTGCCGCCGCGCTGCGCGCGACGCACCGCACCGGCGGGCGCGCGTGCGCCGCCGTCGCGTTCGCCTGCCCGTGTCGGTGCCGGTGTGTCGTCCAGGCGCCTGGTCAGTGCGATGCGCTTGCGCGCCACATCCACTTCGAGCACCTTGACCTTGACGATATCGCCGGCCTTGACCACCTCGCGCGGATCCTTGACGTAACTGTCCGACAAGGCGGAGATATGCACCAAGCCATCCTGGTGTACGCCGATATCGACGAATGCGCCGAAAGCGGCGACGTTGCTGACCACCCCCTCCAGCACCATGCCAGGCTTGAGATCCTTGATGTCCTCCACGCCGTCGGCGAAACGTGCAGCCTTGAACTCCGGACGCGGGTCGCGACCTGGCTTTTCCAGTTCCTTGAGGATGTCGCGTACGGTCGGCACACCGAACGTCGCATCGGTGAACTGATCGGGCTTGAGGCTGCGCAGGAAACTGCCATCGCCGATCAGCGCCTTGATCGGCTTGCCGGTGGCGCCGACGATGCGCTCCACCACCGGATACGCTTCCGGATGCACTGCCGAGGCATCCAGCGGCTCCTCGCCATCGGCAATGCGCAGAAAGCCGGCGCACTGTTCGAAGGTCTTCTCGCCCAGCCGCGACACTTTCAGCAGATCCTTGCGCCGCTTGAACGGACCATTGTCGTCGCGGTGACGCACGATGTTCTCGGCCACGCTGGACGAAAGCCCCGACACCCGCGAGAGCAGTGCCGCCGAGGCGGTATTGACGTACACGCCCACCGCGTTGACGCAGTCCTCCACCCTGGCATCCAACGCCCGCGCAAGGCGGTACTGGTCCACGTCGTGTTGGTACTGACCCACGCCGATCGCCTTCGGCTCGATCTTGACCAGTTCCGCCAACGGGTCCTGCAGACGCCGCGCGATCGACACCGCCCCGCGCAGCGATACGTCCAATTGCGGGAACTCCTTTGCCGCCAATTCCGAGGCCGAGTACACCGAAGCGCCCGCTTCGCTGACCACGATCTTTTCCAGCGACAGCTGCGGATTCTGCTTGATCAGATCCGCCGCCAGCTTGTCGGTCTCGCGGCTGGCGGTGCCGTTGCCGATGGCGATCAATTCCACGCCATGCTGGGTACACAACTGCTGGAGGGTGTGCAACGCCTGATCCCATTGCCGGCGCGGCTCGTGCGGATAAATCGTCTCGGTGGCGAGCAACTTGCCGGTGGCATCGACCACCGCGATCTTGCAACCGGTACGGATGCCCGGGTCCAGCCCCAAGGTCACGCGCGGGCCTGCCGGCGCGGCAAGCATCAAATCTTGCAGGTTGTCGCCGAACACAGCGATGGCCTCGGCCTCGGCTTTTTCGCGCGCCTGGTTGAACAGATCCAGTAGCAGATGCATGTGCAACTTGGCACGCCAAGTCATGCGGCATGCATCGAGCAGCCAGCGATCACCGGGCCGGCCCTGGTTGGCGATAGCGGCACGCAATGCGACCCGCCCCTCGGCATACTGGTGGCCAGCGTCAGGGTCGCTGCCCGGGTCCAGTTCCAGAGAGACGATGTCCTCGCGGCGCGCACGGAACAGGGCCAGCAAGCGGTGCGAGGGAATTTTGGCCAGCGCTTCGGCGTGATCGAAATAATCGCGGTACTTGGCACCTTCCTGCTCCTTGCCTTCGGCGACGCGAGCGCGGATCACTCCGACCTCGCTCAACCAGGTACGCAATTCGCCGACCAGCGACGCATCTTCGCCCCAGCGTTCCATCAGGATCGCGCGTGCGCCTTCCAACGCCGCCTTGACGTCGGCCACGCCCTTGTCTGCATCGACGAAACCGGCGGCAACCGTTTCCGGCACCTGCGACGGATCGGCCAGCAGTCCATCGACCAACGGTTCCAGCCCGGCCTCGCGGGCGATTTGCGCGCGCGTGCGCCGCTTGGGCTTGTACGGCAGGTACAGGTCTTCCAATCGCGACTTGGTGTCGGCGGCGACGATTTCCGCGCGCAATTGATCGCTGAGCTTGCCCTGCTCGGCGATACTGCTCAGGACCGCGGCACGGCGTTCTTCCAGTTCGCGCAGGTAGACCAGACGCACTTCCAGATTGCGTAGCTGGGTATCGTCCAGGCCGCCCGTGACTTCCTTACGGTAGCGCGCGATGAACGGAACGCTGGCGCCTTCATCGAGCAGCGCGATGGCCGCGCGTGCTTGCGCTGGTTGCGCACCGATCTCCGCGGCGATGGTATTGGCGATCTGCTGGGCGAGCTGAGTGTCGTGCATTGCGTCCGGCCGAAGCCGCCTTGCGGAAAACCGCTATTTTCGCAGTGCGCGCGCCACCGGGGAACCCGTTGACAGGCGCACGCAGACCTGTCCCGTTCAACTCACTCCGTTCCGTTCGGACCATCCAACACCATGCGGACCTTGCGGGTCAACTCCTGACGGTTGTAGGGCTTGGCCAGCACTTCGAATTCGTTACCACCGGCATCGGTGCGTTCGATCGAGGACTCCGCATAGCCGGTCGTCAGCAATACCTTGATGCGCGGCTGTCGGCGCCGCACCTCACGCGCCAGCATCACCCCATTGAGGCCGCCGGGCATGATCAGGTCCGAATACAGCAAGTCCACATGGATACCGGTATCGATCAACGCCAGCGCTTCGCGCGCGTTGTACACCACATGCGTGACGTAGCCCTGATCTTCCAGGAACAGGCGCGCCAAGTCGGCGATATCCGGCCGATCCTCGACGATCAGGATGGTCTCGTCGCCCTGGCGATCGAATGGGCGACGTGCGCGCGAGTCGCGTGGCGCCATGTTCTCGACGTTGTCGTCGATGGGGAAATACAAGCGCACGGTGGTGCCATGGCCTTCTTCGGAATACAAACGCACCGCACCGCCGGATTGCTTTGCAAAGCCATACACCATCGACAGGCCAAGGCCAGTCCCCTTGCCTTCATCCTTTGTGGTGAAGAACGGATCCAGAACGCGGGCCAGCACCTCCGGCGGCATGCCGCTGCCGTTATCGGTGACCGATACGCACACGTAGTGACCGGGTAGCAGATTATCGTAGGTCGTCGGTTCGTTGACGCGCACCGACACGTTGCGGGTCTGAATCACCAACCGCGGCACGGACTGCTCGGCCATCGCATCGCGTGCGTTGATCAGGATGTTCAGCAACGCGACCTCGGCCTGTGTCGGATCGATCCGGCAATTGCGCAAATCCGAGGCCAGTTCCAGCGAGAATGCAATGCTGTCGCCGAGGGTGCGCTTTGCCACATCGCTCATCCCCGCTACCAGCGCATTGAGATTGAGTACGCGTCCTTCCAACTTTTGCTTGCGCGCAAACGCCAACAATTGTTGGGTCAACCGCGCCGCCTGGCTGGCCGCATCGCGGGCACGCTCCACACTCTTGGACAACAATAGCGGAGTGGACGACTCGCCTTGCACCGCATGCTCGATCAGCTCCAGATAGCCGGACATGATCTGCAGCAGATTGTTGAAGTCGTGCGCGATACCCCCGGTGAGCTGGCCCAGAGCCTCCATCTTCTGCGCCTGACGCAGGGCATCCTCGGCATCACGGCGGCGGCTGACATCCAATTGCGAGCCGAAGAAGTACACCAGCTTGCCGCACTCGTCGTAGACCGGAGAGATGTACAGCGCGTTCCAGAAGCTGGAACCGTCTTTGCGATAGTTGAGGATCTCCACAGCCACTTCGGTGTGCGAAGCGATCGCATCACGCACGCTGCGCACGGTTTCGCGGTCGGTGTCCGGCCCTTGCAGGAAGCGGCAATTATTGCCGATCAGTTCCTCCTTGCTGTAGCCGGTCATCTCCAGGAAAGCGTTATTGACGAAGATGATCGGGTTGTCCGGCTGGTTCGGATCGGTGACGATCATCGGCATGCGCGTGGTCTGCACCGCAGCGAAGAAGATATCGCTGCTCCGGTTGGACACGCCCGTAGGCGCGTCCGAGTCGACGCTTACAGGCAACGAATGGTCGGGGCTGGAGTCGGATGCGGACATGGTCGGGGCAGGTCGATGCGAACCATCGCTGGCCCGACTAGGCGGGCAACCACCCCAGGGTTCGCACGCCGGGGGCAACGTGAATCATACCTATGCAAACGCTCCACCAGAATATCGTCTTGCAACGACTCCAGCACCATGATCCTTGGCTGCCGGTTGCTCACCCCAAGCAGACGTTCGACGTGGATCTCAGATCCACGCTTGGTGTCTTTCATGGGCATGCACACGCACTGAGTCAGCAGTGGCTTCTCACCACCCGTGCTGAGCCCGATCTCGACAGCGACCAGACATCACGTTTCGTATAGCTGAAATTCAGTGAAGCTGACGCGAACACGACACAGCATCATGTGAGGAAGTGCTGCATCAAGGCTCATCCAGGGATATTGCTCTACAAATGCATTGCTGAATAATCACATGAAATTAACTATGCCAACTCAACTCCCTCTCTGTAAGCGACTGGAACAGATCGTCACCGCCTGTCTGTCGTGTTCGCCGCATGGGCCCGCGCGACAAACATGGTGATGCGACAACGCAAATCCGTCATTTCGACATGAAACGCTCTCAGAGCGCTGCCGAATGGACGAACTACGGTAGACGGCAAGCTCAGTGTCCACCGTCGCGCTCGGCCAGCCAGCGATGCAGCGATGCCGGCACTTCGCGCTGGGCACGGCCAGAGACGTAGATGCCGATATGTCCACCGCGGAAACTCAGTTCGGCGTAGTCGTGGCTACCGACCACCCCGCGCAACGCCCGCGAGGCGTCCGGCGGCACCAAATGGTCCTGCTCGGCGTAGACATTGAGCACCGGCATCGTCACCTGTCCAAGATCCACCGTGTGGTCGCCGATCCGTGCGCGGCCATGCACCAGGGCATTGTCTTGATAGAACTGTTTGACGAATTCGCGGAATGTCTCGCCAGCCAGGTCGGGCGAGTCGAAGATCCACTTTTCCATGCGCAGGAAATCCTCCAGCGCCTGCGGATCGTCGAGGATGTCGAGCAGACCGACGTATTTCTGCAGATTCAAGCGGAATGGCTTGAGCATCAGGTAACTGACGTTCATCAGGTCGGCTGGTACGTTGCCCAAGGTATCCACGAACAGATCCACGTCGACCTGGCGTACCCAGTTCGACAGCATGTTGTCCGGTGTGTGGAAATCCACCGGGGTGACCATCGTGACCAGATTGCGCACTTTCTCCGGTCGCAACGCGGCATAGCACAACGAAAACGTGCCGCCTTGGCAAATGCCCAGGACATTCACTGGCGCGCTAGCGTTACTGTCACGCAGATGGTCCACAGCACCGTCGATGTAGCGCAGCAAGTAATCTTCCAGGGTCAGATAGCGCTCGGATCGGTCGGGGTAGCCCCAATCCAGCACGTACACATCCTCGCCCAGTGTCAGCAAGCCCTGTACCAGGGAACGATCGGCCTGCAGGTCCACCATGTACGGGCGGTTGACCAGGGCGTACACGATCAGCAATGGCACCTTGGCTGTCGGCGGCTTGCTGCCGACGAAGCGGTACAACACGACCTTGCCATCGCGCCATACTTCCTGGCGTGCAGTGGCCCCGTACTGCACCTCGTCCAGGCCAGGCAATACCCGCATGCCCTCGAGCAACTTGCGCTGCAGTTCCAGGGTTTCCTGCAGCAGATCGTCGCTGCTGAAACTCAGTGGCCCCTTCATGCGCGGCTCCGGCGTGGCGGTGACGCGCCGACGCTGCGGTGCGCCTTGGCAGTTGCCGACGGCATGGCCTGAGCCGTCTTCGCTGCTGTCTTTTTGGACACGGTGCGTTTAGCGGGCGCGGTCGGTGACGTCGAGAGGGCGGCGGCTGGGGCACGCTCCGTCACTGACGGGCGCGCCGTGCCAGCCCCCTGCCCCGCGCCGCGCTCCAGCCGACGCAGGCGCCGCTCCAGATCTGCGATGCGGCAATGCGCGGCATCCAACTCGGTGCGCGTCGGCAGGCCCATTTGCTCGCAAACCTGCTCGACCTCGCGTTGCAGCAGCCCCCGTAGCCGCATCTGCGCATTGGCGAAATCGGCGTAGACCTGACGGAACTCCGGTGACAATGCCACTGCCGCATAAGCTTCTTCGGCGGCATCGATCCACAGGTCGAACATCGCACGCGCGTTGGTCAATTGCCGGCCTGGGTCCTCGTGTGCGCGCAATTTCTCCTCGAACACGAGGAACGCGCGGTCAATGGCAGCATGCAGCAGCGCCATATAAGACTGCGACTGCGCCAGATACTCCTGCTGCGCCTTGGTCAGCGCCCGCCAACGCGCATGATGATTACGCGCCGGGCCGAACCCCGGCATCTGCAGCCATGGACTACTGTCGCGTTGCACCCCCTGCATCCAGTGCGCCGCTTGCTGCAGCCACGGGTCAAGCGTGGCCTGACCAGCGCCCGCCAGCGAACCGAGCAACCACTGCAGGCATTGCTCGCGTTGGCTCTGTACCTGCCGCTTCCAGGCATCGGCCACCTCGGCGCTGCTGGCGTCGCGTCCGGCGAAGCCGACGGCCACTTGCTGCATCGCACCGAGCCAATCGCCGGCATGCTGCTGAAACCGTGCGACAGCGTCCTCGGTGTGCGTTGACGTGCTACGCGGCAGCCATTGCGCCCAGGCGTCGATCGCCTCGCGCCAGGAACCGTTCTCGCGCATCGGCGCTGCCGCCGATGCTGCACTCCCCTGCCGCAATATGGCGCTCCAGGCGTCCCAGTATTGCCGTGCCATTGCTTCGAAATCGCCGGGGCTCGTGCCACCGCTAGCTTTCATCGCCACTCTCCCAAGCCTGTTGGCGATGATAGCAATACGTCGCAGCTCAGGGCTTGGGAATGCGCAGGGTCTTGCTGATCATCAACGATCCGGACAACGCGAACAACAGCACCAATGGGTGCAGCAACCAAGGGCCGAGGCGGCATTGCCCCCACCACAACGCATCGCCGATGCGGCCAAAATGCGCCGCCATCGCTAGCACCATCACCAAGCCCAGGCTGCTGGGAATCGGCGTTCCTTCGAAATACGGAACCTTGTCGTCATCGCCGGCTAGTTGCTCGGCGGTGACGTTGTAGCGCGCCAAGCGGCTGACTCCACAACACACGAAGAAGCTCAGCACCAGCCAGTCCCAGCCGCCTTGCATGCCGCAGGCGTAGGCCAACGCCGCCGGAGCGACACCGAAGGAAATCACGTCGGCCAGCGAATCCAATTCGCGGCCCAGGGTGGAAGCCGACTTGCGCCAACGCGCCACCCGGCCATCCAAGGCATCGAACACAAACGCCAATGGAATCAGCGCCATCCCGAATAGCAGGTCGCTGCATCGGCCATCCTGTAGAAAACGCATCGCCGCGAACACCGCGCCAGTCCCGCAGAAAGCATTGCCGAGGGTGAACCAATCGGCCAGCCGGAACTCGCGCAACATCGAGAAATGACGTTTCATCGACATGTCATCGGCATGTGTGGCGGATTCGACGCAGGCGTCCTAGTGACAGATACAGGATAGCGTGGTGTCGCCGCACTGGCGAGCGCCGCCGCTACGATCTGCCGCGTGCGCTGTTACGCTCAACGCCCCACTTTCGCACAGGTACTCCCCATGCAGACTGTCCTGATCACCGGCGCCGCCAGCGGCATCGGCGCGGGCATCGCCCGTGAACTCGCCGCCAGTGACCGTCACATCGTGGTCAGCGACCTCGACGCTGCCGCCGCCGCCGCAGTGGCCACGCAATTGCGTCAGGCCGGCGGTTCGGCCGAGTCGGTGGCGTTAGACGTCGGCAGCGCGGCCAGCATCGAGGCAGCCCTGGCCACGTTGTCGCGCCCGGTGGACGTGCTGGTCAACAATGCCGGTTTGCAGCACGTGGCACCCTTGCAGGATTTTCCGATGGACAGATGGAGCCTGCTTGTGGAAGTGATGCTGACCGGCGTGGCACGACTGACTCAGGCGGTGTTGCCAGGCATGCGCGCACGCGGTTTCGGCCGCATCGTCAATATCGGCAGCATCCACTCGTTGGTCGCCAGCCCCTACAAGAGCGCCTATGTCGCGGCCAAGCACGGGCTGGTCGGATTCTCCAAGGTGATCGCACTGGAAACCGCCGATACCGACATCACCATCAACACGCTCTGCCCCAGTTACGTCAAAACGCCGCTGGTGGACAAGCAGATCGCCGACCAAGCCCGCACTCGTGGCATTTCCGCAGCGGACGTGATCGCACAGGTAATGCTCAAGCCGATGCCCAAGGGGGTGTTCATCGACTATGACGAATTGGCTGGCTGCGTGGCGTTCCTCGCCTCCCCTGCCGCGCGCAACATTACCGCGCAGACCATCGCCATCGATGGCGGCTGGACCGCGCAGTAATTGGTGTCATTCCCAACTCTGTCTGCAAGGCGGCCACGCTCTTGTGACGGTCCTGGCACTATTTTCGCCAACATCGATACCCGCCTTGCGCTGCAAACCAGTCCCGCGCTTATCCACAGACCTGCGGCGATTCCATCCACAGCCGCTGTGGAGAACCGTGCCGACGTCTGCCGATTTTTTCGCCACTCACCGCATGCGACCAGCGATTTCAACCACTTGTCGACGTTGCCCACAGCCTTGTCCGGCATCGATCCACAGCCGTTGTGGACAACCAGCGCGCGCGCCAACACCGATATGTACAGCTCACACCCGCGAATAGCGCCAGGACAGCATGCGTCCATCGCGGTACGGCATGACGCCATGGAAAGGACGCGGATCGTCGTCGAACACCAACGGCAAGAAATGGCGGTCGCCTTCCCACAACGGCAGCGTGGCCATCTGCGCCACCGGCACCCAGGCCAGGCTGCCCTCGGCATTTTCGGTATACGGTTCGCCGCTGTAGGCATCGATCAGGAACACGAAGCCCAGCCAGTCCTCGCCCTGCTTGCCGAAGCCGGGCCAACTGATGGTGCCGCGCAACTGCAGGGTTTCGCACTCGATGCCAGCCTCCTCACGGATTTCACGGCGCATTCCGGCCAATACATCTTCGTCCGCCTCGACCTTGCCGCCCAGGCCGTTGTACTTGCCCAGGTGCTGGTCGCCGGGCCGTGCATTGCGGTGGACCAACAGCACCCGGGAGCGGTCTGGAGAAAGTACGTAGCCGAGGGTAGCGACGATGGGGGTATAAGGCATGCGCTGGCAGGGCGATGGACGGTGGCGCAGTATGCCGCACAGTGCGGCGTTTAGACGGTGGGAGCCGCCGTATCGTGTCGCAGGCGTGGCAACGGCGGCGCCGGCTTCAGTGTGGCCACGCCGTGGCCGCGCTCGGCCAGGTACTCCAGCCACTTGCTGAGAAACGTATTCATGCGCATGCGGTGGCTGATCAGTTCGGCTGGCGGCGGATACAAGCCCATCACGTCCTGCCAGCGGCGGCCGACATAGCAGTGGGTGGTTTCGGCTTGGCGTGCGTCGCGGTAAAGACGCACATAGGCCGACGGGTCCGGCTCGCCGGTCACCGGGTCGCACAGGTCGTAGGTGATGCGCAGTTCGACGGTGTAGCGATGGTGTTCGATCACGTCCAGGCGCAGGTCCAGGCCGTCACCAATGCTGGAGACGTAACTGCCCACGGCCAGATCGGCCGGCACAAACAGGCGATTGAGGTGCTGATAGTTCTCGGCATACAACCCCATCAGCCAGGCAAATCGGCTTAGCCGGGGGATACGTTCGCTGCGGGTCAGGGCGTGCGGCATGCCCCGATCCTACACGCTGGAGGATGTAAGCGGCAGCATTGACGGATCGGACCAGCAGGCCTACTGTGGAAATCCGCGTTGCGAACGCGAGTCTGCCGGTTCAGCCAGATTCTGCGCCGCTCAGTCCGGCATGCCTGAGCCTGCTGTCAGAACATCTCGCGCTGCAACCCCAACGTGGTCAGTACCTTGCTGGAAATCTCCTCGATCGAGGTATGCGTGGTACTCAAGGTTGAGATCCGTTCCATGCGGAACATGCTCTCGGCCGCGGCGACTTCGCGCCGACACGTCTCCAAGTTGGCATAGTGCGAATTCGGCCGCCTTTCCTGACGGATCTGCTGCAAGCGCTCCGGATCGATGGTCAGTCCGAACAGTTTGTTGCGATAAGCGCGCAGACGCGGCGGCAGGCGGTCGTGCTCCAGATCTTCGTCGGTCAAGGGATAGTTGGCTGCACGTACGCCATAGTGCAGCGCCAAATAGATGCAGGTCGGCGTCTTGCCCGCGCGCGAGACGGCCACTAGGATCAGATCGGCTTCGTCGTAGGTCAGCGCGATGCCATCGTCGTGGGTCAAGGCGAAATTCATTGCATTGATACGGCGGTGATAGGTCTCGAAATCCACCATGCCGTGCGCCTGCCCCACCCGCGCGTGCCGCGGGGCGTTCAATTCGCGCTCCAGTGGTTCGATGAACGGTGCGAACACATCCAGCATCAGCGCCCCGCTCTGGGCCAACAGCACGCTCAACTGCGGGTCAACGCAGGAATTCACCACGATCGGCCGCACCTGGTAGCGCTCGCCCGCGGCATGGATCCGCTGTGCCGCCTCGCGGGCTTTTACCGCATCGTCCACGAATGCCATGCGGTCGGTAACAAAGTTGAAACCGATGAATTGGGTGAGTAGGCTATGCCCAATGGTTTCAGCGGTGATGCCGGTTCCATCGGAGACATAGAACACCGGTCTGATCGTCGACATGACCTGCATGCTCCTGGCTGGCACGCAACGGATACACCCACTCGCACTGTGCGAGTGTGCATTGCATGATACCGATTTTCCCCCTCACGGACGTGGCCATTCAGCCCGGCTCGGGCGATGGCCCAAACGGAGCATCGCACTTGAACGAGAACATCCTGTGGTTGCATGAGCTACGCTTGGCCGATCTGGCCCGCGTCGGCGGCAAAAATGCATCCCTTGGCGAAATGATCGGCAATCTGGCCGGATTGGGCGTGTCGGTGCCGGGCGGTTTCGCCACCACGTCAGATGCATTCAAGGCGTTCGTCGCGCACAACGCACTTGATCGCCGCATCTTCGACAAACTCGCCACCCTCGATGTGGAGAACGTCGCTGCGCTGACTGCCGCCGGCAAGGAAATCCGCAGCTGGGTCATTGACGCGCCGCTGCAACCGGCATTGGATCAGGCCATCCGCCACGCCTATGCGCAACTATGCAGCCAGAACGGCGGCGGCAATGTGGCCGTGGCCGTGCGCTCCTCGGCCACCGCGGAGGATCTACCCGATGCGAGCTTTGCCGGTCAACAGGAAACCTTCCTCAACGTGACCGGCGCCGACGATGTGGTGCACAAGGTCAAGGACGTGTTCGCCAGCTTGTACAACGACCGTGCCATCGCCTACCGCGTACACCATGGCTTCAAACACGAGGACGTGTTTTTGTCCGCTGGCGTGCAACTGATGGTGCGCTCGGGCGTCGGTGCATCCGGCGTGCTGTTCACGCTCGACACCGAATCGGGCTTCCGCGAGGTGGTGTTCGTGACCGCGAGCTTCGGCCTGGGCGAAATGGTCGTGCAGGGCGCGGTCAACCCCGACGAGTTCTACGTCTACAAGCCCACGCTGAAGGCCGGCAAGCCGGCGATCCTGCGCCGCTCGCTCGGCAGCAAGGCGATCCGCATGGTGTATTCCGAGGTACCAGGCGAGCGCGTGTGCATCGAGGACACCCCTGCGGCATTGCGCAATACTTTCTCGATCAGCGACGAAGACGTGCAGGAACTGGCCAAGCAGGCACTGGTGATCGAGCAGCACTACCAGCGCCCGATGGACATCGAGTGGGCCAAAGACGGCGTCAGTGGCAAGCTGTTCATCGTGCAGGCGCGCCCGGAGACGGTGAAATCGCGCAGCCATGCCACCCGGATCGAGCGCTTCGCGTTGCAACAGCGCGGCGAAGTGATTGCCGAAGGCCGCGCCATCGGGCAGAAAATCGGCGCAGGTGTCGCGCGCGTGGTGCGCAGTCTGGACGACATGAATCGGGTGCAGCCTGGCGACGTGCTGGTCGCCGACATGACCGATCCCGACTGGGAGCCGGTGATGAAACGCGCCTCGGCGATCATCACCAACCGCGGCGGCCGCACCTGCCATGCGGCGATCATCGCCCGCGAACTGGGCGTGCCGGCGGTGGTCGGCACCGGCAACGCGATGGCGCTGATCGAAGACGGCAAGGACGTCACCGTCAGTTGCGCCGAGGGCGACACCGGCTACATCTACGCCGGACGCCTGCCCTTCGAGTGCATCAGCACCGATTTGGATAACATGCCGCCAGCGCCATTGAAGATCATGATGAACGTGGCCAACCCGGAGCGCGCGTTCGATTTCGGCCAACTCCCCAATGCCGGCATCGGTCTGGCGCGGCTGGAGATGATCATCGCCGCGCACATCGGCATCCATCCCAACGCGCTGCTGAACTACGCCCAGCAGGATACGGCGACCAAGCAGAAGATCGATGCAAAGATCGCCGGCTACGCCGATCCGGTCAGCTTCTACGTCAATCGTCTGGCCGAAGGCATCGCCACGTTGACCGCGTCGGTGGCGCCGCATCCGGTGATCGTGCGCCTGTCGGACTTCAAGTCCAACGAGTACGCCAACCTGATCGGTGGCAGCCACTACGAACCGCATGAAGAAAATCCGATGATCGGCTTCCGTGGCGCCAGCCGCTACGTCGATCCGAGTTTCGCCGCCGCGTTCGCACTGGAATGCGAGGCCGTGCTCAAGGTCCGCAACACCATGGGACTGGATAACTTGTGGGTGATGATTCCGTTCGTGCGGACCCTGGAAGAAGGCCGCAAGGTCATCGAGGTCCTGGCCGGCAACGGACTGCGCCGGGGCGAGAACGGCCTGAAGATCATCATGATGTGCGAAGTGCCATCGAACGCCTTGCTGGCCGAGGAATTTCTCGAAATCTTCGATGGCTTCTCGATCGGCTCCAACGATCTGACCCAGCTCACCCTGGGGCTGGACCGCGACTCCTCAATCGTGGCGCACCTGTTCGATGAGCGCAATCCGGCAGTCAAGAAACTGCTGTCGATGGCGATCAGAGCCGCGCGGACCAAGGGCAAGTATGTTGGCATCTGTGGCCAGGGGCCGTCGGACCATCCCGACCTGGCCGAGTGGCTGATGCAGGAAGGCATCGAGTCGTTGTCGCTGAATCCCGACACCGTGGTCGATACCTGGCTGCGTCTAGCCAAGCGCAAACGCGAGGGTTGAGGCGATGGCAGGCACATGGGTGATGGCGTGGGCAGCGGCCACGGGCGCTTCTTCGGTCGCACCAACGACGCGCACGTTCGATTGGACACAGCTGGATTGGGCTCGATATGGGCTCGACTTGGGAGTGGCGTTGGTCATCCTGGTCGCGGGGATATGGATCGCCAAGCGCCTGAGCCTGTGGCTACAACATGCGCTGCTACGCGCAGGGGTGGAAAGCACGCTCAGCAAATTTCTACGCAACCTCGCCTATGCCTTGATGCTGGTACTGGTGCTGGTGACCGCACTACAGAAAATTGGGGTACCGCCGACGTCGTTGTTCACGGTACTCGGCGCCGCCGGACTCGGCGTCGGCCTGGCACTGAAGGATTCGCTGTCCAACATCGCCTCGGGCGTGATGCTGATCGTCCTACGGCCGATGCGCGACGGCGATCATGTCGTGGTGGCCGGCCAAGAAGGCGTGGTCGAGGAGATCCGGATCTTCCAGACCCGCCTGCGCACGTTCGACGAGCGCATGGTCACCCTGCCCAACAGCACGATCACCACCGCGCCGATCGTCAACTACAGCACCCTGCCCAATCGGCGCCTGGAGATCACCGTCGGCGTCGGTTATGACGACGACCTCAAGAAAGCGCAAGACCTGCTTCTACAGATCGCCGAGGACAACCCCGCTCTACTGAAAACGCCCGCGCCGTTCGTACAGGTCGCCAAGCTCGGCGAAAGCACCGTCGACCTGACGCTGTTCGCTTATGCCAAGAACAGCGACTTCGGCACCGCCAAGAGCACCACCCTGGAGCAGATCCGCAATCAATTGCTGGAGAACGGTCTCAGCATTCCCTACCCACAGCGCGACCTGCACGTGTATCACCACGCCGTCGACGGGACTCTGATCGCCGATCTGTTACGTAAGAGCCTCACCGATAACGGCGAGAGCACGCCAGAGCCGCCACGGACGCGCTGACCTCAACGCAGAAACGACAAATGCGCGCAGATAACGCGGACCAACTGATACGAAGCCTGCCTTAGCCGACGCCCTGCCCGCCCAACGCCCCCATGAACGGCCGGTAGTAGCGCAGTTCGGCGATGGAGTCGTGCACGTCGCTGAGCGCGGTATGCGAGGAGGTCTTGACAAGCCCGGTGGACACCGTCGGCGCCCAGCGCCGCGCCAGTTCCTTCAGTGTGGACACGTCCAGATTGCGATAGTGGAAGAAACGCTCCAGCCGTGGCATCTGCCGGTGCAGGAAGCGCCGATCCTGGCAGATCGAGTTGCCGCACATCGGCGAAGCGCCAGGCTTGCACCACTGTGTCAGGAACGCCATCGTCTGCGCCTCGGCTTGGGCCAGACCGACCTGACTGTCGAGCACGCGCTGCCACAGCCCGGATTGACGGTGCTGATTGCGGTTCCACTCGTCCATCGCTTCCAGCGTCTGCAACGGATGCGCGATGGCGAACTCCGGCCCTTCCGCCAACACGTTGAGTTGCGCATCCGTGACCACCGTGGCGATCTCGATGATCGAGTCGCGTTCGGTATCCAAACCGGTCATTTCCAGATCGATCCAGATCAGTCGATCATTCGCCGCTTGGTTTTCGGCCATATCACCATCCTATCGTTCGCAACGGAGCTGCCGGCGCGAGAGTGTGCGTATCGTTCTCTCATGATACCGCGTGACTTGCGACACTGGCAGGGGCGCGCAGACTCAATCGCCGACGAGCGGCTTGCCGCGTTTGGCGCGGAAGTAATTCGTCAGCCGCACGCTGGCCGCCGCCGCCAGCACGCCACCGCGGACCTGTACACGGTGGTTGTGGCGCGGATCGCCCAGCAGATCGAACACGCTGCCGCAGGCACCGGTCTTCGGGTCGGCAGCGGCGTAGACCAATTCCGCCACGCGTGCGTGCACAAGCGCCATCGCACACATGGCACACGGCTCCAGGGTCACATAGAGCGTGCTACCAGGCAAACGATGGTTGCCCAGCCGGCGGCCAGCCTGTCGCAACGCCACAATTTCCGCATGCGCGCTGGGATCGTGCTCGGCAATGTTGAGATTCCAGCCCTCGCCCAGCACCGCGTCCTCGGCCGACACCAACACCGCACCGACCGGAATCTCATCGAATTCGCGCTCTGCGCGCTCGGCAAGCGCCAGTGCGTGGCGCATCCAGCGTTCGTCGCGCGCCTGCTCGCCGTCGCTCATCGCAACATGCCGTGGCTGCGCACGAACTCGGCGAACACCGCCAACGTCGCCTCGCTGACGTGATGTTCGATACCTTCTGCATCGCGGCGCGCCGTATCCGCATCGATGCCCAGCGCCAGCAGAAACTGCTCCACCGTCTGATGCCGCTGCCGGCTGGCTGCGGCCAGCGCTTCGCCCTCGGCGGTCAGGAACACCCCCCGGTAGGGCCGTTGCACCACCCAGCCGCCCTTGACCAGGCGCTTGAGCATCTTGGCCACCGTCGGCTGGGCCACGCCCAGACGCGCGGCGATATCCACCTGCCGCGCTTCGCCACCATCGGCGAGCAGGTCGGAAATCAGTTCCACATAGTCCTCGATCAGCTCCAGGCGGTGCGCCTCGCGCACCTGGCGGAAGCTTTCGACCTGCACTTCGGCGTCGAGCAGCGCCGCCGCCGGCACCATCGACTTCCCGCTTTTCTGCATCGCAACGCCCTTGTCCGGTGCCAGCGCATGCCAGCCGCCTGTCTATTCTGGCCGAAATCGCAGTGATCGCAGTGATCGCAGTGATCGCAGTGATTTTAATTGTCAATGCTAAAGCATATAGCATTTGCTATATAATACCTCGCACTCCGCCGCCGCTGCCCGTTGCCATGGCCGACCCTCTGCCCCTACCCACCTCCGCCAGCACATTGCCCGCGACAAGCGGCGATGCGCGTCCCACGCTGGGCCACCTGCATGCCAGCGTCCCCGTGCCTGGGAGCGGACGCGGATGGCGGCGTTTCCTGGCCTTCTTGGGACCGGGCTACATGGTCTCCGTCGGCTACATGGACCCGGGCAACTGGGCGACCGACATCGCAGGCGGCTCGCACTTCGGCTACTTGCTGCTCTCGGTGATCCTGCTCTCCAACTTGATGGCGATCGTGCTGCAAGGATTGGCAGCGCGCCTCGGCATCGCCACCGGCCACGATCTAGCACAGGCCTGCCGCGCGCACTACTCCAGACCGGTGAATATCCTGTTGTGGCTGGCTTGCGAAGCGGCCATCGTCGCCTGCGACCTGGCCGAAGTGATCGGCACCGCGATCGCGCTGAAGCTGCTGTTCGGCATCCCGCTCACTGCCGGTGCGATCATCACCGCCATCGACGCGCTGCTGGTGCTGCATTTGATGCGCCGCGGCTTCCGCGCTCTGGAGGCCTTCGTGATCGCCTTGCTGGTGGTGATCTTCGTCTGCTTCATCGCGCAGATCGCACTGGCCGCGCCGCCACTACGCGAGGTGCTGGCCGGCTTCATCCCACACCCGCAAGTGGTCACCGACCCGGCCGCCCTGTATCTGGCCATCGGCATCATCGGCGCGACGGTGATGCCGCACAACCTATACCTGCACTCATCGATCGTGCAAACCCGCGCTTACGAGCGCAGCGACCAGGGCCGCCGTTCCGCTCTGCGCTGGGCGCTGACCGACAGCACCATCGCGCTGAGCCTAGCCTTGTTCGTCAACGCCGCGATCCTGATCCTGGCCGCCGCCGTGTTCCATGCGCATGGCCGCACCGACGTCGAAGAAATCGAACAAGCCCATCAACTGCTGGCGCCGATGCTCGGCGTCGGTCTGGCCTCAACACTGTTCGCAGTGGCGCTGCTGGCTTCGGGCATCAACTCCACCGTGACTGCCACGCTAGCCGGACAGATCGTCATGGAAGGCTTCCTGCACCTGCGCCTACCGGCTTGGGCACGGCGCCTGCTGACCCGTGGCCTGGCGATCGTCCCGGTGATCGTGGTCACCTGGCTGTATGGCGAACAGGGCACCGCCAAGCTGCTGGTACTGAGTCAGGTATTGCTGTCGATGCAACTGCCGTTCGCGGTCATTCCGCTGGTGCGCTTCGTCACCGACAAACGCAAAATGGGTTCGTTGGTGGTGCGGCGCTGGCTGGGCTGGTTGTCCTGGGCCATCGCCGGGCTGATTGTGGTGTTGAACGTGAAGCTGCTGGCGGATATCTGGTTGCATTGAGTGCTGCAAGGCCACAGCCCACTCCACTGACCTGGTCTCCACCAATCTGCCGACAACACGTCGATCCCTGGTCTGGTGACAATGAGGCGTCGACACGGTACGCGGCAGGTCGCCACAATCGTATCGATGTCACAACGCTACGCCGTGACCGTCCCGGCCGAACCGTATCCTGCGTGGTCGGGATCTTCGCTCTGTCGTACTCTGATACCCGCCGACGCAGTGTTCCCTACGGATTACCGATAGACTGAATCGTCTACCGACGCAGAACCTGCTCACGCACACTATTGCGGCGATACGCATGACAGCGCCAGACCGTGTGCACCACGGGAGCGCGCCCCCATCCGATGGAGAGATCAACCGATGAAACGCTTCACCCTGAAAACCCTATGCATGACCGCGCTGTTGGCAACGGCCAACCTTGCATCCGCCGCAGACACCGACAAAGCGCCGTTCTCGCTTCCACCATTGCCGTATGCGAACGCGGCCCTGGAGCCAGCCATCGATGCGCGGACGATGGAAATCCACCACGACCGCCATCACAAGGCTTACGTGGACAATCTCAATGAAAAGGTGAAAGACTATCCGGACCTGGCCACGACCTCGCTCGAAGATATCCAGGCGCACATCTCGCGTTACGACACGGCAGTGCGCAACAATGCCGGCGGTGACTACAACCACGGCCTGTTCTGGACAGTGATGGCGCCGGTCGGCAAAGGCGGCAGCCCCTCGCCCAAACTCAAGGCCAAGCTCGTACAGACATTCGGCTCCGAAGCGGCCTTCCAGGCTAAGTTCACCGAAGCGGCTAAGAAAGTATTCGGCTCTGGCTGGGTGTGGCTGATCCTCAAAGCGGATGGTTCGCTCGCCATCACTACCACGGCCAACCAGGACAATCCACTGATGGACGTGGTCGCCGAGCGCGGCACACCGCTGCTGGCGTTAGATGTATGGGAACACGCTTACTACCTGAAATACCAGAACAAGCGCGCCGATTACATCAGTTCCTGGTGGTCGGTGGTCAACTGGAATCAGGTCAATGCACGCTTCGATAAGGCCGTCGGCAAGCACTGATCGGCAATGTAATGACCACCAGTTGTTGCTCAGGTCATGCGGTTATCGCGGCATAGGCCGCATCCGGGGCCTGAGCAATCTCCACCTTGCAAGTGCAGCACGACAACTGAACTAAGCGTTCTGCGTCCGCGCATCGCATGCCAGGAAACGCCGAGGTCACCAGACCAGATCGTCGGGGATCTGATACTTCGGATCGGCATAAGGGTCTTCCTCGGCCGCTGCATTCGGGTCCACACGCAGTGCCACCGCCGCCGGGAAGATCGCCTCAGCCTGATCCAACAATGCCGCAGTCACCAACAGATAGCGGCCATTCTGCTGCAGCACGCCCAACTCACCGGCGTTGAGTGCCTTGAGCTGATCGGCAGTGACGTAGATGCGCTTGATCTTGCCGCCATATGGGAAATGCCGTGCGATATCGGCCTCGGCCTGGTTCAGGGCCTGCCCCTTGAGCAGCTCGTCCAGCTTGGCCCGGGCCTCGCGACGCAGTCGTGCTTCTTCCTGCTTAAGTCGCTCCGCCTCGATACGTTCGTCTTTCTCGCGCTGGGCGCGAATCGCATAGGCCTTGGCAAGATCGATGTCCTCGCGACGACGCGTCGGCTGGCCGGCCGCCTGCACCTTGCTGCCAGCATGAGGCCGCCCCTGCTTACCGCCGGGCTTGCCGGTGGCGGGCGCCGCGCCTGAAGCACGTTCGCCGCGCCCTCCCGTCGGTACCGGGCGCTGTCCCGGCCGCCCCCGTGACGACGGCGGTGCGCCAGACGAAGTCTGACGTTCGGGTTTCGGCGCGGGCTTGAAGCCCAGGCCCAGCAACTGGTCGCGTAGGGTATCGCTCATCGGGACGGGATCGGATCGATTCGGGGGATCAGTAATGCGGCGGTGGCGGTTCGTCGGAGGAATCGGCGTATAGCGTGCTGCGCACCTTGCCCAGATCCTCAAGCAGGTGACGCAACAACGCCGCGTTACGCTGGCTTTCGGCACGCGCATCGGCCAACGCATCGCTCAACTCGGATAACGCCTGTTCCTGGAAGGATAGGCGCGTCTCCAATTCGATCAGGCGGTTTTCCAACAGCCTATCCTGTGCAGAGACATCATGCTGCATGAATCGAACGTCCACGGCCAATACCGTAATAAGCCAAGCCGAAACTTTCCATTTCCTGCGGATCGTAGAGATTACGGCCATCGAACACCACTGCGTCGGCGATCAATTCCCTCATCCGTATGAAATCGGGACTGCGGAACTGCTTCCATTCGGTGACCACCACCAGCGCGTCGGCACCTTCCAAGGCCTGGAAAGCATCGCGGCAGAAGGTCAGATCGGCACGCTCGCCGAAGATACGCTTAGCCTCGTCGGTCGCCTCGGGATCGTAGGCGCGCACGCTGGCACCGGCGTCCCACAACTGCGCCAGCAATCGACGACTGGAGGCTGCGCGCATATCGTCGGTATTGGGCTTGAACGCCAGCCCCCACACCGCGAAGGTCTTGCCGGCCACGCCCTGCACGTCACCGTAATGGCGCTGGATCAAGGCATACAAGTGGCCCTTCTGGGCCTCGTTGACCGCTTCCACCGCGTCCAGCAGTTTCGCCGTGTGACCATGCTGCTGCGCGGTGCGCGCCAGCGCCTGCACGTCCTTGGGAAAACACGAGCCACCATAGCCGGCACCCGGATAGATGAAGTGCCAGCCGATGCGCGGATCCGAACCGATGCCCTGACGTACCCGCTCCACGTCGGCACCGACCCGCTCGGCGATGTTGGCGATCTCGTTCATGAAACTAATCTTGGTCGCCAGCATCGCATTGGCCGCGTACTTCGTCAGTTCGGCAGAGCGCACGTCCATCTCCACGATACGGTCGTGGTTGCGGTTGAACGGAGCGTATAGACGGCGCAAGCGCGTGGCCGAGGTCGGCTTGCTACTGCCGATCACGATGCGGTCCGGGCGCATGCAGTCGGCGACCGCGTCGCCTTCCTTGAGGAACTCTGGATTGGACACTACGTCGAACTCGACCGCCACGCCTCGCGCCTGCAATTCCGCAGCAATGGCCGCGCGCACCTTGTCGGCGGTGCCGACCGGAACCGTGGATTTATTGACCACGATGGTCGGCCCCTGGATGTGCTGGCCGATGGTACGCGCCACCGCCAGCACGTACTGCAGATCGGCACTCCCGTCCTCGTCCGGCGGCGTGCCCACGGCGATGAACACGATGTCCCCATGCGCGATGGCGCTTGCCGCATCGACGGTGAACGACAGTCTGCGTGCCGCGTGGTTGGCCTTGACCATCGGCGAGAGACCAGGCTCGTAGATCGGGACCACGCCCCTGTTGAGCCCATCCACCTTTGCTTGGTCGATGTCTACGCACATCACATGGTGGCCGACCTCGGCCAGACACGTTCCGGTGACGAGGCCGACATAGCCGGTGCCGAATATCGCAACACGCACGTGATGTCCTTTCGGTTACTTAAGGATGCCCAAGAGTTCAACGTCGAAAGTCAACGTCGCATCCGGACCGATCGGACCACCCGGCGTCCCTTTGGCACCGTAGCCGAGGTTGGAAGGAATCCAGAAGCGGTACTTTGAGCCGACCGGCATCAGCGCGACGCCCTCGCTCCAGCCCGGAACCACCTGGTTGAGCATGAACTCAGCCGGCTGACCATTCTTGTAGGAGCTATCGAAGACAGTGCCGTCAAGCAGCTTGCCTTCGTAGTTCACCCGTACTTTACTGGTCGGCATCGGCCGCTCGCCGCTGCCCTGACGCAGCACCATGTACTGCAGCCCCGAGGGCGTGGTGATCACGCCTTTCTGGGTCTTGTTGTGCGCCAGGAAGGTATTGCCCTTTTCCCGGTTCTCCGTGGCCATCGCGGCCTGCTTGGAGGCGCCGAATGCCTGCAGGGTGGCCGCTGCCTGCTCCTGGGTCATGACCGTCTCGCCCTTGGCAAACACGGTACGCACTGCACCCAGCAGCGTCGGCAGGTCGATGTCCTTCTGGATGCGCGCCAACGATGGGCCGACCGCACGGTCGCCCAGCATCAGCCCGACATTTTCCTTGGAGACCTGCGGCGGTTGACTGCCTGGTGCCACGCCCGGCGCTGGCTGACCGCTACGCGCAGCCAACTGGGTGCGCAGCGCCGTGTCGGTCGCCTTGGTCTGCTCGTCGGACAGTAACGGCTTGCCGCCCTTGAACGCATTCTCGATCGCACGCTGCAACGCATTCAGATCGATATCCTGGGCAATCGGCTCGAACGAACGCGCGACATCCATGCCGATCGCGTAACTGACCTTCTGTTTCTCACTGCTCAGTGCCGCCGCTTTATTGACCGCCGGCCCCTCCGCGAACGCATTGCCCACCATCACCACCATCCCCATCACCAGTGACGCCGCGGCGCCGCGTATTGCCATCTTCATTCGCTTACTTTCCTAGAAGTGAATTGCACGCGCCGGGATGGCGCAGGGGCCGCATTGTCGCACGCACGGCAGAGATGTTGCTTTGCATTCAATGTGAACCGGACTGCACTTTCAGTTCGCGTTCGATGGCGCTGCGCAATGCCGGATCGTCCGGCGTGACCTTGCTCGGGAACTGCGCCACCACGCGACCATCGCGGGCGATCAAATATTTATGGAAGTTCCAGCCAGGCGCCACGCCGGTGGCCTGGGTCAATTGCCGGTACAACGTAGTTGCCTCGTTGCCGACCACATGCACCTTCTCGAACATCGGGAACTTGACCCCATACGTCAGCGTGCAGAACTCCTGAATCTGCTTTTCCGATCCCGGCTCCTGCCCCATGAAGTCGTTGGACGGGAAACCCAGCACGCTGAAACCCTGCGCCGCATAGCGCTGCTGCAACTTCTCCAGGCCTTCGTACTGCGGGGTATAGCCGCATTTGCTCGCGGTATTGACCACCAACAACACCTTGCCGCCATAGGTTTTGTTCAGATTGATCGCGTCCTTGCCGGCCAGCGGGCGGTAATCCACATCCAGCAAAGAGGCCGCCCAGGCGCTGCCGACGGCACCGACAGCAGCCAGGATCGCTAGGAAAAACAAATGCTTGGGAGGTTTCATCGGACACCATGGAGTATGAAGACACCTGCGACCATACCGAAGGTTGGGATGCGGTGGGTTGACACGTTACGAAATAGTGATATAGTTAAGTACAACACCAATAAACAAGTACAGAAGCGATGCGCCACGAACGCCTCCGGCACCACGTCCCAGCCGCACTGATCGTCGGCGCCCTGCTCCTGACTGGCGGGATCGGCGCCCTGTACAGCCTGGGACGGATGCGAGCTGATGGCGGCAGCCCCCTTCGCACCGGCAAAGCCGACGATGCAACACCCGTCACCCCACCAACGACCAGACAGCTGCGCACCTCGCTGTCGATGCCTTACTTCTCCTTCGCACGCGTATTGCACCCACGGAGCTGAGCATGAGCGACATTCATTGGAGCGACGGCGCTCCCATCTACCGGCAACTGAAAGATAAGGTGATCGCAATGATGCTCGACGGCCTCATCAAACCCGGTGACGCGCTCCCCTCGGTGCGCCAGGTCGCCGCCGAGTACAAACTCAACCCGATCACTGTCTCGCGGGCCTACCAGGAATTGGCCGACGAAGGCCTGGTCGAAAAACGCCGCGGACTGGGCATGTTCATGACCGAGGAAGCGGCGCAGAAACTGCGCGGCAGCGAACGCGAACGCTTTCTCACTGAAGATTGGCCCTTGATACTGGAACGCATCCAGCGTCTTGGCCTTACGTTAGAAGACCTGTTGTCAAAGGAGAGAACACCATGACCGCCGCTGTCCCCGCCTCCGAATCCGTTGTCTTCGCGCAAGGATTGCGCAAGACCTACAATAACGAGCCAGCACTGGCCGAGACATCTTTCGTCATCCAGCCCGGGCGTATCGTTGGCCTGATCGGTCCCAACGGCGCGGGCAAGACCACCGCGTTGAAGGCAATGCTCGGCCTGACCGCAGTGGAAGGCGAACTGCGCGTGCTCGGCCTGGACCCGCGCAAGCAGCGCGACGCGTTGATGAACCAAGTGTGCTTCATCGCCGACGTCGCGGTACTGCCACGCTGGATGCGGGTGCGCGAGGCGATCGACTTCGTCGCTGGCGTGCATCCACGCTTCGACCGTGCCAAATGCGAGCGTTTCCTCGCCAACACCAAGCTCTCGCCCAAACTGCGCGTGCGCGAAATGTCCAAGGGCATGATCGTGCAATTGCACCTGGCGCTGGTGATGTCTATCGACGCGCGCTTGCTGGTGCTAGACGAACCGACCCTGGGGCTGGACGTTTTGTACCGCAAAGAGTTCTACCAGCGCCTGCTGGAGGACTACTTCGACGCGCAAAAGACCATCGTCATCACCACCCATCAGGTGGAAGAGGTCGAACACATCCTCACCGACGTGCTGTTCATCCGCGACGGTCGCATCGTGCTCAGCGCCGATATAGAAGACATTGCCACACGCTACACCGAACTGCTGGTACCTGCCGAACGCAGCGAGGAAGCGCGCGCACTGCGCCCCATCGACGAGCGCAGTCTGCCATTCGGCAAATCGGTCTTTCTCTACGACAGCGTGGCGCAGGCAGACCTCGCCACACTCGGCGAAACCCGCAACCCCGGCCTGGCCGATCTGTTCGTCGCCATCATGAAGGGCACCTACGCATGAATACTCCCGCCAAGACCATCACGTCCATGTCCACGTTCAAGTGGCTGCTCAAGCGCGAGTTTTGGGAACATCGCGGCGGTTTTCTATGGGCGCCGGTCATCACCGGCGGCATCGTGGCCGTACTGTACGCGCTGCTGACAATGATCGGCAGCGTGGCAGGCCATAGTGGCGACAGCAACGACATCCATTTGGGAGATACTCCGGAAAGGGCCCACGAAATCATCGGCACGATTGGCGACGGCACCATGCTGGCCGGCGTGCTGCTGGCCTGTATCGTAATGGCCTTCGTGGTGTTCTTCTACGCGCTGGGCGCACTGTACGACGATCGCCGCGACCGTAGCGTGCTGTTTTGGAAATCACTGCCGGTGTCGGATCTGAGTACGGTACTGTCCAAGGCCGCATGGGCACTGCTGCTGGCGCCGATCCTGGCGCTGGGAATCGGCCTGCTGGTCGGCATAGCGCTGTGGCTAGTCACCGCCTTGACCCTGTCGTTCAACGGCGTCCAACAAAGCGGCGCGGTCTTCACCCATTCGCATCCGCTGCACATCATCGCCGGCGTGCTGTCCAACCTGCCGATCTACGCGATGTGGTCGCTGCCGACAATCGGCTGGCTGATGTTCTGCTCGGCCTGGGCACGCTCCAAGCCGTTCCTGTGGGCAGTGCTGATCCCGATCCTCGGCTGCGTTACCACCAGCATGATGAACATCCTGCCGATGCTGCATTTGAACGACAACTTGATCTGGTACACGGTGCTCTACCGCGGCCTGCTGAGCGTGATGCCCGGTACCTGGCTGCCGGTGCTGAGCAAAAGCGCGCCACCGACACAGATCGACAGTGCGCAGGACCTGGCCAACACGATCCAGCTCAGCGGTGCCTGGCGCATCTTCCAGCAACCCGATATCTGGATCGGTGCAGCGATCGGCGTCGCCTTCATCGGTGCCGCGATCTACCTGCGTCGCTGGCGCGACGAAGCCTGACCTGTTGCTCTGCCCCGTTTCTCCT
Organism: Xanthomonas albilineans; assembly: GCF_002939705.1. Taxonomy (GTDB): domain Bacteria; phylum Pseudomonadota; class Gammaproteobacteria; order Xanthomonadales; family Xanthomonadaceae; genus Xanthomonas_A; species Xanthomonas_A albilineans. Next base: position 314,464 of record NZ_MDCB01000002.1, on the reverse strand, counting down.
TTTTGATCAGCAAGGATTTCCACCATGCGCAAGACCTTCGTCCTGTGCGCGCTGCTTGTGCCTGCCGTGGCCATGGCCGACGAGTGTAAGTATTCCGAACCGCGCGAACTAAAACTAAAACTGGATGGCATCAAGTCGGTGCTATTGGACGTACAACAAAACACCATCAAACTGACCGGCAACGGCAACGGCAACGGCATCTCCGAATTGCGCGGCAGCGCCTGCGCCTCCGATGCGGACATGCTGAAGGAACTCACCGTACACCAGCGGCGCGATGGCGATACGCTGGTGGTGACCCTACGACAGGAAGGCACGATTCACGGCATCAACCAGGGCAACCACTATGCCTATCTGAACATGGCCGGTAACGTTCCTGCCAACCTGCAAGTGCAGTTGCGCCTGGGTTCTGGCAATGCCGACATCGGCAGCGTCGCATCACTCGAAGCCAGGGTCGGCTCCGGCGACCTGCATGCGTCCGCCATCAATGGCCCAGTCACCGTCACTGTGGGATCGGGAGAGGTGGAATTGCACGGCATCGGCAGCCTGACCATGCCAACGCTCGGCTCGGGCGACGGCACGGTCACCCAGGTCGGCGGCGACGTCAAGGTCGGCAACGTCGGCCCGGGCGACCTGAGCGTACACAACGTACATGGCAATGTGCAGATCGACAGCGTCGGCTCCGGCAACGTGCGGTTGAATGATGTCACCGGCAATGTCGCGCTCCATAGCATCGGCTCCGGCAACCTGGGCTTGGACAACATCGGCGGCAACCTGAGCGTGCAACGAACCGGCAGCGGCGACATCCACCAGCGCGGGGTGCGCGGCAACGTCCACTTGCCCAAACCACGTTAACCTGGCAGCCCCATACACCACTGCTCTATGCCATACGAAAACATTCCGATGCAGCATTGCTCCTCACTGCCCATGGCCGGCATTGTGCTGGCGTGCTTACTGACTCTGGCTGCCTGCCATCCTTCGACCACGGCCGACAATACCTACGCAAATCACCATGACGTGCATAGCACGACGGTCTTGAACGGCGACATCATCCTCAATGCCGCAGGCCAACCACCGGCCATCATCGGCCACGACGGCAGCTTGTCGATCGACGGCAAACACGTCGCGCTCAACGCCGAGCAGCGCGCGCTGCTGATGGCGTATCGAGGGCAACTCGAAACGCTCGGCAAACAGGGCATGGAGGTCGGCAAGCAAGGCGCGGCACTGGGAATCAAGGCCACTGGCGAGGCGCTATCCAGTGTCTTCACCGGCAATACTGGCCACATCGGCGAGAACATCGAAGCCCAGGCCGAACAGGTGAAACAGGCAGCCATGCACATCTGCGGTCAGATCGCGGCACTGCAAACGGTGCAGAACTTACTCGTACAAAAGCTGCCGACGCTCCGTCCCTACGCACATTTGCAACACAGCGAGATTCAGCACTGCAAGGATTCGGACAGGTAATCGGCAGCGTATTGACCATCAGCGCCAAGATGCCAGCCCCCGGTTTGCCTTGTTGGCAGCAAAGCAAAATCCTCTACACACCGCTGACGACTAACGTATCTCGCTTAACGCGCTCTAAAATAGCAGGAACTTTCCTGCGCCATCGCCGAACGATGAAGAAAAAAACACTGCTCGCCTGGCTTGCCCTGTTTTCGCTATGTCTGCTGCTGGCCGCCTGCGGCGGGCACGGTGGCGACGCGGCATCCGCGCGTGCCGAACGCAACAAGCCGCGCGTGGCGGTGGACAGCATGACCGTGATGCTGCGCCGTGCACCAGCCGCCAATGCCAGCATCGGCCCCGATGGCAGCTTGCGCATCGACGACATCCAACTGCCATTGCCCGAGGCACAACGCGTTCAGTTGCAACAGTTGTTCATGCAATTGCAGATGCAACGCCAGCACAGCCTGGAAACCGCACCGGCGGACCCGAACATGCGCTCGGTAGGCTTCCCGTCCACACCGGAAATCCACGCGTTGCAGAAGGCGCTATTGCACGATATCCCGCCACTGCAGGCGTATCGCGAGAGCTTCGACAACCTGCAGGCCGAGCGGCACTGAATCCGGCGACACCAACCAGCATCGCTCTCCAACGCACACGCGACTCAACCGCCCCCGCTCGCACCAGCATGAATCCCACCTTCGGTCAGTGCTGCGGGATCCAGCAAACGGCGCAGTGCATCCTTGCTCAGGCCGCTGTCCTCGGCAGCCACGTCCAGCACCGGACGGTTTTCCTTGTAGGCGCGCTTGGCAATTGCAGCCGCCTTCTCGTAACCGATGATCGGATTCAGTGCAGTGACCAGGATCGGATTGCGTTCCAGCGCCTCGCGCACCCGCTCCTCGCGCACGCGCAAGCCAGCGATGGCACTGTCGGCCAATCGCCGCGACACGTTGCTCAACAACTGGATCGATTCCAACAAATTCGCCGCGATCAGCGGCAAGGTCACGTTCAACTGGAAGTTGCCGGTCTGCCCGGCGACAGTAATCGCGGTATGGTGGCCGATGACCTGCGCGCACACCATCACCGTGGCCTCGGGAATCACCGGGTTGACCTTGCCGGGCATGATCGAACTACCCGGCTGTAGTGCCGGCAACTCGATCTCGCCGAGACCGGCCAGCGGCCCGGCATTCATCCAGCGCAGGTCATTGGCGATCTTGATGAGCGCCACCGCCAGCGCATTGAGTTGGCCGGACAACTCCACCGCATCGTCCTGCGCGGCCAATCCTTCGAACTTGTTGTCGGCGCTTTCGAACTTGCAGTCGGTCAGCGTCGACAGCGCCTTGGCGACCTTACCGCCGAAGCGCGGATCGGCATTGATGCCGGTGCCGATCGCGGTGCCGCCCAGCGGCAACCGACGCAGCCGCTTAAGGCTATCGCTCACCCGCTCCTGCGCCGAGGCCAATTGCGCCGACCAGGCGCCGAATTCCTGGCCGAATGTCAGCGGCATCGCATCCATCAGGTGCGTGCGCCCGGTCTTGACCACGCGCTCCAACTGCCTGGCGCGCTTGTCGATGACCTTGCGCAAGTACTTGAGCGCCGGCAGCAACTGCTCCTGCGCTGCCAGCAGCGCCGACACGCGAATCGCCGTGGGCACCACGTCGTTGGAACTCTGGCCGAGGTTGACGTGGTCATTGGGATGCACCGCCGATGTGGCCTTGGCGCCGGACTTTGCCGCACGCGAAGCCAGCGTGGCGATGACCTCGTTGGCGTTCATGTTCGACGAGGTACCCGAGCCGGTCTGGTAGATATCGACCGGGAACTGCGCATCGTGGCGGCCGTCGGCCACTTCCAGCGCAGCAGCCTGGATCGCCTTGGCCACGGCCTTGGGCAGCGATTCCAATTCTGCATTGACACCAGCTGCGGCAGCCTTGATCAATCCCAGCGCGCGAATGAAGCCGCGTGGCATCGGTCGGCCGGAAATCGGAAAATTCTGCACCGCACGCTGGGTCTGCGCCCCCCACAGCGCATCGATGGGCACTTGCAGTTCGCCCATGCTGTCGTGTTCGACGCGATACTTCTCGCTCATGCGCAATCTCCGGATTCGGTAATGAGATGTAACGAAATACGCGACTGGCGCCGGGGAACCTGATCCCCTGCTGGCACCCACACACGATACTCCTGGCGTCGCGTCGCCACAGCCTGCCTCTGCAAAGGCGCTGGACTGGGGCGAGATCGAACACGCCTCGCACCGCTACTCGCGCGAGGAACTGAAGCTGATTGTCGGCCGCCAGCAGGCTGGCGGCGGTGCCCCCGACCACGAACTGCCCCTGATGAGCCAGGCACTGGAGCTACCGGAAGCGGCAGGCCAAGTCCACTGACGCCGGACCGACGTAGAATGACGACCCCTCCCGCCGCCGCCCCAGCCATGTCCGATTCCGCCCTGCTCGCCTTGTCACCGCTCGATGGCCGCTATGCCGGCAAGGTCGATGCCCTGCGGCCGATTTTCTCCGAATACGGCCTGATCAAGGCACGGGTGAAGGTAGAAATCGAATGGCTACTGGCGTTGGGTGCCGAACCGGGCGTGGTCGAACTGCCCGCGTTCTCCCCGGCCGCCACGCAGCGCCTGCGCGCTCTGGCCGAGCGCTTCAGCGTCGAACACGCCACGCGGGTCAAGCAGATCGAGCGCACCACCAACCACGACGTCAAGGCGGTGGAATACTTCATCAAGGAGCAACTCAAAGACGACGCCGAACTCGGCCCGGCGCTGGAATTCGTCCACTTCGCCTGCACCAGCGAGGACATCAACAACCTCAGCTACGGGTTGATGCTCGAGCAAGCCCGACGCGACGTGTTACTGCCTGTCCTGGATGAGGTGATCGCCTCGCTGCGCGCACTGGCCCATGCCCAGGCCGCGCAGCCGATGCTCTCGCGCACCCACGGCCAAACTGCCTCGCCCACCACACTGGGCAAGGAAGTGGCCAATGTCGTCGCGCGCCTGGAACGCCAGCGCCGGCAGATCGCCGCGGTGGAACTGACCGGCAAGATCAACGGTGCGGTCGGCAACTACAACGCGCACATGGTCAGCTACCCGGATGTGAACTGGCCGGACTTCGCTCAACGCTTCGTCGAGAGCCTCGGCCTGGTGTTCAACCCCTATACCACGCAGATCGAGCCGCACGACAATGTCGCCGAACTAGGCGATGCCGCCCGCCGCGCCAACACCGTGCTGATCGACCTGGCCCGCGACATCTGGGGCTACATTTCGCTGGGCTATTTCAAGCAGAAACTGAAAGAAGGCGAAGTCGGCTCCTCGACCATGCCGCACAAGGTCAATCCGATCGATTTCGAAAACGCGGAAGGCAACTTTGGCATCGCCAACGCCTTGTTTGAGCATTTCTCGGGCAAGCTGCCGATCAGCCGCTGGCAGCGCGATCTGACCGACTCCACCGTGCTGCGCGCACTCGGCACCGCCTTCGGCCATACCCAGGTGGCCCTGGATTCGCTGACCAAGGGCCTGAGCAAGCTGACAGTGAATCCGCAACGCCTGCATGACGACCTCGATAGCGCCTGGGAAGTGCTGGCCGAAGCGGTGCAAACCGTCATGCGTCGCCACGGCCTACCCAACCCTTACGAACAATTGAAGGCCCTGACCCGTGGCCAGGGCATCACCGCCGACTCGATGCAAGCCTTCGTCCAGACCCTGGACCTGCCCGAGGACGCCAAGCAGCGCCTGCGCGCGCTGACGCCGGCCGCATACGTCGGCCTGGCCGAACGCCTGGCGCGCACGATCTGAGCAGGATGCACCGCATCGCCACGCTGGAGGTATCCGGCAACGAGAACCCATTGCATGCAACCGAGATCGGCAAAATCGTATTGCATGGCAACAGCAACGCCATCGTCGAACACAGCGGCACTGCCCAGATCGAAGATGACGGCAAGGACAAGCGCATTCCCGGCCAATGAGGTCACAGAGCCCATCAGACACAGAGGTTGCCGATGGCCTCGACCTATCCGCCCAACGACCTCTCTACACAACCGTTCGCACGCAACGCGGGGCACACGGCCTGGGCGACAATGGCGTCATCGTCGGCACCGTCGCCGGCTTGCCCCTGCCGAATGCCACCATGAAAAAAACCACCGCGCCCCCGATTGAACTCTCTGCCACCCGGCAGTACCCCCTGGGCATGTCCACCGCGAGCTTCCTGCGCGACTACTGGCAAAAGCGTCCGCTGCTGATCCGCAATGCCTTCCCCGACTTCGTCTCACCAATCGAGCCAGACGACCTAGCCGGGCTGGCTTGCGAGGAAGCCGCACTATCGCGCTTGGTGATACACGACCGCGCAACCGACCGCTGGAGCGTGCGCAACGGACCGTTCCAGGAACACGAGTTTCCCGGCATGCCCGATCACGACTGGACCCTACTGGTACAGGATGTGGATAAATGGGACCCGGATATCCGCGCCCTGCTCGGGCAGTTCCGTTTCCTGCCGCGCTGGCGCGTGGACGACGTGATGGTCAGCTTCGCCGCGCGCGGCGGTTCGGTCGGCGCCCATGTGGACCACTACGACGTCTTCCTGCTGCAGGCGCATGGCCGGCGCCGCTGGCAGATCGACGCCAGCGCCTCGATGGGGCGCCCACCGCCGCCCACCGAGTTCCGCGAAGACGTGGAACTGAAACTGTTACGCCAGTTTGCCCCGACCCACGACTGGGTGCTGGAACCGGGCGACATGCTGTACTTGCCGCCGATGGTGCCGCACCATGGCGTCGCCGAGGAGGCCTGCCTGACGTTCTCGGTAGGCATGCGCGCCCCGTCCTCGGCCGAACTGATCGCCGATTATCTGGACACCCTGATCGACGGTGCCGACGAGGCGCTGCGCTACCACGACGAGGACCTGCTGGCGCCAACCGATCCCCACGAGATCGACGCGGCGGCGATGGGTCGGGTGGTCGAGGCGTTGAACGCACTGCGGATGAACGATCCGGACCGCCTCGGCGCCTGGTTCGGTCGCTTCATCACCACCTACCGTGCCGGCGGCGAAATCCTGCCGCCGAGTAACCTGCCGCCGGTCGAAGAAACTGCCGCGGCGCTCGCGCAGGGCCTGGTCCTGCAGCGGCATCCGTGGGCCCGGCTGGCCTGGCGACGGGCCAGCCGCGGCGCCATGCTGTTCTGCAACGGGATGGAATTCGCGCTGCCGATCCAGGACGCCAAGCGCCTGGCGGCGGCCGAACACCTGGACGCGACCGATTACGCGGCGTTGTCGGCGACCGGTCGGCAGACGCTGCTGCAACTGATCCAGAGCGGTTTCTACCAGCCACTGGACAGCGAGGACTGATCCCCCGATGCCCACCTCTGCTTTCCGCCTGGATATCCTCGATCCCGCCCGGCAGGGCGCGGAACTATGCACGCTGCGTGCCCAAGCAGGATGCGCCGAGGACCCGTCGGATGCCGCAGCCGATGCGCTGGGCTACCACCTGATGGCACGCAGCGACGACGGCCAGCCGGTCGGCAGTGCGCGGCTCGGTGCCGATCGACGCATCGGTGCGATGGCCGTACTGCCGGCCTGGCGTGGCCGCGGCGTCGGTCGCGCGCTCCTACAGGCACTGCTGCTGGAAGCGCAACGCCGCCAATGGCCGCAACTAGACCTGCTGGCCCCGCCGACGGCGCTAGCCTTCTATGCGCGCCACGGCTTCCTGCCGCAGCCGTTGGCCGATCACGACCACGGCAGCGGCCAGCGGCTGCGCTGGCGGCTAGGCGTCAGCAAGGTGGAAGACGCCGCCGCCGCCGTCGCGGCTTGCATCGGAATCCTGGCGCAGGCCCGGCGGCACGTGCTGATCCACAGTCGCGCGCTGGATCCTGGCCTGCTGGACAGCCCCCAAGTACTGGCGCAACTGCGCCGTTTCGCCGTCGCGCCACATGCCAAGCAGGTGTGCGTGCTCCTGCACGATGCGGCCGCAATACAACGCGCCGGCGCGCCACTGGTCGCGATGGCGCAGCGACTCCCAAGCGTGTTCCAGTTCCGCGCGGTGACCGACCTAGTGGACCGCAACGACGCCACCGCCTACCTCGTCAACGAGGCGAGCGGCTATTACTTTCGTCCGCTCGGTCACCGCTACGAGGGGGAGGCCGACCTACTCGGCGATGGTCGCGCACGTCAGCTACGCAGCACGTTCGCCCCAGTCTGGGAGCGTGCACGGGTCTGCACCGAACTACGTGCGTTGGGCTGGTAAGACCCACGCAGCGCCCCCCGAAAGGGGCCACGCATGAACCGGCATTCGACCGAAGGCCAGCCAATGCACACCCTGGGTGGTTCATGAGAGTATAATTTTTACGTTTGATTACGCCCGCGTGCGCGGCCTCGTGTCCGCCGCTCCTAGCAAGCCTACCCATCAAAAACGAGCTGACCCCACCATCGTGGACAATCTACTCAAGCAGTTTGCGCAGTCATCGCAACTCGCCGCCGGCAATGCCGCCTATATCGAAGACCTGTACGAGCAGTACCTGGTCTCTCCCGACAGCATCGATCCCAAATGGAAAACCTACTTCGACGGCTTCCAAGGCCGCGATGCCGGTGACGTCCCCCATTCTGCGGTCATCGCCCACATCGCCAGCGCGGCACGCCAGGCCGGCAACAGCGGCACAGGCCCGAGCGGCGACGAGCGCGAGCGCCATGTTGGTCGCCTGATTACCGCCTACCGTTCGCGCGGCCACCTTGGCGCGCGCCTGGACCCACTGGGCCTGACCCCGCCAATCAATCCGCCAGATCTGAGCCTGCCGTTCCACAGCCTGTCTGAAAGCGACTTGGGCAGCGAGTTCAGCACCGGTGGCCTGGGCGGGCAGCCGCGGATGAAACTGCGCGATCTGCTGGTACGGCTGAAGGCGACCTACACGGGGTCGATCGGCAGCGAATTCATGCATATCTCCGAATTCGAACAGCGCCAGTGGATCTACCAACGCCTGGAGAACGTCGGTGGTCAGATCACCTCCGACGTCGCCAGCCGTCGCCGCATCCTGGAGCGGATCACCGCCGCCGAAGGCCTGGAGCGCTACCTGCACACCAAGTACGTCGGCCAGAAACGCTTCTCGCTGGAAGGCGGCGACGCGCTGATCCCGCTGATGGACGTGCTGGTGCAGCGCGGTGGCAGCGACGCGGTCAAAGACATCGTAATCGGCATGGCCCACCGTGGTCGCTTGAACGTGCTGGTCAATACCCTTGGCAAAAACCCACGCAAACTGTTCGACGAGTTCGAAGGCAAGTTCGAGCACGCCCACGACGACCGCGCCCACACCGGCGACGTGAAGTACCACATGGGGTTCTCCGCCGACGTGGCGGTGGCTAATGGTGCGTCGGTGCATCTGGCGCTGGCATTCAACCCCTCGCATCTGGAAATCGTCGACCCGGTGGTGGTCGGCAGCGTGCGTTCGCGTCAGGAGCGCTACGGCGATGCCGCGCGCAAGTCGGTGCTGCCGGTGATCATCCACGGTGATGCCGCGTTCGCCGGCCAGGGCGTGGTGATGGAGTTGTTCCAGATGTCCCAGGCACGCGGCTTCGCAGTCGGCGGCACCGTGCACATCGTGATCAACAACCAGATCGGCTTCACCACCAGCGCCCGCGACGATGCGCGTTCCACGCTTTACTGCACCGACGTGGCGAAGATGATCGGTGCGCCAGTGTTCCACGTGAATGGCGACGATCCGGACGCGGTCGCGTTCGTGGCCAATATCGCCTACGACTTCCGGCAAAAATTCAACAAGGACGTGGTCATCGACCTGGTTTGCTACCGCCGCTGGGGCCACAACGAGGCCGACGAACCGGCGGCGACCCAGCCGGTGATGTACCAGACCATCCGCAAGCACAAGACCACCCGCGAACTGTACGCCGCACAATTGGAAAGCGAAGGCGTACTCCAGCCCGGCGAAGGTCAGGCGCTGGTCGACGCGTACCGCAACAAGCTCGATTCGGGCGAGTACACCACCGAACTGGCGCCTCGCAAGCAGGACGAATTTGCCATCGATTGGTCCAAGTACCTGTCCGGCAAGCTCTCGGACAAGGTGAACACCACGGTCAAGCGCAAGACGCTGGACCAGTTGGCCAAGATCATCACCACCATCCCCGAAAGCGTGGAACTGCATCCGCGTGTGGCCAAGATCTACGAAGACCGGGTGAAGATGGCCGCTGGCGAACTGCCAGGCGATTGGGGCTTCGCCGAGAACCTGGCCTACGCCACACTGCTCAACGAGGGTCATAAACTGCGCCTGGTCGGCCAGGACGCCGGCCGCGGCACGTTCTTCCACCGTCACGCGATCCTGCACGACCAGAAGAACGACAGTTATTACCTGCCGCTGCGTCAGTTGGTGCAGAACCCGGAAGACGCCACCGTGATCGACTCGCTGCTCAGCGAGGAAGCGGTGATGGGCTTCGAGTACGGCTATTCGACCACCGACCCCAATACCCTGTGCATCTGGGAAGCACAGTTCGGCGACTTCGCCAACGGCGCGCAGGTGGTGATCGACCAGTTCATCGCCGCCGGCGAAGCCAAGTGGGGACGCATCGCCGGCCTGTCGCTGTTCCTGCCGCACGGGTACGAAGGCCAGGGTCCGGAGCATAGCTCCGCGCGCCTGGAGCGCTTCCTGCAACTGTGTGCCCTGGAAAACATGCTGGTCTGCGTGCCCACCACCCCGGCGCAGGCATTCCATATGATCCGTCGGCAGATGCGCATGTCCACGCGCAAGCCGCTGGTGGTGATGACGCCCAAGTCGCTGTTGCGCCACAAGCTGGCGGTATCGAGTCTGAAGGAACTGGCCGACGGCGAGTTCCAGCATTTGATCCCCGACTCCAAGGCCGAGCCGAAAAAGGTCAAGCGGGTCATCGCCTGCTCGGGCAAGGTGTATTACGACCTGCTCGAGGATCAACTCAAGCGCGGCCAGGAGGATGTCGCCATCCTGCGCGTGGAGCAGTTGTATCCGTTCCCGCGCGCACTGCTGGCCGCCGAGTTGAAGCGTTACGGCAATGCCACCGACCTGGTCTGGTGCCAGGAAGAACCCCAGAACCAAGGTGCCTGGTACCAGATCAAGCACCATCTGCAAGCCTGTCTGGCCGACGGGCAGAGCCTGCACTATGCCGGTCGACCGCGTTCGCCGTCTCCCGCGGCCGGCCATCTCGCCGAGCATCTGGAAGAGCAACTGAAGCTGGTCGCCGATGCGCTATTGAATCCGTTCAACGACCAAGTCGCTGAATAAAACTCCTTCCACACTTCCAAAAAGACACCACTAGGACCCTCCTGCAATGGCCACCGAAGTCAAAGTTCCGGTACTGCCCGAATCCGTATCCGATGCCACCATCGCCAGCTGGCACAAAAAAGCCGGCGACGCGGTCAAGCGCGACGAGAATCTGGTGGACCTGGAAACCGACAAGGTCGTGCTGGAAGTGCCCTCGCCCGTCGATGGCGTGTTGAAGGAAATCAAGTTCGAAACTGGCGCCAGCGTGACCAGTTCGCAGGTCTTGGCGATCATCGAGGAAGGCGCGAGCGCCGCTGCGGCCCCGGCCGCAGCCAAGGATGCCGCCGCACCGACGCCGAGTGCGCCCAAAGCCGCCGCCGCGGAAACACCCAAGGCAGCCAAGGTGGAAGCACCGAAAGCCTCCGGCGACGTGTCCAGCCTGCCGCCGGGTGCGCGCTTCAGCGCGATCACCGAGGGCGTGGATCCGGCACAGGTCGAAGGCACCGGCCGCCGTGGCGCAGTGACCAAGGAAGATATCCTCAATTACGCAAAGAACGGTGGTGCCGGCAAAGCATCCGGCGCGCGTCCGGAAGAGCGCGTGCCGATGACCCGCGTGCGTAAACGCATCGCCGAGCGCCTGATGCAGTCGAAGAACTCGACCGCGATGCTGACCACCTTCAACGAGGTCAACCTGGCCAAGGTTTCGGCCGCGCGCAAGGAACTGCAGGACGAGTTCCAGAAGGTCCACGGCATCAAGCTCGGCTTCATGAGCTTCTTCGTCAAGGCCGCAGCCAACGCGCTGCAGCGCTTCCCGCTGGTCAACGCCTCGATCGATGGCGAGGACATCATCTATCACGGTTACAGCGACATCTCCATTGCCGTGTCCACCGACAAGGGGCTGGTGACACCGGTGCTGCGCAATGTCGAGCGCCTGTCCTTTGCCGACATCGAACAGGGCATCGCCGATTACGCCAAGAAAGCGCGCGACGGCAAGCTGAGCCTGGAAGAACTACAGGGCGGCACCTTCACCGTGACCAACGGCGGCACCTTCGGCTCGCTGCTGTCGACCCCGATCATCAATCCGCCACAGAGCGCGATCCTGGGCATGCACGCGATCAAGGAGCGTCCGATCGCCGAGAACGGTCAGGTCGTGATCGCGCCAATGATGTATCTGGCACTGTCCTACGACCACCGCATCATCGACGGCAAGGATTCGGTGCAGTTCCTGGTAGACATCAAGAATCAGCTGGAAAACCCTGGCCGGATGCTGTTCGGCCTATAAGGTCCAGTCGCCGGGACGCGGGACTCGGCTAGCCAAACACACAAAGAGAGGCAACACGTCGGCAGTGCGCCGGCGTGTTGCCGCCTCCGACTCCCGACTCGCGTACAACACAGGACTCGCGCAACATGTCTGAACAACATTTCGACGTCGTCGTCATCGGTGCCGGTCCTGCCGGTTATCACGCGGCCATCCGCGCCGCCCAGTTGGGCTTGAAGACCGCCTGCATCGACGCGGCGCTGGGCAAGGACGGCAAGCCGGCCCTCGGCGGCACCTGCTTGCGGGTGGGCTGCATCCCGTCCAAGGCGCTTCTGGATTCCTCGCGCCAGTTCTGGAACATGGGCCACCTGTTCGGCGAACACGGCATCAGCTTCAAGGACGCCAAGATCGACGTCGAAGCGATGGTCGGCCGCAAGGACAAGATCGTCAAACAGTTCACCGGCGGCATCGCCATGTTGTTCAAGGCGAACAAGGTCACCGCGTTCTACGGCTTCGCGCAGTTACAGGCGGGCAACATCGTCAAGGTCAAGCAACATGACGGCCAAGAGATCGCGCTCAAGGGCAGCAACGTGATCCTGGCCGCCGGTTCGGATTCGATCGAACTGCCGTTCGCCAAGTTCGATGGCGACAGCATCGTCGACAATGTCGGCGCGCTGGACTTCACCGAAGTTCCCAAGCGTCTGGCGGTGATCGGCGCCGGCGTGATTGGCCTGGAACTTGGCAGCGTGTGGAAGCGGCTAGGCGCCGAGGTCACCATCCTGGAAGCGATGCCGGCGTTCCTGGCCGCCGTCGATGCCGAAGTGGCCAAAACCGCGGCCAAGGAATTCAAGAAGCAGGGCCTGGACATCAAACTCGGCGCCAAGGTCTCCAAGACCGAGATCGTCGGCAAGGGCAAAAAAAGGGAAGTGCTGGTCACCTACACCGATGCCGCAGGAGAACAGAGCCTGACCGTGGACAAGCTGCTGGTGGCCGTCGGCCGCCGCGCGGCCACCCACAACCTGGTGGCAGAAGGAACTGGCGTCAAGCTCAACGCGCGCGGTCAGATCGAAGTGGATGCGCACTGCCATACCGGCGTGGACGGCGTGTGGGCAATCGGCGACTGCGTGCGCGGGCCGATGCTGGCACATAAGGGCTTCGAGGAAGGCATCGCGGTCGCCGAACTGATCGCCGGCCTACCCGGCCACGTCAACTTCGATACGATCCCCTGGGTGATCTACACCGAGCCGGAAATCGCCTGGGTCGGCAAGAACGAGCAAGAGTTGCAGGCCGAGGGCGTTCCCTACAAGGCTGGCAGTTTCCCGTTCGCGGCGATCGGCCGCGCGGTGGCGATGGGAGAGCCGGCGGGTTTCGTCAAGGTCATCGCCCATGCCGAGACGGACCGTGTCCTGGGCATGCATCTGGTCGGCGTCGGCGTCTCCGAACTGGTCCACGAAGGCGTGCTGACCATGGAATTCAACGGCTCGGCGGACGATCTGGCACGCATCTGCCATGCCCACCCCACCCTATCCGAAGCAATCCACGACGCGGCGATGGCGGTGAGCAAGCGGGCGATCCACAAGGCCAATTAAGGCCAGGCTCCGCAAAACCAGGACGCGTGCAAAGCCCGCACCCGCGACGCAGACGCCGGGCAATACCCGGCGTTTTGCGTTGCGGGAGTAGAACAGGTTACACACGCGAGCATTCCAGTTCGCCTCCCTGACAGCCTTCTCTCCATCCGACATCAGGCCCAATGAAAAGCATCTGCGTCTACTGCGGTTCCAATCCCGGCAATAAACCCGCCTATGTCGAGCGCGCCACCGCACTGGGCACACGCATCGCCCAGCAAGGTCTGCGCCTGATCTACGGCGGCGGCAATATCGGCTTGATGGGCACCATCGCCAACGCGGCGATGGCGGCTGGCGGTGAGGTCACCGGCGTCATCCCCCAGCAACTGGCCGACTGGGAAGTGGCACATCGCGGCCTCAGCGCACTGGAGATCGTTGATTCGATGCACGAACGCAAGTCACGCATGTTCGACCTGTCCGACGGTTTCGTGGCCCTACCTGGCGGCTTCGGCACCATGGAGGAAATCTTCGAGATGCTCACCTGGCGTCAGCTGCGCATCGGGCATAAGCCGTGCGCCTTCCTAGACATGGAAAACTTCTACGCGCCCCTGATCGGGATGATCGATCGTATGGTCGAAGAAGGCTTCCTACACCCAGACCAACGTGCCGACTTTTGGTACGGCAGCGACATCGACGCCATGCTGGGATGGATGCGTGACTACACGCGGGTGCAGGCATCGGCAATTGATTGACGGAAAACACCGCAGCGCACAGCAATAATGTCGGAAAAAACACCGCCCCAGGCGGATGGTGAAAAATCCGGATACAAGCAACAAGACGACCCAGCGCGATGAACGCGCTGACTACACCGCCACGTCGCTATCACCCACGTTGGCGAAACGGCAACCAGCAGCGATCGCGCTCATGCCATCGTTGCTGGCATCGGCCGCCCAAGCAGATACCCCTGCCCATAGGTACAGCCCAGCTCGCGCAACGTTGCCAATTGCTGCTCGGTCTCGATGCCTTCACCGACAGTCTCGATGCCGAGCGTGTCGGCCAGGGCCAGGATGCCGCGCACCATTGTATGGCTGCCAGCGCCCGCTTCGTCATGCAGCCCAGCGACGAAACTCTGGTCGATCTTCAGCACAGAAATCGGGAAGCGGTGAAGGCAGGACAACGCTGAAAAGCCGGTACCAAAATCATCCAATTGCGCAAGCACACCGCGCTCGCGCAAGGATTGCAGAATGTCGTGCGTGTGCGTCGCATCGTCCAGCAGTGCGACTTCGGTGATCTCCACCCGCAACCGGCACGGATCAGCACCATGTGCATCGATCAGGCCGAACAGACGTTCGGTAAAATCCGCAGTGCGAAAATGTCGCGGGGACACATTCACCGAGACATAGCCGTCCTGCTCCTGCACGAGACGCCGGATCACCTGTTCATACAGCAACCAATCGACCTGCTCGATCAGTCCGCTTTCCTCACCAAGGTCGACGAACTGGCTCGGCAGCAGCATGCCACGTCTGTCGTGGTGCCAACGCAGCAAGGCTTCGTGGCCGATCACCTGACCGTCATTCAGGCGCACGATCGGCTGGTAGAACGGCTCGAAATCGCCGTGGTTGATCGCTCGGCGCAGTTCCGCTTCCAGATCCAGACTACGCAGCGCGGCTTCGTGCATGGCCTCGTCGAATACCGCGCAACGGTCCTTGGTTTGCGCCTTGGCCCGATACATTGCCGCATCCGCGTCGCGCAGCAGCTCCTCGCCATGGCTGTAGCGCGGATGCCAGAACGCAATCCCAAGGCTGCCGGAGGGGAACAGTTCGCGACCAGCGATCCACATCGGCTGAGAAAGCACATGCATCAGGCGCCGCGCCAATTCACATGCACCGTCCACCCCAATGTCGCACGGCATGAGGATCGCGAACTCGTCGCCCCCCAGACGCGCGACTAGATCGTTGCAGCGAATCGTGGACACGATCCGCCTAGCGACCTGTATCAGCATCTCATCGCCAGCGGCATGGCCGATGCTGTCGTTAACCGATTTGAACCGATCCAGATCAAGGAACAGGACGGCGAAAGTCTTGCACTCGCCACCGCGCGCACGTTCAATCGCCTCGCCGAGCCGGTCGAGCAGTTGTATACGATTTGGCAAGCCGGTCAGCGCATCGTGCATCGCCTGGTGGGTCAGGCGTTGCTCGGCGAGCCAACGTTCGGCAATCTGCGCCAGCAACTGCTCGTTGACCTCGGCCAGTTCGCGGGTGCGTTCCTCGACCCGATGCTCCAGTTCGGCATGCGCCAAGCGTATGCGCTGCTGCGCGTGCTGCCGCGCTAGACCGTTGACAACATTATGTGCAACGAAGGTCAGTAATCGCTGGTCGTATTCTGTAAAACGCACATGCTTGGTGTAGCTCTGCACGGTGATCACGCCAATCACCTCGCCCTCATCGAACAAAGGCACGCTCAACCAACTTTGCGAGCGCTGGCCGTGCGTCTGAACCTCTCCCTGCGCGATGAGCGCGTCGATCGCCTCGCGTTCCAGCAATTGCGGCCGATGGATACGCATGACATATTCGGTCATACCGCGACTGAAGCGTCGCCGCGGCCGGTGCTGGGTGTATTCGTCCACCGAATAGACGAAATCGAGCATCGTGGCGTCCTCGGACAACAAGGCGATATACAGATTACGCGCGTCGATCAACCCGCCGATGATGGCGTGCACCTCGGCATAGAACTGCTGCAAACTTTCCGAGCGAATCGCTAACTCGGTGATACTAAATAGCGCCAGTTGCAAGGCTTCCGAACGCTCGCGCTCCTGAATCTCGTCCTGAAGATCGCGATTGGCGCGCTGCAATTGCTGGGTGTGTAACTGCACACGCTGCTCGAGTTGCACTCGCGCATGGTGCCGATCCATCGCCGTCTGCACGTACTGCGCCACATAGGCCAGCATGGCACGGTCGGCATCGGTATAGCGCACCGCATGGTCGTAATTCTGTACCACGATGGCGCCGCACACCCGGCCATCGCGCAACATCGGTACACCCAGCCAGTCCTTGCTGTCTAGGCCATGCTCGGGGTTATAGTCAACATGCAGGCGTTTACGCACCTGTTTCGATGGCCCCCGCACGGCACGACCGTGACGTAACAGCGCGACGGTGAGGCTATGCGGCATATCGCGCAAAAAGTACGTCTGCTGCGGATCAGGGGAGAAGTCAGCGTAGCGATCGGAAAAGTACAGAAAGCGCATGCTCTGCTGATCTTCATCGTACTCGACGATGTAGCAATTTTCCGCATACATCAGCGATTCAAGCACGGCATGCACGCGCTGCAGCATCTGCCCCATTTGTAGATCGGCACCTGCAAGGTCGGTGATCTCGTACAGCGCTTGCTGTAGTTGCTTGGACTTTTCCAGGCTCTGGATACGTCCACGCATCCGCTCGCTATCGAGAAAGCACTGACCGAACGCGATGGCGATATCGCACCAAGCCTTGGTCTGTGACTCGGACATGGGCTGCGCCAGCTGCGCAGCCACCGCCACGCAACTACCTTCAGCCATATGACGCACATGCAGCAAAGCGGGCAATACCGACACCACCAACGTCGGATCGGCCAACGCCTCCCACACCAATGCGGGCAACCATTTCGGCGCCTGCGACGTGGCGCCGCACAGACGTCCGACCACGCCGTCAGCACAGCCAATGGCCACCGCGCTACCAGGCGGCAATAGTTCGCATAGCGCCTGCGCGGTGTAGTCCAGCGTGCAGTTGCTGGCCTGTTGAGACTTGCTGGCGATAGCGAACGGATTGAACAGCATCGACGGCGACTCTCTTGCCTGCTGGACGTCAGACTACCCCACACATCCCCTATTGACGACAGCATATCCGTTACGTAAAAACTGCAATTGGGGAGTTGACCCCATTCCACTCACCTGGGCACCTGTCTAGTCTGCCTGCATATCGCACGCGTGAAGGCTTGCGATCATCTGCCAGCATTAGCACAACGGCGCCAGCGGCAATCGGCACTTGATGCGCTCCTGAACCGGCGGACACACAGGCCCTTACACCACTAGGCTCCCAACTCGCCAGCACTTGGGAACGCTCCTGCAGAATTGAACCTGAGTCGCTGCTGCAACGAACGCGGACGGCAAGCCGTGTGCGCAGCTCGTCTACAATGCCAGCAATGCGCGATACCCTCACCCACCCCATCCGTCACGGCATGGAAATCAAGCACAGCCGCTTCCTCGCCCATGCGGCGCCGATCCCTGACGCCAGCGCGGCGCTGACGTTCGTCAAGCAAGTCGCGATAACCGATGCTACCCACAATTGCTGGGCCTACCGTCACGGCACCGCGTACCGCTCCAGCGATGACGGCGAACCCACCGGGACCGCCGGGCGTCCAATCCTGGCAGCGATCGACGGCCACGGCATCGACCGGAAAGCGCGTCTGCGCGAGGCGACTGGCGACAGAATCCGTTATTCGGAACCCCCAACTGCATGAACACCCCATCGACCGACCGGGCCAAGTCGCTACGCAAGCTCGGCAACCTGCGCGCCCTGTGGCCATTCGTTCAACATCGGCGTGGCCTGCTCATCGCCTGGCTGGTCGCACTGGCGATCTCCTCCAGCGCCACGTTGAGCCTGCCAATGGCGGTGCGGCAGATGATCGACCACGGCTTCAGCGACGCCAGCCGTATCAACCGATCCTTCGCCTTGCTGTTCGCGGTGGCCGTGGTGTTGGCAATCGCCACCGCAGCGCGTTTCTACTTTGTGTCGCTGCTCGGCGAGAAAGTCATCGCAGACCTGCGCGAGCGGCTATACGCGCATCTGATCGGCCTGCATTCCGGCTTCCACGACCGTAATCGCAGCGGCGAACTGGTGTCGCGCCTATCGGCCGACAGCGAGTTACTGCGCGGCGTCATCGGCAGCACCATGTCGGTCGCGTTACGCAGCACGGTCACCGCGATCGGCAGTATGGCGATGCTGTGCGTGACCAGCCCGCATCTGGCGGCCTATACCTTACTGGGGATCCCGCTGGCGGTGTCACCGATCGTGATCGGCGCACGCCGTCTGCAAAAGATCTCGCGTGCCAGCCAGGACCGCGTCGCCGACGCCAACACGCTGGCCGCCGAAAGGCTGGGCGCGGTGCGCACGGTGCAAGCGTATGCGCGTGAACCCTACGAACGCGATCGGTTCGGCCAGGCGCTTGCGCTGACCGTGGCGGTGGCGCAGCGTAGGGTGCGTACGCAGGCGCTGATCACCGCCGCGGGGATCCTGCTGGTGTTCGGCGCCATCGTGCTGGTGTTGTGGTCTGGCGCGCACGAGGTCGCCGCCGGCGAACTGAGCGCCGGCGCACTCGGCCAGTTCGTTTTGTATGCGATGTTCGGCGGCGGCTCGGTGGCCTCGCTGGCGGAAGTCTGGAACGAGCTGCAACGCGCAAGCGGCGGCATGGGCCGCATCGCCGAGTTGTTCAACGAACGCTCCGAGGTGGTGGCGCCGGCACAACCGCGCCCCCTGCCGCAGCCGCTGCGCGGTGAAGTGCGCTTCGAAAATGTCAGCTTCCGCTATCCGCAGCGCACCGAGCATCCGGCGCTGGATGGCTTCGATCTGCATGTCCGCCCCGGCGAGAGCGTGGCCCTGGTCGGCCCCTCCGGTGCCGGCAAGAGTACCGTGCTGGCGCTGCTGATGCGTTTCCACGATCCGCAATCGGGCAGCGTGCAGGTGGACGGTCTTGACGTGCGCACGCTGGATCCTGCGCATCTGCGCGAAGCGATCGGCCTGGTACCGCAGCACCCGACCCTGTTCGCGGCCAGTGCCGCCGACAACATCCGTTACGGCCGGCTCGAAGCCAGCGACGCCGAGGTCGCGGCCGCCGCAAACGCGGCGGAGGCCGATGTCTTCCTGCGCCAGTTGCCTGAAGGCTATGCCAGCGAACTCGGAGAGCGCGGTGCGCGCTTGTCCGGCGGCCAACAACAGCGCATCGCCATCGCCCGTGCCCTGCTCAAGGACGCACCGATCCTGCTACTGGACGAGGCGACCAGCGCACTGGACGCACAGAGCGAACACGCCGTGCAGCATGCGCTGGAACGGCTGATGGCGGGACGCACGACGCTGGTGATCGCGCACCGCCTGGCTACCGTCCTCAAAGCAGACCGCATCGTGGTGATGGACCACGGCCGCATCGTCGCCCAGGGCACCCACGACACGCTGCTCGCACAAGGCGGACTGTACGCGGAACTAGCGCGGCTACAGTTTATCGAGTGAGTCCAGGCACACGTTTGGCGAAGTCAGGTTCGCACTACGCCGGTAGCATCACGATCATCAGCGCAGCCGACGGCATTGCGCGACGACCGGGACAACGGGATCACGCTGATTCGTCATGGTCAGTCATTCGGGAGCGTCGGGACGAACCGAGCTCGACAACGGCATGAGGGCCAGATTCGCCTGCCCATACCGCCGATGCTTCCACAGCTTACCCAGAAGCATGTGTGACTCAGGTCAATTTTTCACCATATCTCTTGACAGGCTTACCAGGCAAGGCATTCAAGCGGTTGTCCACAGGTTTATCCGAGATCCATCCACAGCGCCTGTGGACGACACACTCTCTTGCAGGGACACCGTGGGACCACCTGCATTCGCTCTTCAGATGGATGAACGTGGATTCGTCGCCCCCGATCAATCCGCCAATACCCGACCGATGCCGCTGGCATCGATTTCTGCAGCCGCAGCCTGTAATGCGACAGCCTCGGTGGCCGGATCGAAACTCAGACGGAAATGCAACTCGCCTGCGGGGGTACGCGAAGAATGAATCGATGCCAGATTCACCAGATGGCGCTCGAACACATACAGCAGGGTCCGCAGCGAGCCGGCACGGTCATGCGGAAGATAGACGCTGAGCGTGAGTTGCTCGGTGAGATCGGCCAGCAGATAACCGACTCGCTCGTAGCTGTAATTGCCCTGGGCAATCGCCGCTGCCCCCAGCGCATGGCGGTTGGCGTCGAGGAAGTCGGCACGGAACTGCGCTCGCGCGGCATCGTCGCCACGGGCGACCTGCGCGCGCAACCGCGACAATTGCGCGATCAATCCATCCAGCACAGCGCCAACATGCGGATTACCGAATTGGATGTCTTCGTAAATGGCCGGATTCAGCGCCAGGATGCGCGCGATGATCGCCGTATCCAGCTCGAACGAGGCTGAGCGATAAGGCAGCAACGCCTGCAACGATCCCAGTGTCGGCGCGTGCTCGCGCAACACACCCGCCTGCGCCAGATGACTGGCATGGACCATTGCCTGCACCAGGGCCATCACCCGGTCGTGGTGGTCGGGGGTGGTCCACACGCATTCGGCTTCCAACGCGGCGCACAGGTGTTGCAGCCACGACTGCCACTGCGCCACCCGCGCCTCGCACACCACCAGCACCCGCCCCTTGAGCGTGGGCGACTTCGGCGGCGCGGTCATCGGGTGCAACCCGGCCACGTCCGCCTGCGAGGCGAGCATCGCCGCGACGGGTTCACGCTTGACTGAAGTCACGTCGAGCCAGAGTTGTCCGCGTTCACGTCCAGCGGCACGCTGCACGTACTCACCGATCAGCGCCGGCGTGTGCCGGATGGGCACCGAGAAGATCAACACCTGCGCGCGTTGCAGCAGCGTGTCCGGGTCGCAGGACTGCGGATCGGTCGGATCGTGGCCCACGACCTCCAACTGCATGCGCTCGCGAAAAAAGCAACTCAGCCAGCGACCATAAGCACCCGCACTCCCCACGATGCCGACAACCGGATGCAACAGGCTACTCACTGCGCACGCCCGGCGGCGAACCGCAACAACGGCGACTGGATGGAGATGACGTCGACCGGAACCGGCCCATCGGGCCGTTGGCGACGCTCATGAAGAAGATGACGCTCGGTGGATGCGTTCATCGCGCTAGTGTAGCGTCGGGATCTGGAGGAACTGCAGACAGCCATGCGCGTGTCGCATTGAGATCACACGATTTGGTAAAAAACGACACGCTGCAGATGCAACAACTACAGTGCCTCAGCCAGGCATCGCGGCTGGTTTGTGGAGCCAGCCCACGCTGCGGCTTCAGTCGGTGCAGACATCGCAACTGACGCCGCGGTGACGACCAAACACAACAGAACCGCCATGCAGCAGCGGATTCGTGAGAAACCTCTGAATCGGCTCCGCTAGGAGGTCATCCGATCCCAGAACCCCTTCACCCCATCGATGAAGGTCGCCGACTTCGGCGAATGCTTGCGCGCGTCCTCACCAGTGAAAGTCGCTTCGAACTGCTCAAGCAGCTTGCGCTGGTCGGCAGTGAGGTTGACCGGGGTCTCGACCACCACGCGACAGTACAGATCGCCTTCGCCGCGGCTGCGCACCGAACGCACACCCTTGCCGCGCAGGCGGAATAGCTTGCCGGTCTGGGTCTCGGCGGGAATGCGGATCTCGGCTTCGCCGCCCAGAGTCGCCACACGCACGATGTCGCCCAGTGCGGCCTGCGAGATGCGGATCGGCACTTCGCAATGCAGATCATCGCCGTCGCGCTTGAAGATCGGATGCTCGCGCACCCGCACCTCCACGTACAGGTCGCCTGGCGGGGTACCGGCCGGGCCTGCCTCGCCCTCGCCGGACAGACGGATACGGTCGCCGTTGTCCACGCCAGCAGGAATCTTGACCGACAAGACTTTGGTCTCTTGCACCCGCCCGGCACCATGACACACCACGCACGGGTTTTTTATGATGTGACCACGCCCGCCGCAATGCGGACAGGTTTGCTGCATGGCAAAGATACCGCGCTGGATACGCACCTGACCACGCCCATTACAGGTGCCACAGGTTTCGACTTTGCCATCTTCCGAACCACTGCCATGGCAATGCTCGCACTCGGCCAAGGTCGGGATCTCGATGCGCCGCTCGATACCGATCACCGCGTCTTCCAGATCCAGTTCCAGCACGTAGCCAATATCGGCACCACGCCGCGTCGCGCGCGCGCCCGCACCGACACCGCCGAAAATGTTGCCGAAGATATCGCCGAAGATATCGCCCATATCCGCGCCGCCGGGACCGCCGCCCATCCCGCCCATGCCATGTTCGAAGGCCGCATGACCGTGCGTGTCGTACATCCGCCGCTTGCTGCCGTCGGACAGCACTTCGTAGGCTTCCTTACATTCTTTGAATGCGGCCTCGGCGGCCTGGTCGCCCGGATTGCGGTCAGGGTGGTACTTCATCGCGCAACGCCGATACGCCTTCTTCAGATCGTCGTCGCTGGCAGTGCGGGCCACACCCAACACTTCGTAATAATCGCGTTTGCTCATTGGTCGTGGCTCCGGACGCGGGACACGGGACCCGGCATGGCGAAAGATTGGTACACGTTAATCACTCCAGGCGATACGAAACCCCGGACCCGGACAGCAGCGGGACCCGGCAAGTCCCCCTGCCGGGCCCCGGGTCCCGCTTCCGGGCCTTACTTCTTGCCGTCCTTGACTTCGGTAAACTCGGCATCGACCACGTCATCGGCCGACGAGGACGCATGCGCACCACCCGCACTGGCGCCCGACGGCTGCTCGCCGGCCGCCGCAGCCGCGTACAACGACTGGCCGACCTCCTCCAACGTTTTGCTCTTGGCCTCGATCTGGCTCTTATCCTCGCCCTTCATCGCGGTTTCCAGATCGGCCAGTGCGGCTTCGACCTTGCCAATCACGTCGCCGCCAACCTTGCTGCCGTGCTCGGCGATCGCGCTGCGCGTGGAGTGGATCAGGCCGTCGGCCTGGTTGCGCGCCTGCACCAACTCGTGGAACTTCTTGTCTTCCTCGCGATTGGCTTCGGCATCGGCGACCATGCGCTGGATTTCCGCGTCCGACAGACCCGACCCGGCCTTGATCTCGACCTTCTGTTCCTTGTTGGTCTTCTTGTCCTTGGCCGACACGTGCAAGATGCCGTTGGCGTCGATGTCGAAGGACACCTCCACTTGCGGCAGGCCACGCGGCGCCGGCTCAATGCCGGACAGATCAAACTTGGCCAAAGACTTGTTATAGCGAGCCTGTTCGCGCTCGCCCTGCAGCACATGCACGGTCACTGCCGACTGATTGTCCTCGGCAGTGGAGAACACCTGCGCGGCCTTGGTCGGGATGGTGGTGTTCTTCTCGATGATCTTGGTGAACACGCCACCCAGGGTCTCGATCCCCAGGCTCAGCGGCGTCACGTCGAGCAGCAAGACGTCCTTGACGTCGCCGGCCAGCACACCGCCCTGGATCGCCGCGCCCAACGCCACGGCCTCGTCCGGGTTGACGTCCTTGCGCGGATCCTTGCCGAAGAACTCGGCCACGGCCTGCTGCACCTTGGGCATGCGGGTCTGGCCACCGACCAGGATCACCTCGGTGATGTCGCTGGCGCGCAAGCCGGCATCGTTCAACGCGGTGCGGCACGGATCGATGGTGCGCTTGACCAGATCTTCCACCAGCGCCTCGAGCTTGGCCCGGGTCAGCTTGATGTTCAGATGCTTCGGACCCGACGCGTCGGCGGTGACGTAAGGCAAGTTGACTTCGGTCTGCTGCGAGGACGAGAGTTCGATCTTGGCACGCTCGGCGGCATCCTTCAGGCGCTGTAGCGCCAACGGATCCTTGCGCAGATCGATGCCTTGATCTTTGTTGAACTCGTCCACCAGATAGTCGATGACGCGCTTGTCGAAATCCTCGCCACCCAGGAAGGTGTCGCCATTGGTGGCCAGCACTTCGAACTGCTTCTCGCCGTCGACATTGGCGATTTCGATGATCGACACGTCGAAGGTGCCGCCACCCAGGTCGTACACGGCAATCTTGCGATCACCGCCGTGAGCCTTGTCCAAGCCATAGGCCAGCGCCGCCGCCGTAGGCTCGTTGATGATGCGCTTGACGTCCAGGCCAGCGATGCGACCGGCGTCCTTGGTCGCCTGACGCTGGCTATCGTTGAAGTACGCCGGCACGGTGATGACCGCTTCGGTCACCTTCTCGCCAAGGAACGCCTCGGCGGTCTTTTTCATCTTTTCCAGCACCTGCGCGGAAATTTCCTGCGGCGCCAGCTTGCGTCCGTCGGCAGTGGCCACCCAGGCATCGCCGTTGTCGTGCTGAGCGATGGCGTAAGGCACCAGGCCGATGTCCTTCTGCACTTCGGCATCGCCGAACTTGCGGCCGATCAGACGCTTGACCGCATGGAAGGTGTTCTTCGGGTTGGTCACCGCCTGGCGCTTGGCCGAGGCGCCCACCAACACTTCGCCGTCCTTGGTGTAGGCGACGATCGAAGGCGTGGTGCGGTCGCCCTCGGAATTCTCGATGACGCGAGCCTTGCCGCCGTCCATGATCGCCACGCACGAATTGGTCGTGCCCAGGTCGATGCCGATGATCTTGCCCATTGGAATGACTCCTGAAATGTCGTGTGTCCGGCCTGTGCCGGGGGTCTGGTTCGGATATAGGGATGGCCGCAGATCATTCAAGCCATCGCCGCAAATTTGCGTTCTACCGCCACCGCCGCATCCGGTTCATGCGCAGGCGGTAGCCGCGCTCAATCGTGCTTGGCCACCACCACCAGGGCTGGACGCAGCAGGCGCTCGTTGAGCAGGTAGCCTTTCTGGAATACCTGAATCACGTGTCCCGGAGCGACGCCCTCTACCTCGGCCTCACTGATTGCCTGGTGGTGCTCGGGGTCGAACGGCTGCCCAGCCGGGTCGAGCAGGGTCAATCCATTGTCGGCAGCGACCTTGAGCAGTTGCTTGTAGGTCAGTTCCAGACCATCGCGCAGCGGACTGGATTCGCTGCCGGCGGCGGTCAGCCCCGCATCCAGGCTGTCGAACACCGGCAATAAGTCGCCGAGCAGACGCTCGTTGGCGAACTTACGCGCCTGCTCCACATCGCGCGCGATGCGCTTGCGCTGATTTTCCAGGTCGGCCCGTTCGCGCAGGGCATCGGCCTTGACCAGGGCCAGTTCGCTGCGCAGCGTCTCCAACTCCGCCTGTAGCGGATCGGTCGCAGGCTGTTGCGCCTCGGTCAGATGTTCAGAATCGAATTCGGGGTGATCTTGGCTCATGTCTGGTCTGTGTCCCTGGCGGGAGGTACACCCGCGCTACCGGACCACCTAATGTGGGCGATGCGCAAGGATTCAAGATGCTGTGTTGCAGGGAAAGGGCGGAACGGGAGATAGAAGCGATAGCGCACAGCAGAAGGCCTGATCGACAAGGGCTAACCGCGCCGACCGTCAACGTTCATCAGACGGAGCCGGGTCGAGCCTTGCACCCAGCACCTCGGCGGCGATCTGCACCAGCGGGATGACCCGGTCGTAGTCCATGCGCTTGGGGCCGATCACCCCCAGCACGCCAAGCACCTGACCACCGGCCATGTAGGGCGCCGTCACCAGCGACACGCTCTCCAGAGGCACCATGCCGGTCTCCTCGCCGATGAAGATGCGCACCCCTGGGGCACGGATGGTGCGCTCCAGCAGTTGCAGGATTTCGCGCTTGCTGGCGAAAACCTCGAACAGTTCGCGCAACCGCTCCAAGTCCGACAGATCCTGCACCCCCATCAGCTTGGTCTGCCCGGCCAGCACGACATCGTCGCCGACCGGGGCCAGCGCTTGTTCGGCCAATTCAACACTGTGGGCAAGCAATTGTTCCATCGCGTCGCGTGCGCGGCGCAGGTCGCGCAACAGGCTGGCGCGGATGTCGGCCAGGGCGCGCCCGGCGAAATGGGCGTTCAGATAATTGGCGACACGTTCCAGTTCCGCCGGCTCGTAGGCCTTGCGCGGCTCGATCACCCGGTTTTGCACTTCATTGTCGGCGAACACCAGGATCGCCAGCACGCGCCGCGCATCCAGCGGCACGAAGTCGATGTGCCGGAACGCGAACTGCTCGCGCTTGGGCGCACTGACCACGCCGACGAAATGGGTCATCGCCGACAGCAACTCCGAGGCGCTACCGAGCAGCGCTTGGGTACCGGCGGCATTGGCCATCTCCGCGCGCAGCCGCGCCACTTCGTCCTCGGCAGGCGGGCGCATCTGCACCAGACTGTCGACGAATACCCGATAACCGGTGGCAGTGGGCACGCGCCCGGCCGACGTGTGCGGCGAGCTGAGCAGGCCGGCGTCTTCGAGGTCGGCCAGGATGTTGCGGATCGTCGCCGGGCTCACGTCCAGCCCGGCATGGCGGGCCAACGTCTGCGAACCGACCGGCTCGCCGTCACGGATGTAACGCGAGATCAAGGTGCGCAGCAATTGCCGGGCACGCGGATCGAGGGCGGACTGCAACGGCGAGGCAGGCATGGAATCAACCCGTGAGACTAGACACTAGATAATGGTTGCCTGGCCGCTTGGCAAGTCATTGGCCTACCTACCCGCGCATGCTAGCGTTGCGCGGCCCTGGATATAGACCCCATGCTCAAACACCTTTCGATCAAGGATTTCGCCGTCGTCCGCGGCACCGAACTGGAATTGGGCCCCGGCATGACCGTGGTGTCCGGTGAAACCGGGGCCGGCAAGTCGCTGATGGTGGATGCGCTCGGTTTCCTGTCCGGGTTGCGCGCCGACAGCGGCGTGGTCCGCCACGGCGCCGAGCGCGCCGAACTGTCGGCCGAATTCAGCCTCCCCGCCACCGCCCCGGCGCGCACTTGGCTGCGCGAGAACGAACTGGACGACGACGCGCACTGCCAGCTGCGCCGGGTGATCCGTGCTGACGGTGGTTCCCGCGCCTGGATCAACGGACGTCCGGTGACATTGACGCAACTGGCCGAACTTGCCGGTCACCTGGTGGAGATCCACGGCCAGCACGAACACCAGGCGCTGCTTTCGCGCAGCAGCCAGCTCGGTCTGCTCGACGCCTACGCCCGCAACGAGACCGAGCGCACCATGGTGCGCAGCACCGCCATGCGCTGGCAAGCACTGCTGACCGAGCGCGAGACCCTGCTGGCACAGGGCGACGTCTCCGACCGCATCGGCTTCCTGCAGCATCAATTGAACGAACTGCAGCGCGAGGATCTGGACCCGGCGGCAATCGCGACGCTGGACGCTAACCACCGTCGCCAGGCCCATGCTGCCGCGTTGATCGCGGCCTGCGAGAGCGCTGCACAATGGCTCAACGGGGACGACACACCGGCGGCACTGGAACTGTTGCAGCAGACCCGCCATGCACTGGACAAGGTCGGCGAATACGACCCGCGCCTGAGCGAGGTCCAGGCACTGATCGACAGTGCCAGCATCCAACTGGAAGAAGCGCTGACATTGCTCGAACGGACGCGCGACGACCTCGATGCCGACCCCGCGCAGTTCGAGGACATGGAACGCAAGCTCGGTCGCCTACACGACCTGGCACGCAAACACCGGATCGGCATGGAGGCGCTGAGCGCACATCGCGACGCACTGCTCGCCGAAGTGGAGAGCCTGCGCGGTACCGGTGAGCGCTTGGACGGGCTCGACGCAGAGATCGCGCAGGCCGCGCAGGCTTGGCGCGAAGCCGCGACCGCGTTGACCGCCACCCGCGCGCGTGGCGCGCAAGCGCTGTCGCGCGACACCACCGCACTGATCGGCGAACTCGGCATGGGCGGGGGGCATTTCCTGATCCAGCTCGAACCGCACGAGAGCGAACGACCCGATCCGACCGGGGCCGAACGGGTCGAATTCCTAGTCGCCGCCAATGCCGGACAGCCACCTCGCGCTTTGCGCAAAGTCGCTTCCGGCGGCGAACTCTCGCGCATCTCGCTGGCGATCGAGGTCGCCGCACTGGGTCTGGACGCGGTCCCGACCATGGTCTTCGACGAAGTGGACTCGGGCATCGGCGGCGCAGTCGCCGATATCGTCGGCAAGAAGTTGCGCGCGCTGGGCGAGCAGCGTCAGGTCCTGTGCGTGACGCATCTGCCGCAGGTCGCGGCGCAGGGTCATGCCCATTACCGGGTCAGCAAGGCACCGGTCGAGGGCATGACCCAGAGCGCGGTGGAACTGCTGGAACCGCGCCAGCGCGAAGAAGAACTGGCACGGATGCTCGGTGGTGTTGAAGTCAGCAAGGAAGCACGCGCGGCAGCCAAGCGGCTACTGCTCAGCGTCGGCTAACGCACACGGGACACACCGCGTCACGGCGTAGACGCATCGAGGCACGGCAGGCCAACCTCATCGGCGCTCTACGCCCAGTGGGGGCATGCCGCCACACGACATGCCGCACTGGCTGCGCACTACCGAACTCATCCCCTCTTGCCGCCCAAGCGCTTGCTGCGCACGTACAGCACCAGCGAGTGCTCTTCCAGTTCATAGCCGTGCTCGGCAGCGATCTTGCGCTGCAACTCCTCGATTTCCGCGCTTTCGAACTCAATGATCTTGCCGGTATCCACATCCACCATGTGGTCGTGGTGGACACCGCGGTCCAGCTCGTAAACCGCCTGCCCACCTTCGAAGTTATGCTTGAGCACAAGCCCCGCCGCCTCGAACTGGGTCAGCACCCGGTACACCGTGGCCAAGCCGATCTCGTCGCCATGGTCAAGCAACTGACGATAGATTTCTTCCGCCGTCATATGGTGACGCGCCGACTTCTGCTCCAGCAGCTCGAGGATGCGCATCCGGGGATGCGTGACCTTCAAGCCGACTTTGCGCAGATCGTGGGATTCCATGGTGTCTCCGTTCATAGCTGGTTTATCGCCAACCGCCTTGGATGGGTCGCGGCGGTCGCTGTAAGTGTATCATCGACACGATTTCCCTCATTCCTGTCCCCGATGCGCACTCTTCTGCTGGTCGCCGCTCTTGCCTTGTCCACCGCTGGCTGCGGCATCATCTACAAGCAGCCCATCTACCAGGGCAATTTGATCAAGCAGTCGGCCGTCGAGCAGCTCAAGGTCGGACAGAGCAAAGAGCAGGTCAGTGCATTGCTGGGCAGCCCCTCGATTCCGGATCCGTTCCATGCCCAACGCTGGGACTACACCTCAACCGAGCGGCTGGATCGGCTGGGCCGGACCAAGATCAAGAATTTTGTGGTGTTCTTCGAGAACGACCAGGTGACCCGCTGGGAAGGCGACTACTTCCCCGACCAGGATGCCGAACTGTCCAAGAACAGCGTGCACCAATTCGGTCGCAATCTGGCCAAGGACAAGAAGAAGCAACGCCGCGGCGAGTAAGCCCATCGCCGCTATTGGCAACATAACAAGGTTTCAACCCGGCTTGGCACGTCGCCGACGGGCATCCTTCGGATCGACCAACAGCGGCCTGAGCAGTTCCACACGATCGCCGTCCTGCAACACCCGGTTCGGCGCGGCGATCTCACCGTAGATCGCACAGGGCATGCCCGGTGTCGCTTCGGCCAACGCAGCCGACGCCAACGCATCGGCGACCGTCGCACCATCGTGCAATTGCAGCGTCCGCGACACGAATCGCTCCGGCCAAGCCAGCACCACCTCGATCTGCAAGCAAGCTACTCCCGTTCCTGGTCGGCGACACGAACGAAGTCGTTGACCATGCGATCGGCCAGGCTCTGGAAACCCAGCGCCAGCGCCGGCCCCAACAACCGCGAGGCAGGCTCGAAGTCCAACATCAAACTGACCTTGCTGGCGCGCTCGTTGAACCCCTGAAACTCCCACTGGCCTTGCATCCGTTTGAATGGGCCGTCACGCAGCAGCATCTCGATGCGTTGGGGACGCTGCAACCGATTCTCGGTGGTGAACCATGTACGGAACGATCCCAAGCCCAGATCCAGCCGCGCCACCAGGGACTGGTCGCTCTGCTCCAGGATGTGGGCCGCATCGCACCAGGCAAACCGGCGCGGATAAGCGGCGACGTCGTTGACCAGATCGAACATGCGCGTTGCGGGGTGTTCGACCAGAGCGCTGCGGCGGATGATAGGCATTCGATACGAGGAAATCAGACCAAGACGATTCGGGAAGCCCCGAATCGGAGACAATAGCAAGATGAGCAAGAAACCTGGCAAGGATAAAGCAAACGGCCCGACGGCCAACAAGACCATCGCCCTGAACAAGCGCGCGCGCCACGAGTACCATCTGGAGGATCGCTACGAAGCCGGGCTGGCCCTACAGGGCTGGGAGGTCAAGTCGATCCGCGCTGGCCGCGCCAACATCGGCGAGAGCTACGCTTTCGTCCGTCAAGGTGAACTGTTCCTGTTCGGCGCGCAGATCACGCCGTTGATCCAGGCCTCCACCCATGTGGTCGCCGACGACCGACGCACGCGCAAACTGCTATTGCACCGGAACGAGATCGACAAGCTGATCGGTCGCGTCGAACGCGACGGCTACACCCTGGTCCCCACGGCGATGTATTGGAGCAAGAACAAGATCAAGCTGGAGATCGCACTCGCCAAGGGTAAACAGGACCACGACAAGCGCAACGCAGCCAAAGACCGCGACTGGGCCCGCGACAAACAGCGGATCATGCGCCGGCACAACAAGAACGCGTGATGCCTGGACCCGGACATCGCCTTGCGGGCAGAAAAAAACCCAACGGAGAACAGTTGGGTTCTGGGTGAATGGTGGAGGTGGGCGGAATCGAACCGCCGTCCGAAGGCACTCCATCCCCGGCACTACATGCTTAGCTCATCGTTGCATCTCGCCCCGGAACAGCACGATGTGCGAAGCGCATCCCGGGACCAGCCTGCTTGATTTAGCCAGTGGCTGACAGGCAGCCACCACCGACGATTCCGTGATAATGACCCTACGTCGCGAGCACGGACACAAGCGATTTCGGGGCTAGGCCTTAAGCGGCCAGAGCGTAGTTGTCGTCGTTGGCAACTATAAGTTTGCGGCTGGATTTACGAGGAAAGCTGCCCCCTCGGCATGCGCCAAGCGATTTTGCAACCCCCGTCGAAACCAGTGCACCCCCGGGGACAACGTCAAACGCTGACTACGATAGTGTAAGGATTGGCGAGGGCGGTCACAAGACGCGCCGAGGTGTTCGACTATATGGAGATGTTCTACAACCCCAAACGCCGCCATGGTTCAAATGGCGACCTGTCGCCTGTAGAGTTCGAGCGGCGCTACGCGCAACGAGGGTCATGAGTGTCCACGGAACCCTGGGCGTATCACTGGGCAATTCATTGCCTACACTCGCCGAGCATCGCAATCCAGCAGGCGGGGCCTCCAAGTGGACACAGCTGTCGCGATGGTTTGTTACCATGTCGCAGCACCCTTCGCCGGGTGCATGCTATGGACGACGCCACTCATTCCCCTCCCCTGCGCCACCCTGGCGCACCTGTCCCCGCTTCCCTTGCCGCCAGGGAGCGCGCGCATGCTTGAACTGTTGATCGTGGCCGCTCTAGTGCTGCTGAACGGCTTCTTCGCGATGTCGGAGATGTCGCTGATGACCTCGCGCAAGAGCCGGCTGAAGCAGATGGCGCAGTCCAGCTCCCGCGCGGCCAAGGCACTGGCGCTGGCCGAGAATCCCGAACACTTCCTCTCCACGGTGCAGATCGGCATCACCGCCATCGGCATCCTCACCGGCGTATTCGGCGGCGAAGCCATCGGCACGGCGATCGCCACGCGGCTGCAGGTGCTGTTCCCGGCGCTAGCCGCGAACTTCACCCTGATCGGCCACCCGCAGCCGTATTCGGCAATGATCGGCAAAACCCTGGCGATCGTACTGATCACCTTCCTGACATTGATCTTCGGCGAACTGGTACCAAAACGCGTGGCGCTGACCCGTTCGGAAACCATCGCCAGCATCGTCGCGATCCCGATGGGTTGGCTGGCGCGGATCGCCGCCCCAGGCGTTTGGCTGCTGTCGCGCTCGACCCGACTGGTGCTGCGCCTGCTCGGTCTGGGCAAGGAAGAATCGGCATCGGTGACCGAAGAAGAAATTCGCATACTGGTCGCCGAGAGCCACGAGGCCGGCGTGATTGACGCGCACGAGCGCAACATGATGAACCGGGTCATGCGCCTGGGCGACCGCACCGCCGACAGCCTGATGACCCCGCGCAATCGCATCGCCTGGCTCGATGCCAACGCCGAGCCGCAACGCAACCTACAGGTGATGCACGAACATGCATTCTCGCGCTACCCCGTGTACCGCGGCAACGATCAGGACATCGCTGGCGTGCTGGAAGTGAAATCGCTGGTGACGCGCATGGGGAGCGGCGGCGAGCAGTTGTTCCAAAGCCTGCGCGACACGCTGTTCGTGTCCGAATCCACTCATGCGATGAAGCTGCTGGAGATTTTCCGCGAGGAACAGCAGTCGATGGCGCTGGTGGTGGACGAGTACGGCGAGATCCAGGGACTGGTCACGGTCAGCGACCTGATGGGCGCCGTGGTCGGACGCCTGCAATCGGTGGACAACGCCGACGAGGATGCATTGGTAGTGACACGTAGCGATGGCTCGCTGCTGATCGACGGTTCGCTGGCAATCGAGGATCTGCGTGAATTGCTGGGCGGCGCGGAGTTACCCAGCGCCGAGGAAAGCGACTACAACACCCTGGCCGGCTTGTGCATCTACTACTTCGGACGCATCCCGCATACCGGCGAGTTCTTCGACTGGGCCGGCTGGCGGATCGAGATCGTGGATCTGGACGGCGCACGCGTGGACAAGTTGCTATTGCACAAGCTGCGGGACGATGACAGCGATGACATCACAGGGTGAATGGCCGTCGCGAACGACGGCAAAGGCCGCTGTATCGAGGGTAGCTGTGCGATAGCACTTGCCTGGCACAGGCCTCTGCCTCAGGGCTGGAGATGAACCAAGTATGGACGCAACGCAGCGTTAGTTAATGCCACGCTGCAACACCGACACCATCCGCCTCACCCCTGCAGAAGACGCAGGTCCGATTCGCTGACGAACACGTGACTCACGCGCGGCGTGGTGGTGTTCATGCCACGGTCATCTGAAACATGACTGCGCAAACGCTCCAGATAGATCGACATCTGCTGCAAGGCAGCTTCCAGTCCACAATCGTGCACAGAAGGCGCAGGATGTTGTTCGCTCATGTCGTCATCACCTATTAGAACTTCGTTGACCGAAGCCGCATCACTGCGACCGGTAACCGTAGTGAAACACGGTGCAGGCAGATGACACACCCGACAAAATCAACTCTCCGTGAAGAGGCTTCGATCCTGTGATACACATCGACACAACAGACCCTACAGCCGGACCGGCACTCGCTTCCTCCGCAGGCACTTGCGCAAACACCTAACGAATTCAGGCTGCAACGGCGCCCTCGCTCCCTATATCGGCGCCGGGCTAAAACGAGCATAACGGTGCGATGTCGTCGTAGCTGTTGGCAATCAACAACCACTCGTCACGGCAATAGCGAGTCAACGCCGATTACCGACAAATTACCCAATGCACGCTGCATTACAGCGACAACAAGCCGAACGCGGATGTACGCTGGCATCGCTATCGGTCATCAGCCGTCACGGCGACGCCGGCCACACGGCATCACCGCCACGCTGTGCCCCCACCCTGCCCGAGTGCCACCATGCCCCTTCTCCCGCCGTCCTCTAGCGTTTCCCTGCCGCCGTTGCGCGATCGTGTGGTCCTGATCAGCGGCGGTGCACAAGGTATCGGCCGCGGTGTGGCGCATGCGGTGCTGGATGCCGGCGGCTATGTCGCGCTCGGCGATCTCGATACCGAAGCCGGGCGTGCCTGTCTGGCCGAATTGGGTGCAAACGACCGCGTGCTATTCCGACGCCTGGATGTGACCGCCGAGGCGAGCGTGCGCCGTTTCATCGACACCGCGCTGGCGCGATTCGGACACATCGACGGCCTTGTCAACAATGCTGGTATCGCCGATCCATACACAGGGCCGCTGGAACGCCTATCGTTGCGCGAGTGGCACCGGCGCCTGGCCACGAACCTGGGCGGCGCGTTCCTGTGCTGCAAACACGCGCTGCCGGCCCTGAAGGCCAGCCGTAGCGGCGCGGCGATCGTCAACATCGCCTCTACCCGCGCCCATCAGTCGGAAGCGGACAGCGAAGCCTACGCCGCAGCCAAGGGCGGGCTGGTAGCCTTCACCCATGCGCTGGCAATCAGTGCTGGACCTGCGGTGCGGGTCAACTGCATCAGCCCAGGCTGGATCGCCACCGACGCATGGCGCAAGCCGAGCACGCGACGTAAGCCAATACTGTCGCGGCAGGATCACACCCAACACCCTGCCGGCCGCGTGGGCACACCGCAGGACATCGGCGCACTGGCGGTGTATCTACTCTCGGAACAGGCAGGCTTCGTCACCGGTCAGGACATCGTGGTGGACGGCGGCATGACCCGGAAGATGCAGTACGCCTGAACGCAACAGGTATCTACGGCACCAATGGCTGCAGGTGCGGATCCAGCGCCACGCGATCGTCGAAGACGAAACAGCGACCGTCGTACCCCTCTCCCCCCACTTCCTCGAAGTAACCGAGAATGCCGCCATCCAGTTGCAGTACATTCTCCATGCCATCGGCGCGCATCCAAAGTACCGCCTTCTCGCAGCGAATCCCGCCGGTGCAGAAGCTGACCACGGTCGCGTCGGCCAGGGCCGTGCGATACGGTGCCAGCGCCTCGGGCAGCTCGGTGAACTTGACGATCGGCAAGGTCAGCGCGCCGGCAAAGGTGCCGTGCTCCACTTCCTGCGCATTACGCGTGTCCAAGAGCACCACGCGCCGACCGGTGTCGTCGTGACCCTGGCGCAGCCAACGCTGCAACGTGACCGGCGCCACCGTCGGCGCGCGCGCGCCATCCAGTGGCGAGGCGGCGTCGCGACGGAAACTGATGATTTCCGGTTTAACCTTGGCTTTCAGCCGTGCGAACGGTTGCTGCACACTGACACTGGTCTTGACCCGTAAATCGGCAAAGCGCGGATCGGCGCGCAACTGCGCGTAAAAGGTGTCGATGGCCAGCGTCGCCCCAGCCAGGAATAAATTGATGCCCTCGCCCGCCACCAGAATGGTGCCGCGCAATCCGACCCGTTCAGCCGATGCGTGCAATTGCGTGGCAAACGCATCCGGATCGGCGATAGCGACGAAGTGATAGGCAGCGGTATTGGCGATCATCTGCGTATCTTAGCCTCGCACCTGCGCCTCTAGCCGCGCAGCAGCACGAACGGCAACAGCACCAGCGAAGCAACCAGCAGCATGCCCAGCAAGGTGCCCAGCACGAACAGTGGACGCCGCCGCAGCAAACTGACGAACGTCTCGGCGCTGCCATCGCGCAACGCCGCCGCGCGCTCGGCGCGAGCACGCGCGCCGCGCTGTGTCTGGTATTCGGCCAATAGCGCTTTGGCACGCGCTTGCTCGGCATCCTCGCGCAGCCAGATGCCGCCAGCAGAGATGCCAAACGTGCCGGCTCGGGTTTGGTAATAGTCGATGCAGGCGGCATCGAGCAACGCACACACCTCGGTGCGTTCGTCCTCGGGTACGTCGCGCAGGTTGAGCAATCGTTTGGCCATGCGCCGATGATAGCCGCTGCGGCGATGCGCTACCCTTGCACGCCCTGTCCGCCGTCGATGTTGCCCATGCGCCGTGTCCTGCTGTTGTTGAGCCTGTCGTTGCCAGTCTGGCTGTTGGGCGGCTGCACCCCGCCAGGCCCGCCGCCTGGCGGCCGGATCGCCAGCTTCCAGGCACTCGACGAGCGCGTCGGCAACGGTGCCGAGGCACACCCCGGCAATCGCGTGACCGTGCATTACACCGGCTGGCTGTACGACGAAAACGCCAAGGACAAGCAAGGCGTGAAATTCGACGCCTCCGCCGACCATGGCCAACCCTTTTCCTTCCTACTCGGCGGTGGCCAGGTGATCCGTGGCTGGGACGAAGGCGTGGCCGGGATGCGCGTGGGCGGTAAGCGCCGATTACTGCTGCCACCGGAGTACGGCTATGGCGACAACGGCGCCGGTGGCGTGATCCCGCCTGGGGCCTCGCTGGTGTTCGAGGTCGAACTGCTCGACGTCACGCCACGTTGAGCCAGTCGCAACGATGTCCACCGATAAGCTCGTCGCCCGCGTGCACGGCCGCATCGCCATCGTCGGTGGCGGCCCGGCCGGGCTGATCGCCGCCGAAACCGCGTGCGCGGCCGGCGCCGAGGTCGATCTGTACGAAGCCAAGGGCTCGGTCGGGCGCAAGTTCCTGATCGCTGGCAAGGGTGGACTCAACCTCACGCATTCCGATCCGTTCGCAGACTTCGTCTCGCGCTACCGCGAGCGCGCCACCGCAGTCGGCGACTGGCTGGCCGATTTCGATGCGCAGGCGCTGCGCGCCTGGGCGCAAGCGCAGGGCGTGGAGACCTATGTCGGCAGTTCCGGGCGAGTGTTCCCCCTGGACCGCAAAGCAGCACCGCTGCTGCGCGGATGGGTGCGCCGACTGAAGGACGCGGGGGTACGCTTCCACGTACAACACCACTGGCTGGGCTGGCACGCGGATGGTGCACTGCGCTTTTCCAGCGCCGCTGGCGAATACCTGGCCCAAGCCGATGCCTGCGTGTTGGCGCTGGGCGGCGGCAGCTGGCCACAGCTCGGTTCCGATGGCGCCTGGCAGGACACACTACGTGCCCGTGGGGTGGAGCTGGCACCACTGCGACCGTCCAACTGTGGCTTCGAGGTGGCCTGGAGTGCGCATTTCCGCGGGCGCTATGCCGGCACCCCGCTGAAGCCGGTGATCGCACACTGGCACGACACCGATGGCCGTGCGCAGTCGCTACAAGGCGAATGCGTAGTCAGCGACTCAGGCATCGAAGGCAGCCTGATCTACGCGCTGTCGGCGCACCTGCGCGAGGCAATCGCCACCTACGGCCCGACAACAGTGTGGCTGGACCTGGCGCCAGGCCGCACACTGCAACGTCTACAGGCCGAACTGGGCAAGCCGCGCGGTGGACGCAGCTTCGGCGAACACCTGCGCAGGCAGGCGGGAATCGATGGGGTCAAGACCGCTCTGCTGTTCGAAGTGCTGGGCAAACAGGCTGGTCAGGATCCGGCCCAGGCCGCCGCCACACTCAAGCGCCTGCCGCTGACCCTGTTGCGGCCGCGGCCGCTGGCCGAGGCGATCAGCAGCGCCGGCGGCGTGCGCCTGGAAGCGCTGGACCCACAACTGATGCTGTACACCCTCCCAGGCACCTTCTGCGCGGGCGAAATGCTCGACTGGGAAGCCCCAACCGGGGGCTACCTGCTAACCGCCTGCTTCGCCAGCGGAGTACGCGCCGGTCGCGGCGCCATCGCCTGGCTGCAACGCCACACTGGCTGAACACGGTAGCGCCCGGTACCGGGATGGGCCAGCGCGACGCTCAGAGCGTCGCGATCTGCACGCGACGGTTGGGGTCACGCTTGGCCGCATACATTGCCTCGTCCGCACGCTGCGTGAGTAGTGTCGGGTCAAAGACGGGGCCAGTCTGCAGAGCGATGCCGATGCTCGGCTGCAGCGGCAGACGCTGGCCTTCGACCAGACAGCCCTCGGCGGCGACGGCCAGCACCCGCTCCGCCGCAGCAGTCGCCTCGCGGTGCGGGTCGTCGAGAATGTCCAACAGGACCACGAATTCGTCACCGCCCAGCCGCGCAATGAAGTCTTTCTCGCGCAGGCACGTCTTGAGCAGGCGGGCGAAATGCACCAGCACCGCGTCACCGACATGGTGACCGTAGCGATCGTTGATACCCTTGAAATCGTTCATATCCAGGAACATCAACGCAGCATGGGCATCGCTGCGACGCCCAGATTGATTGAGCAGTTGGCGCAGAGCCTGATTCCAGGCCATACGGTTGGGCAGCCCGGTCAGCTCGTCGTGCAGCGCACGCGCTTCCATCATCCGCGCCGACCGGGTCTGTCCGGTAATATCGCTGACCATCATGTGGAAACCGGCACGTTGCGGCGCCAATGCATCATCCGGCACTAAGCTGAAATGCATGATCCGCGCCTGGCCAGCCGCATCGTTGAGCTCGGCGTCGAACTGCGCTGGCTGCCCATCCAACGCCGGTGACACGTGCGTGGCAAGCAGTTCGAACTGCACCTGATCCAGTACCTCGTGCAGATGACGGCCGACGATCTGTGCCGGCAGCAGCGCGAACCAATCGGCATAGGGCTTGTTAACAAACTGGAAGCGCAGATCGCGATCGACGTAGGCAATCAATGCCGGCGCATTATCGGCGATCGTGCGTAGCTGCGATTCGCTGTGGCGCAAACGCTGCTCGGCCAGCTGCCTCTCCGTGACATCCTGGATTTGCGAGACGAAATGCACCGGACGCTGGTGTTCGTCGCGCACCAGCGATACCGCAAGATGCGCCCACAAGGTACGGCCATCACGACAGAGATAGCGCTTGTCCAAGTGGTAATCGTTACGCTCGCCAGCAACCAACTCCTCCAGCAACGCCGCGTCCCTGGCAATATCCTCCGGATGCGTGATACGTCTGAAATCCATGTCCAGCAACTGCGCGCGACTGTAACCGAGCATCGCGCACAAGGCATCGTTGACCTCCAGCCAGCGTCCTTCCAGCGATACCAGCGCCATACCATGGGCGGCCGCCGAAAACGCACCGGAGAAGCGCTGTCCAGCAAGCAGCGCCGCACGCGTGGCCTCGCGTTCAGCGGTGACATCGCGCATCACGCACACCGCGCCGAGGATGTCTCCGTCGGGGGCGTACAGACGCTCGGCATTGCACAGCACGCTCCGCTGCTGTTGCCCCTTGGCGGCGATCACCATCTCCACGTCGCGTATCGACTCGCCACGCCAGGCGCGCACCAGCGGCACCTGCTCCATCTCGAGCAGGCGTTCGCCGTCTGCATCGAACAAATTGAAGTGCTCCGGCCATTGCGCCGGCGGCAGCGCGCGGGGATCGGCGCTATGCCATTGCCGCGCAACGCGGTTGAACTGACCCAGGGTGCCGTCGGCCGTACACGACACCACGGCATCGGGCATGGTCTCCAGCAGCAACGACAGTGTCTGCGCCTGGGTCTGGGCGATGCGGCCATCGCGGCGCGTCTCCAGTTGCGCGGTGACCTGCTTGGCTAAGCGCTGCAGTCCTTCGCGCTGACGCTCGCTCAACTGCCGCGGCCGGGTGTCGATCACGCATAAGGTGCCGTAGATATAGCCGCCACTGCCCAGCAAGGGCATGCCGGCATAGAAGCGGATGTGCGGCGCCCCCAACACCAACGCATTTTGGGCAAAGCGCGGGTCCAACAGTGCATCGGGGACTTCCATCAAGTTTGGCGACAGCAGCGCATAGGCGCAGAACGCCAGCTCGCGCGGGGTCTCGATCACGTCCAGCCCACAGCTCGCCTTGAACCATTGGCGCCGCTCGTCGATCAGCGACACAATCGCGATCGGTACTTCGCACAGTTGAC
The DNA here is from genome assembly GCF_002939705.1 of Xanthomonas albilineans. Taxonomy (GTDB): domain Bacteria; phylum Pseudomonadota; class Gammaproteobacteria; order Xanthomonadales; family Xanthomonadaceae; genus Xanthomonas_A; species Xanthomonas_A albilineans. The sequence continues at coordinate 274,766 of NZ_MDCB01000002.1, read as the reverse complement.
TGGCAAGCCAAATCAGGTCATTGAAGACCGACTCCGGCGGCGTATCCAACATCTCCAGTTCGGCCAACGCACGCAATCGTTGCGGCTCCCACTCCGGCAATGGCAGAGGGATGAAGGAAGGAGGCTGGGTCTGGCTCATGCGGGGCATGCAGTTTAAATATAACCATCACAATAGCCGGCCATGGCGTCAAGGGAGAATGAGCCTAACAGGGCCGTCGGCACCAGCCGGACCCCACGCAAATCGCGGGTCCGCCCCCTGCCGCCGTCACCTGGTCCCGTCATCGGCGCATTCTGGCATCCCTCATATCGGCAGGGACTGGCTAGGACTGAAGGCTCCGGGTGCTCAGCGCGATTTACTATCGCTTAGGCGACGAATCCGCGGCGGCGGCTGAAACGAATCGCTGCGCGCAGCTTCCCAGTAATCGCGAAACACCGCATGGTCAGGAAGCGTCCGCAACAGTTCGCCCGGCTCCAGATAAGAATAGAGGGACGCCAGCGAGCGGATCTCCACATGCGAAACCCGACGTAGAATGTGTTCAGGCCCGAGCTGCGCCGGGTGTTGCAGGCCAGCGGCACAAAGCAGCTCGGCCAATGCCTTGAGCGTATTGGCGTGATAGTGCGCGACCCGGTTGGCCTTGTCGGTCGGATCTAGGTGCTGCCAGCGGCGGCGGTCCTGGGTGGCGACGCCAGTCGGGCAACGGTCGTTATGGCAGCTCAATGACTGAATGCAGCCCAACGCGAACATGAAGCCGCGCGCGGCATTGCACCAGTCCGCGCCCAGCGCCAGGGTCCGCGCGATGTCGAAGGCACTGGTGATCTTGCCAGCCGCGCCGAGCTTGACCCGCTCGCGGATGTCCAGCCCGACCAGCGTGTTGTGCACCAACAGCAGCGCCTCCTGCATGGGTACGCCGACATGGTCGATGAACTCCGCCGGCGCGGCGCCGGTGCCGCCCTCGGCACCATCGACAACGATGAAGTCCGGGTACATCCCGCTCTCCTGCATCGCCTTGGCGATGGCGAACCACTCCCAGGGATGGCCGATCGCCAATTTGAACCCGGTCGGCTTGCCGCCAGACAGCGTGCGCAGCCGGGCGACGAACTGCAGCAGCTCCAACGGCGTGGAGAACGCCGTATGGCGGGAGGGCGATACGCAATCCCGACCCAGCGCCACCCCGCGCGCGGCCGCGATCTCGGCGCTGACCTTGGCCGCCGGCAGCACACCGCCATGACCCGGCTTGGCCCCCTGCGAGAGCTTGATCTCGATCATCTTGACCTGCGCCAAGGTGGCACTGGCGACGAAACGCGGTTCGTCGAAATGCCCGTTTGCATCACGGCAACCGAAATAGCCGGAGCCGATTTCCCACACCAAGTCGCCACCACCTTCGCGGTGATAGGGCGAAATCGAGCCTTCACCGGTGTCGTGATAGAAGCCGCCTTGGCGCGCGCCACCGTTGAGTGCGCGGATGGCGTTGGCCGACAGCGCACCGAAACTCATCGCCGAAATATTGAATACGCTGGCCGAGTATGGCTGCGCGCAATCGGCACCCACGATGAGGCGAAAGTCGTGGTCGGCAATTTTGCTGGTGGCCAAGGAATGGTTGATCCATTCGTAATCGGCCGCATAAGCGCTACGCTGAGTCCCGAACGGCACAACATCCATGACGTTTTTGGCACGCTCGTAGACCAAGGCGCGCTGTTGACGCGAGAACGGTGCCTCTTCGATATCGCTCTGCAGGAAGTATTGACGCATCTCCGGACCGACCGATTCCAGTGCATAGCGGAAATGCGCCAGGATCGGGTAGTTGCGGCGCAACGTACTACGCGTCTGCAACAGATCCACCGTGCCAAGTACGGACAGCAGCGCGAATGCGACCACACCCAAACCCCACAGTGGCCAGATCGCGCACAACGCGATGGACAACGCCAGGAACAAACAACTGGCGATATAAGCTAGGTAACGGTGCATGACGTTCCTTGCGGGAGTCGAAAGCCAGCGGCGAGTGTAGGCGCTGACGGCGGGCAATGACGTCGGAGCGCGACTGCCCCGCTCCGCCCGCGTACAGCGTCATGAGACCATCCGGACAGGGACGACGCGACTACAGCCGGTCGTCCACCACCTCGCGCGGCCACACCGACTTAACGTCGTAGACCACTAGATCCGAGTTGCCGAGCGCACGAATCTGCGTGGCAGCGAGGCTGCGGTAAGCATCGTGCGCCACCGCCAGCACCACCGCATCGTAACGACCAGGGACCGGCGCGGGCAGCAGGTCGACGCCATGCGCACGCGCAGCCTGCGGATCGGCCCAAGGGTCGCAAGCGTCCACTCGGGCACCGGTGGCAGCCAACGTCTGGACCAATTCCAGCGCTCGACTATTGCGCAAGTCCGGGCAGTTTTCCTTGAAGGTGACACCGAGCACCAGTACATGGGCCGCCACCATCGGCACGCCCTTGCCGGCCAGCAACGCCTGCACCCGCGCGGCGACATGCGCGCCAACCCGGTTATTGACCTTGCGCGCGGTATGGATCAGATCCGGGTGATAGCCGACGCTTTCGGACTTGTGTAGCAAGTAATACGGGTCCACGCCAATGCAATGGCCGCCAACCAGACCAGGTCGGAACGGCAGGAAGTTCCACTTGGTACCCGCTGCCTCCAGCACATCCTGGGTATCAATGTCCAGCCGATCGAAGATCAACGCCAATTCGTTGACCAGGGCGATATTGACGTCGCGCTGAATGTTTTCCACCACCTTGGCCGCCTCGGCTACACGGATCGAAGGCGCACGCCAAGTGCCGGCCGTGATGATCTCCGCGTACAGCGCATCGACTGCCGCGGCAGCGGTGGGATTGGAGCCGGAAGTGATCTTGCGGATATCGGTGAGGCGCCGCTGGCGATCGCCGGGACTGACCCGCTCCGGGCTGTAGCCGCAATGAAAGTCGACGTTGCAGCGCAAGCCCGAGCCCTGCTCCAGCAGCGGCACGCACACTTCCTCGGTCGTCCCCGGGTACACCGTGGATTCGTAGATCACCAGATCGCCGCGCTTGAGTACGCCAGCCAACAATTGGCTGGCCTGACGCAGCGGCTGCAAGTCCGGCTGCTCCTGCGCATCGATCGGGGTCGGCACGGTGACGATGTAGACCGTGCGGTCACGCAACGCGGCCACATCATCGCTGTAGTGCAACTGTACGCCAGCGCGCAACTCCTCCGGCTGCATCTCCAAGGTCTGATCGTACCCAGCACGCAGTTGTGCCACGCGTTGTGCATCGATGTCGTAGCCAAGGGTGTCGTAGCGCGCACCGAACGCCACCGCCAGCGGCAGGCCAACATATCCGAGGCCGATGACGGCAATACGCGGGGACGGATCGAACAGAGTTTCGACAGGCATGCCGTTCCTTTGTTGGGCATCTGCGGCAGCGTGCCGCTGGCGCGGGGGGTGCGAGCTTCCGCAGTCCGCAGAAGATGCCCATGGTAAGCCCGACCGTGACGCGCACCAAGCCATGCGCTGCGGCACGTATGCGCGTCTTGACGCCCGTACATCGACGGTTTCCCATCAACGCAGGCAGAGTGGCCCAAGGTTATCCAGGATTGGCGGGGGAAACAGACCTTCCCCAAAAACTGGCGGAGAGAGTGGGATTCGAACCCACGGAAGGTTTGACCCTTCGCCGGTTTTCAAGACCGGTGCCTTAAACCGCTCGGCCATCTCTCCGATTTGGAACTACTGCATACCGTCGGAAAAATTCCGCAGCATGTGCGCACGCCATGTCGACCCTATCGACGTGCACGTGACTTCTCGCTGCGCCAAGGCAGACATCGCACATGCTGCTGTCTGCCCACACTCGGGTGCATTTTCGCACGCCAGCGCATGTTTTGCTCGCTCACCTCGACCGACATCGGGCTGGTCCGCTATCGACTGTCACTGCCACAGTGCAGACGCGAGGCTTCGAGCTGCCCTGGCAGGTGTTCGGCAAGGAAGTCGATGAACACCCGCACCGCCGGCAACAAGCCACGACGCGAGGCGAACACCGCATGGCAGATACCCTGCGGCAAGGACCATTTCGGCAATACCACTTCCAGTTCGCCGTTGCGCACCGCCTCCGCACAGACCGTCTCGGGCAGCAAGGTGACACCGAAGCCGTCCTTGACCATCGATTGCAGCAGCGGGAAATCGAACCCGGCCACGCGCGGCTGCAAATCAACACGTCGTACTTCGCCCGCAGGGCCATGCAGTTCCCAGTGTTGGCGCACCTCGTCCTCGCTAATGCTCAGGGTCACGTGCGAAGCCAACTCTTCCGGCTCCTTGGGGCGGCCAGCGCGGTCGAGGTATTTGGGGCTGGCCACCAGCAGTTCCTGCACCTGGCCGAAGCTGCGCATCACCAGACTGCCATCGTCGTCCAGGCGCGAGCGCACGCGCAAGGCGACGTCGTAGCCTTCGTTGATGATGTCCACGCGACGGTTGCTGATGTTCAACTGCAACCGCACCTTGGGATATCGATCAAGGAACATGGGCAACAATTTAGGCAATTGCATCTGCGCCAACGATACCGGCACGCTGACCCGGACCAGGCCACGCGGCTCGACGCTCAGCCGGTCCACCACTTCGCGCGCGGCCTGGGCTTCGGCCAGCATCATCTGCGCGTGGCGGTGCACGTTCATTCCCAGGTCGGTGACGGCGAAGCGGCGCGTGGAACGTTGCAGCAGACGCACGCCCAGGTCGCTTTCCAGCTGACTGATGCGGCGGCTCAAGCGCGACTTGGGAATCCCCAGCGCACGCTCGGCAGCGGCAAAGCCACCGTGATCGACCACCATCGCGAAGTAGTACAGGTCGTTGAGGTCGTGCATGTTCTTTTCGATATTCAGAACGATGGGGACAATCGGATCCGATCGGCTCTCATCTTACAACGACATAGGCCGTATAAAGCGACCGCATTCGCCACGATACCCTATCATCATGCGCCCCGGCCCCCCATCCCGCCCTCTAAGAGCGGCGGCCATGTCCAGCGGGCGCGGACAGCGCGCAGGAAACGCCTTGAGGCACATAAGGATTCCGGACACCGCCCGCGCCGTGTCCGGCAGCAAAGCCATCGTTTGTTAGCCACTCTCAACCGATACGTTCGACACCCCCCATATAGGGCTGCAGCGCCTGGGGCACGCTGATCGAGCCATCGGCGTTCTGATAGTTCTCCATCACCGCGATCATCGCGCGGCCAACGGCGGTACCGGAGCCGTTGAGCGTGTGCAGCAGCTCGGGCTTGCCGGTGGCGGGATTGCGCCAACGCGCCTGCATGCGCCGTGCCTGGAAATCGCCGCAATTGGAGCAGGAAGAAATCTCGCGATAGGTCTGCTGCGAGGGCAGCCAGACTTCCAGGTCGTAGGTTTTGCTCGCCGAAAACCCCATGTCGCCGCTACACAGCAGCATCTTGCGGTACGGCAGTCCGAGCGTCTCCAGCACCACTTCGGCGCAACGGGTCATGCGTTCGTGTTCGGCCTCGCTCTCTTCGGGTCGGCACACGCTCACCAATTCCACCTTCTCGAACTGATGTTGGCGAATCATGCCGCGTGTATCACGGCCACCGCTACCGGCTTCGGAGCGGAAGCACAACGAATGCGCGGTCATGCGCAACGGCAGCCGCTCGGCTTCGACGATCTCGTCGCGGACCAGATTGGTCAGCGAGATCTCGGAAGTGGAAATCAGGTAGCGCTTCTGTTCGCCCAGCGCAGTGGCGAACATGTCTTCCTCGAACTTGGGCAACTGGCCGGTGCCGTAGAGGCTGTCGGCGTTGACGATCACCGGCACGTTGGTTTCTTGATACGCATGCGGACCGGTGTGCAGATCGAGCATGAACTGTGCCAAGGCGCGATGCAGCCGCGCAATCGGACCCCGCAGCACGGTGAAACGCGCGCCCGACAGCTTGGCGGCGGATTCGCCGTCCAGCCAGCCGTGTTGCATCCCCAGCTCGACATGATCCTTGACCGGGAAATCGAACGTGCGTGGCGTCCCCCAACGCTGCACTTCGACGTTGTCGACCTCGTCCTTGCCGGTCGGCACGTCGGCCTGCGGCAGATTGGGAATCTCCAGCGCCAGCGTTTCCAACTGGGCGCGGATCTCGTCCAGACGCTGCTCCGACGCCTTCAGCTCGTCGCCGAATCCAGCCACCTCGGCCATCAACGCAGCCACATCCTCACCCTTTGCCTTGGCTTGGCCAATCGCCTTGGAACGGCTGTTGCGCAGGCTCTGCAATTCCTGGGTCCGCACCTGGATGCGCTTACGATCGGCCTCCAGAGCGTCCAGTGCGACCACATCCAAGACATAGCCACGACGGCTGCGCAGCTGCTCGGCAAGGACGGCGGGCTGTTGGCGAAGCAAAGCGGGATCGAGCATGGACGCGGCGGGCAGTGGCAATGAATACGCCATTATCGCCTGTCTGGCGTGGCTTTGCCGACGCCTGGCAACGCAGGGCGGGATTCACCACCCCCATGCCAGAATCGATGCGCTACCCACGGTGAATCCCATGCCCGCCTCCTCCCCGTCCTCCAACTCCGACCGCGTGTTGCATCTACCATGGCGCCTGCTCGCGATCACAGGCAGCGCCTTCGCCACCGGTCTGCTGTTGTTCTCGGTGGTCTGGCTGTTCGGACGCAAAAACGAGGATTTCCATCAAGCGCAGACAGCACAAGTAGCGCAGGAGACGGCACCGATCAAACCTCTACCTGAACCGCTACCCGCCAGCAACGGCGCCAGCGAAATGCCGCAGGCCAAACCGTCACCGCCGCAGGAGACGCCGAAGCTGGTCGAAACAGCCCCCACTCCACCACCTGCGCGCACCTCCAGCGCAGTGACAACCGGCGCCGAGGCTAGCGTCCCCTCCCCTGTCGCCAGGGCATCCGCGACAAGCGACCGGCCGGTACCGATCGAAGGTCAGATGCCGCCACCACGCTATCCGGCGGAGGCGTTGCGTCGTGGCGAGGCCGGCACGGCGGTGGTCCGCGTCGACGTGGACAACAGCGGGATGCCCACCAACGTGGCGCTCATCAAACGCAGCGGCTCGCGCGATCTGGACCGCGCGGCGATGGAAAGCGTGCGCCGCTGGCGGTTCCGTCCTGCGCAACAGAACGGACGGCCGGTGCCAGCCAGCATCGATATCCCGATCGATTTCAAGCCGGGACCGTAGCTGAATCCAAGCCCTGACACAGCGACCGTGTTCACATGCAAGTGACACAGCGCGCGAGGATCTTGGACAACACTACAGGCGTCCTCTCACGGTGCAGGAGTGCCGTCATGTCGAGTCACTACAAGACAACACCGCATCCGAATGACTGGCGACACGACCGTGCGCCAGAGGTAGGTGCAGACCAAGGTTCTCCGTGGGCATGGATGATCGTGATCGTCCTGGCATTGGGGGCTTGCGGGTGGTGGCTAGGGTTCGATCAAGAGGCTGGTATCAGCAGCCCACACACGTCATCGGCGACACCGGCCAACGACCCGCCGCCCCCGCAGAAGCGCCCAGGCTGATACCCACGAGTGCGCGCTGGGCGCGCAGTGCTCCCACTGCGCCATCAGGCTTCGCGCAAAGCGAACCCCGCATGACGCGCCAATGCGTCGAACCCCGGGAATGACGTCGCCACATTGGCGACCTCTTCGATTCTCACTTCACCCTGTGCCAACTGCCCGGCGATGGCGAAGGCCATCGCGATGCGGTGATCGCCGTGACTTTCGATCGTGCCCGCGCCCAACGTGCCGCCGTGGATGGTGGCACCGTCCGGCGTCTCATCGACGACGATGCCGAGCGTGCGCAGACCGGTGGCCATCGCCGCCAACCGATCCGACTCCTTCACTCGCAATTCGGCAGCACCGCTGACCACGGTCCGCCCCTGCGCCGCAGCGGCGGCGATAAACAACGCAGGGAATTCGTCGATCATGTCCGGCACCACCGTTTCCGGGATCTTGGCACCACGCAGCAGGGCATAACGCACGCGCAGATCGGCCACCGGCTCGCCGCCATGCTCGCTGTGGTTGTGCTCGACGATGTCGGCGCCCATCAGCCTTAGCGCCGCGAGCAGACCCGTGCGACGCGGATTGAGTCCGACTGCCTTCAAGGTGATGTCCGAGCCGGGGATGATGCTGGCCGCAACAATAAAGAACGCGGCAGAAGAGAAATCCGCCGGCACCGCGATATCGGTGGCACGCAGGCGCTGACCGCCGCGCAAGCGCGCCTGCCCCGGTGCGAACGCGATCTCTACCCCGAACGCGGACAACATGCGCTCGGTGTAGTCGCGGGTGGGATGCGGCTCCTGCACGAAGGTGACACCCTCTGCATACAACCCAGCCAGCAGCACGGCGGACTTGACCTGCGCGCTGGCCACCGGCGAGACGAAATCGATCGCACGCAATGCCTGACCACCATGGATGCGCAGCGGCGGCACGCCATTGGCCGCGGTGTCGATCCGCGCCCCCATCAACGCCAGCGGCTCGGTCACCCGACGCATCGGCCGCTTGGACAACGACGCATCGCCGACCAGCACGCTGTCGAACGGCTGCGCCGCGAGCAGGCCGGCGAGCAGACGCATGCCGGTGCCCGCATTGCCGCAATCCAATTCGCCCTGTGGCGCCCGCAGCCCATCGACGCCAACGCCATGTACAAGGCGCTGCGATGGCGACGGCGTTTCGATCCGCACCCCAAGCTTGGCGAAGATCGCCGCAGTCGAGCGTGTATCCTCGCCTTCGAGGAACCCATCGATCCGCGACACACCATCGGCCAGCGCCGCGAACATCACCGCCCGGTGCGATACCGATTTATCGCCCGGCACCGTCAGCGTACCCTGCAGTGCAGTTCCTTTGGTTGCGATCCAGCCTTGCTCGTTGCTCATCATCGTTCCTGAAAGTCACACCAAGCCCAGAAGGGCCCCGCCACGTCACTACGGTTGCTACCGTGATTCTCGACAACGCACCCTTGGCATCGGCAACACGATCAAGGCACTGACACCGGATACGCCCCCAACACCTTGATCTGCGCCGAGTGCGCCTTCAATTCGGCCAACGCCTGCTTCATCGCCTCGTCCTCTACGTGCCCGGCCAAGTCGATGAAGAATCCGTACTCCCACTTCCCCTGATGCGATGGACGCGACTCGATCCGATTCATGCTGATGCCATGCCGCGCAAATGGGCTGAGCACATCGAACAGGGCGCCAGGCTTGTCGTGAATGAACACCAGCACCGACGTGCGATCGTGCCCGGACGGCGGAAAAATCTTGCGCCCAATCACCAGGAAACGCGTGGTGTTGTCGGCATCGTCCTCAATCGATTTGGTGACGACCTTCTTAAGCGCGTACACCTGCGCCGCGCTCTCTCCGCCAATCGCGGCCGCATCGTCGGCATTGCGCGCGCGGCGCGCGCCCTCGGCATTGCTGGACACGGGGATCTTCTCGACCTTCGGCAAGTGCGCGCGCAACCAGCCGGCGGTCTGCGCGAACGCCTGTGGATGCGCGTAGATGCGCTCGATCGCATCCAGCCGCCCACTGCGCGACAGTAGGAACTGATGCACGCGCAACTCGGTCTCGCCACAAATCTTCAGCTTGGAAGTGATGAACATGTCCAGGGTGACCTGGATGGTGCCCTGCCCGGAATTCTCCACCGGCACCACGCCGAAATCGGCATTGCCGTTCTCCACTTCCTGGAACACTTCCTCGATCGACGCCATCGGCATGCCCACCGCCGAGCGGCCGAAGTGCTTGAGCACCGCCTGCTCGCTGAAGGTGCCTTCAGGGCCGAGATAGCCGACCTTGAGCGGCTCCTGCTGCGCCAGACACGCCGACATGATCTCGCGGAACACGTGCACCAGCACTTCGTCGCTGAGCGGGCCCTGGTTACGGTCCACCACCATCCGCAGCACTTGCGCCTCGCGCTCCGGACGGTAGTAGTCCACCGCCGCAGCAAGCTTGCCCTTGGCCAGGCCGACCTGGCGGGCAAACTGCGCACGCTCGGCGATCAAGGCCTGGATGGTACGGTCGATCTCATCGATCTTGGCACGCACGTCGGCCAGCGCGGGTGAAGCGGCGGATTTGGCGACGCTGCCGGAGGTAGGCTTGGCCGCTTTGGCACCAGCGGAGGGGGATTTTTTCGGCTTTGCGGCCATGGCTCATGGTTCCTTGATATTCCGGATGTACCGACAAGGCCATCCGGTCGCGGCTGAAGCCGCTTCTACAGTGACGACTCAGCCGTTGCGTTGCTGGAAATCGCGCATGAAATCGACCAATGCCTGCGCTCCGGCAAATGGCATCGCGTTGTACAGCGAGGCGCGAATGCCACCGACCGCCTTATGCCCCTTCAACGCCAGGAGCCCGGCCGCCTTGGACTCGGCGACAAAACGCGCGGTGAGGGTTTCGTCGGGCAGGAAGAACGGGATATTCATCCGCGAACGCGCCGCAGGCACCACTTGGTTGCGGTAGAAGCCGCCGGAGGCGTCGATTGCCGCGTACACCAGCCCCGACTTGGCGCGGTTGCGGCGCGCGAATTCCTCCACCCCGCCCTCGGCCAACATCCACTTGAATACCAGCCCGGCCAGATACCAGTTCCAGGTCGGCGGCGTGTTGAGCATCGAGTCGCGCGCCACATGCGAGCGGTAGTCGAAGATGTCCGCTCGCGGCTGCCCTGCCCGCTGCAACAGATCGCGACGGACGATCACCACCGCCACACCCACCGGGCCAAGATTTTTCTGCGCACCGGCATACAGCAGCGCGTAGTTGGAGACGTCGATCGGCTCGGAGGCGATGCTGGAACTGAAATCGGCGAACAGCGGCACCGCCCCGACGTCCGGCGTCTCGCGGAATTCCACGCCATGAATGGTTTCGTTGGCGGTGATGTGGACATAAGCGGCATCGGCGCTGAGCTGCCAGCCGGTGCGCGCAGGAATATCGCGGAAATCATCGGCCTCGCTGCTGGCAGCCACATGGACCTTGACGTAAGGCGTGACCTGTTTGATCGCCGTCTTGCTCCAGTGCCCGGTGACCACGTAGTCCACGGTCTGCCCCGGCGCGGCGAAGTTCAATGCTAGCAGCGCCTGCTGGGTGGTGGCCCCACCGGACAGGAACAGCACGGCGTAATCGTCGGAAATGCCGAGCAACTGCCGTAGATCAGCCTCGGCCTGCGCCGCCACTTCCATAAATTCGGGGCCGCGATGACTCAGCTCGACGAGGGAAGCCCCCACGCCATTCCACTCCAACATCTCCGCCTGCGCCTGACGCAGGACCGATTCCGGCAAGGCAGCGGGGCCGGCACTGAAATTGAACGCGCGGGTCATGGGGCACCTATCCGAAAGGCCCTCTAGTATGCCGCAGTGCAACAGCTTGCGGCCCGGCAATTTAGGTTGCAGATGCATCCATTGGCCTGGCAGACGCGTAATCTGTGCTGAAATCCCTGTCATCACTCACTCGCCTCCAGCCAGGAGTCCGCCATGTCCTTGCGCGATGCACTCAAGATTCCCAGCCGCGAGATCACCGACGAGGCGGTCTACCGCGACCGGCGTCGCCTACTGCAAGTGTTGGCGCTGGGGCCGATGTCGGGCCTGGTCGGCTGCGCCGCCGCCGAGCCACCAGCACCACCGAAAACCGTCGTGACCGTGGAACAAGCCCGCAGCGGCTTCCGTACCAATGAAGAACTCACCCGCTACGAGGACGTGACCAGCTACAACAACTTCTACGAGTTCGGCACCGACAAGACCGATCCGTCGAAAGCGGCCAAGACCCTTCGCACCTCGCCCTGGTCGGTCAAGGTTTCCGGCGAATGCGACAAACCCGGCACCCTGGCGCTGAACGACCTGCTCAAGGGCAGTACGCCGGAGGAGCGCATCTACCGCCTGCGCTGCGTCGAAGGCTGGTCGATGGTGATTCCATGGCTGGGCGTGCCGTTGGGCGAAGTACTCAAGCGCTTCGCGCCGACCTCCAAGGCCAAGTACGTCGCCTTCACCACACTGGCCGATCCACAGCAAATGCCGGGCATCCGCTACCGCTCGATCGACTGGCCGTACAAGGAAGGCCTGCGTATCGACGAGGCGATGCACCCGCTGACCCTGCTCGCCACCGGCCTGTATGGCAAACCATTGCCACAGCAGAACGGTGCGCCGCTACGCCTGGTGGTGCCATGGAAATACGGCTTCAAGAGCATCAAGTCGATCGTCGAGATCCGCTTTGTCGAACGCATGCCGGAGACCGCCTGGCATGAGCTGCAACCTTCCGAATACGGTTTCTTCTCCAACGTCAATCCCGCCGTGGACCACCCGCGCTGGAGCCAGAAAACCGAACGTCGCATCGCCGGCAAAGCCAGCAAACTGTTCGCCGAACGCATCCCAACCCGCCCATTCAACGGCTACGCCGATCAGGTCGCGGCACTTTATGCTGGGATGGATCTGAAGAAATGGTACTGAGCGTGCGCGACTCTGGAGAGCTGATTGGGGGCTCGAAAACGACGGACGCAATGGCAATGCACTGCGAGATGGCTGCGTGAGCCGTCGGGCATCGGGCAGCCTGATTGCCGCCAAAACGATGGTGCATGGACTGGCGATGCTGCCGATGGCCTGGCTGGGTTGGCAGTTCTGGCAGGTATGGCAGACCGGCAACGATGCACTCGGGGCCGATCCGGTGGCCGCGGTCGAGCACCGCACCGGCATCTGGGCGTTGCGGCTGTTGCTGCTGACCCTGGCCATCACGCCACTGCGGCAACTGACCGGGCAAGCGGTGCTGCTGCGCTTCCGGCGCATGCTCGGGCTGTACGCGTTCTTCTACGCCTGCGTACATGTGGTCGCTTATCTGGGATTGGATTTGCGCGGTTACTGGGCACAAATCTTCGAGGAGATCGTCAAGCGTCCCTACATCACGGTCGGCTTCCTCGCCTGGCTGCTGCTGATCCCGCTGGCGATCACCTCCACCCAGGGCTGGATGCGCCGGCTCAAGCGCAACTGGGGCAAGTTGCACAAGGCCATCTACGCGATCGGCGTGCTGGCAGTGCTGCATTTTTGGTGGCTGGTGAAATCGGATATCCGCGAACCATTGCTGTACGCAGCGATCCTGGCCTCGCTGCTGGGCTGGCGTGGCTGGCGTGCGCTCAGCGCGCGCCGAACCACAGCAATCCGCTGAGCGCGGCGGCCAATAGCAGCGCGCTGAGCAACAGCCACGGCCACCGGCGCACAGTTGCTGGACGCGCCATCGCGGTGTGCGTCGGTGTCTGCGCCGCACGCGCCGGATCGCGCATCTGCGGCTCGCCGCCGCTTGCCTGCGGCATTTCCAATACGAAGCGGTGTTGTGCGTCGAACACCACTTGATCGCCCGATTGCAGCCAACAGTTGCGCACCACGATGCCATTGACCTGGGTCTGCGCGTCGCCGAGGCTGCGCAACAGCACTCGCTCGCCATGTCGCTCCAGACGTGCATGGCGCTCGGCGAAGGCGGGGTCGTCGATGCGGATGTCGCACTCGCGCAGGCGGCCGACATGGCGCACCCGGTCAAGGGTGAAACTGCGGCCGTGATGCTGGCCGCCGAGGCCTCGCAGGACAAGACAAGGATCTTCGTCCGCGGTATCGCGGGGGTCGGGCGGGCGTTGCAGCGATTGACAGGCTCCCTGCAGCACCATTTCCACGCCGTCGGCGTAGACCGCGTCGCCAGCGCGCAGCAGCGCCATGCGCCGCACCCGTCGTCCGTTCACGTGGATGCCGCGACTGCCGTCAGCGACCTGCAACCACAAACCGCGTTGATCCAGGCGAAACTGCGCAAGCAGCCGCGCTCCCTCGCTGTCCTCGACCAGTCTCACCTCACCGGAAGCCAGTCGCACGATGCAATGTATGCCCGCGCGCAGGGGCCAGTCGGGTTGTTGACGGTTGCTGAAATGGACTTGCAGATCGGGCACGGCGCGCAGCCTAGCAGGTTGAAGGCGTGCGCAGAAGCGCGTGACACCTGGACAATGCGGCGTACATCCGCACAATGCAGGATCGTTCATGCGGGTTGTTCACCCGCGCAGGAGCCAGCATGTCCAGCATCGACATCCGTCACGACCATGGCAAGACCCCCGCGCAAGCGCGCAAGGCGATCGACGCCGCCGCCAAGAAACTGGCCGAACGCTTCGATCTGGAATCGCGTTGGGAGGGCGATGCGCTGCTGTTTTCACGCTCCGGGGTGGACGGGCGCATCGAACTGTTACCCAAACAGGTGCATGTGACGGCCGAACTGGGCTTCCTGCTATCGGCAATGAAGGGCACGGTGGAAAGCGAGATCCAGCGGGTTCTCTCCGAAAAACTCAGCTGAGCGCCGCAATCGGCGCTTCGACTCTGGGTAAGCGGGCGACAGCGACCTCGCTCCCACATCCCACTACGCTGGGGCCAGCGCTCTGGTTGAGAGCTAAGTGGATGGCGGACTTGGACGACAGGCTTGTGCAGCAGCGTCAGTCGAACGCGAACGGCTGTGGGTGACCGGCGAACAGCCGCCGCGACGCGGCGCATTCGGCAGTTTCGATATCACTGATAAAGCCCTTCGCATCGCCTAGCCTGAAGAACGCATCGAAACCACGCTCCAGGAATCCCTGTAGCTCCGACAATCCTGCCGCCTTGGCAGGACCGCGGGCGAAGCGCAGCAGCATGCGCACGCCCGGGGTCCGTACCGCCGAGGCCAGACCAAGACCGACGTCGGCGATCAGCTCGATCTGGCGCTGACGTAAACGCGGCAAGCCCGACCGCCGGTAAGCCTGGGCATAGAGATCCGTCTCCAGGCGCTGCTCCTTCGGCGCCAGTGCTTGCAGCACGACAGCCATGCGCAGATCAAGGGCGTGAGTCAACGCGCCCAGCTCGATGGCATCGACGACCGTGCCCAGCAACGCAGCGGGCATCAGCCGCTGCATCATTGGCAGTACCTTGACGATATCGGCATCGCGACGGCTGAAATCGCGGTCGCCATAGACGTCGGTGAGAAAGAACATCGCCGCAGGACGCCGCTGCGGATCTTGCAAAAAGTGCGCGAAACTGCGCTCCAGCCGCTGCGACTGCCAGCGCCGCAGTTCTTGCAACCAGGGCAGCGCGTTACGTGGCTCGCGTGCCGGATCGTGCAGCGCCTGGTGCCAGGCCAAACGGCGAGCGAGTCGTTCCAAGACGAGAGTGCTGCGTGCCATGACCGCCGATGATGGTCGTAGTCCCGCACGACCGCAATCATCACCGCGCTCGGCTACACTCACACCACTGCCCCTCGCGGACCGCGCATGCTTTCCCTCCACAGCGCCTCGCCACGCCCCCGTTCCAACGGCCGCATCGGTCTTGCCATCGCCGGCGGTGGTCCGATCGGCGGCATGTACGGCCTGGGGGCGTTGCGGGCGCTGGACGAGGCACTGGACGGGCTGGACCTGACCCGCCTGGATTGCTACGTGGGGGTCAGTTCCGGCGCGTTCCTGACCGCTGGCCTGGCCAACCGGGTGAGCAGCGCCGAGATTTGCCGGATCTTCGTCACCGGCAACAGCGACGATGCGCATTTCCGGCCCGAGGACTTCCTCCGTCCCAACGTCTACGAATACCTGCGCCGTGCCGCCACCCTGCCGCGGCTGGCCTATGGCTGGTGGCACGATCTGCTGACCGAGCCGCGCAAGACACGCTGGTCGGATCTGATCAGCCGCTTCGGCGGTCTGGTCCCCAGTGGGCTGTTCGACAACGCCGGCGTGGAGCGCTTCCTGCAGGACGTGTTCAGCCGCCGTGGCCGCAGTAACGACTTCCGCGCGCTGGACACGGATCTGTTCGTGGTCGCGGTGGACCTGGACAGCGGCCGTACCGTGCGCTTCGGCGAGCGCGGACTGGATCAGGTGCCGATCTCGCTCGCGGTGCAGGCCAGTGCCGCGCTGCCCGGGCTGTATCCGCCGGTGGAAATCGACGGGCACCACTACGTGGACGGTGCGCTGCGGCGCACGATGCACGCCTCCACCCTGCTGGAACGCGGCATCGACCTGATGATCGGGATCAATCCGCTGGTGCCCTACGACGCCACCCACGCACCGCGCCGCAACGGCCACATCGACCGCGCGCGGCTACTTGCCGGCGGTCTGCCAGCGGTGCTGTCGCAGACCTTCCGCACGCTGCTGCAGTCGCGCATGCAGGTCGGGCTGGAGAAATACGCACGGCAATATCCGCAGATCGACCAGATGGTGTTCGAGCCCAATGCCGACAACAGCGAACTGTTCTTCACCAATTTGTTCAGCTATTCCGCACGCCACCGGGTGTGCCAACTTGCCTACCGCAACACACTGTCCGATTTGCGTCGCAACGCGCAGACGCTGGAGCCGATGCTGGCCGCGCACGGCATCGCGCTGCGCCATGCGATCCTCAACGACCGCCACCGCACCTTCCTCGATGGCGTTGACGTGCAGCCGCGACGCATGACCGAAACCACCGCGCGGCTGCGACGTGCGCTGGACGATGTGGATCAGGTGGTCGCACAGCACCGCGCCAACCGCCGCGCCCGGCAGCGACCGCCGGACAACAATTAGCCCCACCGTCGGCCACGCGCTACTGCAGCGACAGGGTTGTGTGATTACTCTAGTCAACGTCGTAAGTTTAAGTCTCCAACTCAGCCACCCATCTGCCGAAGGAAACGTATCGTCATGGCCACTTTGAAGAAATCCGCACGTAAGCGGCGCAGTTCCACTGTCGCCGATGACAGCCTGCAGACACAGGCCGAGAAACTGTCCAAGCGCCTGGGCGAATCGGCACAACAAGTCTGGCTCGCTGGCGTGGGCGCCTTCGGCCGTGCCCAGGCTGAAGGCGGCAAGCTGTTCGAAACCCTGGTCAAGGAGGGGCTGAGCCTGGAAGAGAACACACGCAAGCTGGCCGGCGGTAGCGTCGATGCGGTACGCGATGCAGTCGAAAACCGGGTCGGTCAGGCCCGCGAGCGTGCAGCCGATACCTGGGACAGGCTGGAGAAAGTGTTCGAAGACCGGGTACAGCGCGCGCTGCGCCGGCTGGAAGTCCCTAGCCGGGAAGACCTCGGCGCCCTAATTGAGCGCGTGGACACGTTGAATGCCGAACTGCGCCATCTCGGCGGTAGGGGCCGGAGCGCGCAACCGGCTGGCAAAACCCCCACGGCGGCGAAACGGACATCCAAAACATCGACACCCCGCACCGGTGCGGGCAAACCTGCGACACCAGCGCGAGGGCCGGCGAAGTCCGCAGCGACCAAGGCGGCATCCACCAAGCGCGCCAGCCGCCAACGTACCGGGACACCTAAGGAATGACGGCGTTGCCCTGACTGCCGTCGCAGCGGCAGCGCCGGTCCGGCAGAAGACCGTTCGCTCAACGCCCCTGGCGGTTTCAGTATTAAGCGGGCCTTTACTAATCCGCCGCCTTCCTGATGCGGCCTTGCCGGGACCTTGACGCGCTAACGATACACTCGTGTCTCGAATTGTATACACGAGTGTAAGCATGTCCTCCTGGATTGTGGCAATAGTATTGGCAGTGACGGTATGGCTCGCCACCAGCCTTTACCTCTGGGTGGTCAGGCGTCGCGAAAACGAGACCACGGCCGGGCTGAATGCCCTGGTGGGCCTGCACTGGCGCGATTTTTCCCGCATGGTGCGGCGCGCGATGCGCGAGCAACGCGACCTCCACGACCCGATCGTGGAAGAAGACGCATCACTGGAACCAAAGAGCGATTTCGTGATGGTGCGCGGCGGCGAGCGCTGGCTACTGTCGTGCAAACACGGCCGCGCATACCGGATCGGCTCAAGCGCAGTCAACGAATTAGGTACGACTGCACGGCTGATGGGCGCTCGGGGTAGCATCCTGATCACCGAAGGCAAGGTGGAACGCGACGGCATCGCCGCCGCCGAGAAACAGGCGGTAGAGATCCTCGATGGTCGCCGCATCTGGCCGATGCTCAAACCATATCTGCCAAGCGAACTGGAAGACGGGGTCGTCGGCGCCAGCCGCCGACGCGCACAACGGCATATCAGCATCGCGGCTCTGGCCGCGCTCACCCTCGGACTTTTACTTGGCATCGGCGGCCTGCTACAACACGTCGGCGCGGCCGAGCCCGCAACAAGCACGGCCCTAGTGGCGATTGCGCAGACACCTGTGGCAGCCCACAGCGCGGCAACGGTCGGCACCAACTCAGCCCAGCCTATTACCGGCCACATCGTGGATGGACATGCTGAAAGTCGTGCAGATGTGTCGCCACCGGACCCGGCGAGCGAGCAGAGCCAACGTCATTCGATCTCCAAAGCCCTGGCACGAACCCCAGGGGTGATTCGCGGCATCTGGCAGACACCGATCACGCTGGTGATCGACCGCAACGGCGAAGACGCCCAAGTGTGGCCGCGCATCTGCAACGAGGTGGAGCGCTATTCTTCGCTGCGGAGCGTTCGCATCCAACTCAACCCGCGCCCAGGCCACGCTGAACCGGTACGCTGGCGGCAGTGTCAAACATTTTAAGAGCTGGCTAACAAAACATCGTCCGTCGCTGTCCAGCGAGCGCGGACAGCACGCAGGAGCCGCCGTGTGCAGTGGCGCATGAGGATTCCGAGCACTGTCAGCGCCCGTGCGCCCATCTGGCAGCGACGCCGTCGTTTCGTTAACTGAGCTCAGAGCCAAACGCGAAAACGGAATCCATCAAGAGGGAGGTTGCCAGCAGCGTCCCCCCGGTATGCATCACATCGCTAGCGCATCGGCAAGGTCGCAACGCGTGTCATCGCGGCAAATCAATAGACAGCGCTTGCCAATCCCGAATCCCTCGTCGAGAAACAGACCTTTCGTCACCAATGCACCCCGCGCATCAGCGCGGCGAAGGCAATCTGCTCCTGGCTGGGCTTGGCTTCGCGCAGTGCCTTGCGGTCGCCCTTGGCGGCGGCCGAATCCGGGAACAATTCGAAGGCGGTGTTCATCACCACCTCGTAGGCCTTTGGCGCCAACGCGTTGACCAGCGCGGCAAAGATGCCCAGACGCGTCGCCACGCGACTGGGGCGCTCGATGATCGCCTTGACCATCAGGTCGGCGGCCTCATCGACGCTCAACGTCGGCACGTTGTCGTACATCTTGGTCGGAGCGATCATCGGCGTCTTCACCAGCGGCATGTTGACCGTGGTGAAGCTGATGCCCTTGCTCGACAGTTCGCCCTGCGCACAGCGGCTCCAGGCGTCCAGCGCCGCCTTGGAAGCGACATACGCGGAGAAGCGCGGCGAATTGGCCAACACGCCGATCGAGCTGACGTTGATGATGTGCCCCTTGCGCCGCGCGGTCATGCCTGGCAGCACACCCATGATCAAGCGCAGACTACCGAAGTAGTTCAGTTGCATGGTCCGCTCGAAATCGTGGAAGCGGTCGTAGCTGAGTTCGATCGAGCGGCGGATCGAGCGACCAGCATTGTTGATCAATACGTCGACGCGGCCATGCGCTTGGAGCACGGTCTTGAGCAGGCGGTCGCACTCGTCCAGATCCGACAGGTCGGCGGTATAGGCGAACACCTTGCCGCCCTTGGCGTTCATCGCATCGCGTGCGGCATGCAGTTCCTGTTCGCCGCGCGCAACGATCAGGGTGATGGCCCCGGCCTCGGCAACGCGCTGTGCGGTGGCCAGGCCGATGCCCGACGAGCCGCCGGTGATCAACACCACTTTGCCGCGCACCTTGCCCTTGAGCGAGCGGTCGACGAACAGGTCCGGGTCCAACTGCCGTTCCCAGTAGTCCCACAGACGCCAGGCGTAGTCTTCCAGCCGCGGCAACGTAATGCCGCTGTCCTTGAGTGCGCGCTCGGTCTGGCGGCTATCAAAGCGGGTCGGATACGTAATGAACTTCAGCACCTCGCGCGGGATACGTAAATCCCGCAGCAGCATGCCGGTGAAGCGCTGGATCGGCGGCAGGCTGCCGATCGCGTCGCGAATATTGGCAGGCACGAAGGCAAACATCCGCGCATCCACCCGCAAGGTCATTTCCGGTGCATGGCCAGCGCGGCAAAAGATGTTGAGCAACTCGCCCATGCGCCGCGGCTCCGGATCGGTCAAGTGGAAGGTTTGGCCATCGAGCTTGGGTTTATGCGCGATGTGGTCCATCGCATCGGCGACGAAATCCACCGGCACCAGATTGATCCGCCCCCCTTCGATGCCCAGCATCGGCGCCCACGGCGGCAATAGCTGACGCAGCTTCTTGATCAGCGGGAAGAAGTAATACGGGCCGTCGATCTTGTCCATGGCGCCGCTGCGCGAATCGCCGACCACCATCGCCGGGCGATAGATACGCCACTTGATCCGCGTCTCGGCGCGCACCAGCGCCTCGGCGTCGTGCTTGGTACGCAGATAGGGATCGTCCAGCCCCTCGGCTTCCTCGAACATATCCTCGCGGAAAACACCCGGGTACAGCCCGGCCACCACGATCGAACTGGTGTGGTGGAACACACCAGCGCCGATCTGCGTAGCCAGTTCCAGCGCATTGCGCGTGCCGTCGAGATTGGCGAGGCGTTGCGCCTGGGCCTTGGCGGTAAGATCGTAAAGCCCGGCCAAGTGGAAGAAGTGCTTGACCTTGCCATTGAGCGCCTTGCACTGCGCCACGTCCAGCCCACAAGACGCGCTGCTCACATCCCCATGCATCACCACCAGGCGCTTGGGATCCCAACCCTGCTCGCGCACCAACGCATCGAACTTGCGCTGCGAATCCTTACGCAACAGCACATGCACGATGCCTTTGCGTCGCAGCAGATTGGTCATCAGATAGCGGCCGATGAAGCCGGTAGCGCCTGTCACGAAATACGTCATGCCCAGCTATCCCTCGTCCCGTGGCCACGGCCCTTGGCCCGCCCTCGGTACTAACTTGCCAGAGAGCGGCGAACAGGACAAACGCACGCTGGAGTATGGTGCCGGAGCGGGTGCCACAACGGCATCCGCAGCGCCTCAACGCTCACCAGGCGAGAACCGCGCGACCAGATCGTACGTGTCGCCGAGGAACACCTGACGCACGAAGGTCACCGGCAGCTCGCCACGCCAGGTGCGGCGATCGATCGACAGGCAGGCTGTGCCTGCCGCCACTTGCAACCACGCGGCCTGCGCGGCGTCGACGCCAACTGCACTGATGCGGTGTTCTGCGCGCGTCCAGGACACGTGTTGCAACAGCCAACTGCCCGGCGCGGTGATCGCGAAATCCATCTGCAAGGCTTCCGGTACCGCCACCGGGTTGATCACCCGTTCTTCCAATGCGAATGGGCGGCCATCGGCGAAATGCAGGCAATGCAAGGCCAGCAAAGTCCCTCCCGTGGCGACGTCCTGCTCCTGTGGCCGTGCCGAGTGCGCAGCGCGCTGCTGGCGTTCGAGCAACACGAAACGGTAGGCATGGCCACGCGCGGCGACCTCGACCGGGATGTCCGGGATTTCCAACGCAGCCTGCTCCATGTGCGGATGCGGGCGCGCCACGAACGAGCCAGCACGCCGCCGACGCTCAATCATGCCGGCATCGGCCAGCAGAGCCAGCACCTTGTTGACCGTCATCCGCGAACAACCGTATTGCGCCATCAATTCGTGCTCGAACGGAATCCGGTGGCCCGGAGGCCACGCGCCGCTACGGATACGCGCTTCGATCTCGCAGCGGATACGTTGGTTGAGCGGGATCGCGGGACGGTCCGAGTTCATCGGCAACCCCGGCATTCGCAGCGAGCACTGCGGGTGCAGATACGCATGCTCATGTATTCAGCAGCCTGTCGAGCGCATGCGCATAGCGCGCGGCGACCGCTTCGCGTTGCAGGTGACGGCCATCGTGCACCCATTGGCGGCCGTACCGCCAGACCGAACGAACCACACCGCCACGTGCTGCGAAAATCCAACTGTCCAGCCAGGCATCGTCTGCGCGTGCCTGCAGCGCCGGATGCGCAGCATCCAGCTCGACCAGATCGGCCCACGCGCCGACGCGCAGCCCCTGCTCGACCCCCAGCGCCTGCGCCGCACCCCGCGCCGCGCACTGGAACAGAAAACGGCCGCTGGAGAGCCCGTCGGCGCGGGTGAGGACGTTGCGACCGCGCAACGTCAAACGCTGGCCGTATTCGAGCAGACGCAGTTCTTCGGCCGCATCGATCAACACGTTGGAGTCGGAACCGACACCGATACGGCCACCGGCATCGAGGAAGTCAGGCAGCGGGAACAGCCCGTCGCCGAGATTGGCCTCGGTGATCGGGCACAGGCCGACCACCGCACCGCTGGCGGCGATGCCCCGCACTTCGTCGGCATCGACATGGGTGGCGTGGACCAGACACCAGCGCGCATCCACCGGCGCATGCGCGAGCAGCCACTGCACGGGCCGCTGCCCGCTCCAGGCCAGACAAGCCTCCACCTCGCGGGTCTGTTCGGCGATGTGCAGATGCACCGGGCCATCGCACAGCGGCAGCAACGCCGCCAGTTGCTCCGGAGTAACCGCACGCAAGCTGTGCGGGGCGATCCCCAGCACCGCATCGTCCAGTCCGCGTAAGGCGTGGCGACTGCCGTCGAGCAAATCGGCATACCCGTCGATATCGTGCAGCAAGCGCTGCTGTGCCGGGTGCGGTGCAACGCCGCCGAAATCGGCATGCGCATAGAACACCGGCAGCAAGGTCAGGCCGATGCCGCTGGTCTGCGCCGCCGCGACCAAGCGCTGCGCCATCTCGGCGCGGTCGGTGTAGGGCCGACCATCGGGCCCATGGTGCAGATAGTGGAATTCGCCGACACGGGTGAAGCCGGCTTCGAGCATCTCCACATAAGCCTGCTCGGCAATGGCCTGCATGCTATCCGGATCAAGCCGCTGCACAAAGCGGTACATCAACTCGCGCCAGCTCCAGAAACTATCGCCGCTGCGCCCCCCGATCTCGGTAAGGCCAGCCATGCCGCGTTGAAAAGCGTGACTGTGCAGATTGCCGAGTCCAGGCAGCGCGATTGCCATGCACCGATCGCCGGACACCGCCGCCACGCCGATCTCCAGCGCGGCGATCCGCCCGCCGCGAACGGCAATCCGCACATCCCGCGCCCATCCCTGCGGCAACAACGCGTGCGCGCACCAGAACCCGCTCGCCGTCTCGTTTCCGTCCACCGCTTGCTGCACCTGGGTCTGCACTGGACACCCTTTATCGACCGCAATATTGTATATACAAAATAGCCAACGAGCCTGCCCGCGACCATGCACTGCGACACGCTTTGGCACAATGCGCACCTGATGACGCTGGACGCCGAAGACGGCGGGTTGGGCCTGGTCCATGACGGCGTGGTCGCCTGCCGCGACGGTCGTATCGTCTACGCGGGAGCTGCGGCGAAATTGCCGGCTCCGCTGGCCGCGCAACGTAGCATCGACTGCGGTGGACGCTGGATCGGCCCTGGCTTGATCGACTGCCACACGCATCTGGTCTACGCCGGCAACCGCGCCGGCGAATTCGAGCAGCGCCTGCACGGCGTCAGCTATGCCGACATCGCCCGCGCTGGCGGCGGCATCGTCTCCACAGTGCGCGCCACGCGTGCCGCCGACGAGGACACCCTGCTCGCCGCCAGCCTGCCGCGACTAGACGCCCTGCTGGCCGAGGGCGTGACCACGGTGGAGATCAAGTCCGGCTACGGCCTGACCCTGGAGGACGAACTGCGCCTGCTGCGCGTGGCGCGGCGCCTGGGCGAACTACGCGCGGTGGCGGTGTCGCCGACGTTCCTCGGCGCGCATGCGGTGCCACCCGACGGCCAGGCGCAGACCTACATCGACGAGGTCTGCGAACGGATGATCCCGGCAGTCGCCGCGCAAGGCCTGGCCGAGGCGGTGGACGTTTTCTGCGAGCATCTGGCATTCACTCCAGCGCAAACCGAGCAGGTGTTCCAGGCCGCGCAGCGCCATGGGCTGGCGTTGAAGATCCATGCCGAGCAACTCTCCAATCAGGGCGGCGCGGCCTTGGCTGCGCGCTACGGCGCGCGCTCGGCCGATCACCTCGAATACCTGGACGCTGCGGGTATCGCCGCGATGGCCGCCAGCGGCACCGTCGCGGTGCTGTTGCCGGGCGCGTTCTACTTCACCCGCGACACGCAACTGCCGCCCATCGCCGCGCTGCGTGCGGCCGGCGTACCGCGCGCGCTGGCCACCGACTGCAATCCCGGCACCTCGCCGCTGACCAGCCCATTGCTGGCGATGAATCTGGCCGCGACGCTGTTCCGCCTGACCGTGGCCGAATGTATCGCCGGCTTCACCCGTGAGGCGGCGCGCGCGCTCGGACGCCAGGACCGGATCGGTCGCCTGCGCGCCGGGCTGAGTTGCGATCTGACGATCTGGGACATCGAAGAACCGGCTGAGTTGGTCTATCGCATGGGCTTCAACCCGCTGCATGCGCGTATCTGGAGAGGACAATGAGCGACAACGAGATCCTGCTGCGCCCCGGTGCGGTGAGCCTGGCGCAGTGGCGCGCCGTGTACCGCGGTGCCGGCCTGCGCCTGGATCCGGCCTGTGCCGATGCGGTGTTGCGCAGTGCGCAGACGGTGGAGGCCATCGTCGCCCGTGGCGCACCGGTGTATGGCATCAACACCGGCTTCGGCAAGCTGGCCAGCGTGCGCATCGAACGCAACGACCTGGACGTACTGCAACGCAATATCGTGCTCTCGCACGCGGCGGGAGTCGGTGCGCCGATGCCGGTGCCGGTGGTGCGGTTGATGATGGCGCTGAAACTGGCAAGCCTGGCGCAAGGCGCCTCCGGCGTGCGTGCGCCGACGCTGGCACTGCTGGAGGCGCTGCTGCGCCACGAAGTGATCCCGGTGGTGCCGTGCCAAGGCTCGGTCGGCGCCTCCGGCGACCTGGCACCGCTGGCGCACCTGGCCACGGTGATGCTCGGTGTCGGTGAAGCCTTCGTCGCTGGCGCGCGTTTGCCGGCTGCGCAGGCGCTGGCCCAGGCCGGGCTGCAACCGCTGTCGCTTGGCGCGAAGGAAGGCCTGGCGCTGCTCAATGGCACCCAATACTCCACCGCTTATGCGCTGGCCGGGCTGTTCGAGATCGAGCGGGTGTTCCAGGCCGCACTCGTCACTGGCGCACTCTCCACCGAGGCGGCGAAAGGCTCGGACACCCCATTCGACCCACGCATCCATGCGCTGCGCGGCCAGCCCGGACAGATCGCCACCGCCGCCGCGCTGCGCGAGCTGATGCGCGACTCGGCGATTCGCGATTCGCACCGCGACAACGATGTGCGCGTGCAGGATCCGTACTGTCTGCGCTGCCAGCCGCAGGTGATGGGCGCCGCGCTGGACGTGATGCGCCAGGCCGCCATCACCCTGGCGACCGAAGCCAATGGGGTATCCGACAACCCGCTGGTGTTCAGCGATACTGGCGAGGCACTGTCAGGTGGCAACTTCCATGCCGAGCCGGTCGCCTTCGCCGCCGACATGCTGGCACTGGCAGTGTGCGAAATCGGCGCGATCAGCGAGCGCCGCGTCGCCATGCTGGTGGATCCGGCGCTGTCCGGACTGCCGGCGTTTCTGACTCCGAAGCCCGGCCTCAATTCCGGCTTCATGATCCCACAGGTCACCGCCGCGGCGCTGGTTTCGGAAAACAAGCAACGCGCCTACCCGGCCAGCGTCGATTCGATCCCGACCTCGGCCAACCAAGAAGACCACGTGTCGATGGCCGCGCATGGTGCAAGGCGCCTGTTACCGATGGCCGAAAACGCGGCCAACGTGGTCGGCATCGAGTTGCTCGCCGCCGTGCAAGGTTGCGATTTCCACACGTCGCTGACCTCCAGCGCCGCGCTGGAAGCGGCGCGTGCGCTGCTGCGCGCACGCGTACCGACGCTGCAGGACGATCGCTACTTCCATCCGGACATGTGCACCGCCACCGCGCTGGTACGCGAGGGTGCATTGGCCGAAGCAGTCAGCATGCGGCTGCCAGACGTCAGCTCTGCCATCTGACCGTGCAGACGCGATTTTTTCAGTCGGAACGACAACCCCCATCGCAGCGAAAGCCGCTCCCGGATCAACCCCCGAGGCCCCGATGACATCCAGACCCGACTGGCTAAATGTGCACCGCGGTAATGCGCCGCTGATCGTCAGCTTTCCGCACACCGGCACCGAATTGCCGGCCCTGATGGCAGACCGCTTCGTCTCGCCATGGCTGGCGCAGCGCGATGCCGATTGGTGGGTGCATCTTCTGTACGAATTCGCCAGCACGCTGGGCGCTACCACGGTGCGCACCACGATCTCGCGTTCGGTCATCGACGTCAACCGCGATCCGGCCGGGATCTCGTTGTATCCCGGACAAAACACCACCGGACTGTGCCCGCTGACCACCTTCGACGCACAGCCGCTGTATCGACCCGGCACCGAACCGGATGCGGACGAGATCGCCGAACGGCGCGCGCGCTGGTTCGCGCCATATCACGCGGCGCTCGACACCGAGATCGCGCGTCTGCGTGCGCGACATCAGGCGATCGTGGTGTACGACGCACATTCGATCCGCTCGCGCATTCCGCACCTGTTCGACGGCGAACTGCCGCAGTTCAACATCGGCAGCGCCGGCCCGGACGGTGCGCTCGACGGCAGTTGCGCGCCCGCGCTGACCGACGCAGTCGAGCACGTATGCGCCAACAGCGGTTTCAGCCATGTGCGCAACGGCCGCTTCAAGGGCGGCTGGAGTACCCGCCATCACGCCGCGCCCGCGCAAGGCGTGCACGCGATCCAGATGGAGCTGGCCTGCCGCGGCTACATGCACGAACCGGAGACGATCTCACCCGCCACATGGCCCTCGCCCTGGCAACCCGCGCATGCCGCCGCGCTGCGTGCGGTCCTGCAGCAGGTGCTGCAAGCCTGCCTGGACTTCGCCAAAGCGCAGCCCAAATCGTCCGGACCGGTGTCGTTCGGTTGCGACCACTAGCCCGCCAACGCGCGTTCCCGTTTCCGTGCTTTTCCGCGTTCGCGCATTCGCCAGAGGAATCCAACATGTCCCGTTTCGACGCCACCCGCACCATCCATGCGCCCACCGGCAGCACCCTCACCGCCAAAAGCTGGTTGACCGAAGCGCCGCTGCGCATGCTGATGAACAACCTGCACCCGGACGTGGCCGAGCGCCCGCAGGAACTGGTCGTCTACGGTGGCATCGGCCGTGCCGCGCGCGACTGGGAAAGCTTCGACGCGATCGTGGAGGCACTCAAACGCCTGGACGACGATCAAACGCTGCTGGTGCAATCGGGCAAGCCGGTCGGGGTGTTCCGTACCCACCCCGACGCACCGCGGGTGTTGATTGCCAACTCCAATTTGGTCCCGCGCTGGGCCAATTGGGACCACTTCAACGCGCTCGACAAAAAAGGCCTGGCGATGTATGGGCAGATGACCGCCGGCAGCTGGATCTACATCGGCGCCCAGGGCATCGTGCAGGGCACCTACGAAACCTTCGTGGAAATGGGACGCCAACACTACGATGGCAGCCTGGCCGGCAAGTGGCTGTTCACCGGCGGACTCGGCGGCATGGGCGGCGCGCAACCGCTGGCGGCGGTGATGGCCGGCGCCGCCTGCCTGGCGGTGGAATGCCGCAAGAGCAGCATCGACATGCGCCTACGCACCGGCTATCTCGACACCTGGACCGACAATCTCGACGACGCCCTGCGCCTGATCGACGCATCCTGCAAGACGAAACAGCCGCGCTCGATCGGCCTGCTCGGCAATGTCGCCGATGTCCTGACCGAACTGCTCCAGCGCGGAGTGAAGCCGGACCTGCTGACCGACCAGACCTCGGCGCACGACCCGGTCAACGGCTATCTGCCGCAGGGCTGGACGGTCGAACAGTGGGACGCGCAACGCGTGTCCGCGCCAAAGGAGGTGGAACGGGCCGCACGCGCCTCGATGGCCAACCATGTCCGCGCCATGCTCGGCTTCCACACGCTGGGCGTGCCGACCGTGGACTACGGCAACAACCTGCGGCAGATGGCGCTGGAAGAAGGCGTGGCCAACGCTTTCGACTTTCCCGGTTTCGTTCCCGCCTATATCCGCCCGCTGTTCTGCCGTGGCATCGGCCCGTTCCGCTGGGCCGCACTGAGCGGCGACCCCGAAGACATCGCAAAGACCGACGCCAAGGTCAAGGAACTGATCCCCGACGACCCGCACCTGCACCGCTGGCTGGACATGGCCGCCGAGAAGATCCGGTTCCAGGGCCTGCCAGCGCGCATTTGCTGGGTCGGCCTGGGCGAGCGCGACCGGCTCGGTCTGGCGTTCAACGCGATGGTCGCCAACGGCGAACTGAAAGCACCGGTGGTGATCGGCCGCGATCACTTGGACAGCGGCAGCGTCGCCTCGCCGAACCGCGAGACCGAATCCATGGCCGACGGCTCCGACGCCGTGTCCGACTGGCCGTTGCTCAACGCCTTGCTCAACACCGCCAGCGGCGCCACCTGGGTCTCGCTGCACCATGGCGGCGGCGTCGGCATGGGCTTTTCGCAGCATGCCGGCATGGTCATCGTCTGCGACGGCAGCGAGGCCGCCGCCAAGCGCATCGCCCGCGTGCTGTGGAACGACCCGGCCACCGGCGTGATGCGGCACGCCGATGCCGGCTACGCCATCGCGATCGACTGCGCGAAAGACAAACAGTTGGATTTGCCCGGCATCCTGCGCTGACCGCCCTGCACGCCCGCGTACCTGCATGCGTGACGCGCCAGGGCCCGGATCCATTGCCTCGCCGGAAAATGGAATAGCCTTCCCTGCTCGCATATCGGCCCCTCAAGATCGCGGCCAGCGTGCCGAAAAGAGCTGCAACATCTCAAGGAGCCTGTATGGGCATCTTGGTCTATCTGACTCCTGCCGTGGCGCTATGGGCTGCCGTGGCGACCGCGTTCGCGCACGGCCTGTTTCAGCGACTCGGGCAAGCGTTTCGGCGCGATGCCAGCGCCCAGGAGACCATTGCGCGCTATCAGGCAGCCTTGACGCAACTGAAGGCGCAGGCCGCAACTCAGATGCAGGAGCTGGAGACCCTGCGCCACGAATACGAACTTATTCAAGCAGTTACCACGATGGAGGCGGAGACGGTTCCCGAAACGGAGCAGGAACCGGCTGCCACCGCGTCACCTTCGCCGTCGCAATCCCAGTCTCATTCCAAAACGTACACACCAAAATCCAGCATCACGCTGGCTCAGATCGACATCGCCGACGAGCTCGGCACCCTATTGGCGCACGTGGCCCGCGTGGCCCGTAGCATTCGCCGTTACAGCGCCTACAGCCGTGGCAACACTGGACCGGAACCGACCAACGCACGCTACGACCTGCACTGGCTCTCCGATTGTCTGCACAACCTTGATCAGGTCGGCCACGCTCTGGCGAGGAACAACATGGAGACGCTGACCGCAGCGTGCATCGAACTGCTGGAAATGTACGAACATTATCTGCGCGACGGATCCGGCTACAACAGCCGCGATACCTTCCAACGCCTGAGCAACCAGGTTCCACTGGCCGAAGTGACCGATGCGATCCGCTCCATCGCAGCCAAGGCCTCGCTGGCGCGGCAGGCACAGACCGCGCAGGAGCCCGATGCCGAACTCATGCGCGCCGATGCACTGCCGGTCATGTAACGCACACGGCTGCGGTACATAAGCGCACAGGAACAAGCGAAAGACGCCGTCCATTCCATGGTTTGCGTTGACCCGACCGTTCACCCGTGCTGTGATGCCTGCCGGTCAGCACCGAGCGACATCAATGGCAGACATCAAGGCGGCGTTCGAAAAGGCCGCCCATGACATCACACAGCGCGAGGAGCGCCCAGACAACGACACCCTACTGCGGCTGTACGCGCTGTATAAACAAGGCGCGGAGGGCGATGTGAGCGGCAAAAAACCCGGTTTCTTCGATTTCGTTGGCACTGCCAAATACGAGGCCCGGGCCAAGCTCAAGGGTATGCCCCAGGCCGAAGCGCAAAAGAAATACGTGGACCTGGTGAAGAAGCTGCTGGCCTGATGGCGCGCGACACCCGACGCCGCATCCTCGATACCGCTCTGGCGATGTTCAACGCGCAGGGCGAGCCTCACGTCACCACCAACCATATCGCCGACGAGCTGGAAATCAGCCCTGGCAATCTTTATTACCACTTCCGCAACAAAGACGACATCATCGAACACCTGTTCACGCGCTACGAGGAGCGCATGGACGCAGCAATGACACTGCCGGGCACCCGGTTGCCGGGGCTGGAAGATTTCTGGCTGCAGTTGCATCTGGTGTTCGAATGCATTTGGGATTACCGTTTCCTTTACCGCGACCTGATCGAAATCATTAGCCGCAGCCGACGCTTGCGCCTACGCTTCGCGCGCATCCTGCACCGTGCCGACGACAGCACACAGGCTGTATTGCAAGGACTGGCGCAGGCCGGTGCAATGCACGCCACGACACAAGAACGACGCTGCATCGCCACCAACGTGCTGGTGGTGGCAACCTTCTGGCTCAACTACGCCGCCGCGCGCGGCGAAAAGAACGAACAACTGGCGATTCGCCATGGCATCGCGCAGGTGATGCGGCTGATCAGCCCATTCCTGCGCGAGGCCGAACGCGCGCATCTGACCGCAATGACGCACGCCTATCTGGTGGACTGAGCGCGGCGTCTGCGCAACAGTGCAATTGCATGCCTGCGACCACGCGTGTGCCCGCTATAGGCCTGCGCGCCGCCCTCCTCAAGCCCTTCTTGTCTTAAGAGTTCTCTGCGGCGCGGCGACTGTCTTCATCGCCCTTTTCTTGGCGGTCGGCTTGGCCGCTACCGCTCGCTTGCGCGACATGGCACGCGGTGTCGCTTGCAGTCCCAGCTTGACCAGCACCGGCTGCAAGCGCGCTTCGACTTCGGCACTCAACGGCTGCACCTGACCGCGCAGCGCGGCCGCGCCCTCGCGCACGCTGTGTTCGGCACCATCAGTCCACTGCGCGATACGCGCTTTCAGGCTGGTCGCGCCATCGACTGCACCGCTAGCCGCCACAAGCGCGCGCCGATGAGTCAGCGACACCAGGCCCAAACCGGCCAACCATAGAGATCGCCGGGTCGGCAGGCCCGGCTCGGGAATAGCGGAACGTTTCTTCATCTTCATCGCCATCGCAGGTCTCCCGATGCCGACACGGCACCGTGAAATGCATGCTGGCGAGAGTGGCTTGAGTAAACACACTATCGCTTGCCAGCCGACGATGACGACGCCATGCTCGGCACAGATCACAGGAAAGCCACACATGGTCACATCCCAAAGCGCATGGGCTTCATTTCCGCACGACACCAAGGCCTATGCGTATCCCGGCGAAGCGTTGAAAAAAACCTGGCCCAAGCTGCATGCCGGCGACCGCGAACCCTACCCCGATCGGGCGCGTGCGCAGGCGCTGCTCGATGCTGCCGGCAAGGCGGGTAAAGGCCACGATGCGCAGGCATTGTCGGCAGCGCTGATCGAAGCGTGGCGCGCTTTCCACAACGGCCAGTTCGAACGTGCCTACACGGCCGGACAGGCGCTGGGCGTGCTGGGCGCCTCGGTGGCAGTAAAGGCCTTGGGCATCCATGCCAGCTATCTTGTCGCCGACGACAAGGACAAACTGCAACGTCTGCAACAGGCCGCCACCCTGGCCGAGGCGGCCATCGTCGCACTGCCGGAGGAGGCCAACAGCCACTATCGCCATGCCTTCGCGCTGGGCCGCTACAGCCAGGAGCTGAGCATCGCCAAGGCGATTAAACAAGGTATCGCAGGCAAAGTCCGCAAATCTCTGGAAACGGCGCTGGAACTGGAGCCCAAGCATGCCGAGGCGCACATGGCGCTGAGCCTGTACCACGCCGAGATCATCGGCAAGGTCGGCGCGATGATCGGTGGGCTCACCTATGGTGCCAAGGCCGCGAGCGCCGAGCAGCATATTCGGCAAGCGCTGAAACTGACCCCGGATGCGCCGATCGCACATATCGAACATGCCAACGTGCTGTTGCTGTTGCACGGCGACAAACGCGAGGACGAGGCCGCGGAGGCATTCGAAAAAGCCGCCACGCTCACGCCACGCGACGCGATGGAAGCGTTGGACACGGCTTTCGCGCGCAACCAATTGGAATAATCGCGCGCCAACGCGCACGCTGGCGATACTGGATCCCTTACCTGCCGGCTCTCAGCAGTCATCCGCCCAACATGACGGCGCCGGCAGTGCGCCGGCGCGTCGTGTCCTTCCCCCTAACGTCCCATGGGATCAGCCCTAGGGCGACGCGGTGCTGGCGACGTCGGTAACGCCGTCTTCGCCCGACAGCGGCTCCTCTTCGACCAGCGAACCGTCCAGGCGCTCCACGGCCTGCAGCTTTTCGCCCTTGGACAGGCGAATCAGGGTCACCCCCTGGGTATTGCGACCGACACGCGAAATCTCCGAGGCCCGGGTGCGCACCAGGGTGCCACCATCGGAGATCAGCAACACCTCGTCCTTGACGCTCAGCAGAACCGCGCCGACCAACTTGCCGTTGCGCTCGCTGGTCTGGATACCGATCACGCCCTGGGTGCCACGGCCCTTGCGCGGATACTCGCCAAGCGGCGTGCGCTTGCCATAGCCGTTCTCGGTCGCAGTGAGGATATAGGCGTCTGCATCGTCGGCCGTGCGCGTCTGTGCATCGGCTTCCGCTTCCTGCGCCAGGTCGGCATCGTCGGCATCCTCATCCTGGCCTTCGGCCGGCTCGGCCACGATCAGACTGACCACATACTCGCTCTTGGCCAGGCGGATACCACGCACGCCGCGGCTGCTGCGACCAGTTGGCTTAACCCCACCGCGGCTCTTGCGCCGCGCGCCGCGCGTCTCGTCGCCATCCTCGCCAGCAGCCTCATCGTCGGCAGCCAAGGCGTCGTCTGCCGCAGCCTCATCGACCGCCACCTCGTCTGCCTCCTCGTCCTTGGGCCGCTCGGAGAAACGCACGGTCTTGCCATTGGAGGCGAACAGCAGCACATCGCGCTCGCCATCGGTCAGCGCTACATCAACCAAGGCATCGCCCTCGTCCAGGTTGATCGCAACTTTGCCGCGCTTGAGTTGATAAGCAAACTCGCTCAGTGGAGTCTTCTTGACCATCCCCTTGCGGGTGGCGAAGAACACGTAGTGGCCGTCGGCGTACTCGCGCACCGGCAGGACCGCCTGTACCCGCTCGCCCTGCTCCAGCGGAATCCAGTTAATGACCGGACGGCCGCGCGCATTGGGGCCGGCCTCTGGCAACTGATACACCGGCAGCCAGAACACCTTGCCACTACTGGTGAAGGTCAACAACGTGTCGTGGGTGTTGACCAGCCACAGATGATCGATGAAATCCTCTTCCTTGGTCGCCGCCGCGCTACGGCCGCGTCCACCGCGACGCTGTGCGCGGTAGGCGCTGACCGGCTGGCGCTTGGCGTAACCGGCATGCGACAGCGTGACCACTACGTCTTCCGGCGCAATCAGATCGAGAATGTCCAGATCCTCTT
Source organism: Xanthomonas albilineans (assembly GCF_002939705.1). Classification (GTDB taxonomy): domain Bacteria; phylum Pseudomonadota; class Gammaproteobacteria; order Xanthomonadales; family Xanthomonadaceae; genus Xanthomonas_A; species Xanthomonas_A albilineans. The sequence goes on along the minus strand of NZ_MDCB01000002.1, from coordinate 241,399 downwards.
CGCTATGGCGGATTTCGGTGCGGCGCGCATCGCCGTATTCTTCGCGAATGCTGACTAGCTCCTCACGGATCACTTCCAACAACACGTCGGGGTTCTCCAGGATCCGGATCAATCCGGAAATCGCCTCCAGCAACTGCTTGTACTCTTCGGTGAGCCGCTCCTGCTCCAGGCCGGTGAGGCGGTGCAGACGCATTTCTAGGATCTGCGTGGCCTGCACTTCGGTCAGCTGATAGCCACCAGCGCCCAGGCCAACCCCGCTGGGCAGATCGTCCGGGCGCGATGCTTCCGCCCCGGCCGCGCTCAGCAAGGCACCGACCAGACCCGGTTGCCAGGTTTTGGCCAGCATGCGTTCGCGCGCTTCTGTGGGGTTCGCCGAGGTCTTGATCAGCTCGATCATCTCGTCGATGTTGGCCAGCGCCACGGTCAGGCCTTCGAGGATGTGCGCGCGCGCACGCGCCTTGCGCAGTTCGAAGATGGTGCGGCGGGTGACCACCTCGCGACGGTGGCGGACGAACGCCTCCAGCAACTGCTTGAGATTGAGCAACTGCGGACGGCCATCGACCAGCGCCACCATGTTGATGCCGAACACCGACTCCATCTGGGTCTGCTGGTATAGGTTATTCAGCACCACGTCGGCGGCTTCACCGCGCTTGACTTCGATGTAGATGCGCATGCCGTCCTTATCGGACTCATCGCGCAATTCGCTGATGCCCTCCAGCTTCTTTTCCTTGACCAGTTCGGCGATCTTCTCGATCAAACGCGCCTTGTTGACCTGGTAAGGGATTTCGGTGACGACAATCGCCTCGCGGCCATTGTCCTGGATTTCGATCTCGGCCCTGGCGCGCATGCGCACCCGGCCACGACCGGTGCGGTAGCCGGCAATGATGCCGGCGGTGCCATTGACGATGCCGGCAGTGGGGAAATCCGGGCCGGGGATGTATTCCATCAACCCATCGACGTCGATCTGCGGGTTGTCGATCAGCGCGATGCAGGCGTTGATCGACTCGGTCAGATTGTGCGGCGGAATATTGGTGGCCATGCCCACGGCGATACCCGCCGAACCGTTGACCAGCAAATTCGGAAACCGCGTCGGCATGACCGACGGTTCCTGCTCTTTCTCGTCGTAGTTGGGCTGGAAATCGACGGTTTCCTTGTCGATATCGGCGATCAACTCGTGGGTGAGCCGCGACATCCGCGCTTCGGTGTAACGCATCGCCGCAGCGGAATCGCCATCGACCGAACCGAAGTTACCCTGCCCGTCCACCAACATGTAGCGCAGCGAGAACGGCTGCGCCATGCGCACCAGGGTGTCGTACACCGACTGGTCGCCGTGCGGGTGGTACTTACCGATGACGTCGCCGACGATACGCGCCGACTTGTAATAGGGCTTGTTGCTGTGCGCGCCCAGCTCGTTCATCGCGAACAACACGCGGCGATGGACCGGCTTGAGGCCATCGCGCGCATCCGGGAGCGCACGCCCCACGATCACGCTCATGGCGTAATCGAGGTAGCTCTTGCGCATCTCGTCTTCCAGGTTGACCTGGATGATTTCCTTGGCCGATTCTGCCATTCTGGTTCCGTAAGTCTGGTGGCGGATCGACCATAGCCTTCGGCCTGCGGCAAGCAGAGCTGCCGGTGCCGAACGCCGAGGACACGCCGCCGGCCGATCTAACCGCCGGATTCTATCACGACAGGCGTACGGATGCCCGGTTTTATCGGCATGGACAAGCACTTGCGCGCTTTTGCCGACACCTCTGGAAGGGGGACCCCTGCCGGATTCAGCCGCCGAAGGCCCCGCACATACGTGCCGGGTCCGGGCGCTCGATCACTCCGCGTTCGGTGACGATGGCATCGATCAAGGTCGCCGGGGTCACGTCGAACACTGGGTTCCAGGCGGCGATGCCATCGGCCACGGTACGCACGCCGCCGACGCCGAACAACTCGCCCGGGTCGCGCTGCTCGATATCGATCTGCGCGCCGTCGGCGGTGTCCATGTCCACCGTGGACGATGGCGCAACCACCATGAACTTGACGCCATGATGGCGCGCGGCGATGGCGAGCTGATAGGTGCCGATCTTGTTGGCGGTATCGCCGTTGGCGCAGATGCGGTCGGCGCCAACGATCACCCATTGCACCGCCCCGGTCTTCATCAGGTGCGAGGCGGCAGAATCGGCGATCAGGGTTGCCTCGATCCCATCCTGCTGCAACTCCCACACGGTCAAGCGCGCGCCCTGCAGCCACGGCCGGGTCTCGCCGGCGAATACCTTGGCGATCCGCTGCTGAGCGACGCCGGCGCGGATGACGCCCAAGGCGGTGCCGAAGCCAGCGGTCGCCAGCGAGCCGGTATTGCAATGGGTCAGCACTCCGCTGCCGGACGCGATCAGCCCGGCACCGAGCGCGCCCATCTTTCGATTGGCAGCCAGGTCTTCCTCGGCGATGGCCTGCGCTTCGCGCGCGAGCACGGCGCGCCAATCGCCACCAGCCCCGCCCAGCGCCTTGCGCATGCGTACCAGCGCCCAGGCCAGGTTCACCGCCGTCGGACGCGCGGCATTGAGCCGTTGCAGCGCCGGTTCCAACGCGAGCAACGCTTCGGCCCCAGTATCGGCTTGCACCGCACGCGCGGCCAGCACCACACCCCAGCCGGCAGCGATGCCGATCGCTGGCGCACCACGCACCGCCAGCGTATGGATGGCTTCGGCAACCTGATCGCTGTCGGTGCAGCGCACGTGCTCCACGACGAACGGCAATTTGCGCTGATCCAGCAGTTCCAGCGCATCGTCCGTCCACAAAATCGGGCGAATATGGTCGTAGCGTGCATAATCGATGGCGAGAGAGCGGTTCATCGCACCATTGTAACCGTCTGGCCATGGGCGCTTGGCGGATGCACGCGCGGGCAAGGTTCAGTTGACACTGAACTCCGCACGACACCCCTTGTCGACCCAGATGCCATCGCGGTCCCAGCCCCAACTGTCGTCCTGCACGCAGGCCGAACCGGAAAGTTGGCGCAACAACTGCACTGAATCCTCAACGCTGACTCCACAACGCCTGTGCGCATGACCTTTGGATTCGCACAGCACCACACGCGCACCGGGAGGAAAACCGGAGCCATCGCGGGCGCCGATCTCGAATTCGCCCCGGCAACCACGGGCAACCCAGATTTCGTTGCGGCCTACACCCCAACTGCGTTCTCTCTGGCAAGGCATCGAGGAGAGTTGCCGCATCAGCCGTACCGGCGCCCCATGCAGCATCACCGGACAACTCTCGACCCGACCACTGGACTCGCAGTGCAGCAGACGACGCATCACGCTGTGGTGCGGTTGTTCGGACGGAATGGAGAGAAATTCGGCACGACACCCCTGCGTCACCCACACGCCGGTGGCATCCACTCCCCACTCGCTGCCGCGAATGCAATCGTTGTCGGAAAGTTGCCGCACTAATTGCACTCCCTGTGCCGTGGGCATCAGGCAATGCGTCCAGAGCATGTCGCGCGATTCGCAGCGCACCACGGCCGCAGCATAGGCATCGACAGGCGCGTTCTGCTGCGCTTCCACGGACGACATGCTCACCGCCAATCCCAACCAACAGCCGCCAGCGAGCCCGTGAGACCATTTCATACTTGGCTACGCTCCTCTGCCTAGGTCCTGAAACATCGGACACCACACGGTGTGCATGCTAGCGCATACGCGGCCCGATCAAACCATCATCGGCATGGACAGCGCAATCACATTCCGATTTCGCCCATGACCATCGGTTCAGGCATGGGCGAAATCGTAAGCAAGTACCGCACCGATCTGCGTCGTGCCGCACATCGCCATCAACAATCGGTCCACGCCAACCGCAACACCGGCACAGTCGGGCAAGCCCGGCAATGCCTGCAACAATCGCTCGTCCAGTGGAGGCAGCGGCATGCCGCGCGCGTGGCGCACCGCGTGATCGCGCCGGAAGCGCCGGCGCTGCTCGCTGGCGTCATTGAGTTCGTGATAGCCGTTGGCCAGTTCGTAGCCGCCCAGGTAGAGCTCGAAACGCTCGGCGACCGGCGGAGCGTCATCGCGTACGCGCGCCAACGCGCACTGGCTGGCCGGCCAATCGTAAACCACGGTGATGCGATCGGCCGGGAATCCCGGTTGCAACCGATGGGTCATCAACAGGTCCAGCCAGTCGTCACGCCCCAGGCCATCGGCATCGATCCGGATCTCGCACAACGGCTGCTGCAATGCCTCCAGCGGCGCGACGAACGGATCCAGGCCCAGCGTTTCCAGAAACAGTCGCCGATAGCTGAGCACCTGCAACGACGCACTGCGCGTGACCAGGGCCAGCGCCTCGCGCACCAGCGCCACGGTTTCCTCGACCAGTTGCAGATGGTTCCAGCCGACCCGGTACCACTCCAGCATGGTGAATTCGGGATTGTGGCGACCGCCAGCCTCACCATTGCGAAATACCCGGCCCAGTTCGTAGCAATCGCCGACGCCGGCGGCCAACAGCCGCTTCAGCGGATACTCGGGCGAAGTGCGCAACCAGCGTAGTGCTGGACCAGCATCGACATGGCCACTGAAGCGGGTCTGGAAACTCTCGATGTTCGGCTCGGTATTGCCGGCCGCCGAAAGAATCGGCGTCTCCAACTCAAGCACGTCGCGGGCGGCAAAGAAACGGCGGATGCAGGCATTGAGCGCCGCGCGCAGACGCAGCGCGGCCAGGTCCACGTGCGTCTGCGTGACGGCGGCAGAAGACGCGAGCGAACTCACCCCTGCCCCTCGTGTTCGGCCAGGAACGTCAGCAGTTGCGTCTCGTCCCAGACCGCCACGCCCAGTTCCTGCGCCTTGTCCAGCTTGGAGCCGGCCTCGCTGCCGGCGACGACGAAGCTGGTCTTCTTCGACACGCTGCCGGCAACCTTGGCCCCCAAGGCTTCCAGCCGCGCTTTTGCCGCATCGCGGGTGAGTTGCGTCAGGCTACCGGTCAGCACGGCGGTCTGCCCGTCCAGCGGACCGGCGTGGCGTGTGGGTTGTTGCGGCGCGGCGTCGAGCAAGCGCTGCATCGCGGCCTCCGCATCCAGCAACCCTTGCCGCTGTGCAGGATCGGCCAGATAGGCGGCCAGATTGGCCGCGCCCGCCGCCGACAGTCCCGCGCCGATCCAGCCGCTTTCGTTGGCGCGCAGCAGTGCATCCAGCGTGCCATACGTGGCCGCCAAACGCTGCGCACTCTTGCCGCCAAGCTTGTCAACCGGCAGTGTGCCGAGCAGATGCGCCAGATCCAGGCGTTCGCGCAGTGCTGCAGGCGGACGACTTTCGTCGGCAAAACCGATTCCGGCTGCGATCAAAGCATCGACCACAGCGGCGTTGCCGGGCTGTTCGAAGAACGTGGCGATCGCACGCGCAACCTCGCCGCCGATGTCCGGCAGCGCTTGCAGCAGCACCGCCGGGGTGCTGCGCACGAATGCCAACGATCCCAACCAGTGAGCCAGCGCCTTGGCAGTGGTTTCGCCCAGGTGCGGGATGCCCAGCGCGAACAGAAAACGCGACAGCGTGGTGGCGCGGCTGGCATCGATGCCGGCGAGCAAATTCTCCGCCCACTTCGTCGCCAACTTGCCACCCAGATCCACCGCCAAATACCTACGCAGGAAATCGGCATGCCGCCATCCCGGCGCATGCTGCGCCAACGCGGCGTAACCGGCGGCATCGAGTACCAGCGCGCCCTTGCTCTCCTCCACTGCCTGCAACAGATCAGCGGCGCTGGCTGCATCCAGCGCTGCCTTCATCCGCACCAGATCTTCCACCCGCAACGCGTACAGGTCGGCCAGCGACTGCACGAAGCCGAATTCGACCAAGGCGTCGGCTTGGCGTTCGCCCAGGCCTTCAATGTCCAGTGCACGACGCGAGGCGAAATGGCGTACCGCTTCCTTGCGCTGCGCCGCGCACGCCAAGCCACCGCTGCAACGCCAGGCCACCGCATCGTCTTCCTTGACCAGCTCGGAACCGCACACCGGACACGCCGCCGGCATGGTCCACGGGAGCGTGCCAGGCGGGCGACGCGCTTCGATCACCCGCACCACTTCGGGAATCACATCGCCGGCGCGGCGCACGATCACCGTGTCGCCGACGCGCACGTCCAACCGCGCGATCTGATCGGCATTGTGCAAGGTCGCATTGGTGACGATAACCCCGGCGACCTGCGCCGGCTCCAGGCGTGCGACCGGGGTGGCGGCGCCGGTGCGACCGATCTGCACCTCGATCGCACGCAGCACGGTGGATTGCTCCTGCGCCGGGAACTTGTGCGCCAGCGCCCAGCGCGGCGCGCGCGCGACGAAGCCCATCGCCGCTTGCTGGTCGTAGTCGTCGAGTTTGTAAACCACTCCGTCGATGTCGTAGGGCAAGGCATCGCGCCGCGCACCGATGCGGCGAAAATAGGCAATCAGGCCATCGAAGCCGGTCGCGGTATCGGCCTCCGGCGCCACCGGGAAACCATAACGGCGTAGTAACTGCAAGGTCTGCGAATGGGTTTCGGGCAGTTCCAGGCCACGCACTTCGCCCACCGAATAGGCGAAGAACGCCAGCGGTCGGCGCCGGGTCACCGCTGGATCGAGTTGGCGCAACGAACCAGCGGCACCGTTGCGCGGGTTGGCCAGCAATTTTTCGTTGCGCTCCAGCGCGCGCGCGTTCCACGCGGCGAACGCGGCGCGCGGCATGTAGATTTCCCCGCGCACTTCCAGCACCGCCGGCATCGGCATGCCGAGCTCGCGCAACCTCAGCGGGACCGAGCGCACCTGGCGCAGGTTCGCGGTGACGTCCTCGCCGGTGCTGCCGTCGCCGCGGGTGGCGCCCTGCACGAACACGCCATCCTCGTAGCGCAAGCTGATCGCCAGGCCGTCCAGCTTCGGCTCGACCGAAAAGACGGGTGCGGCCAATTCCAGTTCGCGCTCGATGCGGCGCTCGAAGTCGGCGACTTCGGCAAAACGGATGCGGTCGTCGGCATCCTCGGCCACACCGGGCGTTTCGAACGCATTGGCCAGCGACAGCATCGGGATCGCGTGGCGCACTTCAGGGAAGCCGCTGTCCGGCCGCGCACCGACGCTGCGGGTCGGCGAATCTTCGCGCGCCAACGCCGGATGCGCGGCCTCCAGCGCCTCCAGCTCGCGCATCAGCGCGTCGTACTCGGCATCGGGAATGGCGGGATCGGCAAGGACGTAGTAGCGGTGATTGGCATCCTCCAGCTGACTGCGCAGTGCTGCGACGCGTTGCTGAGGAGTGGGCGTGGCGCTCATGCGTGGCAGGAACAGGGTAACGAAGAGAGGGGCGATAGTAGCGGGGACATGAGCAAGGCGGAACGTTGGGCAAGCCGGAACCCGCCATTCATGAGTCGGAAAAACCCGATGCCGCGCTTGGTCGACGTCATGCTGTCACTGCGGAGCACAATGCACGGCACGAGCGGCAATCCGGGTATGCAACTGTTTCATGTCTGCCCGCGCTGGCACATCTGTCGAAGCTCATTTCAATCACAGCCAGCCCGCTCGCGATGGCATGTGTCGCAGCGGCGTGGCAGAGATCCATGCGGATTTTGCGCCATGACTGCGTCTCGACATGCCCCAAGATGAATGGGAAGCTAGCGTCACCCAGTCCATCCTCTGGAGCATCCCGTGTCGTTACCGGTGTCGCGTCGCTCGTTTTTATCTCTCGCCACCTCGGGTCTGACGCTCGGTGCCGTGGGTCTGACCCCTGCGACCGAGGCGGCTCGGCGCAAGGCCGCTGGCGCAGAGGCAATGCCTGGCGTGATGCCGGCCACCGGGACGGTGTATCTGAACCTCAACGAATGCCCCCTCGGCCCCGCGCCTGCCGCACTGGAGGCTGTACGGGCAATTCTGCCGCGCGCCGGCCGCTATCTGCTGGAGTTACCCAACAGACTGGTCGCCGCATTCGCTGACCAAGAACAGTTGCCCAGCGACCACGTGGCAGTCTATCCCGGATCCAGCGAAGCACTGGCGCGCGCCGCACGCGCGTTCACCTCGGTGCGCGCTAGCGTGGTGATGCCGGATCCGACCTTCGAAGAGGTGGCCAATGTCGCCGCCGCGCAAGGCGCGCCGGTGCGGCGGGTGCCACTGCGCGCCGACGGCGCGCACGACGTCAAGGCCATGGCCAGCGCCGATCCGAACGCAGGACTGATCTATCTGTGCAATCCGAACAATCCAACCGGTTCGATCACCCCGCGTGCCGACATCGAATGGCTGCTGCGCAACAAGCCCGCTTCCAGCGTGCTGTTGGTCGACGAAGCCTATCTCCACTACAGCGAGCAGCCGTCGGTGATCGACCTGATCGACCAGCGCCAGGACCTGCTGGTGCTACGGACCTTTTCCAAGCTCTATGGCATGGCGGGCCTGCGCCTGGGCCTGGCGGCCGCTTCGCCAGGGCTGCTTGGTAAGCTCGCCGGCTTCGGCCACAACCCGGTGGCGATCACGGCGGCGGCGGCCGGCATCGCCTGCCTGGGCGATCGGCAACTGGTGCCGATGCGGCGCGCCGAAAACGCGCGTATCCGCGACGCCACCATCGTCTGGCTACAGAACAAGGGCTACGCCTGTTTACCGTCGCAGGCCAACTGTTTCATGGTCGACGTCAAACACGACGGCAAGGCCTTCGCGGCGGCGATGGCCAAGCAGGAGGTGATCGTGGGGCGCATCTGGCCCAGCTGGCCGAGGCGGGTACGCGTGACCGTCGGCACCGAGGCGGAAATGCTGCGCTTCCGCGAGGCGTTCATGCAGGCACGCAAGTAAACCCGACAAGGCAGGGAGACAGGGTCGGCCGCAATGGCGAATCGGTCGAAGGTCACGGCCGTTGCCGTTTCGGCAGCAAACACGACAGTGCCACGCACGTCTGTCGGAGAGCCAGAGGCCCACCGCCGCCCTGCGCCTACCAGCGCGGCGTCTTGGTCAGCGGCGGCGCTTGGTGCTGGCGATCATAGGCGCGCAGATCGTCGCGAATGTGGGCGATACGCTGACGGCCCAGCGCATTGCGGCTATCGTCCAAGACAACGCCGTCGAGCAGTTCGCCCATGCGCTGCACGGTCGGCAGCATCTTCTCCCAGGCATCAAGCGCGGTCAGCGGGGCCGGCAAGGTCAGGAAGAAGGCAATCGCCGGGGTCTCCATCTCGCGGATGTGAGCCATGTCGAAACTGCCCGGCTTCATGATGCTAGCCATGCTGAAGATGGGACCTCGCTCGGGATGGCCTTCGACCAGACGGTGGAACACGTTCATATGCCCGAACACCAGCCCGGTCTTCTCGGCGGCGACCACGATGTCCTCGCCGCGCAGCATCTGGCCGGCGCGCGCGGCGACGTAGAGCGAAACGATCTTGTCGAAATCCTGGCTCGGCCGTTTGCCGAGTTCGGTCCCGAGCGATTCGACAGCGGGCAGACCCAATTCGGGCTGGCGCGCCTGACCATCCAGGCCAGGATCGGCATCGGACAGCGCGGTGTCGCCGAGGGAGGGCTCACGCCGCGAATTGGCTGGATCGGTCGCTTCCACGCGCCGGCCCTGGCTCGGTTTTTTCGGTCGACCGAACACAAAGATCGCCGCAATCAACAGCAAACCCGCGGCGAGGATGCCGATGCGTAGCATTGCCATGTCGGACATTCAGGGGGTACTCCGGCAAGGGTGCACAGAAATATAAAGTCGCTTTAGCATCTCACGTCAGGCCGCGCCCGCCAAACGCGCGGCCTCTTCCAGGTCCACGCTGACCAGACGGCTGACGCCCGGTTCGCGCATGGTCACACCGCTGAGCTGGTGCGCCGCTTCCATCGTCGCCTTATTGTGGCTGACGAACAGAAACTGCACTTTTTCGCTCATTTCCTTGACCATCGCCGCCAGGCGGCCGACGTTGGCCTCGTCCAGTGGCGCGTCGACCTCGTCGAGCAGGCAGAACGGCGCGGGATTGAGCTGGAAGATCGCGAACACCAACGCCACGGCGGTCATCGCCTTCTCCCCACCGGACAACAGCGAGATGCTGGACACCCGCTTGCCCGGCGGCCGCGCCATGATCGACACGCCAGTGTCGAGCAGGTCTTCGCCGGTGAGTTCCAGATAGGCATGGCCGCCGCCGAACAGGCGGGGATACAGCGCCTGCACGCCGGAATTGACCCGGTCGAAGGTGTCCTTGAAGCGGCCACGGGTCTCGCGGTCGATCTTGCGGATTGCTTCTTCAAGCGTTTCCAGCGCAGTATTCAGATCCACATCCTGCGCTTGCAGATACTCGGCACGCTGCGCGGCCTCGCCGTATTCGCTGATCGCCGCCAGGTTGACCGGTTCCAGCCGGCGCATGCGCGCATCGATCTGCTGCACCGCCTGGTCCCATTCGCTCGGATCGGCGTGTTCGGGCAGGCCATTGATGACGTCCTCGAGCACGAAGCCGGCCTTGACCACCGCCGCCGACAGTTGTTCGGCATTGAGCACCAGTGCCTGCTGATCGAGCCGGCGTTGGGCGATGCGCTCGCGCTGGGCCAAGGCGTGTTCGTCGCGCTGTTGGCGGGTCTGCTCCAGCCCACGCAGCTCATTGTCGATCCCATCCAACTGCGCGCGCGCCTCGCCCAGCATGCGGTCGGTGCGCACGCGCTCGCTCAGCGCGGCCTGGTGTTCGGCTTGCAGCGCCTGCACAGGCGAATCGCCTTCGTTGAGTTGTGCGCTGAGTTCGCCCAGCCGTGTATCCAATTGCCCACGCTGGTTGCCCATGCGCTCCAGCGCCTGGCTGAGCGCCGCGATCTGGGTACGCTGCGATTCCAACGTCAGCGCCAGCGCGTGCGAGGCCTCGCGTACCCGGCGAGCGGCGTCGCGGGCCAAATCGCGCGCTTCGGTGAGCTGGCGGCGCTCGCTTTCCAGCGCCTGCCGGAGCGACTCCAGGTCGCCCATGCTGGTGACCGCGTCCTCCAGCTTGGAACGCGCCTGGCGCGCCTGCGTGCGGCTGCTGTCCAGGGTTTCCAGCAACTGTGCAATTTCGATCTCGATCCGTTCAATGCGGGTGCGCGCGGCATCGACCTTGCCTTGCTGGCTCTGCAATTGCCCGGCCAACTCGGAGACGCTGCGATGGGTCAGGTACAACTGGCGCTGCGCATCCTCGCGCTGCTGCTCGCCAGCCAGCAACTGATCGCGCATATCCGCCAGACGCCGCTCCAATTCGGCTTCGCGCTCCTGCAACGCGTCGATCTGGCCGCGCAAGGTCTGGATCTCGCGTTCGCGCAGCAACGCGCCCTGCTTGGCCGCGCCGGAGCGCGACACATGCAACCAGCCCTGCCCCAGACGCGCGCCATCGCGGGTGACGATCGCATCGCCTTCGCTGAGCTGCGGCAACAGCGCGCGCGCGGCGACCAGGTCCTCCGCCGCGTGCAGACGCGCCAGCAGCCGACGGATCGCCAGTGGTCCCTGCACCTTGGATGCCAAGGAGGTGGGGGCAAATTGCGCGGCGCTTGCGTCATCGCTGACCAAGGCAATGCGGCCTTCGCCGAGTTCGCTCAACGCATCGACCAAGGTCTCCGGCGCCTCCACCAGCACGCCCTCGATCAACTGCCCGAGCGCGCCCTCGACCGCGTTCTCCCAACCGCTTTCGACGCTGAGCCGTTCGCCCACGCGCGCCGCCGAATCCAGCCCGCGCGCCTGTAGCCACGCCAGCGCGGCGCCCTGTTCCTGACCCAACGCGGCCTGCTGCAGGGTTTCCAGCGACGACAAGCGACCGCGCGCGGCCTGCGCCTGCTTGCGCACTTCGGCCAGTTCCGTCTGCGCGGTGCGCTGCTGCTCCTGCAACGCCGCCACCGCTTGCTTGCGCGCCTCGACCTGCTCATTCAGACCATCCAGGGCGGCACGCTGGGTCTCGTGCTGTAATTGCAGTTGCTCGAAAGCCTCCGCCAGCGCATCCAGGTCCAACCCGGCGCGTTCGGCCATCAAGGCTTCGCGGCGGCGCTCGGCCTCCAGCGACTGTCGGTCCAGATAATCGACACGGGTGCGCTCCACCTCGCCAGCACGCGAGGCCTCGGCGGTATGCCGTTGGTGCGATTCCCAACGCTGCTGCCAGTCGGCCAGACGCGCTTCGGCATCGCGCAGGGCGTCCTGCTTGTACGTGTTGTCTTCCTGCAGCTGCTCCAACTGTGGGCCGGCGACATCCACCGATTCGCGCAGCAACGCCAGCTTGGCCTCATCGCTGCCGATGTGCTGACCGAGTTCGGACAGCGCCAGTTGCGCCTCGTCGCGCGCTTTGTGCAGGCGTTGCGACAAATCGCGTTGATGTTGGATCTGCTGTTCGATCCGGGCCAGCGTACTGCCGACCTTGTATACCTCGGCTTGCGCGGTGCTGAGCGCTTCGGCGGCTTCTTCGCGGCGCACGCGCCCGGTCTCGATGCGCGCTTCGGCATCGCGTTGCTCGGCGATCAGTTGCTGCAGCCGGGTTTCTTCCTGATCCAGCGCCTCGCGCAAACCCTGCAGGCGTCCGTCCAGGCCGCGGTATTCCAGTGCTTTCCACTGCGCATCCTTGATCCGTCGCTCTTCCTGCAATGCCTGGTATTGCTCGGCCTGACGCGCCTGGCGCTTGAGATGTTCGAGTTGCTTGCCGATCTCCTCGCGCAGGTCGCTCAGGCGCTCGAGATTCTCGCGGGTGTGGCGGATGCGAGTCTCGGTTTCCTTGCGCCGCTCCTTGTATTTGGAGATGCCGGCGGCTTCTTCCAAGTACACGCGCAAGTCTTCCGGGCGCGCCTCGATGATCTGGCTGATCATGCCCTGTTCGATGATCGAGTAGCTGCGCGGCCCCAGGCCGGTGCCCAGGAACAGATCGGTGATATCGCGGCGGCGGCACTTGGTGCCATTGAGCGAGTAACTGCTGCTGCCGTCGCGGCTGACCTGACGCTTGACCGAGATTTCGTTGAACGCGGCGTACTCGCCAGCGATGGTGCGATCGGAATTATCGAAGATCAACTCGACCGTGGCCTGCGACACCGGTTTGCGGGCCGAGGAGCCGGAAAAGATCACGTCGGTCAGCGAATCGCCGCGCAGCCGGCTGGCCGAACTTTCGCCCATCACCCAGCGTACCGCGTCGATGATGTTCGACTTGCCGCAGCCATTCGGACCGACGATGCCGGTCATATTGGTCGGCAGGTGCAGCGTGGTCGGATCGACGAAGGACTTGAAGCCGGACAGCTTGATGGTCGACAGGCGCATGAGGCGGGGAATCCATGGCAAGCGCTGCCGGCATCCCGACACGCGCTGCCGCTAATGAAAATCCAGGTGAAGTCCTACGTCCAACCGATTGATGTGCTTGCATCGACGGGCTGGAGACAGACGCGGGCCACTGAGTATAGCGGCCCCTGCGCACGGCGGGGCCAGCGGCATCGGAAAGGGGCCGACCTGCACCAGCCAGGGAACCACCGCACGTGGGGATCCAGAAACGACACAGGCACCTTGCGGTGCCCGTGTCGGTAAAAACGGAGGCGGCGATCAAGCTTCCGCTTCGACCACGACCTTGACCGTGGTTTCCACGTCGGCGTGCAGGCGCACCAGCACCTCGTATTCGCCGATGTTGCGGAACGCGCCTTCGCCCAGCACGACTTCGCCCTTCTCCAGCGTCATGCCGGCAGCGGTGAAGGCCTCGGCGATATCGCGCGGACCGACCGAGCCGTACAACTTGCCTTCGGTGGAAGCATTGGCCTTGACCGTGATGCTTGCGCCTTCCAGCTTAGCGGCACGGGCTTGGGCCTCGTTGTGGATGGCCTTGGCCTTGGCTTCGTACTCGGCACGCTTGGCTTCGAATTCAGCGATGTTGGCTGCGGTGGCCGGCACCGCCTTGCCCTGCGGCACCAAGTAGTTGCGGCCGTAACCCGGCTTGACGTCGACCTTGTCGCCGAGGCCGCCCAGGTTGGTGACTTTCTGCAGAAGAATCAATTGCATGGCGTTACTCCGTTATTCGTTAGCGGCGGCATGCGGCCACCGCAACGCGTGCTGTCCGAATAGGACGGGATTGGATTGCGCGGAGTCGGACATGTACCCAACCGACACCCGGCGGTTGCTTCGGTCGCCGCACACGGGAATGCGCGCGCTTCCGAACGACTCGGATCAAACGTCGTGGTTGTCCGTGTACGGGATCAGCGCCAGGAAACGCGCACGCTTGACCGCCGTGGCCAACTGACGCTGGTACTTGGACTTGGTGCCGGTCACGCGGCTCGGCACGATCTTGCCGTTCTCGGTGAGGTACTGGCGCAGGGTGTTGAGATCCTTGTAGTCGATCTCTTTGACGCCCTCGGCGGTGAATTTGCAGAACTTGCGACGACGGAAGAACTTGGACATGGACCTGCTCCTTAGGCGGCTTCGACGGCGTCGCCGTCGGCTTCGTTGGCGGCGGCGGACACATCGCCATCGTCGTCGTCGCGACGACGACGCTCACCACGGTCGGGCTTGTCGCCCTTCTCGTCCTTGCTCTTCATGATCAGCGACTGCTCGGTGTCGGCACCATCGCGCTTGATCGCCAGGTGACGCAGCACGGCGTCGTTGAAGCGGAAGCTCTCGACCAGCTCGCTCAGCACGGCCTGATCCACTTCGATGTTGAGCATGACGTAGTGCGCCTTCACCAGATTCTGGATCGGGTAGGCCAACTGCCGGCGGCCCCAGTCTTCCAGGCGGTGAATGGTGCCGCCGCCGTTCTCGACCAGCGACTTGTAGCGCTCGATCATGGCGGGGACCTGCTCGCTCTGGTCCGGATGGACCAGGAACACGATTTCGTAATGACGACTCATGTGGTTGTACCTTTCGGATGTGGCCCAAGGGCCAGTCAGCCCCCCGCAGGTGGCGGTGGAGCAAGGGTTCCCGCCCGAATAGGCGCAGGAAGCCAATAAGTATGGCAGCGCCCTTGACCAATGACAAGCTCATGCACCCAGGACGCCCGCTCTGCTCCGCGTCGTCCATCGCCATTGCGCCCCTCCCCGACCCCAAGCATCGACCAAAGGACCGAATGCGGCGGGCAGGCGCGATTCTGCGACACTAGCGCAATGTTATCGTCGACATTGACGCCCACAGCCCTCAGCGCAACGCAATGCCCAATGCCGTACCGATGCAGGGCGCGCGGGGACTCCCGCAGCCGCAAGCGATGAACCCAGGGTTGCCGAGCGTCGGCGGCTTGAGCGCAGGCCAGCCATTGCAGTTGTCGTTAGCACCGGAACTGCAGGCAGCCGCGCGCAGTGCCCACCGCCATCTGCTCGACGACGGCACGGCGCTTTACCTGCTGGCGTTCGATACCGCGCAATTCGACCCGGGGGCTTTCGCGGCAATGGCAATCGCCCGCCCGGACAGCATCGCCCGCAGCGTGCGCAAGCGTCAGGCCGAGTTCCTGTTCGGCCGTCTGGCCGCGCGACTGGCGCTGCAAGAGGTGCTGGGACCTGCGCAAGCGCAGGCAGACATTGCAATCGGCGCGACGCGCGCGCCCTGCTGGCCTGCCGGCAGCCTGGGCAGCATTTCCCATTGCGAGGACTACGCGGCCGCCATCGCCATGGCGGCCGGCACCCGCCACGGCGTGGGCATCGATCTGGAACGACCAATCACACCCGCGGCGCGCGCGGCGTTGCTGAGCATCGCAATCGATGCCGACGAAGCCGCTCGTCTGGCAACGGCGGCAGACGCGCAGTGGCCGCACGACCTGCTGCTGACCGCGCTATTTTCGGCCAAGGAAAGCCTGTTCAAAGCCGCCTACAGCGCGGTCGGACGCTACTTCGACTTCAGCGCGGCACGCCTGTGCGGCATCGACCTGGCACGGCAATGCCTGCATCTGCGCCTGACCGAGACACTCTGCGCGCAATTCGTGGCCCGGCAAGTGTGCGAGGTCGGCTTCGCGCGCCTACCACCGGACCTGGTGCTCACCCACTACGCATGGTGAGCACGCGGACAGTCGAACCCGCCAACGCCAACGCCAACGCCAACGGCAGCGGCACTCAAGACGTGGCGTGCGCCGCGTCGGTCGTGAAGCTCTCCCCGCAGCCGCACTCGGCGGTGGCATTGGGATTGCGGAACACGAAGGTCTCGCCCAGGCCCTGCTTGGCGAAGTCGATTTCGGTGCCATCGACCAACTGCAGACTGGCGGCATCGACATAAATCCGCACTCCGTCCTGCTCGAACACCGCATCGTCCGCGCGTGCCTCGTGCGCCAGATCGGTGACATGGCCCCAACCGGAACAGCCTGTGCGTACCACCCCGAAACGTAGACCCAGCGCACCGGGAGTCTGGTCGAGGAAACGCTGCACGCGTGCAAACGCGGCGTGGGTGAGGCGGATGGCCATGACGAACGACTCCAACGACTTGCGATACGACATTATACGACCGATGCCCGCAACGCCTCGCAAGCGCTACGCTCCAGCCAGTACACTTGTTCATTCCATAATCGAGCCACTGCGGCGAGGATTCAAGTCATGACGGTGGTGAGCGTTGAACATGCGCTGGCAGGGAAGATCCCGGTCGGCGGCGAAGTGACCGTCCGCGGCTGGGTCCGTACCCGGCGCGACTCCAAAGCGGGGCTGTCCTTCGTCAATGTCAGCGACGGTTCCTGCTTCGCGCCGATCCAGGTGGTGGCTCCGGCCGCGCTGCCCAACTACGAACCGGAAGTGAAGCGCCTGACCGCCGGCTGCGCGGTGATCGCGCGCGGGCACCTGGTCGCCTCGCAAGGCCAGGGCCAAAGCTTCGAGATCCAGGCCGAGAGCATCGAGGTACTGGGCTGGGTCGAGGACCCGGAGACCTACCCGATCCAACCCAAAGCGCATTCGCTCGAATTCCTGCGCGATGTGGCGCACCTGCGTCCGCGCACCAACCTGTTCGGCGCGGTGACCCGCATCCGTAACTGCCTGGCACAAGCGGTGCACCGTTATTTCCACCAGAACGGCTACCACTGGATCAGCACCCCGATCATCACCACCTCCGACGCCGAAGGCGCCGGACAAATGTTCCGTGTCTCCACGCTGGACCTGACCAACCTACCACGCGACGGCAAGGGGCAGGTGGATTTCAGTCGCGACTTCTTCGGCAAGGAAACTTTTCTGACCGTCTCCGGCCAGCTCAACGTCGAGGCCTACTGCCTGGCGCTGAGCAAGGTCTACACCTTCGGCCCGACCTTCCGCGCGGAGAACAGCCACACCACCCGCCATCTGGCCGAGTTCTGGATGATCGAGCCGGAGATGGCCTTCGCCGATCTGGCCGAAGACGCGCGGGTCGCCGAGGACTTCCTCAAATCCCTGTTCCGCGCAGTGTTGGAAGAGCGTAGCGACGACCTTGCATTCCTTGCCGAACGCGTGGACAAGACCGCCATCAGCAAGCTGGAGAGCTTCGTCAATTCGCCCTTCGAGCGCATCGAATACACCGATGCGATCGGCCTGCTGCAACGGTCCGGGCAGACGTTCGAGTTCCCGGTGGAATGGGGCCTGGACCTGCAGACCGAGCACGAGCGCTGGCTGACCGAGCAACACGTCGGCCGGCCGGTGGTAGTGACCAACTATCCCGAGCACATCAAAGCCTTCTACATGCGCCTGAACGACGACGGCAAGACCGTGGCGGCGATGGACGTGCTGGCCCCGGGCATCGGCGAAATCATCGGCGGCAGCCAGCGCGAAGAGCGCCTGGATGTGCTGGATAGGCGCATGCTGCAATTCGGCCTGGACCCGCAGCATTACGGCTGGTACCGCGACTTCCGCCGCTACGGCACGGTGCCGCATGCCGGCTTCGGCCTGGGCTTCGAGCGCCTGGTGGTCTATGTGTGCGGTCTGAGCAACATCCGCGACGCCATTCCCTACCCGCGCGCGCCGGGTAGCGCCGAATTCTGAAGCCAGTGGAAGAGGACGCGCCATGATCCTGTTCTTCGCGCTGTGTTTCGTCGGCGTGGCGATCGCCGGGGCCAGCGCGTTCCTGATCTTCTGGCCGTTGACCCTGGTGCATATCCGCGACCGCCACCCGCCGCTGGTGGCGGCGTTCGGACAGGGCGCCTTTCTCAAACCGATCGCGCTGGGCTGGCTACTGACCCGGCGCTATCGTCCGCTCGGCGACCGCGCGCTCTCCGGGTTAGCGACGCCGGCGTGGCTGTCGCTGCTAACCATTTTTTTCGGCCTGGGCATGGCCGCCCTGCTCTGGCTGCTCTCCATGGTGACCCAATGAACTCAGACAACTCCGCCCACGATCAGTGGTACCTGGCCAGCCTTGGCCGCCTGCTGGTGTGGGCCCGCCTGCGCGCGCGCGCGGCCGGCACCGCCGAGGTGCTGGACAGCGACGGCAATACCCTCAGTTACGACAGCGAAGACAGCGCACGCGCCGCGCTGTTCGATGCCGAGTTCGTCGCCTTCAACGGCCTGGACGAGGACGACGCCCGAGCACGCGGCTTCTCCCTGGAAGAGATATTCCCGCCGCAGGCAAAGGACGATGCCAGCCTGCGCGGGCGCATGACCCAGAGCTTGGGCGCACGGGTCTAAACGCCAACGATGCACATCCCACCCGCATTCGCCGAGACCGATCTGCGCGCGCTCGACCAGCTGATCGCGCGTGACCCCTTCATCACCCTGGTCACCATCGCCGACGGACTGCCCTGCGCCACGCCCTTGCCGGTGCTATACCGACGCGACAGCGCTCGCATCGTAATCGAAGGACACTGGGCAAGCGTCAATCCGCAGGCGTGGCATCGCGGGCCGGCACTGCTGATCGTGCATGGTCCGCATGCCTATGTCTCGCCTGGCTGGTATCCGGACAAGGAGGCGATGACACGGGTGCCGACATGGAACTACGCCACCGCACACTTGCATGGCCATCTGCAAAGCAGCGACGATGAAGCGCTGTTGGCCGATGTGGTCGCGCGACTGAGCGAACGCCACGAGCATGCGCTGGGCAGCGACTGGCGCTACGAGCCCCACAACGAGGCGCACCGACGCATGTTGCGTGGCATCGTCGGCTTCCGCTTCGAGGTCGAACGGGTGGAGTTGAAGCTCAAGCTCAGCCAGAACCATCCCATCGCGAACCAGCAGGCTGTACATGACGCGTTACAGGCACAAGCCGATCCGAGTGCGCAGGCAGTGGCGGCGCTGATGCGTCAACGGTTGCCGCCGGACTGAGTGCCACCCAGCTCAACCGCAACGGCTGGCCGGTTCGTACTGGTCGGTCTCCACGCGGCGAGCGCTGGCACGGCCACCGTCCAGCGGCGACAATCCCTCGCGAATGGCATAGCGGGTCAATTGCGCGATGCTCTGCATGCCCAGCTTGAGCATGATGTGCTCGCGGTGAGTCCCGATGGTCTTGACGCTGATATGCAGCCGCGCAGCGATGTCCTTGGTCGACAAACCCTCGGACAGCAATTGCACGACCTCGCGCTCGCGCGAGGTCAACAAGGTATAGGCCGAGGCGGCATCGCCGGGCGGACAGCGGTATTCGCTGACCAGCGATTGCGACAGGGCCGGGCTGATGTACAACTGATCCTTGCTGACTTGCTGGATGGCACGCAGTAATTCGCGAAAGGTACTGTTACGCGCCAGGTAACCTTTGGCCCCGGCATCGATGACCGCACGCACGTTGGCCGCCGTGTCGGAGGCGGCGATGCAGATTGCCTTACTGTGCGGACTGCGTTGCAACAGCCGCCGCGTGGCCTCGATCCCATTCAGGCCCGGCAGCATCACGTCCATTAGCACAATGTCAGGATGCCGTTTGGTCACCAGTTGCACGCACTCCAGGCCGTCGACGGCATGACCGACCACATCGATGTCCGGGGTGTTTTTCAGCAGGGCCACTATGCCCTCCAACACGATGCTGCGTTCGGCAGCAATCACGATACGTGTTTTCATTCGTTACCTGTCTTCGCAATGGATCCCCAAACGCTCGCGACCGCGTGAAAACCCGCGTCCCATGCGCCACTATTTCAACCGATGCGACAGTGTCATCCACGTCTGCGTGGCGCCACCAGCTTGTCACGCAAGGCAATGGCGGCCATCGGTTTCAAACTGATATGAATGGCAAGGACGACTGAATTGATACGAATCAGCGCATTCGTCTCGCTGCGTAGACTCCCTCCATCACCGATGGACCATACGAAACCTGAGATAAAAAGCGCGCGCATCGCCGGCAATCGGCACGCAGACATTTGCGTCATACACCCCGGCATTGCGTGCACTCATTCGGATGCAGGTGGGAGCGGAAGACGTGCGACTTCGCTCTGCAGCATGCAGCGGGCGAAATCGGTAAGCCGTTGCTGGATCGCCGCAGGTGGCATGCCCGCATCGATCGACTGCTGCATGGCCATCAACTGCGCGGCCAACTCTCCCTGCCAGCGCATGCGTTCGGTATCGCCGCTGGCGCGCTGCACTTCCAATGTAGCCTGTGCCTGTGCCGACGCATCGCCACGCACCAACGTTTCCATCGAATCGACCAGGCGTTGCAGCAGGCGATACACCGCCGTTGCGGAGAAGCCACCCAGCATCGCCAGGGTGGGCTTGCCGAAAGTGCGCATGCTACCGCTCTCGAAAAGATCCCTGGGCAGTACTTCAACCAGGATCAAGCCGGCGATCAGGCCCAGGATCATGCGTGCGCCATAGGATGCATCGTATTTTGGGTCGTAGGTGGCATTGGCGACGTAACGATGCACCTGGAACAACGAGGAGAACGACGCGCCCAGACCAGCGCAGAACAACAGGAACAGGGCATTCCACAACAACACGCTGCCGGAGGATTCCAAAAAACCAAGGCGCACGTTATTCGCGCTCACCTTGCTGGACAGCGCCGAGGCGACCAGTGCGAACAGAAAAAATAGCGACGTAACGGTCAACGCGCGCACCAGCGGCAACGGGCCGAGCAGACTCGCCCAATGCCGGCGACGACGCTCGGCATCGAGTAGAAACACCGCCTGCGGCGTCGCCGGACGGATGATCTGCGCGAGGCGTCGGTGCGTCAGCGCCAGTTCGTGCGCATAGTGCTCACTAGCATTGATACCGGGCACTGCGCTCTCCAGCAGGATCGACAGGCGTGCGATCAATTCGGCTGGCACGGCCATGCCGTGCTCCAGCACATAACGCGCCATCGCTTCGCACTCCACCCGCAGTTGCGGCAAAATGCCCGGAGGCGGCACCCGCGCAGGGGCAATACCGACACCGGCTAGCCAACGCCGCAGCGCGTCGGCCAATTTCTTGATCCACACGCGCATTGCAAGACTCCTGGACAGAAACGCTGGACAAAAACCGGGGGCGGTGGCGTACCGAGCGAATCAGTCTGCACTGGAGGCGCGCTCCAGCTTGCCCATTTCCACCGGCGTCCCTGCACGAGCGTAGAGTTGCAGTAAAACCTGCCCGTCCGGCGCTGTGCGCAGTTCAAGCGTACCGTCGCTCAAACGTCGGCAGTAGCCGGCATCGCTTGGATCAAGGGAATAGAGCCAGTGACCCTCGCGGTTTCCGGTGTAGCGTGCCTGCAGCATGCACAGCCGCGGCTGGCTGTAACGCAGCACGACCATCGGCACACCGGGTGCCTGCGGTATCGCATTCACCGTCATCTGCACCTGCACCGAATCGCGACCGTTTTCTGCCCTTAGCAAGCCATGCCACCGTCCCAGCAACGGACTGGGCTGGCCCGGTGCGGTATGCAGAACCACCGGCAGCGCTTGTCCATCGATGGACAGCCGCAGATCATCGCCACTGCGCTGCGCGGTCAAGCGTTTGCCCATCATTTTGTCGCAATACGCACCGCCGTTGATCGACTCCAGAGCGAAACTATCGCCCTCGCGCGACTGCACCTGCAACGCACAATTCAGCGGCGAACCGAAATTCAACACTGGCTTCCCTCCCTGTTGCGTCAGGCCGACGGCAACCAGGCGCTGTGCATCGAGCGCAAGGCTGCCACGCCATTGCCCGGCGGGCAGTGCATTAGCGGTTATTGCGAGCATGGGGGCCGGCGGTGGCGGCGAGGCCGCGACGACCAACGGCAGCACTAACCACAGCGACAGACAGAGGAAAAAACGCGGAAAATCATAAGAACGGATGTGCATGCGACGCTCCTTATTTAGGTGAAAAAACCTGTGCATCACAATGGCAATTCACCACGACAGGTCACGTGCAAAGACCAGTGCCAGCAGTGCCGTCATCGCCAAAATCGCAACAAACAACAATCCAATCCGACGTCGGAATCGGCGCTTGCGCTGCACGCGCGCCAGCGACAACACGTCGATTTGCAATGTTCGGCACCATTGGTCGGTGTCCCTGCGCGACAAAATGAACACGTGTTTACGCATGTTCTGACTCCGCCGAGCGATCATGCGAGTCGGAATCGGCGGATATATTCCACAATTTGACGCGTTGTCCCTCGAACAGCACCTCGCCGACCGGCGCTTGTGTTCCATGAAACAGAACCTGCAGGCGATGGCCGGGCCGCCATCGCCGCCGGGGAAGCACATGTAGCAGCAAGCGCGGTGCCTCGTCGGGAATCTCCAGCACATCCAATTCCACATCGAACGACAACGCAAGTTGACCGATCTGCGGCATCTGCCAGAGGCGCAATTTCCATAGCGGGATCTGCAGCGACGGTGCTCCAGTGTCGGCCGACGCGACCTGCAACACATCCTCGCTAGCGAAAAATGCCCGTAGCGTTTGCGCATGACGGGCGCGGCAACGGCACTGGGCATCCAAAAACGCCGCCGACAAACCATGCAGCAACAGATCGAACTCACAGCGCAACTTGCGCATCATTCGCCCTTCATCCAGCCAGGCTTGCGTGGAAAGCCCACGTGATAGCACAGCCACTGCATCACCACCTGATGCTCGCCGAGCTGGAGCACGGCGAAATTCTTTTCCGTGCCGATGATCGCCCCTTTCGGCGAATCGCTCAGGCAGCGATTGAGCAAAGCGCGCGCGGCTTCGATCTGTTCGGGCGTTTGCATCTGCGTCGGGTTGTCGCTACCGACCACAACCCGTTTGACGAACTTGACTTGAGTAAGGTCGAACATCGTTGACGAGTTCCCCGACGAGATGGTTCAACAGACCGCTATGGCCTTATGGGGTGGCTGGCACTGATACTGGCGCGCCGACCTTGCGCGGCGCCACCGAGCTTTGCAGGATGTCCATCACCCGCGCCAGGCCTTCAGGCATGCCCTTGTCCTCGGCATGAACCGACACGTGGTATTTGGCCGAGTTGTCGGAGCTGCGCGTGTTCTCCTTGTGCGTGGCAACCGACCCCTGGATGTTGACCTTGGCCTTGAACAGACCCCAGCCGAACTCCATGTCCGCCGACAGCGACGCCGAGGCATCGGTGGAAGACTTCTCGGAGAATGACGACTTCACTTCCATGTCGAAGGTGATGTCCACCGTCTGAATGCTCAGGCTCGGCACGTTGACGATGGCCAGCAGCGGTACCTCCAGTTCCACTTCTTCTTCGGCGATACCGCCAGGGTTGGTCGGGTCGTCGACTGGCCGTTTGAAGCGGAAGCTGGCGGTGCGAGTGTCGCCTTGCGCCTGCTGATCGGTGCTGCCGGCAGGCGGCGGCAGAAAGCCGATGACACGGATGAAATCGGCGGTGGCGCGAGCCAGTTTGACCTGTGCTTCGCAGGCCGCATCCAGCGGACCGCCGATCAGGTCGCCCATCGGCAGACCCTTGAACTGGCTGGACATATTGACGAGTTCGTCAGGCATAGCAGTGACTCCTTAAGTAGTGGGATTGGTGACATCGTCCGTGTCCGGGACGTCTGGCTTGTCGGCCATGACCGTCTTGAACACGCCCTGCGTCTGCGCCAGATGGTTCAGCAATCTGGCCGCTCCGTCAGTGGGTTCGGTCCCCTCCACGCGCAGCACGACGTGGACGGAACTCTGGCGTTGACTCTTGGCGCTCGCGGAGGTATCCACGCGCACACTGGAGCGGGTAGCGGTGCGCTTGGCCTGCCAGGCGCCGCGCGGGGCGGCCGGCTCCGACGCGAAGAAACCATCGGCCGATTGCAGCCCGCCCAGATCGCCGAGTTGCGCGTCGAAACTGATCTCCACATCCTTGATCCGCAGCACGTTGGTCGAGACCAGTGGCAGCAACGGTGCGCGGTAATAATCCTCGTCGCCCTCGGCGGCCTGCGGATGCTGAGACGGCAGGCGGATGATGACGCTCTTGGGCCGGTGATACTCGTCGAAGTAATCGCCGAGGTTGGCCATCTGGTGCTGTGCGATGCGGTCCTGCGCCTCGATCACCGCGCCGGCCAGCGCTTCGATCAAGTCGTTCAATGCAGTCGGTCCAGCCATGTTCGCTCCTGAGAAAAGAAGGCCGCCATCGGCGACGACAACGGGTCTGCAACGCTCGCGGCGCCGGGATATGCGCAGACACGAGCGACGCTAGACGCGCGGTGGGCGCTCAGCGCAGGTCTGGAAATGCCTCCACCCTGGCCAACCAACCCTTGAGGAACTTGCCAAGCGTCGGTCTCGCCGCGACCAGACGCTGGTAGTAATCGCGGCGGCCCTGCTTGTAGCGCATGTACAGATCAGGCTGATCGGCCGCTATTACCGCCTTCAGCGTGGCTGGGCCGAGCTTGCCGTCATCGATGAGTTGCAACGCCGATTGCTGTTCATTGAGGACGCGCTGTAGCAGTTTGATGGCGTTGTTACCTGCATTGACATAGAAGTCGAATACGATGTCGGCCAGCGGCTGCAGCGCGATCGCGTCACCATGCACCGCGTCCCAGTAGCAAGTCTTGTAGATCCGCCCCGCCTGCGCATCGGTGAGCGCACGCAGATTCTCCAGCGCAGGTTCCACCTGCAACAGGCTCTTGGCGTAGAGGCGGAACGTGGCGAGCGTGATGCCTTTGTTGGTGGCACCGCCGGGATCCTGCGGATCGTTGACGAAGCCGCCCTCGTGCCTGAGCAAGGTGGGAAAAAACACGTTGAAGTCGGCCATGCGATCCTCCGGGAATGCGCCGTGACGGGGCGTGGAGGAAGTCTGGCGAGCGTTCACGCGCGAGGGGATCGGCAAATATCCGATCCGGTGGTGCGCTGAGGCTGAGGCCGCGCTGCGGCGGAGGCGCAGGCGACGAACGGCACCTCCATACGCCCGCGTGTGTCTGGACATATTGAAAGGCAGACGCCCCCGTACGCTCGCGACGCGGTTCTGGGATAATGCCTAGCCATGAGCAAAATCGACCAGCTACTGCAAAACAACCGTAACTGGTCCGAGCGCATCAACCTTGAGGATCCCGAGTTCTTCAGCCGCCTGTCCAAGCAACAGACGCCGCAATACCTGTGGATCGGCTGCTCCGACTCGCGTGTGCCGGCGAATCAGATCATCGATATGGCGCCGGGCGATGTGTTCGTCCACCGCAACATCGCCAACGTGGTCGTGCATACCGACCTCAATTGCCTGTCGGTCATCCAGTTCGCGGTCGATGTATTGAAGGTGCGACACATTCTGGTCGTGGGCCATTACGGCTGCGGCGGCGTGCACGCCGCCCTGACCCGGGCACGCCTGGGCCTGGTCGACAACTGGATCCGCCACGTCACCGATGTGGCCGAAAAACACGAGCACTGCCTGCAACAGGCCGGCGACCTCGGCGTGCAGCACGCACGCCTGTGCGAACTCAACGTCGTCGAGCAGGTGGTCAACGTCAGCCGCACCTCGATCGTTGGCGATGCATGGGCACGTGGACAGGAATTGACTGTGCATGGCTGGGTCTACAGCCTGCGCGACGGTCGCGTCCACGACCTGGGCATGGAACTGGATTGCATCGAAGACCTGGAGCCGCGCTACACCGCCGCGCTAGCGCGTATCAGCCAAGACCATCAAGAGCGCTGAGCCGCTCGCCGAACCTCGCCACAAGGAAACATCCGCATGCTGCCCGCTCCGCTGAACCTACATGCATGGATCGACGAACACCGACATCTGCTCAAGCCGCCAGTCGGCAACAAGTGCATGCATGCAGGCGACTTCATCGTGATGGTGGTGGGCGGGCCGAATGTACGCTCGGACTTTCACTACAACGAAGGTCCGGAGTGGTTCTACCAGCTCGAAGGCGAGATGGTGCTGAAGATCCAGGAAAACGGCGCGGTACGCGAGATCCCGATCCGCCCCGGCGAAACCTTCCTGTTACCGCCCACAGTGCCGCATTCGCCACAGCGGCAGCCCGACTCGGTCGGCCTGGTGATCGAACGTCGGCGTCTGCCGCACGAGCAGGATGGGCTGCTATGGTTCTGCCAGCAATGCAACCACCTGCTGTACGAAGAATACTTCCCGCTGCAAAATATCGAGACCGATTTCCCACCAGTGTTCGCACGGTTCTACACGTCCGAAACCCTGCGCACCTGCGCACGCTGCGGACACGTGCACCCGCTACCGGCGCCTCCCGCCGCGCCGTGAACCTCCTGCGCCAACGGCTAGGGCGGCGATGCTACGCAGCCTGATCGCACTGAAGCCGCGCGACGTCCCGATCCGGGTCGCGTTGCGCAATACCGTCGCGGTGGTGGCGCCGCTGGCACTCGGCGTGGCCAGCGGACATGCCGAAATCGGCCTGGCCGTAGCCACCGGTGCGCTGAATACCATGTTCTCCGACCTACCCGGTCCCTACCGGGCACGGATGCAGCGCATGCTGATGGCGGCACTGGCGGCGGGCGTGGCGGCCCTGCTGGGCATGCTGATCGGCACGCAGACCCTGACGCTAGCGCTGGCCGCACTGGTGCTGGGCCTGGGCGGCGGCCTGTTGGTGGCACTGGGTCCGGTCGCGGCCCGGGCCGGGCTGACCAGCATGATCCTGCTGGTGGTCAGCGCCGACGTACACCTGCCACCGATGCAAAGCCTGGGCGTGGCCGCACTGATCTTCGCCGGTGGCGTGTTGCAGATGCTGATGGCGCTCGCCGCATGGCCGCTGCAACGGTATCGCCCCGAGCGCTTCGCCTTGGCGGACCTGATGCGGCAAATAGCGGGAATCGCGCGCCAACGCCCTAATGCGAGCGCGGTGGCGCCAGCGACCGAGGCCGTACTGGAAGCAATGGTGATGCTGCACGGCCAGCACCGTTCGCGCGGGCTGGCCGTGCAGTCCTTGCGCATCATCGCCGAACTCTGCGAACGCACGCGGCAAGAGCTACTGACCCTGTCCGACCTGCACGGGCGTCTGGAGACGAACTCCCCCGCACGACTGCCGATCGAGCGCGTGCTCGAACGCAGCGCAGTCGTGCTGGACCAACTGGCCTATGCCATGGACAACGCCGCCGATCCAAAGGCCGCCGCCGACTCGATGACCGGCTTTGACGATCTGGTAGACACGTTGGCGCAAGTGCAGGCGCAAACCGAAGACACTCGCGAGCGCCGCCTGCTGCGTATCGCCGTGGCCCGCGCACAAGGACTGGGCGGGCAGTTGCGCGCGCTGGTCCGCAACGGTCACTGGGCCAGCAGCCGCGGCGAGATCCAAGCCGAACTGGCCGAGGCACGCTTGCCGGCGGCACTTCGGCAACGGGCGCCACTACAGACCCTGCGCGCCAACCTGCGCATGTCCTCGGTCGCGTTCCGGCATGCGTTGCGCTGCGGAGTTTGCCTGGCGCTGGCGATGCTATTCGCGCGCTGGCAGGCGATCCCGCACGGCTACTGGATTCCGATGACCACCGCGATCGTACTCAAACCGGATTTCGGTGGCACCCTGCGCTTCGGCGCACTACGTGTGGCCGGCACCCTCGCCGGGCTGCTGCTGGCAACCGTCCTGACCCACGCCGTGATGGACGGGACGGCGGTGCGACTGCTGTTACTCACCATTTTTTGCCTCGGCTTCCGTCTGCTGACCCAGGTCAACTACGGCCTCGGCGTGGCCTCGCTGACCGGCATGCTGGTGCTGCTGTTGTCGTTCGAGGGAATGGCGCCAGGCGAGGCGATCGGCGAGCGCATCCAGGCGACGCTGCTCGGCAGCACCCTGGCGCTGGTCGCCTACGCACTGTGGCCGACCTGGGAGCGCCAGCATCTGCGCGCCACGCTGGCGCAGTTGCTGCTGACCTATCGCGATCATCTGGTCGCAGTGCTGGAAGGCCGCCTGCAGGCACTGCCGGAAACCCGCGCCGCCGCACGCACCGCGCGCACCAATGTCCAGGCATCGATCGAGCGGCTGCGCGGCGAACCGCTGCGCAAGCGCAATCTGCGCGAACTCACTCTCGCCGAATCGGTGCTGGCCAACAGCAACCGCCTGATCCGTGCCTCGTTGATGCTGGAAGCGGTGCTGCGCGAAGCGCCGGTGCCGCCGGCACTGCCGGAATTGCAGCACTTCCACGAACAGGCCCACATCGCTTTGACCCAACTGGCGGACAGCCTGCGCAACGGCACCCCACCAGCGCAGGCAACGCTGCGTGCCGACGAACGTCGCCTGGCCGAAGCGCTGGCCGCACATGCACAGGAGGGGGCTGAGGGCAGCGTTCTATCGGCCCTGGCCGATGCCAGCGACCGTATCGCCGACAGCATCGGCACCCTGACCCACGTGCTACGCAGCACGCTCTTGCCGAGTGCGCCCAACGGCACCGACAAAGCGACGCTCCGCCAGCGCTAAACTCTCGTCCTGTTTCCGGAAACCACAGCCGATGCACGCGCCCCTGTCCCGCCAACACGCCATGGCCCTCGACGCCGCCGATCCGCTGTGTGCGCTACGGCAGGAATTCCTGTTCCCACAGCATCAAGGCGCCGACCAGGCCTATTTCGTCGGCAACTCCCTTGGCTTGCAGCCGCGCGGCGCGCGCGCCGCAGTGCAGGAGGTGCTGGACACATGGTCGGCCGTGGCGGTGGAAGGACACTTCAACGGCGCGACGCAGTGGATGAGCTACCACGAATTGCTGGCCGCGCCACTGGCTCGCCTGGTCGGTGCGCAGCCGCACGAAGTGGTGGCGATGAACACGCTGACGGTGAACCTGCATCTGCTGATGGTCAGCTTCTACCGCCCTACCCGCGCGCGCCCAGCGATCTTGATCGAGGCAGGCGCCTTCCCCTCCGACCGGCACGCGGTCGCCTCGCAGATCCGCTTCCATGGCTTCGATCCGGCCACCGACCTGATCGAAGTGCAGTCCGACAGCACCGACGGCACGGTGTCGCTGGAGGCGATCGCGCGCACCATCGGCGAACATGCGCCGCGTCTGGCGCTGGTGCTGTGGCCCGGCGTGCAGTACCGCACCGGCCAGGCCTTCGATCTGGCCGCAATAGCGCAGTTGGCGCGCAAGGCAGGCGCGGCGCTCGGCTTCGACCTGGCGCACGCGATCGGCAACCTCCCGCTGCATCTGCACGACATCGCCCCGGATTTTGCGGTGTGGTGCCATTACAAGTATCTCAACGCCGGCCCCGGTGCGATCGCCGGCGCCTTCGTGCATGAGCGGCACGGGCATGGCGACACCCCGCGCTTCGCTGGCTGGTGGGGCCACGACAAGCGCAGTCGGTTTCAAATGGAGCCCGACTTCGTCGCCGCGCCCGGCGCCGACGGCTGGCAGCTCGGTAACCCGCCGATCCTGAGCATGGCACCGTTGCGGGCCTCGCTGGAATTGTTCGAACGGGCCGGCATGCCGGCATTGCGGCACAAATCGCAACAACTCACCGGTTACCTGGAGATGCTGATCCACGCAAGGCTGGCCAACACATTGGAGATCCTCACCCCCTCCGATCCGGCACAGCGCGGCTGCCAACTGTCGTTGCGCGTGGTCGGCGGTCGCGCGCGTGGCCGCTCGCTGCTCGAATACTTGCAATCAGTAGGCGTCCTCGGCGACTGGCGCGAACCGGACGTCATCCGCATCAGCCCGGTCCCGCTGTATAACCAGTATCACGATGTCTACCGCTTCATCGAAGCCGTGGAAACCTGGGCCGGCCTCTGAGCCGCACCTTCATGCGCGGCACACCGCCGCGTCCCTGTCGGACACCGCATTGAATCACTCTCCTCGCAACATCACCTTGATCGGCGCCGGCCTGGCCGGCTCCCTGCTCGCCATCCTGCTCTCACGCCAGGGCTGGCAGGTCACCGTGTACGAACGCCGTGGCGATCCGCGCATTCACGATTACGAGCGTGGTCGCTCGATCAACATGGCCCTCGCCGAGCGCGGCCTGCATGCGCTGCGCCAAGCCGGTGCCGACACCGCGGTGATGGCTAAAGCCGTCATGATGCGCGGGCGCATGGTGCACCTTGGCGATGGCCAGCCGCAATTGCAGCGCTACGGGCGCGACGACAGCGAGGTAATCTGGTCGGTGCACCGCAAGGATCTCAACATCAGCTTGCTGCAGTTGGCCGAGCAAGCCGGCGCGCGCATCCACTTTTACCGCCGCCTGCACACGGTGGATTTCGACGCCGGCTACGCGCGCTTTATCGACGACCGCAACGACCAACCGCACGACATCCATTTCGACAGCATGATCGGCGCCGATGGCGCTGGCTCGGCGCTGCGCGCGGCGATGCAACGTCAGGCGCCGATGGCCGAGCACATCGAATTCCTCGACCATTCCTACAAAGAACTGGAAATTCCCCCCGCCTCCGATGGCAGCTTCCGCATCGAGCCCAACGTTTTGCACGTATGGCCGCGCGGCCATTACATGTGTATCGCCCTGCCCAATCACGAAGGCACCTTCACCGTCACCTTGTTTCTGCCCAACAAGGGCGAGCCGAGCTTCGCCAGTATTCGCAACGGGAAGGAGGCCGTGGCGCTGTTCGCGCGCGACTTCGCCGATGTGCTACCGCTGATGCCGCAACTGGCCGAACACTGGGAACAGCATCCACCTGGCCTGCTCGGCACGCTGTGCCTGGAGCGCTGGCATTTGGGCGGACGCGCCGTGTTGCTCGGCGATGCCGCGCACGCGATGGTGCCGTTCCACGGACAGGGCATGAATTGCGCTTTCGAGGACTGTGTCGCCTTGGCTACGCAGCTACAACGCGAACCCGATTTGAGCCGCGCCTACGCCGCGTTCGAAGCCGAGCGCAAACCCAACGCCGGCGCCATCCAGCAGATGGCACTGGAAAACTACATCGAAATGCGCGACCGCGTCGGCGATACCGGTTTCCTGCTGCAACGCGAATTGGAACAGGCCCTGCAAGCGCGCTACCCGACCCGCTTCGTACCACACTACAGCATGGTTACTTTCCTGCGCACGGGATATGCACAGGTACTCGAACGCAGCCAGATCCAACGCGAGATCCTGGTGCAGGCGACGCAAGGCCACCGCGACTTGACCCGAATCGATTGGAACTGGCTGGAACGCACCGTACATGCGCGCCTGACACCGCTGGAAGGCGCACGCTGAGACGATCTGGCATACCCTGGCGCAATAGGCTTGACAGCCTCTTGACCTGCGTGACCGGCAACGTCCATCACGACGAATCGCACCACGGCCGGCCAGAATCGCACTGACAACTGCACGTCCACGGATTCGCTCGGTTGCCGACACATCCTCGCCCACACCACCACGATGCAACCATGCCCGACAGCTTTCTGTTCTACGACCTGGAGACGTTCGGCGCCGACCCAAGACGCACCCGCATCGCCCAGTTCGCGGCGGTAAGGACCGACGCGACACTGAATCAGATCGAGGAACCGATCAGTTTCTTTGTCCAGCCAGCCGACGACCTGCTGCCCTCTCCGGTCGCCACCCTGATCACTGGTATCACCCCGCAGCAGGCGCTGCGCGAAGGCATCAACGAGGCCGATGCCTTCGCGCGCATCGCCGAGCAGATGGCGCAGCCGCAGACCTGTACCCTGGGCTACAACTCGCTGCGCTTCGACGACGAGTTCATTCGCCATGGTCTGTTCCGCAACTTCCACGATCCCTACGAGCGCGAATGGCGCGGCGGCAATTCGCGCTGGGACCTGCTGGACATGTTGCGACTGATGCACGCCCTGCGCCCGGATGGCATCGTCTGGCCGCAGCGCGAAGATGGCGCCACCTCGTTCAAGCTGGAACAACTTGCGCTGGCCAATGACGTGCGCGACGGCGACGCGCACGAGGCACTCTCCGACGTCTACGCCACCATCGGCATGGCCCGGCATTTCCGTCGCTGCCAACCGCGCTTGTGGGAGTACGCACTGAAACTGCGCGACAAGCGTTTCTGCGCCAGCCTGCTGGACGTGACCGCGATGCAGCCGGTCCTGCACGTGTCGATGCGCTACCCGGCCTCGCGGCTGTGCGCCGCGCCGGTGCTGCCGCTGACGCGGCATCCGCGTATCGACAGCCGGGTGGTGGTGTTCGACCTGGAAGGCGACATCGATACGCTGTTGCGCTGCACACCGGAAGAAATCGCCGACCGCCTCTACACCCCGCAAGCCGACCTGCCCGAAGGCGAGCAGCGCATCGCGCTCAAGGAAGTGCATCTGAACAAGGCACCTGCGCTGGTCGCGTGGGCGCATCTGCGCGAAGCCGAATTCGAGCGCCTGGGCATCGACCCGGCGCAGGCGCTGGCCAAGGCCGCGCGCCTGCGCGAAGCCGGCCCAACCTTGGCGGAGAAGGTGCGCCGCGTCTTCGCCAGCGAGCGAGCAACCATGCCCGCCGACGTGGATGCCTCCCTCTACGATGGCTTCCTGGCCGATGCGGATAAGCGCGCGATGGCGCAGGTGCGGGCGACGGCACCGATGCAGTTGGCGCCTCTGGAACATGGCTTCCGCGATCCACGCCTGCCCGAACTGTTGTTTCGCTACCGCGCGCGCAACTGGCCACAAACGCTCTCGATCGCCGAGCAGACGCGCTGGGACGATTACCGACGCCGACGCCTTGAGGTCGACAACGGCCTGTCCGAGTTGACCTTCGAGACATATGCCGCGCAACTAGCCGATTTACGTCTAGCTCACCCTGAGGATGCTACCAAGCAAGCCCTGCTCGACCAATTGGCCGCCTGGGGCCAAGACCTGCAACGCACCCTATGACCAGCTATTTCAGCGACGCCAGCCTCAAATTCCTGCGTGCCCTGGCCCGGCACAACGAGAAGACCTGGTTCAACGCGAACCGGCACAAATACGAAGCGCACGTGCGTCAGCCGTTCCTGCGCCTGATCGTCGACCTACAGCCGGACTTGGCCGAACTCAGCGAACATTTCCGTGCCGACCCACGCGGCGTGGGCGGCTCGCTGTTGCGGATCCACCGCGACGCGCGCTTTTCCCACGACAAATCGCCGTACAAGACCTGGCAAGGTGCGCGCCTGTTCCACGCGCGACGCAAGCAAGTGCCGGCGCCATCGTTCTACATCCACTTGGAACCGGGCGAGAGCTTCGTCGGCGCCGGGCTATGGCATCCAGAGCCGGAGACACAGCGCAAGGTGCGTCAGTTCATCTTCGACAATCCCGGCAGTTGGAAGACCGCAGCGCACGCGCCGGCGCTGCGCCGGCGCTTCGAACTGGAGGAAAGCGAAGTCTTGGTGCGACCACCGCGCGGCTTTCCTGCCGAATTCCCATTCATCGACGATCTCAAACACAAAAACTGGGTGTTCTGGCGCCACCTCGACGATGCGGCGATGACCGGGCCCAAGCTACGCAGCCAGATCGTCACCGACCTGCGGACGCTGGGGCCGTTCGTGGATTACCTGTGCGCAGCGTTGGATCTGGAATTCTGAAAACCCATCGCGACCACACCACCCGTACACCCGGAGGCATGCGATGAAAAAGTGGCTGGCGTTGCTGTTGTTCGCGCTGTTGGGGCTCGGCGGCTACGTCGTCGCCGGTCCGTATCTGGCGATCCACGGGATCGAACAGGCGCTGCGCCAGCGCGATGCCGCCGCGCTGGAAGAGTATGTCGACTTCCCTACACTGCGGGTCAATCTGAAAGCACAATTCGACGATGCGCTATTGCGCCGCGCCGGACCCGACATGCAAGCGAACCTGTTCGGCGGCGCGTTGCTGTCGCTGGCCGGCAGCGTCGGTGGCATGAGCGTGGATGCGCTGGTCACACCTGCCGGCATCGGCGCACTGCTGCAAGGCGATGCGCTATGGAAACGCGCCAGCGGCGACACCGTCGGCGGCGACACCTATGCCGCGCCGCGTCCGCCACAACCGCTGCGTCAGGCCGAACAGCGCTTCGAGTCGACGTCGCGCTTCGTCGCCACGGTACACACCGCCGATGGCACCCCGGTGCCGTGCGTGTTCACGCGCGATGGCCTGCACTGGAAACTCAGCAACATCCTATTGCCATTGTAGGCGCAAGCTTGATGGCGGCGCAGACGCGGGAAATCCGCGCGTAACCACCCGCGCAATAGCGCAATGTCGCGCCGGCATGTATGCCGCAGCGCTCACCGCGCAGCGATGTCGTTGGCCACCCCATGCGGTACATGGCCGGCGGCGACCCGTTCGCGCGCCGCGCTGTCTATATTGTGCTGCGAATCGTCGAAGAAAATGTCCGCGCCGAACGCCTGCAAAAACGGGCCCTTGTGACGGCCGCCGAGGAACAAGGCTTCGTCCAGGCGTACGCCCCATTCGCGCAGGGTGCGAATCACACGTTCGTGCGCTGGCGCCGAACGCGCTGTGACCAGTGCGGTGCGGATCGGCGAGGCATCACCGGCCGGAAACGCCGATTGCAAGGCCTGCAAGGCCGATAGAAAGTTGCGGAATGGCCCGCCAGTCAGCGGCTCGCGTGCGTTTTCGCGCTCGTAGCGACCAAATGCCTCCACACCCTGCTCGCGCGAGAGTCGCTCGCCCTCGTCGCCGAAGATCACCGCATCGCCATCGAAGGCGATGCGCAGCTGGGTGGACAGACCTCCAGCGTCCAGGGCGCCGGCCGCCACAGCCGCCTCCTGCACACATTCGCCGGGCGGCTTGGGCAGGATGGTCGCCGCAGCAACCCCATGGCTGAGCGCACACCGCACCGATTCCGGATTCGCCGACAGGAACAGGTCGGTACCGAACGGTTTGATATAGGGCCAGGTCGCCTCGCCGGAGGTGAAGGTCGCGCGGACGATGTCCAAGCCGTAATGCTGGATCGAATTGAAGATGCGCAGACCGGTATCGGCGGAATTGCGCGAGAGCAGGATCACCTCCACCGGCGGGGTCTCCGGCGGCGTGCCCTGGTTCAGCGCCAACAGCTTGCGTACTACCGGGAAAGCCACACCGGGCAAAAGCACATCGTCCTCGCGTTCGCGCTGATAGGCGCTGTACGCCTCCACCCCCTCGCGTTCGAACAAGGCGTGGCCTTCTTCCAAATCGAACAGCGCACGCGAGGTAACCGCGACGGTGAGCAGACGGGGAGCATTGTCAGGCATGGGATGGGAACTCGAAACCCGGGACTCGGAAACGTCCAACGACACCAGTGTAGCCGAGCCTATGCAATGGACGCCGAACGCACTGCGGCGCTTGAGCGAGCCGGCAGTTCCACGTTTGCACTCACACCATTGCGCTCACACCATGAACTGCTCGCTCAGGATCCGTTCCTCCAGATTGTGTTCCGGATCGAACAACAGCGTGACCAGACGGTCGCGCGATTCGCGGATGGTCACTTCGACCACGTCGCGGGTTTCGTGCGAGTCGGCGGTGACGCTGACCGGGCGCTTGTACGGATCGAGAACCCGAAAGCGCACTTCGGTATCGGCCTTGAGGATCGCACCACGCCAGCGCCGCGGCCGATATGGAGCGATCGGCGTCAACGCCAGGGTATGCGAGCCCAATGGCAGAATCGGCCCGTGCGCCGAAGAGTTGTAGGCCGTGCTACCGGCAGGCGTGGCGACCATCACGCCATCGCCGATCAGCTCATCGATCTTGGTCTGGCCGTTGAGATCGATGCTCACGTGCGCCGCCTGACGGGTTTGCCGCAGCAGCGAGACCTCGTTGTAGGCAAGCGAGCCGGTGGTGGCACCGGACTCGGTGTGCGCCAGCATCTCCAGCGGTCGCAGCTTGGCCGGTTCGGCCAAAGACAGACGAGCGGCGAAGTCCTCGGCACGAAAGTGATTCATCAGGAAACCGACCGTGCCCAACTTCATGCCGAATACCGGCTTACTCATCCCGCCGTGGCGATGCAGGGTCTGCAACATGAATCCGTCACCGCCTAGCGCGCACAACACGTCGGCCACGGCCGGCTCGCAGTCGCCATAGCGTGCAACCAACTGCGCGTGTGCTTGCTGCGCCTCAGGCGTGGCGCTGGCGAGGAAACAGATCCGGGGCGAAGGCGGCAGTATAGTTGCATTCATTGCAACGATCATAACCGGCCAAGCACCACTGCGTCGCCGCACAAGACCATTTTTAAAGCATTATTGTCGTACCGCGAACGCAGCCTCCATCTCCACGATGTACCGAAGCACCGCAGCCACCCACTTCTAGCAGCCGTGCAGGTAGGCTCAGCCAATCCACCCCTCGACCGGATCATTGCGCTACACCTGGAGCAAAGCCGCGCTCCATGACACGCGGCACGGAGCAACGCCGCGAGAGATAGACAGAACGCTCCTACGACACCAACCTTCTACACCACAAACGGTCGGCTCAGGCGCGCACGCTCGGGCCTGAGCACGGGTTACACCCCATGCGCCGCCAGTTGGCTCAGACGCTGCACCGCCACCGACAGGGTCGGGTAATCCAGGGTTTTCTGTGCGGCCAACTCCTGCAGCATGCCCAGGGTGAAGCGCAGGCTGCTGTCGTCGCGCTGCAACCACTGCTGGACCTTGACCTCGGCGGTAGCACCCGGCACCGCCAGCACTTGGCCAGCTAGCGCGCTGTGCTGCTTGGCCAGTTCGTCGCGTAGCACGCCGCGGGCCACCGCATGCCAACGTCCATTGACTTCCAACGCGTCGATCTGCTCGAACAACCACGGCAACTGCAGGGCCTCGCCGAGGCGGAAATGCACCTTCGATACCTCCACCGGCTTGAGCTTGCGGGTGCGCGCCATTTCGATGATGTCGAACGCCGGCTCCAGGAAACGTAGCTCGGACAACTGCTGCGCCAACGCGGGCGGCAAGCCTTTGTCCTGCCACTGTTGCACCAGCGCCTCGTACAGCGGCCGCTGCGTTTCCGGCAATACACCGGAAGCGGCACGAATGGCGTTGAACGGCTCGTGGTAGCGCTCCACTGCCGCGGTGATGCCAGGCATCGTGCCCGGACGGAACAGCAGCCAGCGCACGAACGCCCGTTGCAAGGTCCAGGTCACCTCCAGCGCGTCGATCTGCACCGACTCGGGCACCTTGCCATCGAGCGCATCGATCTGCGTCCACAACGCGCGCGCATCCAGCGTTTCGCGGCTGATGGTATAGGCCTTGGCGACCTCGGCGATGCTGCGACCGGTATCCTCCTGCATTCGCATCAGGAAGGTGGCGCCCATGCGATTGATGGTGGTGTTGGTCACCGCGGTGGCGATGATCTCGCGCTTGAGGCGGTGCCGCTCCATCGCATCGGCATACTTTTTCTGCAGCGGCCGTGGGAAGTAACGTTGCAGCTCCTTGGACAGGTAAGGGTCCTCGGGGATGTCCGATTCCAGCAGTTGCTGGAAGGTGACCAATTTGGAGTAGGACAGCAGCACCGCCAACTCCGGCCGGGTCAGGCCCTGGCCGCGCGCCTTGCGCGCGGAAATCTCCGCATCCGAAGGCAAATATTCGATCTGCCGGTCGAGCAGCCCCTGCGCTTCCAAGGTACGGATGAAATGCTGCTTGGAACCCAAGCGCTTGACGCTCATTCGCTCCATCAAGCTAAGTGCCTGGTTTTGGCGGATGTTGTCCCACAACACCAGTTCGGCGACCTCCCCGGTCATCGAGGCCAGCAACGTGTTGCGCGCCTGCACAGTCAGCTTTTTCGCCTGTACCACATCGTTGAGCAGGATTTTGATGTTGACCTCGTGGTCGGAGGTGTCCACACCGGCCGAGTTGTCGATGAAGTCGGTGTTGAGCAGCACGCCGGCCTGTGCCGCTTCGATACGGCCGAGCTGGGTCAGGCCCAGATTACCGCCCTCGCCGACGATCCGACAGCGCAGTTCGCCACCGTTGACGCGCAGGCCGTTGTTGGCGCGATCGCCGACATCGCCGTGGGTCTCGCTGGCGGCTTTGACATAGGTGCCGATGCCGCCATTCCAAAACAGATCCACCGGCGCCTTGAGGATGGCGTGCATCAGGTCGTTGGGCGAAAGCTGCTTGACCCCAGGCTCCAGACCCAGCGCCGCGCGTACCGGCGGGCTGATCTCGATCGACTTGAGTGTGCGCGGATAGACACCGCCGCCGGCACTGATCCGTTTGGCGTCGTAGTCGGCCCAGCTCGAACGTGGCAGTTTGAACAGCCGCTCGCGTTCGGCGAACGCCACCGCCGTGTCCGGGTTCGGATCCAGGAAAATATGGCGATGATCGAACGCGGCCAGCAGGCGCAGATGCCGCGACAAGAGCATGCCGTTGCCGAACACATCGCCGGACATGTCGCCGATCCCCACACAACTGAAGTCCTCGCTCTGGCAATCGCGCCCCAGCGCGCGGAAGTGGCGCTTGACCGATTCCCAGGCACCGCGCGCGGTGATGCCCATACCCTTGTGGTCATAGCCGACCGAACCACCGGAGGCGAACGCGTCGCCGAGCCAGAAGCCATGGTCCAACGCCAACCCGTTGGCGATATCCGAGAACGTGGCGGTGCCCTTGTCCGCGGCGACCACCAAATACGGATCGTCCTGATCGTGGCGCACTACCTGCGGCGGAGGAACGATCTTGCCGCCCACGATATTGTCGGTGATGTCCAGCAGGCTCTGGATGAACAACTTGTAGCAGGCGATGCCTTCGGCCAGCACCGCATCGCGCTCGCCGCCAGCGGGCGGGCGCTTGCAGAAGAAGCCGCCTTTGGCACCCACCGGCACGATCACCGTGTTCTTGACCATCTGCGCCTTGACCAGGCCCAGCACCTCGGTGCGGAAATCCTCGCGCCGGTCCGACCAGCGCAGGCCGCCGCGCGCCACCGCACCGAAGCGCAGGTGCACGCCCTCCACGCGCGGGCCGTAGACGAAGATTTCGCGGTACGGACGCGGTTTGGGCAGGTCCGGCACCATCGACGAATCCAGCTTGAAGCTGATGCAATGCCCCAGCCCGCCCTCGGCAGTGCGCTGGTAATAGCTGGTGCGCAGGGTCGCTTCGATGACGCCCTTGAAGCTGCGTAGGATGCGATCCTCATCCAGGCTGGCGACCTGATCGAACAACTTCAGCAGCGCCGCACCGACTGCCTCCAGCTGCGCCTCGCGGCTGCCGCTGCGCGCGTCGATCACTGGCTGTAGCGCTTTCAGCGCGACTTCGTCGCCCTCGGCCAGCCGGCGCAATTGCGCCGACAGCGCCGCCTGACCATCGGCGATCTGCGCCTTGCTCTGGCTGCCAGTCGCCGGATCGAAGCGTGCCTCGAACAATTCCACCAACAAACGCGCCAGCAACGGGTAGCCGTTGCAGGTCGCTTCGACGTAGACCTGCGAGAACGGCACGCCGGTCTGTAGCAGATACTTGCAATAACCGCGCAGGATCGCCACTTGGCGCCAGCTCAGACTAGCGCCAACGATCAGGCGATTGAAGCCGTCGTTCTCGGCCTCGCCACGCCATATCCGCACGAACGCCTCGCACAGCGGTGCATCGGCAGTGGCCACGTCGATCGTGCCAGCAAGTGGCACGACCTCGAAATCCTGGATGGACAGCAACGTGCCATCCACGGTGAGCCGATAGGGACGCTCGGAGATCACCCGCAGCCCCAGGTTCTCCAGCATCGGCAACACGTCCGATAGCGGCAGATCGTCGTGCTGGCGATAGAGTTTCAGACGCAGGCTGTCGCTGCGGTCGCGGCACAACGCCTGCAAGCTCAGATGCAGGTCTTCCGGACCGCGCAGCGCGGCCAGGCGTTCGACATCGTGTGCGGCGATCTGCGCGGTCGATTCCTCGATGTAACCGGCCGGCAACGCGCGGCCATAACCGGCCGCCAAACGCAGACCATCGCGCTCGCCGCAGCTGGCGACCAAAGCCTCGCGTAAGTCGTCGTGCCAGTTACGCAACAGGTGTGCCAGGCGCGACTGCAGTTCGGTGATATCGAATTCCAGTGCCTCGCCCAGCTTTGGACGCGCAATCAGGTGCAACTGCGCCAGCAGCGATTCGCCCAGCACCACGCTGGAGTCGACGTGCTCGGCATGCAACGCGTCCTTCAGCAGTGCCTCGATGCGTAAACGCACGTCGGTATTGAAACGTTCGCGCGGGATGTACACCAACGCCGAAATGAAGCGACCGTACTTGTCGCGACGCAGGAACAAGCGGCTGCGCACCCGCTCCTGCAGGCCGAGGATGCCCATCGCGGTGCGGTACAATTCTTCTTCGTTGGATTGGAACAGTTCCTCGCGCGGCAGCGTCTCCAGAATGTGGCGCAAGACCTTGCCACTGTGGCTGCTCGGAGACAGTTCGGACTTGCGCATCACGTAGTCGTAGCGCTCGCGCACCAGCGGGATTTCCGACGGGCGGCGGTTGTAGGCGCTGGAAGTGAACATGCCCAGGAAACGCTGCTCGGCGACGATGCATCCCTTGGCGTCGAACTCCAGCACGCCGATGTAGTCCATGTAGCCACTGCGATGTACCCGCGAGCGTGCGTTGGTCTTGGTCAGGATCAACGCCTCCTTGGTGCCCGCCTCGCTGAGGCCCTGCGCGGCAAGCGTGCGCACTGGACGCGCCGGCGATTTGTCCTGGCCGCGCAGCAGGCCCAGGCCGCTGTCCTGCAACGGCGCCAGTACGTTTTCGCCGCCCTGCTTTTCCACCCGGTACTCGCGGTAGCCGAAGAAGGTGAAATGGTCGGCGGCGGCCCACCGCAGGAACTCCTGCGCCTCGCGC
The DNA here is from genome assembly GCF_002939705.1 of Xanthomonas albilineans. Classification (GTDB taxonomy): domain Bacteria; phylum Pseudomonadota; class Gammaproteobacteria; order Xanthomonadales; family Xanthomonadaceae; genus Xanthomonas_A; species Xanthomonas_A albilineans. The sequence continues at coordinate 200,734 of NZ_MDCB01000002.1, read as the reverse complement.
CGGCCCTTGTCGTCCACCGGAAGACACCGCGTGGTCAGGTCGTCGGCCAGGGTCAACATCTTCTCGCGCATGCCGCCCCAATCGCGCACGATGGTGCGCACGTCGCCGAGGATGCGCTGGATCGTCGCCTGCACGCGCGGCATCTCCTCCGGCGGTTGGCGATCGATCTCCAGCACCATCAACGATTCCGGCTTGCCTTCGCCGATGCTTTCCAGCACGCCGTTCTTGTCGCGTTGCATGCGCAGCACCGGATGGCCGAGGACATGCAGGCCGATGCCCAGGTCCGAGAGCAATATGCTCACCGAATCGACCAGAAACGGCATGTCGTCGTTGACGATCTGCAGCACGGTGCGCGATGACTCCCAACCATCCTCCTTCGGATTGGGATTGAACACCCGCACGTTGGCCGTTCCGGGTTTGCGCTTGCGCGCGAATTCCAGCATCGAGACGGCCAGCGCGGCCCACTCCTGCGCGGTATGCTGAGGGAATTCGTCCTCCTGCATGCGTTTGTAGAACGCCTCGGCAAACGCCTGCGCCTGATCCTGGCGAGCGGCAGGGTAACGCTTGCGCAGCGCCGCGAACACCGGCGCCAAACTGAAGCCAGCCGCTGCCACCGGTGCGGCATCGATCAGCTTGGCCATGGACTCGATGACCGGCACAGGCTTGCGCGAGGTCGCCGCAGACTTGGCCGTCGACTTGGCTGTTGGTTTGGCAACGGATGGGGGCGCAGGCTGACGGGCGGCGAGCGACGATTTGCTGGAGCGGGGAGCGACGTTTTTAGGCTTCATGGCGGAGAGCTGCAACGATGCTCGATAGGAAGGCCAAAATTGTACCGGTGCCGACTGTAACTCACGTACTTCATCGCAAACCGGATCGGCCTGTCTCGCCAGACACCAGCGCCGTACAGAACAGCCACAATCACCCCATCACACTATCCTCACCATGATTGACCGCGACTAGGTCCATCCGGATGACCCGAGACGCATGGCTGTCATGGCTGTTCAAATTATAAACTGGACGGTATAGTTCAAAATAATGAGCCTCTCTTTCGCTTCCCCACGCCGCATTGGGTCAAGCGCACGACCACCGCATCTGCGAGGCCGTGCGCAACTTGTGCGCCGGGCAAGGCATACCCCGAGCATGGACGCGGTCGCCGCGCGCGCCGGTGACTCCAGTCGCCTCTGTGCGCTGCGTCACAGCAAACACGCACAGCCCCGTACGTCCTGCAGAATCGCCTGGAGATAGCGACTTGTGCCTTCACCTCTTGACCGGAGTACCACCCCGATGACCTCCCCATTGCGCTCTCTCGCCCTGGCCTGCGCCGTCGTGATGGTCTTGGCATCGTGCAAGAAACAAGAACAACAGCAAGCCATGCCGCCGCCGGAAGTGGGCGTGTTGCAGGCCCAGCCGCAGACCGTGCCGCTGCAACGCGAACTGGTCGGTCGGCTGACCGCATTCCGCAGCGCCGACGTGCGCGCCCGGGTCCCCGGCGTGCTGGAAAAACGCCTTTACACCGAAGGCAGCGACGTCAAGCAAGGCCAGCCGCTGTTCCAGATCGATCCTGCGCCGCTGCATGCGGCGCTGGCCTCGGCACAGGGGCAATTGGCCGCAGCCGAGGCCACCTACGCCAATGCCAAGGCCGCCGCCGTTCGCGCCCGCAGCCTGGCGCCCAAAGCCTACGTCTCCAAGTCCGACCTGGACAACGCCGAAGCCAGCGAACGCAGTGCCTCGGCAGCGGTTCAGCAGGCCCGCGCGGCCGTGGAAACCGCACGCATCAACCTAGGCTATGCCACCGTGACCGCTCCCATTGCCGGCCGCGCCGGCAAGCAGCAAGTCACCGAGGGCGCGCTGGTCGGCCAGGGCAGCGCCACCTTGCTGACCACCATCGACCAACTCGATCCGCTGTATGTCAATTTCTCGATGAACGCCGACGAGCTTGCCCAGTTGCGTCAGGCACAAAGCACCGGCAACGTCACCCTGAACGCCGAGGACCAGTCCACGGTGCAGGTCAAACTTGGCGACGGCAGCAGCTACGCGCATCCAGGCACTCTGGATTTCTCTGGTGCCACAGTCGATCCCAGCACCGGCTCGGTGACGCTGCGTGCGCAGTTGCCGAACCCGGAGCGGGTGCTGTTGCCTGGCGCCTTCGTCAGCTTCACGGCCAACCTCGGCCAGCGCAAGGACGTCTATCTGATCCCGCAGGTCGCGGTGCTGCGCGATACCAAGGGGGCCTACGCCATGGCAGTGGGCAAGGATGGCAAGGTGCTACGCAAAGATCTCGGTCTGGTCGGCCAGCAGGGCGACAGGTGGATCGTCGGTGCCGGCCTGCAGGCTGGCGATCAGGTCGTGGTCAGCGGCCTGCCCAAGGTCAAGGAAGGCGCAGCAGCCATCGCCAAGCCGTGGACACCGGATGCGCCAACCCAGCAGGGGGGCCCAGCGTCGGCCAAGGCGGTCACCGGCCAACCGCAGGGCGCAGCGCACGGCGACACGCCGGCCGCCGCGACCGCTTCCGCCCAGCCGAAACAGCCGTAACGGACGCACACCATGCCTAAGTTCTTCATCGAGCATCCGGTCTTCGCCTGGGTGGTGGCGATCTTGATTTCGCTCAGCGGCGTGATCGCCATCCTTAACCTCGGCGTGGAGTCTTATCCGTCGATCGCTCCGCCGCAGGTGACCGTGAGCGCCACCTATCCCGGCGCCAGCGCCAGCACGACCGAGCGCTCGGTTACCCAGGTGATCGAACAGCAACTGACCGGCATCGACCACCTGCTGTACTTCAATTCGTCCTCGTCATCCAGCGGCATCGCCACCATCACTCTCACCTTCGAGACCGGGACCAACCCGGACATCGCGCAGGTGCAGGTGCAGAACAAGGTCTCGCTGGCGACGCCGCGCCTGCCGTCGGAGGTGACCGCCCAAGGCGTGGTAGTGGCCAAGGCCAACGCCGGTTTCCTCAGCGTGATCGCGCTGCGTTCGGACAACCCCTCGATCGACCGCGATGCGCTCAACGACATCGTCGGCTCGCGCGTCCTGGAACAGATATCGCGCGTGCCCGGCGTCGGCAGCACCCAGCAGTTCGGTGCCGAATACGCCATGGACATCTGGCTCAACCCGGAGAAATTGCAGGGTTACCACATGTCCGCCAGCGACGTGCTCAACGCGATCCGCGCGCAGAACGTGCAGTTCGCCGCCGGTTCGATCGGCTCGGATCCGGCGCCGCAGGGCCAGTCGTTCACCGCCACGGTCAGCGCCGAGGGCCGCTTCACCTCGCCCGAGGAGTTCGAGAACATCATCCTGCGCGCCGATGGCAACGGCACCGTGGTGAGGCTAAAGGACGTAGCCCGGGTCGCGTTCGGCCCGACCAGCTTCGGCATCGACACCCAATACAACGGCAAGCCGACCGGCGCCTTCGGCATCCAACTATTGCCCGGTGCCAATGCGCTGAACGTATCCGCGGCGGTCAAGGCCAAAATGGAGGAATTGCAGCCGAGCTTCCCGCAGGGCGTCACCTGGTTCACGCCCTACGAGAGCACCACCTTCGTCAAGATCTCGATCGAGGAAGTGGTCAAGACCCTGGCCGAGGCGATCGTGCTGGTATTCCTGGTGATGTTGGTATTCCTGCAGAACTTCCGCGCCACCCTCATCCCCACGCTGGTGATCCCGGTAGCGCTGCTGGGCACCTTCCTCGGCATGTGGGCGATCGGCTTCACCATCAATCAGTTGACCCTGTTCGCGATGGTGCTGGCGATCGGTATCGTGGTCGACGATGCGATCGTGGTGATCGAGAACGTCGAACGCATCATGTCCGAGGAGCACCTGGCGCCGAAGGCAGCCACGCACAAAGCAATGAGCCAAATCACCGGCGCGGTGGTGGCGATCACCGTGGTGCTGGCGGCGGTGTTCATCCCCTCGGCAATGCAGCCTGGCGCTGCCGGCGCGATCTACAAGCAGTTCGCGGTCACCATCGCGATGTCGATGGGATTCTCGGCATTACTGGCGTTGAGCTTCACCCCGGCGCTGTGCGCGGCCTTCCTCAAGCCGACCCACAGCGACAATCCGAACTGGTTCTACCGCACCTTCAACACATACTACGACAAGCTATCGCGGCGCTATGTCGGCGCGGTCGGCGGCAGCATCCGGCACACACCACGCTGGATGGCAGTGTTCGCCCTGCTGGTGGTACTGTGCGGCTTCCTGTTTACGCGCATGCCGGGCAGCTTCCTGCCAGAAGAAGATCAGGGATTCGCCCTGGCAATCGTGCAGTTGCCGCCGGGTGCGACCAAAGCGCGTACCAATCAGGTGTTCGCGCAAATGCGCGGCATACTGCAGCAGCAGAAAGCGGTCGAAGGGATGCTGCAGGTGGCCGGCTTCAGCTTCCTGGGACGTGGCGAGAACGTGGGCATGGGTTTCATCCGGCTCAAGCCCTGGGAGGAGCGCAACATCACCGCCACCGAACTGATCCAGCAACTGAACGGGATGTTCTACGGCATCAAGGACGCGCAGATTTTCGTGGTCAACCTGCCCACGGTGCAGGGGCTTGGCCAGTTAGGCGGCTTCGACATGTGGCTGCAAGACCGTAGCGGCGCCGGCCAAGAGGCGCTGCTGCAGGCACGCAACATGCTCCTCGGCATGGCCGCGCAGCGTCAGGACACCCTGACCGGGGTGCGCCCGAACGGCCTGGAAAACGCGCCGCAGCTGCAACTGAAAGTTGATCGCGTGCAGGCGCAGTCGATGGGGCTGTCGATCAACGACATCTACCAATCGATCCAGTTGATGCTGGCGCCGGTCTACGCCAACGACTTCTTCTACGAAGGCCGTATCAAGCGCGTCAACATGCAGGCCGACGCACCGTTTCGGAGCGGCCCGGAGTCGCTACGCAACTTCTATGTGCCCAGCAGCACCGCCACCGACGACAGCGGTTTGCGGCAGATGATCCCGTTGAGTACGGTGGTGAAGTCGGACTGGGTCTACGGCTCGCCATCGCTGAGCCGCTACAACGGTTATTCGGCAGTCGAAATCGTCGGCAACCCCGCTCCAGGCAGAAGCTCCGGCCAAGCGATGAGCGCGATGGAGGACATCGTCAACAACGATCTGCCGAAGGGCTTGGGCTTGGACTGGAGCGGCATGTCCTACCAGGAGATCATCGCCGGCAATACCGCCACGCTGCTGCTGGTGCTGTCGATCGTGGTGGTGTTCCTATGCCTGGCAGCGCTGTACGAGAGTTGGTCGATTCCGGTCTCGGTGCTGTTGGTGGTGCCGATCGGCGTGCTCGGCACAGTCGCGTTCTCTTTGCTGCGCGGCCTGCCCAACGACATCTATTTCAAAATCGGCCTGATCACGGTGATCGGCCTGGCCGCGAAGAATGCGATCTTGATCGTGGAATTCGCCGTCGAGCAACGCGCGATGGGCAAGACCTTGCGCGAGGCGGCAACCGAAGCGGCACACCTGCGCTTCCGTCCGATCCTGATGACCTCCTTCGCGTTCATCCTCGGCGTGCTGCCATTGGCCATCTCCAGTGGCGCTGGCGCCAACGCACGCCACGCGATCGGCACCGGTGTGATCGGCGGCATGCTGTTCGCCACCGCGCTCGGCTTGCTGTTCATCCCGCTGTTCTTCGTGGTGGTGCGGCACATGCTCGGCGACAAGTTGGACGAGCCATCGCAGGAATACGCCATCCGCCAGGAGCAAGGCTTGAACCTGCATCAGCAGGATCGGTGAGACGGTTGAGCCTGGATTCGGGAAATACTCAGCGCGAGAGCAAAGAAGCGGACGAAAGGCCGCTTCTTTGCCTCAGGACGTCAGCGACTACGGCTCAGCGCAACCCCGTCTCGTTGCGGGCGATCACCAACCGCTGGATTTCCGATGTTCCCTCGTAGATTTCGGTGATCTTGGCGTCGCGGAAATAGCGCTCCAGCGGCATTTCCTTGGAGTACCCCATGCCGCCATGGATCTGCACCGCCTGATGGGTGATCCACATCGCCGCCTCGGATGCGGTCAGCTTCGCTACCGACGCTTCGGTGGTGAATTGCTGCCCCTGACCCTTCAACCAGGCCGCACGCAGGGTGAGCAGCAACGCCGCGTCCAGCTTGCACTTCATGTCGGCGACCTTGGCCTGGGTCATCTGGAATGCGCCGATCGGCGAGCCGAATGCCTTGCGCTCCTTCACGTAGCCCAACGTGGCCTGGTAGGCCGCCCGCGCAAGCCCGATGGCCTGCGAGGCAATGCCGATACGGCCTGCGTCGAGCACGCTCATCGCGATTTTGAAACCCTCGCCCGGCGTCCCCAGCACCTCGTCCGCCGTCGCATGGTAATCCTGAAACTCGATCTCGCAGGTCGCCGAAGCGCGGATGCCGAGCTTGGGTTCGGTCTTGCCACGGTGAAACCCCGGCTTGTCGGTGTCAATCACGAACGCGCTGATGCCGCGCGCGCCCCGCTCCGGCTCGCTCATCGCAAATAGCACGATGTACTTGGCGACCGGACCGGAGGTGATCCAGCTCTTCTTGCCGTTGATGACGAAGCTGCCATCGTCCCGAGGCACCGCACGGCAGCGCATCGCGGTGGCATCGGAGCCTGATTGCGGCTCGGTCAGCGCGAAGGCGCCGATCTGCTCCCCTTGCGCGATGGCACGCACGTACTTCTGTTTCTGCGCCTCGTCGCCATTCTTGAGAATCCCGCCGCAGAACAGCGAATTGTTGACCGACATGATGGTGGAATGAGCGGCGTCGCCGGCGGCGATCTCGATCATGGCCAGCACATAGGCGATCGGGTCCATGCCAGCGCCGCCGTACTGCTCCGGCACCTCGATGCCCATCAAACCGTTCTCGCCCAGCAGGCGGATATTCTCCAGTGGAAACTCACCAGTACGGTCGTGGTGCTCGGCGCTGGGGGCGATCCGTTCCTGGGCGATGCGCCGCGCCACGTCCTGGATCATCAATTGCTCATCGCTAAGTTTGAAATCCATCTCGCGCCTCCCGGTTTTGTTGGTACCGACATCTTAACCATCCACCATACGCCAGCGTGTGCCCGACTTGACCCGACCCACCCCTCAGACGAAAATATCTTTATATCGCGATAGGAAGATATTTATGGATCTGGAGGACTGGTCGACCAGATTGAAAGTGTTCGCCGATGCGACCCGGGTACGCCTGTTGGCGCTGCTGGAGCATGAAGAACTGACCGTGGCCGAACTCTCGGCGATCACCCGACTGGCGCAACCGCGCGTCTCGACCCATCTGGCCAAACTCAAGGAGGCCGGGCTGGTCCGCGACCGCCGCGCTGGCGTGTCGGCCTATTATCGCTTCGACGAAAGCCTGCTGGACCCGGCGCAACGCGCGCTGTGGCTGGCGCTGAGCACCGGCAGCGACGACCCGCTACTGCGCCAGGACGCCGAACGGGTGGCTGCAGTATTGGCCAACCGCGCCACCGACCAGAACTGGGCAGATTCGGTCGCTGGCGACATGGAGCGTCACTATTCGCCCGGACGCACCTGGGAGGCGCTGGCGCGCACCGCGCTGCCGCTGCTGGAGACCGGCGACGTCCTCGACATTGCCTCCGGCGACGGCGTACTGGCCGAGTTGGTCGCCCCGCATGCGCGTCGCTACGTGTGCATCGACACCAGCGCGCGGGTGGTGGCCGCAGCCAGCGAACGCTTACGCCGGCTGAGCAACGTGGAGGTCCGCGAGGGCGACATGCATGCACTACCATTCGCCGATGCCGGCTTCGACCTGGTGGTGATGATGCACGCGTTGACCTACGCCACCAAACCGGCGCACGCTGTCTGCGAATCGGCACGCGTGTTGCGCCCAGGCGGTCGCCTGCTGCTGTGCAGCCTAGCCCACCACGAGCACAAGGCTGCCGTGCAGGCCTACGGCCACGTCAACCTCGGCTTCTCGGCCAAGGAATTGCGCAAGTTCATCGACAAGGCCGGCCTGGAAGTCTCCAGCCTAGAAACCGTGACCCGCGAAAAGCGGCCACCGCATTTCGAGGTGATTTCGTTGATTGCAATCAAACCCGGAGAACCGGCGGCTACCGCACGTCCGGAAAACCACACATCATCCAAGGCCAGCGCTGGAACCACGCCATGAACGCCTCTACTTCTCCCCAAAGCCCAGGCCAGCCCTGGCTGCATCCGCAGCGCGCCCAAGCGCTCCTGCAGGCGCTGTCCGAGCGCATCCTCATCATCGATGGCGCGATGGGCACCATGATCCAGCGCCATGGCTTGCAGGAAGCCGATTATCGCGGCGACCGTTTCGCCGCCGGCTACGACAGCGCGCAGCCCCCCCATGTGCATGGCCCTGGCTGCGATCATGCGATGCATGGTCACGACCTGAAAGGTAATAACGATCTCTTGCTACTGACACGCCCGGAAGTGATCGCCGAGATCCACAGCGCCTATCTCGAAGCCGGCGCCGACCTGCTCGAAACCAATACCTTCAACGCCACCGCGATCAGCCAGGCCGATTACCACCTGGAGCACCTGGTCTACGAACTCAACAAAGCCGGCGCCCGGGTCGCACGCGACTGCTGCGACGCGGTCGAAGCGCAGCAGGCCCGCGCCGGCGGACCGGACAAACCGCGCTTCGTAATCGGCGTACTCGGCCCGACCAGCCGCACCGCCTCCATCAGTCCCGACGTCAACGACCCCGGCTACCGCAACACCAGCTTCGACGAACTGCGCGCCACCTACCGCGAGGCCATCGATGGCCTGATCGACGGCGGCGCCGACACGCTGATGGTCGAGACCATCTTCGACACCCTCAACGCCAAGGCCGCGCTGTACGCGATCGAGGAGGTGTTCGACGCACGCGGCGGACGCCTGCCGGTGATGATCTCCGGCACCATCACCGACGCCTCCGGACGCACCCTGTCCGGGCAGACCGCCGAGGCGTTCTATGCCTCGGTCGCGCATGGTCTGCCACTGTCGGTCGGGTTGAACTGCGCGCTTGGCGCGAAGGATCTGCGCCCGCATGTGGAAACCCTGGCACGGATCGCCGACGGCTACGTTAGCACGCACCCCAACGCCGGCCTGCCCAACGCCTTCGGCGAATACGACGAAACTCCAGAAGAAATGGCCGCCACGCTGAAGGAGTTCGCCGAAGCGGGGCTATTGAATCTGGTCGGCGGCTGCTGCGGCACCACACCGGCCCACATCCGCGCGATCGCCGAGGCAGTGCGCGGGCTACGTCCGCGCGTGCCGCTAGCAGCACAGCGACAGGCCGCCTGAGATGCACACCCCGCGCGCGGCTTTCGCCACCGCCTTGCCGATGGCTCGGCGCCTGCGCGCCGCAGCGCACATGCGTTCGTGCACCTCCCCGCTCCTGGAACGCTGATCCAATGTCGTCCGCTCGCATCACCCGCCTGTCCGGTCTCGAACCGCTGCTGCTGACGCCGGACCTGCTGTTCGTCAACGTCGGTGAGCGTACCAACGTCACCGGCAGCGCGCAGTTCCGCAAGCTGATCAAGGAAGAACGCTACGAAGAGGCAGTCGAGGTGGCACGCCAGCAGGTCGCCAACGGCGCGCAGATCCTCGACGTCAACATGGACGAGGGCCTGATCGATTCGGAGAAAGCGATGGTGCGCTTTCTCAACCTGATTATGTCCGAGCCGGACATCGCACGCATTCCAGTCATGGTCGACTCTTCCAAGTGGAGCGTGATCGAGGCCGGACTGAAGTGCCTGCAGGGCAAGAGCGTGGTCAACTCGATTTCGCTCAAGGAAGGCGAAGCGGTGTTCATCGAACAGGCGCGCAAAGTACTGCGCTACGGTGCTGCGGCGGTGGTGATGGCGTTTGACGAGGTCGGCCAGGCCGATACCTGTGCGCGCAAGGTCGAGATCTGCACCCGCGCCTATCGCATCCTGACCGAGCAGGTCGGCTTCCCGCCCGAAGACATCGTGTTCGACCCCAACATCTTCGCCGTCGCCACCGGGATCGAGGAACACGATAACTACGCGGTCGATTTCATCGAAGCGACCCGCATCATCAAGCGCACCCTGCCCCACTGCCACGTCTCCGGCGGCGTTTCCAACGTCTCGTTCTCGTTCCGCGGCAACGAGAGCGTGCGTCAGGCCATCCACTGCGTGTTTTTGTACCACGCAATCTCCGCCGGTATGGACATGGGCATCGTCAATGCCGGCGGCATGCCGATCTACGACGACCTGGACACCGAACTACGCGAGCGAGTGGAGGACGTGATCCTCAATCGCCGCCGCGACGCCACCGAGCGCCTGCTGGAGATCGCCGAACGTTACAAGAAAACCGGCACACGCGAGACAGCACTTGCCATGCGAGAAAAACTGGCATGGCGCGAGAAGACCGTGCGGGAACGCCTGAGTCACTCGCTGGTACACGGCATCGACGAATTCATCGAGGTCGACACCGAAGAAGCCCGGCAACAATCCTCGCGTCCATTGGACGTGATCGAGGGGCCGTTGATGAACGGCATGAACGTCGTCGGCGACCTGTTCGGCGCCGGCAAGATGTTCCTGCCGCAGGTAGTGAAATCGGCACGGGTGATGAAGAAGGCCGTCGCCTACCTGCTGCCGTACATCGAAGCGGAAAAGCTGCGCAGTGGCGACACCGCCAAGTCCAACGGCAAGATCATCATGGCCACGGTCAAGGGCGACGTGCACGACATCGGCAAGAACATCGTCGGCGTGGTCCTGGCCTGCAACAACTTCGAGGTGGTCGATCTTGGCGTGATGGTGCCGACCCAGACCATCCTCGACCGCGCCCGCGCCGAAAACGCCGACATCATCGGCTTGTCCGGGCTGATCACGCCATCGCTGGAAGAAATGACCCATGTCGCTCGCGAGATGCAGCGGCAAGGGTTCTCGATTCCGCTGTTGATCGGCGGCGCCACCACCTCGCGCGCGCACACCGCATTGAAGATCGACCCGCACTATGCCGCACCGACCGTGTGGGTGAAGGACGCCTCGCGCGCGGTCGGCGTGGCCCAATCGCTGATTTCGCGCGAACTGCGCGCCGCATTCATCGCCTCCAACGACGCCGACTACGCCGAAATCCGCCAACGCCACAAGAACCGCGGCGACGCCAAACGCCTGGTCACGCTGCAACATGCGCGCGCACAACGCTTCGACGGTGGCTGGGACACCTACACGCCCCCCGCACCGCAGCAACCTGGGCTGCATGTGTTCGAGGACTACCCACTGCCCGAGCTGATCGAACTGATCGACTGGACCCCGTTTTTCCAAGCCTGGGAACTGGCGGGCAAGTTCCCAGCGATCCTCACCGACGAGATCATCGGCCAGCAGGCCAGCGAGCTATACCAAGACGCACGCGTCATGCTCAAGCGCATCGTCGAGGAAAAATGGCTGACCGCCAAAGCCGTATTCGGGCTATGGCCGGCGCAGTCGGTCGGCGACGATGTGGAAGTCCTCATTCCCGACGCCCGATTTACTCTGCATTTTCTGCGCCAGCAAGTGGACAAACCCATCGAGCGCCCGGACTTCTGCTTGGCCGACTTCATCGCTCCGCGCGATAGCGGCAAACAGGACTGGATCGGTGCGTTCGCGGTAACCGCCGGGCTCGGCATCGAGCCGCACGTGGCCCGCTTCGAGGCCGCACACGACGATTACAACGCGATCCTGCTCAAGGCACTGGCCGACCGCCTGGCCGAAGCGCTGGCCGAACGCCTGCATCAGCGCGTGCGCACCGAATTTTGGGGCTACGCCAACGACGAGACGCTGGACAACGACGCGTTGATCTCCGAACGTTACCGTGGCATCCGTCCTGCGCCCGGCTACCCGGCCTGCCCCGACCACAGCGAAAAACAAACCTTGTTCGCCGTGCTCGAGGCTGAGCGCAACGCCGGCATGTCGCTCACCGAAAGTTTCGCGATGCTGCCAACGGCGGCGGTATCGGGTTACTACTTCAGCCATCCGCACAGCCAGTATTTCGTAGTGGGACGGCTGGGCAAGGAACAGGTCGCCGACTACGCCCGGCGCAGGAACGTGCCGCTGGCGCAGGCCGAACGCTGGTTGGCCTCGAACCTGGACTACGATCCGGAATAAAAGCCGATACGAACACCCAGCAAAGCGATTTTGGCGAGACCCGCATCGCAAACGATTTGGTTAGTCTGGGGCGACAACAATGGCATCGATACAGTCTGCACCGGCTGTTCCCAATAGCAGAACTAGATGAACCGGCGTTGGGAAGCTGTACCTGCACTGTACCAGGCATATCAGAAGCGCGCGGTGTCGTTGCAGACGGCATCTCATGGCAATTCGTGCCAATGACCATCGAGCCTGACGATCAGCCAAACGGGCGTGCAGTTTTAGGTTTTTTTGACACACGCAAGCACGCGTGGCGGACCTTAGCAGGTGACAGCAGCGCGGAACGCAAGCACAATTGTTATCCACGCAAAATGAAAACACCCCTTCGTAACGGTTCTGTTAGCGCTGGTTACGACGGTTTCCCAACCATCCACGCTGCAAGCGTTTAACGGTATGCGCATTCTGGTCGCCGAAGACGATACTTCCATTGCCGTCGCGCTGCGCGATTCGCTTGTCGAATGCGGCCATGTGGTAGACCACGTCAGCGATGGCACCGCTGCCGATCACGCGCTCCTCGCCGAGTCCTACCATCTTCTGGTGCTGGATCTAGGCCTGCCGCGCCAGGACGGGCTGCAAGTACTGCAACGCTTGCGCGAACGCCGCGACGAGATTCCGGTTCTCGTGGTGACCGCGCGCGATGCGGTGGAGGACCGTATCCACGCACTCGACCAAGGCGCCGACGACTATCTCATCAAGCCGTTCGAACTGTCCGAATTCCTGGCCCGCACCCGCGCACTACTACGCCGCAGCAGCAGCGGCGGCGTCCCTGAACTGGTTTTGGGCCAATTGCGGATCAACTTGGCCGGGCGCCGCGTCTGGCTACAGGATCAGCCGCTGGACCTGACCGCACGCGAATTTGCCTTACTGGAAACCCTGCTGCTACGCAGCGGGCGCGTGGTCAGCCGTGGCCAGTTGACCGAAGCGCTGTGCGATTGGCAGCACGAAATCACCGACAATGGCCTGGACATCTCCATGCACCGCCTGCGCCGCAAACTGCACGGCACTGGGGTCGGCATCCGCACCATCCGTGGACTAGGTTACATGCTGGAAGAATCGCACGCTACCGCATCCACCACTGACGCGCCGCCCCCGCAGTGAGCGCAACCGCAGCCGCGCGACAGCCGGCATACCGCCACCCCAGCCTACGCCGACGCTTGCTGGCGTTCCTGCTGATTCCAACACTGCTGTTGATGCTGCTGGTGTCGGCAATCTTCTATATAGCGATGCTCAAATACAGCAACCATGTGCACGACATGGACTTGAAAGAAGAAGCGCAAGGCTTGGCCAAGGCAATCAACGACACTGGCGAGCAGCTGCCGTTATCGCTGCAGACACGTAAACTTCTGGAATACAGCAACAGCGACCGGATCTTCTTCGAGGTGCGCAGCCGCCGCCATGGTGTAATCAGCAGCAGCGCACAGCGCATTCCCGAGCACGCCGGTCCTGTCGAGATGGGGCGTGTGATGCTGTACAGCACGCACATGAACAACGGCGTGCCGGTCCGAGCGGCCAGCCTGTTGCTACCCTCGACCCGGAATGCAGACGACTGGCTGACGATCTCTGTGGCCGAAACCTTGGACGACCGCCAACGACGCGCACGCGAGATCCTGTTACTGATGCTCCCCACCGAACTCCTGCTCACCTGCTCCCTGTTCATCCTAGTCTGGCATGGCGTAAAAATTGGCCTGCGGCTACTGGGACCGGCAGTGCAGCGGCTCGACGACAGCCAGCGCGACCTCAACCCAATCTCTGGCCCGGACATCCCGCTGGAGGTGCTGCCGCTGACACAGGCCATCGATGGCCTGCTCGGACGGATCAAACAATTGATGGCACTGCAGGAACGCTTCGTCGCCGACGCGGCGCACCAGTTGCGCACACCGCTGGCAGGGCTGAGCATGCACGTACAGCGCGCCCAGGCCAGCAAAAGCCCACAAGACAGCGCCCAAGCACTGCAGCACATCCGCCAACTCACTGACCGTGCCGCTCGCACCTCCACCCAGTTGCTGGCGCTGACACGCACGCTGACCCCACGCGAAAATATCCGGCCTCTGCTGCCACTCGACCTGGCGCAATGGCTGCCACAAGCACTGGCCGAACGCATCCCCGACGCACTGCACGCCGACGTGGACCTAGGCTACGACGCCGGAGACAGCGACGCCGCCTGGGTGGCCGCAGACGCCTGGGCGCTGCGCGAATTGCTCGACAATTTGCTGGACAATGCGTTCAGACATGCCGCCAACAGCATGGTGACGGTCAGCCTGCGCTGCGATGGACACCACGTCCTGTTGGCTGTGGACGATGCGGGCACGGGCGTAGACGAAGCCTTGCTGCCACGTCTGGGCGAGCGCTTCTTCCGCGCGCCCGACGCGCCCGAAGGTGGGACTGGGCTGGGCCTAGCGATCGTCGCCAACATCACCGCGCGGCATCATGCGAAAATCCGCTATACGCGCTCGGCACTTGGCGGCTTACGCGCCGAACTGGATCTGCCAGCCAACACGGAACTACAGGCATGAGCTCGCAGCGCACGTTTTTGCACAGCATCCTGGCGCTAGCTGCCATCGCACTGAGCGGCTGTGCCAGCACCCCCTTACCGAATCTGACTCAGCCACTGCCAGCGCAGTGGTCCGACCTACCGGAAACAGCCAACCCACGTCCAGCAGGCAGCGCATGGTGGCAGGACTTCCAAGACCCGCAACTCGATGCACTGGTCGCACAAGCGCTGCACGACGACCTCGACGTGGCCCAGGCACTGGCCAAATTGCGTGCGGCACGGCGCATGAATTCGGTGGTCGACGCCCCCCTGCGCCCGCAACTACACATCCGTACCGAAGAACCGATCGACCCTGACGCGAGCGCCTCGTTTCTGGTCGCCGGGTTCAACGCCGAATGGGAACTCCCCCTGTTCGGCCGCGACAAGGCAAACCACCTCGTGGCCAGCGGCGATCTGCAGAGCGCGCAAGCCAATCTGGCACAAGTGCGTGCCGCCACCATTGCCGATGTGGTGCGCTACTGGATCGATCTGCGCCATGCGCAACAGGCCGAACGTCTGTCGCAGGACATCGCCAGCGCACGCCAGCAGCAAGCGACACTGCAGGCGACACTGGTCCGGTTGCAATTGGCCGCTCCAGCCACCGGGGCGCAGGCGCAGGCCGCCGCCCTGCAAGCGCGCAACGCAGTGGAAGAACCGCGCCGCGCTGCGGCTGCAGCCGCGCAACGACTCGCGGTGCTGTTGGGACGCTCCGCACCAGATCCAGCATGGAGCGCCACGACCGCGACCACGGCTCCGCCATCGTTGCAAATCGCCGCAATCGACAGCGTGCCGGCCGACCTGCTGCGGCGACGGCCCGACATCGCCGCGCATGAAGCCGAAGTGCTCAGCGCGGCAGGCACACTCGGCATCGCCAAGGCTGACCGCTACCCCAGCATTGGCCTGGGCGGCGCGATCCGCTGGTCGACCAAACTGGTGAGCTATCGACGCACGTCCACCCACGGCATCGCCTCATTGGGCCCGGTGATCGACATTCCCCTGTTCGACTGGGGCCTGCGTAAGGCCAAAGCAAAAGCACGCGGCGACCTGCTGGAGGCGGCCGCCCTAGCCTATCGGCAAAATGTGCTTGAAGCAGTAGCAGAAGCGCAGAACGCCTTGAGCACGCTAGAACAGCAACGACAGAACGTCCAGACCCAACAGCAAGCATTGCAGGCCCAGCAGCAGGCCGCCGACGCCATGCAGCAAAGGCGGCGGCTGGGCCTGGTCAGCGATCTCGACGTAGCTGCGCAGCAGAGCGAACGTGACCAGGCCGCATTAGCGTTGTCGGAAACGCAGCGCCAGCGCGACCTAGCCTACGTCGCCCTGCACATGGCACTGGGCAGTTCGAACACACCGATCGCGGCAAGTGTCAGCGCAAGTGACAGCAAAGGTAAGAAGAACTGATGGTCGCGCTGGCCCGCCAAACCCTGCGTTACGAATGGCGCCGTTTCATGCCGGTGGTCGTGTCGGTGGGCTTCGCCAGCCTGTTGCTACTGCTGCAGACGGCGCTGGTGCTCGGCATCTTCGGCAGCGCCAGTGTCTACATCTCCGGCTCCAGAACCGACCTGTGGCTGGGCTATCCGGGCACACAGAGCGTGGACCAGGGCCGCCAGATCGACCCGGACGCGGCCATGGCGCTGTATCTGGACCCACGGGTGGCGCAGATCGAACCATTCGTGTGGATCGACGGCGACTGGCGCGGGCCCACCGATAATGGCGCTGTGTCGATCTACGTCTCCGGCATCGACACCCGCGATGACGGGCTGATGTTCGCTCGCCTGCTCAGTCCGGCGCAACGCGTGGCGCTGCGCGAGCCGGACACGGTGATCGTGGACCGCTCCGAACTGGACAAACTCGGCGTCGGCATCGGTAGCAGCGCGCGCATCAACGGCCACCGTGTCCGGGTGATTGGCGTCGGTCGCGGCCTGCGCACGCTGGGTGGAGTCAACATCCTGACCTCGCTGGATACCGCGCGCGAACTCAACCGCGACGCCCCGCATCCAGAATGGCCGACCTACATCGTGGCGCGCCTGCGTCCCGACGCCGATCCGCAAGCGGTAGCGCAGACCATCGGCGACAGCAGCGCGTCGGCGCGCATCCAAGCATGGAGCGCAAACGATTTCGCCCGACGCACCATTCTGTTCTGGATGTTCAATACAGGCGCTGGTTCCGGCGTGTTGTTCATCGGCGGCATCGTGCTCCTCGTCGGCATGGCGGTCACCAGCCAGACGTTACTCGGGACCGTCCTCGGTGCCACCCGCGAATACGCCACACTCAATGCGTTGGGAGTCAGCATGCACGCACTGCGCTGGGTAGTGCTGGAGCAAGCCGCCTGGGTTGGCGCACTGGGCCTGGCCGGAGCCAGCATCCTGGGCGCGGCACTGGTGGCACTGGGGCGTGCGCACGACGTGCCAGTGACGTTCGATGCCAGCGGCTGGGCCCTGTGTGTCTGTGCGGTGCTCCTACTGACCTTCGTTTCGGCCTTGGCCGCGCTGCGCGGACTGCGCCGTGCCGATCCCGCACTGCTGCTGCGATGAGCCAGATCCTCGCCCCCGCCAAGTTGCATCCAGGCACCGCGTCCCTGAGCGGCAGCGGGCTATGCAAGAGTTTCACCTCCGGCAAGCTGCGCACGACTGTGTTGCACGACGTGGCACTGCAGGTCTGGCAGGGCGAACTGACCCTGATTTCCGGCCCATCCGGCTGCGGCAAGAGCACCTTGCTGTCGATCCTCAGCGGCCTGCAACGTGCCGATGCCGGTCAGGTACTGGCACTGGGCGAAGACCTAGGCCGGCTCGGTGCGACCGCGCTGGAGCACTTCCGCCTACGCCACACCGGCTTCATCTTCCAGGGCTTCAACCTGTTTCCGGCGTTATGCGCACTTGACCAGGTCCGGCTGCCCTTGCAGTACATGGGCATGGCCGCAACCGAGGTGCGCACGCGCGCCGAGGAAGCACTGGCCGAAGTCGGCATCGCCCACCGCCAGCACCTGCGTCCGGCAGAACTCTCCGGTGGCGAGAAGCAGCGCGTCGCGATCGCCCGCGCCCTAGCCAAGCATCCTGCACTGCTGTTCGCCGACGAACCAACCAGCGCGCTGGATGCCGGCAATGGCCAGATCGTGATCGACCTGCTCCACCGCATCGCCCGCCGCCACAACACCATGGTGCTGTGCGTGAGCCACGATCCGCGCCTGATCCGCCATGCCGACCGCGTGCTGTCGATGGAAGACGGCCGCATCCTCGACGACCGCCGCATGACCCACGCCCCCTCGCCCCTGTCCTCTCGGAATCCCGCACCATGAAAGCGTTCGCCATCGCGCCCCTGCTGAGTCTGTTGCTGGTCGCATGCGCGCCGTCGGACCGTGCGCCAACCACTACGTCGGCATCGGCATCGCAACCAACCTATCTGGCGGTCGCGCGCGGCCGCATCGACGTGGAAGGCGGTGTACTGAAACTCGGCCTGCCGGTCACCGCACCGTTGCGCGAAGTGGCGGTTCACGAAGGCGATGCCGTACAGCGCGGAGCGCTGCTGGTTGCCGCCGACGACCGCGCCGCCGCCGTGGAACTGGATATCGCCCGTACCCACGCACAGGCCGCTGCGACGCATCTGCGCCAATTGCAACAGCGCTTGGCACATGTCCAACAACGCCAGCGACGACTGGCAGAAGCCGCGCGCCTGGGCGCAGGCGACGAACAGAGCGCCGACGACGCCAGCGACGCGGTGCAGAGCCTGGATGACGAGTTACAGAATGCCCGCAGCGACGCGGCGCTGGCCGATGCGCAAGTGCGCGCAGCCGAATTACAGCGTGCGCAATATCAGTTGTATGCGCCTGTGGCCGGCCGCGTACTGCAACTCTCGGCCGCAGTCGGCGCACGCAGCGAGGCCAACACCCCCCTGCTCACCCTGCTACCGGACGCGCCGCGGCTGGTACGTGCAGAATTAAACGAAAGCTATGCAGGCAGCGTCGCACCCGGCATGAATGCAGAGGTCATCAGCGACGACGGTCGCCAGACCATTCTCGGCGAAGCAGTCGTGCGCTGGCTGGCACCGGCCTACGGCTCCACGCAACTGCACGACGATACGGCACCCTCCGGCAACGACCGCAGCGTGGCCTGCGTACTGGCGTTCACACGCCCCTCGACGCTGCGCCTGGGACAGCGTGTTCTGGTCCGCTTTCGCAATCCGGCCACCGCACAGCGGCACTGAACGCAGGTGATGCGCATGGCGGTGTCGGCACAGCCAGCCCCCACACTCGCACCCCAAACACAGCGGCCCCACGATGTAGGCGCGATGTCCAACGCCTTCCACCTCAACGCGCATCACAGGTTCTCAAGCCAGCACCGCTGAAAGGCTGCTGAAACGCGCAGAGGCGACCCTGCACAGATTATCGACACTGCGCAGCCGCGCCATTGCAATGACCCAATCTGCGGAATTTCACTTCGAAGGCGGCCGTCACGGCGTGCTGCTGATCCACGGCCTGACCGGGACTCCAAGCGAAATGCGCCTGCTTGGCAAGAGCCTGCAACGCCATGGTTTCAGCGTACACGGCGTACAGCTGGCCGGGCATTGCGGCGACGAGGACGATCTACTCGCTACCGGCTGGCGCGATTGGTACGCCAGCGTCGAACAGGCCGCCGCACGCATGCGTCCACAGGTGGACAGCCTGTTCGTCGCGGGGCTATCGATGGGTGCACTGCTGGCCTTGCGGCTGGCGGTCGAGCGACCGCAGTGGGTAGACGGCGTCGGCGTGCTCGGCGCCACCTTCCGCTACGACGGCTGGAACATTCCCAAGCGCGCGCGGCTAGCGTTCATATTGCCGCTGCTCAAACGCCTGGGCATCGGCAAACGCCGCATGTTCTTGGAAGAACCGCCTTATGGCCTACGCGACGAACGTATTCGCGCCCAAGTCAGCAGCGCCATGCTCGGTGGCGATAGCAGTGCCGCCGGTCTGCCCGGCAATCCGTGGTATGCGCTGGCCGAACTTCATCTACTCTCGCGCCAGGTGCGGCGCAATCTGGCCAAGGTCAAGGCACCTTGCCTGGTCGCACACGCCACCGATGACGACATCGCCCATCTACGCAACGCGCGACTGGTGATCGACAACGTCTCCGGGCCGACGGAGTTGCTGCTGCTACACGACAGCTACCACATGATCACGCTGGATCGGGAACGACGTACGCTCGGTACCCGCCTGGCACAGTTCTTCGCCGCACTGGCGGCCGCCGCACCGCGGCAGGCCGCCTGATGGCGCTGCAACCCTCCGTCGTCGGCATCTGGCTCGCGACCGTGGCGCTGGACACGACCGGACAATTGGCGTTCAAGTCTGTCGCCAGCAATCGGCAGGGCAGCGGTGTTGCGGGCTGGAGTTACATGGCGCGGCAACCGCAGCTATGGCTTGGGGTCGGCTGCTACGTGCTCGAATTCCTCTGCTGGACCGCATTTCTGTCGCTGGTCCCGTTGGGTCGCGGCGTCCTGCTCGGCTCGATCAACATCGTGGCGATCATGCTGGCCGGACGCTGGCTGTTCGGCGAGCGCCTGGGACGCATGCAGGTGGCCGGGATCTGTCTGGTCAGCGCCGGGGTGGCCGTGGTCGGGTTGGGAACATGAGCCGGGCGTCGCTGCATCGCTATGCGGTGGGCTTCGCCCTGCTGCTGAGTTTCGATACGCTGGCGCAAATCGGCTTCAAACTTGGCGGCGCCCATGCGTTCCCGCCTCAGGCCGAGCTGGCCTGGTTGTTGCGCCTGATCGCCAGCCCATGGCTATACGCCGCCCTGGCCGGCTACATCGGCGCGTTCTTCACCTGGATGAAATTGCTCGAACACGCGCCAATCGGCCCAGCTTTCGCCGCCTCGCATCTGGAGGTGGTGAGCGTGATGCTGCTGTCGGCGTGGTGGTTCGATGAACATATTGGCATGCTGCAAGCACTGGGTGCGGTCCTGATCGTGGCCGGTATCGTGTGCTTAGCGATGGGCGAGCGTGCGGACACCGCCCATGCGCATTGAGGTACCACCGACCGCAGGATTGCCACTGCGCTTGCACGACCTGTGGCCGGTCCGCAGCGACACACGCCTGGCCAGCGCGCTGAGCCTACCCGACGCGCTGCTTACATGCTCGGGAACAGCAGCCCTGATCATCGCCCTGCGCACGCTGGCGGCGGCCAGTCGACGTCGGCAAGTGGTGGTCTCCGCTTACACCTGCCCGCTGGTGGCGCTGGCAGTCGCGCACTGCGGCCTGCAACTGGTACTTTGCGATCTGTTGCCCAACTCTCTCGAGCTGGACCCAGCACAACTGGCACAGCGCTGCAGCAACGACACCCTAGCAATCATCGCCACCCATCTGGGCGGACGCCTGATCGACCTTGCGCCACTCAGCCGTGCCGCAGAGACGTGCAACGCGATGCTGATCGAAGATGCCGCACAGGCACTTGGCGGCATCCACGCTGACGGCACTCCCGCTGGCATGGGCGGCGACATCGGCTTCTGCAGCCTGGCCGCAGGCAAGGGCCTTACCCTCTACGAAGGCGGCCTGCTGATGTCCCCGCATGTGTCATTGCGCCGCGCGCTGGCCGACACCGCCGCACGCCTTGGGCAGCGGGACTGGAACTGGGAGCTAAGGCGCAGCGTCGAATTACTCGGTTACGCTGCGTTGTACCGACCCTATTGGCTGCGCTGGGTGTATGGCGCGCCACTGCGTCGCGCACTGCGTCGTGGCGACCGCGTGGCAGCAGCCAACGAGCGCTTCGGAACAACGATTCCACAGCACGCCGTCGGAGCATGGCGCGAAGCGGTGGGTGTGCGCGCCAGCGCCCGCTGGCCAGCATTCATGGCCCAGATACGCGAACAAGGCCGGCAACGCAGTGCACGACTGGCCACAATCCCGGGACTGCAAGTAATCACCGACTCCCCCGGCGCACAGGGCAGTTGGCCGATCCTGATGGTCCTGTTGCCCGATGCCAACGCACGCGAACGCGTGCTGGCCTCACTGTGGCCACGCGGCCTGGGCGTGACGGTGCCGTTCGCACATGCCCTACCCGACTACGACTACCTAGAGACGCTCGTCGAGCGCACCGCGATACCCAACGCCCACGATTTCGCCGCGCGCTGTCTTAGCATCAGCAACAGTCCATGGTTGGATGATGCGGGCTTCGAAACGATCGTGGCCACACTTCAGGCCGCCTGCGCCACCGCGATGCAGGCGCGCGCCACAGCCGACATGCAGACCATGTCCATCGACGTGATCGACACCTGCGGCTAAGAGCAGATGTCCATCAAGCTGCGCTACCTGCAGACGCGCCCGACCGGCATGCCGATGCTGTTTTTCTCCTTGCCAACTGAATCTTCTACGATCACTCGCAGATAGCAAACGCATACGCGCTGATTTTTACGCAAGCCAGGAGCCGCCAGCATCTGCTATCGCCTGCAACAAGCGCTGGTTCAACGCATGTTGCTGTGCCTGCCAGGCCGACAGATCAGCCGGCGACGGCGATGGTTGTGCGTCTAACGCTGCCAGCCTGCGCTTCCACCACTGCGGGTAATGCGCCAGCGACACCTCGCCGGTGATGTCACTGCCGCACAAATGCCCATGCAATACCTGGATCGCAGCCAGCAAATGCGGCACACGCAGTTCGCCTTGGTCCCAATTGGTGCGCACCTCCTGAGGATCCAGTACGTCCTTGTCCAGCGATAAATAGGTCGACATTGGCGTAGCCCGCAGATGCTCGAGGAGAGCGTCCATCATCTCGGCACTACTGGAAAAACCGCGCACCGCCTGCCCCAAACCCAGCCGTCGCGCCCAACGCACGTCTACGCCAGTGCACCAGTAACGCAACTTGCCGCGATACAGCGGCAGCAGGTGATTCTCCCAGGCATGCGCAAGACCGACGTCGCTAGAGGTGATGCCGGCCACTTCGATCCGCTCCACCTGCGGCAACGCGGCAATCCGTCGCACCCACGAACCGCAATGCACCGCGAACGGAAAGCGCATATTGTCCGGGTGATTGTCGAACACCACAACACGCAAAGGCACCGGCGTACGCTGTGCCAGCCGCGCGATCAGCGGCAGACTCAGATGATGGAAATCGCCGCTACCAAGCAACACGGTGCCATGGTGCACCGGCAACGCGGCGTCGAGCGCAGCGCCGAAACGGCGCAATCGCGCCAGCGAACAGGCAAAGCGCAGGCCATCACACCAATCGCGCAACGGCAGTCGCAACGCATCGGGCACCACGCCCTGCGAACCATCCAGATCCAAGACGACTGGAACGTGCATTTCATTCCTCCTGCGCTAAGCCAACGGACAACCCCACATCGTCGGCCTCGAACAACGGCCGCAGCAACCGCAGCAGCGCGCGCAACAGCGGGTTGCGCAGATATACGGCATGCCATGTGTAAGTGAAGCTGGCACCGAGTTGTGCCTTCACCTCTGGATCGGTCCAGCCGGCAACGTAGGCACGTAGCCCATGGCGGCAGGCGTAGTCGAGATTCTCCATCCAACTCAGCGCGTACAGGTTGTGTTCGTGTGAGGCCGGATAATGCAAACCAATATACTTGTCAAGCAAACGGCCATCGTGCACGTAGCACAGGTTCCAGCCAATGACGAGCCCATCGTGCCGGTACACGAACATGAGACCGCCGGAATCGGAATCGGTCAGTAAAGCATCAAAAAACTCTGCGGTAAGCAGGTCGAAATGCACCTCGCTCTGCGCGTACACCTCCTGATACAGCGCATAACACTGCGCACGCAGCGCCGGGTCGGCGAAGGCGGCACCCGTCGACAGCACCTCCACCTGCAGATCGGCGCGAGAGCGCAACTTGCGACGGATGTTGCGCCGGCGCGCACGCGACAGACGCGCCAGATATTCGTCGGTCGAGGCAAAATCGATCGGAACCCAGGCCAATGCCTGTCCGCGTAACAGCAAGTAGCCACTGCGCTGGCAGGCATCCAGGAACGCCTGCGCCCAAGCGTTGTCGGCAGCATCCAGAAGCGGGGAAGCTTGCGCGACATCCTTGACGATCAACAACGCGCGACGCCGCCCCAACTGCGCCCGCCATTGCCGTGGCAACTGTGCCGGATCGGCCGCACGCGGCAACCAGGCATATTCGGTGACGGTGCTACCGACGAAATTGGTGCGTGGCCGCAGCAGACGTTGCCACAGGCGCTGCAACGGCAGACGCGCCACCCACGCACGCAGCGTTGGGTGGGCGGTGGTGAGCAAGTCGAAGTCGGCCTCGAAGGCCGGCACCCCATGATCCAGTGGGCGAGCCTGGAACCCGACCGGCGGATGTTGCAAGAAGTGCTGCAAGAGTACCGGCGGCTCGAGTTGATTGACGAAAGGCATTTGCAAGATTGATCATTTAGCGTGAAGGTGAACGTCGCGGCCAGAAGCCGCTGTGCGACATATCATTCACTGCGGAGACCCCATGACCGAGTCCATAGAGTCGCAAATTTACAGCATCGTCGCCAAACACGTCGACATCGATCTGGGCAACCTGACGCCTGATTCCAAACTGCAGGACCTGGGCGTGAAATCGCTTGAAGCAATCGAAATCCTGTTCGACATCGAAGAGCACTTCGACATCACATTCCAGGAGCGCGATCCCAACCTGGACGACGGCTCGCTCAGCAAGCTGGTGCAGGCGGTGGAAGAAGCGCTCGCGACCAAAGCGGCTAAAGCGGCAACTTGATCACCTAAGCATGACATTTTCTACGTCTACGCAAGCGCAGCGCGTCGTCGTCACCGGCATGGGCGCGGTCAGCGCGCTCGGCATCGGCGCCCAGACGCTGTGGAACGCGACACGCGAGGGCCGCAGCGCCATTACCGAGCTGGTGTCGCCCCAACCATCCTTTCACCTGAAAATGCGCGTGGCCGCCACGCTGAAGGAGTTCGCGCCAGATGCGACCCAACTCGGAGGCATCGACCCCGACCAACTCGACCGCATGGCCAAGATGGCCTTGGTCGCCGCACAGGAAGCGATCACCCAATCCGGTTTGCATATCGATGCCGCACTCGGCCCGCGGTGCGCGGTGATCATCGGCACCGGCGCCGGCGCCGAGACCACCCGCGAGGAACAAGCACTCCGGATGTATCGCGATGGAGCCGAACGCATGCACCCGTTCTCCGTCCTGCGCAGCATGAGCAACGCGGCAGCCAGCCAGATCAGCATCGCGTTCGGCCTGCGCGGCCCGACATTTGCCGTGTCCAGCGCTTGCGCTTCGGCCAACCATGCGATCGCGCAAGCGGTGCTGATGATCCGCCATGGCTTGGCCGACGTGGCCGTCGTCGGCGGTAGCGAAGCCTGCCTAAGCGCTGCGGTAATCCGTGCCTGGGAAGCGATGCGCGTGGTCAGCCAGGACACCTGCCGGCCGTTCAGTGCGCAACGCAGCGGGATGGTGCTGGGCGAAGGCGCTGGCGTGTTCGTCCTGGAAAGCGCTGCACACGCTGCCGCGCGTGGTGCCGTCGTGTTGGCGGAACTGGCCGGTATCGGCATGAGTGCCGACGCTGGCGACATCGTCGCGCCCAGTGTCGACGGTACCGCGGCGGCAATGCAACTGGCACTGCAGGACGCTGGTCTGGCGTCGGAACAAATCGACTACGTCAACGCCCACGGCACTGGCACGAAGGCCAACGACCGCTGCGAAACCAAGGCACTGCGCCAAGTGTTCGGCGCACACGCCGAGAAGCTGGCGATCAGCTCGACCAAGGCCGTGCATGGCCATGCCCTCGGCGCTTCCGGCGCGCTGGAACTGGTGGCGACGATCAACGCGTTGCGCGAGCAAGTGGTTCCACCCACCGCCAACTTCCTCGACTCCGATCCCGAGTGCGATCTGGACTATGTGCCGGGTCAAGCACGCGCACGCACGGTACGCGCGGCACTGAGCAACTCGTTCGCCTTTGGCGGACTCAACGCGGTGCTCGCACTGCGTGCGGCGGACTGAGGCTTTCCCCGCCCACAACCGCGATGACGACGGGAGACGACGCGATCCGCACGCGTCGTCTCCCGTCCTGCTCAAACGACCTGCTTGGCGCGGGTCAGCAACTGGTCCAGCAGCGACAGACCCAGATCGATTTCCTCGTGGCTGATATGCAGCGACGGCGCCAGGGTGATGACATTCTTGTAGTAACCACCCACGTCCAGCACCAAGCCGATGCGCTTGCCGTTATGGCGCAGCTCACCTTCCAGGCCCATATCGACCATGGTGTCGAGCAACTTGCGATTGGGAGTGAAGCCATCGGCCTGGCAAATTTCCGCACGCAGCGCCAAGCCCAGACCATCCACATCGCCGATTTCCGGATGACGCCGCTGCAAGTCGCGTAAGCCGTCGAGGAAATGCGCGCCCTTGGCCATCACCATCGCCTCGTAGTCGGTCTCGGCCAACATGCGCATGGTCTCGAGACCAACCGCAGTGCCCAGTGGGTTGGAGGCGAAGGTGGAGTGGGTCGAACCCGGCGGGAACACAGTCGGGTTGATCAATTCCTCGCGCGCCCAGATGCCGGCCAGCGGATTGAGGCCGTTAGTCAGTGCCTTGCCGAACACCAGCACATCCGGGGTCACACCGAAATGCTCGATCGCCCACAGCTTGCCCGTGCGGAAGAACCCCATCTGGATTTCGTCCACGACCATCAAGATGCCGTACTGATCCAGCACCTTCTTCAAGCCGGTGAAGAAATTCGGCGGTGGAATCACATAACCGCCGGTGCCCTGGATCGGCTCGACGTAGAACGCCGCGTACTCGCACTGGCCGGCCTTGGGATCCCACACGCCGTTGTATTCGGTTTCGAACAGGCGCGCGAACCTGGCCACGCACTGCTCGCCGTATTCCTCCTTGGACATGCCCTTGGGGCCACGGAAGTGGTAAGGGAATTCGATGAACTGAGCGCGGTCGAAATGACCGAAACGACGACGGTAACGATACGAAGATGTGATCGCCGAGGCACCCAGCGTACGACCGTGGTAGCCACCTTCGAATGCGAACACCAGGCTCTTGCCAGCGCTGGCGTTGCGCACCAGCTTCAGCGAATCCTCCACCGACTGCGCGCCGCCCACGTTGAAGTGAACACGGCCCTTGCGGCCCCACTTGCGCTCGGCATCCTGAGCGATGGTCTTGGCCAGTTCGATCTTGGTCGGGTGCAGGTACTGGCTGGCGACCTGCGGCAAGCTATCGATCTGTCGCTTCAGCGCATCGTTCAAACGCGGATTGGCGTAACCGAAATTGACCGCCGAATACCACATCTGCAGGTCCAGATAAGGGACATCCTCGGTGTCGTACAGATAGCTACCGTCGCAGCGTTCGAAGATGCGCGGCGGCTCGCTGTAATGGACGGTGTCGCCATAGGAACAATACAGAGCTTCGTCGGCTAGCATCTGCGCATCGTCGAGCCCGCGTGGGTGATCAGCGCCAACGTGCGGCGCAAGCGGCGTGGAAAGCGAAACGTTCCGGTTCATCAGGATCAGGCTCGTTGGGTAACAGGAAGAGGAAAGGACTGCGTGGACGCGGCAGGCTCGACGAGTGCAGGCAGCAACGCGATGGCGTCATCGAAACCGGCAATGGCGCAATGGGCGATGCCGTTGGCGCGGCAGTGGCGCAGCAAACCATCTTTGGCGAACACCAAGTCGGCCTTGCCGGCCAGGCAAAAATCGGAGCGGCCGTCGCCGATCAGCAAGGTCGGGCGTGCCGGCGTCTGCTGCGCCATCACCGCACACTTGCAGGTGCCGCTGGGGCAATCCGGCCGCGCATGCGGCGAGGCCATCCGCCACTGCCCGGCGTCGGTGCGCAACAGACGGTTGGCGATGATCGGCAAGTGATGCAGGCCGTGCCTGGCCAGGATCCGCGCGATCGGGTAGTCCAAGCCATCGCTGACGATGCTCAACGGCATGCCCAGGCGCTCGGCGAGATGGACGAAGCGCACGAAAGCCGGATCGATGCGTACCGCGTCGAGCACCCGATGCAGTGCCTCCACATCGCCGCCGATCAACGCGACCTGTCCAGTCATGCACTCGCGGGCACCGATCCGCCCGGCCACCCAATCGTCTTCCAGCGCGCGCCACCCAGGGCGCCCAAGATGCTCGAGCAGGCTATCGGTCACGTCCTGCAAGGACACGGTGCCGTCAAAATCGCAAAGAATGTTCCACTGGACGTGCAAATCGACTCTCCTGCTAGTGGATGGAGAGCCTAGAGCGACAGTCTTTCACAGTCCTTTCGCAACAATGGAAGTACGTGGAGAAAACTGAACCGCCCCGGTTTACCGTCACGCCCCCCCCAAGCACACATGTCCGCTAGTGCGGCCGGCGAAGCAGACGGCACCAGCCACCGGCATCATCGCAGCGCCCAGCCACAAATAACGGACCAAGCGCCGGATCTACCCGAGCGGAGAAACGGCAAGAACCGATGCGTTCGAACAAATCGAGATGCTCGACAACCCAGTTCGCCGGCATTGTTCCTCTGGCGACTTGTCACCTGCAGAGTTTGAACGACGTGTGCGCACGCGATTAACGCAGAGCCACCTGAAGACGAAGACCGGCAACTGACAGCGTTCGAAGAGGCCGCGGCAACCACGGAAGATGAACAGAAGCCGTCCCTGCAGACACAGGAGCGGCCTCCAAATTGGTGCCCGAGGCCGGAATCGAACCGGCACGCCTTTCGGCGAGGGATTTTCTTACCACTTCGGCTTTCGCCGCCAGCGCATGCGCTGTTCGTGGTCTGGAGCACGCCTTCACCATAGCCTTGCGACCGTAGGTGCCCGCCGTCTGCTCTCTACACCTTCCCAGACGTTGAGTCTGGACTTGGCTCGGCATTGGCTCGGACACCAAGGCATCCAGGGCTTTCGCCGACTTTGACGGGCTTCACTTCGGGCGTTTCCACCCGAAGGCTCAAATTGTTTAAGTCCCTTGTGTCTACCGATTTCACCACTCGGGCAGTACATGGTGCGCTTGTGCACACCATTCCCACTGCTGACTCACGCTTGGCTCCTGCCAAGCCACGAAGCTATATCTTGAATGCTCACAGACCACTGTCAACCCCGGATCTTTTGCATCTACAGCAAAAGCTCGGAAAACTTGACAAAACGGATCTCAAGTCCAATACGTCCACCAAGTTCGCCATCTTGGCCTAGTGACGTTAGCGTGCCTGATCGCGTGCAAATTGAAAACTAGTCCGCGCTCATCCATGGCGTCAAATGCAGCACTCATCACGCAGCCATTGAATAACCCGGTCACGGCGCGCAATCAATGGGGTACGCGACACTGACGCTGTGGACCGGGGCAGCCATCGTTGAGACGTCGTGCCAATCGCCATCGCCGACGGGACAACCGACCATCTGAACCAATGCAAACACGATCGCCGCATCACAGGGCCGAGGACAGGTCACCGCAATGACGTACCATCCTCGCCAACGCCAGCAGACATAGCCGCGACATGTCGTTGCAAAGAGAGCTAGCGCGATGCCTCGGAGGGCTGTAGAATCGATGGCCTAAAATGCGGGAATAGCTCAGTTGGTAGAGCGCAACCTTGCCAAGGTTGAGGTCGCGAGTTCGAGTCTCGTTTCCCGCTCCATATTCAGCCCAATCGACATCCATCGATAGCGGCCAACTTTTCAGATCAAAAACCTTGCTCCTTTTCGCCCCCGCCTAGATCCACTCGGCAATGGCGTTCTACGCATTCAGAACCATATCGACACACGCACCGCTGCTATAGATGCCGAACTAATGGCATCAGGCAATGGATGGGCATGAAAGTGGAGTCTGGCTGCCGCAAGCAATAAGTGCCAACCGGCATGGGCGACAAAAACCAACGATGATCGATCCTCTCACCTGCAAGGCACGATGCAGGCAATCGCCTGCCGCACCAAAGTGACTCCTAATGGAATTGCGGAAAAAATCAGGGACGCAGAAACAGATCTAAGTCGTTGAATCGAGATGGAGGCCTGGGTCGGAATTGAACCGGCGTACGCGGATTTGCAGTCCGCTGCATAACCACTCTGCCACCAGGCCGATGGACTAATAATTTCACGTCGGAGCGCTATCGCCACGCTCGACAAAAACAAAGCCCCGCTGCCGGGGCCTCTGTCGCAGAAGTTCCACACCCTCTGCACTTGCAACCCAAGAACCTGATTCGAAAGAGTTTTTCAAATCGAACCGATATGCAAGGGAATGCATTGTGGACCAAGCTCCACAGGTTGGCAACCCCGCCTTTACCAAGACCGACACCGCTGTCGCACACCGCGAGTTTTACCAGCGACAGCGTTGGCCTGGCATGAGCAAGGTGAATGTGTGTGACACCACCAGAGCAGCGCGATGTTGTCTGGACCGATCCAGGCTAGGTGCATACGTTACGACGCCGCCAAGCATTCGACAGGCCTGTGATCCATACGCAATCATCGCTGCTCAGACCAGCAGGCGCGTCGCGTAGTTACAGGCATTGCGGCACACATCCGAGGGCATCCTCGAAATCCGTCACAGCGCTCCAGATGCGGCATAGACCCTACGCACCGCCGCCCCATTGGACCGTACAACGCCAATGAGCCTCGACGCAACGCTACATATATCGCCAGACACAAAAAAAGGGCTTCCGCCCCTTTTTGTTTTATCGCAACAGGACTTACGGCAACACTATAAATCCTGAATATGGAGCGGGAAACGAGACTCGAACTCGCGACCTCAACCTTGGCAAGGTTGCGCTCTACCAACTGAGCTATTCCCGCTTGAGGCCGCGCATTCTACCCGGAACACAGAAGCTGTCAACCATTGCCTTCGATTTTTTTGGCGCCCTTCTCCGCCATCGCCGCACGCTCGTCGGCACGCAGGCTCGGCCACGCAGCATGCAGGTACTGGATCCCCGACAGCAGGGTCAGGATCGCGGCAATCGCCAGCGTCCAATCACCGACGTGGAAGATGAACAAGCCCATCCACACGCTCTGCGGCGGCGAACCATCGGGCATCACCGAATACAGCAGGCATAACAACGCGACCATCTGTGCGGTGGTCTTGATCTTGCCGATCATCGCCACCCGCACCTTGGCGCGCTGGCCGATTTCGGCCATCCATTCGCGCAACGCCGACACCGCGATCTCACGGCCAACGATCACCGCGGCCCAGAACGCCATCCATGGGGTCGGATGGCCCTGCACGATCAAGAACAGCGCCACTGCCACCATCAGCTTGTCGGCAACCGGGTCGAGAAACGCACCGAATGCCGAATATTGGTGGTAGCGCCGCGCCACCCAGCCGTCCAGCCAATCGGTGAATGCCGCCAGGCCGAAGATCGCTGCGGAAGCGAAGTTGGTCCAGGTGTACGGCAAATAAAACACCAGCACCAAGACAGGGATCATCACGATCCGCAGCAGCGTGAGCCAGGTAGGGATGGTCAACTTCATTGCGCTGCTCTACTCGCCTGCCGGGTCGGGGACCGGCAGTCCATGCAGGTTAGCGTAGATTCGCGCGGCCAGTGCGTCGTTGATGCCGTCCACCCGCGCGATCTCCGCTTCACCGGCGGCCTTGAGTCCAGCCAGTCCTCCAAAATGCTTCAGCAGGCTGGCGCGGCGGCGTGGGCCAATGCCCGGAATGTCTTCGAGTTTGCTGGTCATACGGGCCTTCTGGCGACGACCGCGATGGCCAGTGATGGCGAAGCGATGCGCCTCGTCTCGCACCTGCTGGATGAACTGTAGCGCCGGCGACGCCGCGCCAGGACGCAACTCGCGCCCGTCCGGCATCACCAGGGTCTCGTGACCGGCGCGGCGTTCCACGCCTTTGGCAACGCCGATCAGCCGCACGCCTTCCACGCCCAGCGCGATCAGCGCCGCGCTGGCTTGCGCCAACTGACCGGCACCGCCGTCGATCAGCAGCACATCCGGTAGCACTGGCTCCGTCTTGACCTCGCCTTCCAATGCACGCCGGAAGCGGCGCTCGATCGCCTGACGCATCGCCGCATAGTCGTCGCCCGGCTCAATGCCGCTGATGTTGTACCGCCGATATTGACTTCGCACCGGGCCACTGGCGTCGAAGACCACGCACGACGCCACCGTCGCCTCGCCCATGGTGTGGCTGATGTCGAAACATTCCACGCGTTTGACCGGCTCCTCCAGCTCCAGCATTTCGCGCAACGCCTCGCTGCGAGCATGCTGCGCTTGATGGCTGCTCAGTTCGCTCACCAGCGATGCCTGCGCATTGCGGCTGGCCAGTTCCAGATAGCCGGCACGCTCACCGCGCACGTTCCATTTCAGTTGAATCTTACGCTCGGCAGCCGAACTCAATGCCGCTTCGATCAGGGCGGCGTCGGCAATCTCGCGGTCCAACAACACCTCGCGCGGCGGCGGGTGTTCGGCGTAGTACTGCGACACGAACGCACCCAGCACTTCAGCCGCACTGTCCTCGCCATTGGTCTTGGGAAAAAACGTGCGCGTCCCCAGGTTGCGGCCATCGCGGAAGGCCAACAACAGCACACAGGCATGGGCGCCCTGGGTGGCACAGGCGAGTACATCCAAATCTGCCGCGCGACCATCGACATATTGCCGGGTCTGCATGCTACGCAGCGCGCTGAGCAGATCACGCAAGCGGGCGGCGCGCTCGAACTCAAGCCGCTCGCT
This sequence comes from Xanthomonas albilineans, assembly GCF_002939705.1. GTDB lineage: Bacteria > Pseudomonadota > Gammaproteobacteria > Xanthomonadales > Xanthomonadaceae > Xanthomonas_A > Xanthomonas_A albilineans. Next base: position 168,560 of record NZ_MDCB01000002.1, on the reverse strand, counting down.
GGCCATTTGCATCGCCTGCACCAGCTCCTCGCCGAGCTGGTCGCTGCGCCCATCTAGGAACAGCATCGAGCGGCGCACCGCTTCGGCGTATTCGTCGGCGGCCACCAACGCCACGCATGGCGCGCTGCAACGGCCGATCTGGTATTGCAGACACGGCCGCGAACGATTACGGAATACGCTGTCCTCGCAGCTGCGTAGCTTAAACAGCTTATGCATCAGGTTGAGCGTCTCGCGCACGGCGGTCACGCCGGGATATGGGCCGAAATAGCGCCCGGGCACCGCGCGCGGCCCGCGATGCAAGGCGATCCGCGGCCAGTCCTCGCGGGTCAACAGCACATAGGGATAGCTTTTGTCGTCGCGCAACGACACGTTGTAGCGCGGCGACAACGATTTGATCAGTTGATTTTCCAGCAATAACGCTTCGCCCTCGCTACGGGTGACGGTAACGTCCATGCGCGCCACCTGCGCCAACATGGTCATGGTCCGTGCGTTTTTCGGCGAGCCGCTGAAGTAACTGGATACGCGCTTGCGCAGCGCGCCGGCCTTACCGACGTACAACAACGTGTCGTCGGCGGCATACATGCGATACACACCCGGCGCAGTACTGAGGTTGGCGGCAAACGCCTTACCGTCGAACGCGGGTAATGCCGAGGCGCTCATTCGCTGATCGGCACCTCGCTCAGTTCACCGCTACCGAGGTCGTAACGCAACACGGCATGCGCATCGGCCTCGGCGATCCACACCGCCCCGGCACTGACCGCCAGCCCGGCCGGACCGTGCAGACGCCGCGGCAACGCCACCGTGGACAGTTCACCGCCGCCCAGACGCAGGCTGCGCAGACTGCCGTTGCCGCTATCGGCGATCCACAAATGCAGCGCGTCCGGACTCAGTGCAATCGCTTGCGGGAATTGCAGCCTGGCACGGCTGCGCGGGCCGTCCTCATGACCGAAATCCCATACTCCCTGCCCGCCGAGCAAGGTCTGCACCAAGTCGCCACGCAGCTGCATCGAACGCACCGACGATCCCAAGGCATCGCAGACATACATCACCTGATTCACCACAGCCAGGCTGCACGGTTGCGCGAACGCGGCCAGATGGGCACTGCCGTCACGCAACTCCAACGTGCCCGAACCGGCACACCGACGCAGGCTGCGGCTACCCAGGTTGTAGCTCCAGATGCAGTTGTCGCCGGCCATCGCCAAGTACACTTGATTGTCAGCAACCACCAGATCCTGCGGGTGGTTCAACGACACCAGCAGCGGCTGCTCCACCAGTCCTTCGACCGGCTCGCCAGCACGACCGTTACCGCATAGCGTATCGACCTGGCCAGTCAACAGGTGGATACGGCGCAGTGCGTGGTTGCCGGTGTCGGCGACGTACAGCACGCCACGCTGCAAGGCCAACCCCTGCGGGCGATGGAACGCCGCCTGACCGAGCTCACCGTCGATGAAATCCGCGGTACCGGTGCCGAACTGGCGCAGCAAACGGCCACTGGTGGTGCATTCGAGAATGCGATGGTGACCGCTGTCGGCGATATAGAGGCGATCTTCATCCAAAGCCAAACCTGCCGGGAAACGCAACATCAAGCGCGGCTCGGGCTGAGTCTCAGGAACCTCGGGCAACTCGTCGTCCAGCGACAACGGCTGCTCTGCGCACAACGCGTGCAGCGCCCTGTCCAACTCGGCACCGCCGATCCCGACCAAGCGCTCGCACTCCAAGCCAGCGGCATCGAGCAGCACCAACGTCGGCCAGGATTGGATGTTAAAGCGCTGCCAAATCGCCCAATCCGCATCGAGCACGATCGGCGCCGAAATACCCTGGCGACGCAGCAACTTCAGCGCGCCCTGCGGCGCGCGTTCGTTGTCGAAGCGCGGCACCTGTACCACGATCATCTGCAACCGGCCGGGATTGCGCACCTGCCAGTGGCTCACTTCGGCCAAACGCTGCATGCACCACACCGAGGCAGCGTTGACGAAAGCCAAGACGACAGCGCGCCCCTGCTGTTCGCGCAGCGCGGTCGGCGCCACATTCAGCCAGACACTGGACGACGGCAGTCCCAAATCGACAATGGAATTCATCGGTCAATTATGCCGGAGTCGAGGGTAACGAACAGCCGCGCCAAACTACCGACTGCGGCTTCGTCTACCAAGCGCCAAACACGCTCGAAGTGCGCGCTGCTGCCGGTGTAAGGATCCGGAATTTCCTCACCTGCAGCGACTCCGGCCCAAGGCAACCACAGCGCCATCTGCGCACGCGCCGCGACCGGCGCGCGCCGACGCACGTCTTGCAGATTGCTGGCATCGGCGCACAAGATCCAGTCGAACGCAGCGAAATCGGCATCGCACAGCGACCGCGCACGCAGCCGCGAAATATCCACGCCGTGGCGACGGGCACAAGCGATCGCACGCGGGTCTGGCGGCTCGCCGCGATGCCAATCTCCGGTGCCGGCGGAATCCACCTGTACCTGCGCAGCCAGTGGCGAGTGCTGCAAGTGATGACGCAACACGCCTTCGGCCATTGGCGAGCGGCAGATATTGCCCAGACAGACCATCAACAACTTCATGCCAAGGCCTGCAGACGTGCCTCGGCACGGGCCAGATCTTCCGGGGTATCGACCCCGGGCGGGAACGGAGCCGGCGACAACGCCACCGCGATACGGAAGCCGGCCTCAAGCACACGCAACTGCTCCAACGATTCGATCTGCTCCAGTTGGCCCGGCGACATCGCCGCAAACCTGCGCAAGAAAGCGGCGCGATACGCGTAGATGCCGATATGACGCAGCCATGGACCGGGCAGGGACAGGTGCGTGCGGGAAGTGGTAAACGCCTCGCGGTGCCAGGGAATCGGCGCGCGGCTGAAATACAGCGCGTCGCCCTGCGCGTTGCGCACCAACTTGACGACGTTCGGATCGAACAGGTGGTCGGCCGCGTCCACCGGCGTGCCCAGGGTCGCCATTTCGGCGCCACTGTCGGCCAGTGCCTGCGCCACTGCCACGATGCCTGCGGCAGGCGCGAACGGCTCGTCGCCTTGCAAGTTGACGACCAGGGTCGCATCGTCCCAGCCGGCGATATCGGCGCATTCGGCCAGGCGATCGGTGCCCGAGGCGTGCTCGGCCGAGGTCGCCGCCACATGCACGCCGTGCAGATCCGCCACCGCCTCGGCAATGCGCGCATCGTCGGCCGCCACCCATACCTGCTGCGCGCCAGCGGCCAGCGCGCGGCGCGCCACATGCCGGATCAACGGCTCATCGCCGAGCACGCGCAACGGCTTGCCCGGCAACCGCGAGGCCGCGTAGCGGGCAGGAATGGCGACCACGAACGACGGCGGCGAAACAGCGTCGCTCATACGGCAGCGGTGCCGGCAGCGGCAGGCGAACGCAGGAAATATCGCGATACGAACATCATTGATGGTCTCTCCGCAGGGTTGTCCTGAATGGCCAAATAAGACGCGACCCGGATACACACGCCGCGTGCGATCGCAGCCTCGCGGCGCTGCATACCGCATTGTATCGGCGACAGCCGAAGCACCACCGAGGCTGGCGACACCATGCGTCTACCAGGATTCTATCGCGCTGTGCCAGCGGACACCGCGCAAGTCATATTCCTCTGCACGCGGGCACCTCACTCAGCGACATTGCCGGCACGGCCACGCAGCTTGTCCAGCCGATCCAGCAGGGCAACCCAAAATGCCGCTGGCAATTCGGCGACCAGCGGCACGCTGAAGCACCAATCATCGACAAGCGCGGCACACTTGACCGCATCCTTCTCGGTCATCAACACCGGCAACTCGCTGCCAAAGGCCAGGTCTGCGGCACTGTAACGATGATGGTCGGGAAACGCATGTGGCACCACACCGATGCCATGCGCGCGCAACATGGCGAAGAAGCGCTGCGGATGCGCGATGCCCGCCACGGCATGCACACGCTGGCCGGCAAAACTTTGCAACGACCGCCCGCGACCACCGCGCATGGGCTGCGCACTTTCGATGCGCAACCGCATGGCCCACTCGCCGAAACCGACCTGGACCTCTCCACTGTCGCTGGCCTGGCCCAGGTTGACGACCCGAAAGTCGCATTCGCCGCCGCGTGCGACCGGCTCGCGCAGTGGCCCGGCCGGGAGCAGACGCGCATTGCCGTAACGACGCTGGCCGTCCACCACCTCGATCTCAACGTCGCGCTGCAACCGATAGTGCTGCAATCCATCGTCGCAGACCACGATGTCGCAACCGGCCTGCAGCAGTGCGCGTGCCGCGGCAACGCGGTCGCGATCCACCCGCACCGGCACGCCGGTCTTGTGCGCGATCAGCACCGGCTCATCGCCACCGAGCTCGGCGCCTGTGCCTGGCTCGATCCAGCGCGCGACCTGATCCTGACGACGACCGTAGCCACGCGAAGCCACCCCCGGCGTCCAGCCTGCTTCTTGCAGACGCCGCACCAACGCGATGGTCAACGGTGTTTTGCCGGTGCCGCCAGCGGTGAGATTGCCCACCACCACCACGGGCACAGGGAGACTGTGACGCGCGCGCCAGCCACGACGATACAGGGCGCGGCGCAGCGCGATCACGCCCGCGTACAACGGCATCAGCGCGCGCGCCCACAGCGGCGCGGTGCCGGCGCCGTACCAATAGGCTGGGGTCTGCCGCCCGCGTTCTTCGCTCATTCGAACGGCCTTTCGCGAAATTGCATGCGGTGCAGATGCGCGTAGACGCCGCCCAGCGCCAGCAGTTCGCGATGAGTACCGCGTTCGACGATGCGGCCCTGGTCCATCACCAACACCTGGTCGGCGTGTTCGATGGTGGACAGGCGGTGCGCGATGACCAGCGTGGTGCGCTCGGGCATCAACCGATGCAGCGCGTCCTGCACCAACCGTTCCGATTCGTTGTCCAGCGCTGCGGTAGCCTCATCGAGGATCAAAATCGGGGCATCCTTGAGCATCGCGCGGGCAATCGCCAGACGCTGGCGCTGGCCGCCGGACAAGCGGCTCCCCTTGGCACCGACCTGCGCCTGCATCCCCTCGGGTAACTGCTGAACGAACTCCATGGCATTGGCACTGGCAATGGCATGTCGCAGTTGCGCCGCATCAGCTTCGCGCATCTCGCCGTAGGCAACGTTCTCGGCGATGCTGCCATCGAACAGCATCACCTGCTGCCCGACCAGCGCAATCTGCCGACGCAGATCGGCCAGACGGTAATCTTGCAACGGCTGGCCATCGAGCAGGATCTGGCCGGACTGCGGGTCATAAAAGCGTGGGATCAGCTTGACCAGGCTCGATTTACCACTACCGGAACGACCAACGATGGCGGTCACGGTTCCAGGTGCAGCAACGAAACTGACCTCCGCCAAGGCCGGGCGGACCTGCCCCGGATAGGTGGCCGTCACCTGCCGGAATTCGATCCGCCCCTGCGCACGGTCGATGCGACAGATGCCGCTGTCCTGCTCTTCCGGCGCATCCAACACCATGAACAGCCGCTGCGCCGAGGCCACACCGCGTTGCAGCATGTTCTGTACGTTGGTGAGATTCTTCAATGCCGGGATGATCGCCATCATCGCGGTCATCAGCGAGACGAACTCGCCTGCGGTCAGGCGCCCGGCCAAGGCCTCGTGACCAGCGATCAGCAACAGCGCAGCCAGACCGATCGCACCAAGCAGTTGCACCGCAGCCGAGGAGATGCCACGGGTGGACTCGACCTTCATCGCCAGACGCAGGTTGGTATCGGCCAGATCCTGGTAGCGTTGCATCTCGCTGTTACGCGCGCCGTAGACCTTGACCTCCTGACTGCCGGACAGCGCCTGCTCGGCGGCCTGCATCAATTCCGCATTGCTTTCCTGGATGCGGTGACTGACCCGACGGTAGCGCTTGGCCACCCGATCCATAACCCAGGCCAGCGGCGGCGCCACCAGCAAAATGGTCACCGTCACCGTCCAGCTGTACCACAGCATCACTGCCAACGCGCCGACGATCTGCAGGGTCTGCTGCACCATCACCTTCATCGCATCGACCGCCGCCTGCGCCACCTGGTCGCTGTCCGAGCCCAGCCGCACCAACATCGAGGTCACCGGTTCGGCGTCAAAGCGACTACCCGGCAGGCGCAGATACTTGTCCAGCACGTTGACGCGGAAATCGCGGGCGATGCTGCGCGCCGCGCGCCCCATCGCCATATCGGTGAGGTAACCGGCCAGACCACGCAATACGAATAAGCCGACGATCTGCAGCGGCAGCCACATCGCCACCTCGCGGTTGCGGGCAATGAAGGTCTCGTCGGTGATCGGCTTCATCAGCGCCAGAAAACCGGAGCCGGCCACCGCTTCCAGCAACGCTCCAACCACGGCGATCAATAACAAGCCACGGTAGCCACCGGCATACGATAAGAGACGGCGATAGGTCCGCCAGGGCGAATCCTGGTGGGGCGGGGCGAATGCTGCGTTCACTTGGAGCTTCCGTCCCTGTTGACGTCGGGCGCAGTGGCGATGGCGATGCGGCGGAAACCAAGCTGGCCCAGCGCATCCTGTACGGTGACCACCGCCTGATACGGGGTACGCGCATCGGCGCGCAGCAGTACCGGCTGCATGCGGTCGTCGCCAGCAATCTGGGCGATGCTGCGCTTGACCGATTCCACATCAGTGCGCAGCACTTCTTGATCGTTGACGAAGTAATGGCCATCGGCATTGATCAACACGCTCAGCGTGCGCGGCAGCACCGGTGTGTGCTGGTCGCTGGCGTTGGGTAGCTGCAATTGCAGCGTGGAGCGAGCATCGAAGGTCGTGGTCACGACAAAAAAGATGATCAGCACCAAGATGACGTCGATCAGCGGCACCAGATCGATATGCGGCTCGTCCTGGCCGCGCTCGTCGCGAATCCGCATCGGCTCAGCCCTTGGCCGCAGCGGCGGCACTCTGCGCAGCCGGTCGTGCGGATGCCGCCGGTACGCCAGTACGGCCGTGGCCCTCCAACGCGTCGGTCAACGCGGTGGCCTCCTGCTCCATCTCGATGATGTAGCCAGCGATACGACTTTTGAAATGACGATGGAAGATCAATGCAGGCACCGCGATGATCATGCCGGTCGCCGTGCACACCAGCGCCTTGCCGATACCGCCAGCAAGCTGGTTCACGTCACCGACACCATGGTCGAGGATGCCAAGGAACATCTGGATCATGCCGACCACCGTGCCGAGCAGACCCAACAGCGGTCCGGCCGAGGCCACCGTGCCCAAGGCATTCAGAAAACGTTCCATCCGATGTACGACATGACGGCCCGTATCTTCGATGCGCTCGCGCACGATCTCGCGCGAACGGTGGCGCACATCCAGGCCAGCGGCCAGCAGCGCGCCCAACGGCGAATTGCGCCGCAACGATTCGATGTGGGTCGGATCGAGCTTGCCACGGGTGGCCCAATTGCGCACTTCCTGACCCAGCCCCGGCGGCAAGACTTCACTACGGCGCAGGCTCCAGAACCGCTCCAGGACAATCGCCAGCGCGACCACGCCCAACAGCAGCAATGGCACCATCGGCCAGCCACCGGCCTTGACCAGTTCCAACACGTCGCACCCCTCCGGCACGTTAGGCCGTTCTTTCACAGGCCGATAGGATAGCAGCCGTCCGCGCCCGCTCCGCCGCATCCCACAACCGCGCCCGCCATGCCCGCCGCTGGCGCAGTTGCACGCCGGCATGGCCCAGCCAGACGCGCAACGCGCCTCCCTGGGCGGTGCACGCGACCTGCGCACCGGCGGCTTGCCAACGTGCGACCACCTCCGGCCGCGGATGGCCGAAACGGTTTCCCTCGCCCGCCGAGATCAGCACCAGCCGCGCGCCGGTGGCGGCGATGAAAGCAGGTTGCGAAGCATGCGCACTGCCATGATGCGGGGCCAGCACCACCTCGGCACGCAGGTCTTGTGGTGCCTGACGCAGCAGCCGACGTTCGATCACATCGCTAATATCTCCGGTGAGCAGCACCGCACCATCGCCACTTTCGACGCGCAAGACACAACTCGATTCATTGTCGAGATAGGGAAAGCCGGAAGGTGGATGCAGAAAGCGGAAGCGCACGCCGTCCCACTCCCAGCCGGTTCCCGCCACACATGGCCGATCCACCCGTACCGGCGCACCGGCCGGCGCCTGCGCCAAACCAATCGGCAAGGCAGCGCGGACGGCTTCGAAACCGCCAGCATGATCGTTGTCGCCATGGCTAATCACCACCCGCTGTAACCGCGCCACGCCAAGCGCATGCAGCGCCGGCACCACTGCTCGCTCGCCAGCGTCGTACCCATCCTTGACCGCAGGGCCGGTGTCGTACAGCAATTGATGCCGCGCGGTACGCACCAGCACCGACAATCCCTGCCCCACATCGATCATCACCAATTCCACCTCGCCAGGCGCCGGCAGCTCCAATGGCGGCCAGAACAACGGCAACCACAACAATGCCGCCAACGGCTTGCCCGGCACCGCACGCGGCAACAACAACCAGAACGCACCAAGCAGTGCCAGGGGCAGCGCCCAGTCGCGCGCCTCCGGCAACCACCACAAAGCAAAGCGGCTCTCTCCCAGCATGGTGAACACAGGCCAGGTCAGATCGAAGCAGAACGCTGCCACACGCCACACCCAAATGCCGGCTCCGACGTGAACCGTGTCCAGCGCAGTCCCGAGCAACGCCAACGGCACCACGACCAGACTCCACCATGGGATCGCCAGCAGGTTGGCCAATGGCCCGACCGCCGAAGCCTGGCCGAAGAGCATCGTGCTCAACGGCAATAAACCCAGCGTGGCAACGCCCTGCGCCGACAAGAACTCGCGCAATTTATCGCGCCAACCACTGCCGGCCTTCTGCATACACCAGACCAACCAGGCGACACCGAAGAAACTCAGCCAGAAACCGGCCGACAGTACCGCCAGCGGATCGGCGACCAGCATCACGATCGCCGCCAGCGCCAACGCATCGACCACTCGCACCGGACGCCGCCACAAGCGCGCGACTAACACCACCGCGATCATCAACGCGGTGCGGACCGTGGGCAGCGCCATGCCCGATAGCACGGTATAGCCTGCTGCGCCGAACATCGCCAGCATGGCCGTCGCCTGGTGGCGTGGACATGATCGTCCCAGACGCGGCCACAGCCGCCACAAGCCACCCGCAAGCAAAGCACAGCCACCCGCGACCAACCCAACATGGAAGCCGGAAATGGCGATCAGATGAGTCAGCCCTGCCGCGCGCAGGATGCGCCAGTCACGATCGTCCAGGCGCCGAGTGTCGCCCAAGGCCAACGCCTGCACGTAGCGCGACGATGCGCTCGGCACGGTCGCAGCAATGCGTGCCGACACGCGCTCACGCCAAGCATCAATGCCCTGCCCGGGCGCCAATTGCACTGCGGCGCGCGGCGCGACCACATAGCCGCTGGCCGCGATCCGTTGCGCGAGCGCATATGCCTCGGCATCGAAACCGCCAGGGTTACTGAGACCGCGCGGCGCACGCAGGCGCAAACTCAAGCGCCAGTGCGCACCGGCACGCAAGGCCGTGCGCGGCCCTGGCAACCGCGTACCGAAGTCGTCGTACCAGGCCAGTTGCAGCAGGCGTCCACGCAGCGGTGCCGGTTGTGCCGCATCGGCATCCACCCGGATCAGGAAACGGGTGCGCCGCGGCTGCGCCTGCGGCAACTCAACCACCTGGCCACTGAGGGTGGTCACGCGGTTTTCCCAATCCGGGGGTAACTGCTGTGCCAGTACCCTCCCAGCGATCAATCCCAACCAGCCGGCACCGAACGCAAATGCGCCCAACCAGCGCCAGCGCGGGGATAAACAAAACAGTAGCAGGCCGCCAAATAGCGCCACCAGCGACAGCGGCCATGGCAGCAAACGCGGCAGCCACAGCGCGGCCAGCACGCCTGCGGCGAGACTGACCGCAATGGCGATGCCGAACGGTGCGACCGCCACACCCTGCGGGGCCAGATTCGCTCGCACCGTGATGCGCATGGACTGAAGACAACACGGCATGCGACCGCCCCTCCCTGGCATGGATGCAGACACCGGTGTGGATGCGTCGCCAGCGCACGTCGCTCGATGCCAGGCTCAGCCTCGCGCAGCCGGCACCGCTTGGCTATCGGACAAACACCTCGCAAAGCATCGGAGTTTGCTGGTCGCCGCCTGCGCGACGCCGTGCAGGCGACAACGCGTATACACGGTGCATAGGGCGCCAAGGACAGCAAAGACGCGCCGCGCCGCACGCGATGCCGCAGCATCGGCGGCGGCGAATCAGACCTCGGCGAGCGCGAGTTCGCGCAGCTTGCCCTGGTGCAGTTCCAGCACACGGTCGAGCTTGCGCGCCAGACTGCGATCGTGGGTGACCAGCACCAGGCTGGTCCCATGTGCGCGATTGAGTTCGAGCATCAGCGCGAACACGTTGGCGGCGGTCTTGTCGTCGAGATTGCCGGTGGGCTCGTCGCCGAGCACACAGGCCGGACGGTTGACCAGGGCACGCGCCACCGCGGCACGCTGGCGTTCGCCACCGGACAATTCACCCGGCTTGTGCTCCAGGCGATGCCCCAGACCCACCGATTCCAGCAAGGCGCGCGCGCGCGCATCGGCTTCGTTCACCTGCGCTCCACTCAGCAATACCGGCATCATCACGTTTTCCAACGCGGTGAATTCGGGCAACAAATGATGGAACTGATAGACGAAACCCAGCGAGCGGTTGCGCAGCTGCCCACGTGCCGCGTCGGTCAGCGCCGACATGCGCTGCCCGGCGACGTAGACCTCGCCTGAGGTAGGCACGTCGAGGCCGCCAAGCAGGTGCAACAAAGTACTTTTGCCTGCACCGGAGGCGCCGACGATGGCCACCGTCTCACCCGGGGCCACGCTCAGGTCCAGTGCGTCGAACACCGGCGTGCGCATCTTGCCTTCGGCGTAAGTCTTGGCCAACGCTTCGGCGCGAACGGCCTCCCCGCCCAACGGCGACACCGCAGGTTGACGATTCGCCATCTCCGATTGCGGTTGCTTACTCATAGCGCAGCGCCTCCGCAGGTTGCGTGCGGGCCGCGCGCCACGCCGGATACAGCGTGGCAAGAAAACTCATCAACAACGCGACGACGGTGATCACGACGACGTCGCGCGGTTGCATGTCGGTCGGCAAGCCGGTGATGTAGTACACATCCTCGGGTAGCAACTTGATATTGAACACCGCTTCGATGGCGGCCAGGATCCGCTCCAGGTTCAAGGTCAGCACGACGCCACCGATCACTCCGGCGACGGTGCCGATCACGCCGATCAGCGTGCCCTGCACCATGAACACCTGCATCACCCCGCCGGGACTCAACCCGAGCGTGCGCAGGATCGCGATGTCGGCCTGCTTGTCGGTCACCAGCATCACCTGCGAGGACACCAGGTTGAACGCGCCCATCGCGATGATCAGCGACAACAAGATGCCCATTACGGTCTTTTCCATCTTCAACGATTGATAGAGGTTGGCGTTCTCGCGGGTCCAGTCACTGACCATGTATGGCCCACGCAGCTTCAACGCCAGGTCGCGGGCCACGTTCCAGGCCAGATCCATGTCGTGCAATTTCAGCCGCACGCCGGTGACGCCGTCGCCCATGCGCAGCACCCGCTGCAGATCCGCCATGCTGGTCACCGCCAGACCGCGATCGACCTCGTTGTAGCCGGCCTCGAAGATACCGCTGACGGTGAAGCGCTTGTAACGCGGCACCATGCCCATCGGGCTGGCCTGCGGTTCGCCGAGCATCACCACCACCTTGTCGCCCACGGCCACGCCCAGCCACAACGCCAGTTCCTGGCCAAGCACGATGTTGTAAGAGCCGGGGACCAAGCTGTCGACCGACCCCTGCTTCATCTTCTGCGCCAGCACCGAGACCTTGGCTTCCTGCGCAGGCACAATGCCGCGCACGATCGCCGGCTGGTTACGCAGACCAGTCAACAGCGCCTCTTCCTCGACATAGGGCGCGGCGCCGGCCACGCGCGGATCGCCCATGGCCACGTCCACCGCGTGCCGCCAATCCTGCATCGGCGCGCCCTGCGCGCTGACCGTGGCATGGGCCGCCATTTGCAGGAGTCGGTCGCGTATCTCCTTCTGGAAGCCGCTCATCACCGCCAGCGTGGTGATCAGCACCGTCACACCCAGGGCGATGCCGAGGATCGAGGCCATGGAGATGAAGGAGATGAAGTTGTTGCGGCGTTTGGCACGCAGATAACGCAGGCCGATGGCCACGGGTATAGGTTTGAACATGCGCAGCCACCATCCAGGGAGCGCTATGGTGCCATTTGCGGCGGCGCAGACGAAGCGGCATGGGCCTGTGCGGCCAGACGCAGTTCACGTCGTGCCGGCGCCGGCAGCGTATCCGGCCACCACGCCAGGTGCCGCAACCGCCCTTGCGCATCACGCCAGCGCAAGAATGCCAACGGCCCACGCCAGTGGACCTGCAGCGCGGTCACCGGCGTGCCGTCCACTGTGGCAGTACCAGCCCCTGCCGGGATCAGCACGATGCGAGGCAGACGCCCAGCTTCGCGGCGCAATAGCACCAGCGCATAGAACAAGGCGAGCAGTGCCGCCGACCACGCCACGCCACGCGGCAGGTCCGAACCGAGGATGGACAGCGGCGCCAGAACGCCCAGCAAGCTCAACGCGGCCAGCAGCCAGCGCGAGGGACGCCATTCAAGCCGGCATGGCGCGGATGGTGGCGATGAGATCGGCGGCACGCGCATCGGGACAAGCCTCATACCCCATGAACCAACGCCATAATTTATCGTCCTCGCAATCGAGCAGGGATAGGAAAACCCCGCGTTCGACTGCCGGCGCCTGTGCCCAACGCTGGTCCAGGTATCGGCCAAACAGTTGGTCCAGCTCGCGCATGCCGCGCCGGCAGCGCCAGCGCAGCTTTTTCAGTTCGGTGGTGTCGTCCATCGTATCGCCCCTTGCCTGGTGACGGCGCGCGGCAGCGGTCGCCGCAACGAACGCGGCACCGAATCGCAGCATCGGTGCCGCGCGGTCGGCGGGCAGGCCCGCCGCAGTGAAACCGCTCGCAGAGCCGATCCGATCAGGCGCGACGCGCCATCATCAGCTTCTTGATTTCGGCGATCGCCAGCGCCGGGTTCAGCCCCTTCGGGCAGGTCCGCGCGCAATTCATGATGGTATGGCAGCGATATAGCTTGAACGGGTCTTCCAGATCATCCAGGCGCGCACCGGTGTCCTCGTCGCGCGAATCGATGATCCAGCGATAGGCCTGCAACAGGATGGCCGGCCCCAGATAGCGCTCGCCGTTCCACCAGTAGCTCGGGCAACTGGTCGAGCAGCAGGCGCACAGGATGCATTCGTACAGGCCGTCGAGCTTCTTGCGATCCTCCGGCGATTGCAGTCGCTCGCGATCCGGCGGCGGCGGGGTCTGAGTGCGAATCCAAGGCTTGATCGAAGCGTACTGGGCGTAGAAATGGGTCAGATCGGGGACCAGATCCTTGACCACGCTCATGTGCGGCAGCGGGTAAATCGGCACTTCCCGCTTGCCGCAATCGGCAATCGCCTTGGTGCAGGCCAGCGTATTGGTGCCATCGATATTCATCGCGCACGAACCACAGATTCCCTCGCGGCAAGACCGGCGGAAGGTCAGGGTCGGGTCGATTTCGTTTTTGATCTTGATCAGCGCGTCCAGGACCATCGGACCGCACGCGTCCAGATCCACCTCGTAGGTGTCGGTGCGCGGATTGCTGTCGTCGTCCGGATTCCAGCGGTAGATCTTGAAGGTGCGCACATTCTTCGCGCCCTTGGCGGGATAGTGCTTGCCCTTGCCGATCGTGGAATTCTTGGGGAGGGTGAACTCTGCCATGGCTGTTCTCGTTGGCTCAGGCTTGCATGCGCGGGAAGGAGATCCGCACCGCACGCATGTTTAGGAAAAAAATGTCGCTGACGATAGAGAGGGCGGCGCAGACCAAGGCCCAAGCCCCTCTCTCGGTACGCAGCATCAACCGTTCAAACAGGAGACGCAATGCAAACCGCAGCCCAAGCGCGATCACGGTCAGCGACAGCATGTTGGATTGCATCGCCGATCCTGCCCTCGGATCAATACACGCGCGGCTTCGGCGGCACCACGTCCACGTCATTGCTGAGCGTGTACATATGCACCGGGCGATAGTCGAAGCTGCATCGGCCCTTGTCGTCGACGGTGACCAGGGTGTGCTTCTGCCAGTTGGCGTCGTCGCGGTCCGGGAAATCCTCGTGTGCATGCGCGCCGCGGCTTTCCTTGCGCTGTTCGGCCGAGTTGATCGTCGCCACCGCATTGAGCAGTAGGTTGTTCAATTCGTAGGTCTCGATCAAGTCGGAATTCCACACCAGCGAGCGGTCGGACACCTTCACGTCCTCGAAGCTGGCGAAGATCTCCGCCATCTTGTCCACACCTTCCTTCAGCGTCTTGCTGGTGCGGAATACAGCTGCATCCGACTGCATGGTGCGCTGCATCTTGTCGCGAATCACCGAGGTCGGGGTGCTGCCGTTGGCGTGGCGCAGCTTGTCCAGCATGCCCAGTGCCTTGTCGCAGGCGTCGCCCGGCAGGTCCTTGTGCGGCGCGCCGGTCTTGATTGTCTCGGCACAGCGGTTGGCCACCGCGCGACCGAACACCACCAAGTCCAGCAACGAGTTGGACCCAAGACGATTGGCGCCATGGACCGACACGCAAGCGGCCTCGCCGATGGAGTACAGACCAGGCACCACCGCATCGGGATTGTCGCCGTCCTTGCGCACCACTTCGCCGTGGTAGTTGGTGGGGATACCACCCATGTTGTAATGCACGGTCGGCAGCACCGGAATCGGTTGTTTATGCACATCGACGCCGGCGAAGATGCGCGCGCTCTCGGCGATGCCGGGCAATTTCTCGTCGATCACGCCCGGGCCCAGGTGGGTCAAGTCGAGCAAGATATGGTCCTTGTGTACGCCGACACCGCGACCTTCGCGGATCTCGATGGTCATCGAACGCGACACCACGTCGCGCGAGGCCAGGTCCTTGTAGTGCGGCGCATAGCGCTCCATGAAACGCTCGCCGCTGCTGTTGCGCAGAATGCCACCTTCGCCACGCACGCCCTCGGTAATCAGGCAGCCGGCGCCATAGATACCGGTTGGGTGGAACTGCACAAACTCCATGTCCTGCATCGGCAAGCCGGCGCGCATCACCAAGCCACCGCCATCGCCGGTGCAGGTGTGCGCGGAGGTGGCGCTGAAGTAGGCGCGACCGTAGCCGCCGGTGGCCAACACCACGCCATGGGCGCGGAACAGATGCAACGATCCTTCGGCCATGTCCAGCGCCAGCACGCCACGGCACACGCCCTCTTCGTCGAAGATCAGGTCGAGCGCGAAGTACTCCACCATGAAGCGCGCATTGTGCGCTAGCGACTGCTGGTACAGCGTGTGCAGCATGGCATGGCCGGTGCGGTCGGCGGCAGCGCAGGTGCGCTGCGCCGACGGGCCTTCGCCGTATTTGGTGGTCATGCCGCCGAACGGACGCTGATAGATCTTGCCATCCTCGGTACGGCTGAACGGCACGCCATAGTGTTCGAGCTCGATGATCGCCGGGATCGCCTCGCGGCACATGTACTCGATCGCATCCTGGTCGCCCAGCCAGTCCGACCCCTTGATGGTGTCGTAGAAGTGGTAGCGCCAGTCGTCCTCGCCCATGTTGCCGAGCGCGGCGGAGATGCCGCCCTGCGCGGCCACGGTGTGCGAACGGGTCGGGAAGACCTTGGTCAGGCAAACCGTCTGCAGGCCCTTCTGGGCCAGGCCGAAGGTCGCACGCAAGCCAGCGCCGCCGGCGCCGACGACGACCATGTCGTACTTGTGTTCGGTGATCTTGTAAGCGGACATCGAGTCTGAATTCCTGTTACCGGCGCCGATCAGGCGCTGCCCAGCGCAATGCGGGCGACCGCGAATACACCGACGATTGCGCCGAGCACGGCGATGAACTTCACCGTGGTCTGCAGCGCCAGGGCCAGCAGCGAGTTGTGCACGTAGTCTTCGAGAATCACCTGCAGTCCGATCTGCGCATGCCAGAACATCGCGATCAAAAAGCCGACCAGCAGCACGGCATTCCACGGTTTGGCGACCGCCTGGGTCGCGGTGACATAGTCGGCACCGAGCAAGCTCAGCACCAACGTCAGGAACCAAATGGTCAAGCCGACCAGGGCGGTGGCGGTGAGCCGTTGCAGCACGAAGTGTTCGGTGCCGGACTTGGCCGCGCCCAAGCCGCGGACGTTCTTCAGCGGGGTACGGTAGCGACTCATGCGGCAGCTCCGGTGAGGACGTCCACCCAGATCAGCGCCACGATGACCAGACTGCCGATCACCGACAACCAGCTGCTGCGCAAAAACGCGGGAATGCTGAAGCCGTGACCGAAGTCCTGCACGATGTGGCGCAGGCCGTTGCACAGGTGGTAGGCAAACGCCCAACTCCAGGCGAACAGGAACACCTGGCCGTACCAGGCGCCGGCCAATGCACGGAAGCAGTCCCATGAGGCCTGCCCGCACATCAGCTGCAACAGCGCAGCGACGATGAGCAACGCACCGAACGCCAGCACGATACCGGTGGCGCGGTGGACGATGGACGTGACCATCTGGATCTGCCAGCGATAGACCTGCAGATGGGGGGAGAGAGGACGTTCACGGGTCGCCATGCGCTTGGCTCGTTATCTCGGCTGGGCGGCGTGCTTAAGGCCGCGTTGGCTCACAACTGCTCAGAAATCGATGCAGCGTCCGTTTTTTTCCCAGTCGCCGTAGCGCGTCGGCTCGAGGCCGCCGCGACCGCCGATCTCCGGTGGCGCAGGCGCTGGACGCGGAGGGGTCTCCTCGGCAGGCCGCTGCGTTTCGGGGTCGGACTCGGGTATGGGGGTTGGTTGGACTATCATACGGGTCTCACAACGGCTGAATTTTAGT
Source organism: Xanthomonas albilineans (assembly GCF_002939705.1). Lineage (GTDB taxonomy): Bacteria > Pseudomonadota > Gammaproteobacteria > Xanthomonadales > Xanthomonadaceae > Xanthomonas_A > Xanthomonas_A albilineans. The sequence goes on along the minus strand of NZ_MDCB01000002.1, from coordinate 151,656 downwards.
CCTCCCCTCCCGTGCCTGACAACCTGAATCTGGATTCCGGCGGTTTTTCCGCCCTGCCACACCTGGAATACGTTGCATTGCGCGGTCCGGATGCAGTCGCCTTCGCCCAGGCGCAGTTCGCCAACGACGTGCAAGCGCTGCGAGTGGGCCAGTGGCAGTGGAACGCCTGGCTCAACGTAAAAGGCCGGGTGATCGCCCTGTTCGCGCTGTTACGGCAAGCCGACGACACGCTGCTGGCATTGCTGCCCGATGGCGGCGCCAGCGAACTGGCCGCGGCGCTGGGCCGCTTCGTGTTCAGGCGCAAACTGCGCATCGACGCCGAAGACGACCTGCGCGCCCATGGCCGACTGAGCCTGCCGGCGCAGGCACAAGGCGCGCTGTCGGCAACCGGCAAGGACGGGGCGATCGAGCTGGACATGGGCGGCGACGGCCTGTCGCGCACACTGCGTCTGATGCCGGCGCAGGCCACGCTTGCGGCCGATCCGGGCATGCTGGATGCCTGGCGTGAGGCCGACCTACGCCTGGGTCTGGCCCGGCTGGCCCCGGACCAGCGCGAGCAATGGACCCCGCAGCAACTCGGGCTGGACCGACTGCACGCCTTCAGCGTCAAAAAAGGCTGCTACCCAGGCCAGGAAATCGTCGCCCGCACCCATTTCCTGGGCAAGGCCAAACGTGCGTTGCAATTATTGGAACTGGAGGCCCCGGTCGCGACCGGGGCACCGGTCCTGCGCGAGGGCGAGCCGATCGGCAGCGTCATCAGCATCGCCGGCACGCTGGCGCTGGCGGTACTTCCGCTGGAAGAGACGCCGCCCAGCGGACTACAGGTCGAAACACGCGCGGCGCACTGGCAGCCGCTGCGCGAGGGCTTGGCACGCTGAGCACGCCCCCGATGCGGGGTCAGCCCACCGCCAACCGATTGCCGCTGTCGGCATCGAAAAAATGCAGCGCAGCGCCGCGTACCGCCACCGACAGATGCTCGCCCAGACCGGGCAGCGCGCGCGGCGCCACCCGCATCACCAACGGCTGCGCACCATGGCGAAGGTTGACGAAAATCTCGTTGCCGACCGGCTCCACCACATCAACGACCGCATCGAATCCTCCCTGCGCATCCACGCTCGGCTGCAGATGCTCCGGACGCACGCCGATCGCAATCTGCCGACCAATCCACTGCGACGCGACCTGCGCACCCGGCAGCGGTATCCGGCTGGCGTCGGCCAGTTGCAATTGCAAACCGTCGTCTTCGCACAATTGCCCGCGCAGCACATTCATTGCCGGGCTGCCGAGGAAACCGGCCACGAACAGGTTGGCCGGGCGCTCGTACAGTGCCATCGGCGCGTCGATCTGCTGGATGACGCCATCCTTGAGCACGACGATACGCTGGCCCAGCGTCATCGCCTCGACTTGATCGTGGGTGACGTAAATCATGGTGGTGCCAAGTTTGCGATGCAGCTGCGCGATCTCGGTGCGCACCGTGTGGCGCAGTTTGGCATCCAGGTTGGACAGCGGCTCGTCGAGCAGGAACACCGCCGGCTCGCGCACCAGCGCACGCCCCAGTGCCACGCGCTGACGCTGGCCACCGGACATGGCGCGCGGCAACTTATCCAGCATCGGCGTCAGGCCCAGGGTCTGCGCGGCGGCGGCCACGCGTTGACGGATGACCGCCTTGCTCTCCCCGCGCAGCTTGAGCCCGAATGCCAGGTTCTCGGCCACGGTCATGTGCGGATACAAGGCATAGCTCTGAAACACCATGGCGATGTCGCGATCCTTCGGCGCCACCTCGTTGACCACACGCTCGCCGATACGCAATTGGCCGCTGCTGATCTCTTCCAGCCCGGCAATCATCCGCAACAACGTGGACTTACCGCAGCCCGACGGCCCAACCAGTACCATCAACTCGCCGTCGGCTACGTCGAAACTGGCCCCCTCCACGGCCACCTGACCGTTGTCGTAGACCTTGCGGATGTTGTCCAGTCGTACTTTCGCCATGGTGCGGATCCGGTTTCCGGCAAGAGGAACGGGCTGCCGCCGGTCCCTCCCGAAGGCAGCGCAGAAGGCAGCGCATGTACATGCACATGCGGGTCGCATCGTGCCGGCACACCGGCAACAATGACGCACGATACGGTATTCTGACATGTAACCGTTTCCACGATCCGAGCTTGCGCCGGAGTAGGGCCTGCAATGCGATCCGCTCACCGCCGATCCGATGCGTGTCGCATCTGGATGCTGCTGCTTGAGGCATTAGAGAGGTATCCTCAGAGGTCTTGCAGTCGTATTGCTCTCTCGCACCGTGCGCCCGCGCCTGACGGCCATTCCCCGTCGCGCCTTCGCCCAGGCCGCAGAACAGATACAGTCTGCGTCCGCCACCCGCTTTACCAACGCCACGCAACTAAAACCCGCCACTAGTGATTGACGACATGTCACCCGAAACCGAAATCCGGTCGATGCACGATACCTTCCTGTTGTTCGGCGCCACCGGCGACCTGGCCCAGCGCTACCTGTTTCCATCGCTGCTGCGCATGCTCGACGATGGCTTCCTGCCTGAGGATTTCCGCATCCGCGCGCTGGCATTGTCGCCGCACGATACCGCCAAGTTCCACGCGCTGCTCAAGCCGCGCCTGCACGCGGCGATGCCGCAGATCGGCGAGTCCATCGTCCAGGCACTGCTGGCCCGCATCGACTACCGCTCGGTGGACCTGCGCAACCCCGAATCGGTGGCCGAGGCAGTGCGCGACCTGAGCGCGCGCAAGTGCGTGAGTTACCTGGCGATCCCGCCGGGGCTGTACATCAGCACATGCCAGGGCCTGGCCCTGGGCGGCGCGCTGGCCGCGCCGAACCGGTTGATGCTGGAAAAGCCGATCGGCCACGATTCGGACAGCGCGCATGAGATCCTGCAATCGATCGGCGCGCTGATCGACGAAGACCGCGTGTTCCGCCTGGATCACTACCTGGGCAAGGCGGCGGTGCAGAACCTGATCGCCCTGCGCTTCGGCAACACGCTGCTAGAGGCAGTGTGGAACCGCAACTACATCGAGTCGGTGGATATCCTAGTCGCCGAAAGTGAAGGCGTGGACGGCCGCGACGCCTACTACGCGCGCTCCGGCGCGCTGCGCGACATGGTGCAAAGCCATATCCTACAGTTGTTGTGCCTGGTGGCGATGGAGCCACCGGCCTCGCTGGAAGCGGACCGCATCCGCGACGAGAAGGTCAAGGTACTGCGCGCGTTGCGTCCGCTGCAGGCGGCGCACGCCGCGCGCGACAGCGTGCGCGGGCGCTACACCGCCGGCACCGTCAACGGCCAGCCGGCGCAGGCCTACCAACCGCCGGAAGGTAGCGACGTGGAAACCTTCGTCGCGGTCACCGCCTACATCGACAACTGGCGCTGGGCCGGGGTGCCGTTCCGGCTATGTACCGGCAAACGCCTGGCCGAACGCTCCACCCGCGTGGTGGTCACGCTCAAACCGGTCACTCATTGGCTGTTCGAGCGGCCGGCTGCACAGCAGGTGGCGCCGAACCGACTGACCTTCCAGTTGCAGCCGCAGGAAAATATCGAACTGGACCTGATGAGCAGCCTGGCCGGCCCGGAATGGGGGGCGCTGGAACTGCAGCCGCTGGAACTGGAACTATCGGTACCGACCGGGCTACACCGGCGCATCGCCTACGAACGGCTGATGCTCGACGCACTCAACGGCAACCACGCGCTGTTCGTGCGCGACGACGAAGTGCGCGCCGCCTGGGCCTGGATCGACAGCGTCAGCGAGGCTTGGGCGCAAGCGCGATTGCCGTTGCAACTCTACCCGGCCGGCAGTTGGGGGCCGCAGGAAGCACAAGCTTACGTCTCCGCCACCCCGCCCAACCCAGCGCGGCGAGACACACCATGAGCACACCGCAGCGACCGGTGTTGGTCGCAGACATCGGCGGCACCAACGCCCGCTTCGCCCTCGCCGACCTGGACGCTTCCACCCCGCTGCTCGAAGACAGCACCCAAACCTACGCGGTGGTGGAATTTCCATCGCTAGGCGATGCCGCCCGTCACTATCTGGCACAAACCGGCGTGGACGCGCGCAGCGGCGTGTTCGCGGTGGCCGGGCGGGTGGACGGGGACGAAGCACGAATCACCAACCATCCCTGGGTAATCTCGCGTTCGCGCACCGGCAGCATGCTCGGCTTCGACGTCCTGCACCTGATCAACGACTTCGCCGCGCAGGCGATGGCGATCAACCTGCTGCAACCGCAGGACGTGGTCCAGGTCGGCGGCGCGAGCTGGACCCCGGCGGCAATCGAGGTGCCGCGCAACTACGGCGTGATCGGTCCTGGGACCGGCCTGGGCGTCGGCGGCCTGCTGGTCCGCGGCGGCCGCAGCTATCCGCTGGAAACCGAGGGCGGGCACGTCAGCTTTCCGCCGGGCACGCCAGAAGAAATCCGCATCCTGGAACTGCTCTCGCAGCAGTTTGGCCGCGTCTCCAACGAACGCCTGGTGTGCGGCCCCGGCCTGGTCAACATCCACCGCGCCCTCAGCGAGATGGCCGGCGACGATCCCGGCCCACTGAAACCGGAAGACATCTCCGCGCGCGCCGCCCAGGGCGATTACCGCGCCATGCGCACCATTCAGGTATTTTGCGCGGTCTTCGGCGCCATCGCCGGAGATCTGGTCCTGATGCAGGGCGCCTGGGACGGGGTCTTCCTGACCGGCGGGCTGGTGCCGAGGATGCTCGACGCGATCCAGCACTCCGGCTTCCGCCAGCGCTTCGAGCATAAGGGCCGCTTTTCGTCGATCATGGCGCGGGTACCATCGCTGGCGGTGATCCACCCACGTCCCGGCCTGCTCGGCGCCGCTGCCTATGCAGTGGATGTCGCGCGGCAATCTCCAGGAGCCATGGCATGAGCGCCACGTTGTCCGACCGCATCACCCTGGTCCGCTACGACGATCCAGACGAATGGATCGACGCGGTTGCGGCCGAAATCGGCAACGCATTGGCAGAGGAAATCCAGCGCCGCGGCAGTGCGCGCCTGCTACTGTCCGGGGGCACCACACCAGCGCCGGTGTACCAGGCCCTGGCCGAACTGCCGCTGGACTGGTCCAAACTGGAGGTCGGTCTGGTCGACGAGCGCTGGCTGTCGCCGCAGGACAGCGACAGCAATGCCTATCTGATCCGACACAGTCTGCTGGACCGCGCCGAGGAGGCACGCTTCGAACCGCTGGTGCGGGTCGGCAAGCCGTTGCAGGACTGCGTGCATGCCGCCAACCTGCACGCCCAACACGCGCCGCCCGCATGTATGGCGGTGCTGGGCATGGGCGGCGATGGCCACACGGCCTCACTATTCCCGGGCGCCACCGACCTGAACAAGGCACTGACCACCCCGCTCCCCTACGCCGCGCTCGATGCCACCGGCTGCCCTGGCGCCAATGCCTGGCTGCGACGCATCACCCTGACCCCGGCCGGCCTGGCACCAATCGGTCAGCGCTTGTTGCTGTTGCGCGGCAAGCAGAAACTGCAGGTGCTCGAACATGCGCTGGCGGGCACCGATCCGCACGAATTCCCGATCCGCGTCGCGTTCGATACGCCGGGGGCGCATTTGCGCGTGCACTGGTGCGAGTAGTCGAGCCAGTGCCTGGGACCCGATACCCGTGCCCCGGAACAGCCCTGCTGTGCGACTTCTGCTGCTTTTCCTGGGTCTCCGGACCCCACCCCATACTTAGCCTTTAGCCAATGACCCTGCATCCCAAACTTCATGCGATCACCGAACGTATCCGCGTGCGCAGTGCGCCATCGCGGTACGCCTACCTGGCCGGCATCGACGCCGCACTGCGCGACGGCCCGTTCCGCAGCCGCCTGAGTTGCGGCAACCTCGCCCACGGTTTCGCCGCCTGCGGCCCCACCGACAAGAGTCGCCTCGAAGGCGGGATCACCCCGAACCTCGGCATCATCACCGCCTACAACGACATGCTCTCGGCCCACCAGCCGTTCGAGCACTACCCAGAACTCATCCGCAACACCGCCCGCACGCTCGGCGCCACCGCGCAGGTGGCCGGCGGCGTACCGGCGATGTGCGACGGCGTGACTCAAGGCCGACCGGGCATGGAACTGTCGCTGTTCTCGCGCGACGTGATCGCGCAGGCCACCGCGATCGGCCTGAGCCACGACATGTTCGACACCAGCCTCTATCTGGGCGTGTGCGACAAGATCGTGCCGGGCCTGTTGATTGGCGCACTGGCCTTCGGTCACCTGCCGGCGATATTCGTTCCCGCCGGGCCGATGCCGCCCGGTATTCCCAACAAACAGAAAGCCGAAGTGCGCGAGCGTTACGCCGCCGGCCAGGCCACCCGCGAGGAGTTGCTGGCTGCCGAATCGGCCTCCTACCATGCCCCCGGCACCTGCACCTTCTACGGTACCGCCAACTCCAACCAGGTGCTGCTGGAAGCGATGGGCGTGCAGCTCCCCGGCGCTTCATTCGTCAATCCCGGCACCCCGCTGCGCGAGGCGCTGACCCAGCAGGCGACCGAACGCGCGCTGCGCATCACCGCACTGGGCAAGGACTTCCGCCCGCTTGGCCGGCTCATCGACGAACGTGCCATCGTCAACGCCGTGGTCGCGCTGATGGCTACCGGTGGTTCCACCAACCACACCATCCACTGGCTGGCGGTGGCGCGTGCGGCCGGCATCGTATTGACCTGGGACGACCTGGACGCACTGTCGCAAATGGTGCCGCTGCTGACCCGCGTGTATCCGAACGGCGACGCCGATGTGAACCACTTCGCCGCGGCGGGCGGCATCGGCTTCGTGTTCCGCGAACTGATGGACGCCGGACTGATGCACGACGACCTGCCAACCGTGGTCCCTGGCGGCATGCGCGCCTACGCCGACGAGCCATGCCTGCGGGACGGCGCACTGGCCTACGTGCCGAGTCCGGCCAAGAGCGGCGATGAAACCGTCGTGCGCCCGGCCGCCGCCCCGTTCGAAGCGCAAGGCGGCTTGCGCCTATTACGTGGCAACCTCGGTCGCTCACTGATCAAGTTGTCGGCGGTGAAACCGCAGTTCCGCACCATCGAGGCACCAGCGGTCGTCATCGATGCGCCGCAAGCGCTGAACAAACTGCACGCCGCTGGCGCGCTGCCGCACGATTTCGTGGTCGTGCTGCGCTACCAGGGGCCGCGCGCCAACGGCATGCCCGAACTGCACTCGCTGGCGCCACTGCTGGGCCTGTTGCAGAACCAAGGCCGGCGTGTGGCACTGGTCACCGACGGGCGCCTGTCTGGCGCCTCGGGCAAGTTCCCGGCGGCCATCCACGTCACCCCGGAAGCGGCGCGCGGCGGCCCCATCGCCTGCGTGCGCGAAGGCGATATCGTGCGCCTGGACGGCGAAGCCGGCACCCTGGAAGTGTTAGTGGACACCGCCGAATGGGCCGCACGCACGCCGGCGCCGAACACCGCGCCAGCCGCGCACGACATCGGTCGCAATCTGTTCGGAATCAACCGCCGCGTGGTCGGCCCCGCCGACCAAGGTGCGCTATCGATCTCCTGTGGCCCACCTGCGGCCGACGGCGACCTGTGGAACTACGACGCAGAGTACGAGCTTGGCCACGACCCGGAGGCTGCTTCCGCGCCACACGAGGCCAAGGACGCCTGAGCGGCTTCGTATCGCCCTACCCCACCCTGTCCCAGGCCATTGGCGGCCTGGGCCTTGACCCGCACTTCAACCTGAGGCCCTCATGAGCATCGCCGAACATCAGACCAAGGCCGAGCAATTGCTACGCGCAGCCGGCATCCTGCCCGTCGTCACCGTGCACAGCCTGGAAGAAGCCCGCCGTGTTTCTGCCGCGCTGCTGGAAGGCGGACTGCCTGCAATCGAACTGACACTGCGCACGCCCGTTGCCTTGGAAGCACTCGCAATGCTCAAACGCGAATTGCCGGATATCGTCATCGGCGCCGGCACCATACTCAACGCGAGTCAGTTGCAGCAATCGATCGATGCCGGTGCCGATTTCATCGTGACACCGGGAACCACGCCGATGCTGACCGAGGCATTGGCACGGGCGCCACTACCGGTGGTACCGGGTGCTGGCACCCCGAGCGAACTGATGGCGCTGATGGAGCGTGGCTTCCGCGTGTGTAAGCTATTCCCCGCCTCGGCGGTCGGCGGCCTGGCGATGCTGAAGGGACTGGCCGGTCCACTGGCCGACTTGAAGCTATGCCCCACTGGAGGAATCGGCGAGAACACTGCTGCCGAATATCTGACGCAACCGAACGTGGTCTGCATCGGTGGCTCGTGGATGGTGCCGAAAGAGTGGCTAGCCAACGGCCATTGGGACAAGGTCCGCGAGAGCTCAGCCAAGGCGGCGGCGATCGTTGCCGGAACCCGGTAAAGTCAACAAGCTCGAATCGCAACCGCACTACAGTGCGGAACGGCCAGAATTATATAGACACTCCGTCGCCGCTCTGCATGCGGCGCTGTTCAAACGACGCCCGCACTAATCACTGAGAGCCGACGCCAATCAAGAAAAACTGGCCATCCCAATCTAGATGGGCACCGTCAAGGAAGTGTTGCGGTGCCACGGCTATCCGAAGACGACGACCTCCCGGATGCCGATTTCCCGGATCCCTTACGCCTTGCATAGAATTCGCTCAACCACTGCTCGGGCTTTAAATCGCCCGGGGCCACGCCATGTTCCTGGGCCTTACGATTCAACACATGATGCATGATATCGATGTTGTCGGTCGAAGCGGAAATTACAGATAGCGCATCGTCCATACCGCGTAGGTTGAGCTGGCACACCGACGACCCGTGCCCCTGCTTGACCAGAAAGCAACGCGAACGTTCATCCAGGCCCACGACGACTTGATATTCAGCCTCGGTGAGCTTGAGGCCCTCCATGTAGTCCTCTTTGCTGGCATTTGGATTGGGCAGCAGGATCATGGTCGCAGTCTGCTCGACCAGCGAGGCAGAGATATCACTGGCCAACGCATCCTCCGGGCTCTGAGTCGCGAAGATACCCAGACCGTTCTGCTTACGGATGGTCTTCTGCTTGTTCTTGGCAAATTCTTTCAGCCCCCCCTTCCCGTCGAGGATCTTCCAGAACTCGTCCATCACGTAGATCAACGGCCGGCCATCAATCAATGCCTCCAAACGATGCAATAGATAGTTGATGACCGGGACGCGGACTTCCGGATTGTCGATCACGTCGGTGTAGTCGAAACCGATGATGCTGGCCTTTTCAAAATCGATCGTATCGACCGGATTGTCGAATACCCAGCCATGCGAGTTTCCTGCAGTCCACTTGCGAATGCGCGCATACAAGCCATCATCGCCCATGTTCGGCAAGCTTTTGCGGAAGTTAGTCATACTCCGTAATTTCATGGGTGTATCCAGCATGCCCTCCACTCCACGGAAGATGTCCTCTTCCTCACGCGAGGTGTATTCGGGCTTTCCAGCCAGGACCTTAATCAGATCGGACAAGAACTGAACATTTGCTTCCGTACGTTCGCATTGGAACGGATTGAATCCAGTGGGCTGGCCATTTTTCAGTGCAAGATAGTTACCACCACATGCACGCACGAAAATCTCAGCACCATGATCTTTGTCGAAGAAAAAAATGGTCGGAACGGGATCGAATTTCTGCACTTGGCTGAGCAGGAAGTTGATAAGCGCGGTCTTACCTGTACCTGACTTACCGATAACCATCGTATTGGCAATGGCTTTTTCGCCCAACGAATTCTCCGCCGGATGCGTAGCATGAAAATTGAAATAATAAGGCTGGCCGTTGGTGGCCTGTAGGGTGGTGACACACTGGCCCCACGGATTGTTATCGCGCTTTCCCTGTGCGAAGTTGTGCAAGGGTGAAAGTCCGAGAAAATTCAACGAGCTGAGATTGGCCAATCGCGTCCGGTAGCGCCAATTACCCGGTAACTGCGCATAAAAGGATGAGACAATCGCCAGATCTTCTTTTGTCGAAACGAAACCAGCGTTGGACAGTTCTGCACGCGTTGTGGCGACTTGCTGCGACAACTTCTCCTGGGTATCGGCATAGACAGCGACCGTAAAATGGTACTCACCAAGCACGAAATTGCCCGACGACAACTGATCCATCGCCAAGTCGAGCTCATGAATTTGGCTAACCGCTTTATCACCCGAGGACACCATCATGCCCTTGGTCCGATCCAACACCTTCAGTGCGTCGTGACGCCCCATAGGGCTGAAGGAATGCGTCATGACATATTCGAAATCCAGATATTTTATACCATTAAGAATACCCGGATAAGTACCATCGGCATATTCTTTAATATTCAAAATTGCGCCAAAATGATTAATACCTTCCGGGGTCTTAATCACATAGTCACCCGTCTTATTGGCGAACATGTGTTTGCTGACAGGAAGATAAGCAGATACCGGTGCCTGCAACACTGGCACCGGCTCGTCGATGCGATTGATGAGGTAACCAAAAAACTCAAGTGCTTCGGAGAAAACCACACCATTGCTCGCCTCGTACATGCTCAACCGGTAAGGCGAATAATCCTTGAGAACGGCCTCGACATTGCCCACAAGTTCCAGAAGCTTAGCGATCGCCTGATCCTGTTCGGACTGCAGCTGCACGATGCTAGAGGATTTGTTCATCAATCGCTTACCAGTCACAACCGGGCGATAGATGATGGTCATGTAGAGTTCGTTTTGCATGATCTTTTGCGAAGAAAGCGCACTGTAATACTGATCGGAAAGTTCCTGATTGAAGGCTTGTCGAAACTCGCCACTGGCATTGATTCGACGGCGACGACGCACGTCATGAACCCAGAACGCCACGTTTGCGAAATCCGGTGCACGCAAAGTCTGTAACATCCGATTGAATGTGTTATGACGATGTTCGATCTCCCACTCTTCTCGCCCCACGAACGGCAAGCCACCAAAATGCCAAGTCAACATGAAATCCCCTCCCGTCGTCTTGAGCACGGACGGCGCCACGTGCGTTGAGATGGAAATGAATTCACTGATCGAAGTATCTGGGATGAACATAATAGTGGATAACTCGAAATACGTTTCACATTAAAAATAACCGACTCAAACGAGTCGGGAAAAGTTGAATTCATTACACGAAAGCATCGCACACAAGCAGATAATAAAATAAGGCCAGTGCACGATATAAATGCTCGTGCACTGGATTGAACCTGGCATCAAAGAAATTTAACGCTTTGTACCTGGCGCATCTTTCCGGTATTCGTTGGGAGAGAATACCCACATTCCAGAGTAACGCTGCTGGTTACGCACACGCATTCTGAACATCCAACGCAACCCAAGCATTCTAAAGATCATCTCATCACGCTTAGTCATTTGTTGCATAACAAAAACAATGACCGGAATTAGAAGCAGAAAACGCATGTCGAAATAGACCCCCATCAGGAAGCCACCTCCTGCCCCGATGAAAAACGGAATGTAAGGCACCCCGAAGAACATCGCAGGCCGGGTACAGCCTCGAAAAAGTACGTTCTTATGCATACTGCAGCGCGTGCTGGATGAGGTCGATACTCGCCTGGCAAGCTGTCTGACCTGTTTCGCCGATCAGCATCTTCGCCAACTGTCCGGCCCCACCGATTAGCACGCCCCCCAAGAGAACTGGCGCGACTTCGGAAACACGCTTGTGTGCAAAGGCAATCTGGTAACCCGAAAAGACCGTCGCGATGGTGACGACTACGACCGAGGCCATATTCAGGATGTTGTTCGTCTTACCGAGAAAGCCACAGACTTTCTGATCAGCGCCTGCATAGTCAGCACTTCCGCCCGCCGCCATGGCAACACCGGAAGCAAATACGGCGGCAGTGAAAATCGCAGCCTTCAACGCGGCCATACCAATGGCATTGGCGTTCGATTTGATATGGTTATTATTGAACATCATGGGTATCTCCTTGAATTGAAAAACGGGGTAAATCTTTTAATAATTCACATCTCAGTGCCACTTGAACTGGCTAAAATACGAAAGCTCCATCATCAGAAATCGATGGTGGTGCAGTTGTGCCAGTAACGGTCGCCCCTGTAACAACCGACGATCTATTCGCGGAAGTCTCCGAAGCTGAATTTACTCCACTGCCCGCAGGAACAGCCACTCCTTTGCCGCCACCTGTTGACTGTATTATATAAAGGCCGGCATCTTTTGCTTCTGTGGGCGCGAGCGTGGGTGCAGTCGCGCTAGCCGGTGACTTCCCTTGTTCCGACGTATTCACCGCAGTGCGGTATTGCGTTGAGACTTGCGCCTTCTGGATCAAACCATCGGCCAGTTGATTGTTAGATGCCGCGATGCGACGCGCGATGATTGAATCGACCTCATGCACTACCGCAGCTTTTGCAGTTCCGCTCACGGGGCGGCGTATGCCGACCGGAATTACCGGAATCGCCGCTATCGGAGTTGCAGCCTGCGCGCGCTCTTGATTGATGGACGCATAGATTTTCTGCACATAGCCATACCTGTACCCGGCCTCAAAATTCCCGGAATAGTAGCAACTGAAGGATTTACCCCAATTTCCGCCAGAGCGGCCATAACATTCCGCGAGAATTCTGGAAGCCACCTGAAGATTTGGACAGATCCGAAATGCCTTTTCATAGGAATCCAATCCATACTTCATCAAATTATAGCGATTGACTTGCCCTAGCCCGAGAGAAAAGTTGTAGCCCTTCTGCTCCAACATGCGTGCAGTAGCGACCGCTTCGGAGATATTATTCGGCTGCCGGATCAAACGCCCGCCAACCACACCAATCGCGAGCGGATTTCGTGAAGACTCCACCCGCACAACGTGCTGCATGACTTCGGCCGAAACCGCCATTTCAGGACAACTCAGTAGTTCCATGCCTGGTAACATGCAGCCTTTACTCCGTATGTATAAACTCCATAGCCAAATACCTAGGAGTCACAGATGAGACATCGTTGAAGAAAAATGTAAAGCCAATCAACATTCAAGAAAATTATAGCCTCAATGAAAATCACTCATCCCGCCGGAGAGCGTACGTTCCGGATCGAAATCGATACCAGTGATATAGCGCCGCCCAGCATGCGACTTGATATGCACCACAATGTCGATGGTCATCATCAACAAGCGTTTGATGACCGAGAACTCCAATCCCGAACCTTCGGCCGACGCCTTGACCATCAGAGCCAACTGATCCCAAGTCTGCCCGATGCTACCGGCATGGCAACTGGTGATGGAACCAGGATGGCCTGAAGCGCAATTACGGATGAAATAAAACGATTCGTCACCACGCAACTCAGCCAGAATAATGCGATCCGGCTTCATTCGCAGGCAGGCTTCCATGCAACTCTTCGCCGTCACATTACTCGTACTTTGCCCACCTTTCGAGTAAAGCAAATGCACCGCATTTGGTTGCGTGATAAACAGTTCGCGCGCATCCTCGATCGTTACCAGGCGTTCTTCATTGGGAATGTGATTAACCAGCGACTTCATGAACGTCGTCTTGCCGCTACCGGTAGCACCTGCGACGACAATGTTCTTCTTGAACAAGACAGCTTTCTTGAAGAACTCGGCATAATCGCGCTGGCGCCGCAATTCAAGCAACTCAAGATCCTGTTCGCTGATTCCTACCTGCATTTCCAGGATCTCCTGGAAAAACCCGTCTTGCTGATACTGCTCTAAGGTCTTGGTATGCTTGGACGGAAGACGAATCGTGATCGATATTTTCCCCGCATCACAAGCGGGAGGAATGACGAACTGGGCACGCTGCCCGGTCGGGAAGGTCAGCGACACGACTGGATCTACATCGGTGATGCGCTGACCGGTGTTGCTCTCGTTGACCACCGAAGTGCAGAACTGCCGCGCACGTTCGAAGGTCAACGACGGTATTTCCATTCGCTGCCAGCCACGCAGCGTCTCCAGGTACAACTCACCAGGACGGTTGATGCAGATTTCCGTCACGTCTGGAGAATTGAGATAATCTAGGATTCCCAGCACCGAATACTGGTAATCCAGAAAATCCGTCGAAATCTGTGCGGTCGGAGATTCTTCGAAAGTCACATCAGATTCCTCAGGCGGTCATCGCGGCAACACCGCAGTGAAATCGACATCCTTGGCAACATACACATTGATTACGGTGCCTTGATTGATGGTGACAGTCGCTGGGTGGCGATGATCCAACGCTTGGTCCGCCAGACGTTGTATAGATTGCGCTGTATTACTCTCATAAGGCTGTTGGGTGACGACGCCGGAATTGAGACCGACCGACGTCGTCTTCGGGCCGTGTTCAGCCGCCTCCCATTTGAACGCATCGCTGAGAAGACTGATCATCAGAGCGGACGAGATACGGCTTGGCCAATGTGCGTTGTACTGGCCGGGATGACCTGCACTGCCAAGATTGTCGACACCAGGCCCCACCATAGTGACGTCGATCCCAGTCGGGGTCGTGATGCGATCCCAGACCACCTGCATGCGCGGACCTGTCGGCTCTACTGCACCATACTGACCCAACATCTTGGACCCCTTTGGCAGCAATAGGCGTCTGCCGTTGATGGAATATACGGGCTCGGTGATGATGCAGGATGTGAAGCCCGGGAAGTCGGTAATGATGCGCGTCTCAAGTACACAGCGAATGTAGGTGCCACGCACCAACAATCCGTCCGGATTGGCGATCGGCTTGGCCGAGGTTTCCTGATCCTGTTGCTTTTGCTGGGCTGCGCCCTGTTCTTGCCCAGGCAATAGCCCTGCGGTGCCTTGCTGCTGGCCGCCACCAGCGTCTTGCATACCCGCCATACGGCGCTCCAACAGCGAGGGCCCCCGCTCCTGACGCGAAGGGCGCATATCTTGCGCCACAGTAGCGGGTGGCATGGGGGGCATGAGTGGCAAATTCGGCTGCTCAGCCAACGGGACCGGTTCCGCCTGCGGCGGCGGCGGCGGAGCGGCGGTCTGCGGTAAGGCGGGCGCAACCACTGCTTCCTGGCGTGGCTTGGGCGGCGGTGCTGAATCACGCCCGCCACCGACGATCCAGAAAATCGCCAGGACCAACAGCAATGCAACGCCCCCCAAGAAGACCAATGCTTTGCGATTGAGCTTCTTTAGGTCGCTTGACCTGAGAACTGGCTCATTGGCGTCAAGATCCGGATCGGTGGCCTGTCGATGACGAGCGAAATAGGGATTCTCTCGGTTAGCGTTACCCGATTGCGGAGAACGCGGCTGACCCTGATCATGGCCGTTATTTTCGTCAGAAGGAGGCATGTTCGAATTCACTTTTGCTTATTCCTACGCAGGCCGACAACATTCTTTCCATGACGGATGACCAGAAATGGATAGGTCCCATGAACAATCAAGGTATTGCCTTCGACTGTGGTATTGACCAAAAAATCCTCATCATTTTCCTTCTCTCGACCGAACACGACCGGAAAATTTCCCGTCGGGAAACGTGCCAGATCCATTTTTATGTAAGTGAATTTTCCATCGTCATAAACACTACTTGGTACGATCCACACTTGCTTAGAACGCGTGGAGTAGTCGTAATCGAAATAATAATGACGATCTTTCGTCAGCCGCGTATCCAGCTGCGACTCATCCTTCACTTTCTCACTCGCCGCAGCGAAACTAGTATCCTTCGGATAAGTAAAGGACACCTTGTACTGTACGCCGGCCTGCTTGGCCTGCTCCAGCCGCTGCCAATCTGTGGCGACCACTTTCAATTCCAAAATATAGGAATGGGTGGCAGTCCGGATCATCATATTCGTGTCAACATCGACGTTCTTCGGTTTCAGATAGAAGACGTTCTCGCGACGGCTGAGTTCCCAACCGCTGGTAAAACCAGTGCTGTAATCAAGGATCTTTTCGTTCGGACTCAATTCAACCTGGGTGGTGATGCCAAGGCCGGTACGGATCTGATAGATCTTGTCAGGCTCATACTCGTACTGCTGAACCACCTGAGCTGACGCCAACGGCGCGAACAGCCACAAGGCCAGCAACGCAATATGCACAGAACCAATTTTCGTCAAGAAACTCATCGAACATTCGCTCCATTGCCATTGTTCTGGGGGGCAACATTGGGCGCAGACGGGACAGGAACAGGTTGCGCCGCCGGATAAACAGGTGCACTACCAGGGTTTGCAGCCGGCATCTGCTGCTGGGCAGGAGCCCCCCCACTGCCACCAGGCATAGAAGGCTGTCCGGCTGTCGATCCAGCCGTATGCGACTGCAGCGCGCTCACCGTCGGCGACTGAAAGGACGGCGATGGCGGCACCGGCATCGCCGAGTAATCGTTATCGACTCGATAATCTGTCACCTGGAAACCCAACGGGTTTTGCACGCGAAGATCTTCATTCATCACCAGGTTATTATTATAACGAAAACCCAGGATAGCGAATTTATTATCCAATAAAGTAGACTGCCCACTTTTTTTATCATAGATACTGCGCTGGAAGCGAACATTCGCGCCGTCATACGGCTTTCCACCGCCGCCTTGCAGGGTAATACTCAGGATCGCCACACGAATGGATCGCGTCCTACCGTAAGTATAATATGGCGCCGATGGATTATTTGGCGCATGCAACGCATAGTACTCTTCTCCCACCGAAGTATCTTTTGGCGCCATCGAAAACACTGTCGACCAGTCGTTCAGGGCCATCATCTCGGAGTCATAGGACTCCCTTGCAGCAATGAATCTGGCGACATTACTTCTGGCCAACGCCTCGCTGGTAGTGATGCTCCTAACGTCACCGATATCCCGCAACACCGACACCGTCGAGTTACCGGTATACGCATCTGCCATCACCAGATAGGGAACCTTTTCCTTCAGAGGCAGCATGTAGTAGTAACCGCCACCGAGCAACAAGCACAGGATAATTGCACTGAACGCGACCCACCACGCACGACGCTCGCTGCGCCGTGCCAAATCAGCAATACTGACCTCGTAATTAACCGCCTTCGCAACAGTTTTGTTAACGCTCTCGCTCTCAATGGGATTTTTACCAAACATCAGACTTCACCAGGTTCATAATGTGACTGCGGAAGCACATCCAAGCTCCCGCATGCCGTCACTTTGCGTTTGCTCGGCCGCTGACCGCAGGAGTGCTACTGAGCGACGACGAAGGTTGTACTAAAATACGATTACCAGCAGCAGAGACAGTTACACCCTCCGACTCATAGATCACGCTCAATTCGGCAACTGCTTGCTGGATGCTGACAGTATTGATCTTGGCCACTGGCGCATAGAGCGTGTAATCGGACTGGATGCCGTAGGACAATTCCATATTGGAATCCTTAGACCAACGCTCGAGCATCGTCTTCAACGTGCCATCCACTGGCACAGCCTGATATACGTAAGAGGAGTAGAGCGGAATCTCCATCGTCGATGCGGAGAATCGGTTGACCGGCTTCCAGCTACCACGGAAGTCCGGTGCAGAACTGGTTGCGCAGGCGTTCAACAGCGTAATAGCGCTCAACGTAGCGATCAGCCGAAATATATGCGTTCTTTTCACGCAGGCCTCTGAATTACGGAAACGTTTCTGAATGGAAAAGCAAAATCCAGCCCGCCGCCCGCCTGGTCAAGGAACCTTCCTCCGACCCTGCACAGCACGCGCATCGTTTGATTGAGAAAACCGCGAACGGCTGACGTACACGCAATCGGATGAACACTGGAAATGCCCATGACGCAGCGATAGACGCCTAAAAAAGCAGAATGTGATAGCAAACTTTCCATGTCACCCTTGCGTGCATCGGCTTGAATGCACGTCCCTGTTCCTATTACTAATTACCGAGCAATCAAAAACTACTCGATGGAATTTGCCTCATAGGCATTGCCACGTCAAGTATTTGGCAAAAAAACGTTCAACTACTCGGAAAACGGTAAAATTGCGAGAATTTCATCACAAATCCAAAAGGTTGCGACGGAATGCCGGCGACTGACATGAACCGTTTAGTGAACTGACAGCATTAGATCAGCTAACAAAACTATTGCGCCGCCGCCAGGCGGGCGCGTACGGTGCTCAGAACCCTCACATACCACGAATACACTGCGGTTCCTGCGTACCATCTGCACCCATCTGGCGGCGGCTCGCGACGTTTTGTTAGGGTAATCCCCCCGATTTTAACAATCGCCATAAGTGGAGCTAAGGAATGCCTGAACAAGTCAGGCCTTCGAAATCAGCGACTTTAAGATTCAATGGGTTGCTCGCGCAAAAGACGGGGAAGATGGACTTGTTAAGACCTTCCCCAGGGAACGACAGATCGACCTCGATCCCCCCAGCCCTTCGCGGTTGAGAAGTCGTCCAGCGCGTTGAACAGCCGAAAGCTGCGACCATCGGCCAACTCGTCATGCATGAAATCCATCGACCCGACCTGGTTGATGGTCTGCGGTACGACTAGCGGCTCGGGCTTTTCCCGAACCAGCCACTTCTTCGGCTTGATCCACAGGTTCAACTCCAACTCGCGGTAGATTCGATAGACCCCGCCTGTGGTTCCAGCCCGCCCCTTCACATTGCGCAGGTACAGAAAGCACGGCCACCCCCAGTCGCGATGGGCCGTCTTCAGCCGGACCAGCCAGTCAACGATCTGGGCATTGTCCTCGCTGGCCTTAGCTTTGTACCGGAAGCAGGTCTGGCTCACCGCAAATGTCTGACAGGCGTGTCGGATGGTCGCGCGCCCTTCTACGACCGCTGATTGGGCCATCTCGCGCCGCTGAGATGGCCTTACCATTTTTTGCCAGCGCTTTCTTAAGCGATTCAGTACTGAGTCGGGCCTCGGCGTACATCTTCTTCAGGCGCCGGCTCCCTTCCTCCAGCGCCTTCATGCGCGCAACCATGGATACCTCCATGCCGCCGAACTTGCTACACCACTTGTGGAACGTCGCCGAGCTGATGCCGTACTCGCGGCACAGCTCCGGCACGGGTGTGCCGGCCTCGGCCTACTTGAGCACGGCGATGATCTGGCTGTCGGTGAAACGGGACTTTTTCATGAAACCTTCTCGGGAAAACGTACGAGAAAGTTCCATTCATGGCGTCGGCTAACCTGTGGGGGATTACCTGCCCACCTCATCGCGCTTGTGCTGGCGCGACGCCTCTGCGAACAAGTCAAACTTCAGCGCACTGCGGGGTATGATCATGGCAATACAAGGCAAGGATCAGGCGTTCTCTGCCACAATGGGAGTGGCTGGGTTTTGAGAGGTTCCCAACTGATTCGTGCAGAGAATCTCCCTAGCGGTCGTGTTAGCCAGTCTAAGCATCATCTGAATATGCTTTGCAATCCCTGTCACCGTGTTGCGACCGTCCAAAGCGTGAATGTCGATATCGATATTCCAGGCGATCGCGATCTCCACAAAGAAGAAGGCAAGTCTCAGTGACGATGCCCCCATGGCAAAAAGATCATCGTTTACCGATGCCAGTGGATAATCCGGCATGAGTCTGTGCCAAAGCGCCCACAGTTGTTGCTTGATAGGATCTTGTGGCAATTCTACCGTTTGTATTTGCGTGGCAAAGACCGGAAGAACACGAAGTTTTCCGCGATCGATTTTCCCGTTAGCATTAAGAGGAAACTCATCAATGAAGGTATAATGGCGCGGGATCATTGCTGGCTGCAAATGTTCCTTCAGGTACGACGTAATGCGTCCAAGCGCGGCACGGTCATGTGCCCGGGAGCTTTCTCCCATCTGTAGATGCATCACAAGAACCCCATCCGTCCCGTCCATGTCGTTCCATGTCACGACAGCGTGGCGTACATCCTCGCAAGCACTCAGGCACATCTCGATTTCGTTCAGACCGATCCGAACACCATCAATTTTGATTTGGTCGTCACGACGCCCTACGAAGACGAGATTGCCGTCATCGTCGAAAAACGCTAGGTCGCCAGTTCTGTATATCCGCTCGCCCTCGACTATTCCGGGCAGATTAAGGATTGAAAAACGGCTCGCATTGAGATCTTCCCTCCCTATATAGCCGGGTGACACAATAGGTCCACCGATGCAAAGCTCACCAACGATACCAGCAGCCACCGGCATCATCATTTGGTCGAGCAAATAAGTCCGGACATTGGGCAGGGAACGGCCTATGGGGACATGTCGCTTCGCACTCTTGTTGAAATCGCAAGCATGGGTTGACACGCAGATCGTCGTTTCTGTCGGGCCGTATATGTTAAAGAGGCGCAAAAATTTTGCAGGCCCGGCCGGATAAAATCGACTCGCAATTGCTGCTTCTCCACCAACAATAGCGGTGTGAAGCGTGCGTGGCAAGCAACTCGGGGCGGCTGCGAGTTTCGGCGCCCATTCATGCCAAACTGCTGTCGGTAGACATATAACATTCACCTGATGCTTATCCAGCATGGCGAAATACTCGGTCATCGAAAGCAATTCAGATCGTGAATGGATATAAACAGCACCGCCATGACATAGGCCCATGAAGATTTCGAGCAAGGAAAAATCGAAGGATGCTTCGGTGAATTGTCCTATTCTTGGTACACATTCCTGCAGTCTAAATACCTCCCGCGCAGCAAACATATGATGCGACAACGAGCCGTGGGTAATACGAACACCTTTGGGATGACCTGTACTTCCTGACGTATAAATAACGCAGGCATCGTCATCAAGGCAGACTTCTGGTAGAGTGATGGTTTCGATGTCAGTCGAGACCGGCATTCGATGGAGGTCGACGACAGGACACTGGATGTTGTCCAAACGAGCGCGCTTTGAACTTTCGCACAGAACGACTGCTACTGAACAATCGGCAACGATATAGGCATTGCGTGCGGGTGGATTGCGCATGCTTAACGGTACGTAGACCATGTTTGCCCGAAAAATACCGATGATGACGGCGATCCAGTCTGGTGAGCGCTCCATCAACACGCCAACGCGGCTGCGTGCAGGCAATCCTAATCTTATCAAGCCGTGTGCTATAGCACCTGCTCTGCTCCACAAGGTGCCGTATGTCATCTGCGTTTTATCATCCAGCACGGCCGGTGCCCGAGATTTCTCATACTCTGCATAGCGAGCAACGAGGTCAATCACGGGCACGATGGGGTACGGCCGCCTTGGGCCGAAGCCCGATTCAACGAGCACCTTCAGGTCCGTGTCTGAAACATAATAGAGTTCGTCAATCGCGCGATTAGGCCGCTCCACAATCGTTTCAAGCAAGTGGGATAGATGAGCCGCAAAACGATCTGCCACTGCATGCGGCAAATAATCATCACGATAAGAAAGACGCATCACACTTGACTTGGATAGATCGGAAAAGGCGATTTTGAGGACGCAGCCCGCCACGTCGAGCGATGCCATCTCCAAACTGTCGAACACATGTGCAATGACGGGTGTAAGTGCATCCTGGGTCGGATATGTGCCATTGGCGACACTCAGATGTTCAAGCAGAACAGAAAAGTGTTGCTGGCCAGGTTGATCTATTTGATAGGCTAGTAAAACTGGAACAACTCTCTTGCCGGGATCTTTCGTAGAGATTGCTACCTGAATTTCCAGACGCTCGACGTGTGTATACCGATATAGAAGTGCAGTTGTTGCTGCCGTCAGTACATCTGCTGGGCTTACGGCAAATGCAGCAGACAAGCTATGCACCGCCCTGGCAGCATTCCCGCTCAACGAATGTTCCACGATTCGCACGCGACCGTCACGTTCTCTATCGATACATGAGCGCCTCAAAGCGTCAATAATTTCAGTCATGCTGCTAGTGCCTCAATTAACGGCTTTTCTGCCTGTAACCGCATGAAATTATCCATTGCGACAAGGGCAGGAGTGTCTGCACGGCACGGCAAATAATGGTCTTCACCATCGAGAATGAGTTGTTCGGCCTGACTGAGAAATGCAAGAGGTAAATCGGAACCTTGCGGAGAAGCGATCTTATCTTCAGCGCTTGCGATCAAGAGCGCTGGCGTATCTATTGTAGTGCGGAGGCCCGACAAACCTTCAGCATAGACAGCATGCACGCACATTACATATTTGTAGAATGTTTCAGCATCACGTAGCGCGATGCTCGTGTACTGATAGAACTCCTGATTAACATCGACTTTTGCGGCGAGAATATCTCTTACGGTCGAAGCAACTCGGGGTCGTCCCGCACAGCTTTTGACAAGATCATAGAATTCGCGTTCGTAGGCCGTGCGGCTACTACTTTCAAATGCTCCGTTGCAGCACACCAGCGCAGAAAAACGATTTTCCAGTAACAAGGCCGCACGTACGGCGATCAAAGCACCAGTGCAATATCCGAACAACCCGGCACGAGATAGAGCGAAGTGATCCATAAGCGTAATGAGATCCCGAGCATGAGCAGAGGCGTCGATGGCCTCGTCAGTCAGACTGCTCATCGCACCATCCAGAACGAATCGGCTGTATATTACATAGACGGATGACCATCGACGCAGTTGCCGGATCATCGGCAACAAGGGGTCTGCTGTAACGCCGATTGGCAGTATAATGACATTGGCATAAGAACTATCCGGGTCGAGGCATACGTCGACCCGGATCCGGTGGCCGTCCGCAGCTATGAGCCACTGGCTGGATAGATGGCATGGCATCTCATTGTCGTTCAAAAGTAGTTCAATTGAATTTATCATAGCGATTTTTCTGTTTTTTACTCGGAAAAAGAAGCGAAGAAGTTTTTCACTGCGGTCACCACGTGCGGCATCTTCAAAATATTGGCATGTGAGGTTCCGGAAATTTCCAAATAATCCGCCTCCCGCCAGGCTGCCGCATAGGCTTGACCTTCAGCCAAATTAACCACTTCGTCGTCTCGACCCTGGATGATTAGGCCACGCTGTGGTCGTGGCATATGCGCGATGATGGATGATGGATCCTGCATCGTCAGATCATCACAGCCCTGATGGGAATTCAGCATGACCTTAAGAGTGCTCATCTCTTTATCAGTCAAGCGATGCATGCGTTGAAAATACTCAAACACCATAGAAGCGTGAAAGACACCCGATATCGTGACAAAATTATTGATACGCAACCCGCGGGCGATCGCATACCAAATCCAAAGGTTGCCAATCGAATGGGCCACAACACCGTGCAGCGCCCCTTCCCTGCAGATAATTTCTGCGAAAGCAGCAGCGACATCATCTGTCGAAAGTTTATAACTGTTGCTATTGCTTTCATCGGAAAAATCGATAAGCAAGGTGCGCCAACCTGATTCTGCAAGCGCATGAGCGATCGAGGCGAATTGGCTTCCCCTTCCGCTCACCCCATGGACGAGCAGAATATTCGGGCCCTCTCCCATGCTGCGCAGACCCACCCGCGTAGATTTTAGTGTAAAGCCACGCTCAGGAAGGGTTGACCAGAATCGACTCTCTTCCAGTGGACGTTTCGAGCGATGAAATAGATGCCATCGCTCGAAATATCTATCCATCGCTCTGACGGAACCTGGCTCCCGTTCGGATTTCAATCGGGCAGACTCTTTCATGGTGTCGCCATCGTGGCTGGAAGCGGACATGCAAGACGAGGAGGAAGAATGGCATCAACAGAAACCGTCTTGATCGGCAACTTTGAAAAGCCTCTTAAAACGCTGTTGAGTTGCCGCTCAGGAGGTTCCGATAAGACTATTAGTCTTGCGTGCCTCACCAATGCAGCGATAACCGCGCGGCCTAACCGTCTTGCCAGCCTTTGACCGATGCAGGCATGGACACCGCTGCCGAAACTGAGCGGACGTGACATGGGACGGTCGACACGAAAATCTCGACTGTTATCGAAAACTGCTTCATCATGGTTCGCGGAACCAAAGAGTATCGCGACTTTCGCATCGACTGGAAGGCTATAGCCATCTACCACAAAGGCCCGTTTCGTAGTACGCGCTATGATCTGCGACGGAGAATCGAATCGAAGCGCCTCATTGTAGGCGGCCGGGACTAGTGAAGGATTTGCACGTAGCATTTCCCATTGGTCACGATGGGTTGCTAGGCAATAAATCGCGTTTCCGATCGAATGCACCGTAGTATCGACGCTTGCAACGATTAGCGTCGAAAGCAGTTTGTCGGCTTCGAAGTCGGTAATAACACCTTGCGTGACAGCATCCTTTATCGCCGCACCGACGCTACCGGGTTCGAGCTTGTTGATGAAATAACCGAGAAGGGATTGCCCCTTCTGCATCGCCGCCAATCCGTTATTGACCCGTTCCCTGGCGGTCTTCTCGATAGTATTTGTGAGCGGACCATAGGCATTGAAATGCGCGTCAGTGAAAGCTGCCAACCTATGCCTACCGGTTTGCGGAAGGCCGAGAAGATCGTAGATCGCATTTTGGGTAACGGCTCGCGCCAGATCCGAAATGGCATCAAACTGCTCCTGTTGGACAAGGCTTTTGACCGTCTGATCGGCAATCACATCGATCTTTGACTCTAATATTGATAGCCTCTCAGCCATGAGTGCCGAATGCAGGACCCTTCGCAACCGGTCATGCTCTGGCGGGTCACTTGCCTGTATGGTAACGCCGACCTGGTAGGAATCCATCACGGCATTGAGTGTTACACCTTTTGCGGCTGAGAACGCATCATGATCCTCAAGAGCCTGCTTTGCCACTTGGTAACGGGTAAGAGCAAAGGCATTACAGCAAGACAGAAAGACGACAGGTCCGAGGACTCGCAATATTTCATAGCTATCATACGGGTCGGACAGACAACCTTCTGAAAACAAGTCAATGTCCGAAACGGGCGGCGTTTTTAGCACGGAATACCTCCCGAATTTAATAATAGAATAAATTTCTTTAAAGATGTCGCTTTACGGAGAAACCCCTGTCGCGTCATGAATTTTTCATGCGCCCTTTTATGTCCATTCGCATCGAAATCGTGCGGCCAGCATATTTACGTAGTGGATCCATAGGATGTTCGAAGTAGCAGAGTTAGCCAACCATAATAGCAGTCAAGCAACACAAGCTCAACTTCAAAGTGCAAAAAACCGCACTAACGCAGGATGCCCGCACGGGAAAGCAGTACAGCCATTAAGTCCCGAGGAGCGCCCCGTCCTGCATTGCGTCAGCATCAGATCGATTACCAGACACCTCAGGCACAGTACGTCGACATTATCGCGTGAACTTGGTCACCAGGACGATGCGACGTACGTTGCCAACCTTCCCGCCCATTGAATCGCCCCGGGCTTGAGCAGGCTTCAACTCTTGACAAAATGAAGCCATGAAGAGTTCGAACAAATTCTCACCTGAGGTTCGTGAGAATGTGGTGAGGACGGTGCAGTAGTAGCGTGAGGATTACCCGTCGCTATGAGCGGCCATCGAGTCGATCGCACTCAAGACTGGCTGCGTGCCGCAGACGCTGCACGAATGGGTCAACCGTGTGGAAGTCGATACCGACGTGCGAAACGGCGTCACGGCCAGCGAGGCCCAGCGCATGAAGGACCTGGAGCGCGAGAGTAAGTAAACCTGATTATCCCTGATGCTCAGTTGTGGGAATTGCTCGCCGCACGCAGAACCGTCTGATACGCCCAGAGTTTCCTAGACATCTCATGGCCATGGGAAATGGCAGATTCGGAAGTGTCCATGAGTAGCAAGCGGTATCCGGATGAGTTCAAGGTCGAGACGGTCCGCCAGGTGGTGGCGCACGTCGCCGAGCGGCTAGGCGTCACCACGCACAGCCTGTACGCCTGGCTACGCAGGTTCGGCAAGCCTGGCGTGGTGCAGCGTGCCGAGTTAGACCAGAGCCTGGAGGTTCGGCGCCTGAAGGCCGAGTTGCGCCGTGTGACCCAGGAGCGCGACATTCTAGAAAAGACCGCCGCGCACTTTGCCAAGCGGTAAAGGCAAAGTCCGCTTTTATGCAGGCTCATCGCAGGGAAGGAATTCAGGCTGTGTGCGATGTGCCGCGTGTTGCGCGTCAACCGGGCTGGCTATGACGCCTGGTGACGCTCGCCCAACAGTGAGCGCACCAAACAAGACGAGCGCTTGCTGGGATTGATCGAGCACTACTGGCTTGCCGGCGGTAGTGTCGATGGGCATCGCAAGATCGCCAAGGATCTGCGCGATCTGGGTGAATGTTGCAGTCGCCATCGGGTGCATCGGCTCATGCGCAGGCAGCGGCAAGGTTGGATGTACCTGGCGGTTGTGATCGATCTGTTTTCAAGCCAGGTCGTCGGCTTGGCGATGCGTGACCGGGCCGACGCCGAGCTGGTCGTGCAGGCCCTGTTGTCGGCGGTGTGGCGGCGCAAGCCCACACCGGGTGTCTGGTTCACTCGGACCAAGGGTCGGTCTACACCAGCGATGACTGGCAGAGTTTCCTGGCGCCCCATGGCTTGGTGTGCAGTATGAGCAGGCGCGGCAACTGCCACGAGCGCGAAGCCTGTCCCTGGGGCACAACGCCCCCGTGGAGAGCTTCTTCGGCCTGCTCAAACGCGAGCGGATCAGGCGGCTGCCTATCCCGCCAAGGACGCCGCACCACCGAGGTGTTCGACTGCATCGAGATGTTCTACAACCCCAAACGCCGCCATGGTTCAACTGACGACCTGTCCCCTGTAGAGTGCGAGCGGCGCTAAGCGCAACGAGGGTCATGAGTGTCTAAGAAATCCTGGGTGTATCACAGCAGAAAATCGATACTTCGGCCCAGAAGATTTACGCTGGCTCTCACTCACCGTCAGCATCAAACAGGAATGGTGCCTGATGATGAAATCAGTGTCGCGCGCGCGAGCACGGAGAGAAGCTGCCGCCCAGATCCGCGAACGTCAGCCACATCCGCGACGTGCTCCGCGAGCACCTGGAAACATCGCGGAAAAAGCAGTCGCGAGGTGGGTGTATGCAGGATTGATACGCCAAGTTCGACCCCACTTACCTGGGCGAGGCACGCAAGGCGCTTCAAGAAATCGTGCAAGACCTCGCGCGCGACACCACTCGGCTGTCTGCACTTGGTGTCAGTCCGGGGTCAGCCAATGGCCCATATGGGGAGGACCGATCCACCGAAACCGCTGTGCTGCTTGGGTTTCGAGTGGTGGGCGGTACAGGGTTCGAACCTGTGACCCCTACCATGTCAAGGTAGTGCTCTACCGCTGAGCTAACCGCCCTTCTCTGCAACAGCACACTGTCGCAGGGGCGCGCATTTTAGCCCACCTGACGGGCAAGAACAATAGCCGAGGGCGCGCTGCCGGCCAGACAGAAGACTAACCGACCAGACTGGTATCGCGTAGCTTCTTCATCTGGTCGCGCACGCGCGCGGCATCCTCGAATTCCAGGTCGCGCGCGTGCTGGTACATCTTTTGCTCCAACGCCTTGAGCCGCGCCGCGATTTCCGCCGGTTCAAGCGCGCGGTAGTCGGCCGGCTCTTCGGCCACGCGACGCGCCTTCCCCTTACCTGACTTGGCCTCGGCAGCGGACTCGCGTGCCCCCTCTAGGATATCCACGATCGGCCGCGCCACCGACTTCGGAGTGATGCCATGCGCAAGGTTGTACTCCACCTGCTTTTCGCGGCGCCGACCGGTCTCGTCGATCGCCGCCTGCATCGAGCGCGTCATCTTGTCCGCATACAGAATGGCTTTGCCGCGCAGATTGCGCGCGGCGCGGCCGATCGTCTGGATCAGCGAACCGGTGGAGCGCAAAAACCCCTCCTTGTCCGCATCCAGAATCGCCACCAGCGACACTTCGGGCATGTCCAGACCTTCGCGCAGCAGATTGATACCGACCAGCACATCGAACTTACCCAGGCGCAGATCCCGAATGATCTCCACACGCTCGACAGTATCGATGTCCGAGTGCAAATAGCGTACCTTCACCCCGTGCTCGCCCAGGTACTCGGTGAGGTTCTCGGCCATGCGCTTGGTCAGAGTGGTCACCAGCACCCGGTCTCCATCCGCCACGCGCAAGTTGATCTGCGATAGCAGATCGTCGACCTGGGTGGCGACCGGACGGATCTCCACCTGCGGATCGATCAACCCGGTTGGCCTCACCACCAACTCGGTCACCTCGCCTGCTGACTCGCGCAACTCGTAGGGCCCCGGGGTCGCCGACACATAAATGCTGCGCGGCGAGCGCGCCTCCCACTCTTCGAAGCGCAGCGGCCGGTTGTCCAGCGCCGAGGGCAGACGAAACCCGAACTCGACCAACGTCTCCTTGCGCGAGCGGTCGCCTTTGTACATCGCGCCGATCTGCGGCACGGTGACATGGGACTCGTCCACGACCAGCAAGGCGTCGGGCGGCAGGTAGTCGAACAGGGTCGGTGGCGGCTCGCCCGCCGCCTTGCCGGTCAGGTGCCGCGAGTAGTTCTCGATGCCGTTGCAGTAGCCCACCTCGGCCATCATCTCCAGGTCGAATTGGGTGCGCTGCGCCAACCGCTGTGCCTCCACCAGCTTGTTCTGCGCATATAGCTGTTCGAGCCGTTGCTTAAGCTCCAGCTTGATCGTATCCACCGCGCTGAGCGTGCGCTCGCGGGTGGTCGCATAGTGAGTCTTCGGGTAGATCGTGTAGCGCTGCAACTTGCGCAGGGTCTCGCCGGTCAGCGGATCGAACAGCGCCAACTGTTCGACATCGCCGTCGAACAGTTCGATCCGCAGCGCCTCGCTATCGGACTCGGCCGGGAACACGTCGATGACTTCGCCGCGCACACGGAAGCTGCCGCGATGCAGTTCGTACTCGTTGCGGGTGTATTGCAGATCGGTCAGGTGGCGGATCAATTGACGCTGCTCGATATGCTCGCCGATCGACAGGATCAAACGCAACGACAGATAGTCCTCTGGCGCACCCAGGCCATAGATCGCCGAGACCGTAGCCACCACCAACGCATCGCGGCGCGACAGCAGGGTCTTGGTCGCGGCCAGGCGCATCTGTTCGATGTGTTCGTTGATCGAGCTGTCCTTCTCGATGAAGGTGTCCGAGGACGGCACATACGCTTCTGGCTGGTAATAGTCATAGTAGCTGACGAAGTACTCGACCGCATTGCTCGGGAAAAATGCCTTGAATTCGCCGTAGAGCTGCGCCGCCAGCGTCTTGTTCGGCGCCATCACCAATGTCGGCTTCTGGATCGCCTGGACCACATTGGCGATGGTGTAGGTCTTGCCCGAGCCGGTCACACCCAGCAGGGTCTGCTTGGCCAGGCCGGCCTCGAAGCCAGCGACCAGCTTCTCGATCGCCTGCGGCTGGTCACCCGCTGGAGAATACGGCGATACGAGCTGGAAACGGTCGGACATACGCACACCTCAAAGGTGGGAGACGGCAACGGGTATCGACTGACCTCGCGCCGAGTAAATCTCCTACATGGGAACGCAGCACCCCCTCATTCAAGTCCTGTCACCTGACCATGAGACTGGCAGCCTCTCACTGGGAGAACGGCCATCATGCGGAAAGTCTGTAACAAAGGCTACACACTGCTCGAAGCAATGATCGTGATGGCACTGATCTGCATCGTCACCGGGATCGGCCTGCCTGGGTTCAGAGAATTGCGATCGAGCCATCGGTTGACGGCGACCATCCACCAAATCAGCACCTATTTCGCATTGGCGCGCAACAGCGCCATCAGTTCAGGCATCCCTGTCAGCGTCTGCCCTTCTCGCGGGGACGGCCGCTGTCGGCGCGACAGCGACTGGAGCCAGGGCTGGATGGTGTTCCGCGACCCTGAGCGGCGAGGTCAGCCCGATACGCCCACCAGCATCCTCAGCCAGGAAACCGCACCAGCCATCGGCTCGCTGGTCGTGCTATCCAGTCAGGACAGGTCTGCGATCCGCTTCTTCCCGGACGGGCTCAGCAGTGGCAGCAATCTCACGGTCAGGATATGCGAGCGCGGACGGCTACGCGCCACGGTTGTGGTGAACAACAGCGGCCGGACGCGCTCGGTCAAAGCGAAAGGAGAACGGTCGTGCCTAGCACCGGATTGAAAAGACGAACGCCGCGATTGCTCACGGTTTTCGTAGATACCCAGCAGCGCCTGGTATTGCGCTTCGTCGCTGCTATACCCATCCAGGAAGCGACGCCCAGTCAGTTGTCCGATCTGCTCGCGCACCAGCTTCTGTTCATAGTATCCATCGCCCAGGCGTTGCTGCATGGTGTCGGCGTTGCAGCCCATCTGACGCAATTTGATACGCCCAGGGTTCCGTAAACACCCATGACCCTCGTTGCGCGTAGCACCGCTCGCACTCTACAGGGGACAGGTCGCCAGTTGAACCATGGCGGCGTTTGGGGTTGTAGAACATCTCGATGCAGTCGGACGCGGCGTCCTTGGCGGGATAGGCTCGCCGCCTGATCCGCTCGCGTTTGAGCAGGCCGAAGAAGCTTTCCACGGGGGCGTTGTGCCCCAAGGGCAGGCTTCGCGCTCGTGGCAGTTACCGCGCCGTCTCATACTGCACCCCAAGCCATGGGGCGCCAGGAAACTCTGCCAGTCATCGCTGGTGTAGACCGACCCTTGGTCCGAGTAAACCAGGCACCCGGATGCGGGTTTGCGCCGCCAAACCCGCCGACAACAGGGCCTGCATGACCAACTCGGTATCGGCCCGATCGCGCATCGCCCAGCCGACGACCTGCGCCACTTTGAACCCGCGATCGATCACCTGGCGGAACGCCTCGAACTTGAACTCATCCGGATACCGCTTGCTACTCATGGACACCTCCGAATCTGCCATTTCCCATGGCCATGAGATGTCTAGGAAACTCTGGGCGTACCTCCCTGCGCGAGCGAGTAGCGCGACGATGAAGACCCCGGGGTGGGTCAGATTTAAATCGGCGTTGACAGAAATTACTGCAATGCAGCAGCAGGACCGAAGAATTCATAGCGCACCTGATCGCGGGGAACGCCTACTTCATCAAGCTGCTTTTTTAGCATCCGCATGAAAGGCTTAGGCCCTAAGAAGTAGACATCCACATCACGCACGCCTTCTTGCGCAGGTGGCAACCACGCTTTCAAATGGTCCAGCGTCAAGTAGCCTATCCCGTGCGGCGGCGCGTCCAGTCCTTCATCACGGTCATAGCAGTAGTAGTGCGAAAGCATCGGATGTCGTTTGGCAGCATTTTCGATCTGCTCCTTGAAAGCATGCACTTTGCTGTCTCGCGCGCAATGAATGAAGGTGATGTGTCGGCCAGTGCCAAGAGCCTCTTGGAGCAGCGGCAAAATTGGAGTGACCCCAACTCCCGCACTGATGAAGGCAATTGGCCGTGTCCCCGGCTTCAAGACAAATGCGCCACTTGGCGCGTTGAGTAGCAGCTCGCTCCCTACCTGCACATGGTCATGCAAGTAGTTCGAAACCACCCCACCCGGCTCACGCTTGACGCTGATGCGATAAGTCTTACCGTTTGGATAGGCGGACAGGGAATAATTGCGGCGAAACTCTTCATCATTGATCCAAAGATGGAGCCCAATGTATTGCCCGGGCTTGAAATCCATGACCGGCTTTCCGTCGATTGGAACCAGGTAGAATGAGGTGATCTCTTCACTCTCTTTGACTTTTGCCAAGACAACGAAAGTGCGGTCTCCACGCCATCCACCATGAGCGCGTGCTTGCTCCTCATAGCGCGTGCGCTCGGCGCCGATCAGAATGTCTGCCAGTTGCCCATAAGCTGCCGTCCAAGCATCCAGGACCGCTTGTGTTGCAATGGCCGGTCCCAAAACTTCGGCAATTGCCGCGATCAGGCACTTGCCCACGATACCGTAATGCTCAGGCTGGACTTGTAGTGCCACATGCTTGTTGACGATCTGGGACACCAACGGTCCAAGCGCTTCCAGACGGTTGATGTTCTTGGCATACATGAGCACACCATTGGCCAATGCCCGAGGTTGGTCGCCACTGGCCTGATGCGTGGCGTTGAAGTAAGGGCGCACCTCAGGGTGCTGTGCGAGCATGGTTTGATAGAAGTGGGTGATGAGCGCCTCGCCGCCTTGTTCAAGGAGCGGCACAGTTGAAGCAATAACAGCACGATGGGGGTCAGACAACATGATCGATCTCTCATTGGGTCAGCCACTACCTACGCAGTTACTGTGCCAACACAGCGCTCCAGTGAAATCAATCACTTCAAGGCCATTCGAGTCATAATGACCTCGTCGTCACGGAGTCACTTTGACTCTTAGGTCGTCGAAATGACTCACGCCCACCAACTTGCCGCCCTATTGCCTCTTCTGAGCGACCTCACCCAGGACCTGCCAGATGCCGAGCGGTATCGTCGTCTTCTCCAAGGGCTTCGGGCTCTCTTGCCTTGCGATGCCACAGCCCTGCTTCGCTTGGAAGGTCAGGAGTTGGTGCCGGTGGCCGTCAATGGTCTTAGCCCAGACACACTGGGTCGGCGCTTCCAAGTCACTGAGCACCCGCGTTTGGCTGAACTTCTGAATGCCAAAGGCCCCATTCGCTTTCCTGCCGACAGCCCTTTGCCAGATCCGTATGACGGGCTGGTGGAAGGCATTCATGGGCATTTGCCCGTCCACGATTGCCTTGGATGCGCGCTCACTGTCGAAGGAAGGCCCTGGGGGCTCTTGACCCTCGATGCGCTCGAAACCGAACGCTTCTCCGGTGTCGAACTTGACCTCCTTGAAGCCTTTGCAAGTTTGGCAAGTGCGTCAGTGGCGGCTTCATCCCGCATTCGGGTGCTGGCTGACCAGGCGAAAGCAGCACAAGAGCAAGTAGCCTATGCGCTCGAAAACCATCGTTCAGTGCGACAGCTCATTGGCCAAAGCAAAGCGATCAAGCAACTTCTCAAAGACATCAGTTTAGCCGGCCCCAGTGACCTTTTTGTGCTCATTCAAGGAGAAACAGGGGTTGGCAAAGAGCTGGTCGCGCGAGCGCTTCACGGCGCGTCGATGCGAGCAGACAAACCCATGATCAGCATCAACTGTGCAGCTTTGCCAGACACACTGGTTGAAAGCGAGCTTTTTGGCCATGTCAAAGGCGCCTACACCGGCTCCGTTTCGGATCGGCGCGGGAAATTTGAGCTTGCCCATACCGGCACGCTGTTTTTGGACGAGGTAGGCGAGCTCCCACTTGCCACCCAGGCCAAACTGCTGCGCGTGCTGCAAGAAGGACAGGTGCAGCGCTTAGGTTCAGACCGCGAACACCGCGTGGATGTGCGCGTCATTGCGGCCACCAATCGCGACTTGGCTCTACAGGTGCGCCAAGGCCTGATGCGTGCCGATTTTTATCATCGTCTCAGCGTGTTTCCACTCTTTGTGCCGCCCCTTCGGGATCGAGGCCGCGATGTGCTGACCGTGAGCGGCTTTTTCTTGGAAGAGGCCCGTGCACGCCATCGGCTCGGCGGGCTGCGACTAGATGCCAGTGCCCAGGCGGCACTGTTGTCGTATGACTGGCCTGGCAATGTGCGGGAGTTGGAGCACACCATCGGGCGAGCGGTCATTCGCGCATTGGGCGAACAAGCCACGCGCCCCCGCATCCTATCTCTGAGTGCAAGCGATCTTGGTCTTGCAGTGCATGAACCACTCAGCACTCCACTGCAGGCCACACGCCCACCCTCCATCACAGGCACCTTTCGAGGTGCAGTCGCTGCCTTTGAAGAGAGCCTGATCCGCAACGCCCTCGACCGACACAACTACCGTTGGGCAGCGGCGGCCCGTGAGCTGCACTTGGATCGCGCCAATTTGGCACGCATGGCCAAGCGCATGGGCATCAAGGGCCCCGCCTAGTCCCGGTAAGGCGCATGCTTGACGGGGGAGCTTACGCCTCCACTGACGAGGAGAAACACCACTGTGGGCCTTGAAAGCCCGTGACAGTGCTGCTGATACGCCCAGGGTTCCGTAAACACTCATGACCCTCGACCTGGCTTGAAAACAGATCGATCACAACCGCCAGGTACATCCAACCTTCATGCGTGCGGATGAAGGTGAAATCGCTCGCCCAGGCTGTCACCTCGAACTGCCGATCAAGTAGGTTAGCGGCCGATTTACACTGCGTTCCACCATCGAAGCGCGGTTTGCGACCATCGCCCACCTGGGCACGCAACCCCTGCCTGCGCATGAGCCGATGCACCCGATGGCGATTGCAACGTTCACCCAGATCACGCAGATCCTTGGCGATCTTGCGATGCCCATCGACACTACCGCTGGCAAGCCAGTGGTACTCGATCAATCTCAGCAAGCGCTCGTCTTGCTTGGCGCGCTCACTTTGGGGGAGCGTCACCAGGCGTCATAACCAGCCCGGTTGACGCGCAACACGCGGCACATCGCACACAGCCTGAATTCCTTGCGATGAGCCTACATAAAAGCGGACTTTGCCTTTACCGCTTGGCAAAGTCCGCGGCGGCCTTTTTTAGGATGTCGCGCTCCTCGGTCACACGGTGCAACTCGGCCTTCAGGCGCCGAACCTCCACGCTCTGGTCCAACTCGGCACGCTGCACCACGCCAGGGTTGCCGAACTTGCGCAGCCAGGCGTACAGGCTGTGCGCGGTGACGCCTAGCCGCTCGGCGACCTGCGCCAATTTGAACCCGCGATCGATCACCTGGCGGACCGCCTCAACCTTGAACTCATCCGTATAACGGTCGTAATCCCAGTCGCGAGATTCACGCCCGGATGGTGTCGCATGCTGGAGTGTGTCACTACCCCCATGGCATGCGCTGTCGCGCCTGCCATGGGAGCAATCGCACTGCAAGACCGACTACCAGAACCGTGCCGCACCAATCGACGCACCGGTATCGCCACGGCTGTTGGAACTGGCGCTAAGCCGGTAAACCCAACTGCCGCTTTCGGAAACCGTGGAAAGGCCGATCGCGATACCGCTTTGTCCGTGGTAGCTACTCAATGCCACCGCCATGGCATTCTGATCCGGCTGGTAGGCCTGTGGCAGGCTCGCCATCGCCATCGCAGCCGCCGTGCCGGCATTGGCGCGTTCACTGACTTTGCCGATATTGCTGTCGAGGCTTGCGAAACGTTGATCGGTATAGGTCTTCGACCAATCCTTCGCGGCCTGGACACCCGCATTCAGTTGGCCGACGTTGACCGCATCGGTCGTCGCCGTACCCGCGGCCACGTTATGCACGGTCACCGGAGCACTGACTCCGGCGGGATTGCCACGCCCCAGCGTCAGGCTCTGGTAATTGATGCTGCCATCGGCATTGGTGTCGTAGCCAACCGAACCATTCTGCACCTGTTGCACCTGCGACTGCACACCCTTGAGCTGCGCCACGTTGACCGCATCGCTGTCCTGCGAACCTGCCGCCACCCCATTGATCTGGCGATAGGCACCGTTGGCCGCATTGCCGACCGACACACTCGCCAGCGTGCTGGTGGTGGCGTTGATCGCTGCTGTCTGACTCGCGGTGGCATTGCTGGGCACATACCCCGCCGCACCGGCGGCAGTGGAGGCCACCGCGCCTGCACCCAACGCAACGCCACCTGCCTGGGTGACCTTGCTACCGGCACCAACCGCCACACCTTGCGTGGCCGCCGCCGATGCCGCCGTGCCCAATGCCACCGCATCGGCCAGCTGAACATTCGCGCCCTGCCCAATCGCGATGCCGCCCGGTGCGGTTTGCTGCACGACCGCGCCATTGCCGACACCGATGCCGTTATCGCCATTGACCACGGTCTGCGGCCCCACCGCCACCGATTCGGCGCCCACCGCCAATGCATCGGTCGCGGTGGAGTTGGCATGGAAATACTGGATCGGGGTCACCGCAAAGGATTGCAGCGAGCCGGCCAACTGACGAACGGTCACCGCATCCTGCGCTTGCGTGCCGTCGGCGATGTTGGTGATCTGCCGATAGCTGGTGCTGCTGCCAAGGCTAAGCGCACCGAGCAAAGTGCGGTCCGTGGTGTTGTAACTGATCAGCGAACTTCCCGCAGGAATCGTGCCGGTGGCGGCGGCCACGGCACGATTGGAGACGGCACCGGACCCCAGCGCCACGCTGTTGTCGATGCTGGCCGATGCGCCCAGGCCAGCCGCAAACGCTCCCTGGCCAGAGGCCAGCGCGTTCTTCCCCACCGCCGTCGCATTGCCACCGGTGGCGCCATCGTTTGCGAAATTACTGCCCATCACGCCGTTGTCGTTGGCACTGTAATAATGGATGGTCGTGGTCTGCACCGTGCTGGCCAGGCTTTGCACGGCACTGTTGGTGGCGAACAACTGGCTGCCATTGACGGCGTCCGTGCTGCTGGCACTGACCTGACCCGCCGCCAGATTGGTCAGCGTGCGCTCGTTGCCGGCACTGCCCACGCTGAGCGTGCCGACCGGCACGGTCCCCGCGAAGGAATAGACGGTCCCGTTGATCGTGGTCCCCGTGGTGCCGACCGCCGTAGCGGTCACTCTGCTGCCCTGCCCCAACGCCACGTTGACCCCGGTGACGCCCGCGGTGATGCTCGCGCCGCGGCCGATCACCACGCTGCTGGTGACGCCGTTGTCGCTGGCACCGCTGCCGGCCACCACAGAACCCACACCGTTCGCGGTGGTGGAAAAACCCAGCGCGAGCGCATTTTGTGCACCGGCGGTGGAAGCGTTACCCAGCGCCACCGCACTCTGCGCACTGGCGGTGGAGACCGGACCAATCGCCACGCTATCCGAGCCAGTGGCGGTCGCATCGGCTTGGGTCGAATTACTACGGAAATACTTGATGCCGCCACCGTTATCGATATTACTCACGGTGCTGCCCAAGCTCTGCACGGCACTGTTGGTGGCGAACAACTGACTGCCATTGACGGCGTCCGTGCTGCTGGCGCTGACCTGACCCGCGGCCAGATTGGTCAGCGTGCGCTCATTGCTGGCGCTGCCCACGCTGAGCGTGCCGACCGGCGCAGTCCCCGCGAAGGAATAGGTCGTCCCGTTGAGCGTGGTGCCCGTGGTGCCAACTGCCACCGCGGTCACGCTGCTGCCCTGCCCCAGCGCCACGTTGACCCCGGTGACGCCCGCGGTGATGCTCGCGCCGCGGCCGATCACCACGCTGCTGGTGATGCCGTTGTCGCTGGCGCCGCTGCCGATCACCACCGAACCCAGACCATTTGCAGTGGTGGAGAAACCCAGTGCAACCGCGTTGGTGCCACCGGCGGTGGAGGAGTTACCAATCGCCACCGCACGTTGCGCACTGGCGGTGGAGCTACCGCCTAGCGCGATGGCGTTCGAGCCGTTGGCCGTCGCGGTATCGCCCAGCGCGATGGCGCTCGCCGCACCGGCGGTGGACCCATTGCCCAATGCCACCGCGCCTTGCCCGATCGCACTATTGGCATTACCGATGGCGACTGCGCCGTTGGCCGCGGTGTTGCCAGCGGTATCACCGGCAGCCGTGTTGTCCGCGCCCACCGCCACCGCGCCGGTCCCGTTGGAGACGTTGGGATCGCCAATCGCCACCGCGCCGTCGCCGCTGGCGTTTTGACTCAGGCCGATCGCCACCGCTCCGCCCGCCGTCGTACCGCTATTGGCCGACGCCGTGGCGCCGATCGCC
This sequence comes from Xanthomonas albilineans, assembly GCF_002939705.1. Lineage (GTDB taxonomy): Bacteria > Pseudomonadota > Gammaproteobacteria > Xanthomonadales > Xanthomonadaceae > Xanthomonas_A > Xanthomonas_A albilineans. The sequence continues at coordinate 114,434 of NZ_MDCB01000002.1, read as the reverse complement.
ACGTTTTTGCCAGTGGTGCCGGATTGAGCGGCATTGCCGATGGCGATACCCGACACGCCCTGCGCATTGGAGACCGGACCGATCGCCACGCTGTCCGTGCCGGTGGCGGTCGCATCGGTTTGCGTCGAATTACCATGGAAATACTTGATGCCTAGACCATTATTGATACTGTTCACGGTGCTGCCCAAGCTCTGCACGGCGCTGTTGGTGGCGAACAACTGGCTGCCATTGACAGCATCAGTGCTGCTGCCCCCGATCTGCCCCGCGGCCAGATTGGTCAGCGTGCGCTCGTTGCCAGCGCTGCCCACGCTGAGCGTACCGACCGGCGAGGTCCCCGCGAAGGAATAGGTGGTTCCATTGAGCGTGGTACCCGTGGTACCAACCCCCGCGGAGGTCACCCTGCTGCCCTGCCCCAACGCCACGCTGACACCAGCGATGCCGGCGGCGATGCTCGCGCCACGGCCGATCACCACGCTGCTGGTGGCGCCATTGTCGTTGGCGCCGCTGCCGACCACGACCGAGCCCGTACCGCTTGCGGTCGCTGCATTACCTAACGCTGTTGCCAGCAGCGCATTGGCGACCGCGTTGTTGCCGATCGCCACGGCTTGCTGTGCAGCCATCGCATTGGTGCCCATCGCTACCGCAGCGATCACCGTGGCCTGGGCATTCGTGCCAATGGCGATGGTGTTGCTGGCAGACGACACCGACTGGCCACCGATGGCGATGGCGCCGGTGCCAGAGGCCTGCGCGCCGCTGGTGGAATTACTGCCAATTGCCACTGAACCGTCTCCCGAAGCAGTCGTCGAATTGGCCTGAGACAGCGGGAGTGTCCCCACGCCGCCAGTGCCGCCGGCACCGCCGATGGCAACGCTGTTCAATGCAGTGGCATTGCTGCCGAAACCCAACGCGGTGCTGGCGATACCGCTAGCCTGAGTCTGCAGGCCAAAGGCCGATGCCCAGCGCGCGGCCGTGGACTGGAAACCGAACACGGAAGCGCCGGCACCCGTCGCCTGACCGAAGCTACCGAAAATACTGACCGCATCCAGGCCGGCACCGGTCGCATTGCAACCGGCCACGTTTGCATAGGTGCCCGAGCCATCGACCGGGTAGGCATTGGTGGCCCCAGGATTGTTCCTGCCGACGAGAACGCCTGCGCCAGAGTTACAGGAAGTGACCGTGCCACTGGAATTAATCGGGGCAAAGACGCTGGCCCAGCACGTCGCCGAGCAACCCGCACTTGCCAGCGCCAGCGCCAGCGCGGATGCGGTCAACCGCGATCGACGCCGCGGGTCAATGCCGCTGCCGGCCACGACAGCACACGCGTCCAGTTTCAAGATCATCTTTGCGTGTCCAACGACTGCGTTCCAGCTATTGCTGTATGGCGTCTTCATTCATTTCCCCTGCGTGTGCGCCAATGGGAATTATCGATCAATCGCCCTATTGGCAATGAATTATCGGAATGTTTATTTTTTTACATAATAAAGACATAAGACCACTGATGAAACATCACAGCGAAAAACTAGAGCCCGAGATTTTCCAATAAAAATAAAACGAAGCAACTTTGACGATGCGCGATATCGCACTACGACGAGCAACGAAGCAAGATTCAGCAACGACGACACAAGGGTCAAATCACTTCAACCCAAAAAATAATTTATAAATTTATCGACGAACGACACATCGCCCTTTGATTCAACAACACTTGATCCCAATCGGATCCTCAGAGCGCCGACTTCACTCTCATCTCCATGAAGTCGAATTCATCCTCATATCAAGGAAAAGATGACCTCTACCTCTTATTACTTCTCGAAATTTACATATTTCCAAAATTCAAAGCGAAAATTAAGAGTAAATATTAGAGATAAACTTATACACCACCACGCGCGCACTAAGCGTAGACAAAGCCATGAAAAAATTTTATGGGTTTCACGCCATCGTCATGCCGCATTCCTAATGATAAAAAATTTCACCAGAAAATTCGTGAAAACATCGCCAATCAACCCATGAAACAAAGGAAGCATAAATTTCAAATCATCTGTTTCACTAAAATATTGAGATACCCATCCCCTTAATTACCCATGACAAACCCAGCATCGATTTTTAATTGATGCACTTGGTACCCTGCGAGGCGCGTATGGATCATCCACTTTCGTTACGCTGACATCGACTTCCTTGCAACGTTCGAGCAAACGCCTTCCTCGTTCTGCCATCGATAACGCTTCCCAGTGAAAACCTGCTCCGTTCGGCTCTTGAGAACCAGATTGCTCTGCGACAACCTCAGACCCAGTTGATCGGGAAAACGCCATGGTCCGCACTGCAAAAGACGCTTTCGATGTGTATGCCGGCAGACCCTGTCCGCGGTGAACGCCAGGCGCCATCGATCCAGCCGATGGCCGGATTGCTGCACCTCAAGTACAGCTACGATTTTTGCGACGAGACTATGTTGAGTTTTTTAGGGCCGACGCTTTAATCGACGCGACAATGCAGGTTCGCCACTGTAGAGATCTACGTAAGACTCTCAGCCTGAGGCTTTCGATCAGCTCTACCGCTGATGCCTGCGTGTGGAGCCGAGCTCTTCCACTTTTTTAGCGAAACTGACATCGTGCACGCAGATAACCCCACAACAACGCTCGACGTTGACGTGCAACCTGACCCGCAACAACGTTGGGGACATCACCCACAGATTGGATAGCACAAGCACCTTCATTACCTGCGAGTGTGCTTGGCCAAACCACGATATCCGACGCCGACAGCGGTAGCGCGCGGCACCGCGATGGGACGCCCGCCAGCAAGCGTCCCACAAATGCAACACGAGAACGCTCACGGCATGTTCAATACACCGGCAGTTCGATGAAGCTGGGTTGTTGTGGCGTGTGCCAGATCCGCTGCGTGGCTTTCTGGTAATCGCCGGGCTTGGCGAAATAGATGTTCGGCACGTAGGTCTGCGGATTACGGTCGTACAGCGGAAACAGGCTGGACTGCACCTGCACCATCACGCGGTGGCCGCGCTGGAAGGTGTGGTTGGCGGTCGGTAGGCCGAACGTGTAGGCCAGCGGCTGGTTTGGCGCCAGTGGCGCGGGATGTTCGAAACTCTCGCGGTAACGGCCACGGAAGATCGCCAGCGATATCGGCAATTCGTAGCCACCCATTTGGGGATCGGAGGCCATCTGATCCGGGTACACATCGATCAGCTTGACGACCCAGTCGCTATCGCGGCCGCTGGTGGAGGCCTGCAGGTGCACTTGTGGCGCGCCGGCGATGCGCAAGGGCGCTTGCAGGGGCTCGCTGACGAAGGTCAACACGTCCGGGCGACCGTCGACGAAACGCTGGTCGTGGACCAGCCAGGTGGTCCACATGCCACGGTCTTCGAACGCGACTGGGCGCGGCGCGAACGGCACCGGCTTGGCAGGGTCGGACACGTATTCGGTGTACTCGCCCTGCCCGGCCTTCGGCGCCTCGAACGACACCTTACCGCCAGCTTCCAGGTACAGCGGCTTGCTCTGCGCCGCGCAACCCTGCGCGCAGCTCAATGGCCAGTGCTGCAGGCGATCCCAGTGATTGGCACCGGTGTTGTAGATCAACACCGGTGGCGTGTCGGCCTTGGGCGCGCCATCCACCAGGTATTGGTCGAAGAACGGCTTGAGCACGTCGCGGCGGAATTGCAGCGTGGTGTCGCCATCGAACTGCAACGCGCCCAACGATGCGCCACTGGCGTTGACCTGACTATGCCGCCACGGCCCCATCACCAGATAATTGCGGTCGTTGCCGGTGTCGCGCGGCTCCATCGCCGCGTAGCTGTGGATTGCGCCCCACATGTCTTCCTGATCCCACAATCCTTGCAGCCACATCGTCGGCACCTTCAACGGGGTGCGCGCCATGACCTTGTCCAGCGCCTGGAGTTGCCAGAACGCATCGTAAGCCGGGTGCTCGGTGAGCTTGTGCCACCACGGTAGTTGCTCCAGGCCAGCGGCCTTGGCGTAGGCGCCGGCCGAACCGGCACGCAGGAAGTTGCTGTAGTCGTCGTAACCCTGACGCGCAATGCTCGTCCCCTTGCCATGCTTGCTCAGCTGGGCGGTGAAGTAATCCAGGTTGACTTGCCGGAAAGCACCGTAGTTGAGCCAGTCATCGCCCATCCAACCATCGACCATCGGGCTTTCCGGCGCCGCCACCTTCAGCGCCGGATGCGGATCGGTCAGCGCCATGACCACGGTAAAGCCTTCGTAAGACGAGCCAATCATGCCCACTTTGCCGTTGGACTCGGGCACGTGCTTGACCAGCCAGTCGATGGTGTCCCAGGCGTCAGTGGCGTGATCCACCTTGGTGGAATTGAGCGGACCGCGCAGTGGCCGGGTCATCACGTAATCGCCCTCGGATCCGTACTTGCCACGCACGTCCTGGTATACGCGGATGTAGCCGCCCTCCGCGAAGACCTCATCGCTCTGCGGCAGCAGGTCGCGCATATGCGGGGAGAACAGACGGCTGGCGCGGCCGCTGGCATCGTAGGGCGTGCGAGTCAGCAGGATCGGCGCGCCGTGCGCGTTCTTGGGCAGCACGATGACGGTATGTAGCTTCACCCCGTCGCGCATCGGAATCATCACCTCCCGCTTGATGTAGTCGTCCGCCACGGTCGGCGCGACGAAGGGCTTGCCGGTGATGTCCGGGGTCATGGGCGCGGTCTGAGCGATCGCACCACCGGCGATCATGAAGGCGATGGCAGTGGCAAGCAGGCGGGGAGCAAAACGGCGCATGGGCTGATCGTATCGAATTAGAAGGCAAGTTCGCCACGCTAGACGGCAAAGCGCATTTTGGAAAGTGTCAAAGGTATCGGGTTGCTGGCTTCGACGCTCGCCAGATAACCCGGCCTCCCGATACGCCAGATGCAAACCACCAGCACAAATCGCCACACCCACCAGCGCCGAGGCCAGGCATCGATTGCAGCGCGAGCCGATCATGCCGCTCCACGGCAGACTGCCGAGCAGACCCAGCCGGATGAACGCGACCGCCGTCCATGCGCGCCGGACATCGCCCAACACCGCCGTCAATGCCGCTGGCGCAAGCCGCGCCCAGGTACGCGATGGCCGTCAGGACGCGGTGTCTGGGTGCCGCACCTGACCTTCGCCACGCACCACGAAACGCTCCACTGTCAACGCGTCCAGGCCCATCGGGCCATAGGCGTGGAGGCGCGTGGTCGAGATACCGATCTCCGCCCCGAGGCCCAGCTCGCCACCATCGGAAAACCGCGAGGATGCATTGACCATCACCACCGCCGCGCGCAGTGCCTGCACGAACGCCTCGGCATTGGCGGCATCGGTGGTGGCGATGACCTCGGTGTGGTCCGAACCGTAGCGGCGGATGTGCGCGATCGCCGCATCCAGATCAGGCACCACCGCGATCGCCAGGATCAGATCGAGGTACTCGGCGGCGTAGTCGTCGTCGCTGGCGAGTTCGATCTGCGGCAGCAGTGCGCGGGTGGCGGCGTCGCCGCGCAGCACCACGCCGCGTTGGCGCAGCGCCTGTGCCGCCAACGGCAGGAAGCGCGCGGCGATGTCGGCGTGGACCAACAACGTCTCCAGGGAATTGCAGGCCGCCGGACGCGTAGTCTTGCCATCAATCAGCAGCTTTATCGCCAGGTCCACGTCGGCTGAGGCGTCCACGAACAGATGGCACACGCCTTTGTAGTGTTTGATCACCGGCACGCGCGCGTGTTCGGCGACGAAACGGATCAGACCCTCGCCGCCACGCGGGATCGCCAGATCGACAAGATCGTTGAGCTGCAGCAACTCCAGCATGGTCTCACGGCGCAGGTCCTCGAGCAGGGTCAGCGCGGCCTCGCCGAGACCAGCCTCTCGCAGTGCGCGGCGTAGCGCCGCGGCGATGGCGGTGTTGGAGTGGATCGCTTCCGAGCCGCCGCGCAGGATCACCCCGTTGCCGGCCTTGATACACAGCGCCGCGGCATCGGCGGTCACGTTCGGACGCGCCTCGTAGATCATCGCCACCACACCCAGCGGCACGCGGATTTTCTGCACCCGGATGCCGTTGGGACGCACGTCGTCGCGGGTGATCTGGCCAACCGGATCGGGCAGCGCCGCGACCTCGCACAAGGCCGCGGCGATGCTATCCAGGCGCGTGCTGTCCAGCGCCAGCCGATCCAGCAACGCCGTGCCGACGCCCTTGGCCCGCGCCGCGTCCAGATCGCGCGCATTGGCGGCGAGGATGCGCTCGGCATCGGCCTGCAACGCCGCCGCCATCGCCTCCAACAACGCCTGCTTGGCTGCGGACGACAACTGCGCCAGCGCCTGCGCAGCATCGCGGCATTGCAGGACGAGGGAGCGGATGGACGTCATGGCGCGGTTCCAGATGATGGGATGATTGAAGCGAGATGCGTGATCCTTAAAAAGCCGCGCGTTGGCCGGATGTATCGAACCGAGCCACTCGCGCTGGCGCGATCTCGGCGCGACCACGCGAGCGTAACGCGATGCAGCCGTGATCCTAGATCCAGGATCACGGCGCTTGCAGCACCAGATCGTCCCGATGGATCACGTTCTCGCCATAGTTGTAGCCCAGGATCGCCTCGATGTCGCGCGAATGGCGACCGGCGATGCGACGGATGTCCGTCGCCGCGTACTGGCTGATGCCGCGCGCCAAGCAGCGCTCGCCAGCGGCGTCGCGCAGGCGCACCTCCACCATGTCGCCGCGGCGGAATTCGCCATCGGCGTCAGCAACGCCGCCGGGCAACAGCGAAGCTCCCTTCTCGACCAGCGCGACCGCAGCACCGGCGTCGATCCGGATCGCACCGGGTTCCACCGGCACATGGCGCAACCAATACTTGCGCGCGGCAATGCGGGTGCGTGCGGCATGGATGCGGGTGCCACGCAGACGGTCCTGCGCCAGCGCACGCACCACCTCAGCGCTGCGACCGTTGAATAAATAGGTCTCGATGCCGGCGGCGCCGGCCTTGGCCGCCGCCTCCAACTTGGTGCGCATGCCACCGGTGCCGACACCGCTGCCGCGACCACCGGCCATCGCCAGCACCGTCGCGCTCAGTTCCTGCACCTCGTGCAGCGGCTGCGCCTGCGGGTCACGACGCGGATCGGCGGTGTACAGGCCGTCGATGTCGGTGGCGATGAACAGTGCGTCGGCATCGACCAGCGCGGCGACGATCGCCGCGAGATTATCGTTGTCGCCCAGCGTGAGTTCGTCCACCGACACGGTGTCGTTCTCGTTGACCACCGGCAGCGCGCCCAGCCGCAGTAGCTCGCCCAGGGTCGCGCGCGCGTTGAGGTAGCGGCGACGGTTACGCAGATCGTCGTGGGTCAGCAACACCTGCGCCACCGGTCGCTCGAAGAAGCGCTGCCACAACGCGATCAGTTGCGCCTGACCGAGCGCGGCCAGCGCCTGCCGCGCGGCCAGCGCCGCGCCCGCCTCGGCCGCTTTGGGCACAATCGCGCGGCCGGCGGCGACCGCGCCGGAGGAGACGATCACCAGTTCGCGCCCGGCCGCCAGGTTGGCGGAGACGAACTGCGCCAGACCCAGCGCGAAGCGCGGACTGACGCCGCCGCCATCGGCGGCCAACAAGCTGCTACCGACCTTGAGCACCGCGCGCCGCCATGGCGGCAGCACCTGCTCGGCGAAGGCGGACACAGCGATGGGGGCGGTCGGTACGCTCATCGTGGCCTCGTGCGGCTCAATGGGTATTCCAAGCGTAGATGGTCAACTCGGACGCATTCTGCAACAGCAACGGATCCTCGGCGACAATCGCCCGCGCCTGTTCGAGACTGGCGACGTTCTTCAACACATAGGCACCGCCGCTGCCGTCGGCGAAACCGCCGGTGAGTTCCAACAGCCCCTGCGCGCGTAGCGCGGCGAGAAAATCGCGGTGCGGCTGGATCACCGACTCCGGAAACGTCGGCTTGCGCATCGCCATGACCAAGTAGTGTGTCATCGTCTGGTGTCCTTGCTGGATCGGTTCGGTGTGCGCCAGGCGCGGTGGCGGCACGGCGGTGATCGGCATCAGCCACCCAGCGCGTGCCAGCGCGCGTGCAATTGCGCCAGGCGCAGATCGGCGGCGGCACCGGGCGAGACCCGTGCGGCCAGACTGCCTTCCGGCGTGCGCCCCTGCCCAGCGCTGTCAGCGGTGGCCGCCGCCGCCTGATACGCCTCGCGGAACGGCACCCCGGCCAGCGCCGCTTCCACGGCCACGTCGGTGGCGTACATACCGGAGTCGATCGCCACCCGCAGCTTGTCCTGGCGCCACTCCAGATTGGCCAGCAACGCCGGCAACAACTCAAGCGCGGCCAGACCACGACCGAAACCGTGGAAAATCGCCCCCTTGCTGCTCTGCAAATCGCGGTGATAGCCGGAGGGCAGCGAGAGCAGCTGTTCGATCTCGGTCCGCGCCGCGGCCACGCTGGCATGGGTGGCGCGCATCAGTTCGATCACGTCCGGATTGCGCTTGTTGGGCATGATCGAACTGCCGGTGGTGTACTGCGCCGGCAGCGCGACGAATCCGAACTCGCCGCTGGTGAACAGCGACAGGTCCCAGGCCAGACGGCGCAGATCCAAGGTGGCGCTACCGAGCGCTTCCAGTGCCGCCATTTCGAACTTGCCGCGCGACAATTGCGCGTAGATCGGGCTGACCTGCAGGCGTGCGAAGCCCAGCGCAGCGGTGGTGTGATCGCGATCCAGCGGCAGATTGACACCGTAACCGGCGGCGGTGCCGAGCGGATTGCAGTCCACCAACCGCAGCGTATCGCCAGCGCGTACCGCATCGTCGATGAAGGCCTCGGCCCAGCCAGCCCACCACATACCCGCCGACGACACTACGGCACGTTGGATGTGGGTATAGCCGGGCACCGGCAGATCCTGCTCGGCCTGCGCGCGGTCCAACGCGACCTTGGCGATCTCGGCGCTGAGCTGGACCAAACGCGTCAACTTGTCCTTCAGCCACAGCCGGGTAGCGACCAAGATCTGATCGTTGCGGCTACGTCCGGTGTGGATCTTGCGCCCGGCATCGCCCAGGCGCTCGGTCAACCGCGTTTCGATCGCCGAATGCCCGTCTTCGAAGCGCGCATCGAGGACGAATGCGCCGCTGCGGAAGTCTTCGGCCAGGATCGCCAGCTCGCGTTGCAATCCAGCCAGTTCGTCCACCGAGAGAATGCCGATGCGCTGCAGGCCTTCGGCATGCGCGCCGCTGGCGGCGATGTCGTGCAGGAAGAATTCGCGATCCAGCAGCACGTCGTCGCCAGCCAGAAATGCCTGGATCTGCGCATCGACGGCAACGCCGGGTTTTTGCCACAGGAGATTGGTCATGGGGAGGGAGGCTCTTGTGTGGGACCCAGGTTGCGGGTCCAGATGATGTCACACCGGAATCGACGTCAATTCGTCCAATCCCAGCGCCAGGTTGAGATTTTGCATCGCCTGCGTCGCCGCGCCCTTGAGCAGATTGTCCAGCGTCGCCACCAGCACCAGCCGCTTGTTGCCCGGCGCCAGGGTGAAGCCACCGATCTGCACGCCGTGGCGGCAGGCGATGCGACTCACCCACGGCGCGGTGTCCAGCACCTCGATCAGCGCTTCGCCGGCATAGCGCTCGCGGTAGCGACGCTGCACCGCATCCAGCGTCATCGGCTGCTGCAGCCATAGGTTCACGGTCATGGTGATGCCGCGAAAATGCGCCGCCACGTGCGGCATGAACTCCACCGGCAGGCCGAGTTGCGCAGACACTTCACGCTCGTGCAGGTGGTCGGTCAACGCATACGGCATCAGGTTGTCGCGCAGCAGCGCCGGGTCGTTCTTGTCCGACGGCGTGGTGCCAGCACCGGAGTAGCCGGAGACACCGAAGCACTGCGGCGGGCCGGCCAGTTGCTCGCACAACGGCGCCACCGCCAACTGCATCGCGGTGGCGTAGCAACCGGGATTGCTGATCCGCCGCTGCCCGTCATAGCGCGTCCGGGTCAGTTCCGGCAGGCCGTAGTACCAACTCGGATCGAAGCGATAGTCCGCGGACAGATCCACGATCACCGGATCCACCGCCGTCGCGTCCGCCTGTTGCGCCGCCTCCAGCGCGGCCACGTAGGGCGCGGCCTTGCCGTTGGGCAGCGCCAGCACGACCACGTCGGCGCGCTTGGCCGCGACCGCCTCCGGATCCAGGTTTTCGTAGCGCAGCTCGCCCTGGTAGGCGTCGTGATGCACGTCGACGCGCTGACCGTCCAATTCGCGCGAGGACACGAAGGCCAAGCACAATTGCGGATGCGCAGCGATCAGGCGGATCAGTTCGGCGCCAGTGTGGCCGCGCGCGCCGACGATGCCAATGGAGTAAACGGAAGTGCTCATGCGTGCGAATCCAGGCGGAACTGCAGGTGACGTTTCACCCCGGCCCATTCCGTATCGATGATGGAGAAGACCACGGTGTCGCGCGGCGTGCCATCGGGATGGCGCTTGTGGTTGCGCAGCACCCCATCCTGCTTGGCGCCCAGCCGTGCGATCGCCGCGCGCGAGGCATGGTTGAACCAGCTGGTCTCGAACGCCACGCTGAGACAGCCGAGGGTATCGAAGGCGTGACCGAGCAACAGCAGCTTGGCCTCGGTATTGACGCCGGTGCGCTGCACGCGCGGCGCATACCAGGTGTAGCCGATCGACAGCGTCGGCACCTGCGGGTCCAGGCCGTAAAAGCGCGTGCTGCCGACGATCTCGCCGTGCGCGTCGCGCACCACGAACGGTAGCACGCGGCCCAACGCCTGCAACTCAAGCGCGTCGGCGACATAGACATCCACTCGCTCCGGCGTCGGTACGCTGGTGTACCACAGCGTGTCCAGGCCGCTGCCGGCCAGCGCGACGCGCAGCCCCTGGGCATGCGCCGGCTCCAGCGGCTCTAGGCTGACATGACACCCGCGCAAGGTCGGCACGAAACGCCAGGCCTCGGTAGGATCGCAGGAGGACGCAGACATGGCGGCGGTCGCGTTCAACCCAGCAAGGTCGGCATGCGCGTGGCGCAATGCGCCACGCAGTGCTGGATCTGCTCGAAATTCTCCAGCCCGTACCAGAACACCTTCCACTTCTCCTGCTTGAAGCAGCCGTCGGATTCGGCGTAATAGAAAATGTTGACCTGATTGTTGTGGCGCGAACGCCAAAACAGCTGCGGCGTTTCCTCGCGCATCACGTTCCACACCGCGCGGCCAAGGCCTTCACCCTGCGCATCGTCAAGTACCGCGAACTTGTCCAGATAAGTGTAGCCGTCCTCGTTGGTCAGGATGACCGCGGTACGGTAGTTCTCACTGACGTAGGCGCGCAGCAACCGGGTCGTGTCGAAGTAGTCCGGCACCAGGGTGCGACCGAAACTGGATTCGATCAGCGTCCTCAAGCGCGCCATGTCCAACTCACGCCACGAGGTCGCGCGCAACACCCTCTCGCCACGTCGCACCAGCGTGCCGGAGCCCTTATGGGTGAACAGTTCCTTGGCCAGGTCGGCCGGGCGGGTGATCGACACGGACGACTCCAGCGGCAGCCGGTCCAGCAGATCCTTGATCTGTTCGATTTTCAGCCGCATGCCGCCATTGATCCACGGCTGCTGCATCAGGTGCGCGTACTCGGTGGACAGATTGATGGAGTCGATCACCGTACCGCGCTCGTCGAGCAAGCCGCCGGTGCCGGTGAGGAAAATGATCTTGTACGGCTGCAATTCCCGCACCAGTTCGTTGGCGGCGATATCGGCGTTGACGTTGAGGATCTGGCCGCTGGGGGTTTCGCCCAGGCTGGTGATGACTGGAATCGAGCCGGCTTGCAGGCTGGCCTCGATCGGCGCCAAATTCACCGCGGTGACCTCGCCGACCAGGCCGTAAGTGGCCTGATCCAAGTACTGCGCCTCGAACACCCCGCCGGTGATCGAGGTGGCGCGCGCACCGTTCTGCTGCAACGCCTCGACCAATTTCAGGTTGGAGGTCTGGAACACCCGGCGCACGATCGCCAGCGCTTCCGGCGAAGTCACGCGCAGTCCGTTGACGGTGCGCTTCTCGATCCCCGCCGCGGCCAGTTCCGCATCCAATTGCGGGCCGGCGCCGTGCAGCACGATTGGGGTCAGCCCTACTTCTTGCAGGAACGACAGCGATGAGGTCAGCGCTTCTAGGTCGTCGCGCAGCACCGCGCCACCGACCTTGACCACGGCGAAACGCTTGGCATCCAGTTGCGAAAAGCGCTTCAGATACTGGCTGATTTCCTTGGCGCTGGCCATGCTCGAAAGCAGGCGCACGATGGTCTGACGGGTTTGACGGTTGGCGTGCATGGCAGGAGAAAATGTCCGAAAAAATCCAAGGTGGTCAGGCGCAGCAGACGCGCGGGTCAGCGCACACCGTTGAGGATGCGATGCACCGACGTGGCGTAGCGCTGCAACTGCTCCAGCGTCACGAACTCGTCGGCAGTGTGCGCCTGGGCAATATCGCCCGGGCCGTACACCAACGCGGTATAACCACCCGCGGAGAACAGCGAGGCCTCGGTCCAGAAATCCACTGCGTTGCCGATCGGCAGCTCCAGCGCATCGGCGACATCGCGCGCGGCCAGTCGACGTTCCTCGGCACGGGCGATGTCGCCGGACGGCAGGCTCGGCCCACGGAAGGTTTCCTCGAAATGCGCCGCGGCCGGATCGGCGAAGCCAGCGAAGCTCCCCAGCAATGCGTCCACGTCCATCGACGGCAACGGACGGAAACCGAAGCGCAATTCGGCTGCCGGCGCGATCATGTTGGCCTTGATGCCACCCTCGACCCGACCGATGTTGAAGCGCAGCCCGGTGAGACCACCGAAGCGCGCATGCGCCAGCGATTCCACATGATCCAATGCGCGGCCACCCCAGCGGATCGCCTGGTGCAGCGCGCTGGCCGACGGATCCTGCTTGCCGGATGCATGACCGGCACGGCCAGCGAAACGCATCAGCACCGAACTGATGCCGCGATGCGCCAGCACCGCCTCGCTCATCGTCGGCTCGGCCACCAGCACCGCCTCATAGGCGATGCCACGCGCCAGAAACGCGGCGATGCAACGTGGATCATTGGCTTCCTCGTCACTGGAAAACAGGAACGCCGCATCGCCATCGCCGGCGTTGGCTGCGGCAATCAGTGCCGCCGCCGCGCCCTTGATATCGCAAACGCCCAGGCCGATCACCCGATCCTCGGTGCGACGCATCACGTGCGGGTCGGCGCTCCAGTGCGGCGAATCCGGCACCGTGTCCAGATGGACGTTGAACAGATACTTCGGCGTACCCCGCACCGCGTACAGACTGACCGCGCCGGCGCCGTGGTCGATCACCTCGACCCGGAAGCCGGGCAGTTGCGCGCGGAGATAATCGAAGATGCCAGCAGTGGTGATCGCGCGCGGCGGGTTGCGGGTGTCGAAGGCGACTAGCGCCTGTAGGTGATCGAGGGTGGAGGTGAGCAGATCGGTCATGGTGGGTCAGGCAGCCGTGGTACTGGTGCGGTAGAGGTTGGTGTGAGCGATTTCCATCAGCGATTGCGGCCGCTCCGGCGCGGCGAAGCCGTGCCGGGCGTACAACGCATGCGCGTCGGAGGTCGCCAGCATGAAACGGCGTAGGCCTTGCAGTTGCGGGTGGGCCATGACCGCTGTCATCAACTGCTTGCTGTAGCGATGGCCGCGGTGTTCCGGCAGCACGAACACGTCGGCGAGATAGCCGAAAGTCGCGCCATCGGTGATCACGCGGGCAAACGCCACCTGCCCCACTGCACCGAGGTAGCCGCCGAAGCACAGCGAACCGGCGATCGCCCGTCGCACCGTCTCCAGCGGAATGCCCAGGCACCAGTAAGCTTGCTCACTGAGAAAGCGGTGGATCAAGGGCAGATCCAGTTCCTCGTTGTCGGTGCTGATGCGCAGTGCGGCCATGGATTCCATCAGAACAACACTTCCAGCGGGAGAATGCCCCCGAAGGGAGCGGATGAGGGGGCGTGCGAAGCCTCGTGTCGTGAGCTGCGCGAGGGCTTCGTTGCCGTACCCTCACCCATCTCCCGAGGGGAGAGGGGCCTTGCGCTCAGCGATTCACCTGCGCATACAACGTGGAGCTCATCCCGAACAGCTTGATGAAGCCCTCGGCCTCGGCCACGCCCCAGTCCGCCGACTGCGCGTAGGTCGCGCCCTTGGCATTGAGCAGATGCGGCGACTTCACCGCCACCGCATCGACGCGACCGCCGCGCGTCTCCAGTGTCACCTCGCCGTTGACCATGGACTGCGAGGAATGCAGGAACGCCTCCAGATCGGTCTTCAGCGGATCGTGGTAGAAGCCTTCGTAGACCAACTCCACCCACTTGCGTGCCACCTCCGGCTTGAAGCGATTCTGCTGTTTGGTCAGCACCGCGTCCTCCAGCGCGCGGTGCGCGGCCAGCAACGCGACCAGGCCCGGCGCCTCGAAGACGATGCGACCCTTCAGGCCGATCACGGTATCACCGGTGTACATGCCACGGCCCACGCCGTAGTGGGCGAACAATTTGTTGAGCTTGGCCAGCAACTTGGCGCCTTCCAACGGCTTGCCGTCCAGCGCCACCGCCTCGCCGTGTTCGAACGTCAGCGTCACCGTCAACGGCTCGGTCGGCCAGGCGCTGCGCGGCGCGCACCAACCACGGGTGCCCTCGCCCGGCGCTTCCCAGCGGTCGATCTCGCCACCGGACATGGTCACGCCGAGCAGGTTTTCATTGATGGTGTACGCCTTCTGCTTGGCGCGCACGCCGAAGCCGCGCTCCTCCAGGTATTTCTGCTCGTAGGCGCGGGTCTGGGTGTGCTCCTTCTGGATTTCGCGAATCGGCGCCACGATGGTGTAGTCGCCCAGCGCCTTGACCGCCAGATCGAAGCGCACCTGGTCGTTGCCCATGCCGGTGCAACCGTGCGCGATGTGCTTGGTGCCCAGTTCGTCGGCGCGCTTGAGCGCGGCATCGACAATCAAATAACGGTCGGAGACCAACAACGGATACTGGCCCTGGTACCCCTCGCCCGCCTGCACGAACGGCTTGACGAAACCGTTCCAGATCGCCGGGCCGCCATCCACGGTGACATGACTGGCCGCCCCCAGTTCCGCCGCGCGCTTCTCGATGAAATCGCGCTCATCCTCGTCCACGCCACCGGTATCGGCGAACACCGTATGCACCGCATAGCCCTGCTCTTGCAAATAAGGAATGCAGAAACTGGTATCAAGGCCGCCGGAAAAGGCAAGGACGATGTCGATGGCGCCTGGACGCGAAGCAGCATTGGGGTGCGACATGAGGGAACTCCTGGGGGAAGGCTGAATCGATGAAATAAAGAAAATCTGCGGCGTCGACGTGGCGCGTTACGCGTCCCTGGTGTCGCGTCCGGCATCGCGCACCAACGCGGCCATCACCGCCTTCTGCACATGCAGCCGATTTTCGGCCTCGTCGATGGCGATGCAATTGGGCGAGTCCATCACCGCGTCGGTGGCCTTGACGTTGCGGCGCAGCGGCAGGCAATGGGAAAACACACCGTTGTTGGTCAGCGCCATCTTGCGTTCGTCGACGATGAAGTGCTGATACTGGTCGCGAATCGGTTTCTCCGGCCCCCAGTTGCCGAAGAACGGCAAGGCGCCCCAGCTCTTGGCGTAGACCACGTCGGCACCGGCATAGGCGCTGTCGATGTCGTGGCTGATGGTCAGCGAACCACCGCTCTCGGCCACATTCTGCGCGGCCCAGCCCATGTAGCGTTCGTCGAGCAGGTAATCCGGCGTCGGGCACAGCAAGGTCACCTCCATGCCCAAACGGGTGGCGATGGTCAGTGCGGAATTGGCCACCGCCGTGTTCAGCGGCTTGGGATGGTAAGTCCAGGTCAGCACGTACTTCTTGCCGCGCAGGTCCTGGGTGCCGAAATGTTCCTGCAGTGCCAGCGCGTGGGCCAGCTCCTGGCAGGGATGGGTGATGGTTTCCATGTTGATCACCGGCACCGGCGAGTATTTGGCGAAGCTCTTGAGCACCTGATCCTCGCGGTCCTTGGCCCAGTCGACGAACTTCGGAAAGGCGCGCACGCCGATCAGGTCCACGTAGCGTCCGAGCACCCGCGCGACCTCGGCGATGTGCTCCTCGGTCTCGCCATCCATCACCGTGCCCAGATCGAACTCGATCGGCCAGGCATCCTTGCCCGGCTGCAACACCACCGCGTGCCCACCCAGCTGGAACGCCCCCAGCTCGAAGCTGGTGCGGGTACGCATGGAGGGATTGAAGAACACCAGCGCGATCGATCTGCCCTTGAGCTCGCTGCCAAGACGATTGCGCTTGAACAGCGCCGCCTGGGTCAGCAACGCATCCAGGTCGGGGCGGCTCCAGTCCTGGGTGTTCAAAAAGTGCTTCAGAGACATCGATCCATACCTTTGCTGCGGGGAACCACCGGAAATCGATGGCATGCGCGGGGCGCGCGATAGCTTCTTTACGGGTGAAACCTTTCCGGACAACGAAAACGAAAAAACCCAGCCTCTAGCTGGGTTTTCAGAACGAGCACAACGACGCTCCGGTTACCCAGCCAAAATGTGGGATTCCGGTCGACGCGCACGCGAGGCCATGCCAGAGGCAAGACGAGCGGCACTGAGGGCATGCTGGAGCAGGTTCGCTTTCACTGGCGCGCATCGTCGCACGCGCGCGACGCAGGCGCAAGCCGGGCTCATCGCGGCGGCACCACTACCGCGTCCGGGACGTAGGGCACCACCGACACGCGGATGCGCAGGCGGTTGCCCGGATCTTCCGGCAGGCGCGAACGATACTTGGTGCCCTTATAGACATAATCCACGTCGTAGGCGATCGGCCGACGGAACTCCCGACCGACTGTCACCGTCGTGCAATTGCGTCCGCTCGATGGCGCGGCCGCAGGCGCCGGAGCGACTGGGAGCTCCTCATGCCGGCGACTGAAGATATCCTTCACCGAATCCATCATCCTGCCGATCCGGCTATCGTCCTGAACGGGCTTCGGCAGCTCCGGCGCGGCCTCCATCGCCGGCACTGGGTCACACCGCTGTTCGGTGCGAGTGGCGCGCAAGGTCTGATAGACCGGCTCCACGTTAAGCACCTGCGCGTACTCCAGCCTGACGTTCTCGATCACCACCACCCGATTATGCTCCTCGTTGTCCTGCGCTGCGGACACCGACGCAGCGCAAACAAGCATGCCTAGCAGCGGCGACAACAACTTTGGACGCATTGGCAGCGGGCTTTGCGGTGGCAGACTGGTCAGTGTAGGCATTGCGGCTTGCGTCGGGCTGAATGCATGTCCAGGCCAGCATGACCCACCCAGTCCACAACTACTACCGGTAGAATCGAACAGCCTCTCCATGCCCGATGCCGATGCGCCTGCGCCTGTACAACAACCTGACTCGCCAGCTCGACGCCTTCGAACCGCTCGATCCGCATGCCGGCCCGACCTTCTACGTCTGCGGCCCGACCGTGTACAACTACGCGCACATCGGCAACGCGCGCGGCCCGGTGGTGTTCGACGTGCTGGCCAAGCTGCTGCGGCGACGGTACGGGCGGCTGCGCTACGCGCGCAACATCACCGATGTGGACGACAAGATCAATGCTGCCGCGCAGGCCCAGGGCGTGCCGATCAGCGCAATCACCGACCGCTTCGCCGCCATCTACCGGCAGGACATGGCCGCGCTGGGCGTCGCCCCGCCGGACATCGAGCCGCAGGCGACCACCCACATCCCGCAGATCGTGGCGATGATCCAGCGGCTGATCGACAACGGCCACGCCTACCCCGCCGAGGGTCACGTGTTGTTCGCGGTGGCCAGCTTCGCCGACTACGGCAAACTCTCGCGGCGCGACCCGGAAGAACTGTTGGCCGGCGCCCGCGTCGACGTGGCGCCGTACAAACGCGACCCGGGCGACTTCGTCCTGTGGAAGCCCTCCAGCGACGACCTGCCCGGCTGGGACTCGCCGTGGGGCCGTGGCCGCCCGGGTTGGCACATCGAATGCTCGGCGATGGCCGCCGCGCACCTGGGCGAGACCATCGACATCCATGCCGGCGGCGTGGACCTTCAGTTTCCGCACCACGAGAACGAAATCGCGCAGAGCCAGTGCGCCCACGGCGGCGCCACCTTTGCCCGCTTCTGGCTGCACAACGGCATGCTCACCTTCAGCGGCGCCAAAATGAGCAAGTCGCTGGGCAACATCGAAACGGTGCACGAGCTGATCGCCAAGCATCCGCCGGAAGCACTGCGCTACGCGCTGCTGAGCGCGCATTATCGACAACCGCTAGACTGGTCGGAGGCGCTGATCACGCAATCGAAGAACACGCTGGATCGGTTGTATGGGACGCTGCGCGATCTGTCCGACTATTCTGCCGAGCCGGATATCCCCGCCGAAGTGGACATCGCGCTCGACGATGACCTCAATACCCCAAAGGCGCTGGCCGAGCTTTCCGCACTCGCCTCGCGCGCCCGCACGCTCCTGTCCAAACCCGAGCACATTGGTCCAGCCGAACACGCCGAGCTTGCCCATGTAAAAGCCAACCTGCTCGGCGCCGGGCTCGCCCTGGGCCTGTTGCAACAAGATCCCAACGTCTGGTTCCAAGGCGCCGACAATGCCGACGATGCGTCCATCCAGGCCTTGATCGACGAACGCAGCGCAGCCAAACAACGTCGCGACTTCGCCCGTGCCGACGCCATCCGCCAACAACTCGCCGACACCGGCATCGTGCTCGAAGACACACCGCAAGGCATTCGCTGGAAGCGTGGCTGATCGGCATCTCGCGCTGCGCTCTATCCAGAACCTTATTGTATTACCCGTGACCGACACCGACTTCCCGCTCGAACCCACACCCACCGCCGCCCAGGCCGCCATCGCTGAGGAATTCGGTTTCTTCGGCGACTGGTCCGAGCGTTACCAATACCTCATCGATCTGGGGCGCAAGTTGCCCGCCTTTCCCGAGGTATGGAAGACCGAAGAACATCGCCTGCACGGCTGCCAGTCGATGGTGTGGATCGTGCCCGAAGGCAATACCCAACGCTTGGTGTTCCATGCCATCAGCGATTCGGCCATCGTCTCCGGGCTGATCTACCTGGTACTGCGGATTTACTCCGGACGCAGCGCCGCCGACATCCTGGCCACGACGCCGGACTTCGTCGCCGCCATCGGCCTGGGCAAGCATCTCTCGCCGACCCGCAGCAACGGCCTGGCCGCCCTGCTGGCCTTCATCCAGGACACCGCCCGCGCGCAACAGACATGAGCGCACCGCTGCCCACGCCGCATACGCTGCGCACCCTGCTGGCGCATCCCGGCTTTGCCCTGGTGCTGGCCTATCGCATCTGCACCATGCTGTCCTACCAGATCGTCGCCGTCACGGTCGGCTGGCACATCTACGAGATCACCCATAATACGTTCTCGCTGGGGCTGATCGGGTTGGCCGAAATCCTGCCGTTCTTCTGCATCGCCCCATTCGCCGGCTATCTGGTTGATCACCTGCCGCGACGCCGGCTGGGCATGCTCTCCTGCCTGGGCCTGATCGCCACCGCCGGCGTGCTGACCGCCGTGAGCCGCGACTGGCTGCCCGTGCACGGGGTGTGGCCGATCTACGCGGCGATCGCGCTGACCGGCGCAGCGCGCGCGTTCCTGACACCGGTCTACAACGCGTTGTTCGCGCATGCGCTGCCGCGCGCAGCGTATGCGCGCGGCGCCGGGGTCGGCAGCGTCGCGTTCCAGGCCGGCATGGTGATCGGGCCGGCGCTGGGTGGCGTACTGGTCGGCTGGGGCGGCAAAAGCCTGGCCTACGGCACCGCCATGGGCGCGGCCACCCTGTCACTGCTGGCGCTGTGGTTGTTGCGCGTCGCCGAGCCGATCCATGACGGCCCACGCGCACCGATCTTCCGCAGCATCGCCGAAGGCGCGCAATTCGTGTTTTCCAATCAGATCATGCTCGGCGCAATGGCCCTGGACATGTTCTCGGTCCTGCTGGGCGGCGCGGTGTCGATGCTGCCGGCCTTCATCCACGACATTCTGCACCATGGCCCCACCGGCCTGGGCATCCTGCGCGGCGCGCCAGCGCTGGGCTCAATCCTGATCGGCGTGTGGCTGGCGCGGCATCCATTGCAGCGCAATGCCGGACGCGTGCTGCTGCTGGCAGTGGCCGGCTTTGGCCTGTGCACCATCGCCTTCGGCCTGTCGCGGCACTTCTGGCTGTCGGCTGCGATCCTGCTGGTCTACGGCATGTGCGATGGGGTTTCAGTGATCGTGCGCTCGACCATCCTGCAACTGGTCACGCCAGATACGATGCGTGGCCGGGTGTCGTCGATCAGTGGCATTTTCATCGGTTCGTCGAACGAGCTTGGCGCCTTCTACGACGGAATCATGGCCCGGCTGATCCACTTGGTGCCGGCGGTGGTCCTGGGAGGCTGCATCACCCTAGGCGTGGTCGGCATCACCGCCTGGAAGGCGCCGAAGCTGCGCAGGTTGGATCTGCGCGACCTGCAGTAGCCCATCGCGTGCGCCGCCGCGCTCAACGCGCGACGGAAGATGGCTGCGCAATGTACTGGCTCCACGCATGTGCGCAATCGGGCACACCGTGCGCTTGCACCAACCCTCCCCGAGTGACCAGAAACCGGCACGTCGCCACGAACACCGCCGACACCGCTCTGGAACGGATCGGCGAAGCCAGCACATGGTCGTCCGCCGTCGGAAAATTCACCGCCTGGCGCAGCGCAGGC
The DNA here is from genome assembly GCF_002939705.1 of Xanthomonas albilineans. GTDB lineage: Bacteria > Pseudomonadota > Gammaproteobacteria > Xanthomonadales > Xanthomonadaceae > Xanthomonas_A > Xanthomonas_A albilineans. Next base: position 93,760 of record NZ_MDCB01000002.1, on the reverse strand, counting down.
GGCGTCCCCAACTGTTTGAACATCGCCTGCATGGCCGCTACCGACACTGCCTTGTCCTGGCGTTGCGCGTCGCGGTAGTAATACCCTAGGAACACCGGCACGTGGATCCGGGCGTAGGTCGCCGGCTGCATGCCGCCGCGGGTGAGCGCGGCCAGCGCGCGATAGCCATCCAGATGCGTCGCATCGGCCCAGTACGCGTTCTCGACCGGATGGCGCAGGATCGGATCGCCGCCGTTGCGCATCCACACCAACACCTGTGCTCCCCATGGCCACAGCATCGGTTGCAATTGCGCGTCGCGTTCGCGCACCAACGGCGACCACAGCACCAAGGCCTGCACTTGGCGCGGATTCGCGGCCACCGCTTGCACCGCCAGGGCGCCCCCCATCGAATTGCCGATCACCACCACCCGCTCGCCCAGCACCCGCGTCACCGCCAGCGCCTCGGCGGCCCCGACGAGCAGGCCACCGGCATCGACACCACGCAACGCATCGGCCGCAACCAGCCCATGCCCCGGCAGCCGCGGCAGATATAGATTGCAACCGAAGCTGCGCGCCAGACGCACATGCGTGGGTGCCCCTTCGCCTTGGCTGGCGGTGAAACCATGCAGATAGACCATCGCACAGCCACGCCGCCCCGGATGCGCCGGGTCGGCCCAGACGATGCGCGCCTGATTGTCCGGACGCAGCCCTGGCGTGGCGCGTTCGCGCGCATCGATCCACGCCTGCAGCGCAAGCGGATCCTGCGGCACCGCCGGTGCCACAACCTGGGGCAAGACCACACTGACCCGCGGGCCCAGCGCAACGATCGCCAGCAGCAATAGCACGCTGGACAACAGCCAGCGCCATTTGCCACGGCAGCGCGGTTGCTGCCGCGCCGTCGCCCGTTCGACGACATCACTCATTAACTTCAACTTCCCCACTGCACACCAACCATCACGATGACGATCAAACAGAAACGACCATTGGATAGCATGAACGCGCAACGATGACATGACGATGCCGCCATCCGCTCAGCATGCGGTACCGGCATGACAAGGGCATGTACGACGTGGGCAGCGCATGCCGCATCGCATCTGGCATCCACCATGCCCGTGCGCCGAGGCACTGATTTTCGCAAGGTCATGTGCGCCCCCCTCTCCACAGGGGTATGTCTGCATACCCACCCACACCCATGGCGCGATTTGTAGACAAAAGAATCACCATGCCAAATGGGAAAGGCTGACGAAACCATCACTATGCGATCCTGATACGCTAGAAAGTAGCGGCGCCTTGGATGCAAGGCAACAGTGTCATCGCATGTGGAGTTTCCCGTGCGACATTTGAATGGACGACGTCGAAATGGAACATTCGCTTTTCCGACGCGAGGTGTCGGACACCCCCAGTCAGGCATGGCTAGGCACTGTAAGACTGGCAACCCCACTCTCCACCCAGGTCTGGACCCTCGTCGCACTCGGCATTGTCACTGCCATCCTGGTGTGGTTGTGCTTCGGTCACTACACACAGCGCGTCCACGTGACCGGCCTGCTGGTGCCACGCGCCGGCCTCATCAGCCTGACCGCCAATACGCTCGGCGTGGTCGATCACGTCGATATCACCGAAGGCGAACGCGTAGAGGCAGGGCAGAGCCTGGTCTCGCTGTCCGGCGAACACACCAGCAAAGCGCTCGGCAACACCTCGGCGAGCATCAGCACACAACTGCAACGGCAAGCTAGCAGCCTGCGCCAGGACATGGGCGACGCCGTCGAACTGCAAAACAAGCAGGCCGAGGACAACCGCATGCAGCAGACAGCGCTGAAAGAACAGCTCAAACAGATCGATGCGCAAATCACCATCGAAAAGAAGCAGATGGCGCTCGTCCAGGAACTGGTGAACAAATGGTCCGGCCTGGTCGCCGGCGGTTACATCCCCGCCATCCAGGTCGAACAGGAACAATCGGCTCTGCTCGCCGACGAATCCCAATTGCGATCGCTGCAACAACAGCGCACCAGTACCCGCCAACAACTGAGTGTCCTCAGCGATCAACTGGCCCAACTCCCATTATCGGTGTCGGCCAAACTCAACGAACTGCGCCGGCAACTCGCCCAGGTCGAGCAAACGCTGGCGCAGAACGAAGCCACACGCGCCAGCGAACTCCGCGCGCCGGCCAGCGGCACCATTTCCTCGCTACTGGTCAAGGCCGGCGCCTCGGTCGCACTGGGCCAGCCCTTGCTCGCCATCGTACCGGACGACTCATCCCTGCAAGCGCAGATTCTGGTTCCTAGCCAAGCAGTCGGCTTTGTGCATATTGGTACTGAAGTCACCATGCACTACCAAGCGTTCCCATATCAGAAGTTCGGCCTGTAGCATGGCGTGGTCCGCAGCGTCTCGCGCAGTGCACTGACTCCTGGCGAGGTCACGGTGCTGCTGGGCGGCGGCACGTCTGCGTCCTCGGATCCGCTCTACGTAGCACAGGTGGAGTTGGCGGACCAATCCGTGCAGGCATACGGGCGCAAGGAGCCGTTACGCCCTGGCATGGTGCTGGACGCGGACATGTTGCTGGATCGCCGACGAATCGTCGAATGGATCTTCGAGCCTCTGTACGGCATCGGTCGCCGCTGGAGCGGCGGCGCATGAGCCAGTCGCCGATCGAGCATCCGCCGGAAACCTTCGATCTGCGCGAAGACCACAGCGGAAGACTGCGTTTCTGGCAGGCGCGCAGCTTGCCGAATATCTTGCAATCGGAAACAGCCGAGTGCGGACTGGCCTGCATCGCCATGATCGCCAGCCACCATGGTCACCACACCGATCTGCCCGCACTACGGCGGCGCTTCAGCCTGTCTCTGAAGGGCATGAACGCGCGACGTCTGATCGAGGTCGCACACGTACTCGGACTGCAATGCCGGCCACTGCGCCTGGACATGGAAGAGCTCGGCCAACTGCAGACGCCCTGCGTGCTGCACTGGGACCTGGACCACTTCGTCGTGCTGCGCAGCGTCGGCAAGCACAAGGCGGTCGTGCACGATCCGGCAGTGGGCGTGCGCAGCCTGAGCCTGGTCGAGATCGGTCGACATTTCACCGGCGTCGCCATCGAATTCTCCAAAGGACCCAGCTTCCAACGCCAGCGCGAGACACCCCCTATCTCGTTGCGCGCGCTCGCCGGCTCGGTTCGCGGCCTCGGCCGTGGGCTGACGCAGATCTTCGGCCTGGCGCTGGTGCTGGAGATATTCGCCCTGCTCGCACCGCTGTTCATGCAACTCGTGGTGGATCAGGTCATCGCCGATGGCGACCACGACCTGCTGACCTTCCTCGGCTTGAGCTTCGCCCTGCTGATCGTGCTCGAGACGCTGGTGTCGGCCCTGCGCAGTTGGACCGTGATGTGGCTCAGCACGCACTTCAACCTCGGCTGGACCGGCAACGTGTTCCAGCACCTGATGCGCCTGCCGCAATCCTACTTCGGCGCACGCCATCTCGGCGACATCGTCTCGCGCTTCGGCGCGATCGACACGATCCAGCAGACCCTGACCACCCGCTTCGTCGAAATCCTGCTCGATGGCCTGCTGGCCAGCATCACCCTGGTCGTGCTGTTCGCCTACAGCCCACTGCTGTCGGTCATCGTGCTCGGTGCGGTGGCGCTCTACGCGGCGCTGCGAGTGCTGTACTTCCGTATCTACCGCGAGGCCAACCTCAGTCAGATCACCGTCACCGCCAGGCAGCACAGCCGATTTCTGGAAGCGGTACGCGGCGTGCAGACGATCCACCTGCACAATCAGGAAGCCGAGCAGACCGCGCGCTATCTCAACGCGGCAACGGACACGCTCAACACCTCGATCGCCGTGCAGCGCCTGGACATGCTGTTCACCGCGCTGCAGAACCTGGCGACCGGCGCGCAGCGCCTGGGCGTGCTGTGGCTGGGCGCGTGGCTGGGGCTGAAAGGCCAGTTCACCGTCGGCATGCTGACCGCCTTCGTCGCCTACGGTGACCAATTCAGTAGCCGCGTCGCCAGTCTGGTCGATTATGTGATCGAACTGCGCATGCTGCGCCTGCAAGCCGAGCGGCTGGCCGATATCGTGCTGACACCCCCCGAAGCGCACGCCATCAGCGCGCATGCCGGCCCGCTGCCGGAACCTGGCGTCGCCTTCCACAAAGTCAGCTTCCGCTACGCCGAGGGTGAACCGTGGATCCTGCGCGAGTGCAGTTTCGGGGTGCATCCGGGGGAATCGGTCGCCATCGTCGGTCCATCGGGCTGCGGCAAGAGCACGCTGGTCCGGCTGCTGCTTGGCCTGCTCGATCCGCAGCACGGCACCATCGAGATCGGCGGCATCGATCTGCGCCGGCTCGGCAAATCGCGCTATCGCGCGATGACCGCCAGCGTGATGCAGGACGACCACCTGTTCAGCGGCTCGATCGCCGAGAACATCAGCCTGTTCGACGCGCTCGCCACGCCTGCGCAAATCGAGGACGCCGCGCGCCTGGCCGGCATACACGAGGACATCATGGCCATGCCGATGGGCTATCACAGCCTGGTGGGCGACATGGGATCTTCTCTATCCGGCGGCCAGCAACAGCGCTTGTTCTTGGCCCGCGCGCTGTACCGGCACCCACAGATCCTGGTGCTCGACGAGGCCACCAGCCATCTCGATGTCGCCCTGGAACGCGAGCTCAACCAGGCGATCCAGGCGCTGAACATCACCCGCATCGTCATCGCCCACCGACCCGAGACGATCGCCCACGCCGATCGCGTCATCGAACTGTGCGAGGGAGCGCTGCGCACGCGCCAGCCATCCGAGCACACGACTCCCGTTCCCGCCACGTCCTAGTCCACTGCCGGCGCAACCGCGCCGTGTCCCATCCCGTTCTTCCATCGTGAGGTCGCCATCGTGTCAGCGTCGGAAGCATCATCCCTCCAGGTCGTCAACAATTTCGTCGAAGTACAGCATCTGCCGGCACTGATACGCGGCCGCGGCGGCTGGTCCTACGGCATCTATCCGGGGCTGCTCGGAGAGGTCGCGCCGTCCTGGCACCTCCATCTGTGTGGCAGCCGCAAGCCGTACGAGCGCGCCATTCACGACGACGTGCTCGCCGCGACGCCGGGACTGGAACCGCTGCACGAGATCTGGACGCAGATCAAGGAGGATCTGGCGCAGGACTACGGCCTGGTGCGCGCCTACGCCACCGGCCACACGCATGGACAGGAGGGGACGGCCCACCACTACGCCAAGCCATCGGACCAGGAACGCGTCGCCCTGCTCTACACCAGTGCCGAATGGAAAGACGATTGGGCCGGCGAAACCGTGTTCTACGACACCGCCCGCGAATGCATTTCCATCCGCCCGCGTCCCGGCCGACTGGTGCTATTCGACGGCACCGTCGTCCGCGCCTCGCGCGCTCCCACGCGTGAGTGCCCAACGCTGTGCTCGACCATCACCTTCCACATGCGGCGTCTGCGCCGCTGACGCCGCCGCAACCGCAACAGGAGCACGCATCATGATCCTCTCCCTGCACAACATGCTGGCCACAACAGCGCTGCTGCTCTGCGGCGCAACGCCCTGGGCCGCCTCGGCAACCGGGCTCGGCGGCGGACATGCCAACCTCGGCGAACAACTGCACATTCCCATCGCCGATCCCGACGGACACCCCTGGATCTTGCAAGGCCGCCTCTGCCATCCCGTGGGCGTCCACCGCCCGCGCGTGGTGGTGATCGCGCACGGCTCGCCGGCAAATGCCGCCGACCGGCCCGGCATGACCCTGGAAACCTGCGACGGCGAATCGGCGCGCTGGTTCTTGCAACGGCACTATGCGGTCGCCCTGGTACTGCGACTGGGCTACGGCGCGACCGGCGGTCCCTGGAGCGAGGGTTACGAGGGCTGCGAGCGCGCCGACTACGCCAAAGCGGGACTGGAAACCGCGCGCCAGCTCAAGACCATCGTGGCGTTCGTGACCGCCCTCCCCGGCAACAGCCCGAACGGCGCCATCGTGGTAGGGCAGTCGGCCGGCGGCTGGGGCACCCTGGCCTACAACAGCCTGCCACACCCCAATGTCAGCGCGTTCGTCAACATGGCCGGTGGCCGCGGCGGCCACTTCCACAACCTTCCGAACAGCAACTGCCATCCGGACAAACTGATCGAAGCAGCAGCCACGTTCGGCAAGAGCGCGAGCACGCCGATGCTGTGGATCTACACCGCCAACGACAGCTTCTTCGGCCCCCCATTGGCCGCCGCACTGCATCGCGCCTTCACCGAGGCCGGCGGTCGCGCAATGCTGGTGACGCCAGGCGCATACGGCGAAGACGGACACCATCTTTTCTTCGGTCACGGCGGTTCCGCCATTTGGGGACCTTCCGTGGAGCGCTACCTCGCATCGGTAGATACCAACGAATCCCAGTGACCCACCCTCCACCATCATTTCCACTCCCATGCAAGGCACACGATGACCATGCAATCACTCCGGGATCTCATCCAGACCATCGGCCTGCACACCAGTGCCGAGAACATCCACCTCATCACCAAGAAAGGCGGCACCTACGCCTGGCTGTTCGATCTGCGCCGTGTGTTCATGCAACGCGCGGCACTCGAGCAGATCGCCCAGGCCTTCTGGGAGCGCAATGCCGCGCGTGCACCGTTCCAGCTCGGCGGGCTGGAGACGGCCGCGATTCCATTACTCACCGCATTGCTGTTGACCGCGCCCAAGCAACACCGGCAGATCAACGGTTTCATCATTCGCAAGGACCGCAAGACGACCGGCATGGGCAATGCCATCGAAGGCGAGGTACTCGACCTGCCCGTCATCCTGGTCGACGACTCGCTCAATTCGGGCAACAGCGCAGAGAAGGCCCGCGCAGTGATCGCGATGGCCGGACACACGCTCAAGGAGATGTTCGTGGTGGTCGACTTCCTGTCCAAGGCCGGCATGCAGTGGCGCAACGCGCACGGGATCACCGTGCAATCGCTGTTCACGCTCAAGGACTTCAAGCTACCGCAAGAACAGAAGACCCCGCATCCCACCCAGGTGTATCGAGAGCTGTGGCGGACGGCGACACCGGGCGGCTTCGCCTACCACGTGGTCCCTAAATCCGCACCGCTCCTGGTCGGCGACAGGATTTTCCGCGGCTGCGACGCGGCCAAAATGCAGGCATTCTCGGCCGAGACCGGTGGACTGCTCTGGGAATACCCGGTGACCGGCGCGGCGTACACCAAGAAGGGCATCTGGTCGTGCCCGGCCTACCACGATGGGCGCCTGTACTTCGGTGCCTACAACGGCACCGTCTATTGCCTGGACGCAGCCAATGGCGAGGAGATCTGGACCCATCCGGACGGCGACTGGGTGGGTGCCTCCCCGCTGCTGGTGCCACGGCACAATCTGATGTACGTCGGGATCGAATACGTCCGCCCCTGGGCACAAGGCAGTCTCGCCGCCTACACCATGGACACCGGCGAAAAAGTCTGGGAACACCAGGTACAGAAGCTGCAACACGGCTCGCCGGGCTATTGGGAGGGGGGCGACCTGGTGATCTGGGGAAGCGCGGATCACGAGACCCTCGCCCTCGATGCAAAAACCGGACACATCGCCTGGCGTTTCAAGACCAGACGCTCGGTGAAATACGCGCCCGCCGTGGACGAACAACGCCGGTTGACCGCTTTCGCCTCGTTCGACAAATCGATCTATCTCCTGGATGTGGCCACCGGCGAGAAGCGCGGCGAATGGCAAACCGAGGAAATCTGCTACACCACGCCGCTATTTGCAGGAAACAAGCTATTTTGCGGATCGGGCGATCGCCACCTGTATGTGATCGACATCGACACGATGCAACTGATCAAGAAGATCAACCTGCGCTCGCGGGTGTACGCCTCGCCCAAGCGCATCGGCAATCGCGTGATCGTCGGCAGCAACGGCGGCCGCGTCGTCGAGATCGACATCGACACGCTCGAGACCGTGGGCATGCTGCAACTGCCGGACGCGGTCACCAACGGCGTCGCCGTCTCACCGGATGGCCAGCGCATCTACGTGTCCACCTACATGAATCATCTTTATGCGTTCGAGCGCCTGAGCGGCATGCAGAACCGAGACGCCCTCCCGGCCCTCGCTGCACCCTGACGCACGACGCGTGTCCGGGATTGGTTCGCGCGTGCAGCACTGGGCTGCACGCGCCGGATCAACCGAAGCGGGGACGGCCTTCCCCGCATACATGTCAAAGGATAAAAAGGATCAACATGAGAACGCTCGATATCATCGAAATCGATATGGTCGCAGGCGGCACACGTAAATCCATGGGCACCCACCCATTGTCCAGCTCGATCCACCACGCCAAGGCGCACAATAAAACGCATCACGCCAAGGCCAAGACCCATCATCATCACCAGATGGCGCTACACAAGTCCGCCGCTTCGCATATCACCTCAACCAGCGCGCTCGACGCGCAGCTCGACTCGGAAATCGCCGAAGGCGGTGGTGAAGGTGGTGAAGGTGGTGAAGGTGGTGAAGGTGGTGAAGGTGGTGAAGGTGGTGAAGGTGGTGAAGGTGGTGAAGGTGGTGAAGGCGGTGAAGGCGCTGACGGTGCTCAAGACACCAGCGGGGCCGGCACCAGCGACAAACCCGGCACGTCCGCCTCTGTCATCAAAACCATCAGGGGCCCCACGGTAACCTATACAGCGGCAGATGGCTCTACGAACGAAATCTGGGGCGCGCACCCGACGCGCGACAACAATCCGCTCAACATCCGCTCGGGCACCTTCGCGGACAACCATGGTTCGATCGGCAACGATGGCGGCTTCGCGATCTTCTCCAATCCTCAGGCTGGACGGGATGCTGCAATGGCCAACATGAACCGCCTCAACAATAATATGGGCGGCAACGCCACGCTAAGCCAGCTCATCACCACCTGGTCACCACCGGGCGAAAACAATACATCGCAAATGATCACCGATATCACCAACGGTTCGGGCCTGAACCCGTCCGATCACTGGGGGACATTGAACAGCGATCAGCAGAACGCGTTCATAAATGCTTACGGCAAAAGAGAAGGCTGGAAGCCCATAACGCACTAATTCAATTCAACCTGTGGCAAGGCCGGGAAAACTCCCAGCCTTGCCCACGCACAATCGACTCCCGGAGCTATCCCATGCACCACCGCTTCATTTCGTTGCTCGGCCTGCTCGCCTTCAGCATGGCCGTCAGGCAGGCCCACGCCACCGGCACCGACGGCGCTGCCTGCACGCACGCCCTGCACCAGGCCTTCGCCGCCTCGCCCAACGCGGCCATCCTGCCCGCTCCATGCAGACACATCGGCCCGGTCGCGCTTGGCATGCGCAAGGACGAGGTTCTCGCCGCGCTCGGCCAGCCGGACGCCACCCGCAGCGATGCCAAGCATCCGGACACGCTCCGCGTGATGTACCTGTACCCGCGCGATTTCAAAGCACGATTGGCGCAACATCCTCTTCCGCTCCAGATGCTCGGGTTCACTAGCCTAACCGTAAGCTTCCGCAACGACCGTGTCATCAATGTCGATATCTTCGTCTGTCTGAGCGTTCCCTTGCCTTTCGATCTGCTCGGCAAGCCAGTCGGCACTCATGTCGATCGCATCCTCCAGGCGATCGGTGGCAGTCCGCAATGGAACGCCAGCCGCGACTATATCCAGTTCTCGGCCATGCCACTGAGCTTGGAGGTGGATCCGGACACCTCGGCCATCGTCGGGTTAGACATCGCAGCCAACAAGGACGACCTGTACAACTTCGGCATGTTCAACTTAAATTTGCTCAAGGATCCCAAAAGCGGCCTGATCAACGGGGTACGTTGAATCTCGACGTCGTCCCTGCGCCGTGGTACGGGGCATGCTTGGCAGCGCAGCGCGAGACCCCGACAGCACAGACAGCATCGGCATCACCGGCGAAACATGCGCACGCGCCACAGCGAATGGCAGCAGACACAGCGACAGTGCGTGGCGCAAACGTCATCGCCACGCGTCACCTTGCCCGCCGCTGCATCAGCGGATCGCACGGTTTGGCGGCAGGCGCCCCCGCCGGATCGGCACGATCCACCAAAAACGCAAGGCCCCGCACGAGCGGGGCCTTGGCGACGCAGAAGAGGCGGGGATCAGTCGCCCTGCTGCTTCTGCAAATGCTCCCAGCGTTCCTGCGCATCGATCGTGCGCTCGGCGGTCAGGCGCGCTTCCAAGCGTTCCAGGCCAATTTCCTCGCCAGTGTCCACGCAGTAGCCGTAATCGCCCGCATCCAGGCGCTTGATCGTGCTGTCGATCTTGCCGATCAGCTTGCGGTAACGGTCGCGTGTACGCAGTTCCAGCGAGTTCTCGGTTCCGCGGGTTGCACGCTCGGCTTCGTCGCCGATGTCGCGGACCTCGTCGCGTAGGTTCTCGATGGTCTGCTTGGATTCCTCCACCAGATCGGCGCGCCAGCTGAGCAGGCGTTGACGGAAGTATTCCTGCTGCAACGCATTCATGTATTCCTCGTCCGCCGTCGGCTTGTAGCCTTTGGGCAGGATCGGGCGACCGGTCGCCTCGTCGGTCTTGTATTCGACCACTTTGTACTTGGCTGGCTTGGCCGGTGCGTTGGACTTATTCGCGGTCACGGCCACAGCGACCTTACCAGTGGGTCTGGTCACCGGCGGCTTCGGGGCGGGTTCGGATTTGGTGGGGGTTTTCGCGGAAGATTTCGAAACGGACACAGGATTCTTTTGTGGCGGGGCCGAAGACGTGACGGGCGCGGCAGCGACGGGCTTGGGAGCCGGTACCGGGGCAGGCGCGACAGACTTGGCCTGGACAGGCTTGGCCGCAGCCGGCTTGGATGCCGGCGTCGGTACGGAGGTGGACGGCGCAGGCGCGGCGACCGGTTTGGATTTGACGGCTGGTTGGGATTTGGCGACAGGCGCAACCGTCTTGGCAACAGGCTTCGCCGCCGACTTCACTACCGGCTTGGGGACAGGCGCAGACTTGCCGCCAGACTTGGCAACAGGTTTGACCGATTTTGTCGCCGGCTTTGCCGGCGTTTTCTTGACGGCTGCGGATTTGGCGGCCACCACGGCAGGCTTGCCCGCCGTTTTTTTGACCGCTGGTTTGCTGGCGGGCTGCTTCGCAGGCGCTGCCTTTGCCACTGGCTTGGCCGACGTTTTTTTCGACGGCTTGGCAGCAGCCACGCCCCCCGTCGCTTTCTTGGCGACAGGCTTGGCGGGCTTTTTGACGGCCTTAACGGCCTTCTTTGCAGGTTTTTTAGCAGCCACGAAACGCTTCCTTGATTCTTCCCGGGGCCCGGGAAAGCGGGCCTTTATAGCCTACCCTACCCTTAGCGGCAACAACGCAGCGTATACGCCGACCAACACCGCCTAGTCCAGCAGGTGGCATATCATGATGGCGTGATCGCCCGCGCCCTTATTGTCCTGCTGCGCTTGTACAAGCACTTCATCAGTCCGCTGCTGGGGCCGCGCTGCCGTTTCGTGCCCAGTTGCTCGGCCTACGCAATGACCGCTATCGCCCGTTATGGTGCGCTGCGTGGCGGCTGGATGGCCGTTTGCCGCGTCAGTCGCTGCCATCCCTTCCATCCCGGCGGGTTCGATCCGGTGCCAGACCCCACCACTCCCCCAACCTGCCGCTGCCGAGGAAAATCCTGATGTCCGCTTCCACACTCATCGTCAACGCGCGCCTGGTCAACGAAGGCCATGAAACCCAGGGCGACCTGCGCATCGCTGACGGCCGCATCGCCGCGATCGCCTCGCAACTGGGCGCACGCGAGGGCGAGACGGTGGTCGATGCCAAGGGGCGCTGGCTGCTACCCGGCATGATTGACGATCAGGTGCATTTCCGCGAACCCGGCCTGACCCACAAGGGCGACATCGCCAGCGAATCGGCGGCCGCGGTGGCCGGCGGCCTGACCAGCTTCATGGACATGCCCAATACCAATCCGCCGACCCTGGACGCGGCCGCCTTACAGGCCAAGTACGACGCCGCGCGCGGCCGCGCTTGGGGCAACTACGGCTTCTACCTGGGCGCCAGCAACGACAATCTGGCCGCGATACAAACGCTGGATCCGAAGACTGCGCCTGGCATCAAAGTGTTCATGGGCGCCTCCACCGGCAACATGCTGGTGGACGATCCGCGCACGCTGGATGCGATCTTCCGCGACGCGCCGACGCCGATCATCACCCACTGCGAGGACACCCCGACCATCGATGCAACCTTGACCACGTTCAAGCAGCAATATGGCGAAGCGCTGACCGCGCAGATGCATGCGGACATCCGCTCGCGCGAGGCCTGCCTGAAATCCTCCCAGCTAGCGGTATCACTGGCAAAGAAGCATGGCACCCGCCTACACGTGCTGCACATTTCCACTGCAGACGAACTGGCGCTGTTCGCGCCCGGCCCGATCCAGGGCAAGCGCATCACCGCCGAGACCTGCATCCACTTCCTGCGCTTCGACCGCACCGACTACGCCACGCTCGGCAACCTGATCAAGTGCAATCCGTCGATCAAGGACGCCAGCGACCGCGAGGCGCTGATCCGCGCACTGACCGAGGATGTGATCGACGTGCTCGCCACCGATCACGCCCCGCATACCTTGGAAGAAAAGAGCAAGCCGTATGCACAGGCACCGTCGGGGTTGCCGCTGGTGCAGTACGCGCTGGTCGCGGCGCTGGAACTGGTCCATGAAGGCAGGCTCAGCGCGGCACAGGTAGTGCACAAGTTCGCGCACGCGCCTGCGCTACTGTTCGACGTGCACGAACGCGGTTTCCTGCGCGAGGGTTACCACGCCGACCTGGTCCTGATCGACGACAACACCTTCACCGTGCGGCGCGAGGATGTACTATCCAAATGCGGCTGGTCGCCATTCGAGGGCCGCCGCTTCCGTTCGAAGATCGCCACAACCTGGGTCAACGGCGAGTTGGCCTGGGATGGGACGCGCTTGGTCGGCCATCCGAACGGGCAACGTCTGATCTTCGACCGATGATGTCCCGCCGCATCTTGCCGAGCCGCGCATGGTGGACGTTCGGCCTGCTGGTTGCTGCGATGGCCCTTCCATTATGGGCGCAGCCAGCAGCGGCCATCGGCACCGAAACACGCAGCGTATTCCCGCATAGCGCATCGCAAGGCGCGCTGGTGATCGGCAAGGTGCCGCCCGGCAGCCAAGTCAAATACGCTGGAAGAACGCTACGTGTCAGCGACGACGGCAGCGTGGTGTTCGGTATCGGCCGCGACGAACACGGGCCGCTGCAGATCGTGGTGCAACCTGGCGGCGGCACCAGCGAGACGATCGAGATCGCAGTGACAGCGCGAGACTGGCCGCTGGAATACGTCAACGGCGTTCCACCAAAGACCGTCAACCCGCCCGCGGCAATCGCCGAGCGAATCAAGCGCGAACAGGCCCAGGTCAGCGCCGCGCGCAACCGCGACGATCCGCATACCGACTTCGCCACGCCCTTCATCTGGCCAGTACAAGGCCGCATCAGTGGCCGCTTCGGCAATGCCCGCGTCTATAACGGTCAACCCGGCGCCGGCCACTCCGGGATGGATATCGCCGTGCCCACTGGCACCCCCGTCAAAGCACCAGCGGCTGGCGTGATCACCTTCGCCGCACCGGATATGTACTTGACCGGAGGCACCATACTGCTCGATCACGGCTACGGCGTCAGCTCCAATCTCCTGCATCTATCGCGGATCGACGTGAAAGTCGGCGACCGGATCGTTCAAGGCCAGATAATCGGCGCGACCGGCGCCACCGGACGCGTGACCGGACCGCATCTGCATTGGGGAATGAACTGGTTCGATGTCCGTATCGACCCGCTGCTGGTACTTGAACGCACGAAGTCACATTGACGGCCCCCACATTCATGGCGACACAGCAGCGGATTCGTCATCCAAGATGACAGCAATGCCAGCGCATCGATGCAATTCGATGGGCACAGATGCCGGCACGAGACACCGACGTCGATAAAGCGGCGACGTACGACACAGCACGCCAACTGGCGTACATGCATCAACATGCTACGAGTCTTCGCTTGTGATCGGACTCACGCCATTGATCATACTGGCGACAGCATAATCCCTCACTGATCGAGCCAGCACAATATTAAAAATATCTCCATTCCAATAATAACAATACGATGCAAGCATTCTTGCATGAATGGAATACGCATGACACATGCCAATGACAAAACTCGCGGCGACACAACCATCAACACAGCCGCACTCAGCAACCAGCAAGATTACGGCGAGTAATCTATCCGAATTATTGACCGCGACACGGAAACTCCCGAAATTTCACCATCTATATTCCCATATTTTTTTATAAAATATCATCGGAAATACAAAACAGAACTTATCATTATGCGCAATGGAAATCCGCATAAAAATTTCGACATACCCCCCACACCCCCTTTGAGAAAAAATCCATCTTCTTGAAAGAGAAAATCCATATGCGACTTCCAACTTGGCTGTACGCCTATGCATTACTGGCGCTTTTTCAGCCCCTCGCTTGCAATGCACAAAAGTTGATAGGCACTGCCGACAGACCGCAATTAAGCAACGCCGATGCGAAGAACTATACGGCCTCCACCTATCTTGCCCGAGCCGGCAAGATCGGTTCGATGGTCACCGACAATTGGAACCCAAGCGCGGGCGTGGCACTGCTGAGCCCCAGCTATCACGTCGCTGCCGACGGCTCCGCACCATTCGCCAGTGTTCAGGCAGCGGTGGACAAGGCAGTGGCGGACGGAGGCACAATGCGCCGCTACATCGGCATCGAACCAGGGGTCTACAGAGAAGTGGTATGCATCCCTGAAACGGCGCCGCCGATCACGCTGTTCGGCATGGGCCAAACCCCCAGCGACACGCTAATCACCTTCAACAATGCCAATCTGACGCCAAAACCAGTCGGCACTCCCACCACTCCATGCGCTAGCAATGCCGATGCGGCCGTCATTGGCACTTTCGGTAGCGCCACATTCACAGTAAGCACTGACGCATTCCAGGCGCGCAATCTGACCTTCGCCAACGATTATGTGGAAGGCACCTACCCAGGCACCAACCAATCGGCGGTCGCCCTGGCCGTACGCGGCGACAAGGCGGTTTTCGAAAAAATCGCGGTACTGGGCAATCAGGACACTCTGCTGGTCGGCCCCGTCGACACAACATTGGTGAAACGCACATACTTCAAGGACAGCGTGGTACAAGGCGACACCGACTTCATCTTCGGCGCAGGTATCGCAGTCTTTTACCACAGCATTATCCGCTATGATGCCAGACGTTTGAACGGCAGCGGCAAAGCCTATCTATTCGCTCCAAGCACCCATCCCGGCAACCCATACGGTTTTCTTGTCATCGACAGCATCTTCGACGTCGTCGGTGATGCCGTCGGCAACACTATTTATCTTGGCCGCGCCTGGGACCAGAGCACCCCCAATCTTCCCAACTATTTCAATGGCAAATCACCCAATGGACAATTGACAATCCGCAATTCGATACTCGGCGCGCATATACGCAAAGACGCGCCATGGAGCAACTCTACTGCCAAACGCCCTTATTGCAGTGAAAGCTGCACCTATTCCGCAAACCGTTTCTACGAATATTCCAACAGCGGCCCAGGCAGTGCCGATTGCCATCATCCCCACGGATATCGGTCGAATCGAAGCGGCGGCCGTTCCAGTCAGCAAGCCGACACATATGCTGCCCATCTTTCTTTCTGAGAAACTCACTAATGACAACTACAACTTCATCCTCTTTGTCCGTATACGGCTTACCACTACTCGTATTCTTCTCACTCCATGCCGGTGCGACCTCACTCCATGGGCATCCAACACGAAAAAAACCATACCAAGACCAAGACAATACAAGCTCTATCGTGACCGCCTGGGGAACTATCGACGAACCAAAGCTTCCGTCGAACGTCTGCACGACATTGAACGCAACGCTGCAACCGCTCAATGGCTCGCTGGACAGCATCGATGCTGACCCTACCTACTCGGCACCGGATACGTTGCGCATCCAGGATGCCATCAACGACTGCCCCGTCGGCAGTGCGGTGAAACTGGCACAGGGAAGCTATGGCGAATCCGGCTTCCTTACCGGCCCGCTGACCCTCAAGAGCGGGGTGACCCTATGGATCGACGAGGGCGTCACCTTATTCGCCTCGCGCAACCCACAAGATTACGATACCGGCGTAGGGAGTTGCGGCACCGCAAATAGCGACAAAACCAAAACCTGCAAACCACTCATTTACGGCAACTCGCTCAGTGGCAACGGCATCGTCGGCGACGGCAAGATCGACGGGCGTGGCGGCAGCGTCCTGACCTCAGGCCCAAACGCGGGCAAGCGTAGTTGGTGGGATGTAGCCTATCAGACCGTGAGCCAGGGACTCATCCAGCACGCGCCGCGTCTACTGCAAATCGATAACAGCAGCAATATCGTCATGTATCAGTTAACCCTGGAGAACTCGCCGAATTTCCACGTCCTCACCAACAATGTAACAGGCATGACCGCCTGGGGCCTGAAGATCCTCAGCCCGAGTCTGGTCTATACGCAACCAGGCTATAACTGCCCAGCCGGCACCACGCCGGATATGCAAACGCCTGCCACTTGCTTCACTCCGGAAAACGTCAAAAACACCGACGGCTTCGATCCAGGCCAATCCAAGAATGTCCTATTGGCATATTCCTATATCAGCACCGGCGACGACCACGTCGCCATCAAAGCTCATGCCACTGACTCATCAAATATTCCGTCAACATATATGGCCTTCGTCAATAACCATTTTTATTATGGCCATGGTATGTCGCTAGGTAGCGAGACCGACTCCGGCATAAACAATATCGTGGTGCGCAACCTAAGCATCGACGGATTAAATTCCTTTAATCCAAACAAAGACAGTACCTCAGGTAATGGCCTACGGATCAAATCCGACAGCACCCGCGGCGGACAGGTTTCCGATGTACTGTTCGAGAATGTCTGCATGCGCAGCGTGGCACACCCACTGGTGTTCGACGCATTCTACAGCAAGCCGGCGAGCAGCGCCAAAAGCGCCTCTTATCCGCGTTTCAATGGAATCACCTTGCACAACGTGCACTCGCTGGGCTTGAGCAATTTAGGCGCTGGTCAATTGAATTTCTACGGCTACATGGGAAAAAATGTGTCCTATCCAATCACGATTTCCCTCGATAATGTCGTAATCGACGGCGGCAATGTCTCCTTCGCCTTCCCTCACAATGGTGGACCGAACGCCAATCCGGCGGCCACTCACTTCAGTTTTACCGGCGGGCCGGTCAGCTTCGCCAGTTTGCTATCGCCCTCCAAGCAGTACGATGTGCAGTTGAATGGCACACTTGGACAAGGCACGCCATTGGACTGCAGCAACGCTTTCGTCACCTACAGCAGCGTGTTGCCCGATTCACCGATCTGATCGATCCAACTCGCACCGTTCTCGTCACCCCGCAGCGCTGGAGCCATCAATGCCAGCGCTGCGTTCTTCGATATGGTCGCTGCGGATGCGCTGGGTCCTGGGTTCCACCCTCATCCCAGAGCCGCCCACCAGACACGCCATAGTGTGGACATCGCGCTCGGCGAGGAGCGTCTAAGGCGTGCACGCTGTGCAAGCCGTGCCCGCGCCAACGTCGAAACGATGCGCCGTGGGCGCGCACCCTGCACGCGCTGCGGCCAGCGCTGCAAGATGGCCTGCGCCCAGCGCTGTTGCGCCTGCACCTCCTCGCCACTGCGCAGCGACAACGGCAACGCGGCAATGCCGGCCTCGGCCAGCCGCTGCGCCAACACCTGGGCCGCGACAGGGCCGGTGGCGCCATCGGTGACGGCATCGAACAACACACGCTCGACCGCGACCACCGCCTGGGCGAACGGTTGCAGGCGTTCCAGCGCATGCGCCACATCGGCAGCGGCGGCGCGCGAATCCGGCAAGGTCAGCAGCGCATCGGCTAACTGCGCCCAAGGCGCATCGACCGGTTCCAGAACCCGCCCCAACGGATGCCGCGAGCGCCGTCCGGCCCAACTGCGTAATTCTTCTCCCCACCATGCCAGCTTCGCATCGGCCGGCAGCGGATCGCCCGCGATGTTGAGGATGTCGTCGAACTCCTGCAGCAAGGCGAACCAGGCCACGGCGCGGACGCGATGAGGGGCAGGCACAAAGGTCTCGGCCACGGCCCATTCCGGCCAACGGCGGTGCCATTTGTCGAGAAAAGCCTCCAGTGCTGACGAGCTGCTCATGCGATCGAGGATCCGGAAAATCAGGAAGACGGCGCAGCCAGCGGCCACGCTGCAGCCGTGTACAGATCGAGCGGGTCGGCCACCAGCGCGTCGGCACGCCAGGCCAACGGCTCGTCGTCGTGCAGGCGATAACCCCACAATACCGCCACCGAAGCCATGCCGGCGGCGCGCGCGGCGAGGATGTCGCGCTCATCGTCACCGACGTAGACCACATCCTGCGGCGCCATCGCTAGCCGCTGCGCGGCGACCTGCAGCGGCAGCGGATGCGGCTTGCGCTCGGGCAACGAGTCGCCGCCGATCAGCACCGCACAGCGCTGCTCCCAGTGCAGTTGCGGCAGGATCAGCCGGGCCAGGAACTCGGGCTTGTTGGTGACGATCCCCCAAATGCTACCAGCCTCCTCCAGCCGTTGCAGCAACCCGGCGATCCCATCGAACGGACACGAATAACGGCCGATCAGCGCCTCGTAGTGGCTCAGGAACGCCGGAATCAGCGCATCGCGGACATCGGCGGCCAGGTCCGGGAAGGCGACACAGAGCATCGCCCGCGCGCCTTTGGACACCACCGGTCGCAGTTGCTCCAACGTCAGAGCGGCACGACCATGTTCGGCCAATAGCACATTGGTCGCGGCCAGCAGGTCCGGCGCACTATCCAGCAAGGTGCCGTCCAGATCGAAGAGCACCGCGCGCGGGAACCCACGGCGCGGCGGTAGCTGACTACTGCTGCGCATCCAGCGCGTCCGGCTTGACCGCGCAGGCCAGATAGTTGACTTCGGTGCGAGTGGACAGACGCGCGCGGTTGCGCCATGGCTCATAGCGCAGGCCAGTGACATCGCGCAACTGCAATTGCACTTGGCGCAACCAGGCGGCCAGTTCCGCCGGCTTGATGAAATCTTGATAGCGGTGAGTGCCGGCGGGCAGCAGACGCGCCACGTATTCGGCGCCGACGATAGCCAGTGCGAACGCGGCCGGGGTACGATTGAGGGTAGACAGGAACAGTTGGCCACCCGGCTTAAGCAAGCGTGCACATGCAGCGACGATTGCCGCCGGATCCGGCACGTGTTCGAGCATCTCCATGCAGGTGATCGCATCGAAACTGGCCGGCTGCGTCGCCGCCAGCTCCTCCACCGACTGCACCCGGTAATCGACCTCGACCGCGGATTCGAACCGATGCAGCCGCGCCACCTTGATCAGCTCCGGTGCCAGATCGATGGCGATGACCTGTGCACCTTCCTTGGCCAGCGCCTCGCTGAGCAGGCCGCCTCCGCAGCCCACGTCCAGCACAGTGGCGCCACGTAGCGGCACCCGCTCGGCGACATAGCGCAGGCGCACCGGATTGAGTACATGCAGCGGCTTCTGCGGGCCGTCGGCATCCCACCAGCGGGTGGCAAGGGCGCCGAACTTGTCCAGTTCGGCCTGATCGAAATTGGCGGAAGCGTTGGCGACGGGAGCGATCATGACGGCATCTCGATAGGGCCACGCACTGCGCGGCACGGGAAAAACAGGTCAGGCGCGCACGCTGCGGATACGTTCGCGCCATTCCCGCGCATTGGCGAGCAGTGCCTCGACGTCCATGTCCACCAACACCCGCTGCGTCAGTTTGGGCTGGCCGGCGATCCACACATCGCTCACTTGCTGCCGGCCAGCCGCATACACCAGCTGTGAGAGTACGTTGTGCAACGGCTGGGTCTCCAAGGCCGACAAGTCCACGCAGATCAGGTCGGCCTGCTTGCCGGGTTCGATCGAACCAATCTTATCGCCGAAACCCAGCGCACGCGCGCCGCCCAGGGTCGCCGCACGCAGCGTGCTGGCCGCATCCAGCGCGGTGGCGTCATTGGCAACCGCCTTGGCCAGGAGCGCTGCCGTGCGGTTCTCGCTGAACATGTCCAGATCGTTGTTGCTGGCGCAACCATCGGTGCCGATCGCCAGATTCACCCCGGCGCGCTGTAGCGCGCAAGCCGGGCAGAAACCGGAGGCGAGTTTGAGGTTGGATTCGGGGCAATGCACGACGCTGACACCGCGCTCGGCGCACAGATGGATCTCCGCGTCGGTCAGTTGGGTCATGTGCACCGCGATCAGGCGGTCGTTGACCAAGCCGAGCCGGTCCAGCCGCGCCAGCGGACGCTGGCCGTATTGCTTAAGCGAATCGGCGATCTCCTGCGCCGTCTCGTGCGTGTGCAGGTGGACCGGCACATCGAGCTGGTCGGACAGCATGCGCACCCGCTCGAAGTTGACATCGTTCACCGTGTACGGCGCATGCGGGGCGAAGGCGATGCCGACCAGCGGATCGTCGCGCCATTGATCGTGCACCTCGCAGGCGCGGGCGAAGTATTCGTCGGCGGTCTTGGCCCAGGCGGTGGGAAAATCGATGATCACCGTACCGACCCGCGCGCGGAAGCCGTGCCGCTTGTACACCGCGGCCTGCACATCGGCGAAGAAGTAATTTTCGTTGGCGCAGGTGGTGCCACCGCGCAGCATCTCGGCGATCGCCAGCACGGTACCGTCGGCAACGAACTCCGGGCCGATCACCGCGGTCTCCACCGGCCAGATGTGCTGCTGCAACCACACCATCAACGGCAGGTCGTCGGCGATACCGCGCAGCAGCGTCATCGGGTTGTGGGTATGCGCATTGACCAAGCCCGGCAGCAACGCCGCATCGGGACGCGAGACGGTATGTGCGGCGGCGAAGCGCGTGCGCGCCTGGGCGGTGGGCAGCACGGCGAGGATCTCGCTGCCGCGCACCGCGACCGCGTGGTCCTCCAGAACCACAGCATGCGGTTCGATCGGGATGACGTAACCGGCTTCGATCAGCAGGTCGCAGGATTCAATCGTGGGGACGGTCATGGTGCGTCTTGGCAGGCATCAAGGTGGCAGCGCCTGAAATGGCGCCTTGTCGAGGGCGACGGGACAATCGCCTTGCCCGTCTTAGCATAGCGTCTGCCACGCGCAATAGCGGACCTGGCCGGTTGGGGGGGCGTCGCGCGCCAGCACAGCCGGCAAATCGCGCCTTCCAATTGCGCACGGATGCGCCACAGGCCGCCGTTTGCACCGCGCGCCAGACCGGGTACAACACCGCTCCGGCCGCCCAGCCAGGGGACGCACGCTGCGCCCCTGCACGGACACGCTTACTTGACGCGCGAGAAATATTCGCCCGAGCGCGTATCGACCTTGATCACTTCGTCCTGGCCAACGAACAAGGGCACCCGCACCACCGCGCCGGTCTCCAGCGTGGCCGGCTTGCCGCCGCCGCCAGAGGTATCGCCACGCACGCCCGGATCGGTCTGGACGATCTTCAGCTCGACGAAATTCGGCGGGGTGACCTGGATCGGGGTACCGTTCCACAACGTCACCACGCAGTCTTCCTCCCCCTTGATCCATTTGGCGGCATCGCCGACGCCGGCCTTGTCGGCCTGCACCTGCTCGAAGGTCTCCTGCTGCATGAAGTGCCAGTATTCGCCATCGGTATACAGATACTGCATGTTGGTATCGACCACATCGGCCGCTTCCACGCTGTCGGTGGCCTTCATGGTCATTTCGACCACGCGCCCGGATTTGATGAAACGATATTTGACCCGGGTGAAGGCCTGGCCCTTGCCCGGCTTCACGTATTCGGTATCGGTGATGATCGCCGGTTCGCTGTTGACCAGGATCTTCATCCCGTTCTTGACATCGTTCATGCCATAGCTGGCCATCTGAAACTCCTCGGGTAAGGCAAACCCGCCGCGTTCGGCGGCCGGCCGGATAGAATGGACGCCCCGCCACAGCGGCGGGCACTCGTTTGATGACCGCCTATGATAACCGCAGCCCTACCCTCGATGCAGCCGTCACCGAGCCCCCCCGTCGTCGCATCGCCACGCTGGCAGCAGATTTGGCGCGACGCCGTGCGCGATCCGCACGAACTGCTGGCACTGCTGGGGCTGGATCCGCAGGGACTGGGCATTTCCACCGAGGCGGCGACGCAGTTCGCGCTGCGCGTGCCGCGCGGCTTCGTCGCACGGATGCGGCATGGCGATCCGCACGACCCACTACTGCGTCAGGTGCTGCCGCTGGATGCCGAATTGCACCGGGTGCCGGGCTTCGCCCTGGATGCAGTGGGGGACGGCGCAGCGAAAAAGGCCGATGGAGTCATCCACAAGTATCGCGGCCGCGCCCTGCTGGTGGCGACCGGCAGTTGCGCGGTGCACTGCCGCTATTGCTTCCGCCGCCACTTTCCCTATGCCGAGGAGAGCGCCGCACGCGATGGCTGGCGCGATGCGGTGGCAGCCATCGCCGCCGATCCCAGCATCGAGGAAGTGATCCTGTCCGGCGGCGATCCGCTCTCACTGGCCACGCCGAAACTGGTCGAACTGACCGAGGCGCTCACGGCGTTACCGCAGATCAAGCGCCTGCGCTTGCATAGTCGGCTACCGGTGGTATTGCCCGAGCGTATCGATGCCCCACTGCTGGCGTGGCTACGCGCCCTGCCCTGGCCGCTGGCCGTGGTAATCCACGCCAATCATGCCAACGAATTCGACGCTGCGGTGGATGCCGCGCTGGCGCGCCTGCGCGATGCCGGCGCGCAGTTGCTCAACCAGGCGGTGCTGTTGCGCGGCGTCAACGACACCGTGGAGGCACTGGCCAAACTGAGCGAACGCAGCTTCGCCGCCGGGGTGCTGCCCTATTACCTGCACCAGTTGGACCGGGTCGAGGGCGTGGCCCATTTCGAAGTGGACGATGCCACCGCATTGGATTTGCATCGAGCGCTGGCCTCGCGGCTATCCGGCTACTTGGTACCGAAGCTGGTGCGCGAAATCCCCGGCGACAGCAGCAAGCGCCCGCTGATGCCCTGATCGGTACCATCGCCGCGCACCTGGCGCACCGCAACTACGCCCAAGACCTGTCTCAATTGCCCGCATAGAGGGTCGGCAAGGATTCGTGCAGAAAAGAGCCAAAAGCGAGCTAACTCGCTATCAGCCAAGAACTTTTCATGGAATTCCTGCAGACCCTCCAAAGCCTCCGGCTTGGTTCCGGCATACAGCGCCGATTAGAGGGCCCGCAGACGCGCCAGCAACGAAGTGCTAGCGTAACCATCCTGCGGCAATTGCTGGCTGCGCTGGAATGCACGGATTGCCTGACGAGTTCGCGGCCCCAACGTACCGTCGACGCTGCCTACGTCGAATCCCTTTTCGTTCAGCCGCTTCTGCAACTCGGTGATCTCGGCCACGCTATTGAGCGGAGGATCATCTTTGGGCCATGAGTGCTCTACCCCGGCACCGCCCGCATAGCCATCGGCCAGCAAACCGACCGCCAAGGCATAGGCGTTGGAACTGTTGTAGCGCAGAATGCTGCGGAAATTGTCGAACACCAAAAACGCCGGGCCGCGGTACCCGGTGGGCAACAGCACCGATGCCTGCTGCTGAGCCAGTGCGCCCGCAATCGGTTTGCCAGCACACCTCACCCCCAGGCGCAGCCATTCGGCTACGGTTTTCTTGATCGTCAGGTCGGCTTGCGCGTAGTCGAAGCCGGCTGGCAGATGGACCTCCTGGCCCCAAGGAATATCGCGGGTCCAATTGCTCTGCTTGAGATAATTCGCCGCAGAACCCAAAGCGTCCGCATCGGAATTCCAGACATCCCGTTTATGGTCGCCATCCTCGTCGACGGCGTATTCGCGATAGGTGGTCGGAATAAATTGCGTCTGCCCCATGGCGCCGGCCCACGAGCCAATCAACCGCGAGCGATCAATGCCTTTTTCCGTCTGTAGAATCTGCAAGGCCGCAAGCAGTTGCGTGTTGCCATATGTGGTGCGCCGCCCCTCATGCGCCAGCGTCGCCAGCGAGCGGATCACATAAAGGTCCCCGATATTTTTGCCGTACTCGCTTTCCATGCTCCAGATGGCGGTCAGTATGCCCGGATCCACACCGTACTGCTGCCTCAATTTCTGAAAGAGAGCGTGATTGCTCTTCAGCAGTTGCTGTCCTTTCTGGATGATGGAAGGTGTGATACGGCCATCGAGATAGTCCCACAGAGCAAGGGTAAATTCGGGTTGCTGCTGATCCAGTGCCTGCACCGATGGATCGGGTGTGACGCCAGCGAATGCCTTATCCAGCGTGGTTGCTTCGATGCCGGCGGCAAGCGCACGCTGGCGGAAATCGGCAAGCCACTGTTCGAAGCTGGCAGTGGGTAAGGGTTTTTGTTGCGCGGTGGCGGTGGTTGGGGAGAATGAGGCTGTTTCGGGATCTGTGGTTTGCGCTGCTGCACTGGTGGCAACCACACATACGCTGACACAGAACGATAAACGCAAAATACGCGAAGGCATAATCATGGCTAGCGATACCTGCAGTGAGGGGATGCGAATTCAGCATAGTCCTCGTGTTCCTTGGATAAAAGTATTGCAGCCGTACTTTTATTGAACAACTCTTGGGCAATCTATCCCACTTAGGGAAGGCACGAACAAGCCCATCCCCCCTGTTTTTGGCACAAATCATTGATTTTGGAAGACCTGACTTATTCAAGCCCTCCTTGTTATCACGCCTGAGCCGGCTCAAGTCCAGTCTGGTGCAGTTCAGACAGTACACCCCGCCCCCCCCCAACAATGCCGCGCCGGTGCTGGAACTGAACACTACAAAAAAGTAGACAACCCGTTATCCACGAATAGAGGCGAGAAGGCTCCAGCGAAAGGCGAAGGCGGGAAACGACATTGCTACCCCGTGCTGCACTATATTGCACCGCCTGGTGCCGACCCCAAACGCCGGCACGCTGGACGCGCGCAACAAATCAACTGGCAGGGGTCACGACGGCACGGCAATTAATGCTTGCTCTGCCCCGCCAGGCGCGCCATACGCTGCGCGTCGGACAGCACCCCGCGCAACAGCCGCACTTCCTGCTCGCTGAGCGCGTTGCGCAGAAACAAACGACGCAGTTTGCGCATCGCCGACTCTGGCGCGCGGCCCTTGTGGAAATCGATGTCATCCAGAGTCTCGGCCAACTGCCCGAACAGGCCTTCCAGTTGCGCGTGGCTGGCCGGCGCTTCGCGCAACCCAGGCGCCGCAGCGGGCACGGCGGCCTCGCTGCGCAACTGGGTCAGCCGCACTTCATAGGCCAACACCTGCACCGCCGCGGCCAGGTTGAGCGAACTGAACGCCGGGTCGGAGGGGATATGCACCGCCGCATGGCATTGTTGCAGTTCCTCGTTGGTCAAGCCGGTGCGTTCGCGCCCGAACACCACCGCCACCTCGGCCGCATCGGCCACTGTCGCCGCCAGACGCTGCGCGGCGTCCGCGGGCAACAATTCCTGCAACGCGACCCGGCGACTCCGCGCAGTACAACCCAACACCAGCCGGCAATCGGCCAGCGCATCGGCCAGCGTCGGCAACACCGGCGCCTGTTGCAACACGTCTTCGGCGCCAGCCGAACGCCGGTAAGCGTCGACGTCCACGCTGCATTCCGGCGCCACCAACACCAGCCGTGCCAGGCCCATGGTCTTCATCGCCCGCGCCGCGGCACCGATGTTGCCTGGGTGCTGGGTTCCCACTAGGACGAAGCGAATGCGGGCAGGATCGGTCATGGCAGCGCAGCAGAGGGAAGCGAATGGGGGCGTAGATGGTAAACTGTGCAGCCGGCCTTCGCGCCGGAGTGCTCTTTTCCTCCTTCAGCCCTACCTCCGCCCTTTCGGGGAACCGTTGCCGTGCAAAAACCCGTCGTTACCGTCATGGTCAAGGCCGCCCGTCTCGCCGGCAACGTGCTGTTGCGCCACATCAACCGTCTCGAGGCACTGAACGTGGTGCAGAAGGACCGCATGGACTACGCCAGCGAAGTCGATGCCGATGCGGAGAAGGTGATCGTCAAGGAACTGCGCCGCGCCTACCCAGACTACGGCGTGATGGGCGAGGAAAGCGGCGTACAGGGCGGCGGTCGCTACATGTGGGTAATCGATCCACTGGACGGCACCAGCAACTATCTGCGTGGATTCCCACATTATTGCGTGTCCATCGCCTTGGTCGAAAACGGCGAGCCGATCGATGCGGTGATCTTCGATCCACTGCGCAACGAGCTGTTCACCGCCAGCCGCGGCAACGGCGCGGTACTCAACGACCGCCGCATCCGCGTCAGCGAACGCAAGGAACTCGATGGCGCCATCGTCAATACCGGCTTCGCCCCACGCGAACGCAAGCGCACCAGCGCGCAGCTCAAATGCGTGGACGCGTTGATGGTGCAAGCCGAGGACATCCGTCGTACCGGTTCGGCCGCATTGGACTTAGCTTATGTCGCCTGCGGTCGTGCCGATGCCTATTTCGAGGCCGGCGTAAAAGCGTGGGATATCGCCGCTGGCGTGTTGCTGGTGCGCGAAGCCGGCGGTCGCGTCACCGACTTCAAGGGCGCCACGCCAGGCCGCATCGACGACCGCGGCGCCCCTCAATTCCAGATTGTCGCCGGTAATCTCAAGGTCAGCGACGCGCTACAGAAGCTGATCGTCAACAGCGGGTATGCCGGCGAGTTCGACGCCAAGCTCTAAAAAAACCAGGTGCAGGGAACCGGAGAACCGAGCCCCCCTCAGAAAACCGAAAGCCGCGCGATTGCGCGGCTTTTTTGTTTCCAACATGCGCACAATCGGCGCCATATCGACCGGTCCTGACACGAAGCGCTTGCGGACAAGGCGGTGTAACGCGTGGATATGCCAACAAAGCGCCTTCTTCCGATTGCACCGCAGTCATGGCGAACATGCGCCACAAGATTGACATCAAAATTTCACGAAAAAATGATCGCCGGGTGCGTAGAAACCGATCGGCATGCATCCAGAGAATGATGGATACGTCTCCGAAATCACACCAATACGTCAGGTGCCGCTTAACCGCCGATGGCAGTCATCGATAGTCTGCCTCAAGACTAGCAATAGATGGTCGATATCGGTGCGGGCCTTTGCCCATAGCCTCGCCTCCCCACCAGCGCTCACCCGACACCGCGTTGCCGGCTCATCCCGATCACGCAGTCGGTAGCTCGCACCTTCCGTTCCGGAGATTTTACCAAATGTCGTTCAATCATCTTACCGTCAGCAAACGCTTGGCGATCGGCTTCTGCGGCGTGATCGCCATGCTGCTGCTGGTCGGCATCGCCAGCCTGATCGGGTTCCGCAAGTTTACCGCAGCCGCTGCAATGGACGCGCATACCTATCAGGTCATCACCATGGGCGACCACATGCTGTTGAGCCTGCTCAATATCGAAAGCGGCGCGCGTGGCTTCGGCCTCACAAAGGACCCCACCTATCTTGAGCCGTTCGAACTGGGAAAACGCGAATTCGACACGCAATTGCAGCAATCCAAACAGTTGACCGCAGACAACCCGATGCAGCAGACGCGTCTGCAAACAATCGCGCAGTCCTACGAACAATTCCTCGCAATCCAGGAAAAGACAATCGATCAGATCCGTGGCAACGCGAGCGGCAGCACCTCCAGTCTGTCAACGCTCAACACGCAAGGCAAGCAGCAGATGGATACACTGCGGGACAGTATCAGGCATTACGAAGACACCGAGCAAGGATTGTTGAAAGTGCGCCGAGCCGCAAGCGAGGCGCGTGCGCGGACGGGCGAGTGGACCAACATCGGCGGCATGCTGATCGGCATTCTGGCTGCGGTATCGCTTGGCCTACTGGTCCGCAACAGTCTGATGCGCCAGCTTGGTGGCGAGCCAGCCTATGCTGCCGAGGTCGTCCGCCGCATCGCCAATGGCGACCTGTCGCGGGACGTGGAACTCGATGCGACATCGCCATCGCTACTGAACGACATGCGACAGATGCAAGAGCAGTTGCGCGCAGTGATCCAGGCACAGACCGAGATGGCAGACCATCACGCAGCCGGACAAATCAGCTTCCGCATGAACGAGACACACTTTCCAGGTGATTATGGACGCATGGTGCGCGACGCCAATGCGCTGGTGCATCGCCACATTGATGTGAATCAGCGGGTGATCGCACTGATGGGCGAATACGCCGAGGGCGACCTGAGCGGCGACTTGGAGCAATTCCAGGGCGAAATGGCGATCCTGACCGAGACCATGTACAAGGTGAAAAGCAACCTGGGTGCGATCAACAGCGAGATCGATCTGCTGGTCCGCGCGGCCGCGCAGGGCGATTTCTCCCGTCGCGGCGAAGAAACGCGTTTTCGCCATGCCTTCCGTTCCATGGTGACCAACCTCAATCACATGATGACTGGCACCGAGACGAATCTGGCGGCGCTGTCGCAGTTGCTACGTGCGATCGCCGCCGGCGATCTCACCCAACAAATGCAGGGAGAGTTCCACGGCGTTTTCGCACGCATGCGCGACGACGCCAACGCCACAGTCGGGCAATTGACCGAAATGGTCGGTCGCATCCAAAAAGCATCCACGAGCATCGACAGCGCCGCCAGCGAGATCGCCACCGGCAACAACGACCTGTCGCACCGCACCGAACAGCAGGCCGCCAGCCTGGAGGAAACCGCCGCCTCGATGGAAGAACTCACCTCCACCGTGAAGCAGAACGCCGACAATGCACGCCAGGCCAACCAGTTGGCGGTTAGCGCCGCATCGGTCGCTTCGCAAGGTGGCCAGGTGGTCGGCCAAGTCGTCACCACGATGAGTGGTATCGAATCCTCCTCAAAGCGCATCGCCGACATCATTGGCGTCATCGACGGCATTGCCTTTCAGACGAATATTCTCGCACTCAACGCAGCGGTGGAAGCGGCACGTGCCGGCGAACAAGGCCGCGGGTTCGCTGTGGTCGCCAGCGAAGTACGCACCCTCGCACAACGCTCGGCCAATGCCGCCAAGGAAATCAAGGACCTGATCGACGACTCGGTGAACCGCATCGCCGAAGGCTCGGTCCTGGTTGCCCGCGCAGGCACGACCATGCAGGAGGTCGTGGCCTCGGTACAGCGCGTCACCGACATCATGAGCGAGATCTCCGCGGCCTCGCAGGAACAGTCGGCTGGGATCGAGCAAGTCAATAAGACCATCACCCAAATGGACGAAGCGACCCAGCAAAACGCCTCGATGGTCGAGGAGGCGACCGCCGCAGCACGCTCCATGGAACAGCAGGCAAACCAGTTGGTCGAGATCGTCGGACAGTTCCATGTGCAAAGCGAAACCTATCCGACAGTGGCAAAGATGGTGGCGCGCGTCACCTCACACGTGTCCCCTGCCATACACGTTGTCTCCTGATCAACACGCACGGGGCGGCCCTGGCCGGCCCCGTGTTTCAGGGGAGAACGCAGCGCGCCGCTGCAAGGACACAGGAAGGCACTCGCACCTTGACCCTCTCCGCTACAGACAATGTGCACTGCGTGGGCACATCGGTCGCCGCCGTCACACCACACATGACACCTCAACAGGCACTGTGACCCTGCACCCAAAAGAAAAGCCGCGCATTCGCGCGGCTCTTGCAAACTGACGACAACAGGAGAATCGCGCATTCCTCGCGCTCCGGCCCGTCACGGGTGCCCAGCTTACGGCCTGCGCGCCAGCGCCTCCACGTCCTTGGCCTTCGGCAACAGATCCTGCTTGGTGACCTGGAACGGACCGATCGACAACAACGGCACCGCCACGATCACCGAGGACACCACCACGATCACCGCGCCGATCATGTGGGTCAGCGCCAAACCTTGCATCGATGCGCCACCGTACAAGTACAACGCCAACGCCGACAGGAAGAACATCACCGCCGTGATCACCGTGCGCGACAGGGTCTGATTGATCGAACGATTCAACACCTCGGTCGGCTCCACACGCAGGCTGCGGAAATTTTCGCGCACGCGATCGAACACCACGATGATGTCGTTGATCGCAAAACCCATCACAGATAACAGACCGGCAAGCACGGTGAGATCGAACTCGCGACCGGTCACCGAGACATACGCAACGGTCACCAGCAGATCGAACAACGCGGTCATGCTGGCCACGACCGCGAATTTCCATTCGAAACGGAACGCGATGTAGATCAGGAAACCGATCAGCATGAACACCGTCGCATAGACGCCATTCAACGCCAGGTCCTTGCCGACCTGCGGCCCGACGAATTCGCCCGGCTGCACCGTCGCCGGATTCTCCGGCGTCGTCACCGCCTTGCGAACCTGTTCGGCCAAGTTCTTGGTGATGTCCTCGTTATTGTGTTCGCCCTGCGGCTGCAGGCGGATGACCACCTGGTTACCGCTACCGACATTCTGCACCTGCACGTTCTCGAAGCCGGCCTTGGCCAACTGCGCGCGCACCTGATCCACATCGACCGTTTTCTGGAAACTGGTCTGCACCAGCGCGCCGCCGGTGAATTCCAACGCGTAATTGAAGCCCTTGGCGAAGATCACGCCCAACGAGGCCAGCGCCAGCACCACCATCAGCGCCAAGGTCGGGTGCCGCCAGCGCATGAAGTCGATCTTGGTGTCGTTCGGGATCAGGTGAAGCGGGAAGATTTTCATAGGATGCCGCTCTGCGTTTTTTTGGAGCCCGCGCCGGCCGGCGCGGGTTCTTGCGAAGGATAGCGTGCGCGGCTCAAATCGCCACGGACTTGAGCTTCTTGCGACGGCCGTAGATCAGCACCGCCAGCGCACGCGACACGGTGATCGCGGTGAACATCGAGGCGAAGATGCCGATGATCATGGTCAACGCAAAGCCCTTCAACGGACCGGTGCCGAACGCGTACAGCGCCACGCCGACGATCAGGCCGGTGAGGTTGGCGTCGAGGATGGTGCCGCCGGCCTTTTCGTAACCGGACGCAATCGCCGACTTGGGCGGCACGCCCAAACGCAACTCTTCGCGGATACGCTCATTGATCAGCACGTTGGCGTCCACCGACAAGCCCACCGACAGAGCCAGACCGGCGAAGCCCGGCAACGTCATGGTGGCACCGAACAGCGACATCACCGAAACCACAATCAGCAGGTTCATCAGCAAGGCCACCGAGGTGATCGCACCGAACATGCGGTAGTACACGCCGAAGAACACCAGGGTGAACAGGAACGCGTAGACCACAGCGGTGATGCCACGCTCCACGTTCTCGGCGCCCAGGCTGGGGCCGATCACATATTCCTCGACGAAGTCCATCGGCGCGGCCAGCGAACCAGCACGCAGCAACTTGGCCAGATTCTCGGCCTCGGTCTTCTCCAGGCCAGTGGTCTGGAAATTCTTGCCGAACACACCAGCGATACGGGTCGGCGCCAATGCCTCTTCCTTGACCCGCACGCTGCGCACTTCCTTGCCATCGACCATGGTCACGGTCGGAATGCGTTCGATGTAGACCACCGACATCAGCTTGCCGGTGTTGGCGCTGGTGTAATCAAACATGCGCTGACCGGCGACGTTATTGAGCGTCACCGCCACCGCCGGCAAGCCATTCTGGTCGGTGCTGACGCTGGCGTTGACCATTTGATCGCCTGACACCAGCACACGCTTGTTCAGTAGCACCGGCGCGCCATTGTCGCGCCGATAGTAGACTTTGGCCTCGGCCGGGATGTTGCCGGAGCGCACCGCATCCTCGGCATTGCCATCGACCACGCCACGGAACTCCAAGGTAGCGGTGGCACCGATCATGCGCTTGGCCTCGGCGGTGTCCTGTACGCCCGGCAACTCGACCACGATACGGTCCTCGCCCTGGCGCTGGATGATCGGCTCGGCCACGCCCAACTGGTTGACGCGGTTGCGTAAAGTGGTCAGGTTCTGCTCGATGGCGCCAGCGGCGATCTGCTTCAGCTCGGCATCGGGCACAGTCACCGCGATGGTCTGCCCGGACACGGCGTAGCTCAACGTTGGCTGCGCCTTGGCCAGAAGGGCGCGTGTGGCGCTGGCATCGGCACCTTCGCCCAGGTTGGCCTGGATGCTGTTGTCTGGCCGACGTTCCACCGAACGGTAGGGAATGCGGTTATCGCGCAACGTGGTGCGGAGGTCTTCGGCGAAGGCGTCCAGGCGCTTCTCCAGCGCAGCCTTCTGATCCACCTGCAACGCGAAATGCACACCGCCGACCAGGTCTAGGCCCAACACCATCGGCTTGCCGCCGAGCTTGGACAGCCAACCTGGCACGGTCGAGGCCAGGTTCAGCGCCACCGTGTAGTTTTCGCCCACCTGCTCGCGCAGGATGTCGTTGGCGCGGGTCTGCGCCTGCAGGGTCGGCAACCGCACCATCAGGCTGTCGCCTTCGTTGGCCACCGACTTGGGAGTGATCCCGGCCGCCTTGAGGTCGGCGAGGACCCGTTCGCGCAGGGCATCGTCGAGCTTGCCGCCGCGGCTGGCGGTGATCTGGACCGACGGATCCTTCTGGTACACGTTCGGCAGCGCGTACAACGCGCTCAACCCAAGCACGATCAGAATGAGGACATATTTCCAGCGCGGAAACTCGAGCATTGCGGAACCCCGCACGACGCCACGCCGGCGTCGCGCCTAGCAGTAGGAGGAATGGATCAGGCGGACTTCAGCGTGCCCTTCGGCAGCACGTTGCCGATGGCGCCTTTCTGCACACGGATGCGCACGTTTTCGGCAACTTCCACAGTGATGAAGTTGTCGCCGATGTCGGTGACCACGCCGGCCACGCCGCCGGAAGTGATGACCTCGTCCCCGCGACCAAGCTTGTCCAGCATCGACTTGTGCTCCTTTTGCTTCTTCATCTGCGGGCGGATCATCGCGAAGTACATCACCGCGATCAGGATGACGGGCAAGAGGAACATCTGCAGGCCACCACCGGCCGAAGCAGTGCCGCCAGCGGTCTGTGCCTGGGCGACGGGAATCAGGAAATCGAGCGGATTCATCGGGTATGTCCTATGGGTTCGTGCAGCCCGCGCCCTGGGGGACGGGCCACTGATTTGCCGGGAAGCAGCAAGCAGCCGCCGATTATGCCACGATCTGCCTTCACTCTCCCAAACCGCCACCAGCGCCTTCCCTACCCCGGCACAACGGTGAATGCAGTTCCGCAGAAACGCGGCGTCCCAGATGACCAAACGCCGCAAAGCAGCATTCCCCCTGGCAACGCGCGCGCGACGAAAAGCGTGACCGACTACTCCGATGGAAGCGGCGTTGCCTCGACCCCGCGCGCCGCATAGAAGGACCGTCGGAATTGGGCAAAGGTTCCCGCCGCGATGGCCGCGCGCATCTGCGCCATGAGATTTTGGTAGTACCAGAGGTTATGCAAGGTTCCCAACATCGGCGCCAGCATCTCGTTGCAGCGATCCAGATGGCGCAGATAGGCGCGGGTATAGCCGCTGCTGCAGGCGTAGCAGCCACAGCCTGGCTCGATCGGGTCCAGGTCGCGCTCGTATTTGGCGTTGCGGATGCGCACCGTGCCGAAGGACGTGAAGTAATGGCCATTGCGCGCATTGCGGGTCGGCATCACGCAATCGAACATGTCCACGCCACGGGCCACGCCCTCGACCAGATCCTCCGGGCGTCCCACGCCCATCAAATAACGCGGACGGTCGGCCGGCAACTGCGGGTGCAGATGTTCGAGCATGGCATTGCGCTCGTGCTCGGGCTCGCCCACCGCCAAGCCGCCGATCGCGTAGCCATCGAACCCGATGGTCCGCAGCCCCTCGATCGAACGGCTGCGCAGGTCCGCATGCACGCCGCCCTGGACGATGCCGAACAACGCCGCATCGTTCCCCAGCGCATCGTGCGCATTGCGCGAGCGCCGTGCCCAGCGCAGGCTCAGTTCCATCGAGCGCCGCGCCACCTCCTCGGTGGCCGGGTACGGCGTGCACTCGTCGAAGATCATCACGATGTCCGCGTCGAGCACCTTCTGAATCTGCATGCTCTCCTCCGGCCCGAGGAACACCTTGGCGCCATCGGTCGGCGCGGCGAAGGTCACGCCCTGCTCGCTGATCTTGCGCCGATGTGCCAGCGAGAACACCTGGAATCCACCGGAATCGGTCAGGATCGGACCATCCCAACGGGCGAAGCCGTGCAGGCCGCCGTGGTCGCCGATCACCTCCAACCCCGGGCGCAGATACAAGTGGAAGGTATTGCCGAGAATGATCTGCGCACCCAGCGCCTTGATCTGCTCGGGCAGCACGCCCTTGACCGAGCCGTAGGTGCCGACCGGCATGAACGCGGGCGTCTCCACGGCCCCGCGCGGGAAGGTCAGGCGACCGCGGCGCGCGGCGCCATCGGTGGTGTGTAGCTGAAACTGCAATCGGGACATGGCGCTGAAAGGCGAGAAATCGGAAATGGAAAACGACAAGGGACACCGCAACGACGGCGCGGTGCTAGGACTCGACCTCGGCCAGGGTCGCCTGCGCACTCCACAACAGCATGGCATCGCCGTAGCTGAAAAAGCGGTAGCGCTGCGCGATCGCGTGGCGGTAGGCGGCGAAAATCCGCTCGCGGCCAGCGAAAGCCGCAACCATCATCAACAACGTGCTTTCCGGCAAGTGGAAATTGGTCACCATGGCATCGACGCTGCGGATGCGGTAACCGGGCAGGATGAAGAGCTGCGTCTCGCCGGCGAACGGATACAGCTCACCGTCCTTGGACGCGCTTTCCAGCGCGCGCACCACCGTGGTTCCGACCGCGATCACGCGCCCGCCGGCGGCGCGGGTACGGCGGACCTGCTCGACCAGGCTGGCACCGACGTTGAGCCACTCGTGGTGCATCTGATGCTGTTCCAGCGCCTCCACACGCACCGGCTGAAAAGTTCCGGCACCGACATGCAGGGTGATATGGCCGACCTCGACCCCACGCTCGTGCAGCGCCTGTAGCAGCGGCACATCGAAATGCAGCCCGGCAGTCGGCGCGGCGACCGCGCCGGCCTCGCGCGCAAATACCGTCTGATAGCGCTCGCGATCCTCCAGCCCCGGCTCGCGCCGGATATACGGCGGCAGCGGCAACCGTCCGGCCTGCTGCAGCCAATGCTCCAACGTGTCGTCGACATGGAACTGCAACTGGTAGAACGCGCCATCGCGGCTCAGCACCTCCGCTTCGCCGCCGGCATCTAGGGCGATGCGCGCACCGACCTGCGGCGACTTGCTCACGCCCAGTTGCGCGCGCGCGCACTGACCGCCGAGCAGGCGCTCGATCAGGATCTCGACCCGCCCACCGGTCTGCTTCTGCCCGAACAAACGCGCAGGGATCACCCGCGTATCGTTGAAGATCAACAGGTCGCCCGCGCGCAGCAACTGCGGCAAATCGCACACCTGACGATCTTGGAATGGCGCTGGGGCCGGTGGCACCCACAGCAGACGGCTGGCCGAGCGCTCGGCCAGGGGGGCCTGCGCGATCAGGTCGTCGGGCAGGTCGTAGTGGAAATCGGACTTCTTCAAGGCCGGCGGATCGCAGAACCAGGGCCGGGCATTGTAGCCGGCAACGCCATCCCCGCTGGGCACCGCTCCCGCACCGGAGCGGTTTTAACCGCAACCGCAGCGCCAGCCACCCCCACTCAACGCTCGAACTTGGTCGCCAGGATGATCGATGAGGTAGTGCGCTCCACCCCATCCAGCGCGCCGATGCGGTCGGTCAACGCGTCCATGTCGTTGACCCCCGGCACCACGGCCAGCGCGATCAGATCGTAGGAACCACTGACCGAATGCAATACCCGTAGCGCATCGATCTCGCGCAAGGCCTTGACTACCGAGATCATTTTCTTCGGCGACACGGTGATGAGGATATGCGCGCGGATAGAACCCTGTTCGTAGTCGTCGCGGGTGCGTACGGCATAGCCGCAAATCACCCCCTCGCGCTCCAGGCGCTCGATCCGGCTCTGCACCGTGGTGCGCGACACGCCGAGCCGACGCGCGATCTGCGCGGTGGATGCGCGCGCATCCTCGCGCAGAAGCGACAGCAGGCGTTCGTCGGAAGCCGTGATCTTCATGGCAGCCCATTTCGTCGATTCGACGAAATTACATTATTTCCCGTGCAAATCAACGCTGTCACTCGACCGCCACGTTCCGATAATGGATTCAAGGCCAATCCCTGGGCGATCCGTCATCAGGAGAACTTCATGAGCGTACTCAGCCTTCTCGCCTCGCTCCGCGCCCATGCCGGCGAACGTCTGACCCACGGCCTGGACGATGCCGACATCCTCCGTCTGGCCACCTCGCATCCGCAGCTTAGCGCGGCGATCGAGGCCGCGGTGCTCGAACATGCTCACCTTGCCAGGGAATTCGGCGATCTGCTCGATCTCGACGAGGCGGCGCAGATTCGCACCGTGCAAGCGGGCTTCGTGAATTTCTACGCCGACGATGTGGTAACCCCCTATGTGCCACTGACCGCGCGCGGCCCTTGGATCGTCACCCTGAAGGGCGCGGTCCTGTACGACACCGGAGGCTACGGCATGCTCGGCTTCGGCCATACCCCCGAGGCGGTGCTGGAGGCGATGGCGCGGCCGCAGATGATGGCCAACGTGATGACACCCAGCGTGTCGCAACTGCGACTGGAGCGCGCGCTGCGTACGGAGATCGGCCACCGCCGCGGCGGCTGCCCGTACAGCAAGTTCATGTGCCTCAATTCCGGCTCCGAGGCCGTCGGCTTGGCCGCGCGCATCGCCGACATCAACACCAAACTGCAGACCGATCCCGGCGCACGCCATGCCGGTGCCAAGATCAAGCGTGTCGTGGTGAAGGGCAGTTTCCACGGTCGCACCGACCGCCCCGGGCTGTACTCCGATTCCAGCCGCAAGATCTACCTGCGGCACTTGGCCAGCTATCGCGGCGAGGACTCGCTGATCGCGATCGCCCCCTACGATGTGGACGCACTGCGTCGCGTCTTTGCCGACGCCGCGCAGCACGGCTGGTTCGTCGAGGCGGTATTCCTCGAACCGGTGATGGGCGAAGGCGACCCCGGACGCGCACTATCGCAGGACTTCTACGCCGCCGCGCGCGAACTCACCCGCGCGCACGGCAGCCTGTTACTCATCGATTCGATCCAGGCCGGGCTGCGCGCGCACGGCGTGCTGTCGATGGTGGACTATCCCGGCTTCGAGCGGCTCGATCCGCCTGACATGGAAACTTATTCCAAAGCGCTCAACGCCGCCCAATATCCGCTGTCGGTGCTGGCGCTCACCCAGTCCGCCGCCCAGCTATACCGCAAGGGGACCTACGGCAACACCATGACCACCAATCCACGCGCGTTGGACGTGGCCACCGCCACCCTGACGCAACTGACCCCGCAATTGCGCGCCAACATCCGCGAACGCGGGGCCGAAGCTGTGCGAAAACTGGAGACGCTCAAGGCGCAACTCGGCGACGCGATCACGCATGTGCAGGGTACCGGCCTGCTGTTCTCCTGTGCGCTGGCACCGCAGTTCAAGTGTTACGGCGCCGGCTCCACCGAGCAATGGCTACGCCAGCACGGCGTCAACGTCATTCACGGCGGCGACAATTCGCTACGCTTCACCCCGCATTTCGCGATGGACAGCGAGGAGCTGGACCTGCTGGTCGGGCTGATCGGCCGCGCGCTGCGCGAGGGACCTCGACTGGCGCAGGCCGCCGCGGCCTGAGCCCAGGTGCGACATACGCTCGGCCCGCGCGCGATCCGAGCGACGCCGATGCCTGCCGCTTCGTCATCCGTTCGGGCTGAGGCCACACGCTACGGCACAGATCACCGGCGCACAATCGTCATTCAGCGCTGCAACACCTGCAACGCCGTGCTGACGTAGACCAGCGGGGCGTTCCAGTTGATCGCCACTTCGTTGGTCGCGTAACTGCACTCCTTATCTAGGTAGGACAACGCCGGCAGCGTCGAGGTGTAAGCATGCTTGCACACCTCTGCATCCTGCTGACCCGGCTGCGGACCGCCGACCAACAAACCGGGCACCGGCGTGGCGAGGCCGTCTGCAATGGAGATACGGTGATGAATGTGCATCGGCGAACGCGCGCCGATGCCGGTGACGAACGACATTCCAAGTGGGTTACGTCCCAGCACATAGTCCAATTGCGACTGTGCGGCCTGCAGATACTCTGGCTTGGGCTGCACCTGATAGGCCTGCAGTAACAGCATCGCCTGCCCCAGCACAGCGCTGTTGCTGCCCCACTGGAAATCCTGCGAGGTCATCGCGACCCGCCAGGCCGAGTGTTGCCAGACCTGCGTCAGATGGTCGGCCAGACCCTCGATCTCACGGGCGATGAGCGCCTGGTCGGCATGCCGGGTCAACCGCGCGCGATGCTGCGCCAACGACATCCAGGCCAAACCGCCGACATTGCCCCAATACGGCACGTTGATCGGCACATGGCGCGCCATCGCCGCGTCGTAATACGCGTTGTCGGCGGTGGCCAGATACAACTCCGTGGCGGCCCAGGCAAACTCGTCGTCGAGGTGGTCGTCCGCGTAGGCGCCGGTGTGCACATCGGGCGGTTGCCGATAGATCGCATCCGGATGCGCCTGCGCCCAGGCCCAGGCGCGATGCGCGGCCTTGAGCATGCGCGCGGACACTCCGCCGAACTGCGCATCGAACGGCGCATAAATGCGACTGGCCTGCGCCATCACCGCAGCGAAATCGAGCGTGGCCGCCGTGCTTTTCTGCACCACATAGCGCGGCGCATTCGCCTGATCCGGCATCTGCATGCCGGAAAACTCCAGGTTGGTCAGTTTGTGGTACACGCCGCCATCGTGCGGGTCCTGCATCGCCAACATCCACTGCAGGTTCCAGTCGACCTCGCGCAGGATATCCGGGACACCGCCGCCGCTGCCGGGAATCCCTTCCTTGTGCGTAGCGAAATACCCAGGGAACTGCTCGTAGGCGGCCAGCAATGTGTAGACGGTGATACCGGAATTGACCACGTACTTGTTGTAGTCGCCAGCGTCGTACCAGCCCTTGGGCGCGGCGATCACGGTACCAGCCGGACGCGCGGGCGACGCTGCCGAGGCGTGGATCAGCACGTGGTCGTCGGGATGGCCGGCGGCGCGCGCGTGACGGCCGGCGTACTTGCCGGACAACGCAGTGCTGGCGCGGTTGTAGTAATAGGCTTTGAGCGCGGCACGCGACAGCGCGTCGTAGGCGTTCTCGGCGATGGCGAAATCGTCTGATGGGGTTAAGCCATCCACCCGCAGCCGATAGTGGCCTGGGGCGCGCAAGGCGGAGAAATCGGCAATCCGCACCGTCTCTTGCGCCGGTGGCCAGAGCGCCGCCGCGCCGAGGGTACCGCGCAACACCACCTCGCCCGAGTCGGCCCGCTCCACCGCGAACGCGGTGCCGTGACCATCCGGTACTACCGCCAGCTTACTGGCAGCCGGCAAGAAACCGACCTGGTTGAGCCGGATCGGCGATGGTAAGGCCTCCTCATCGGCGCGCGACGCGCAACCGCCAACGAGCAGGCACATCAGAGACAGGGACCACAGAGGATGGGATCGTTTCATATGCCGATACTCGCCGGCCACGATGACGGCTGCAAGCACGGCGTCGCTGCCCTCCCCTGCCACGACGCCGTTCAGCCTGCCAGCGCGTGCGCCTGTAACGCCGACAGTGCGTGCGTGGTGACGAACCGGCCCTTGGGGTCGCGCTGCAACTGCGCCAGCGCACAATCCGGATCGTGGGTGAAGAACAGACGCACATCGCGCGCCAACGCATCCTCCAGGAACGCGCGCTTCTCGTCGATCAGCAACTCGGCGTTGCGGTCGTACCCCATGGTGATCGGCACATGCACCCAGGCACGACCCGGGATCAGGTCGGCACAGAACGCAACCCCGCTATGCGCCCGGCCATCACCGCCATTTGTGGGGCCGACGATCTCGGCCAGCATCAGCCCCGGCGTGTGCCCGTCGCTGAAACGGAACCGCACCGCCTCGCCGAGCGTGCGCGAGTACGCGCCATCGACCAGTTCCAGGCGGCCGCTGGCCTGGAGCAATTCCGGCAGCTCGGGGATGAAACTGGCGCGGTCGCGCGGATGCGGCTGCAGCGCGCGCTGCCAGTGCGCCGCACCAACCAGGAAGCGCGCGTTGGGAAACAGCAACTCCGGCGCGACGCCCTCACGCCACGGTGCCAGCAGCCCGCCAGCATGGTCGAAATGCAGATGACTCAGCACCACCACGTCGATATCGGCATGCGCGAAGCCGGCCACCTGTAACGACTCCAGCAGTACATGGCCCGCCTCCTGCACGCCGTAGCGCTCGCGCAACGCGGGCGGGAAGAACGCACCGATGCCGGTCTCGAACAGCACGGTCTTGCCGGCCAGCGGACTGGCCAACAACGCGCGGCAGGCCAAGGCAATGCGGTTACTTTCGTCGGGCATCGCCCATTGCTGCCACATCGCCTTGGGCGCGTTGCCGAACATGGCACCGCCATCGAGTTTCTGGGAATTGCCTAGGATGGACCACAGTTTCATTGCCCAATGCTAACGCATCGACATCCGCGCATCTGCACCGATGCGGACTCCCCTCGCATCGCGGCGGGCCGGCACCCAATCCACACTGGCCTCAATGGCGCATGGCTTGCGTAACAAAATACAGTGACCGCCGCAGTGAGCGGACTCAAGTCTGATTCTCAACGCAGTTGAGCAAGCCCTCGGCGAAAGCTCCGAAGCGCGTTTTAAAATGGCACCGCGCGTGCTGGTTGCGACGCAGTTGGTGGCTGATCGTGCTCGGGGCACATTCAAATATCTCAGCAATGGCACGCATCGACATGCCGATTTTTACAGCGCATGGAGACAGTATGGTGCTGACAGATTCAGGCGTCTGGATGACATGGGCCACTCCACTCAGCCGCGAAGTCGTCCAGATCAGGTCGCCCGGAGCACGTCACAAACACCGCTGTTGCGATCCAGAGTTGAACTTGCCCTGCTCACATTGTCTACCTAGCGCCGACGATACTCAGCATACTGAATATTTAATTGGTCAGCGTAACGTGATGCTAGTCCACGACGATCACCGATACGCCGCTGACACCGCTGTCCGGCACCAACCCGCAACCGCCGGCCGGCCCCGGCGGCTTGGCAAATACCAAACTGGAAACCTATTTCCAGGATAGCCACAGCGACTACAACTTCGCGTTCAGCCGGCTAAGCGATCCCCCAACGCTCAACCAAAGCTCCAAAGAGACCCCATGAAACAACGAACGCTCGCGACGCCACTGACCTGGAACAAGCCATTGTTGTATCAGCACCTGCAAGGTGCGATGGATCTGGAACTGTGGACCATTCCCTACTACCTGACCGTGCTTTACTCGATCAAGGACATCAGTTCGGTCCCCTACCGGCTGATCCAATCGGCGGTATACCAGGAAATGCTGCATGTACAACTGGTCAGCAACATCGCCAATGCCTACGGCTATTCACCGACGCTGACCACACCTGTCTATCAAGGCACTGCGGTCCCGCACCTGGACTTCAACTTAGACACGCCCAACCCTACCGAGGAATTCACCCCATATAGCGCCGAACTGGGGCCACTGGACGCAGCGCGCATCAACACCATGTGCATGATCGAGTATCCGCAATGGCTGACAGAACGCGAGCCGGACCTGTCCGACACACAACAGAAATATGGTTCGATCGGCGAGTTCTACGCTGCACTGCGCAACGGCATGGCGGAACTTCGCCAGCATGTGCAGGGCGGCGTGCGCCAAATGGACGAGTTCGGCCCGTTCTACCAGAAAGCCGGCGACCTGACGGTGAGCGAATATGGCGACGCCGGCTTTCGTCAGGCACTGACCCTGACCGACATCATTATGGACCAGGGCGAAGGCCAGAGTGAGGCAACCGAAACCGTGGACCTGCCATACCAGAGTACCGCCGACAGCTTCCACAACGCGTGGTCGCACTTCCAGAAGTTCGACTACGTGCGCTGCTTGCCACAACGTCCAGACACCTATAGCGGGCAAGCCAACCCCGCAGAAGATACGCCGGGATATGCGGCGCAGCAGATACTGATCCGAGATTTCGCTTCGTTCCTTGGGACATTGAATGGGATTTTCCGCGGCGAACAGATCCCCCCCGCATTCGGCGTGCAAATGGCCAAGCTCGGCGGCGACGTGCTGTCATGCTGGCAACACAACGCAATCCCACGTTTCTCCTAAGAGGCGCCCATGTCGATATCCAAGGCAGTGTTTCGCATCCATCCGGCGTTCGGCATCGCACGGGTAGGCAACAGCGAAGAGTTTTATCTCGGACCGGAAACGATGGCAGGTCTGCCTATCCCCGAAGGGATCGACACCGGCAATCCACATGTCAGCGGTGGCCTGCCGATCAAGCCGGATACCGAGGCGGAGGTCATCTCCAGCAACGATCTGCGCGACCGCAGCGGCCGCATGAAGCGGCAGGCAGCGCGGTTCCGCATCTATCACTATCCATCCGGCAGCAGCGACAACTATCCCAGTGGCGCCGGCACCGAAGTGGTCGTGGGCACGAAAGTGGGCAGCAAACGGGTGCGCGATATCGTCTGGACAGTGCACCTTGCCAACAAGAAAGCCAACGCGCACGTACTCAATGACGAGCTCGGCATCGCGGTCTACGAATCGGCCAACGCCGCACAGCTGCGCCTGCGCAATGCCGCCGAGGGCAGCGATCCGAACAACGCCGCGCGCCTGAAGAAGCTTGTGATCGATCCCGGTCCGCGGGCCATTCGTGGCACACAATCCGAGGGCGTGCACCTGGACAAGGCGACCGTCGCCAGCTATGCAGATGCCGACACGACCATCCGGCCGATGCCCTACTACCCCAAATCGTTCCCGGACGATGGGTTCGGCAAGCTCTATACCCCCACGGGCAAGATCGAGACACTGGGCGAGCTGCGCACCGACGCGCGGGGCCGCTTGTTGGTGCTACCGGGCTTTGGGCGCGCCTGCAGTTGGCTACAGCCGGACGGCACGCCGTTCCCGTTGCTCAGCGGCATGATCGCCCCACACGAATATGGCGACGTCAATGCCGACGGCTGGTTCGACGACACCGGCGACGGCCCGGTCTCGGCGCTGATCGTGTTCGATGACGACAGCATTGCCGAGGTGGTGCCTGCCTGGGCCATCACCACCGACCCGAGCTACGCCCCCCAGGCACTGAACGTGGTGAGCCTGTGGGACGACATCTACGACACCTGGGTCAGGCGTATGAAATTAGTGCCGGCCCTGTTCAAGAATCGCTTCGACTCCACGTTCCGGCCATCGTTCGCAGATCACTTGCAACCGATCTTCCGCGCGCCGGCACTGCAACGCTGGAATAGCAATCTGCCGCAGCGCGCGATCGCCGCGCACGACGCCGTCGGCGCGATCAGCGCGCACAACGCACCGGCCGAGACGATCATGAATGGGCTGGCCTACGTCCGCGATCCAAACCCAGCGGCGCAATCGAACATCGGCGCACCGTTCATGCCCTTGGCGATGGGTGACGTTGGCAAAGCGTTCCTGACGGTGACGCGGACCCAATACTTTTTCCTCAGCCAGTGGAACCGCGGCGAGTTCGAGGCCGAGGCACAGATCGAATTCGGACCTGGCGAGTACTTGGACCGCGCTGTGATGGTCAACTGCCAGGGTGGAAGCTTCGCTCCCGGCATCGAGATGACGTTCGTCGTGCGCGATCCGGCGCTCTACCGCGCCGACTGGCAAAGCAGCGGCTGCGGACCATTCCGAATCCGAGGACGTGCGTTGGACTACGCCAGCGTGCAATACGGCCAGCCATTTCTGAGCGTTGGCTATCTCCCCTACCAACCCGGTCCGGATGGCATCGACCCCGCGCCGCTGGAGCCAGGCGACCTCTCCAAGTTTATGTCGATTCCTTGGCAAACCGACTACAACGCCTGCGCGACGTTCACTGCCGACCCGAATCCGGACAACAGCACCACACTTTACTGGGCCTGGCCAGCACAGCGCCCATTCACCGTGCATGTAGCCACCGATGTCAGGGACGGCAAGCCAGGCCCGCAACGCTATTCCATTCGCGGTGCGGGCACCACATCCGACGATCTGAGTAACGCTGGCCGTTTCCAAAACCATATCGACATGGTGAACAACTGGCACCGCATCGGCTTCGTCATCCAGGGCAGCGCGATCGACGGCGATATTCGCTACAGCCCGGACATGTACCTGGAAGTGGCCAGTCAAC
Organism: Xanthomonas albilineans; assembly: GCF_002939705.1. Taxonomy (GTDB): domain Bacteria; phylum Pseudomonadota; class Gammaproteobacteria; order Xanthomonadales; family Xanthomonadaceae; genus Xanthomonas_A; species Xanthomonas_A albilineans. Next base: position 49,639 of record NZ_MDCB01000002.1, on the reverse strand, counting down.
TGGACGAACCGGAGATCGCGCCCTGGCCGATGAATGCCAACAGCGCGGACACTTGAAGCATGAATACCCACTGCGACGTGGCGGTCATCGGCGCAGGGCCGGCGGGATGCGCGGCAGCCATCGCATTGCGCCGTGCCGGCGTCGGCAGCGTGGTCCTGATCGATGCCGGCGACGGTCAGCGCCCGCGTTACGGCGAGAGCCTGCCTCCGGCGACCGGCCTGCTGCTGCATGCACTGGGCGTGGCCGATACCTTCGCTGCGCTGGACATGCGCAGATGCATCGGCAACGCCTCGTCATGGGGAGCGCAAACGTTGGGCTACAACGACTTCCTGTTCGATCCACACGGGCCCGGTTGGCAGGTGGATCGCCGCGATTTCGATGCGTTCCTGCTGCAACAGGCGAGCAGCGGCGGTACCGGCGTGCGCTTGCACACCCGCCTGGAGAGTGCCTCCGACGCGGACCCGGATGGTCTGCGACTGCGCTTGCGCTCGCACGGCACGGCACTAACCACGCTGCATGCCCGTTTCGCCGTCGATGCCAGCGGCCAACGCGCACGGCTGGCACAGGCGCTGGGCGCCGAACGCGTCACCGGTGATCGCTTGGTCTGCCTTGCCGCGCTGTTGCCGGTGGACACCACGAGTCGGCTCGGGCAACGCTCGCTGCTCGAAGCAGTCGACTATGGCTGGTGGTATGCGGCACCGTTGACGTCCGGCGAAGCCATCGTCGTCCTCGCCACCGATGCGGCGGTCCTGCGCGAACAGCGTCTGCAAGAACCCGCGCGATGGTCGGTGCGGTTGGCACAAACCCACCATATCGGCGCCACCGTCGGCTGGATGCGCAGGGCACCACCATACTGCCTGTCCACGCGCCAGGCGCGCTCTGCACGATTGAGCCACTGCTGTGGAGCGCGCTGGCTGGCAATCGGCGATGCAGCGTCCAGCTACGATCCGCTGTCCTCACAAGGCGTGCATAAGGCATTGGCCGATGCGCTCGCAGCCGCCCCGCGCATTTGCGCCGTGCTCGAACGACACCAAGACACTGCGGTGATGGAACAGGCACAGCAGATGCTGGCGCGTTTCGAAGGCTACCAGCGCATGCGCGAGCATTTCTATCGGCAGGAAGCACGCTGGCTGGATGCGCCATTCTGGCGCCGGCGCCGTGCCGCGCAAATACCTGCCCCGCCCCACACGGACCATTCCCCTATAAAAACCCACCGCATGAACGTATCGCCTTGAGCGATCATCAATACAACCAAATACCCACGACATAGGTTCATGCTGGGACGACGACACTGCACCTGAACCACATGCCGATGTTCGGCTAGCAGGACCGCATCCTGAACAGCGCTGCCGCCCGCGCAGCACGCAAGCCCGCCCGGATGCACGACGTGCAGCGCGGCACCAGGATCGCCGACGCGCGCATCGCGTGGTCAGTGCGCCGGCATTGCCAGTTGCACCTCGGCACTACCGACCTTGTTGCGCGGGTCGCTGGCGGCACCTAGCTCATCGCGGCGTTTGTCCCATTCCACCGTCTGCAGGTTGCCCCAGACATGGCTGGAACCGCGCCCGTCCTTGGCGCTGTCGCCAGGCAACTTGAGCGGATGGTCCATCGCCTTCAGCCCCTGCACGGTGGCTGCATCGAAGGTACCGGTCTCGGCCTCGATCACGTCCGGCAACCACTGGTGGTGGTAGCGCTTCAGCGCGGCGACCTGTTGCGGATCCAGACCGTCGTCGTAGCCGAGGATGCCAAGCAGAACCATGGTGATGATACGACTACCGCCCGGAGTACCGAGCACGATCGCCTTGTCCGCGTTCTCCATGAAGGTCGGCGTCATCGAGCTGAGCGGGCGCTTGCCCGGTTTGGGTGCATTGGCCGCATAGCCCATCACCCCGAATACGTTGGGCGTACCCGGACGCAAGGCGAAGTCGTCCATCTCATCGTTGAGCAGCACGCCGGTGCCCTTGGGGATCAGTCCCGAGCCGTACAACAGATTGACCGTCTGGGTGGCGCCGACACGATTGCCTTCACGGTCGATGATCGAAAAATGCGTGGTCTCATCGTCTTCCAGCGGGGTCGGCTGACCCGACAACAGGTCGCTGGGCGTGGCCTTGTCCGGGTTGATGGTCGAACGCAGGCCCACCGCATAGTCCTTGCTCAATAAAATGCGCTGCGGCACAACGGTGAAATCCGGGTCGCCCAGGAAGAAGGTGCGGTCACGGTAGGCACGGCGCATCGCTTCCACGGTCAGATGGATCCGGTGCACCGGGTCCATCGCCTTGAGATCGTAGGCTTCCAGGATCTGCAGCATGCTGGCCAGCGCAATGCCGCCGGAGGATGGTGGCGGCGCCGTGGTGATCGTCCAGCCCTTGTAGTCGAAGCGGATCGGCGTGCGCTGCTTGACCGTGTAGCCGGCCAACTCGTCAGCGGTCCAGCGGCCACCGGCCTGCTTGACCCCAGCCAGCAGCTTCCTGGCGGTGACGCCGCGATAAAAGCCGTCGAAGCCCTTGTCGGCCAGCAACTGCAGAGTGACGGCCAGTTCCGGCTGCTTGAACAGGTCGCCCTCGGCGATCGGCCGGCCATGACGCAGATAAACCTCGCGCGTGCCCGGATAACGCTCCATCACCTTACGCCGGGCCTGATAGCCCTCGGCCATGCGCGCATACACCGGGAAGCCGTCGCGGGCGATGCGGATCGCCGGCGCCAGCGACTGCCGCAGCGGCAACCGACCATGCCGGGTCGCCAACTCCACCAGCGCCGCAGGCAGACCGGGAATGCCAGCGGACCATGGGCCGTTGACCGAGCGGTCGTGGTCCAGTGCGCCCTTGGCGTCGAGGAACGTGTCGGGCGTCGCCGATTCCGGCGCCACTTCGCGCGCGTCCAGCATCGTGTCCTGGCCCGTCCTGGCATCGTGCAGGAGAAAGAAACCGCCGCCGCCGAGACCGGAGCTGATCGGTTCGACCACCGACAGCGTCGAGGACACCGCCACCGCCGCATCGAAGGCATTGCCGCCCTCGCGCAGGATCTGCAAGCCCGCCTCGGTGGCGAGGCGGTGGCCGCTGGCGATTGCGTCACCGGGCGGATGCGACGTGGGCGCAGCGGCGCTCGCACCGAGCGAGGCCTGGGCCCACGCCGATGACATCAGCCCCCAGGCAAGCAACAGGACACAGCGAACGCTACGCCTCATGCGCAGCCCCCGCTCCGTGTGGGTACAACTCGGGGTGGTCGCGGCGCAACCGCGCCAGCTTGGCCAGCAACTGCGGATGGGTTTCCGGAATCGCCGGATCCGGATCGATGCACTCCACGGGGCACACCACCACGCACTGCGGCTCATCGAAATGACCGACGCATTCGGTGCAGCGGGCCGGGTCGATCACGTAGATCGTCTCGCCCATGGAGATGGCCTGGTTTGGGCAGGCCGGTTCGCAAACGTCGCAGTTGACGCAGAGCGCGTTGATCTTGAGGGACATAGTGCGCCATCGGACCCTGACCAGCGCATCTTACCGGATCGTGATGACACGACCATGCATTGACCTGTACAACGGCGCCACCGCCTACGCCTCGCCGCTGCGGGCGACGCGTGCGTGAGGACGCCGGCGCGCGCAACGCGCGCCGGGGATGCACAACCTACTTGGCTTCGACGAAGATGTAATCGGCGCCGGTCGGCTTGACCACCGCCTCGACACGGGCATTGTCGGCCGGGGCGCCGATATAGACCACGCGCACGCCCTTCATGCTGTTCGGCTCGACCTTGGCGAAGGCCGCTGCGATCAGGTCGGCCATCTTGGACGATGCCGAGGAGCCGAACGCCAGCATGTTCCCCGGCTGAATACCACGACCGACGGCGGTGGTGGCGCTTTCGACCTGACGCTCGTACTTGGCCTGGAACTCCGCATCCGACTCCGGCGGCAAGTAGTACAGGAACGGGCTGTTGGTGACATTGCCCATGTTCTGGATTGCCACTTGCTGCAGGTATTTTTTCCAACCGGCATCGTCGTCCTTGGCCGGGGCAGTCAGCGCCGGTTGCGCATCGGCGACCGGTTTGGCCGCCTCTTCCTTTTTGCAGGCGCTCACGCCCAGGGCCAACGAGACAATCAACAACGCGCGTGCGGTGGTCTTCATGGAACGGTTTCCTCTGTGTAGTCGATGAATGACGGGCGGCTCAGCCCCGCGTCGCGGCCTGGCGGGCCTGAACCAGCGCCTGCAACACCGACGGCGGAACGAAGCCGGACACGTCCCCGCCGAGGCGCGCAATCTCGCGCACCAGCGAGGACGAGATGAAACTGTGTTGCTCAGCCGGGGTGAGGAACAGCGTCTCCACCTCGGGGATCAGATGCCGGTTCATGCTCGCCATCTGGAACTCGTACTCGAAATCGGACACCGCGCGCAGGCCGCGCAGCAGAACCCCACCACCGACCGAACGCACGAAATGCGCCAACAGGGTGTCGAAGCCGATCACCTCCACGTTGCGGTGTCCAGCCAGCGCCTCGCGGGCCAGGGCCACGCGCAATTCCAGCGACAGGGTGGGCCCCTTGGACGGACTCTGCGCCACGCCGACCACCACCTGCTCGAACAGCGGTGCGGCCCGATTGACCAAATCGATATGCCCATTGGTGATCGGATCGAAGGTGCCGGGATAGACGGCGATGCGGCTATTGGCCACGGTCATGCGTAGGATACCGCGTGAAAGTCGCCGGGCAGTTTAGCAGCGGTGCGTCGGTACAGGGCAGCACGGACCTCGCGGCTACCGCCCTCGCGGTACAACGCCCAGCCGACCGGCAGCGCTGGCGCCTGCCCGGCGGGCGATTCCAAGTACAACCAGGCATCGACCGCCAGGCGTGCCGGCAAACGCTGCAACGCCGTCTCCCACAGACCGGCCGTGAAAGGCGGGTCGACGAAGGCGATATCGGCCAGCGCGGCGCCATCGTGTTCGGCCAGCCAGCGCAGCGCATCGCCCTGCACCACCTCCACCTGAGTCTGGGCCTGCAATCTGGCGACGGTGGCGCGCAACTGTGCCGCCTGGGCCGGGTCGCGTTCGATCAGACAAGCGCTGTGCGCGCCGCGCGACACCGCCTCCAGCCCCAGTGCACCGCTGCCTGCGAACAGGTCCAACACGCGCGCACCGGGCAGTATCGGCTGCAACCAATTGAACAGTGTCTCGCGGACCCGGTCGGACGTCGGGCGCAGCCCGGCCAGGTCGGGCACCGGCAAGCGCGTATTGCGCCAACGCCCGCCGATGATGCGTACCTGCCCCGCACCGGGACGGTTCATCGGCAGCCTCGCGCGGGTGTGACGGCAACAGAAACCAGGCGCAGGGTCGGCATCGACGGCAAGCGTTGCGGAACGGAACCCGGATGATAGACCAGCCCCCTCTGCGGCGTATGCATCGGGCACGGCTTGAAGCCGGCCTCTGCCGCCACCATGTCCGCTGACAGAGCCGCGCGCCCCCGCGCACGGCCATCCGTCCTCCATGGAGCACCTACCGATGAGCGTGGAAACCCAAAAAGAAACCCTGGGCTTTCAGACCGAAGTCAAACAGCTGCTGCAGCTGATGATCCATTCGTTGTATTCCAACAAGGAGATCTTCCTGCGCGAGCTGATCTCCAATGCCTCCGACGCGGCCGACAAACTGCGCTTCGAGGCACTGGTCAAGCCGGAACTTCTGGACGGCGATGCGCAACTGCGCATCCGCATCGGCTTCGACAAGGACGCCGGCACCGTCACCATCGACGACAACGGCATCGGCATGAGCCGCGAGGAGATCGTCGCGCACCTGGGCACCATCGCCAAATCCGGCACCTCCGATTTCCTCAAGCATCTGTCCGGCGATCAGAAGAAGGATTCGCACCTGATCGGCCAGTTCGGTGTCGGCTTCTACAGCGCCTTCATCGTCGCCGATCAAGTGGACGTGTACAGCCGCCGCGCTGGGCTGCCGGCCAGCGACGGCGTGCACTGGTCCTCGCGTGGCGAAGGCGAGTTCGAGGTCGCCACCATCGACAAGCCCGAGCGCGGCACCCGCATCGTGCTGCACTTGAAGGAGGAAGAGAAAGGCTTCGCCGACGGTTGGAAGTTGCGCAGCATCGTGCGCAAGTACTCCGACCACATCGCCTTGCCGATCGAGCTAACCAAGGAACACTACGGCGAGGACAAGGACAAGCCGGAAACCCCCGAGTGGGAGACCGTCAATCGCGCCAGCGCGCTGTGGACACGGCCGCGCACCGAGATCAAGGACGAGGAATACCAGGAACTGTACAAGCACATTGCCCACGACCACGAAAACCCGGTGGCGTGGAGCCATAACAAGGTCGAAGGCAAACTGGAATACACCTCGCTGCTGTACCTGCCCGGCCGCGCCCCGTTCGACCTGTACCAGCGCGATGCCTCGCGCGGGCTCAAGCTGTACGTGCAGCGCGTCTTCATCATGGACCAGGCCGACCAATTCCTGCCGCTGTACCTGCGCTTCATCAAGGGCATCGTCGATTCCAGCGATCTGCCGCTGAACGTCTCGCGCGAAATCCTGCAATCTGGCCCGGTGATCGACTCGATGAAATCGGCGCTGACCAAGCGCGCACTGGACATGCTGGAAAAGCTCGCCAAAGACGATCCCGAACGCTACAAGGGCGTGTGGAAGAACTTCGGCCAGGTGCTGAAGGAAGGTCCGGCCCAGGACTTCGGCAACCGCGAAAAGATCGCCGGCCTGCTGCGCTTCGCGTCCACCCACAGCGGCGACGACGCCCAGAACGTGTCGCTGGCCGACTACGTGGCGCGGATGAAAGACGGCCAGGACAAGCTGTACTACCTGACCGGGGAAAGCTACGCGCAAATCAAGGACAGCCCGCACCTGGAGGTGTTCCGCAAGAAGGGCATCGAGGTGCTCCTGCTCACCGACCGCATCGACGAGTGGCTGATGAGCTATCTCACCGAGTTCGACAGCAAATCCTTCGTCGATGTGGCGCGCGGCGACCTGGACCTGGGCAAGCTGGACAGCGAAGAAGAAAAGCAGGCGCAGGAAGAAGCCGCCAAGGCCAAGCAAGGGCTGGCCGAGCGCATCCAGCAGGTACTCAAGGACGAGGTCGCCGAGGTGCGGGTCTCGCACCGGCTGACCGATTCGCCGGCGATTCTTGCCATCGGCCAGGGCGACATGGGTCTGCAAATGCGGCAGATCCTGGAAGCCAGCGGGCAGAAGCTGCCGGAGAGCAAGCCGGTGTTCGAGTTCAACCCCGCGCATCCGCTGATCGAGAAACTGGATGCGGAACCCGATGTCGATCGTTTCGGTGATCTGGCGCGGGTGCTGTTCGATCAGGCCGCGCTGGCCGCCGGCGACAGCCTCAAGGACCCGGCCGCCTACGTGCGTCGGCTCAACAAGCTGTTGCTGGAGCTGTCGGCGTAAGCAGTGACGCACCTGCGCGTCGCACCGCGCGACGCAGTCCACAGCGCACCGACATTGCAAAGAAAAGCGGAAACGAAAAAAGGGCCTACGGGCCCTTTTTTCTTCCATCGTCGACATCGGCTTGCAGCGCACGAGCAACGCTGTAATGCGCCGGTGCATCACGCTCCCGACGCGACCAGCAGCACTCACGCCTGCATTAACTTAAAACCTCACCAGCTTAGAACTTCACCGTCGCCCGCGCCCAGTAATAACGCCCGAGTAGATCATAGGTCGCCACATCGGTGTTGGCATTGACGACGTTGTTGGCGTAGTACAGTGGCGGCTGTCGGTCGGTCAGGTTGTCCACGCCCACTTCGAAGCGGGTGTGCCACGGCTTGACCTGATAGCCGACCTGCACGCTGTGATAGACATAGGTACCGATGTCGCGCACCACATTGGCCTGACCGATATCGGCCGACAACCCCTGACGCGCGTCGGCACTGCCAATCTCGGTGCGGCCGACATAACGCACGCGCCAAGACGCACTCCAGTCGCCCAGATTCCAGCTCAACGTGCCGAGGCCACGCCAGCGCGGAAAATTGCCGTAAGCGTAGGTGTACTTGCCGGCATTGTGGATGGTGACGGTGTCGGGATCGGCGGTATTCGGATTGATATCGTAGCGGATCACATAGGTGCCGTTGAGGCTGGCATTGAAGCTACCCCAGGCGGTCTGCGGCAAGCGATAGTTCAGGCTGAAATCGGCACCGCTGGCCCACAACTTGCCCAGATTCACGGTCGGCTCGGCGATATAGTTGATCGTGCCATTGTCGTTGCGATGGATCAGCGGACAGAACGGACTCGCGTCGTTGGCGTAGCACTGGTTCAGCACGGTCTGCGCCGACACCTGGGTGATGGTGTCCTTCAAGTCGATCTTCCACAGGTCCGTGCTCAGCGACAGGCCGTCCACCCAACCCGGGTCGTAAACCATGCCGAAATCGTAGGACTTGCCGGTTTCCGGTTTGAGCCGGTAGCCGGCCACCACCGCGCCTGAAGCCTTGGCGGACACCTGATTGTTCTCCTGCTGGTAGCTGCCATCGGTGGGCACGTGGGCACAGGCAGCCGCGTGTCCGCCGCTGTAGCCGTCGCACGGATCGTTGACCGCCGGGGCATCACCGACCACGCCGGAGTAAAGCTCGCTGATGTTGGGCGCACGGAACACCTGCGAGACCGTGCCGCGCAGCAACAGGTTCTCGACCGGACGGTACTCCAACGCCAGTTTGCTGTTGGTCTTGCTGCCGACCGTGTCGTAATCGGAAAAGCGGCTGCCGACGGTCAGGTTCAGCGAATGCACGCCAGGCAGCTCCGCCAGCAACGGGAACAACGCCTCGGCATAGGCTTCCTTGACGCTGAAACTGCCACCGAGCACGCTGGCGCAGTATTCGAGCACCCCGCAGATGCCGTTCTCGTCGCCCGTCCACAGCGGATCGGCGGCGGTCGAGGTGCGTTCCTTGCGGTAGGCCACACCGGCCGCCAGACTCACCGCGCCGGCCGGCAGATCGAACAGGTTGCCGTTGACGTTGGCTTCGAACTGTTTGACGGTATACACGTTGGTCACCATCGGATTGACTTGCAGCGCCCGCAGCGCGGCCTGGTTCCCTGGGTTGTTGAGGTTGAACACGTCGATCGGGGTGCAGCCGGCGATCACCGCACCGGCGCTGCCGCACTTGACCGTGCCGTCGCGATCCAGAAACGACGGCCCGACCGCGGCATTGAAACCGGCGTAGTCCAAGAAGCCCTCATTGATCGATTTCTGCTTGACCTTGCCGTAAGTGACGCTGGCATCCCACTGCCAGGAACTGTCGCCGAAGCTGCCGCGCAGACCGGGAGTGATCTGGAAATTGTAAGTGTTGTATTCATAGCGGCGGTTGCCCAGCACCGTGGCACGGGTATTGAAGCTGCTGTAGGAGTTGCCGGTACTGCGGTCGGTGCCGAAGTCGATGCCGAATGGGTTGTAGTAGCTGTTCGCCGAAACTAGAAAATTGTCGCCGTTGGCGAAGAGTGGGATCGGCGCGATCACCGAGGCCGAGGAGGTCTTGCTGAAGTACGTGTTGACGTAGCCTTCCAGGTGATCGTCGAAGCGAAACGTGCCGATCACAAAGGCATTGGTGCGCTTCTGTGGCGTCTGCAACAGGTTGTACGGCTGATAGTTGTAGGAATCGGTGGAAGCGACGTAGCAGTGATACTGGCTGGGGTTGGTCGGGCTGCTGCTGCCTCCATTGAAGGTCACCCGCGAACAGCCGTTGCTGGCCGCCAGCGCATCGGCGGCGGGCGAGCCATCGTTGAAGCTGACGGTGCCGGTGGGCGTGGCCGAGGAACCCTGCTTCACCGACTTGCCATTGATCAGCGACAGCGCGTTCCTGGAGTAGCTGCGCGCCCCGGCAGAAACCGGATCGATGTCGTGATAGGACAGCCCCGCGACGAGACTGCTGCGCTCGCCGGTCTTGCCCGCTGTGAGCGAAAAATTGCGCCGGTTGCCATCGCTGCGCGCGCTGGTACCGAAGTCGCTACTGAATTCGATGCCATCGAAGCCCTTGCGCAGAATGAAGTTGACCACCCCACCGATCGCATCCGAACCGTATACCGCCGAAGCACCGTCGCTGAGCACCTCCACTCGCTCGATCATCGTCGCGGGAATCGCGTTGACATCGTTGTTGGCCAGACGCGTACCGTTGACCAGAATCAGCGTGCGCTTGTCGCCGAGACCACGCAACGAAACCACCGAAGCACCGGTACCGCCACCATTGTTGGTATTGGGGTTGGTCGCGTTGCCGGCGATCGACGGCAGTTCCTGCACCAGGTCGCCGAGCGTGGCCTTGCCGGTCGACTCGATCTGGGCGCGGTTGATCGTCACCACCGGATTGGCGGTCTCCGCATCGACCCGACGCAACCGCGAGCCGGTCACCACAACACTATCCAAGGTCTGCGGTGCACCGTCGGCAGGCATCTGTTGCGCTTGCACCGACCACACACTCCCCAGCGAGGAGGCGACGGCGACCGCCAGTGCCAACGGCGATACGACATGACGATGAGAAGAAGGGTATGGCGGCGGAAACGGCATGGAAAATCTCCTTGGGTGATGACGAAGCAAAACAGCATTGGAAAAACGCAGACCGAACGGCACCACACCAGCACTGCGCCAGCGGGCGGACCACATAACGAACATGGCACCTGGAGGGCACCGGAGACGCTACGGCGGGTTCAGTCCGTCGACCGGCCGCATTGCGGGATGAAAAACCTCCATCGCGTTGCGCAAATCCCGACGCGTGCATGAAGGACGAACCAGACCGCCTGCGCGCTGCAATCTCGCGCGTAGGCGGATAAACCAAAAAAACTTAGATCAAATCTTCATAAACTGGTCACAATTTGCACCGGATCACGCATTCGCGTCTTGTCGCAATTAGCGGTTTCGCATGCGGAATAACGCATGGTCGTGGTGACGCGGCACGACGACGCCAGCGAGCGGCAGGCATGCGCAATGTGTCCGATCAGAGCAGACACCGCAGCCATCGACCGCTCTATCGGGCCACACGCGCAACACACAAGCGAATGCGCGGCGTCGCCGATGCCGCGCACGACACTGCATCCACCTTGCTGACGACTCAATGCCTGCGTGCAACCTGCGGCGGCGACAGCCGCAGCAATACCACGCCATGTGCAGCGACCTGCACGCTGCGCAGTTGGCGCGCCAGGCGCGTCTGGCCCTGCCATAGATCGCGCCAGCGCCGGCCCTGCAATGCGGTTCCGGCATCCTGCGCGGTCAGCGCCACCCGGTGCGGCTGTGCGTCGCGGTTGAACACGCCCAACACAACGCCGCCATCGGCCAACGGCTTGCGCCAGATTTCGATGGCGCCGTCCTTGCGCACTGCCCTGCCCTGCACACCCAACGCATCCTGGTCAATCGCCAACACCGCTCGGTTACGCAATAACGCCACCGTGACCGGGGTCATCTGCCGCAGGTCGTTACCCAACAGCAACGGCGCCGCCGACATGGCCCACAGCGCCAGATGCGTGCGGTATTCGTCCTCGCTCATGCCGCCATTGCCGATCTCGAGCATGTCCGGATCATTCCAGCCACCAGGTCCGGCATCGGCCGGATCGCCGTTGTGGTCGAAGCCGTTGGCGGCCATTTTCGCGTAGGTGTCCTCGATGTCGCCGGTGGTGCGCCACAAATGCCCGCCGACCTCGCGGCCCCATTGGCCGACATGATCGCGCCCGTACTCGCACAGGCTATAAACGATGGGTCGCCCACTGGCGCGCAACGCCTGGCCCATCTGCAAGTAGGCGCGGCGCACCTGCTGCGGTTCGCGGAAGATGCCTTCGCCCGAGCACAGGTCGTATTTGAGATAGTCGATGCCCCAGCCCGCCCAGGTGCGCGCGTCCTGTTCGACGTGGCCGTAGCTGCCGGTATAGCCAGCGCAACTCTTCGGCCCCGGCGAACTGTACAGGCCGAGCTTGAGCCCCTTGGCATGCACGTAGTCGGCCAACGCACGCATGTCGGGGAAACGTGCGTTCGGCTGCAATACGCCGTCGCGGTCGCGCTGGCCCTGCCAACCGTCGTCGATGTTGACGTAGACGTAACCGGCATCGCGCAAGCCGGACGCGACCATGGCATCGGCGATGCGGCGCACCGTAGCGTCGTCGATATGCTCACCGAAGCGGTTCCAACTGTTCCAGCCCAGTGGCGGAGTTCGCGCCAGGCCATCGCTCGGCAACGGCGTGTAAGCCGGCAGCGGTGCGAATTGGAACGCCAGCCGCGCTGCGTCGGTCTCGCTGCCGCGGGTAGCACGCAGGTCGATCTGTTGGTACCAGATGCGGCCGACCAGATGCAGTTGGCCGTGTTCCAGTGTCGCGGTCCATGGCTGCGCCGGCAAGCGCGTATTGCCGTTGTCGATCGCGAACCGGGCCACTGTGCCGTCCAGGCGCAACAGCTGCATCGGCAGATCGCCGTACCAGTCGGTGGTGATGCTGCCCTGCGCCCGACCGTCGCGCTGGGCGATACGCAGATAACGTAGACCGGGAAACGCCGCCCCCTGAGCAATTACCCACACCCCTTGCAACGGACTGGCCGCCACCATCGCGGCGGCTGAAGGCGGCGCATGCGCGCAACCCGCGCCGCCAAGTGCAGCCAGAGCGAACAGGCACCGCCACAGCCAGCGGCTGACGGAGGGCACGGCGCGCACGCGCGAGGCAGCCATCGAGTCGCGCTCGAACACGCCGCCCGGTGCAACGCGGGTGGTCATGCGCGGGCGGCTGGGATCAGCCAACCGCCAAACAACGGCCCAGCGGTATCGCCATGCTGCGGTTCCAGGCGAAAAGTCAGCACCGCGGCATCGCGGGTCAACGCCGGCGGCAGCGAATAGTTGCGATCGACGAAATCGATCACCTGCCCGCCTTCCACCTGGACCTCCACGGCCAGTTTCCCGTTCACCAAAATATTGAAGCGACCCTTGTCGCTGCCCCAGAACCGCAGGCGCAGCGCCAACGGCTGTTGACCACCACGCATCTGGAACTCGACGAAACCCTTGCCGCGCACATCGCGACATTGCTGGCGGCGGTAGGCGCCACCGAAGGAGGTATCGCTGCGCAGTTTGTGCGCTTTCTCCGACGCCTCGTCGCCGAACTGGATCATGTCCACCGCAATCGCGCGCAGACTATCCTGCTCGGCCTGCCGGCGCGCGCGCCGCGCCGCTTCCTGCGCCCACTGCGCCGGCTGCATCCGCTTGAAGTACAGCGCACTGCGCCGTTCGTACTGGGCATAGAACGGCACGAAGGTCAGGCCCGGCGGCTGCGTGTCGCTGGCGAGGAAATGCCCGGGCTGCGGCAGTTCGACAAAACCGGCCAGCGGATCGGCCGTCGCCACCAGCGCCGGATCCGGTGCATCGTAAGGCGTACTGACCGGCCCGAGATCGGCGGCCAAGGCCAGCGGACCGCGCATCACCACCACGCTCTCGGGATCGCCCGCCGCATGCTCCAGCCGCAGCGGCGTCGCCAGTTCCAGTTCAATCACGTCGCCACTGCGCCAGTCGCGCTCCAACGCCAGATAGCCATCGATGGGCGTGCGCCGCAGCGGCTTGCCATTGAGACGCAGCGTATAGCGTCCCTGGCACCAGGCGGGCACCCGCAACAGCAGGCGCCGCGGCGCGCGCGCACCGGCACGCAGCACATGCAAACGCACTTTGCCGTTTTCGGGCACGCCGCTGTCCAGTTCCAGCGCCAGATCGCGCTCGCTCCAATCCAGACGCGAGGGAATGTACAGGTTGACATACAACGCCGCCTCATCCTGCCAGTAGATCGCGTCGCCGAACTGCGCATGCGCCTCCATGCCGCTGCCCACGCAGCACCAGAACGAATCGAATTTCTCGGAAAACCCGCGCTCGCCACCGCTGATCATCGGCGTCATGTAAGTAAACATGCCGGTGGCCGGATGCTGCGCGGCCATCGTGTGATTGTGCAAGGTGCGTTCGTAGTAGTCGAAATAGCGCGCCTGCGGCGTCCATTGGTACAGATGCCGGGTCAGCTTGAGCATGTTGTAGCTGTTGCAATGCTCGCAGGTCTGCTCGGTGAGGAACCCGGCGATGCTGTCCGGCTCCTGGAAATACTCGCGATCCGAATTCCCGCCGATCACATAACTGTAGTGCGCGGTCACCGTCTCCCAGAAAAAGCGCGCAGCCGCCGCCGCATCGGCATCGCCTGCGACTTCGAACTGGCGCGCCTCGCCGATGAACTTGGGCACCTGGGTATTGGCGTGAATGTGCGGCAGCACATCGTGCCCGGCCGCCAGCGGATCGATGATCTTCTCGTGGCGCAGGCGCTTGCCGATCGCAATCCAGCGCTCCTGTCCGGTGCGCGCGCCCAGCTCGATGAAGGATTCGTTGAGCCCGCCGAACTCGGTGTCCAGCAAGGTCTGCATCTGCGCATGGTCGAGCGCGTCGAACACCCCGGCGAAGTAGCCGGCCACCTTCACCAGCACCGTCAGCGCCTGCGCGTTATCGCCCAATGCATGCGCGTCGAGCAGGCCGGCGAACAGCTTGTGTTGGGTGTACAGCGGCGACCAACTGCCGTTGAGATTGAACTTGCCGCCCTTGATGATGCCGCGGCGCAGATCCTCCAGCACTGCCTTGCCGCCTTCGATCTTGCCGTTGTCGTTTTTGCGGGTAAAGCCGCCGACATAGCCGTCCGGATCCTGCGCCTGCGCGCGCGCCAACTCGGCGACGATGTAGTCGATGCGCGTGCGCAAGCTGCTATCGCGGGTCTGCGCGTGCATCTTGGACAACGCGCTGAGGTAATGTCCCAGGGTGTGCCCGGCGATGGTATCGCCCTCCCAGCCGCCGTAGACCGCCCCCTTCGGCGGCAACCCGGCATACTGCAAGAAGTTATGCAGCAGGCGGTCCGGCTCCAGTTCCAGCAGGTAGCGGCGGTTGGTTTGCAGCGAATCCAGAAACAGCGACGGCTTGAGCGTGACCTGCCGCAGCGGCAATGCCTGCACCCGGCCGGGGGTGGAGGCGGCGGCATCTTGCGGGAAGCGCAGCAATCCGGCCGCCATCGCCAACGCGCTCCATTGCAGGAAACGACGCCGCGACGGATCCAGCGCCGCGCCTGCGGCGTGATCGCGATGACGCCCGAAGGCATCGCCCATTGCGCCATCGCAGCTCCAGGGTGTC
Source organism: Xanthomonas albilineans (assembly GCF_002939705.1). GTDB lineage: Bacteria > Pseudomonadota > Gammaproteobacteria > Xanthomonadales > Xanthomonadaceae > Xanthomonas_A > Xanthomonas_A albilineans. The sequence goes on along the minus strand of NZ_MDCB01000002.1, from coordinate 34,552 downwards.
TTGCTCATCGCACGCCCTCTTCCAGACTGACGAACGATACACGGCTCAACATCGGCATCTGGCACTCCTCCTCGACGACCACCCGCACGGCACGGATGGGATGACGCACGTGCATTTCGGAATGACCCAGACACAGCAACAGCGCATCACCCCGCACAACGCCCCGCACTCTGCTTGGACTATCCCATCGCACCAGCGCACTGTCTTGTCGGCGACGGCGGCAATGCATGCGGAAGTTGGCACGAATTCCGACCATCGTCCGCCTCCTCGGCGCTGCATCGACCATGCCAGCAACCGACACCGCATGCCCCCAACGTGCGGTATCGCAAGCGCGACCCCAGCGCATTGCGCGGTGTTCTCGCCAGCGCTGCGTTCCGCATGAGGTTGACAGTCGATGTCGGAAGCGACGTGCCGCGCCAGCCGCTACCGAGGCAAACCCGGCCACGCTCGGCTCAATTCCAGTTATAACGGATCGCAAAGCTTGCCGATCGCGGTGCCAGGTAGGCGTGCCCGTCGTACCGGTTCTCTCTGACCAGGGTCGAGCCGTTGTAGTAACCGTAATACGGGTCGACGAATACAAGCGTTTGCTTGTTCAGGAGATTGCCGATGTTGAACTCCAGGCGCAGCCGGTGCGGCCCCCAGGCATGCTCCCAGGCGGTATTGGCGTTGAGTAGCCACCAGCTCGGCAAGCGCCCCAGACTGCCGCGACTCACCGCGACGCCCCCACAGTAATAGGCATGTTCGCCCGCGGTGCTGGCGGCATCGGTCAGGATGGGATACTGCGAATAACAGGATTTGTTCGCACCGCTCTGCCAGTTCACCCCCAGTCCGGCGCTGAATCCGCTACTGCCAAACGTATGCGCGGTATTGAGCACAAACGCGTGGCGGATGTCCTGCGGCAGGTTGCCGCTCGCCCCATGGGTCAGCGCGGCGTATTGGAAGACCTGCGATCCGAGCATATTGCTGGCCGGGTCGCCTTCGGCGTAATAGCCTTCGTAATTGCCCCAGACATGCTTCCAGGTGTAGCTCGCCTGTAGAAAGAAGGGCTGCTCCGGGGTTTCCGGATGGACCATCTCGGCGACGAAGGTATACGCCTTGCGCTTGGGCTTGGGCAAGCCCGAGGCCCAGGCCGGAATGACAACGGTTTTCAGCGTGCCGTCGTGATCGAAGTCGTTGGTCAGGACGATATCCCGCCCCGGATTGACCAGCACGACGTTATCGATGTGAGGATCTGCATCACCCAACGATCGCAGGTAGTGCTCGGCGGCGCTGCCATGGCCCGGCGTGCTGAGGTCGCGCCAGGCTGAAATCGCACGCTTGACGTTCGAATAGTTCAGCTCAACCGTTTGCGACCAATTCGGGAACGTTCCGTTGTCCTGGAAATACAGCCCGATGTTCTGCTGCTGCGAGGTCTTGATGTTCCGCGACGCCACCACACGCGGGTCGGAGACCTTACTGACGACGGTGTAGCTGCCGAACTGTCGTGGATCGACCGGCGTCCCATCGGCATGGATGCCGGCATAGGTGTAGTAGGTGTACTGCTGCATGGAATCGTTCAGGGCGTTGTCCAGAATCACCCCTGGCACCGCCATGCTGTACAGGCCATAGGTAAAACCGGCCTTCATCGAACTGTCGCCCCTGACGTCCCACGACAGCCCGAACCGCGGGGACGTGGTCCAGAAATTCAATGCCCTCTGACCGGTGTCGAGCATCGACTGATTGTTGTCGCGGCGCACGCCCGCATACACGACCAGATCGTCCAGCGCCTGCCAGTAATCCTCCACGTAAGTACCACGATTCACCTGGGTCAGCGGCCCACCGTAATAGGACACGAAGGAACGCAAATACGGCGTATTGGCGGGAATGGCGATGCCGCTGACGTCGTCTCTGCTCGGCGATGCCACGGCGTAGTCGAAGTAGGTGTAGTGACCGCTCTTGCCGTACGTGCTTTGGTTGTTTTCGTAGAACCTATAATGCTCGGCACCCGCGCCGATCTTGTGCGCACCCAGTTGCCAGACCCAGTCCGCGCGGAACCCACGTTTGGAGTATTGGAAAGGAGTTTCGCTGTCGGGGGAGCCATCGGAGAGCACGTTGTAGATGTTTTTCCCAGCCGAATCGTGACTGATCCGCTGCGCGAAGATGTCCGAGCCTGTGAACAGGTTCTGCTCGGAATGAGTGAAATAGCCCCCCATCAGCGACAGGTCCATGCTGTCGTTCATGTGCCAGCGGTAGCGTCCGACGTAGAAGTCTTCCTTCATGTTGAACAGCACGTTGCGGAAATAATCCTTCGACGATTGCGGGTCTCCAGGCGTCTCCAATTTCCAGATCGTGGTGTAGTCCTTGGTCTTGTTCCTCGCCACCACCAGGTCCAGCGTCTGATTCTCGGTGATGTTCCAGGTCAGCGTCGCTGCGGGGTTGTGGTAGGTATGCATGAACTGCGCGAAATAGCCCAGCGTGCTGCCATACATATAACGGCTACGCGAGGCCGGCTCGGCATCTTGGTAGGCCAGATTGACAAACAGGCGGTCCTGCACCAGCGGGCCGGAAACCCAGAAGGTATTGTTGAACGCGGTCTGCTGCTGCCCGTTGGTGGCGCTGCCGCCCTCCAGGAACCAGGTCCTGTTGCCGTCGGCGTCGATCAGCGCATAGTCCTCGGTATGGCGCCTGAGCAGCCTCGAGTAAGGCGGGACGATATAGGAGGAAAAACCGGCACGCCAGGTGTTGTCACCCGACTTTGTCGCGGCCGACACCGAGCCGCCCATCGCATTGGAATACTTGGCCGAAGCGCCATTGGCGATCACCGTGGCGTAGCCGATCATCTCCCCTGGCACCATGTTGGCGCCAGCGCCGTTGTAATCGAAGGTGGTATCGAATTCGTTGACGTAATAGCGCGTCTCGGTGCCGGAACCGCCGCCGAAAGACGCGTAGCCGGAACCGCCATAGGGCTGCGAAGCGACCTGCGACATGAATTGCTGCGGGAGTGCGGTCAGCAGATTGCTGTACGGCCCGCCCGTGCCATTGTTGCCGCTGGTGTCCACGCCGGTCTTGCGAAATAGGTTCTGGGAATATTGCCGCACCAATTCCGGCGTGCTGACGTCGATCGGCGCGGTGTTGTCGGTGGCGTTGTTGATCCCCCTGGCGGTGACCTTGACCTCGCCCAGATCGGTGGCGGCGGCCTGTCGCCCATCCAGTTGCGCCACCGCGGTGGAACTGCCCGGGCGCACCACCGCCCGTGTGCTCGCTACGGTCTGCTCGCCGGACACCAGCGCGATCTCGTACTCCCCCGGACTCAACCCGCTGATCGCGTACTTGCCGGACGCATCGGGCCTGCGGCGCTGCGTGGCGTTGGTGTTGACGTTGCGGATGACGACCTGTGCGCCGGCATCGCGCGCTTGCATGCCGACGGCGCCGTACAGGCCGCCACTGGATTCCTGCGCATGCAAGGCGGGAAGCGCCACCGTCGCCGCGACGATGGCACCGAACAGCAACGACCGGGCCATACGGCCGCGACGACAGGAGTTTCGACAGACGATCTCGCTCATTGAAAATCTCCGTGATCCTTGACGCGTAGGAACATCCGGCATGGAAACCGGGCACGATTGCCACATCCGCGACCAGGCGCGGCAGAACACCCGCTCCCGCTCATCGCACGAGGAACGGGCCAACGACATCCGCCGCCTTTACCGCAATCAACAGATGGCGGCAGCGTCCTGTTCGCAAACCGGTTGCATCCCGACTCGCCGGACGCAACGTCCCACAGCCCTGCCCGCGCGCACCTGCGGCCTCACGGATCTCCGGGGCGCTGCGTGGTGGGCGAACGGTTCCAATCGGGGGTCGGCGCGTGCTGCATCCAACGCACGAAGAAATCCAACAAGCGACGCTCGCCATATGCGCCACCGGCGCCGTGGTCGCCACCGGGCACCAGCAACAAATCGAACTCCTTGCCGGCCTTGATCAGCCGATCGACCACCTGGAAGGTACTGGCCGGATCGACGTTCTGGTCCATGTCGCCGGTCACCAGCAGCAGATGTCCCTGCAAACGCCAAGCGTTGTCGACATTGGACGAGGCCGCGTACCACGGCCCGATCGGCCAGCCCATCCACTGCTCGTTCCACCAGATCTTGTCCATGCGATTGTCGTGGCTGCCGGAATTGGCCACGCCAACGCGGTAGAACTCGGGATGGAACAGCAGGGCGCCCAGCGCATTCTGACCGCCGGCGGAGGTACCGAACACGCCGATGCCGCCCTCGATCGCATACCAGGGATAACGGGCCGCAGCGGCCTGGTGCCACAGAATGCGATCGGGAAAACCGCCATCCTTGAGGTTGTGCCAGGCTACGTCGTGGAAGGCGCGCGACCGGTTGTTGGTGCCCATGCCGTCGATCTGCGCGACCGCAAATCCCAGCGCGGTCAGCGCTGGGACCCACGTGGTGAACGTCTTCGGCACGAACGAGCCCTGCGGCCCGGCATAAATGTCCTCCACCACCGGATACTTGTGCGCCAGATCCAGTGTTTGCGGACGGTGAATCACGCCCCATATCTCGGTGTGGCCGTCGCGCCCGGGCGCATGGAACGGCAACGGCGGCTGCCAGCCGGCGGCGAGCAGGCGGGAAATATCGGCATGCGCGATGGTGCGCACCACCGTGCCGTCCTCGCCACGACGCAATACCAGCACCGGCGCCTGATCCAAACGCGAATACAGGTCCAGCAACCAGTGTCCGTCCGGCGATGGGAACACCTGGTGGTCGGACGCCTCCGGGGTCAACGCCACCGGCTCGCCGCCGTCCAGGCCGATGCGATAGGCATGGCGGTAGTACGGATCCTCGCCAGGGTTCATCCCCGAAGCGGTGAACCAGACCTGGCGCGTCGTCTGATCGACGCGATCGACCTTGCGCACCACCCACGGCCCGCGCGTGACTTGCCGCACGACGCGCCCGCTCTTGCCGTCGTACAGGTACAGGTGTTCCCAGCCATCGCGCTCGGAGGCCCACAGGAGTTGCTTGCCGTCGTCCAGATCCTGGCGGAAGTGCTTGCCGCCGTTGATGTGGTCGCCACTGAGGTCGGAATATTCGATGAAGGTGGGCGAGGTTTCCTCGATCAAGGTGCGCGTGTGGCCGCTGTGGCCATCGGCTTCGATCACTCGATACAGCTGGTGGCCGCGCTGGTTGTACTCGAAGGTGAAGCTGCGGCCATCGTCGCGCCAGCGTGGCGGGCTGAGCTCGAACGGATTGGGAAACAGGGCATTGTCGATCTGGATCGCACGCCGGGAGGCGACCTCGAACAACACCGGACGGATGACAGCCAGTGGATCGCCGGGCTTGGCATAGACTTGTTGATGCAACTTCGGTTGCAACTGATCGGCTGGCGCCGATTCGATGTAATACACCACGTGCGGCGGCGCGGGCGTGACCCGCCAAGCGACCAGCCGGCTGGAATCCGGTGACCAGGCAATGCTGTCGGCGGCGTAGTAGTCGTCCTTGCCGCCATCGCGGCTGAGCTGAACCTTGCCGCTGCCATCGGCGCGCTCCACCACCAGATTACCCTGCTCCACCCACGCACGCTGGCGGCCATCCGGAGACAATTGCGCATGTTCCGGGCCTTCCTGGCGTAGCGGGTTCAAATCGTAGGAATCCTCCGCCTCCGCAGCACTGTCGCGCTGCCGTTCGCAGCGATACGCGTGCAGATCGCAACGCCAGTGTGTCGCGGTACCGCGCGCAAAAGACAGCATGCCATCGGCGCGCATGCTCACCTGACGCAATTCCAGATCGTCGGCGGCAACCGTGCCGTCCCCGCCGTGCGTCAGCGCGTCGGCCAGCCGCTGCGGATCGAACAGGGGATGCTGCTCGCCGCTACGCACATCCACCAGCAGATAGTCCTGCCGTGGCGCCTTGCCCGCGCGCATCCGGCCAATGCGGTAGAGAAAGTGTTCGCCATCGACCCAGACGGGATTGGACGGTTGCTGATCCACCAGCGCGGCATAGCGTGCGCGCAAGGACTGCGCGTTCCGGTAATCGGCCTCGCTGGGAGCGCTGGCCGCCAACGCCCACAAGGGGATTGCCGTCAGCAACAGCATCAGGCAGCCGCGCACTCCCATGGCGACCGCCTGCGGCGACCTCCATGCCTGCTGCAACCATCGTGCGGCAGCCGCCGTCTTCATGGACTCACGTTTTGATTTCATGGCATGTCTACTCTCGTATCACAAGATGCGTCCGCGTGCGGCGGCGCACGCGGCGGTAAAATCTGCGCTCGCGGTGCGAGCATTTCCCACTCCTGCACCGCCACCGCGGCATATGTGCGGCCATCGCCTGAGGCATCGAACACCGCGCGCACGCAGCGCGTGCGCACCGGTGCGAAGGCGACCTGCTGGAATCGTCCCGGCGCGGATCGGTATTGGCTGGCTCCCGGCACCGGCAACCAGCGCCCCTGCGTGCGGTATTCCAGGTGCCAGGCGCGTGGCGGCGCCACACCGATGGCGGCGCCGGCGAGCTGGTCGGCGAAGAACACGATGCGACTGCCGTTCAAGGTCACCGGTACGTCCCAGCTGTACTGGATCCATTGCTGCGGCGGATTGTGCGAGGTCCAGCTCCCCCACATCTGCGGCGGCAACGGATGCGCCTTCACCACGCCATCGTTGAGCGCGGCGATCCAGTACTGCACCGGAATGGCGGGGCCATTGGACGCGGTGGCGATGGCCGCTGCGGCGAGGTTGCGCGACGGCGACGGCGTTGGCCTGGGCGGGCGCGTGGGCACCACCTTGCGCATGCGCGCCGGCGTGACGCTGTCGTCCCACTGCAATGCATCGATGGCGACGCTACGGCGAAAATGACCACCGCCCTTGGCATCGGCGGTGTGATAGACGAGGTACCACTGGCCCTTGAACTGGACGATGCCGGGGTGCGAGGTGGTCGAGGACACCGGATCCAGCACCACGCCGCGATACGTCCACGGCCCCAGCGGCGATGGCGCGGTGCCGTAGGCGATGCAAGCGTGATACAGCGTCGGCGTACACGCCGAGCCGAGGCCGGCGTTGTTGGCGGCGTAGGCCATGTAGTAAGTACCACGACGCTTGAACAACCATGGCGCCTCGAAATATCCATCCAAGGTGTTCACCGCGACCACCGGCCCCTTCGGCGTGACCATGTCGCGTTCCAGTTCGATGCCGAACAATTTCCCGAAGGTGCCCCAATACACATAGACGCGACCATCGTCGTCGACCAACACGGTCGGGTCGATGTTCTGAATCGTGTTGCGCACCGGCAGCGACTGCGACAGGATCGGCCCTTGCGGATGCGCATCGCGCCACGGCCCCAGCGGACTGTCGGCCACCGCCACGCCGATCGCGAACGGATCGGCATTGCGCGAGTGCGCTTCTTGCACCGGGGCATACAGGTAGTAACGTCGATCCGTGCCCTGCACGATCTGCGCCGCATAGGCGTGCCCCGGCGCCGCCCAGGCGAACACCTGCTCCGGGCGCAGCAAGGCCGGATAATGGGTCCAGCGACCACGGCCGACGTCGTCGGTGACCAGCAGTTGCCAACGCGGGATGACGAAGTCGTTGACATCCGGTGGCGCTTCGTCGCGACCGGCGATGATGTACAGCTTGCCGTCGGCCACCAGCGGCGCCGGGTCGGCAGAGTAATCGCGGCCATCGGCCAGGATCGGATTGCCGAGCGCCTGCACCTGACGCGAACGTAGCGCCACTGGCGACGCTGGCACGGCGCCAGTCGTCGCGCAGCATGCCGCCAGCAGCAACAGCGCCCGCGCGCACTGCCCGCTCATGGCGCCAACGCCGGGTCGATCAGCAATTGCACACGGACCGGCATGCCACCGCGACCGTCGCGGCCTTGTACCTGTCCCTCGACGCTCACGCTGCCCGGCATGGCATCGACCGTCGGCGCCAACGGCGACCAGCGCACCGGCACGCGCTCGCGCGAGCCGTCGTTGTACTGCACGCCGACGAAGGCCGGCAGCACCGGCGTTTGCCCGACACGCACATGCAACGGCGGCGGCGCCTGCACCGTGTTGATCTGGCCCGGCGGATTCGCGCGCACCCAGAGGCTGGCGCTCACCGGCACGGCGCCATCGGCCAGGCCCTGCACTTGGACACGGCCCTCGGCGGCCAACGCGGCCGGATCGAGCGGCGACCAGCGCACCCCCAACCAGGCCCAGCTGCCATCGGCGAAATAGCCGGCGATCCGTTCCGGCAATGCCGGCAGTTGCCCCGGCGCCACGCGCACATCCACCGCCTCGGTGCCCACCGCGCGCTCGGCAAACACTTGCCATTCGTCGATGCCAACCGCCGCATGTCCTTCGCCCTGCACAGCCGTCTGCAGGATCACGCGCAGCGCGGTGGTGGTCACCGGCGCGAATGCGACCCGACTCGCTGCGCCGCCACCTAGCACCGGATAGCCACCGCGCACGACCACATCGCGCCACTGCGTGCCATCGCGATACTGCAACGTCCAGCCGCGCGGCAAATCCACACCGCCGTGCGGCTGATCGTCCCAAAAATACAGCGCCGTCGCATTCAAGCGTTGCGGCTGCGGCCATTGGTATTGCACCCACACCGACGCCGGCTGCGCGCGCCCCCAACTGCCCCAGCGCCGATCCGCCGCCGGCACCTGCTCCGACGCCGGCCTCCACCCATCGTTGAGCGCCTGCAGACGGTGATGGGCCGCAGTGAACTGCGCGCTGGGTTCGGCCTCGCTCTGCACTTGCAATGCCTGCTCGGCGGGCAATGCTGGAGCGATCACCTCGACATCCGCATGCCCCTGCAATGCACCGTCGTCGGTCTGCAAGCGCAGCGTGTAAGCACCGGGCACAGTGAAGCGCACTGTACTGCTGGCGTCCTGCGCTTGCGCGAAGATCGCCGCGCCGCCAGGCGGCGTGCGCAGTACCCGCCACTGCAACGCCAGCGTACCGTTCGGTCGCGCGTCGTCGCCAACCCGGCCGGTCAGACGCACGGCACCGTCGGCCGCAACAGCATCCTCCTGCCAGGCATCGACTTGCGGCGCCTGGTTGGCGCTCGCCACAGGCGCCGCGATGCCCGTGGCGTAGGCCTGGATCTCTTTGATGCCAGTGCGCTGCGGGCCAGCGTGGGTCACCTGCACACGCCAGCGCTGCGCGCGCAAGGGCGGGAAACGGATGCGGTTGCGATTGCCCTGTGCGATCGGCCTGTCGCGCACCTGGCCCGGCACGGTCTTCCAGACGCCGTCGTCGAAGTACTGCAACACGTACAACCACGGCGGCGCGTAGCCGGCGCGCGTGCCCGAGGGGGTACCGTGTTGCTCGCCGGGCGGCGATGAACTGCGATAGAAATACACACGCACGTCATCCAGCGTCTGCGGTTGGCCTAGATCCAAGGCGATCCAGTCGCTGTGCGTCGCCGATCCGACGGTGCCCCAGAATGGTTCGTTGGCGGTGCTGCCATCCACCGCCGCCGTGGCCGGGAAGCCCTCGGCGGCGAAGCTGGCGCTGACCGCCGCGCCTTGCGCCAGGTTGCGTGCAGTGGCCGGTAGGCCGATGTCCACACCGGCGTCCGCCAGGACCGCGCCAATCCGCGCCCCTGCGGGGAAACGCACCTGCTGCGGTGTCTGCAACGCCAGCGCGTGCGCGGCCAACACCTGCACCTGCGCGGCGTCGGCGTTGACCGCATCCGGCGCCGCCTGCACGCGACCACTTGCCGGATCGTAGAGCACGTGCGCCAGGCGATCGACGGTGAAGGCGAGCTTGCCATCCAGATACAGCGAATACCCCTTGGGCGCAGCGCCCGCGTAATGACGGCCATCGCGGTCCCAGACAATGCTCAAATCGCGATTGCGATAACGCAGGCGATCGGCGGCGAAGTGATCCCAGCCGATGTCGATGGGATACAGCTCGATCATGGCGTCGCTGCGCGGACGCAGGCCCATCGCGTCCTCGATCACGGTGAAGTTGGTGGCGCCGAGTTGGGTATGGTGGATCCACGAACGGTAGCCGATCCGGCCACCATCAGCGGCACTGCCCTCGGCCCAGAACTCGTTCTGATCGGGATAACGATTATCGCCATCCACATAATGCGCCCAGGCATTCCAGTACAGCAGCTTGCGATAACTGCCAGCGTCCAGATAGGGGCTGGGATAATCGCGCAGCACGCTGCCGAGCAAGCGAAAGGCGACGGTGGCATTGATCACCGAGAAGTTATTGCTACCGCCACCGCCACGCGCGCGCAGGTCGGCCTGGTTGGCGGTGTAGAACGGGAACAGCGGAAACTGCCGGGCGTCGGCGAACAGGCGCAACGCGCGCACGTACTTGGCGGCGTCATCCGGGTCACCGCGCTTGGGCATCAAACCGACACTGAAGGGGTAATAGTTATTGGTTTCCTTCCAGTCCACCGGCAAGCGCGCACCCTCGGCCTGACGTTGCTTGAGCAGGTCGCCATGCAGGCCCATGCTGTCGGTGCTGGCGCTGTGGTCCTGCCACAGCACCTGCAGCACGGCACGGCGGATCTTCGCCGCCAGTGCCTGCATCCGCGTTGCGGTGGCGGTGTCGCCGGCGAGTTGCGCCGCCTGCGCGGCCGCCTGCGCGTTGGCGTACACATAGGCGCTCTCGCTGCGGTCCATGCGCGCCTGGCCATGGTGCCTGGCCCAGTCGAAAGAAACCGCATCGGCATCGTTGCCGGTCATCGCCGCCCAGTCGTACTCGATCAACCCGTTGCCGTTGCGATCGTAGGCACGCAGCAACGCGTCCACGTCGGCGCTGGCGTAGCGCGCCAGTTGCGCGGCAATCGCCGGCGGCCCGCCATGCACCTGATAGGCCCGCCATGCCGCGGCGCTGAGATACTGGGCGTAGGAGTTAGACCAGTTTTCCGGCGCACCGGGGTTGTCCACGTACTTGCCGCCACCGGCGGTCTCGCCCGCACCGAGCCAGGAACCGTAGGCAGCCGTCGGATCGCGCAGGTACTTGAGGTCGTCGATGAACATGCCGGTGGTCAGCACGATTGCGTTGTCGTAGCCGAGTACGCCTTCGATCGCCACCGGAAACTGATAGTCGTTGCCGGGCACCGCGGCATCGAGGAAATTGAAACGCAGCAACCACCAGCGATAGAACAGGGTCTTGTCGAGATTGTCCTCGGGCGTGTCCAGATACGGCAGGTTGTCGGCCCACCAGCGGTTATAGGCGACGACGTGCTCGGTGTAGGCCTGCTGCGGCGACTGCGCGGCGATGCGCCGGTACTCCTGTCGCGAAGCCGGCAGTTCGCGTGTAACCAGGCCCAATTGCACCTTCAACGTGGGCGACGACCCGGTCGCCGGGACAACCACGCGCCGCACCAGGCCGCCACTCTCCAGAGCGAAACCGTCCCCGGACAGGCGCGGAAAAACCGTGGTAATCGCGTTGTGGGTGACGAAGGCACCGATCAACTCCGCGCCATCGACGTGCGTGGCCATCGGCGAGATCGCACGCACGCGCAACGTGCGTGCCACGCCATCGGTGCTGGACAAGGTGATCTCGGCCACGGCCACGTTGTGTTCGGTGATGAACTTGACCAGATGCAGGCGCACGCCTGCGCCGGTGTACACGCTGCTGAAATAGCTTGGTGTCTGCCGCCGTTGCGCGCTGTCCTCGGTCAACGCCAGCGGTGCGCCATCGCCGTCCACCTGCAATCGGAACAAGGCGTCGTGGCCGGTCTTGTGCACATAGGCGACATCGCCGACGAAACCCGGCACCTCGGGTCGATGGGTGTACATGTACGCGGCGCGGCCACGCGTGAACAACCAGCGATTGCCGTCCTCATTATTATCACTATCGCTGCCCCCCCCCGCGACCTCGACGCGCGAGCATGCGATCGATCCAGAAATCCTTGCCGGGCGCACTGCCGGCGCCAGCCGCGCGGTCGGCCGCGAAGACCCGAGGCAGATAGCCTGTGCCCGGAGCGAAGGCCACGCCGGTAGCCGGGACGGGCTGCGCATCGCCCTTGAAACGCGGCATGCCGAGCGCGGCGTTGCTGCGATCCAGACCTTCGCCGTCATCGGCCTGCGCCGCGGCGCTGGCCTGCGCGCAGACCACGGCGAGCCCCAGCAGCGCCGCGCCGACCAGCACGCCGGCAGCGTGCTGCCAGCGCCGCAGGAGCGCGTCCCGGCCTTGCCGCTGCCTCAAAACTCGGTCCTGATCCGCGCCCAGAAATAGCGTCCCAACGTGTCGTAAGTGGAGGCATCGGTATTAGCCGCGCTGGAATAGCCGTAATAGCGCGGCGGCGTGCGGTTGCCCAGGTTGTTCACGCCAGCCGACACGGTGCTGTGCAGGCGGTCGAACTTCCGGCTCAGGGTCACGTCGTGATAAGTCACCGTGCCGACGTGAAAGTACACGCAACTGCCATCGGCGGCGGTGTTAATGCAAAGATCTTCATAGGCGCTGCCGACCGTGGTCCGCCCGATCAGCCGCGTGTTCCAACTGGCATGCCACGGTCCGTTGTCCCAGCTCAGATTGAAGTTGGCGCGCCAGCGCGGCGTGTTGCCGTAGATCCAGGTCTCGCCAACGTAGTTGTGGGGATCGCCACTGAAGGTATAACGGGACAGGTAGGTCGCATCGACACCGGCATGGAAGCTGCCCCAGGCCGTATCGCGCAACGCGTACTTGATGCCGACATCGTCGCCACGAATATCGACCTTGCCGCTGTTGATCGTAAACGGCACGGTCACGCTGACCAATTGCCCGGCAGTATCACGCTGGATCAAAGGACAATACGCATTCTGCCCGTCGTAGCAATTCTGCAGCACCTCGCTCACGCTGGTGCCGTTGAGCATGTCCTCGAGCGACACCCGCCAGTTGTCCACATTCAACGACAGACCCTCGGCCCAGCCCGGATCGTAGACCACCCCCACATCGTAGGAGCGCCCTTGCTCGGGCTTGATCGCGAAACCGGCGTTGGCCGACCCCGTGGTGATCACCCTGAACGCGGAGGTGTTGACGAAACTGCCGTTGCGCGGCACGTTGACGCAGGCCGCAGGATTGCCGCCGCCGGTATAGCCATTGCACGGATCGCTATAGTCGCCAGTGTCGTCGATCACCCCACTGAACGGGGAACCGTACAGGTTGCCCAGCGATGGCGCGCGGAACACCTGCGAGCCGGTGGCACGGACCAGCAGATTGTCGAGCGGCCGCCACTCCAGCGCGACCTTGCTGTTGGTAGTGTTGCCCCAATAGTCGTACCTGGAATAGCGCGTGCCCAGGTCGAGGTTCAGCGCCTGTGCACCGGTCACGCCCTTGAGTAGCGGGACAAGCACTTCGGCGTAGGCCTCCTTGATCGTCTCGTCGTGGCCCTGGTTCATGATGCAGCCGTCGTTGTAGTCACATTTGCCATCCGCATCGGCGGCGGCCACCGGGTTGCTCGTTCCCTGTGCGAAGCCATCCTTGCGCAGCGACAGCCCCAACGCGGCCTGCACAGATCCGGCGGGCATCGCGAACAGATCGCCATTGACGCTGGCCTCGGCGAATTTCATCGTGCTCTTGTCCACCAGATCCACCACGCTCTGAGTGGCCTTGATCCCGGCGATGGTGGCCGGGTCATCCGGATTGAACACGTTGATCGGGGTGCAGTCGGCGATCACATTGCCGGGCGTGCCACATTTGATCGTGCCGTCGCTGTCGCGGAACGAAGCACCCACCGCGTTGTCCAGCCGCGAGGTGACCGAGAAGCCATGACGAATCAGGGTGTCCTTGTAGCGGGCAGTCCCCGCCGCCGCATCCCACTGCCAACTGGTGTCGGCGAATTTTCCGCGCAACCCGGCGACGATGTTGGTCTGGTACATCGTCGAAGTGAACACACGGGTATTGGCCTGCACCGAACGCAACAGATAACGGGTCAGTGCGCTGCCGAACGGGTTGTAGTAGTTCTGCGCGGCATTGGGCATTTCCAGGCCATAGGCGCCGAGTTGCGAGGTGGTCTGGCTGCGGGTCCAGAACATGTCCAGGTACCCCTGCACGTCCGCAGTGAAATCGAAACTGGCATGCGCCGACGCGTTGGTGCGCTGCACCGGGGTAATCAGGTACTGCTCGTCATAGATGTTATGCGTATCCAACGTCAGATCGTAGGGATGAAAATCCTGGGTGCCGACCGCACCTGGCGCAAGCGGATGATTCGGAACCAGTACACGACCGTCGTCCAGAAACGCGCGGGTGCCGCCGCTGCGTATTTCCTTCGGCTGGCCGTTGACATACTGCAACGCCGTCCTGGCGTAAGGGCGATCCGCATCGTAGAGGGCGTTCATGGAATTCTGGCTCAGACCGAGAATCAGCCCGCCACGCTCCCAGCTCTTGCCCCACTCCACACCCAACGTACGGCGATTGCCATCGCCATGCGTACTCTGGCCGTAATCCGCAGTGGCGGCAAAGCCATCGTATTTGTCCTTGAGGATGATGTTGATCACCCCGGCGATGGCATCGGAACCATAGACCGAAGAAGCGCCGTCGGTCAGCACTTCGATCCGTTCCACCATCGCCGCCGGAATCGCGTTGACGTCCACACCGGGGGCCGCGGCGACGCTGCTGGCAGGCCCGGCCATGCGGTGACCATTGACCAGAACCAAGGTGCGCTCGGGACCGAGATTGCGCAGCGAAACCAGCGCGCGACCATGGCTGAAACCGGAATTGAGCGCGATGTTGGGCATATTGCCGGCCATCGCCGGCAGTTGCTGCAGTAACTGGCCCAGGGTGTTCTGGCCGCTATCTTCGATCCGCTGGCGGTCGATGGTGATGACCGGGCTGGCGGTCTCGGCATCGATGCGGCGGATATGACTACCGGTTACGCTGACCCGCTCCAATGTGGTCGCCGAGGCGTCCTGGGTCTGGGCCTCCTGTGCCTGCACTGTAGACAACGGGAGCAGCGCCAGCGCTGCGCAGATCGCCGCAGTCAGCGGGGCTTGCCGCTGCGCGTGACGCCATGAACGGGGAAACAGCGGCACCACGCATTCGAGTAGGGACGGCATCGGATTCTCCTTGGCTGCACGCTGTGCGATCGGTGAGGCGATCCCTTCATCGGGCCTGCACCTCATCGCCAGCGCATGTGGGCGAGTACGGATACGAACGTGTCCACGCGTGCAGCGGGAGCCAAAACGCCCCGACACTGCACGCACGACGACGCCCGAGGTTGCGCTGTATCGTGCAGGAATTTCACCCTCAAAATTCACTACACGGACACAATGTGCGCGTATGGCCGATATCTCGTCTTGTCGTATTTATCGGGAAACCGTGCGGAATATCGCACTGCCCGACACCCAGGAGACGCTCCCGAGATTGCAGACGATTCCGCGACTCAAGCGTAGACGGCGGCAATCGTCAGGGTTTCGGCACGGCCAGCCGGCACCTGCACACGCTCGTTGCGTGGACCGGACAGCGGCACGGCCTGCCCATCCAACATCACCTCGCGCAAGCGCGTGCCGGCCGGCACGCGCAGGGTCAACCAGGTGCGCGGCGGACGCGACGGCGGCAAGCGCACACGCCCATCGATGCGTTGCCGTGCCGGATCCGCGCACAAGCTCAACGACACCGTGCCCCAGCGCGTCGGCGCATCGGCGATGGCGATTGTCTGGCCACTGCCCAACCAGTCGCGCGGCAGCGCCCGCGCCAGGAACAGTTCCTCGCCGGCGCTGTCCTCGAACACCAGCATCCAGCGCAGCAACAGCGGGATCGTCAGTTGCGCCGGGATGCAGAACAACGGCATGCCGCCAGTGATGCCGCTGACCTCGCCCGCGGTCCAACTGCCACGGGTATGCACCTGGTAGCGATGCGCGTACAGGAACAGCAGGTATTCCTCGATCCGGTCCAAACGCAGCAACTGCTGCGCGTAGCCGTAGGAGATGAAACCCAGCAGGTCGCGTCCCTCCGGCGTGGGCGCGGCGATGTTGCCGACCACGCCGAGGCTGGTGCCGCCATGGCCACGCACGCAATCGATGACCAGGTGCGCCAGATCGTCGGGCAGCACGTCGGCCTGCAGCAGTTCGGAATAAGCGCGATGCGGCCAGCCCTGCTCGCTGGGATGCTCCTGTTGCAGCGATTGCCGGAAGGTGAGCTTCACTCCCGGCAGCGGGCCGATGTAGGGCGGGCTCAGATCGCGACGGATGTTGTCGCGCACGCTGCGCTCTACCCGCGCAGCAAGCTGCCGCGCCCGCCGCTGCCACTGAGCCGCGCTGGCCGGCGCGCCGACGCCGGCAATCGCACTCCAGACCCCGGCGATGTCCTGCCAGCCGCGCACGGCCAGCGCGCTGTTGGCGTAGTACGGTTTCCACCATAGCTGCGGATCGGGAGACAGACAGGCGTCGGATTCGTTCCAGCCGTGGATCAGCCCATGCCCCGGCGCCGATGCCGGCAGACGCAGGCTGGCATCGTGCAGTTCCACCAGCACCTGCGCGGTGGCGGCGATCTTGTCGCGATGCTTGCGCAGCAGCGCCGCATCGCCGGTATAGCGCAGGTAGCGCGCCAACAACGACAGGGTCAGGCCGAACTGCCCGGTCTCCGCGCCGCGCATATTGACCATGCCGTCGGCCTGCACGAAATCGCTGAAGTAACCGTCCAGCACCGCCGCGGCCTGGGCGAAGCGGCCCCACTCCAGATTGGCGTACAACGAACTGGTGAAGGTGTCCTGGAAACCATCGTACTCGTTGCCATAATAGTCGCGGTCCACCGCGCCATACTTGGGATAGGTGCCGCCCGGACGGACCACCAATTCGCGTGCGAAGGCAAAACGCGCCATATCGCTCCAACTGGAGTCGGGCAATTGCGCCTGCGCCATGTCGGCGAGCAGGCCGTGCCAATAGCCGGCGAAGGCGAGCAGCGCGCGGTAGAAATCCTCGGCGCTGCGCGGGCCGCGTCGCGGTGGGTAATCCGGATAGCTATACCCGTAGACCACCTTGCGGACCTTGCCGTGTTCGATCAGCGCGCTGCGGTGCCAGGTCTGCACCACGAAGCGGTCCGTGGCCAGCACATCGGCAAACAGCAACAGGTCGTAATAGCGGCCCTCGCCCGCCGGCACCACTTTCCGCACGGCTGGCATCCAACCACCGATCAAGCCTTCGCAACGGCGCTGCACCAATGCGTCTTTCCCCAGTTCCGGAAACGCCTGCACCGCCCGGTAACCGCGTGTGCGCCCGTCCGGATACACCGGCATGGTATCGGCGCATTCGCGAGTGCCGACGAAGGTCGTCCACGGCAAGCGCCCGTTGTAGTCCTTCGGGTCCAGTTGCGAGGCTGGCGGCGGCGCCACGTCGCGCACCTCGTGCGGGCGCGGATCGCCATCGCGCAGCAGCCGGTCGGCGAGCAGATCGGCCTCGGCCAGCGCCACCTCGGCCAGCGCCATGCCGAAATACGGCGCTTGCGCGGCGGGATAGACCGGCTCGGTGCGCTTGCCCAGCACCAGTGCGCCGTCCGGGGCAAGCAGGGTCAGATCGCCATCGGGATGACGCAGATCTTCGTAGACCGTCCAGCGCACACCCGCCTCATCGAAGTGACAGTGCACGGTGTGACCGGCCAGCGCGTCGCTGGACAGCGCACGCAACGGCGGCAACGCGGGCGTGGGACGCGCGGCCGGCGTCGCCGTGGCGGTGCCAGCGAGCGCTTGGACGCCGGCCACCGCACCGACCGCCAGTCCCTGACGCAGGAAATCTCTCCGATCCATCGACCATCCTCGGATGTAGGTAATCGTGCATCGTGCGCTGCGCGTGCCGCAGCGTCTTGCGTGCTGTACCGAGGATCGATGCGGAAAACCGCATAGCCGCAGAGGTCACCGCGCTACCGCGACGCGGCACGCGCAGGATGATGCGACAGGACGTCTCAGGCGAGGACGTCGAGCAGATGCCCGAGGCTGTCGTCGGCCGCGCGCAACACCCGGGCATTAGCCTGGAACGCGTTGCGCGCAGACAGCCCGCCGACCATGTCATCGACCATGTCGCTGCCCTGCCCGTCCGCCACCTGCACCTGGCTGACGACACCGCCGCCAGCCGACTCATGATCCACCGGCACCGCGCGTTGGAAACCGTCGGTGGCGAGATTGGCGATGTTGTTGGCGCGCACCTGCAAGCCGGACGCCGCGGCGCGCATGCCCGAGAGCGCGATCGAAGACGACGAGGCGATGGAGGTCATGACATGCCAACCGGCGGAAGGGAGTTTGTAAGCCTATCGGCAGCGGCAACCACAACTTGAGTGCGAACGCGGGATGCGGAAGCGAGCAGGCTGCCATGCACCGTCGCCTTTGCGCGCCCCGCGTCCCGCGCCTCACTTCGGCAGCGGCCGTGTCACCCCAGCATTCCAGCGCGGCGTCGGCTCACCCAGCAGATGCCGCACGAAGAAGTCGTGCTGGAGCCGTTGCACTTAATCAATAGAAGCGATGGAACGGCCGACGGAATATTCGCCGTCCGGCATGTATGGCACGTATGGCACGTCGAAGTCCTTGCCAGCCTTGATCAACACATCCATCCAACTGCGCGGTCGAGGCTTGGTCGACATTGCGACCTGTATGCAGAGGATCGCAATAGATCGCCACCACGCTATGGCTCAACCAAGTGCGACGATTCTGTTTGATCGGTTGAAAGGCCATTCGACAGACGCGCAATCAAGTCACTTGACGCCTACGGAATGAGTTGCTAAAAAACAACATAAGTACTTGAAATATGTAGGAAATATGTCGGTGCTTATAAGGCTTAGCAATGCGTTCAACACATCATCACTATGAGAGAAAAAATGAAAATGTATAAAAAATCAATCGTAGCATGCGCGCTGCTCTCTGTTGCTGGAGCAGGCAATTGCGGAATAAGTGAAAGATCCTGGTTTTTCATGCCGAATGAAACAGTAACTTATGACTTCACCAAAACAAGAGAATATTTTAATATGGGCATAGAGGCAGGATGCGACTCATTTAATCCCACAAAATCTTCATTCATCATCACATATTCAGGTACACCTGAAGCAGAAAAAAGGCTATACGTCGAAACCAACGACAAAAGCAATGTTATACACGACAAAAATCTAAAGACGTTCTACGTGAAAGATGCCACCCAAATTGCAGTGGGATTCCCTTCCGGCGGAACCTACAGCATTACAAATGTAACACCCACAGCTATCAAAGGCACCCAATGTGACGCCGGATATTATTAAAATAAATAATTCAATAATTTTCAAATGATTCAATGTCTCCGCGTGCAGGCGCTTCACGTCTGCACGCACTTGGACGCAAGGCGAGCATCACTGACAATTTCCGCAGGCACGGCCGGCTTATCGCGCAGACCAGCTATCCAGACCATTCCACCGCGGCGTCGGTTCACCCAGCAGATGCCGCACGAAGAAGTCGTACTGGCGCCGCTGCACATAATCGATGGGACCAGTGGAACGGCCGACGGAATGTTCGCCGCCAGGCACGTTGAGCAGGTCGAAGTCCTTGCCGGCCTTGATCAGCGCATCCACCACCTGCGCGGTCGAGGCCGGGTCGACATTGCTGTCCTGCTCGCCAACGATCAGCAATAGATCACCACGTAACTTGGCCGCATTGTCCACGCCGGAGGCGCGCGCGTAGCTGGCGTCCACCGGCCAACCCATCCACTGCTCGTTCCAACTGATCTTGTCCATGCGGTTGTCGTAGCAGCCGGCATAGGCCACGCCCACCTTGTAGAACTCCGGGTGCCGCTCCAGCGCACCAAGCGTGCTCTGCCCGCCAGCCGAGGCCCCGTAGATGCCGACGCGACCGAGATCGTAGGACGGGTCCTGCGCGGCCAGCGCCTTGTGCCAGGCGATGCGGTCGGGGAAACCGGAATCGCCGAGGTTTTTCCAGGCCACATCGTGGAAGGCCTTGGAACGGTTGGCCGTGCCCATGCCGTCGATCATCACCACGATGAAGCCCAGGTCCGCCTGCGCCTGCATGCCGATCTGCTTGTCGCCACCGGAGTGATAGCCGAACGGCCAGAAGGTCTTGGGCACGAAGGAATCGTGCGGACCGGCGTAGATGTTCTCGATCACCGGGTATTTCTTGTGCGGATCGTAATCGCGCGGACGCACCACCATGCCCCAGATATCGGTGCGCCCATCGCGGCCCTTGGCGACGAAGGTCTGCGGCGCGCGCCAGCCAGCGGCCTGCAACTTGCCGATGTCGCCGCGTTCGACCACTTGCAGCAGCGCACCATCGATTGCATGCAGCTCCATCACCGGCGCCATGTCCGGACGCGAATACACGTCCACGTAATGGCGGCCATCCTCGGCGATGGTCACGTCGTGGTCGGCATCGGCGTCGGTCAGGCGCGTCAGCCGGCCGCCGTCGAAGTCCACCGCGAACAACTGCCGGTTGTAGGGATCATTGCCCGCATCCATGCCACTGGCGCTGAACCAGATGCGCCGTTGCGCATCGTCCACCCGCAGCACATCGCGCACGATCCACGCGCCTTGGGTGATCTGGGTCTTGACCTGGCCGGTGACGCCATCGAACAGATACAGATGGCGCCAGCCGTCGCGTTCGGACACCCACAAAATCTCCTTGCCCAGCCCATCCACATCGTGGCGAAAGCTGCGCTCGGCATTGACGAAGGTCTTGGCGTCTTCGCTCACCGCCACATGCGCGCGGCCGCTGGCGGCGTCCACCGCGATCGCGCGCATGTGCTGGAAACCACGCTGCACCTCATCGAAGACGAAGCTGGCACTATCGCCACGCCACTGGATCGGCGACAACTGATAGGGATTGGCGAACAGCGCATTGTCGATGACAGTGCGCCGCGCCGCGCCACCGCTCGCCACCGCGGCGATGTCGAACAACACCGGACGCTCGATGTCCACCGCATCGCCGGGCTTGGGATACAGCTGGGTGCGCACCAGCGGCTGACCGCCGCCCGGTGGTGCCGCCTCCACCCGGGTCACCTGCCGCGCAAAGCCGGGGCGTACCCGGTACAAGGCCAACCGTTGCGAATCCGGCGACCAGGCGATGGTCTCCGGGTCGTAGAAATCGTCGGCACGGCCGTCCTCGGCCAGCCGCCACACCCGTCCATCGGCCCGCGCACGCAGCACCACCGCATTGCCCTGGACGTATGCTTCCCAGCGTCCATCGGGCGAACGCCGCGGGGTATCGTCGGCCGGTCGGGTCAGATCGCGCACCACGCCAAAACCGCGTGGCCGCGGCTGCGGGCCGCGATCGGCACGCGTGCAGACATACGTGGTCACGGTGCAGCGCCACGGCGTCTCGTCGATCTGGAACGCAATCGCCGCCTGCGCATTGTCGCCCTCGGCTACATAGGCGAAACGCTCGAACGGCAGGCGCAGCGTCGGAAACGTGGTTCCCGTCGCAACACCCAGCGCGCGCGCCAACCGCACCTGGTCGAACGCCGGCTGCTTGCGCTGACTGACCACGTCCTCAAGGACGAAGGCGAAGCCACCCGGCACCGTCTTGCGGTAATAGAACGCGCCAGCGTCGCGCCACTGCGCCGGCCAGGTCACGTTCTCGGTCAGGCCGATCCACGCCTCGCGCAAGCCCAGCGAGCGCTGGTAATCGGCCACGCTCGGCGCGGCCTGCACGGCGGCGGCGAAGCACGCGGCGGCGCCTACGATCATTGCAACAACTCTGTTCATGCTTTCCAATCCACAGCGAATTCGCACTTTCTCACAGCAACGGCAGCACCGAGTGTGACGCCATCTGCCGCTGCAGCAATGCAGACGGCTCGCCTATTCCCCGTCGTCCTCTTCGAGCGCCAGTGCCTCGCTAGGCAGGCCGGTACATGCACCCCAGTAGTAGCAGCCCAGCGCGATCACCGCCACGCTCAGCGTGTCCCAGGGATGGGCGATCTGCCCAGTGCCACCGAACGTGCCAAGAAACGACACCAACAGCACCAACGCAAAGAACGCGATCAACCACAACACACCACGCACCTGTTGCCACAGACGCATCCGACCAGCAGCGTCGGGCAGCCGATAGAGCACGTACAACACGAACATCGCGATCTGTAGCCCGAGCAGCCACGACAGCGTGCTCCAGGTGGACCAGTACACGATCAAAGCGGCGACGATGAACGACAGCGGGCCGAGCAGCGCCATGCCGCGCAATCGAAACGGACGTGGCATGTCCGGTGCGCTGCGCCGCAACGCGGCCACCGTCACCGGCGCCACCGCATAGCTCAGCACCAGCGCCGCCGACACCACCTGGATGAGGGTTTCCCACGAAGGGAACGGCAAGGTCCAGAACACCGACAGGCCCAGGCTCAGCCACAACGCCGGACGCGGGATGCCGGACGCCGCATCGACCCGGGCCAGCACCGGCAGGAAACCGCCGCTGCGCGCCCAACCATAGACCACACGCGGCGTGGCATTCATGTAGATGTTGCCGGTGCCGCTGGGCGAGATCATCGCATCGCAGATCACCAACGCCGCCAGCCAGCCCATGCCCAGCGCCAGCGCGATATCGTGGTACGGCAGTGAGAACACCTTGTCGATGCCGCCCCACCCCTGCGCCAGGTGCTGCGCCGGCACCCCGCCCAGGAACGCCAACTGCAGCAGCACGTAGATGATGGTGGACAGCGCCACCGACAGGATCAACGCGATCGGGATATTACGCTGCGGATCGCGCACCTCGCTGGCCACCGAGACGATCGGGGTCAAACCGAGGTAGGCGAAGATGATGCCGCCAGCGGAGATCGCCATCTCCACCCCGGCCGCGCCGAACGGGGCGAACCCCTGCACGTGCAGGTTGCGCGCATCGAAGTGCGCCATCAACAGCACGATCACCAGCACCGGCACCAGGAACTTGAACACGCTGACGATATTGTTGGCGGTGGCGAAGGTCTTGACGCTGTAGTAGTTGAGCAAAAAGAACGCGACCAGCAACGCCAGTTGCAACAGCCAGCCCGCGATGCTGGGATGGGTGCTGCCGGCCTGACTGAGCCACGGGAACCACGCCGCCGCATACTGCCGCGCCGCTTCCACTTCGATCGCGATCAGGCTGGAGAACGCGATCAAGGTGATGAAGCCCATCAGCCAGCCGAGCAAGGCGCCGTGCGAATACTCCGGATAACGCACCACGCCACCGGCGCGCGGCAAGGCCGCGCCCAGCTCGCAATAGACCAGGCCCAGCACCAAGACCGCCACGCCGCCAGCGATCCACGACACGATGCCGGCCGGGCCGGCCATCGCCGACACATGACTGGCCGAAAACAACCAGCCGGAGCCGAAGATCGAACCTAGTCCAATGAAGGTCAGATCGGTCAGGCTCAAACGCTTGTGGAATTTACCTTGTGTGGCCATGGTGTCCCTCGCTGAATCTCGGTTGCATTGGCGAATCACCGAGGCATCGCCTTTGCACACGACAGCGCACGGCGGCGACGCCCCATTCGCCATGGCGACGCGCGCGTCACTGTGTCGGCGCAGCGTCCACCGCGTCGGCCCACGGCGATTTGCCACCTTCGGCGATGAAACGCGCGATGCGCTGCTCCAGGACCGGCAACGGCACCGAGCCGGTTTCCAGCACCGCATCGTGGAAAGCGCGGATGTCGAATTTCTCGCCGAGCGCCCGCTCGGCCTTGCGCCGCAGTTCCAGGATCTTCAATTCGCCCAAATAGTAGGACAACGCCTGACCGGGCCAGCCGATATAGCGATCCACCTCGGTGGTGATCTCGTGTTCGCTGAGCGCGGTGTTGTCGCGCAAATAGGCAATCGCCTGCGCGCGGGTCCAGCCCTTGTGGTGAATGCCGGTATCGATGACCAGCCGGCACGCACGCCACATCTGATAGGTCAGATAACCGAAGCGGTCATAGGGCGTGTCGTACATCCCCATCTCCTGCCCCAGATATTCCGAGTACACCGCCCAACCTTCTCCATAGGCGGAGATAAAACTGTAACGACGGAAGTCCGGCAATCCGCGTTGCTCGGCGGCCAGCGGCATCTGCAGCGCATGTCCGGGCGAGGATTCGTGCAGGGTCAGCGCAGTGAGGTTGTACAGCGGTCGCGACGGCAGATCGTAGGTATTGACCAGATAAATCCCCGGACCACCACGACCACCAGTGTAGAACGGCGCCAGTTCCGGCGGCACCGGCTCGATCGCGAAGCGCTGGCGCGGCAATCGACCGATGTAGTCGCCAACCTTGGCATCCACGCGCTTGGCAATCCATGCCGCATCCTTGAGCAACTCCTCCGGCGTCTTGGCATAGAACTTGGGATCGGTGCGCAGATAGTGCAGAAACGCGGGGAACGTTGCCTGCCCGGCCGGAGCGACGAAGCCACTGGCGGCGATGGTCTGGTCCATCTGTGCGCGCAGCTTGGCGACCTCCTTCAGTCCGATGGCATGAATCTGCTCCGGCGCCAGGTCCAGCGTGGTGAATTCGCGGATCTGCGCGCGGTAGTACGCCGCACCATCCGGCAACGCCTCGGCGGCCAGTGTGGTGCGCGCCTTGGGCTGGTACTCCTCGCGCATGAAACGCAGCAGCCCGGCATACGCCGGCACCACGCTGTGGGCGATGGCATCCAATGCCTTTTGACGCAATTGCGCCTGCACCTGCGCCGGAATGCTGGCCGGCATCTGCTTGAACGGGGCATAGAACGGATTGGCCTCGCCTGCGGCCTGCGCCACGTCGGCGATGGACTGGTCGCGGCCGGTCAGGGTCACCTGTGGCTGACTGAAGCCACGCGCCAGACCGGCGCGCATGTTGACGATCTGGTCATCGAAATAGCGCGGAATGTCGGCCAGGATCTTCAAGTAGCGCTGGTAATCTTCACGGGTATGCATGGTGGAGCGCGCACTGAAGCCAAGATCGCTCCAAAACGAGGTATCGCTATTGAACGGCATCTCCCAGACATGGAAGCGCTGCTGGTCGAGCAGAACCACGATCTGCTCGCGATACACCTGGTAATCGACCTGTTCCTGCGCCGACAGGTCAGCCGGCTTGATCGCGTCCAATTCGTGCAACACCTGCTGCCAATAGGCAGTGCGCTGGTTCTGCGTCGCCAGGTCCACCTTCGGCAAATGGTCGGCGGGCGCGGCCTTACCGTTTTCGTCGTCGGCACCGGCAGATTGCGCCTGCCGCCACGCCCACTCGCGCTGATACAGCGCCTTGAAGCGCGCACTGGCCTCACTGACATTATGAGCCGGCGTCGCCACCGTCGGCGCTGCCGCCACGGCCATGCCGCTGTGGCAGACAACAGGGCAGACCAACGCCAACGACAATGCTGCGCGAAATGGGGGACTCAGACGCATTACGATTTCTCCGATGGAGCAGACAGATCGGCCGCGCCAGCGACCGCCAGGAAGGATAAACGTTCGGCAAAAGCAACCACCACCGGCATGTGTCGCATGAGCCCGCGCCGGCACATGGCGCGCATCGACACCCGCATCAGGCGAACGGGCGGTCGATCGCCAGCGACGGCGACGTGAACCACTGCGCGCCCGTGTCGGTCACGTAGAAGTGATCCTCCAGGCGCACACCGAATTCGCCCGGCACCACGATCATCGGCTCGTTGCTGCAACACATCCCCGGCGCCAATTCCAGCGCATTGCCGCGTACCAGATACGGCGCCTCGTGGATGCTCATGCCACAACCATGACCGGTGCGATGCGGCAGCCCCGGCAGACGGTAATCCGGACCGAGGCCGGCATGCTCCAGTACCTCGCGCGCGGCGGCGTCCACCGCGGCACAGGCCACGCCGGGACGCACGGCAGCGAACGCCGCCGCCTGTGCGGCATGCTCCAGTTGCCAGATATGCCGCTGTTTTTCGCTGGGTTCGCCAAAGATGTAGGTGCGGGTGATATCGGAGTGGTAGCCCTGCACGGTGCAGCCGGTGTCGATCAACACCAACTCGCCGGGACGCAACGCCTGCACGCCCGGGATGCCATGCGGATACGCGGTGGCGTGACCGAACTGCACAATGCAGAACGTGGATCCGTTGTCGGCGCCGAGCGCGCGATGCGCCTGGTCGATGAAACGGGTCAGTTCCGCCGTGGTGATGCCTTCGCGGATCAACCCTGCTGCCAGACGCTGCACGTGCAAGGTCATGTCGCACGCCTGTTGCATCAGCGCCAACTCCGCCGCCGACTTGCGCATGCGACAGCCGTCCACGATCGGCGCCGCGTCGCGGATCGCGACCGTGCCCAGCACCGCCGACAAGCCGGTATGCACGGCGAAGGCCACGCCCGGGTCCAACGCCAGGGTCTGCGCATTGCATTGCGCCAGAGCCTCGGCGACCCGTGCGTGCGGATCCTCGTGTTCCTCCCACAAACATTTGCGCACCGGCAGGCACAGCACCGCATCCAGCGAACCTTCCTCGAACGCCGGACAGATCAACAACGGATCGCCCGTGGCGGTGAGCAGCATCGCCACCAACCGCTCACTCGCGCCCCACGGCACACCGGTGAAATAGCGTAACGACGCACCAGCGCCGATCAATAACGCATCCACACCGTGGGTGCGCATCAATGCGCGCGCATCGGCCAGACGCTGCCGGTACTCCTGCACCTGGATCGGCGGCGCACGGCGCGGCCACGGCGCCAGCTGCGCGTGCGCCGCCTCCAGGCTTAATCCACCGATTTGCACCGGGTCGCTCATGCACTACGCTCCACGTCGGACACACTCCAGTAGCCGTCGATCAAGCGCTGCACGCCACCGGGATTACGGTCGCGCAGGACGACCGGCAGCATGTCGTCGGGCACACCGTCGTAGCTATGCAAGGCGGCGAAGCGGCGAATCGCCGCCGGCATGCCGACCGCAGTGAAACCCGGGTGGCCAGTGCTCGGATACGGGCCACCATGATTCATCGCCGGACTCACCGCCACGCCAGTGGGCATCTTGTTGCAGATCAAACGCCCGACACGCGGACGCAACGCGGTGATCAGCGCGGCGCAAGCCAGGTCGTCGCTACCGTCGGCGGCGCGGTACACCGTGCCGGTGAGATTGCCTTCGAAGCTGCGCGCCAACGTGGTCAGCTGCGCCAGCCGACTGCTGCGCACGATCAGACTGACCGGCCCGAACGCCTCGGTCTGCAGGGCCTCGGGCTGCTGCAGAAACACCTCGGCCGACACCTGCAGCAAGGTAGGTGCATACCGGTAGCCAGGTGTCGCCGGCGCCTCGCCGCCGGCCAACAGTGCGGCACCGGCGTCGCGCAGCGTGGCCACGCTGCGCTGCAAGTGCTCCAACACCCCACGCGAGAACAGCAGCGCTGGCGCAGCGGCGGCGAAGTGTGCGCTGGCCGCGGCAACAAAGGCATCGCCAGCATCGCCTTCCGGCACCACCACAATGCCCGGATTGGTACAGAACTGGCCGCTGCCCATGGTGCATGAGGCAAAGAACTCCTGCGCCAACGCCGCGCCACGCTCGGCCAACGCACCAGGCAACAGGAACACTGGATTGACACTGGACAGTTCGACATAGGCCGGCACTCCGGCACGATCGGCAGCGGCCTTCAGCGCCAAGCCACCGGCGCGGCTGCCGGTGAAGCCGATCGCACCCAGCCGCGCATCCCCTGCCAATTCCAGGCCCAAGGTCGTGTCGAAGTGGTACAGCAACTGCACCGACGCCGTCGGCAGGTCGTGATCCAGCAACGCCTGGTGCGCAAGCTGCGCCAGACGCTGGCTGGTGGACGGATGCGAGGGATGTGCTTTGGCGATGACCGGATTGCCTGCGGCGATGGCCGAAGCGAAATCGCTGCCGGCCACCGCGTTGAACGCGAACGGGAAGTTGTTCGGGCCGAACACCAGCACCGGCTTGTGCAACGGCCCCAGTTGCGCACGCAAGCCGGCAGCGGTATCGATCACCGGCTGTGTCCAACTATGGCTGCGGACCGCCTGCGCAGCTTGGCGCAACTGGCCGCTGGCGCGCGGCAACTCCACCTTGGCCAGGCGCGGCTCGACCGGCAAGCCGGTCTCGGCATGCGCCAACGCGACCAAGCACTCGCCATCGGCATCGATCGCGGCGGCATAGGCATCCAGGAACGCGGCAATGCGATCCGGCTCAGCCGCGGCCAGCGCGTCGGCAACCAATGTCGCCGCGCTCAAGGCCGCTTCCAGGTCGGCGGCGCCGCTGACGGGAAACTCCGGACCGAACGCCGTGCCATCGCGCGGATCCTCGGCGCGGAAACGACCACGCTCTTCCAGCGAAGGCTGCCAGCGGCCAGCGAGCAACAGCGGTTGCATGCTCATCTTCAGTGTCCTGGGTGGGTGGCGATGGCGTGATCGATCACCTTCAGCGCCGCTTCGCGCTCGACGCCTTCCAGGATCAGGCGCGGCGCACGCACGCGTTCGCTGCCGAGACCGACCTTCTGTTGCACCAGCTTGATCAACTGCACGAACTTGGGCACGGTATCCAGGCGCAGCAGCGGCAGGAACCAATCGTACAGCGCCTTGGCCGCCGGATAGCCACCGTCGCGGGCCAGTTCGAACAGCTTCACCGACTCCTTCGGATAGGCGTTGACCAGACCGGCGATCCAACCCTTGGCGCCCATGCTCAGGCCCTCGACGATGGCATCGTCCATCCCCACCAGCAGGACCAGACGGTCGCCGAGCAATTCGCCCAACGCGGCGAAACGACGCACATCGCCGGAGGACTCCTTCACCGCTTCCAGGTGCGGGAACTCGGCGGCCAGCTCGGCGATCTGCGCCGCACTGAAATCGGTCTTGTAGGCCACCGGATTGTTGTACAGGATCACCGGCAGATCGGTCGCGGCGATCACCGCACGCACATGCGCGCCCATTTCACGCCAGTCGGTGGAGTACACGTACGGCGGCAGCACCATGGCACCACCGCAGCCGAGCTGCTTGGCCGCCTGAACCAGACGCACGGCTTCATCGGTGGACAGCGCGGCGATGCCCGGCACCACCGGAATGCGACCCGCCACCGCCTGCACCAGGGTCTTCAGGATCGCCAGCTTGTCGTCGAAGCTCAGCGTAGCCGCTTCGCCGAGCGACCCCAACGGCACAATCGCGGTGCAACCGGCGTCGATCATCATCTGCGCATGTTTGGTCAGGAACGCATGGTCGATGCTGCCGTCGGCGTTGAACGGGGTGGTGATGGCCGGCAACACGCCGTGCCAGAAGGAAGCCTTGCTCATGGAATTACACCTTGTGGAGAATTGCGAAAGGATGCCGCGTGCGAGCACGCGACGGAAACGGGGTCGGACACTGGCACAGGATGAGCCAGCGCGTCCAATCGCACCGGAAACAGTGGCGGCCGACGGCCGTCATCGGAAAAATCGTCGCTGCGGGGCGTCAACCCCAGCTCGGTCAGCGCACTGCCGCAGATACGTCCCTGACAGACGCCCATGCCGCAACGCGAGACCAGCTTGGCGTCGCGCAGATCGGCATGGCCGCATAGCGCCGACAGCGGCACGTCCTCGCAACGGCACACCAGGGTATCCGGCGCGGCCAAAGCGTGGATGCGCGGATCCAACGCGAACTGTCGCTGCAACAACGCGGCGAACGCGCGCGCGCGCATCCGACGCGGCTGCAACGCCTGCGCCGCGGCCGGCTGACCCGCTGCCATGTGCCCGGCGATCGCACCTTCCACACGTGCGCAGTCGCGCCCGCCGATGCCCAGTGCTTCGCCTGCGGCGAAGACGCCATCGACCGTGGTGCGAAGTTGCGCATCCACCGCCACACACGGATGCGCGCCGCTGCGCGCCAGACGGCAGCCGAGCAGTTGCGCCAATTCGACGTTCGGCACCAGACCATAGCCCACAGCCAGATGATCGCAATCGACCTGGCGGCGACCACGCGGGCCTTCAATCTCCACCGACTGCACGCGGCCCTGGCCATGCGCAGCCACCACCACGCTACCTGCGTGGTAACCGACCCCGGCCAACTGCGCGCGCAGCGCCAGCGCCTGCAATGCCTTGTCCGGCCAGCGCAGCGGCAATTGCACGGCAAAGCCGGCCAGCGCGCGCAGCGGCGCCTGCTCGACGATGCCCTGCAACTGCGCGCCATGGCGGCGCAGCGTCGCCGCCGAGGCCAGCAACAGCGGCCCGCTACCGGCCACCACGACGCGACGCCCCGCCATCGGCCAGCCCTGCTTGGCCAGTGCCTGCGCGCCGCCCGCGCCGGTGACTCCGGGCAAGGTCCAACCGGGGAACGGCAGCAACAATTCGCGTGCGCCGGTGGCCAGCACCAGCGTGTCGTACCCCAACCAGCGCGCCCCCTCCGGACCGTCGAGCAGCACCTGCCGGCCCTGGGTCATCACCAACTGCGTCTGCGGCAGGAACGCGACCGCACTGGCCGCCAACTGCGCCAACGTGCGCGCGGCCAGACGCGGCGGCGCGTGGGTGACGTCGTGGCGCCAGATTTGTCCACCGGCCCGCGCCTGCAGATCGACCAACGCTACGCGTGACCCATGGCTGGCCGCTGCCAGCGCCGCCGCCAAGCCGGCCGGACCAGCGCCAACAACCAACACATCGTAGCGCGCGTGCAACTCAGCCATCTGTCCACACCTGCATACCATCGCGCGCCGGAGTGATGCAGGCGCGCACTTGACTGACGCAGTCGATACGCACCCGGCATTCGCCGCATATTCCCATTCCGCACAGCGGTGCGCGCGGCTGGCCGCTGCGCGAACGACGGAAATGCGTGGTCACCTGCGCCACCGCAGCGGCCACGCTGCTACCATCGGCAACGTTCACCGGCTGACCATCGACCTGTAGGCGCAGCATCGACGCGCTCATGCCAGCGCCCGCGCCGGCGCGAACGGCGTCGGGTCCAGGGCCGGACGCCGCTGCTGCAACAGGTCCAGTAACAGCCGGGCACTGCCCAGCGCGGTGGTCACACCCAGGCCCTCATGTCCCGCCGCGACCCACACGTCGCGACGTTGCGGCACGGCGCCCAAGTACGGACGGCCATCCGGCGTGGCCGGACGCAATCCGGTCCACACGCGGATCGCCTGCAATTGCCGCAACCCCGGCAAGAACCCGAACGCACGCTCCAACATGCGCTGCAACATCGGCATCGACACGGTGCGGTCGCGCGCATCGAATTCGCGCGAGGAACCGATCAACAATTGCCCGGTCGGGCGCGGCTGCACGTTAAACGCCACGCTGCTGCCGTCGCTGCCGTGGGCGCTATCGGCATAGCCCAATTCCAGTAACTGGTGCGCAACGAAACCCGGATAGCGGTCGGTGATGACCAATTGCCCCTTGCGCGCGCGCATCGGCAACTCCGGCAACAGATCCGGCAGTGCACAGCCGGTGGCGACCAAGACCGGGCCGTGCAGCGCGGTGCCGTCGTCCAGGCGCAACCCGACATCGACCAATGCCAGCGCGCGACGTCCGGCATAGAGCCGCGCACCTGCGCCGCAGGCACGATCCACCAGATAACGCGCCATGCGCGGCGGATACACCACGGCTTCGGCAGCCACGCGCATGCCGCCCGCCAGGCCCGGCACCAGCGCCGGCTCCAATTGGTACAACTGCTGCGCATCGACCGCCTCGGCGTGTACGCCGGCTGCGGCCAGACGCTGGATCTTGGCCGGAATCGCATCGAGTTCGCGCGCCTCGCGCGCCACCCACAGCGTGCCGCAACGGCTGAATTCGGCCTCCGGCAACGGCGCGAACTCCTCCCATAACCGCAACGAATACGCCGACAGCGCCAACTCCGCCGGATCCTCGTCCATCGCCACCAGATGACCCATCGCCGCAGCGGTGGAACCGCCACCGATGCTGCCCGACTCGACGATCGCCACACGCAATCCAGCGGCCGCCGCCGCGTCGGCGCAGGCCGCACCAACAATACCGGCACCAACGACGATCAGGTCGAAACCGCTCATCCGGCGTCGATACCCCAAGCGAATGGGTCCTGCGGATCGATCAACAGCTGCGCCCGCGAGGTGATGTAAGCCTGTCCGGTGATGCGTGGCAGCACGCCGCGCTCGCCAGCCGTGTAACTGCCTTCGAACACGCTGCCCAGAATGCCCTGCTGGCGCCAAACCTGGCCCGGTGCCAACTTGCCGTCCGCCGCCAGGCACGCCAGCTTGGCGCTGGTGCCGGTGCCGCACGGCGAGCGGTCATAGGCCAGGCCGGGGCACAACACGAAATTGCGCGCATCGGCGCTGGTATCCGGCGCTGGCCCGTTGATTTCGATGTGGTCGATCTCGCCCTGCTCGGCGCCACGGATGCCCGACGCGTCCAGCGCCAACCGGATCGCTTCGGTGTAAGCGGTCAGCGCACGCTGGTTGCGCAGTTCCAGCGCACACGGCGTCTGCCCGGTGATGAAGAACCAATTGCCGCCCCAGGCGACATCGCCGCGCACGGCACCATACCCCGGCACCTGCACCTGGATGCCAGCGGCATATCGGTAGCTCTCCACGTTGTCCACCGAAACCCGACCATCGTCGTGCAAGGCCACGCCTACCGTCCCCACCGGGGTTTCGATGCGATGCGCGCCCGGCGCCAACCGGCCCAGGTCGACCAAGGTACGGACCAAGCCGATGGTGCCGTGGCCGCACATGCCGAGATAGCCAACGTTGTTGAAGAAGATCACCGCCGCGCAGGCGGCGGGATCCAGCGGCGGCAGCAGCAGCGCGCCGACCATCGTGTCCGAACCACGCGGCTCGCAGGCAATGGCACTGCGCCAGCGGTCGAAACG
The DNA here is from genome assembly GCF_002939705.1 of Xanthomonas albilineans. Taxonomy (GTDB): domain Bacteria; phylum Pseudomonadota; class Gammaproteobacteria; order Xanthomonadales; family Xanthomonadaceae; genus Xanthomonas_A; species Xanthomonas_A albilineans. Next base: position 2,013 of record NZ_MDCB01000002.1, on the reverse strand, counting down.
GTCGCGGAACACGCCACGCCGCTGCGCCAACGTGCCAGTGCCTAGATCGGGAAAGCCGGCGACGACGACACGGGTCGGTTCGCCGCCACTGTGCGAGTCGATGACATCGAGCGTATGCATGCATTCATGCTCACATTCGGGGCCAGAATCGGCTAGCAGCGTTTGCCTATGGTCAATGCGGAAATTCGCACAACACAAACGCGCTCGTCATCCCAATTTAGGCTAGCATCGTGACCCAGAGGCCATGCTGCGGCATGTCCGCGCAATCGCTCACAACCGCTGGTGATGCCCCATGGAGACTTCGATTTCAGCATTGGAAATGCAGACACTGTTCGACGCGTTGCCGGACGTGGTGTTCTTCGTCAAGGACCGCAACGGCCGCTACACCCACGTCAACCTGACCCTGGTGCGGCGACTGGGTAAGAAGTCCCGCAGCGACCTGATCGGCAAATCCGCCGCGGAACTGTTCCCACTGCCGCTGGGCGGCAGTTACCTGATGCAGGACCGACGCGTACTGTGCGGGGAGATGATCGAGAATCAGTTGGAAGTGCATCTGTTCCCAAACCGCACCCCTGGCTGGTGCCTGACATTCAAACGCCCGCTGTGCGAGAACGAAGACGTGGTCGGCGTGGTCGGTATCTCTCGCGACCTGGGCCAACCGGACAGCCGGCACTCTGCCTACGAACGCATCAGCCGCGCGATGGAACACATGCAGGCGCACTACGGCGACAACCTGCGCGTACAGACCCTCGCCGACAGGGCAGAACTGTCGGTGGCGCAACTGGAGCGGCACTTCCGTCGCGTATTCCAACTGACCCCGCAACAACTGCTGACCAAGATGCGCATCGAAGCGGCGATGCGTCTGTTGCACGGCGACAGCAGCATCGCCAGCATCGGCCAGTTGTGCGGCTTCGCCGATCAGAGCGCCTTCGCCCGCCAGTTCAAGGCCACCGTCGGCATGACCCCACGCGACTACCGCGCGATGAAAGGCAAACTGTAGGGGCATTGACGCATCGGAGTGGCACGGTCGCGGTCACCCTCCATCGCCATCACGCCACGCGTTGTAATCCAATCGTGGTCAGACTGCAGCAACCCGCAACAAATCGGCATAGATCCGTGGCAACTGTCGCATGTGTTCCATCACCGCCGCGACACCGAGCTGACGCAGTGTCGCCGCATGACCGGCGGGAATGTGCCCAGCGCCGGTGAAGCCAATCACCGTCATCCCGGCCGCCAGCGCGGCCGTGGCGCCGGTGACGCTATCCTCGATCACCAGACAACGCGCCGGAGCCACGCCCAAGGTGTGTGCGGCCAGCAGGTATAGGTCCGGCGCAGGCTTGGGCAGCGCCACCATGTCGGCACTGAAAAGATGGCCGCCCACCCGCTCGCTCAGCCCGGCGCGCGCCACCGACGCGACCACACTCGCGCGCTGGCTGTTGGAAGCCACCGCCAACGGCAGCGGGAATGCCGACAAGGCCGCGCGCACGCCCTCGATGGGCTGCACCTGTGCGGCGATCAGCGCTTCGGAACGCTGACGAATCTCGATATATAGCCCCGCCGGCAGGTCGAGCGCGAAATGCTGCTGTACGCGCTGCACGATTTGCTGCGTCGTCTGGCCGAAGCTGCCGTCGAGAAAGCGCTCCAACTCGGCGCGAGGGACATACGTGCTCAGCGTGTCGAACATCACCCGGTCAGCCAGCACCTCGCTGTCGACGAGTACGCCATCGCAGTCGCTGATCAACAAATCAAACGGGGTTGCGTCCGTCATCAGCGGACTCCTTCGTAAAACCCCAATTATGCCGTGTAGCGTGTGTACGCCGGCATGCCCGAGAACCAAGGCTGCGCTGGGGAGGTGCTTCGATTACCACCTACAGCTTCATGACCAGCCCCTGCCCTTGCATCTGCGCCGCGCGCTGGGCCTGCATCGCCTGCTCGGCGAGGTTCTGCTGATCCACCGTCTGCAATTGCTGGCTGGCCTGGGCCACGTCCGGCGCTTGCGTCAGTTGCAGCGCA
>NZ_MDCB01000001.1 GCF_002939705.1 Xanthomonas albilineans | reverse complement strand
TGGAGCGAACTGCTGACCCCCGCACAGGCCGCCCCCTTACGCGTGAGCCTCAACGACAACTTCTTCAACCTCGGCGGTCACTCGCTGCTTGCCACCCAGTTGTTCTCGCGTATCCGCCAGAGTTTCGACATCGAAGTGCGGGTCAACACGCTGTTCGAATCCCCTGTGCTGGAAGATTTTGCGCGAGTGGTCAACGAAGCGCGGCAACAACAGGCTCCGACTGGCGGCAACACCATCTCTTCCCGTGCCGTGCGCGATGCTCCCGTTCCGCTGAGCTATCAGCAGGAGCGCCTGTGGTTCGTGCATGAACACATGCCCGAGCAACGTACCAGTTACAATGTCGCCTTCGCCTGCCATTTACGCAGTGCCGATTTCTCGATGTCAGCGCTGCGCGAGGCGATCCAGGCGCTGGTGGCCAGGCATGAAACCTTGCGCACCCGCATAGCAACTTGCGCTGGCGGCGATTATCCCAGCCAGCACATCGCCGACGCCATGCAGGTCCCAGTGCCTTGCATCACAGCGACACCCGCAGAAGTGCCACGCCTAGTCGCCGAGCACGCCGCGCACGTATTCGATCTTGCCCACGGCCCGCTGCTCAAGGTATCGGTGCTGCGCGTATCGGACGATTACCACGTGTTCCTGATGAACATGCATCACATCATCTGCGACGGCTGGTCGATTAACCTGATCTTTCACGACCTACGTGCTTTCTATATAGCCGCGCTACAGCAGACGCCACCGGCACTGCCACCGCTGCTGCTGCAATATGCCGACTATGCTACATGGCAGCGCGTACAGGATTTCAGCGCCGATCTGGATTATTGGAAACAGCGTTTGCATGGTTACGAAGAAGGGCTGGCCTTGCCCTACGATTTTCCACGCCCGGCTAATCGAGCTTGGCGTGCTGGCATACTACACCTGACCTATCCCGACGCCTTGGCCGCGCGTCTCGCCGCATTCAGCCAGGAACGGCGCGTCACCTTGTTCATGACACTTATGGCGAGCCTGGCGATCGTCTTGCACCAGTACACCGGCCGGCGAGAACTCTGCTTAGGTACTACCAGCGCCGGACGCGATCAGCTGGAAACCGAGAATCTGATCGGCTTTTTCGTCAATATCCTGGCGGTACGCCTAAACTTGGGCAGTCACGCCTTTGCCGAGGATTTTCTGCAGCACGTGCGCCAGCAAGTGCTGGACGCCTACGCGCATCGCGCACTGCCGTTCGAGCATGTCTTAAGCGCTCTCAAGAAACCGCGTGACAGCAGCCAGATCCCGCTCGTGCCGATCATGCTCCGACACCAAAATTTCGCCACCGAAGGCGTCAATGCATTTGCCCAGATCTTCCTCAGCGCTCAGATGGAATTTGGCGAACGCACCACACCCAACGAGCTGGACCTGCAGTTCATCGGCGACGGAAGCCACCTGGAAGTCACTGTCGAATACGCCGCGGAGCTGTTTTCGGCGGCTACGGTTCAGCGCATGCTGGCCCACCACCAAAGAGTGCTGGAGCGGATGCTGGAAGAACCGCGCTGCCGCCTCTCGGATTTTTCGCTGCCGGTCGCTCGCACCGAGGTCACCCCTCATACTCTGGATACCTCGCGCAGTGTGCTGGATCTGTTCGATGCGCAAGTGGCACTGCACGCCGAGGAACTGGCTTGTGCCGATCAACACCGACNGCCGTGATCGGTTGGCCGCAAGGCTCGCCCACGCCGGAACTGTTGGCCTACGTAGTGCCACGCCAGGGTGTCCTCAACCTCGACGAGCTGCGCAAGCTGCTGCAGGAACGCTTGCCTACCTACATGCTGCCAACGCGCTTCCAGTCGCTGCCGGCGCTTCCGCGCTTGCCCAATGGCAAGCTCGATACCTTGAGCCTGCCCGAGCCGCAAGCCGCCAGCAGCGACAGCGACTACCTCGCTCCGCGCAGCGAGGTCGAAATCACCCTGGCCAAGCTGTGGAGCGAACTGCTGACCCCCGCACAGGCCGCCCCCTTACGCGTGAGCCTCAACGACAACTTCTTCAACCTCGGCGGTCACTCGCTGCTTGCTACCCAGTTGTTCTCGCGTATCCGCCAGAGTTTCGACATCGAAGTGCGGGTCAACACGCTGTTCGAATCCCCTGTGCTGGAAGATTTTGCCGCTGTCGTCGAGCGCGGCATGCGCCAAAGCCAAGCCGGCAGCATGCCGGTAAGTCTTATCGTACCGCTTAGCCTACGCACCGAACGCGCGGCGGTGTATGCCATCCACCCGATCGGCGGCCAGATTCATTGCTACATCGATCTGGCTGCCGCCCTAGGGCACTCTGCCAGGGTCTATGGCCTGCAATGCGAACCGGTGCGCCGCTTCGCGCATTTGTCCGACCTGGCCGCGCACTACTGCGATGCGTTGCTGGCTGGCCCGACCGGTGCGCCCTACCGCTTGCTGGGCTGGTCCTCCGGCGGCGTGCTAGCCCTGGCTGTGGCTGAGCAATTGCAGCGGCGCGGCCTGCGCGTCGATTACGTGGGCCTGCTCGATAGCAGCCTGATACCGGTACATGCGCGCGAGCCCCGGCAGCTTACCTTCGTGGCGGCGCTCAATACGTTGGCCGCGTTGGCCAAGCGCGGCTTCGAGCAGGCTGAAATAGACGAAGCCCGGCAGCTGCTGTTCGCCGACGGTGACGACGAGCACGTGTTCGACTACAGCCGCCACCAGGCATCACTGGACAAACTGCTCGCACACCTGAGGTTTACTCTGGAAAGCCGCATGTGGCCACCGCTGGCCGAGCAATTGCGCGTTACGCGCTATCACCTGGGGCTGTTGGCCGGTTTCGAGCCGCAGTGCCTGCAGCCTAACGCTCATCTGTACCAGGCACAGACTGCGGTACACGTGTCCTATGCCGACATGTCCAAGCCACGCGGGGGTAGCGAGGTACTGCCGGATATCACAGGTTACGTACCACTTTCGCAGATCAAGAGCGCGGCGGGCAATCACTACAGCATGTTACAAGGCGACCCGCTGCGTGAGCTGGCGCGCATGCTGGTGACGGACCTCGATGCCTGATCGGAGGGCTTCGATGCCAAGGCTATTCCAGCATCGACTCAGGCGAGACGATCTGCGCTGAATGCCGGCAAGGGCCGTCCGCACTCAGACTCGCCTGGCGCGGAGCTGCCACCGGTTCCAGCGTTGCCCACAACGCTGGCAGCATGCATTCGGTGATCAGCAACGGGGCGCCTTGCCGCGTAAATACCGAGCGGCGCGCCAGCAGGGCTTGCGTCGCATGCGACTGTGCCACGAAGTTGCATGCGCGCCGGTGCAGCGGATGCTGCGCGGTGATGCGCCGACTCGCCAACGCCGAACGTAGCACGCTGCGATCACGGAACAACAGATCAGCTAACGGGCGACTGCCGATGCTACGCACTGCCTGCCAGGCGTTGTAACTGGCGGTCAGCGGCGTCAGGCTACGCGCATAGACATAGGGTTTGGCGTCCACCACCAGGACCACTTCACGCACCCATACAAGCAGGCAGCGCGACAGTCCGAGCACCCGATATTCATCCAGCCAGGCCATGGCTTTGTGCTCCCGTTGCACTTGCACCTGTACCTGCCCCAACAAGCGCAGGTGCGCGGTCAACGAACCACCGCGTGTCAGCCAGTCTTTCTGCTGCGTGTTCAACGGCGACGGCGGATGCATCCGCCAGGTTGCATCAGTCACACGGTAGCGAATGGCCAGGCTCAATCGGACAGCTCGATATCCAGGCTGTTGAGCAGCGAGGCGGCTTCCGGCAGGCTGAACCTAGCCCGCTTGATATCGTTGTGGAAGATGTCAATGTGGTAGTTCACCGCATCGATGAAGCTGGCGCCGGTCAGTTTGGTGTTGTGGAAGGTGCTGCCCTTCAGGTCGCTCTGCGTGAAGTCCGCATCCTCGCAGTCGGCTTCGGTGAAGTTGGCATCGTGGATACGGCACTCCACCATTTTTACCCCGGCCAGGTATAGGCCGTAGAACAAGCTGTCGTTGAGGATGCAGCGCTCGAACGACAGCGCCCCCTCCATCTTCACCGATGGCCATTGTGCGCTGGTCCAGTTGACACCGAGCATCTTGCAGTCGACGAAGCGCACTTCCATGAAGCTGGTTTGCGGAATGCTGATGAGGCTCAGGTTGCAGTCGACGAACTCGCATTCGCGGAACTTGCAGCGATTGAGCTCAGCCTCGGTGAAGTTGCATTGTCGGAACGTACAATCCTCGAATCGGATCGACTCCAGCGATTGCCCGGAGCGATCTTCGCTGACGAAGCTTTCTCCACAGTAATCCTTGCTTTCAAGGGTCTTGGCCGGCATGGATGGAAACCTGATGTAGTGACCGTTCGGTGAAATATACGCCTTGACACAGGGCATTGAGCAAACGCAGGGTAACAGGACCGATGCGGTAGCTGTGAGCGTCAATGCTGCGCACCGGCAGAATGCCGAACACGGCGTTAGTCAGAAACACCTCCTGAGCACGCACTAGCTGGTCCGGATAGACGTGCTTTACCGCGCAGGCGAGACCGTGCTGCCGGCCATATTCGATCACCCTGCCTCGCATGATCCCGCTGACGCCGGCCACGCCCAGGTCGGGCGTCACCAGATGGCCGTTCTCGACGAGGAACAGATTGCTGGTGCAGCCCTCGACCACCCGGCCGGCCGTATCCATCAGCAGCCCGTCCTGGTTCGCGCGTAAGCATGGGAGCCTCATTCAGGCTGAGCACCCAGTTGGGCGCCACCGCCAGAGGACAACGATAGCCTCGCTCGGTGCTGCCACGCGTCACGATCAGTTTTTCGCCACGGCACGCGGCGCGGCGCCAGTCGCGATGGCCTCGCAGACCTGCTGACGGATGTCCGGCAGCGCGATGCCTAGCCGTAGGGTTTCGAACAATCCATCGCCGTACTGTAGGCCGCGATCGAAAATCGCTATGGACGAAGCGGGAAGGCCGTTCACAATGGTGTGCATGGACCTCTCTCGCCGCGGCTCATGGTTCGATGAAGGCCTGCCTGGCCGGCATTTCGCTAACGCAGTGCTCGGCTAGCAGCAGCTTGTCCTCTCGCAACTCGTAGTGCAGGGGAGTGTTCGGCGCATGTAGATAATGCCAGATCGGCTTGAGGATCGCCTCCGCCTTCAGCAACACTTCGTCGAACTCATCCTGCGGGTCGGACAGGAAGGTGATGGCGCCGCCGGCGCCGAAACGTATTTCCTGCCCGTCATAAGAAAGACTGCGGATCGCAATGTTTAGGTCGGCGACGCAGTTGTAGCCCAGGTAGCCGATGCTGCCGCAATACACGCCACGCGGCGCATTCTCCAGGCCATCAATAATCTCCATACTGCGCAACTTCGGTGCGCCGGTGATCGAGCCGCCGGGGAACACCGCCTTAAGCAGGTCGACTAGACTGCAATCGGCGCGCAGCCTCGCTTCCACCGTGCTGACCATCTGATGCACGGTCTTGTAGCTTTCGATGTCCATCAGCTTGGGCACGGTGACGCTGCCGGGCACCGCCACGCGGCTTAGGTCGTTGCGCATCAAGTCGACGATCATCAAGTTTTCCGCTCGGTCCTTTTCCGAGGCGGCCAGGCGCATGGCCAAGTTACGGTCCAGTTGGGGATCCTCGGCACGGCGGCAGGTGCCCTTGATTGGCTTGGTCTGAATCGTGCCGTGGCCGTCCACTTCCAGAAAACGCTCTGGTGAAGTACTAAGGATACAATCGCTACCGTTACGCAAATAGGCCCCGAACGGCGCTGGGTTCCCTCGCCGCATGTAGCGATAGAGCATCAATGGGTCCAGCTCGGCCTGGAACGAGAACAGGTCGGTAAGACAGATTTCATAGGACTCGCCATCGACGATGCGTTGTTTGCAACGCTCGATTGCCTCAAGGTAGCCGCGACGACCATGATTGAGCTCGATTTCCATGCTGCGCAGGCCTAGCGAAATGCAAGCCGGAGCCGCTTGACCAATGGCATGGATACGTTGCTCGATGGCGTCTAGCCAAGCCAATGCCGACAGATCCTCCGTATCAGCGAGCGCCAGCAACCATACCTCCTCAGTGGCGTGGTCGAAGGCAACGAAGCGCTCCACGCGCATCCACAACGCATCGGGGATGGCATTGGCATGTGAAGCCGGCGCGCCGAACACCGATTTCATTTCGTAGCTCATGTAGCCCACGTAGCCGCCGCGAAACGCGAACGGTGGCCGCTCGGCGACGTCCTCAGTAAGCACCGATTGCAACGCCCGATCCATCTCAGCAAGAAACCGCTCGCCTGCCTCCTGCACCATGCTCCCTGGCCGCACGCAATGCCGCACTACCTCGCTCTCGTTCACCGCTCCCATGAACGAATAGCGCGCCATTGGACTGCAGACCAGCTGGCTGTCCAGCCAGAAGCAATGCTTTTCGTCAGCGAACAAGGCCAGAAAGACATCTTCCGCCTGCCAACGGCACTTGATCTTCCGGCTCAGCATGCGACGTACCCGCGGTGTCACCATCTCGGGCGCGCAAACGCTTAAAACCTTGCCGGCCTGCTCCGACCCGGCAAGTAACGGTGCACTGTGGCGCGCAGCCAGCTTGGCAAAGTTAGCAACAATGCGCTTGCCGTGTTCGGTGAGGATCGATTCGGGGTGGAACTGTACTCCCCATTTCGGGTGTTGCACGTGCTGCAAGCCCATCACCACACCGCAATCGGTACGCGCCGTCACTTTCAGCACAGGCGGCAGCGATTGCTGGCAGACCATCAACGAGTGATAGCGCACTGCCTCGAAACGCTGCGGGATGCCTTCGAACAAACCGTCGCCGGTGTTGATGACGGTGGAGCGACGGCCATGAAAGGGCACCGGCGCATGCAGGATGCGGCCACCATAGACATACGCAAGTCCCTGAAAGCCCAGGCATACGCCTAACACCGGAAATTCGTTCTGCTCCAGCGCCTGCAGCGAGATGTGAAAATCCGCTTCATTAACCACCGAGCCGGGACCGGGCGAAACGATGATCGAGGAAAATCCCCCGCGGTCCTTCAGTTCGTGCCAGGAGTACTCGTCGTTGTGCACCACCAGGGGATCTTCGCCGAAGATCTGCGCTACGTAGTCGGCGAGATTCCAAGTGAACGAATCGTAATTATTTATGATAAGGCAGCGCAAAATAGCCTCCCAGACTGCTCGATGAGACAGTTGACGCCCGGCAAGACAAAAACCGCCGCGCGTGGATATTAAGCAGAAATTGCTACCCGCACCTCAACCGAAACCCAAGGTGTTGCTCCCCACTGCCTTGGCGCTTTACGCACGAACATAGCTCTGCAAGCGCAAGGATATTGCTTTGACCCGCGTATTGAACGCATGCCCTGGTGAATTTTTCGTGTAAGCTTTGCCGCGATGGCGATGGGACGTACAGCGGTGCGAAACACATCACTCTTACGTGCTCTTCACGCGCTATTTTTCTTGACATCGTCGAAGTGACGTCATGTATAGTCGCTTTGCTTGGTCCATCTGAATCGCATTGTGCGATGTAGCAACTTCCGTGCTTCGCAGCAGCCTTCCGGGGGTATCTTTAGGATGACGTTCGAGGAACAGGCTTATCTGGTGCTGATCAACGACGAACTGCAGTATTCACTGTGGCCGTCCGATCTTGAGGTCCCGCCTGGCTGGCGCAAGGAAGGCTATGCTGGCGGTAAGGACGAGTGCATGGCGTATATCGACGAAACCTGGACCGACATGCGCCCCTTATCGCTGCGCGAACTCGATGACAAGAATTTAGGGGACGCGAGCTCTCCAGACGGAAGTAGGTTGGAATCGAGTTACTCGTGAGGTGTTCCGCCCCGGCGCAAGCTTTCCAGCCACCGGTGACGGCGCAGTCTTGTCATGTGGTCAAGCGAGGGTAGGAAACTCATGGGCTGTGCTTGCTTGCCGCACTATCTGGAAAAGCAAGATCTGTCCGCCCTGGACGACGCGCTCGCAGGGGTAAGGCTGTCGCAATACTGCACTACCGATGGACGGCAGCTTGAGCTGTATTGGCTAGGCGCTCAGGCATCGCCCAAGCTGGTGCTGCTACCGCCCTATGGCATGTCCTACCTGCTGCTGAGCCGGTTGGCGCAACGACTGGCTAGGCATTTCCATGTGTTGTGCTGGGAATCCATCGGCTGCCCGAATTCCCAGACATCGGTAACCGCGGAAGACTTCGATCTGGATCGCCAAGCCGCGACCCTGCTGGGCATCCTGCACCAACACGACTACGCCGATTGCCATTTTGTCGGTTGGTGTCAGGCTGCACAATTGGCCGTGCATGCCATTGCGCTGCATGGCTTCGCACCACGCAGCATGGCTTGGGTGGCGCCGGCGGGCCTGCTGCCGCCCATCGTAAAATCCGAATTCGAACGTTGCGCCTTGCCGATCTACCTTCAGATCGAGCGGCACGGTCTGGAACAGGCCAAAAAGCTCGCCGCCATCCTGGACAAGTACCGCGGCCAACCTTTACGCGGCGACGACTTGGCCGAAAAGCTCACCATGCTGCACCTAGCCGATCCAGCGAGCACATTGGTGTTCTCGCGCTACATGCGTGCCTACGAAGAGAACAAGCAATCCGTGCAAGCCTTGCTGCCCACCGCCCTGGGCAGGCACCCTACCCTGATCGTGCACTGCAAGGACGACAGCTTCAGCCACTACTCCGCCTCGGTGCAGTTGGCTAGGCACGACCCGTCTTTGCGTCTGGACCTGCTAGATCATGGCGGTCACCTGCAACTGTTCAATGATCCGGGTGCCGTGGCTCAGCGGATCATCGACTTCATCGGGCTCACGGTCGGCGAAGTCGCCCCTACCTCGATGCACAGCGCGGCCTGACCCTCATGTACATTCCTAACAATATCGACCTTGATCCACACAGCGCGCTGGTCAGGCAACTGACTTCCTACCAAGTTCGCTTCCTGCAATGGTGGCGCCTCCGCGGCCCCAGCGAATTCCACGATCGCGAGATGAACCTGCGCATGCCTACCGGTGGCGTCAAGGGCAGCGAGTGGACGCGCTATCACCGCATGCGCCCCAGCGACTACCGCTGGGGCGTATTCATGATGCCGCCAGACCGCAACACCGTAGTGTTCGGCGAGCGCAAGGGACAGGTGGCATGGACGTGCGTGCCGGAAGAATATCGTGACCTGCTGCTGGATCATGTCACCGTGCAAGGTGACGTAGAAAACGCAGCGGTTGAGCAGAGCCACGAGCTGACGCAAATGGTGCCCAGCGCGATCGACCTGGAGCACTTATTCCAGTTTTTTCTAGAGGAAGGCCGGCACACCTGGGCGATGTCGCATCTGCTGATCGAATACTTTGGCAGCGACGGAGCCGACGCCGCCGAGGGCCTGCTGCAACGCATGAGTGGCGATGCGCAGAACCCGCGCCTGCTCGATGCCTTCAACTACCACACCGAAGATTGGCTATCGCATTTCATGTGGTGCTTCTTCGCCGACCGGGTAGGCAAGTACCAGATTCAAGCGGTGACCCAGTCAGCTTTCCTGCCGTTGGCACGCACCGCCCGCTTCATGATGTTCGAGGAACCTCTGCATATTAAGTTCGGCATGGATGGCCTGGAGCGCGTGCTATATCGAAGCGCCGAGATTACCTTGCGTGAGGATACGCACGCGATCTTCGACGCCGGTGCGATCCCCTTGCCCGTCTTTCAGAAATACCTTAACTATTGGCTACCGAAGATCTTTGACCTATTCGGCCACGACATTTCGGAGCGTTCACGCGTCCTGTACCAGGCCGGCATCCGCAGTCCACGCAACTTCGACAAGCTCGAAGGCACGGAGGTCGCCGTCGACGTGCGCTGCGAAGACAGACTGGTCTCGTCCACCGCACCTGCCGAGTTGGCAATCAATGCGGTAATGCGCCGACAATACATAGCCGAAGTCGGCGCTATCATCGGCCGCTGGAATCAACAGCTCAGGCGCCTTGGCCTGGCTTTTGAGCTACAGCTGCCGCACGAGCGTTTCCACCGCGATTTCGGCCCGTGCAAGGGGCTTGCCTTCGACCTGGATGGCAACCCCGTGCACGATGCCGCTGGCCAACGGCTGGCCGCGTTGCTGCCAACGTCGCAGGATCTGGCTGGCGTGCGAGGCTTGATGGGCAGGGAGCTGGGCGAAGGTCGTACCGCTGCTTGGTTGGCGCCCGCCGGTGCAAGTCTGGATAAGCTGATGCCGGCGTAAGCGGCACGCGGTTTTTATTCTTTCGTTGGAGTGCGCATGAATAGCTATGTGGGTTGCCAAAAACTGGAAACCGATGGTGATACCAGCAGGGTGGTGCCGATGTGGGTGATGTATCCCACCGCCACGCCCTCGCGGGATACGGCGATGGGACCTTATACGCTGGACGTGGCCCTGGGCGCGCCGATCGAAGCCGGCCCGTTTCCGCTAGCGGTGATCTCGCACGGCACGCGCAGCGCCGGCCTAGTGTTTCGCACGCTGGCGCATTACCTAGCCCGGCACGGCTTTATCGTCGCCTTGCCGGAGCATCCGGGCGACAACCTGTTCCAACATCAGCTGGAATACAGCTATCAGAATCTGGAAGACCGCCCACGGCACATCCGCGCGGTGATCGATACGCTCACCGGCCATGCGCAGTTCGGTCCTGCCATTCAGGCCCATAACGTAGCGGTGATCGGCCACTCCGTCGGCGGCTACACCGCCTTAGCGATCGCCGGGGGCGAACCGCATACCGGTTTCATGGTCGATTTTGCGCATCGCCCGGAACACGCCGAACAACCCGCCTGGACCGCGCTGGTGCGACAAAATCGGGTACCGATCAGGGACGTGCCGGTCACAGCTGATCCGCGCGTGCGCGCCGTGGTGGCGCTTGCGCCGGATTTCAGCCTGTACATGCACGAGGATGCCCTGGCGAAAGTCGAAGTACCGGTGCTGCTCATCGTCGGTGAAAAGGATCAATGGGCGCACGAAACGATTGTGGCGGCACGCACGGCGCTAGGCAATGATGGTCGACTGGAAGCGCGCGTGGTGCCCAATGCTGGCCACTACGCCTTCATCAGCGTATTCCCCGAGGCGATGAAAGCTCGCGTGGGCGAGGCGGCCATCGATCCGCCTGGCTTCGACCGCAGCGCCTTCCAGCGCGAGTTGGAGCGCGACATCCTGCATTTTCTCACCGTCACCATGCGACCTGCTGAAGCAGCCATAAGCGGATAAGGAGCACACAACATGCAAAAACCCAAGGAAGCGCTGGGTATGCCGCCCGGCATGGCACCACCCGGAGCGCAGTTCGACTACCGATGGCGCTGGCCAGCGATGATCGTGTTGCTGAGCGCCAATTTCATGAACTTGCTGGACGTAGGCATCGTCAATGTCGCCCTGCCCAGTATCCAGAAGAACCTGGGCGCGGACGAGCAACAGCTGGAATGGATCGTAGCGATATACATTCTGCTGTTTGCGTTGGGGTTGCTGCCGTTGGGGCGGTTGGGTGACATGCTCGGCCGCAAGCGCATGTTCGCCACGGGTGTGGCTGGTTTTATCTTGATGTCCGCGTTCTGCGCCATCGCCGGCAATATCCACGTACTCATCATCGCGCGCGCTTTGCAGGGCTTGGCCGCAGCCATGCTGGCACCACAGGTGATGGCCATCGCGCAAACCATGTTCGCTCCGAAGGAGCGCGCGGCCGCCTTCTCGTTGTTCGGCCTGATCGCGGGCCTGGCATCATTCGCCGGCCCCATCGCCAGCGGCTTGCTGATCCACATCAATGCGTTCGGCGTCGGCTGGCGTGCGATCTTCCTGATCAACGTGCCGATCGGCCTCGTGACCTTGCTGGCGGCCGCCATCTGGGTGCCCAAGGTGCCGGCGCATGCGGGCATCCGTAACGACTGGGTCGGCATCGCCCTGGCCGCGCTCGCCTTGTTTTGCCTGGTGTTCCCACTAATAGAAGGACGCGCATACGGCTGGCCACTATGGTGCTTTGCAGCCATTGCGCTCGGTATTCCGCTGCTGGTGGCCTTCGTCGCCTGGCAACGTCGGCAAGCCCACTTGGCGCGCCCGGCCCTGCTGCCGATCTACCTGATGAGCCATCGCGACTACATCTTGGGCGCTTTGTCCGTGTCGGTGTTCTATTCGGCGCTGCAGGGTTTTTTCCTGGTGTTCGTGATCTTTCTGCAGCAAGGACTGGCGTATTCGGCACTGGAAACCGGCGTCGCCACTACTCCTTTCCCTGTCGGCGTGGCGATTGCCTCTATGCTCGCTCGGCACGTCGAAAGCCTACGCACGAAAATCGTCAGCGGCGCCTGTCTGATGATCGCTAGCTATCTGGCCTTATGGGTCATCATCACGCGCAGTGAAGGCCCGCTGGATCCCTGGACGCTTACCCTGCCGTTGCTGATCAGCGGGCTGGGCTGTGGCATCACCATCGCCTCGCTATTCCAGACAGTGATGCGTACGGTACCTCTGAAGGATGCCGGCGCAGGTTCCGGCGCGCTGCAGGTCATCCAGCAGGTCGGCGGTATGCTGGGCATCGCCCTGGTCTCGGAAATTTTCTTTAGCGGCCTGCACCAGCATCTGCAGGGGGCGGCAGGCGTAGCTCCGGCTTTCAAGCAGGCCTTCGAGGCTACGGTGGTGTACTACATCGCGGCCAATGCTTTCGTGGCGCTCTCTACGCTGGGATTGCAGTTCAAACTGACACAATTTGCGCCGCAATCATCGCCGTAGGTGTCCGGAAGCATCGTCCCCTTCACTGGAATCGGACATGAAGCGCACTTACATCGGACTCGCCAATTCCTTCCACGATTCAGCCATCGCTATCGTCGGCGACGATGGTCAGGTGTGCTTTGCCGAGGCCACCGAACGCTACCTGCAGTACAAGCGTTCAATCGGCGTTGCCCCGGACCTGTTTCAGCGCGCCATCAAGCTGGTCCACGAATACGGCGATCCCGGCGCCGAACTGGTCGTCGCTACTAGTTGGAGCGGGCAAACACCTGAACTGATGCGGGAGGGCTTGGGCAAGACTGCGCAAGCGGTAGACCAATACCGCAGCGCCTTCGGTGACCTGCCTTGGCACGTCAACAAGCAATTCGTGGCACAGAGCTTCTTCTACCGTTCGCAGCTGGCGATGGTGGAGCACCCTGGACACCTGCTCGAATATGACTTGAGCCACATGGCCGAGCCTGCCTTCAAGCCACCCAGCTACCGTCATTACGAGCACCACCTAACCCACGCGGTGGCCGGCTGCTACACCAGCCCGTTCGAGGAGGCGGTGTGCGCAGTACTGGACGGCATGGGTGAAAAAAATGCTTTGGCCTGCTACCACTACCAACAGGGCAAGCTTACGCCGATCCACCAAAGCGAGACCAGCAGTTGGGCCAGCCTGGGCTTCTTCTACGGTATGATCTGCGAGGTTTGCGGCTTCGGCACCCTGTCCGGCGAAGAATGGAAGGTGATGGGCTTGGCTGCCTACGGGCACCATGATCGGCAACTGTACGAGTTGTTGCGCCAGATACTACGCGTCGACGGCCTAACGCTGAGGTTTGCGCCCGCAGCACAATTCAGCCAGTTGCAGCGCACGTTGTATGCAATGCGCCGACGCAAGGGCCAGCCAGCGATCGAATTGGCCAACCTGGCCTATGCCGGACAGCAGGTGTTCTGCGACGTCCTCTTCGAATTCCTGCACAACCTGCACGCTTTGGGCTTGTCCGACCACTTGGTGCTCGGCGGCGGCTGTGCACTCAATTCCTCGGCCAACGGCCGCGTGCTGGCTGAAACTCCGTTCCG
Source organism: Xanthomonas albilineans (assembly GCF_002939705.1). Lineage (GTDB taxonomy): Bacteria > Pseudomonadota > Gammaproteobacteria > Xanthomonadales > Xanthomonadaceae > Xanthomonas_A > Xanthomonas_A albilineans. The sequence continues at coordinate 355,613 of NZ_MDCB01000001.1, read as the reverse complement.
TCATCTGCACGTATTCGCCGCCCCTGGCGATGACGGTAACGCGGTGGGCGCCGCATTATGGGCACACGCCGAGGACCATCCTGAGCAGACACAGCCGGCTGCGCGCGAACAATCGCCCTACCTGGGCAGCAGCATGAGTGCGGAGACCTTGCATAACGTGGAGCGCTTCGGCGCGCTGCCCAAATTCACTCGTTGCCTCGACGACGCAGCACAACGCGCGGCCCGGCTGCTGACCGAGGGTAAGATCGTCGCCTGGGTGCAAGGCCGCGCGGAATTCGGGCCACGGGCCCTAGGCAATCGCTCGATCCTTGCAGATCCGCGTTCGCCTGCGATCAAGGACATCATCAATGCGCGGGTGAAGTTCCGCGAGGAGTTCCGCCCGTTCGCACCGTCGATTTTGCATGAGCACGGCGCGGAGTATTTCGAGCTGTACCAGGAATCGCCCTACATGGAGCGCACCCTGAAGTTCCGTGCGGAAGCCACGCGCAAGGTGCCTGGCGTCGTGCACCACGACGGCACCGGACGTCTGCAGACGGTGAAGCAACATTGGAACCCGCGCTATCACGCGCTGATCAAAGAATTCTACCGCCTGACGGGTATTCCCCTGGTGCTTAACACCAGCTTCAACGTCATGGGCAAACCGATCGCCCATTCGGTGGAGGATGCGCTGTCGATCTTCTTCACCAGCGGGCTGGACGCGATGTTCATCGATGACGTACTGATCGAAAAGTAGGCTTATGCGGCGAACTCGGATGGCGACGGTTCCTAGAGGCTGATCGTGTCAAACAAGGGCCGAACCAAACCATTAGGCATAACGTACTGTTCTCCTTGCTCTTGCGCATTGTTGGTCGCCTCGGTGGCTAGTGCGCACGGAGACCTCTAGCTATGGCTGGATCAATTTTACGGGAGGCTGACACTCTGACATGGGGGGGCAGTTGCCCGGACCCCGGTTTCTGTAAACGTTTGGCTGTCTGTAGTACTTGATTGTATGCATGCTCCACGCCTTTATTCATTAAATCATAGTCTTCAGCTAAACTCTTAAAAGAGATTGATTTAAATTTCCCTGCGTTTTTGTACGAGAATACAGAATAAGCTTCATTAAAAGAGTGCCCTCCACTATAAGCAAGCCAAGAGGCCACGGCCAATCTCCCGGCATCCATAGGAAAATTCGTTGATGTTTTTCGAATTTTATTGAAAAGAAAATTAAGAATATTTGATGAGCCAGAAACTCCAGTCCCAATGGTTATCTCATTGGATGACGCTACCAGATCATCCTCATGCATACCATCTTCCACGCCAGGGAGTGCATAACGATCAATAGGCCTGATGCCGATCCCGCCACTCATGGAATAGCCTGCATTTGCTCCACGTTGATATGGAAGCATCAAACCATAAAGGTTGGATTTTTTATTATGAGCATTATTACTTAATATAAGCTTGCGAAGCTCGCGTTGCGGAATGATTTTTTCAATATAAAATTCACTCGCTTTATTTTTAAGCTCTTGCAATCCTGGCGCGATAGTAATATATTTCACTGCTACAGAAAGAATCAATGGCACAGAAAATTCGCCATGATATTTCATCATTTCTATAAAGTCAGCTTGACTCTTAGAGGCAAGAAATTTCTTAACTGATTCAATATTGCACCGCCAAGAAGGAGGGTCATCTTCCATAAGAGAAGCTAGCCTTTCACAAATTGCAGATTGCGATTCTTCATTCCCTTTGCACGTTAAAAGTGGAGATATGAAGTCTTGCAAAATAAATGCAGCCACTGCATCACGGACCTCCATCATCGCATAATCAGGATTTTTTATTAAATATTCTGATAAATGCGTTTCAAAAAGGCGACCATAGAAATTGTCATTCCGTTTCGTCTGGAAGGTTTCTTTCTCCAAAGTTCCAGCAATATCGTCAATTTTCCTTCTTATTTTTGGATATAATTCAGGCGCATTAAACCTGGTTCTCAACTTGATAAGCTCGATTAAATTTACAAGGGCTTGACGCGACAAGCCACCATCAAGCCAAGTATATCTTATAGTCGCTTGAATTTCATCCTTAAGCGGGATTGGTGGCATGACACTGTCAAGAGAGATGGCAATATTTATTAAGCACTCCCCAGGGGTTCTAATCTTATTTTCTATTAAATGCGGAGTCTCATTAATAGAATGAATGCAAATTTTTATTAGAAAATCTAATTTATTATTTGAAATTTCCTTTTTGAATCCAATTATTTTACCCGTTCCATCAAAGGAAACTTCCGAGCGAAAGCGATCTGCAACTTGGGGATGTATTGTTTTCCCCACTAGATTACTAGCATGGTTAAAAAAAGATTTTTTTCTAAAAGCATCAGACGTAGATTGTCCAAAATCGCATTTTTGCAAAATTTTCATATTTGCATTTATGGCCTGATCTGCGCTGAAAACGGCTGCAATTTCATTGCATAATTTAGGCCTGGGAATTTTTACATTACCTTCAATCTCTATTCTATTTCTTGAGGAATCTATATTTTTTCCATAACTTAAATTATGTGGGGCACAAATTTCTCCAACGTATTGCAACATATATAATTACCTTGTTAATAAATAAAATCGATCATCTATTCTGATGATGGCGATGAGATAGTGCGATTATGTTATTTATTAGTAAATATTCTCGGCTATGAAAATTACTGGCCATCCGCAAGACCGGCTGCGCATGAGCCTGGTGCAGCATCATGGCGCGAGCCAGACGCGGTAGCATCTCGCGCAGTCGAAAACTCCGTTTGAAGTGGTAGGCGCAGGAGTTCTAAGAGTCTATTCAAAGTCTTCCAGTTCTGTGCGAAAGTGGGAGGATGGGAAAAATTTATCCCAGTGACATCAGTGGTAAGAATTTTAATTACAGGAATCACCGCGTTCATCATTTATCAGCTCAAGTCCGACTTGCAGGATACCGGCGTAACTTTGCATCGATATAATTCCGAATATTCGCCTTGATTCTCGCCACAAGACCGCCTGCATTATGTTGGCCCCGTTGGGTCATGTCGTCTTTTTCATGTGTGCCTTTCACGTTGCGCGGGCGGTTGGTCGCGTCTGCACCGCTGGCGATGTCCGATAGGGCATGCCCTGCCGTAACACGACTCCCTAACGTTACAAACGTACTTGCAGGCCGATTGACGAGCAAGCATGAATTTTGAATATACTCAGATGCCAATGGTCCTGCTAGCCTATGGCCCACGGCGACACTCGGTGGCAGATTCGACGGGACACACGACCGGATTCCTCGTCGCACCGCGCTTGCAGCGAAAAGAGGGCTCGCGCTCGCATTGTCCAGCCGCCGCGCCTGCTGCACGACGCCCGAAGCCGGCCTGCACTCCTCCACTGCCGCGCTCGTGGTGGGTTTGGCAAAAAACCGGGGATGGCGATAATCGTCTTTGACACGCCGCTCTTTTGGCACCCTATCGCGTTCATCCACCCAATCGTCAACGGAAGGGCCATAGGGACGCGGATAAATGTTGTTGGTCCACTCCAACTCACCCGCGAGCCTCCTATTGTATCCATCAATACCTATGGTCGTATAACGCCGCTCCTCAAACTTGCCTGCATTGTAGATACCTCCGGTGTGGTAGCCGTGAAATACTGCACCATCCATATTAAATCCTCAAAAAGTATTTTGCCTTGCTCATTACAATCCGGTATAGACCGCGGTGTTCAGAACCGATCCGATCGCAGCCAGTTTTGCGTCGATAAGCGCCGCATAGCTGGGTATCGGCGCTGACTTGTCTTTGCCGCCGCAGTGGCTATCCACACCGTTGACGGCAACGAGTTGCTGGTCGGCGGGCCACGCAGTTAGCTGTGGGTCGTCGCGAAGGGTTATAGGGCGGAATACCAGCCGGATGTAATCCGACGTTCCTTCCGGAATCGGCGCAAACGTCATTACGGCGGCATGATCGCACTCCAGCAGTCCGTTACCATGGCGCGTCACGTCATCAAATATATAATCGGTTGACTCGAAGCGCAGTTGTGGCCCACTGGACTCAGATATATAGCCGTACGCCTCAGCTGGAAAGCTGGTCACCGATTCGATTTGCAACCACTGTGCGACAGCGCCGATTTCAACGTACACCTTACCTTGGCTAAGTGGAAAAACGGCAGTGTAATATCCATCATATGTCGCATGTGCGGGCACGCATCGACGCGCGACGTCTGCTTCAAATGCGAATGTCAGCGGCAATGTAATGTGGCGGTAAGAAAACGCAGGCTCGGTCATCCGCAAACCGTTGCGAAAGCACGCCATGTAAAGGGCCAGCTGATCTGCGCCCGCATAACGCAGCTCAAAAGGCCAATTGCTCCGAAACTCGCCACCGCCAGTCATATAAAGCAGCCCCCGCCGCCGCAATCCACTCAGGCCTTTTTCTGGATCGCACAGGCTGTGGCAGATATCGGCGCCGAGATTCACTTCCCCCTGCATCTGACTGATCTCGGACAATTCGCACTCGCTGGGGAAAAACAGCATGGCGCTGATGTTCGTCAATGCGGACTCGCGTAAACGGCTACGCGTCAGCTTCGGCAGCTCGGACGCGGATGAGGCGCAAACCTGATTGACGAACATCAGCGCCATACGCTGGCATGCGTCTATCCATGGCGAGCGGCAGACCATCTCCGCATTGCAGACGGAGCGCCCATTCTGCGCATAGTCGACAACGCAGCCGCCAGCACCGGCGCATAGCGCCTCTAGATACGACAGACCCGACTGCGAGAGCGTATGAATCAGTCCGTGGTCGAGCCACGATTCGTCGATGAGGCCCGATGCCCTTCCGTGCAGTCTGAGGTTCTGCCGGTAGATTAGATACCGTCCGATGACGGTGACGTTCATTTCCTTACGCAATACATCATGCAGCAAGTATTGAATCGTTCCATTATAACCTGTATCGACGAGACATAATGTGTCGCCGCGCTTGAGTCCTGTCTGCGCGACGATGTGCCTGATGAGCCTGGCACGGAACGCTTTCGAACGCGTCTTGATAGCGTCCAACATCTGCGGAGAAAAAAATTCCCGCATTGCACCTGTTGTGTCTTCTTTTGCCATGAACGCTTCCGCCAGACGCGCTTTCTCTACCTCGTTCAGAAGTAGACAGACGCCACATTGCGCGGCACTCAACCGATATTCGAGCCTGCCCAACTTGACGAAATGCAGAATGGCATCGTCACTATCGAAGGACGCAGAGAACGCGGTCTTTCGACTGATGTGCAATGACGGATGCGGCTCATGAGGTGCGACGATATCCGCAGCTTCGCGTAACAGATGAGCATCGCGCATCAGAAACCCGAAGCGAACCGTCGGCTGATCGATTCCGTGTGTTTGGCCGGCAAATTCGTCGGCCAGCGTTTTCGCAAAAGCAAAGACCACCGGTCCGAGAAAGTGCCAGCCGAGTTCATCATGCCAGTTCGAACGCTCGGCTTGCGTTCGACAGTCGAGGCCGTCGTAAAGTGTCCACACGGACCGAGTCTCTTCAACGCCGCTGAATATCAATCGGGTCGCGCATTCGCGTCGGCGCAACACGGTCATGGCTGCACCGGCATACCGATCTAGCCACAGGCACGCGATGCCCAGCTTCGACGGCATTAGTATGTCGGCGACGCGATTATCACCTAAATGCACGATTGTTTCAGGTGCTGCGTACAGTTCGTCGAGCACGCGGTGCCATAGCTGGTACTTCTTCATGGTCCGATAGTCGGAAGAGCAGAAGATCCGGTCGACCAGCTCGTCGGCTTCGGGCGACACTGACGCAATGAGTGCACGCAGCTGGCCAGCGTTAAAATAGGTATCGCTGACGACGATAATGGTCATCCCCAAGCGCCTGGCTTCGCGCATGCAGGCAATCACAGCTGGCACGACGAAGCAGATCGATGCCTCAGCTTCCTGTTCGCACGCCATGCATGCCGTTATCCGGGTTGCATCGTCAGGCTCCGGGAATAACTGCTGATACACCTCGCGCAGCGTGACTTCTGGAACCTCTTTCTGTTCAAACCGGACACGACGCGCCAACGATTCGGCCATCACGCGATGGTAGGCGGTATAGCCTTGCGTCGAAAACGGCGGCTTGCCGGCCAACTCACAAAAAACTTGGCTCGGCGCGCTCACGCCACGCCACAGCAGCGTATCGAAGCAGTCGAACGAGGCGACGGTCTTGCCTTCGGCGGCATGACGCCAGACATCCGGCAGCGCGCACGGCGCAATACTTGTTATCGTTTCCAAACTATCATTCCTGTTAGTGATGCTCTGATTAACCTCATCCTGCGCTTAGAGCAGCTAACAAAACTACTGCGTGTCCGCCAGACGGGCGCGTGCTGTGCTCGGATTCCTTATGTACCACTCGTACACACCGGTTCCTGCGTGCTGCGCGGTACGCCTGAGAGTCGCTCGCTATGTTTTGTTATCCGCTCTTATTCACACCTATAAAATCAATAAATTGCATTACTGGGGAGGGGGTTATTCAGACCTTCCCTAACGCGATCCAAGCGCGCACGACCCGACCGGCATCGCAAGCACAGCGGCTTGCCGCCGGGGCTCGTCGATCTTGTAAAAATCCAGCTTCAACGCTAATCGCCTGCTTGCTGCGGCACTTTCCTTCTGTGCGTCGGCGGAATAGCCGCCAACCCTGAACAGGTGCCGGATGGTCTGCAGCGAGTCCTCGGTCATCGTCGGTGCACCTGTCGTGCTACTCTGTTTTTCCAGCGTGGCAAGTAGCACGCACATCAGGCGTTCGCTGCGGCGCGCACTCAGATCGAGATTGAACAGATACGACCCAGCCGGATCTGTATAGCCGACCACGGTGATGCTCTTCAATGGTGCCATGGCCGGATCGTTCTGAGTCAGTGCGATGAGATCGGCGACATAATTTCGCAGCAACCTTTCCTGTGTCGCGCTCAAGCGGTCGCTTCCAAGCGGGAATAGCCCCGACTGGCCGAGATCGATCGTGTTAGTGGTAGCATCGACCGAAAATCCGTATTTCTGCGATAACGCCGATATATTTTTCAACACGGTGGAAATATCCGATTCGTAGGTAGCAAGTCGGTTCGCATCATGCGAAGCGTTCACTGCCGCACCCACGGAACGCTCGTTGCGCTGCGTCGGCGCGGCGGTATCAACGACTTTCTCGTCGCTGGGCGACGTTCCACTGGGCGATTTCGATTCGGTGATGCGCATTAGCAGCATGCTGCAGGCCAGCACCAGAAAAAGCGCGGTCATGCCGGTCATCATGTCTGACAGCGAAATCCAGAAGGGGCTTTCTTCCTGGCCACGCTCGACGTCACGCCGCACAGGAAATCCGTATCGATAAAATCTCACTGAACTTGATCTCGCGAAATTGCAATGTCGTCTAATGCAAGCGCGATCCGCTTGATTAGCCGCTCTGTCGATTCCGACGTCAACGTCAAACGCATCATCGGATCGTCGCCAGGATTAAATGCGAACAGTCGGTCAATCGTCGACGACAGTTCCTGAAGCTGATGAAAGCATTGCGCCACTAGTAACTTTTCGACGAACGTGGTCAAAAGCGCGCACAACACCGCAATGGCCGAAACGAGGAAAGCGCCCGACACGCTGTGCAGCAGGCAGCTCAACGCGCCTGTCAACATGTCCCCTGTCAATGGAGCCATCACCGGTTTTACCGCCGCATGAGTGATAGCCGCGCCCGCCATGCCGTCATGGCCCTCATTGAGAACCTTCATGCCTGTTACCGCGGGCAATCGCACCGGCGTTGCGGAAAAAGAGACGAACACCCCGCCAGTCATCGGCGCACTGGCCGCGCTAGCGGGTGCATGTCCCATCGCTCCAATCTGCCGCACCGGAGTAGCCAACGCGGTGGCCTTCGGCGCGATAGCATCCGCGAACTGATGCAGACCGAGCAACAAGCCAGAGAAGGTCCCGACAATCCCGATGCCAGTCATCAATCCCGGGCAATGGCGAAAGAATTCCAACTTCAGCGGTACATCGATGTTTTCATGACGCTCGAAGCAGACGGCCGCGGGTACCGTCGCGCGACGGCTACCAGATCCACCGGACGACACCAGTGTCTTCCGGTAATTCTGCCAGGAGCGCGCGAGGTAGCGGCCCGCGTCGAAAATCGCATCGAGTTCGACATCCGCAACGGGGCCGTTGCCTGACCCAGCTATTTTCCGTAGACGACCATTGGCGCGCCGGATCCTTACGCACAACACAAATGAGGGCAGAACAAAACACAATGCGAAATACAGCGACAGCATCATCAACCCGCACAACAGCAACACGACGAAAAGCGGCTTGTCCATCAAATCGAGATACATCACAAAAGCACAGTTCCTTGCAAACCGGTGGAGGGTAAGGGACGGGCCGCGTCTTCACCGCGACCCGCTACCACCCCGAAAAACCGGACTATTCCATTTTTTATGTCCCTTTCACCATGGGTCGATACGCGTTTGGGGTTGGGTAAATGCCCAAACGCGACATTGGCCAAAACCGACGGAAATGCCGTATACCTTTTATCACGGCCGGATTGGCGGCATGGCATCACCCGGCATGCTTATTCAGTGCTAAATTGAATACTTTTGCAATTCCGCCGCATTGTTCGTCCCAAGACCAGTTCCCAAGATCACCCGGCGCGAAGGACTCAGGCTGGATAGGCCCAACGATGAAGACCGGGATAACGCCGATGTGCTGCCCTCCGAAGACTGGCTTGAACCTGGTTCGGGCGTTGGCGTAAGGCTAGTGGATGGGTTTGCCCCACCCGACAGCAACTCTTTCCCCCTCGGTGTTTTCCTGAGCCTAGTTACAGAATAATTCTTGAGTTCATCAACAAGGCGAGGAGGCGCGGCGCGGCGTGCGCTCTCCTCATCCGGACTCAGCTTGCGATCTGTTTGACGTAATTGTCGTGTTGGTGGTGTTGGTGGTGTTGGTGGTGTTGGTGGTGGTGGTGGTGGTGTCTCCGCAACCTGAGAACCGGGGGGGCGGCTCGATGTATCATTAAGAAGAGGAGTTCCAAGTGTATGTTCAGAACTATCTGATTGGGTCTGAGAGGTAGAGAAAGGCAGTTCCGCAGACTGATCTGCTAAGTCAGACCCCGTATTTCTGTGCTCGGCCCGAACAGCTCGGTTCACCATTGGCGACTGTATGCGGTCGGCATCATGTTTCAAACCATACAAATAAATTTTTGACCCTTTCACGATGTTGACTGGTCTATTGTCAATCGTGGGAGTATACGCGTCGGACCGTACCCCACCTGCCTGGTTTACGGGAGAATCCGCGTGCCGATTGCCGCCATCCTGGTTGTTTTGAGACTTTTGGTTATTTTGAGGCAATCGCAGAAAATCTGGCATCTTGTGCAGCGTTTGGCAAGCATGTGCCAAAGCCTGACCTTTTTCCATCGGATTGACAGCTTTGGCGCACATCAACCCTTGCACAATGTTCCACGTAGTCGACCATGAACCCGAAGAGACCAATGCATTCGGGTTATCCTTGATATCACCACAGTAGACAAACTGTGCTCTCCGTCGGACACGCGGTTCGACATGCTGTTTGTAATACTCTTTCATATGCTCCATTTCCGAATAAGATTTACCGGAATGCGAATGAAGCGCATCGTTCAATGCAGCCCACGTATCAGACCAAGCCTTGTGACTGACCGTTCCGCCGGATGAATTTAGGTCGAGCAACCCCTTGTACACTTTGTCTGCCTTTTCTGCTCCCTGGGCATGAAGGCTCGCACCCATGTTGATTGCTTTAATAAATTTCTTGACCAGCTTAGATCGCTTATTAATATGCGTGGTGTCCTTCGGATCGCAGATCGAAGGTACATCCAGCATATGCAGCGCATAAAAAAAATCACGCAAATATCGCCGCGTCGCACTATTGGACGCCGTATTATTCAGCAGATCGTTCAACTGTTTGACTGCCTCGACACTCTTGACGCCACCGTGCTGGGCGATCAGCAGATACGCGAATGCTATCATTGTTTGCTCGATTTCCTCCAGCGATGCATCCGGCACAGTGGGCTCTTTTGCAGCTAAAACCCCGCCCTTATTGGTGATCAACACATCTGATGGTGTATCCGACGGTTTTCTCTGCGCTAGAGTTGACAATTGACGATCAAGTCGCCTATCAGCATCGCTGCTGTTGGGCGAACAAGTCTCTTTATCGTTATGTGAGCTCTGCTGGAATCCCTTCACACTCTCTATACTATTCAGCGATCCTCTCGTTTCCGTCCGAAAAAGATTCGTGCCGCGATCCCCCGAAACAGACGGTCGAGAGCCGGGGGCGGAGAGTTTAAAATCGCTATAGTTTCTTGTGCAGTAGAGAGAACCTTCCCCGAGGGGAAGGGGCTTCCCCTCAGACACAGACGCCACGCTAGAACCTAGCGAGTTATCAAACTCAGGAGCTGCAAACTCCATTTGACGTACAGAAATTTCGCTGCCGTCATAAGGAGGTATCTGAGCCTGAAGGGAAGTGTGACAATTGTTCACTGTCATAAAGACCTCAGTAAATTGTTCGCGCGATGCTCGTTCGACACACCTGATCGACAGGACACGCCTAGGCGTCGATGCAATTGCTCAATATGAAATCAATCACCGCGACTCAGGCGCGCAAGTTGCTCGCGACCCGTGCCGCAACGGAACTGATATTGTTAATCAGCTGATTGGTGATGGTATGCATTTCCTGCGCGATGGCGCGGCTTTGACGCGCGCTTTCCTCGTGCAGCGATGCATTGCTGCGCGACACTTCCTGCTGATTCTGATCGATCGTCTGCTGCGCACGCTCTTTGCTCTGCTCCATTTGCCCCATGCCATCGACCATCTTCGCGCTGACATCGCCGCCCATGCGCCACAGGTCAGCCTTCGCATAATCGCGCCCCCAGGCACGTTGATTCAATGCATGTTGGGTAGAAGCATCCCCTGCACGCGATCCGGACATCACTGCCGTCTCGCTCAATCGCGCCTGGTCGCGCGCTGTAATGCGGACCTGGTCTTCCTCCAGACGCAAGGTGCGACGCTCGACGCCGCTTCCAACCGTAACTTCGTTGATTTCTGAAGGACGAATAGCTTGAGCAGAACGCAACTCGCGATTGATCAGATTTTCGCGCGTATTTGAATCCTGAGCGTTTTGCGTATTCACTTTTAGCGACGCGTGTTCTTTGTTCAAGGCGCCAACACGGACGACGGTACCCATCACCTGCATGCCAGCGGACAGTGCCGATGCCGAGACCGCCGACGCAAAGGCGTCGTTGCCGGCAGCGATTTGCGAATCCGACTGCGCGACTGCCGCTTTCGACGCGAGCGTCGTCATCTCGCTCTGAAGTCTCCTGTCTGCGACCTGTGCTTTTTGCCATTCGGCACTCATCATCAACAACACGTCCACGTCGGCCTCCCCCATCAGGAAACCTGATAGACGACCTCTACTTCCAGCCACGTCCTTAGCGGCAGAGTCGATCAACGCACCGACAAAAGCGTTGCCGATCACGTCAGTCCCTTCGGCAAGCGGCTGAACGATCGAGGCCATTTCGATTGGCGGGAGCTGCTGCTCCGCGCCGGCACGCGGTGCCGTCAGCTGTGGCAGGTTTGTCGCGGCAATCCCTGGTATTTGTACGAGAAAACGTCCCGGTTGCTCAAGCACCGCGCTTTGCAACGCTACCGCACCAGACGATTTTGTCCGCGACGACGTGCTCGCAGCTTCCGCAGCTTGGCTTTGCGTGGTTTCGATGCGATAAATATCCAGACGAATAGTGTCTTCCGAACCGATGTTGATAGTCATGGTTATAATCCCGTAATTTTGATAAATTTATATAGAAAATTCAAATAATTCGTATAAAATAACGAAATATTTCGTGTAAATTTTTTATTTCGAATTCGTATCTTGACTCAAACGGAGCGCGCGTTTTTCAACACGAATATATCGGCGTTCGTTTCGTTCTTCAGTGCATCTGACATTGTATTGCTAAGAGAAGTCATTGCAGAAAGGTTATTCGAAAAAGATGTTGCCAATTCCTGAAGTATTTGGGCAATCACTTTTTTATCCGCGAGTGCCCGCGTAGTTGCCGCCTGCATGATCGAAGCATCCTTGATGTCGTTTGCCGCGATTACGTTGACAACGCCCTGCGATCCCGACAGCCCCGTCTCACCTACCGCCAGCCCCAATCTGCCGCGGGTTGTAATGGCGCGAATCTGCCCTTCTTCCAGCCTATCCAGGCCAGCCTGCTCACGCATTTCTGTATAAAATGTCTTTACCTTGGAAACCACCGACTTCAAGCCGTTATCGTCAGCAAGCTTCGCCATGACATCTTTCATACTACGAAACACTGTAGATTCCATACATTCGGCAAATTCCTTCGCGACCGAGTCCGCCACCAAAGATGCAACTTTTCCGGCGGCACTGCCGACTGCCACGACACCTGTCATCATCACAGTGGCCACGACAAGGCCTGCGATCACCGCCCCACCGATCTCCGCCTTGTCTTTGGGCACGCCGCAATCCTCCAATAGTGACGTGACTTTCTTGCTCAGCCACTCCATCATAGGCTTGATCGTATGATCCATGAGCGGTTGCATTGCCTCGTCAATAAACGACTTGCCGGTTTCTTTCTCGTAGATCGCATCGGCCGCCATCAATGCGACACCCGCCGCCGCGATCAGCAGACTGGCGCCACCTGTAATTAATGCCAGACCCAAGCCGATGATGGTCATTGCCCATCCGCCAATTTTTGCGATCGTGCCGATTATTTTCTCCAAACGCTGTGCCTGTGCGACCTTGGCTGCATATTCGTCGGCAGACTTCTGCAAGTCGGCTTGTCTTGCTGCCGAAAGTTCGTTCATTGTCTTTCGCTGACTGTCTAGCCCATCAATATCGCTTTTCGACATGAGCTTCTGCAGCTTCGCCATCGCAAGGGTCAGGATTGCAGTTGCAGACAGAAGCGGCGTGACGTCGATACCGAGCGACTCCGGCGTAGACGGCAGTGCTCTAGCGCATACACCGCACGCGGCTTCATTGCTCACAGCTTCTGCGAGCGCGGCTGCCGCCGCATTCATTTTCACGGAGGTCATCGCGCCACGCTCGCAATCATCCACTGCCGCCTGCGCATGTCCGACCGACACAGAGAACGCAAAAATCGCTTTCATGTGCGCCTGCACCTTCTCCGAAAGTGATGCCTCCCAGCTTGCCACATTGCCCCCGATCCGCTTCAACGCGGAGGAAACGTCCGCATCCCCGATGCTCGTCGACTTGATAATTTCAGCGAGCGATTCAGCTTGCCCCGCATCCAGCGTGATACCGGCACGCGGTGTTTTCAACTGCGGCACCGCAAGCGAAGCAGCTTCCGCTGTGTATTTCTGCGTCGAATGTAAAGATATTTTCCCAGATGGATGAACGGTGTTTCCTTCAAGAGCCACACTTTTCATAAGGGCGATGACATCGCCATTCGGAACATAAAGGGCCCGGTCCGCTATTGCGTTCATTGTTTGATAGATCAAAATCTTCTCCTTTCGAAAAAATCAACAGGGTTGATACATATTTAGGGAACCTCCGAGCAAATTCATCCTGCTCTTGATTTTTAATCTAAAAAAATCAATTACTTGCATTGCTGCCGAGGGGTTTAATCAGAACTTCCTTAGATTAGCTAAAAACACTTGGTTGGCAGTCACCAGACGGGTGTGGATAACATGCGGGACGGAATCTACCAGTGGAACCAGCACTTCCAGCAACGACCACACCGCCTGACAGCTAGCAAATGGTTTTTATTAGTCTCCTTGCTCCAAAGATGCTGTTTCGGCATGGCGCAAATCCTTGTCCATCACGTTGAGACAAGCCTTTGCGGCATCTTTCAACACTTGTTCACCGGAGCACTTCAGCACAACCTCGAAGTTTTGCCGCGCAAGGGAGCGTTTTCCCAGGCACAGGTAGCACTGCGCCGAGTGGAAAATCGGCCGCAAGTCATCCTTTGCCAGCGAACTCGCTATCGCGTAATACTCGATAGCCTTCTGATATTCGCCTTTTAGTTGATATACCGCCGCCAGCCCCATCGGGTATTCCGCACAACGGAAATTGTACATAAACAAGAAACGGAAAAATGATTCTGCTTCTTTCAATTTCCCTTGCTGGTAGAAGCGATAGGCATAGGCATACATCCCTTCCATCGCCGCATCCGTCACTCCGTGCAAATCTTTGATCGTCGCGCCTTTCTGAATAGCCGCGAAGATCGATCTATTCAATCGATTTAATTCCTCCATATCAAATTTTTGTTCTGTTTCACTCATTAATTAAATCTCCGATGCTCACTGGCGGATGAGCAATGGCCTATGTGGATACTATAGCGGATAGGTTTGAAAGCGCTATAAAAAAACGCTCAAATCCGCAGAGGAAAGTGCCGCCACCCTTCCAGTATGAGCACGCGGTGTTGACTCTTCTGTTTCTCACCCAATGCGCGGATCGTGCAGTTACCCGAGTGGATTGCCTTCATCTGCATCCGCTCGTGGGGCTGCCGCCTCCTCCACCTGCCGCAGCCAGGTCAGAATCCTGATGATAGGTTCCAGATCTTCGGTTGAAACGAACTGATAGCGTTGCGTCCGATCGAAAATTCGCCTCGCCAATGGGATATCCCGTAAGACCGGTACGCCGCATTTCATCGCGTAATCGATGACTTCGCGTGCCCTCGCATCAACCTCTCGCACAGACACCATTGGAAACGGTGCAACTTTAAAATCGGCGTAAATTCCTATCGCAATATGGGTCGGATTGGCAAGGACAAAAGTCGAACCTTTAACGTTCTCTTTGACCTTTTCGCTCAATACCTCACGGGACAGTTGCCGTTGCCTCGATTTGACTTCCGGGTTTCCTTGACTTTGCTTAATTTCCTGCTTTACTTCGTACTTCTCCATTTTTAATCCATGTATATATAAAAAATACTCAGTCAAACAATCGAGCACGAGTACCGGAATCGCCATTCCGATCATATACAGGCAAAGATACTTTGCCAGATGCCCTAGCTCTGAACAAAGCGCGAATTCCGGCATGCGCATTGTCATAAACAGTTCGCGACAATGGTTATGTATAAAAATAGCCACCGCAGCACTGGTTGTGATGATGTAGAGCAAAGTTTTGACAAGATCTTTCGCTACACGAATATTGAAAAGCTTCTTCAATCCATTCGCTGGATTCAATGCATCAAAATCGAATCTTATTGCATCGAATGCGAGCGTGAGCCGACTCTGGATCAATGAAGGCACCGTCGTCGCGAACGAGCAGACGACGATGAAGATGACGGTGCCCTTCACTGCCACCCACCCCAGCGTCTTCACATATGCGAACGGGCCAGGAAGATCCTTAGCTTGTACGGCGCTACCGAATAATTTGAATAAACTAAAGATACTGTCAAAATCGAACAAGAACGGAATCGCCACTCCTCCCACGATAAGCAGTAGCATCGCGCCGATGTCCGCCGCCTTGAACGATTTCCCCTTTTTTTCCGAATCGGCGCGTTTCTTTTGAGTAGGCTTTTCGGTTTTTTCGCTCACTCAAACACCCTGTGAAAAGACCAATCATGCACAAGCTGATAGATCCGCATCGGCACCACGGAAGAAAAATAGAAATACATGATGCCGTACGCAGCGAGGCTTTTTACTGTCAACGAAAGCGAGAACGCGTTTAATTGCTTGCAAAATCGCGACAGGAACGCCAGCACACCGTCTAGCAGCATGAGTCCGATCGCCACCGGTGCCGAAATACTGATTGCCAACTGGAGTACATGGCCGAGCAGCGTGACCAGTCCAACGTAACTAAAGTGGGGTATCTGCCCGAGCGGCACATCAGACAGGCTTTTCGAGAAAAACAACATCAGCACGATCAATCCGCCCTTTTGCAAGAAGACATTTGCAAACATCAGATTCAGGAACGGCGCCATAACGGATGCCTCCACGCCACTCGCCGGATCGATCGAATCGGCGATCGTCGCGCCACGCTGGTTGTCGATCAATTCACCGACAACCGATGCGATCCAGAATGGACTCGCCACAATCACGCTTATTACGATTCCGATAATGGTCTCCACGACGCACGAGCCGGCAAGCGCAACTCCAGCGGGTCCATTGACGCGGAATGGCACATGTGATTCTAGGCCGATCACGACGAACAAAATGACGATCTGTCGCGTCACTGGGTTGACCACAAAGCGCGAACTGATGATCGGGATAAGCTGAAAAGTGGGAGCAACACGTGCGTAGAGCATTGCCCAGAGCACGAGGTGATGAAAAATATAATCGACCCACCAACGCATCAAAAGCATCAGCCAGCTCCGCTCAGGAACGCCATTCGAAAAACTTCCCGCGCGAATCTCATCACGATCATCGCCATCCATGGCTCAAGTAGAAGCAGACAAGCCAACACGGCAATCAATTTCACACCGAATGGCAGGGTCTGCTCCTGCAGCTGGGTGACGGTTTGAAACAACCCCATTGCGATGCCGACGACGGTGGCAGTAATAATTGCCGGCGCGGAAAGCAGGAGTACGAGAACAAGTGCTTTATTTACCGCGTAGATGATTTTTTCCATAATCACGTCACCGAGTGAAAAGCCATATACGGTTCCATCAGGTCCTTCGACACGAGTGTCCAGCCATCGAGCGCCACGAAAAGAATCAGTTTGATCGGCATGGAGATCGTTACCGGGCTCATCATCATCATCCCGAGCGCCAGCAACACATTCGATACGATCAGGTCAATAACCACGAATGGCAGATAAAGATAGAAGCCGATGCGAAAGGCGTCGCGCAACTCGGTCAGCCCATAGGCCGGCAATAGCGCATACAGTGACGGTTGCTGCACTTGATGGATCGCACTCTGGTTGGCCGTGCCCTGCCCTGGAGTGATGGGCGTGTTCTGGACAGTGGACGGCACTCGCTGAAAGAATTCCACAAGCTCCTTGTCCGCATACTTAGTCAGATACTGCCGATAAGGCGTCAGCACCGTCGTGAGGTATGGACCGACCTCATCCATGGAGGTGACCTGATCGGTTTCCTGGAACGCATGAAACGTCGATGTGATGACGGGCTGCATGACGAAAGCCGCGAGCATCAGCGCAATGCTGTTCAACACCATATTGCTGGGAACCTGTTGCATGCCGATCGCATTACGCAGCAACACGAACACAACCGAAAATTTCAGGAAGCATGTTCCCGATGCAAACAGAAATGGAATCAACGCCATGACGGCGATCAGCGCGATTAGCGATAATTCTTGATTGTGCATCATGCTTCCGACTTCAAATGTATCGCAGTGACCTCTGCCGCAAGCACGCCCTCCACTTCGACCAGTTCGGCCTCGCCAACCGGGCGGCCGTTCGCGTGAATCAATAGACGCACGCCCGATTCGAGCGGCACGACGTCGCCCGGACGCAGCGCCGATAGCTCAGCGAGCGTAAGTGCAAGCGGTTCAAATGCAAACGATAGCTCGACGGGCAATTCGCCGACCCAAATCGGGCTCGACTCATTGGGCGCTGGATCGTCATCCACGGAGTGCGTAACAGGAGGCACACTTGGTGTCTGCGACACTTGCTCCTGGTAGGGGAAAGGAAGGTCAGCCACAGTCAATACTCCTTGATCTAGCGATAACGGAAACGCAATGTGTGATGCACGCAGCAGAAGCGTGGGGGTGGTTATCTTTGTGACATCGCCCAGACGCAACGAACGAAGCAAACGCAGGGGAACACGAGTACTGCCCATCACGACGGTTGTCGTCACAGGACAGGCCCGCGAAAAGGCTCCTTCATGATGAGGCGGCGCATCGACGGCAAGTTCAAGCGAGCAGTGGGCCTGTTGAAAGAAAAAACACGCGCCGAGATGGACAACTTCGAGCATCATCCCTGCCGCGCTTGGCACCGGTCCGACATCTTCGAGACGTACTCCACCCCATCCACCGACAGGGCCTGGAATGAAATCGTGCCATCG
Source organism: Xanthomonas albilineans (assembly GCF_002939705.1). Taxonomy (GTDB): domain Bacteria; phylum Pseudomonadota; class Gammaproteobacteria; order Xanthomonadales; family Xanthomonadaceae; genus Xanthomonas_A; species Xanthomonas_A albilineans. The sequence continues at coordinate 337,675 of NZ_MDCB01000001.1, read as the reverse complement.
CTCTCGATGCAAAATGGTATGAAGCGCCTCATTGCTGAGCGCCTCCCATGCCCACTCAGTCGCGTCCGGATAACGCCACGCGATGCAGGCGTCGACGTCTACATATACCGACGTCGCGAACGCTCCCTGCCGTACCGAAAAGCACGCATGGCGCGTCCGCGTAGATGGACGTGAAATCGCGGCGTCCATACCAAGCGCACGCATCGCCCAAATGTCGCGCAATGGGCGCAACATGCACACGCCATCCACTTTTCGTAGGCTGCGCCAGTCGCGCAGAGCCCTTTTCGCCTGAGTGGCGATCACGTTGTTTCTCAGTTCCACGGCGCTTAACACGCGGCTCATGCGGTAACCCCGCGGACCGACGTAAGAGTTGCACCAGCCAGTTCGGCTGGCGCGTCGTCTCGTGCCAATGCACGTTCGATCATCCGCTGGGCTGCGGTGCTCACCTCATTATTGCTCGCCGTAACAGCAACCATTAACCGTCCCGTGCGATCTGTTCTGTCTAATGAGGCAGGGTCCCGCACCAATTCGATCGAAGGATCGCCATTCCAACTGCGGAAGATGTAATGCAAACGCCATGGCGTGGCTTCGCCGTGCGCTGCCATGTCCTCGGCAGACGACTGCCGGCATGCCGGTGCGACATCCATCGACGGCACATACGCGGCAGCGCTCTTCACACGCGACGATGTGCTGTGCGCGACGCTTTCTACCTTGTCTTTGCCTGCACAGGAAAACTGTCGCCGCGTCCGTATAGGGCCTATATGCTTTTCAACGGGCGCATAAGCCGAGAATTCAGTGGATTGATTATCGATCAGGTCGCAATCGTAGCGATCACTAACCTCGTCGGTTGTCTGAGCGTCGATAACAAGCCTGCTCATCGACCAACAATATGCGGCGAGACCCGATTCATACAGCGCGGTCGCGTGCGTCTTGGCAACACTATGGGTGACGGGCGCATGACTGCTCCGTGGATCACCGTCGCGTCTTAGGCGTGATATCACCGTGGCGTGATGGACAGCCTGGTAAGATTTCGTAACCGGTATCACGTCCAGCCATACGTTGTACGCGCTTTCCCGCGTCAGGGGTGGTTCTACATATTGTGAATTTTTCGCATTTTCGATGTTGCCTTCCTGCCGCGGTTTGCAAGCTGATCCAGGATGCGCGTCATCGTGCCTCGGTTGCACCATAGACCCACGTGCGGTTTCTGCTGGCGCCGCGATTAATGACAGCGCTGGATAATTCAATCGTTCGATGCAGTCTGTATGCATATTGATATGGTTCTGAGCGGACGCATGCTGCTTTGTTCGATCAATTTCGAGTTCGTCGTCTTTTTCATTTTCCGACGATGATTCGGATATCGATGCAAGCTGCAACAGCTGCTCATGCAGCGCATCGAACCGTGCCGTTTCGCAACGTGCCGACGCAGTGGCCTCGTCGATGCAAACTGACATGACGGTCTCGTTTTGCAGAATTACCTTATCGGACATAGCTTTTCACCTCCAGAATTTCATCGATCTCGCTTCGCTCTACGGCATTTTTCGCTGCGAGTGCAAAATTTCGCTGGAAATTGACAATCTTTTCACGCTTTTTCTCCGCGCGCTGCCTTGCGCGCCCCGCGTCGGCTATTTCATCGCCAGCCGTCGATTGCTGGACGACGAGGCTATCCAATTCCGCCTGCAGCATCGCGAGCGCATCGAGCGACTCGGCCTGCCGTGCAAGTGCCCGCGCATAGTCCGCTTTCGAGTAACATCCAGAATGAATGCATGCTTTCGCACGCCCATGCTCCGTCTGAATAGACGCTTCCGTTTCTTTTACCGAGGCATCGAGCATCGCATGGCGCGCAACTGCGTCCCGATGTCGTTGCTCGGTTCGCATGCGTCTCAGCGTCGCGGAGCGCGTCGCCTTATCCAGCAAATCACGTCGCTTCATGTAATAATCGTCTTGTTTCTGAAGGGTCTGACCAACGCGATTGATCCTGTATCAAAAATTGACGCATTTGCGCATAGCCATCTACGATTCGATCGTTTTCCGCGTTCGTTCCACGCTGGTATTCGCCCATATCGATGTAAACTTGCAACTCGTGATATCTCGCAAGCTGCTTGCGGAATGCGGCAGCCATCATTTGCTGCTGTTCATCTGTGACAGCATTGAACAGACGACTCGCGCTCTTGAGGACATCGATGGACGGATAGTGATGCGTCTCAGCCAAGCCACGCGAAAGATAGATGTGGCCGTCAAGCAATGAGCGAAATTCGTCCGCGACCATGTCCGCTTCCTCTTCGGATTCCAGAAGAACCGTATAGAATGCGGTGATGCTTCCTACATGAATGCGGCCTGCCCGTTCGATCAACTTTGGCAGGCGGTCGAACACAGACAGCGGATAGCCGCGTTTGACCGGCACTTCACCCGATGCCAGCGCAATGTCACGTTCGGCCCTGGCATAACGCGTCAGTGAATCGAGATACACGACAACATGCATGCCTCGATCGCGATAAAACTCCGCAGCGGCCATCGCGACTTTGGCCGCATTCGCTCTTTCCACTGCGGACTGATCCGATGTCGCGTACACAACGATCAACTGGTCGGCGCGCTGGCTGTGCCGCATTTTTTCAACGAATTCGCTAACCTCCCGCCCACGCTCGCCGATCAGCGCGACGATCGCTACATCGGCATCGATGCCTCCGACCAGCATCGAGAGTAACGAACTCTTGCCGGAGCCAGCCGCCGCGAAAATACCGACGCGCTGCCCGATAGCGCACGTTAACAAGCCGTCGATCGCACGGATGCCTGTCCACAAGGACTCCGCGTGCGGATTACGGTCTGTATAGCGCGGCCCCGCGACGTCGAGGGGCATTTCCTGAGGCTCATCGCTGAACGGAGCGCCATTCGTACTCGCTATGCAGGGCGAGTCCGATTTCTCGCCGACCGGCGCATCAGGCGATTCAGAGAACCTCTCAACGATCCTGCCATTGGCGTCCAGTACCGTACCCAGCATGTCGACCGACATGCGTACCGTAGCTCGCTTGCCTGTCGGCTGGACGACGAAATCGCGTCGGAAACCTTCTACCGGGTTGAGTGTGCTAAGCACAGTCGTATCGCCTGAAAGCGCGACGACCTGCGCCATACCGATCGGCTCACCCGAAAAAGTACTTTGATGGACCGTGCAGATCTCGCCCACGGCAACATTCCGCAGGCGGACACGAAGCGTCTGCCCCGAAATCACATCGACTTTGGCGGACTGTTGTGTCAGATCAAGCAGCCCCATTCCTAATCTCTCACGATATGCAGCAGTGCGCATGTCTCGTCGAAGAAATATTCGAGCGCGTCGCGAAATTCGGGCATTCTTTGTGCATCGGCTATAAGCTGGGCCTGCAGCGACAATCCATCTTCGTACCAGACGATGACCGGCCTGCAAGGAGAAAAAAGCGGGTTTGGCGGACGCAACAAAAATCTCGCCAAGAGCGTCGAGGCGTGCGCCAGTATCTCCTCCGTGACAGAAGGCATCGGTGCGATGAAAAGCACGCCGTCGCTGCTGGTATCGATCCGGATTTCCGATCCATCACGAAGATTGATGCAGAGCGGCAGATGCGGACTCACCGCGTCATCCATCTTGTCAGCGCAACCTATCTCTTGGAGTACCTGCCTTACCAGGCTGACGATATCTATGTCTGTTCCCATTGCAAGATCCTTTAGATATTACCGATAACGTCGAGCTCGACGTTATCGGATACTTCACCGAATGAAATAACCTGCAATCCCGGAAAGCGCGACTCGATCAGTGTTCGTGCATAACGGCGCACATCCATTGATGCGAGTAATACGAAATCGCGACGCACCGCATGTAACTGGTTCAACGCAACAGTAATACGGTCCACGAGTTCATTTGCTACGGCAGGGGTGAGATTGAGAAATGTCCCAGTAGACGTATGCTTTATTCCCTGCCGCACTTTTTCCTCAAACTCCGGAGTCAGCACTATAACCTTCATGTGTCCGTTGCGTGCGATCCGATGCGAGATATAACGGCCCAACGCGATACGCACGTGTTCGGTTAGAACGATGCTGTCCTTTTCACGCGTCCCCCAGTTCGCCAACGTCTCGAGAATCAGTTTCATATTCCGGATTGCTACGCGCTCAGTCAACAGGCGCCTCAATATTTCGCATAGCTTCTGGACCGGAATTTGTCGATACACCTCCTTCAACAACTCCGGATAGCGGCTATCCAGCATATCGAGCAGGTTCTTAGTTTCCTGTATTCCAAAAAATTCGCTGCAATTACGCAGAACCACAGTAATGAACTGATCGTGCAACTCGTCGAGCGCGCTACGGAATGCGATACCAATATCCTGCAATTGTGCCGGCTGCGCCATGCCCCACTCTACCGGCTCACCGTCGCAATCGATGAGCCGCGAAACGTTCATGCCGAGGCCAAGGAGCAAATCGGAGTCGCCCACGAGCCTCACACCGTCGAATGCGATGTAAAGCACCGCCGCATCCACATCATTGATGCGAATCACCACACGTTGCTGTGCATCGTCCTGGGAATCGCTGACTATCGCATCGGCAGCGGCGAAACCCACGACGATGGTCGGCAACAACAACCCAACTTCATCGAATACCCTCGCATGCAACGATGTGGCAAGATTCTGTGGCGAAAGTGAAGGCGTATGCGCACAGGCATGTGGCAAAATCACCACCAGCGGATGACCCAAGAAGGCTGTATCTGTATCAGCTTGCACATCTGCGTCCGCTTGCGCGGTACCGGCGCCCAGCGCCTGAAGCGCGGGTCTTCCCGCGTTGGCATGTCGACCCTCTGCCGAAGCCGACCTTTCGGCACGCCAACGGCTCCAACAGAAAAATCCGAGACTTGCCGACACGGTCAAAAACACTGGCAGCGGAAAACCCGGAAGCAATCCGATCAGCGCGGACAGCCCTGACGAGATCAGCAATACGGGGCTGCTCGACAACAGTTCCGAGACAATATCATGCCCGAGGTTCTGTTCGCTTCCTGCGATCCGCGTAACGAGAAAGCCGGCACCCATCGAAATCAGCAGTGCCGGAATCTGTCCGACCAACGCATCGCCCACGCTTAAAATCGAGTAAGTTGACATCGATTCTGAAAATGACAAGTGATTCTTGATCATTCCTATCACGATGCCACCGATCATATTAATGAAAATGATCAATATTCCAGCAATCGCGTCGCCCTTAATGAACTTCATCGCACCGTCGAACGAGCCATACAGCTGACTTTCGCGCTCCAGTGCGCTGCGCCTTGCGCGTACACCATCTCCATCAATCACACCGGCACGAAAGTCCGCGTCGATGCTCATTTGTTTTCCAGGCATCGCATCGAGCGAAAACCGCGCTGCTACTTCCGCCACGCGCTCCGCGCCTTTCGTGATGACGATGAACTGCACTATCGTGACGATCGAGAAAATGACTAATCCAACCACGATGTTCTGACCGATTACGAACTCGCCGAAGGTCTGGATGATCTGCCCGGCGTGCCCGTACATAAGAATCAGGCGACACGAGCTGATCGAGAGCGCGAGCCGGAAAAGCGTTGTGAGCAAAACGATCGCGGGAAACGTCGAAAGGCTCAGCATATTCACAACATGCAGCGCGCTCATCAGCACTAGCACGCCCCCAATCATGTTCACGGCGATCAGAAAATCGAGCAACCCGGGCGGCAGTGGCATCACCAGCATGCCGATGATCATGATGATCAGGCACAGCACGACCAGCTCAGGTTTGCTCTGAACAGTCGTGAAAATACGGCGTCCGGTAATCAGGTATGACATATTTTTATGTTAATTATTATTTTTAGAATTAGCACTTATGGATGTTCCGGTTAAATTTATTAAACTGTAAATAAATTTTAATTAAATAAGAAAATTAATTGAGAAAAATATATTAATCAGAGCATACCTAGCGATGAAAGACGAGAAATTGGCAAGAAGATGAATACAGAAACGCTCGCAGCCACTCTAGTTTCGCTAGAAACAGGGGGTAGTCAGATCGAGAATGTCAACAAGAATGGCTTCGCGGCACGTGGCGTCGGGGTAAAGCGCCGCCGGCAACGCGGCAAACGCGCAATAGACGCGCTGCACGAATCGTTCTCGCGCGGTCAACGCTTTGACCTGCATGCACAGTGAAGCTACCGCCAGCTTGACCTGGGATGGCTCGCGCATCATCGTCGTCAACAAGCCCGCGAGATGCTGTTCAAGCGGCACGCGTGATTCCACGGTAGCGCTATCATGCATGATCTGCGCAAATAGATGTTCCGCGGCCGTCATCATCCGCAATACATCGCATTGCGCGAATAGCGAAGAAAACACCGCCTGCTCGCAACTCGGATCCTGCGCCCGACGATCGGCGATAAGCGTTCCTCCGATGTAGTGCGCGAGGCCGACGCGCTGATCGTAGGCGAAGCGACTGATCCAATCGTCATACAGGTCCGGCAATGCGTCGGCAAAATCGAGAAATTCCCTGTAAATTACGCGCATCATGCGGGCGCAAAGATTCAATCGCTCGCCAAAGTGCCGTGCTTGCCGGGCGGCATTGATGCCCGCCTTGATGTTTCGAACGTTCCCCTCTTTAAAAACTTTCCTAATTGCCGAATCGAGCAACCTCGCCTCGCCGGTGCCATCGAGTGCATTTGCACCATTTGTTCCGTCTGTAGCATTCGTGGCCTCGGCTTCCTCGTCACTGGCGGTTCCGACCATGCGTCGACGCGAGCGCAGCGCAAGCACCAGATCGCTGTCATCGGGAAAAAGCCCACGCGCCTGTCGTAGAAACTCCCGCAAGCTTTGATTACGCGACTTTACGACCCGCGCAAGACTGGCCAGGCGGTTCTCACGGTCCTCTTCGAGAATCAGCTCTGTCTCGTCCGAGACGCGCGATCGCATGCGCTCGACGTCTTTGCGGCGGGCGCTTTGTGCGAGCATCATGCCCAGGTCTTCCTGCAGTGCGTAAAGTTCCATTTCCGGCGATTCAACCGTTACTGCCGTGGCTTGCCCCGACACATTGCGGTAAACGCCTTCGACGATCGCGCCACCCGATACGGTGTTGTCTATCCTCGGTTCCATTGCCAAGCTATTAATGCCTTGCATCGTGCGCCTCCGTTGATTTTCCTTTCTTGTTTCCCCCGAAGTCGCTTCCTACGTTTTGCATATATTGCTCCAGCATCTGACTGGTTTTCGCCATCTCGGAGCGCTCGTTCATTAGGTCTCCCGCCGGTAGCGTTTGCCCGTCCATCCAGCCATCCTCATGCATCAGCACGCGCGGCTGAATCAAAAACAGGCGGACCATGTGTTCGGTAATCGTCTTATCCAGACGGAATAACCTTCCCACCACTGGTAGTTTCGACAAGCCTGGGATGTAAGACGTGTCGTTTTCGTGTCGATCGATCGTACTCCCCCCCAGCAGCAGACTTTTGAATTTCGGCACACGCGCCACGGTACTGATTTGAGTGTCGCTTACCTCAGGAATGACAGTCGTGTTCTTTGCCGTGCTGATATTTTGCGACTGGCCGTCTCGCACGGTCACGATCATTTCGACCTCTCCGTCTTGCGTCAGACGAGGCAACACGCTGACCATCGTGCCGTATGTGAAATGCTCTAATGAAACTGCTCGCTCGCCAACGAGTTGATAATACTGAGTATGACTGTTATCGAAAATTGCCGGTACATTTTCCTCCGTGAGCACAATTGGTCGCGATACGATATTTGCCAACCCCCTTTTCGACAGCGCACTGACAGTTGCAAGAAATTTAATTCCGTTAAGCGAGGCCATTTGCGGGCTGTTCGCGCTCATGGTGAAAGACCCGTACTGAGCCGAGGACTGCCAGTCGATACCGAGCGCGTTAAGCTTCTGACGATCGACATCGATGATCCACAATGACAGTTCGATCTGGCGTTTGGCGACGTCCACCGCGTGGATTGCCCGCTCCATCAGCTCAACATGCGCACTCGGTCCATACAGCAAGATGCTATTGTCGTCAGGGTTGGGCACCATACGCACGTCCCAAACGGCCTCTCCCTTCATCGCCACCATTCGATCCCGGCCTGAAAGATCTTCAGCCTTTGCATCACTTGATTTCGGCAACGGTAGATTCAATACGTCGGCGGGCACATCTTGCTGCATATCCAGCACACTGCTCCCTGAAGGCGTGCTCTGAGGATGCGCGCCACTCGACGAACCAAAGAGCTCATGAATGACATCGGCCACACCGGGCACTTTCACCATTTCGTCGCGGATCTTATAGCGACGATTGACGACAAACGTGTTGTGTAGCGGCACGACTCGCAACACCATTGCCGAGTTGAACTGAACATCCGGCTGTTGATCCAGATATTTCGCCGCAGCGACGACCAAACTTACATAGATTGGAGGTCCCGACACATAGAATACCGGTGCGTTGCCGTCTCCGGTTAACGGATAGTGTTCGTCATAAAGCCCAGAAGAACGCAAAAAAGACCGCACGTCACTCATGCGTTGATGGCCCATATGCACAATGGAATTTTTTACTTCGCTATCCCGATACAAGTAGATCGATCGTCCGTCGTCGTATGTCATTAATCCCATCGTACGGATGAGTTTTGTCAGAGTCGCCATGGGCGATTCGAGGTCAAACGTACCCGTGACGAAAATCGCTCGCACCTTCGGACTGGCGACCATCGGGCGTCCTATCTTTCCCTGGATCGCATCGATCACATCGTTCAAGCTAGTATTGTGGGCGATGAATTTCGGCGGTATCGTGGCGGGCGTAGGAACACCCATCGACGGCGACGTTACAGTTTTCTGCGAATCAGCTTGCTGCGCCACCACCGGGCGAGATTCAGTCGACTGCAACCCTGCCTGCGCGGTATCTTGCGCCGACGCCACGACGGACCACAAACCGGTCAGAGTCACAACCAACGCTAGCACAATTCTATAACCGTAGCGTCGTACAGCCGACGACAAAACGCAGCCAATCACTGTTGGCGTCCTGGACGCGCACCAAAATGAAACTTCATTTCCTGAGAAAAATGCGATGAAGACGCGAAACCGTGCTGATACGCCAGCTCGGCCACCGATTTTGCTCCGCTCAACAGATCGTGCAAAGCGCTTTGAGCTCGCCACTGTCTGAGACGACTTTTCAGTCCACCGCCAAAAATTCCGCGACATATCCGACGGAAATGGGAAGTCGACAGACCATAGCGGCTCGCGAGTCCGGCCACAGAGGAGTGGTCGTCAAAGGAACATAAAAGGAAACGCACCAATAGATACGCTTCCTGTGCACGAAGGAATTCGCGTAGTGGCTCGATGGAGTCGTCCATATTAAGGATGCGATCACAAAACCAGCGCTCGAACGCCGCAGCATGATGTAGGTCACGCGCAAAGAATCTCACCCCATCTCCGGCTTGACTTCGCCTAACCGTGATCGGCTCATTGGCATCAGTGCCTTCCGATGCCTCCATGAATGCTAGCAAGCTGGCAATTCTGGCAATCGATTCGCTCCAATCTTCGACATCGGCATCAGCACGCATCACCACTAGGCGGTGTTTATCGACTATTACGTCCCGCCCCATGTTTTTCTTAATACATATTGACATTCTTAAATTCATCCAATTATTAGCTTATGGCATTGATAAATTCATGCATTACACTGAATCGATAGTCGGTCCACGCCAATAATATACAGCCAAAAAACGTTCAAACGGGGTAGGCTCGCCCTTAATACGATCTAGGCATTTGCCCAATTACGAATAGGGCAAGCCTCAATCAATCATCAAGGTGGTCATTGGCCTTGACAAGGCTATTTCAGCCATGTTCTTATCGGCGGCCTTAATAAATTCATTCCTATTATTCCTGCACCCGATTCCTATGTCATTCGATGACGAAAAACACTACGAATTGCGTATTTTGTTTGGCCCAATGTACGGGGTCGACTTGCTACTTCCTAAACAGGAATCGATCTTTGTATTCGTTGGCGCCGAAACAGCCCAATCACAATCAGCCTCGCAATTCGCGTCGAATGCACTGGTAATACCGCACCATAAGTCAGGAATCAACTTTAGAATCAGTTTTGATGGGCACATCAGCCATAGCGACATAGCGAATAAGGATGACACACCATTTGACATGGAGATGTCGTCGCAAAGGTCGACTGATCATGATCGAGATGTCAATGATGGCCTGCTTCGTTTCAGCGTCGAATGGATCAAAGGCAACGAAGTCACCGTCGAGGAAGGTGTACTCAACAGTATATGTCAATTCGAAGACATCGCATTTGCGATCCGACTCAACAATACACCATGGTCCGATGCTGTACGCCAGTTTCTGATCAAGTCGACAGACGAAAACGCAGCCGAAACATCCGAGGTGACTGCGGATTTGCTCGTGCCATCTGGCATGGGGCAACGTACCCGTCGCTTTACCGCTTTGGCTTGCATAGCGGTAGCGTTGCTCGTGCTTCCTTTGAGGTCATTGATAAGCTTCTTCGCCGACCATGCAAGGACGAAACAACTTGCCGCCGTGTTCGACACCGATACTGCGAGGAACGATTTGATCACGAGGGATGGCAAAGTGTACGTCATCGCGAAAACGCAAAGCGATCTAGAATGGGACAAGCAGATCGCGCTGCGTTTTCCTGCTGCACAACGACCGGTGGTGACCTCGGTTGACGATCTCCGGGAAAAATCGGAACAAGTGCTGGATCAGCACAATATAGATTATTTCACGATGCTTTTTCGCAACATAGACGAACCTGAATTAATTCTCGTCGCACATCAAGACGAGGACGAAGAAACCGTCAAGAAGAGAATAGCCGAAGTGACTCGCCTCCTAAAGGGCGTATTACCCTTTGCCAAGGGTTTACATATACGAGAAAAGACGCTTTCCAACGTGGCCGGAATCGCGGGGTCCAAATTGACCCAAATACCGGTAACATACTCGCGCATCGAATCCGGCGGCTATATTACATTTTTTATTAACGGTTACATCACAGATTACGCACTGTCCGAAGTATCGGATCTAGTGAAAGGTTTTTCGCATGACTGGGGTCAGCGAAAGGTCCGTTTCGGCCTTGTTCTAAAGACGACATGGCTGGATGGAAAATCTCGGCAGGTAGGTGAGGACGGTTATGTTCTCGTCGATCCAAGCCATTGGTACTTCAACCATACAATTAATGGAAACTAAAATGACAAGTAATATTTCTCCTATTTCTAACTCTCCGTCCGACATACTTTCGAATGATGGTGATATTAATACTTACATCTATGATATCGCCAAAGGCTTCCAAAACGGCGTAGGCAGCCTAGGCAGCGCGCTGACCGCAGCGCAGCAAGCACTGGAGGCTAACCCGTCGGACCCTGCGGCGCTGGCCTCGTATCAGGCTGTCCTGTCTGACTACACCATATTCCGGAACGCGCAATCGAGCGCAGTGAAAGCGATGAAAGATATCGACACGACTATCCTCGGCAATCTACGGTAACCCATCACCGGCCTCATACGATTTTCGCTATCGCATGAGGCCGGAGCGAAAGCTGATCCTTATGTTCAATCTTAAAGGCGTTATTCGATGCAAATTTTCCCCATGGTTGCTCCGTCATTCTCAGCAACCGACTTTCACAACGAACAGCACCTCGATATGGATTTGCAATCCGCCATGCGGAATCTGACCGACGACATGATTTCGGCGCGCCACCGGATCGATGCGTTCATGCAGACACCTGCCGATTATTCCAATCCTGCGGCACTGGCTGCCTTTCAGGTGGAAATGGCCAACTACACCGTCAACAATACGCTCGTAAGCGGTGTCGTAAAACGCCTCGCCGGTGGCGTCGAAACGCTAGTCAAAGGTTAATCCGCCGTGCGCGGTCTCTACAGGATACTATTTCTCATAAGCTTGTTCGCACTCTCCGGCTGCCACAACCGTTCACTGCTATCCGGGCTTACCGAATCGCAAGTGAACGACGTGGTGGCGATATTGCAACGTCATGGCGTGACGGCGATAAAGAATGACTTGGGAAAAGGCGTTTTCGAAGTAGATGTTTCGCGTGCCGATTTTCCGGCTGCTGTCGACCTGGTGCGGCGCTACAATTTGCCGACTCCGCCCGATTTGCAGATCAGTCAGGCGTTTCCCTCCGACAGCCTTGTTTCCACACCGCTCGCGGAGCATTCGCGCCTAATTTCCTATATCGAGCAACGGCTTTCGAACAATCTGTCAGCACTTAACAATGTTGTCAGAGCACACGTCAATGTCAGTTACCCGCTTACGGAGGATGTCGACAGCCCGCAGCGTATGCATGTCGCCGTACTGATAGTCTACAGCGGCGAGCTGGACAAGGACACATTGATCAGCAAAGTGAAGCGTTATGTCAAGAATAGTTTCGATCAGATCGACTATGATGATATCTCCGTGCTAGCCGAACAAAGTGCACCCATTTTCCGGGGTATGCCGCCATCCGCACCGCTGATCTCGTGGAGCACGGACTGGATGCATGTCTGCATGCAAGTTTCTGCGTTTGTCGGTTTTTTCGCGCTGCTCGCCGCGGGGTGGCTCGGGCTGACCTCGCGACCGTTCAGGACTCGCTGGTGGCGCGAGCGGCGCATCGATTCCGAACCCAGGCACGATCACGACAAATCACGCCCGCTCGGCGCGCAGCTGGCCAATAGTCCGCCATCCGGACCAGTCGATTTTTTTAAACGTTTTCGCAAGTCCCGAAAGCGCGATCGTGTTGAACCTTTCATCAAATGACAGATTTTAAATACCTGTTGAGGATCATGCTGGCTCCCGACGACTACCTGCATCCGGAGCGTGTGCCGATGACATCGGCGCAATGGTGCGCGCTGCCCAAGGCAGTGAGGAACACCATCCTCTTCGACACGTACGATTTGAGAACCACGTCGCCCGAGTCGATTCCGATCGACCCATGCACGTCCATCCTACTGCGTAAGTGGTACGTGATCCCTGATCTTTGCTTTCTGCTGGGCCTATTCAGTCAGCGCGGGGAATGGTTATCATCCAATCGATATCGGCAGCTTGACGGGCGATGCAAGCGCTTCATCGAATTGCCTCTGCCCCATCTCGCGGTCCCAGCATGCGTACTAGACGAAAATGTCGATCCGGTGGTCTGCGGGCTCGCTGCGCTTCGGTTTTTGATTCCGGCAATGCCACCCGTCATCGATGAACGTCTCCGACTGCTCTTTTCCTCACGAATCGAGGCCGAAACGGCCGCCCTTTCCTTACAAGTGGGACGAGCGTCACCGGAAGATTGCGGCAGATGGATTTCCATTACTCTTTTTTCAATGGCGGCACACTATGCGCAAAATCGTGCAGAAGGTTTATAACAAAGCGTCCGATAGCGAAGCACAGGTCGTCTATCGGCACGCAGCCCTGCATCGCGCCAATCGGCGACATGCACTAGAACAGGCTGCGAAAAAATCGGCCAGAAAGATCATAGAAGACGCCGAACACTACGCACATACGCAGTATGAGCAGGCGCGCTTCGAAGGCTATCGTGATGGCATCAGGCTTTTCGTCGACACGCTGATCGACGAAACCACGCATCTTTCTCAAACATATGCGTTGCAGCTCGAACAAGAACGCGGTGCAATCGCTCACAACGTGCGAAAGCTTTTCGAAGATTCGAAGACGGCCACAGCGTTGATCGAGGAGTACCTCGATACGCAGGATGCCGATTCCGATCGATCTGTCACCGTTTATCTTCCGAAATGGTGCAAACTCAGCCAGCTTTCGATCGATCATTTACAAACGAACAACGGAAGGCGTATCACGCTCACGACATCGCCCAATGATCACTTCGTAATCAGCAACGGACAATTTTCTGTTTCATTTGCGCCATTTTCCGCTTCGACAGATATTTGCTCGCGCGCAGTGCAACGCCACCAGCAACGTGTTCCGGACACAACGGCGAATATCGTCGAGGCACTGCTATCTTACGTCCAACAAATTAGGATATCCAATTCCCCATGATGATCAACCCGCTCACGATTGCCAAGTATGCACTGGCAAAGGCTCCATCCGCTGAGCCCCATCAGCCAGACGAGAATCTGGCAGAGGCAGCAAAAACAGCGATGCATGGTATAACGACTGATGAAATGAAAAAGTTCATGATGCAAATCATGATGACTGAGATGAGCCAGGACGACGATGCACCTGATGCAAAACCTAAACTCAACGCCGATACTGACATGTTCTGAGAAAGCCGGCAATGCATGTGCCTTATGTGCCGTATCCGTATCACACACCTTTCGCCGATTCCGTGCGTGGCGTGCCTGGCTGATTCTTGGTGTATGTGCAGTCGCATGGGCGAGCATGAGGCCTGCTTATGCCCAAGATTGCTGGACCCAGGCGGCCCGCACATACGGCGTCGACGCGAAGCTGTTGTACGTAATTGCTTCGCGCGAATCGGGATTGAACGCGACCGCAGTGAGCCGTAACAAGGACGGATCGTTCGACATCGGTATGATGCAGATCAACAGCCGATGGCTTCCATTCCTCCGGCGATACGGGATCGACAAGCAACGTCTCTTCGACCGGTGTACCAACGAAAGCGTCGGAGCGTGGATTCTAGCTGGAAATATCACACAATATGGTGCAACTTGGCGCGCGGTCGGCGGTTATAACGCGCATACATTGGAAAAACAACGAATTTATGCGCGTAAGATTTACGACAGCTACTATGCTGAACGCAGTCCGATCCCGATGAAACGCGCGAAAAAATCCTCGGCACGGAGCAGAGTGTCAAAAAACAGCCTGTGACGCTTCATCGCAAGAACTAGGTAGGTCTTTTACTTTGCACTGTTTCCTTGAAATACTGATTTGAGCTACTGAGACACAACATACATGTGAAATATATTGTGTCGTGCATCCTCACAGTTATAAGCAAGCGTGGCACTCTGGTTATGAGACCTTCTCATTCAATACGTGAAACGTCGAACGCGTCTGGCTGTATTATGGCAGTCGTTGAACGGTCCGGCGCTTAACATCGTTTGGGTTCTTCCGCGGAAAACGCACTGTAGCAAACATATTGCACAAGACTATCGCGATTGGATTTGATGACTGCCGCGATTTTCCGAGCATCACGTTGCAACGCTTTGAGCGCTTCTTTCCGATCCGGCGTATCGTTGCCGAGACGGACGGCACCACTATCGATGTCGGCGTCAGCTTGCCCTGATAGCAGTTTGCGATGCAAACGGATTCCGGCCTGGCAGAATGCTTTGAACCCGCTTAATGTGCTGTACCAGCGTGATTCTTCGACATCTTGGAACGCACTAGGCGACGAGGTGACTGGTCCCGTCGAATCCTTATTATCTGCGATCGGAAATACCAGCACATCGCTTCGTTTCGTACTCAGTGCTATCGCACGCATCATCTGAAGCATACGTTTAACCGCCATATCTTTGAAGAATGAGTCGGTAATGATCAATAGAGGATTATTAGCGTTGTTCTCACGCATGGAGGTGATGCGCTCGTCGTCAATAATCTTCCTATCATCCATGTTTGTAAATAAAATAATTGCATCCCTATTTTTCAAGAAATGGTTCGCATGCTCAGACATCGTCGCGATATCCCGGCGCCACGCCTGTACTTCGCGACCAGAAAAACACCTGCGAAATGTACGCCCCAGGTCGATCGCGAGTTGTTTATCGGTCATCGTCACATTGCGTTTGTGGGCTTCAATGCACAACAAACCGGCGAGCGCCAGCAACTCTTTGACTTCAGAGGTGTGTTGTATGTTGCGTAGTTTCTCGTCGGACCACGTCCGCAACGCGAATTCCGCTGCGGTGTCACATTCCGTAGAGGCCGACCTGGAGCACGGATCAACATCAGCTTCCTGCATCGATGACTGGGGCGGCTGCACCGGTGGCACGTTAGGCAAATTCATAGCAGCAAGCTTTTCTTCCTCAAAAATGCGCTGCTGTGTAAAAACGAGTCCCGGCGAAATCAAACGTTTTGATTCCTGCGTCGGATTTATATACTCTATGGACTTGGAAACGCGCACCGCAGCTACGGCACCAACAAGCGCTTCCACTGCCTTCGGCCTGACGATTTCTTCAGGGTTGCCGGCGATCAAACCCAATACTTTACTCACTACAGGCACGTCACTTTTTATAGATGATGGCTGCAAATCGACGCGAGCGTTCGTTGAATGGCGAAACGAATGGAGATTACGGATAGCGACATGGGGTTGATTCATGTCGGTCGCACTATTTCTTATGTTCGTAGCGGAAGCGATGGATTCGTAAGGCCGGCCATCAAACAGCGAGGTTCGTCGAATAGTGCCTATGCCACACGGCAACAACAGAGTCTGCGGTTGATACGAGCCGGCAGGCTCGGGATACGAGGACACTCTGCTGATTTTTTCTGAGATCAACAATCGAAACTTGCCTGGCACGCCGGATTCTATCGATTTATGGCTGGCACGAAGAATGGCTGGCCTACCAATGAATGCCTTGGTGACCGAGTAAGATCCGCGCGATGCGAAAGGAGATAACATGGTGGATGATTCCTTAGCTAAAAAACGAGCGATGGTATTATGACAACGGATGAAGATTTACCTTAGAAAATTAGGCAACCGCACTTTACAAATCTAACAAACGATACCCACTGGTGACCGTCAAGTGGCATCTTTTCTTTCCCAACCTCCATCGAAATATTCGCTCGATGGCGATGAGATGCCAGCCGATCCCAACATCCAATTGTTTCCACAATATCGGACCGCCGAAGTCGTCGACACGTCAATAGACAGGCTAAGCACCTCAGTCCTTGCAATAGCTCGACCTAATCAGTTCATTGTATCCATGCTTTCGCTCGGCGGAACTACGCCCGTGGTGGCGTTAGCCTCCTGCATTAATAACGAGGTTCGCGGCAACGTCACGGGAACTGCGGATGCCGTCTCAATAGGCGAACCCTTGTTGCTCGTAATGTTCAAAATATCCGTCAAAGAAACGATTTTTTTTCGCGACCCGATGGGCAGCGAGTTCGGTCGAGTGACTACAGCACGCGGCAACGACGAAATCTGCGGTTGATGCGAGCTTGCATGCTGAGGATGCGACGATACGCTACTGATTTCTTGTTTGCTAAACGATAGTGGCTGGAATTTACCTGGTACGCTGGATTCACTAGTAGCATAGCTTGAGCGAGTGACTAACCTCTCATTGGATTCATTGATGAGAGAGAAAGATGCATGCGAAGATAAAGAAAACGGCATGGTGGAAAATTCCTGAGTTATAAAAATTGTCAATTTTTAAAACGAGAAATGGCGCCCCGCCAATTAATAAATATTCATCTTGGTAAGCTGGGTGCGCGCGATAGCCAACTCCTGGCGCGCATGCATTGGCATCTTCAGCTATCCATCGTGCATCATCGAATATTCAAAAATTCCAGATGCGCTCATCGCCTTACTTTTCACTGCGATCATCGGACCAGCAAGATCGCCAGCGCAACGATAGACGACCGTGGGCACTGCGAGGCCTGCAACCGCCAAACGTATCAGTGATGCGGGACGCCGTTCGTAAGCATGCAGAATATCAGCCATTAATTTTACGCCGTTACAGCATCCTGTATTTTCCGATCCGATCATCGAACACGATCATCAGCACTATCCTTCTTAACATGAATGTAGAGTCGTATTTATAGTCGATTTCGTGACAAGCGACGATCAAAAATCGATCACTCCAATATCTATCATCAATTAAGGGCACTCTGATTTTTCCGCGCTATCGAAGCGGGGTTTGATACGTCCAGTGATACGCCCACATCTCAAGGCCGTGATTCGAAGGTGTCCATGAACAGCAAGCTGTATCCGGATGAGTTCAAGGTTGAGGTGGTCCGCCAGTGACCGATCGCGGGTCCAACGTAGCGGAGGTCGCCGAGCGGCTATGTGTCACCAGGCACAGCCTGTATGCCTGGCTGCGCAAGTCCGGCAAGTCCGGCGTCGTGCAGCGCGCCGAGTTGGACCACATCGCCAATGATCGCGCAAGCTCGTATTATTGCTCAACCATCTTGCCGCTCGCGCTTCCATCAAGCGCGAGCGGCGACATCGCAGTTCGTCAGTTAAAACTGCAAGTACTTTTCCTCCGACTCGAGCAATGCGGAGATCGCCGAACTCATCAATTGTACCAAATTATCGAACTCGCTGTTCATTCTTGAAAATTTTTCGGCGATACTTTGCGAAAGGTTCATCACGTTGTCCTTCTGCCCTGTAAATCCTGCATACCATGCATTGTATTGCGTAACGCTGATATCCCCGTTAGAGTAATTGGATAGTGAGTCCCTCATCGATTCCAGATTGCTTAGGTCCAACGATATCGACGTCGTGCCATCCGCATTCTGCGTCACGTTGAAATTCCCAGAGAGTTCCTGTTTCCAGTCACTCGCGGATAGCGAAGACGTGCCCGGCAAGGTAAGCGACCATTCTTTGAATGGTGCGCCCTCTTTCAGCATATCGTTGATCACACTTTTAAGATCGTCCGCCTTGAAATTAACCGTCGTTCCGTCTCCAGATGCTGTGACATATTTTGAAAGATTCGATAAGAGATCGGTGATAGACTGCACATACTGCATGTACTCTTGCAGCAGCGAGCCATAGGGATCGATAATGCCGGCCTTGGCATTGGAGGTCACTGTTTGCAAGCCGCCGTATACTGCTGCATCCGAACGGATCAGGCTGTCTATCTCCGCAGACACGTTGTCTGGATCTGGAACAGGAAGTGCGTCAAAGTCTATAATCGCACCGTTCTGAATCACGTTCACCCACTGCTGTTCGAGCGTATCACGTCCCGGCGCGCCCCACTCCGCAACCCATAAACCGGCTAACTCTTCTGCTGCAGCACCTACACCAGTGCTTTTGTCCGGTGGATAGTCTTTTTCCTTCCATGCATTGACATAATTCTGAAATACATTGATCGCATCAAGGAACTTCTGCGACGCTTTAACGGTGTAGCTCCCATCCGCATTTTGTGTAATCTTATAAAAACTCAAATTATCCGGCAGATTTTCGGTGACCTGATAGGTATTTTGCGAGGCCGCTTCGAGCTGCCTGAGCGATTCTTCGGCTTGTCTCAGCGAGACGGTGACTTTGCGTGTTACCGCCCCCCATATCGCATGGGCATCAGTTGCATCCGTGTGCAATTGCTCGATAAATTTCTCTCGCTTTTCCAAATCAGCCAGTGACGCCGCATTGATGCTATACGTTTGATAATTGCCTTTTTGTGGAAGGTTGACGTCACTTACGACGAACGTGTCCCCCAGCGACAGTGAAACGTAGGCTGGATTGATACCGGCGTTGATATAGAGCGGCTTGGCATACCTATGAGCAAACGCGTCAAGCTGCTCTTCGCAACTTTCTGGATCGCTCTCTCCATGTTCCGCGATATAAGTTTTTAGAGTCGCATAGTCTTTAGCATACTGCGTATAGAAGGTTTTCAAATCTTCCAGCGTATTGATGACGATTGCGTCCACCTGTGAAGGGGTGAGATTGGACGACGCAGCTCCACCGAGATGGTAACCCACGACAGAGGTCGTGGGGATTGATGCTGTCAGGTTGCTGATACCTACGGAAATATTCGAGATCGCATCAGCACGAGCCTCGGATTGCATCTTCAACGCAAACGCGAGGTTGTGCGCATTTCCCGTTGCGGCGTCGTTAACCACACGCTGCACGATGTCACCCGCTTTACCGAGCGACGTCATATCCAACTCCCGCAGCTCGTCGGCATCGGGCGGCAGCAGCCCTACTGCAACACGCGTAGCCTCGCGAAGCACGTCACTCACTCTGCCATTTGATTGCAGGTGCTGAACTGGCGCAATGTCATCCGAGTGATTGGCACCACTTGTGTGTGGTGCATCGGCCGACGATTTTATCGTGGCGCGTACCATAGCATATGGTTCGCTTGTGGGGGTCGCGCGTTGAATCATGCTTTCCAACGGTTTCATTGAGACTGTTCTCTGGGTCTGATCGGAAATTTTTTTATAGCTGCTAGCTCCCGGTCTTGGCGCTCAAAAAACGTGCATCTGCATAGTCGATTTAGAGCCTGTTCAAAATCTTCCGACTCTGTGCGAAAGTGGGCGGATGAGAAAAGTTAGCCCATTGCCATCAGTGGTAAGCAGTTCGAGCAAGTGAGGCTGCTGCTGGAAGAAGCCCGGAAGAAGATGCGGCCCCGGACGGTGGACCTGTACGAGGTCTTTTGCGCAGTGTTGTATGTGCTCAAGAGTGGTTGCCCATGGCGTATGCTGCCGGAGAGTTTCCCCAAATGGCGTACGGTGCATGCTTACTTCCAGATCTGGAGTGAAGAGGACGAAGAGGGAGTGAGCCTGCTGTAAAGGGCGCTCAAAAAATCAGGTTGGCACGGCTAGCGCGAGACAAGGGCGCAGCGCCCTCAGCGGGTTCTTGTCGTGGACGCGCAGAGCGTGAAGAACTCGGATACGGCTAGGCAAAAAGGCGATGATACCGGTAAGAAGGTGCCGGGGATCAAGCGCCATATCGCAGTGGATACGCAAGGCTTGCCGCATGCCGTGGCAGTCACAACGGCCGAGGTGACCGATCGCAAGGGCGTCCTCAAAGCGTTCGCTCGTTGCAAAGCTGGTCTAGGCAAGGTGCGGAGCGTGCTGGCCGACAGCGGCTATGTGGGTCAGCCCTTCGCTCTGGATATCCAGGCGATTCTGGGCGAACACGTCACGGTTCAGATTGCCAAGCGCATACGTTCAAGGTCATGCCCCAGCGATGGGTCGTCAAGCAGTTTGGCCTGGTTGGAGAAACACCGAAGGCTCTGGAAGAACTACGAGCGCAAGCTCAACACCAGTTTGCAGTTCGTCCATCTGACCCTTCAGGCATCAATGCTCTGGAGATTGTGAACAGACTCTTAAAACCCAAGATTCGAGAACAGTTTGAGCGATAATTGATAGCCAATGTGACTGACATTGTTTTACCAATTGTATTTCTCCAATACAGAAGAAATAAGGTCATGCCGCAATCTGTGACTGAATACCGCAAAACTACCGGAAACCACATAAACTGGAAAAATCAAAAGCAGGCAAGTCAAAAACAGCAGGATGAACGCGTTCAACAGATGGCTGCTCAGCCCGGAAACCATGCAGGAAACAGACAAAGACATGATGCCATTCATGCTGCGGTACAGTTACTTTCTATACTTAGCTCAGTACAGAACACATCTGCAAGTCCCGCCATCACACCCAGGAGGGCTGATGAGCTATCTACTGAAGCAAGAATAACTCGCGCCGGTAATTTAGAATTGAAAAGAAGGGTTGAACGCGTCGTTAACCGGGAGGTCAATAGAAACGCCAGGCAGCATTCTTCGACGGGAAACGCACCGGGAACACAGCGTGGACAACCCAACTTCGCATTTTCAAACGCGCGACCAGGGTCAATTCCTGAGAAATCCATCACTTTTCCAGTCCACTCAGCAGGAGCGAACGCCGCCAACCTCTCCGGGGACATCATTCCGGAACGTCCTACCTCAGCACAGGACACACAGCCAGCGTTAAGCTGGCTTACGCCCGATACGACAGCGGAATCGCAGGATATGGCAAGACTGATTCCTGCCACAGGACATCCTCTTGCCAGACGCGCCAAACGCGATATCGAAACAGAAGACCATTCTGCAGAAAGCGCTGCTGAAATCATGCGGCATCAGATCGACTCCGTTAGGACTTTATTATCTCGTGCCGGACTTCCACATGACTCGCCAGTCAAAGGTAACAATATCCCGTTTGTCAACAGCGTTGTCCGCTACTTATCGAAATTCCCATCCCGTGCGTCGAAATTAGCACAACATCTTTTCCGAATAACTCACGAATACGGAGAGAGACGTAATGAGACGCTGAGTGAATCGCGCGTACAAAGTAAGATTACTGACTGGCTATCCACATTAACCTTTGGCAGTCCGGCCGAAACGTTTGTGAATGACCAACTTTCCGCATTGGTGCAAGAAGGCAACGCGGGTACCCCGCCATACGTGGAAAATTCACGTATCCGCTTGCAATATCTTATCGGCGCTACAAATCGCTGGCTTTCAAAGCCAGACACGCTCACTAAGAAGTACTTTATTGAGAAATTAC
The DNA here is from genome assembly GCF_002939705.1 of Xanthomonas albilineans. Classification (GTDB taxonomy): domain Bacteria; phylum Pseudomonadota; class Gammaproteobacteria; order Xanthomonadales; family Xanthomonadaceae; genus Xanthomonas_A; species Xanthomonas_A albilineans. Next base: position 315,585 of record NZ_MDCB01000001.1, on the reverse strand, counting down.
TTGATGTGATTGCACCTGCCATCATGTGGCAACCTACGGACTATGAGACGTTTGGCCGTACTGAAATTTGTAGCCTCGAATGGGGATATATGCATGCTGCACTACGGTTTGCCAAGGATATCGGACTGGACACTCATGAATGGGCGATGCAGGATGCGATAGATATTGGGCAGGCACTCGCAACGCTATGTGATGAAGCTGTGGTCCCCTCAGAGTGGCAGGATTATTTTTTACTGCCAGCTCAGCTGCATTTACTTCGAGAAGGCAAAGAAGTTACAGGGAATTCAAACCCGGATGCATCAGTACCGGACATATCAGTGCGAGAACAAGTATCGCGCGAAACAGCACTTCGACTATTTTTCACAGCCCGAAAGGCCGAGCGTCAACGCAATGATCCCTTTATACGACTACAGGAAAGTTTAGAAAATTTTAAAACGCGCCCGGCACTTGCCATGGCCATCCTGCAGGAAAGGTGCCCAGGCCTCGGAACCGAGAAAGACTATGAAACGAAGGCTGATCTTTATCTTGATGCGGATGAACATCGCTGTCTGATTCTTCCGCGCGGGGCAAGTTTCACTGATCCCCGACGCAAAGTCATCGAATTACCGCGGATCAATGATGAATTCGCCGCACAAAACAGGCGGATCGCCGAACAACTCGGCGATGTTGATCGGATCTTACTCCCTTTGGCTTTCACACAACTGAGCGCTGAAGAGTCAGCGTTTATTGAGCACGCTGAAGTGCATAAAGCTGAAGCAACGTTCTCTGCAGCACATGCTATAAGGCATACACTTATAGGAGGAAATCGCCATGCCATTGAAGGGCTTACTAAACGCATGCCGCAAAAACTTGAACTTTTCTCGGCTAAGCATGGTGGCGAGGAGCGTATCTATGCGCTCTATCCAAAGCAAGGCATAGGCTACTCTTTGAAACGAGTGGATAGGAATCAAGATTTCTATCTTAACCTCTACGAGGAGATCACCGGCATTTCACTTCGACTCGACAATGATTACCGCCTACGCGTCACAACGTTGAGAGCTGCACTGAAAGACAGTGCCTCGGATATCAGCGTCTTATACAACGCGATCCGACAAAAGCATGAAAATCAGATCCAAGAAGAGCTACATGCATATGGTTACGCAAAAACTACCTATGAAAAGGTCACAGACTTCGCCTTAAGCCTTATTCCTTTCTATGAATGTGGAAAAAATATATACCAAGGCAAAATTGAGGAAGCAGTAATCCCCTGCACCGTCGATGTGCTCGGCCTGATACCACTAGCAGTGCCGGCCGGACGAGTAGTCATGAAATTCGGTGAAGCCTTGAGCTTCAGTGCACTGAGGGCATTACGCCAAAGCAGTGCCCACAATATCGTCAGGCAAATGGCATTAGCCGGTTCGGAAACACTCACCGCTGGCTCAGTAGCTGAACTCGCCACAGGTGCCGCGCGCGTCTTCGACCCCGGTATAGAGTTGATCGCGGCAGGGGGAAAAGCAGGTATGCGAAGAGCTCAGAAATTTTTAACTGCACTGCGTGATATCTATCCGGGCGCTGAAAAGGTCGCAACGGCTCTCGCCCACCGGGCCGATTTGTTGGTCGAGCCGGCTACCAGCGGCATAGTGAAAGGCCAGCTTCCCGGGCTAACTCACTCCTGGGATGTAGTCAAGATAGGGCAGAGAAAAGGAGAAGACGTTTTCGTTCGGGTCATACCTCAGACAGGCGACAAATTCGGGAAGAAATACTACCGTAACGTAGACGGTGAGCTTCGGCCTGTTTATCCGGGGTTAGGCGAACGTTTACATGTGATGCGCCAGCAAGGGTTGGGCGGGCGAGGCTCTAAAGTTGTAGCGCGCACTTGGGGGCGAGTGCGCGCCTTGGGGGCGAGACAAGATGCCGCCGGACAAGCAGAGCTCGGTGATCGCCTTGATCCTCATGAAGTCGATCCACTACGCGCCCCCGCACAACCTCAAGAAAGCGAGCAACTACCCGCACCTACACTATCTCAGGAAGGTGAGCAACTACTCGCGCCTGCATCACCTCAAGCGATCTATGCCAATGAGATAGGCGGGGGAGCACCACACGATCCGCTCCCCAGTAATCTTGAACTGCAACAGTTGCCTTACGATGCCCTTGAACAGATTATTTTGCGTTGCGACCTTGACACGCTGGTGAATCTTTCCAAAACCAATAGGCAGTTGCATGAAGCGGTATCTAATGTTTTTAAACAAAATTGGAAAGACAAAAAAGGTTCTTCCGCAATCCAGGCTATAACTCAAAATAAATCCGAATTGCTTCAGTTTCTTTCCTCACAGAATGTCAGGATCGATGAAGTTTATGTAAATATCGGCACCGAAAATAGAAGTAAACCTCTTCTTGCTTATGCACTCGAGCTCAATCTTGATATAGAGAAATTTAAGCTAATTTTCGATTTAGTTGATAAAATCAACGGAAAAATCCTTCCCAATCCGAAGTATCCCTGGAAAGGGTACGAGCAGTATTTATTAGAAGCAGCGGTCAGGGCAAACAATATTAATGCAGTGATAGCTTTGCTGAATTATGAGCGTTATGAGATCCCGCCAGAACACGCAGGCATCTTGCAAGCCGCGGCCGAAGTAAAAAATCTAGACATGTTCAGATACCTTTTGGATAGTGGGAGGTTCGATATCAACTCTGGCGGCAGTAATGGATGGACCGTGCTACGAAATGAATTACTTAACAGGGGGAATGCTGATAACGCCATATTTCAATATATCCTTTCACGAAATGACATCGAAATGAACGACGCGTATGTTTTTGCAAACCGTTCTCTTAAGAACCCAGAGAAGTTCCGACTTTGGATAGCAGATCCTCGTGTTGACGTCAATATTGAAATTCCAATAGGAAACGAAAACGGGTTTGGGACACCACTCAGCTTTTCCATACTTCACGCGCTGGAATCCCCAATCAGCTTGCCTACATTCGATTTATTAGTCGCCGAGCCACGTGTCGATGTACTGAAAACATCGCTTTGGCTGGATGGCACCCGGCGCACACCTGAGCAGGTTCTTGACTATTACGTGCAACGTTATGAGAATTTGAATGATGACGTCGTATCTCATATCCGACAGAAGCTACATGATCGCGTGGAAGCCGCTGATGCTTTATGAAGCCTGTGATCCACTCACAAAAAGGGTATTGTCCAGGCCTGTCAACACAGAGATGGCATTAATCCCACCGGTTTTTGCTGACTCCGAAAGTGGAGCTATGCGGCAAGCGCCAGTTTCTGTATGGGGGTGATCCGCCGAGTGCTATATCCGGGCACCCCTCGTTATAAAAGCGCCGCCACTGTTCGATTTTGCTCCGTGCGTCGGCCAGTGACAAGAACCAATGCTCGTTGAGACATTCCTGCCGCAGGCGTCCGTTGAAGCTTTCCACCAAGGCGTTATCGGTTGGTGTGCCACGCCGGGAGAAGTCCAGCTCCACCCCGTTTTCATATGCCCACCGATCCATGACCTTGCCGGCAAACTCACTTCCGTTGTCCACCTTGATCGCCGCAGGCTTGCCTCGCTGCGCCACCAGCCGTGTCATCGCATCGGCAATGCCATCGCCTTTCAACGACTGGTCAACAACGATATCCAGGCACTCATGAGTGAAGTGATCCACCACCGTCAGCGACCGGAAACGGCGACCATCGAACAGTGCATCACTGACGAAGTCCATGCCCCATCGTGCATTCGGTGCGGTGGCGACCCGTCTCGGTTGACGTCGCCGTGCGCTGCGACTGCGTCGGGGCCTGCAATGCCTCAATGATAGGCCTTCCTCCTTGTAAATGCGGTGTACGCGCTTGTGATTGTCCCGCTATCCTTCACGACGCAGCACAACGAACACGCGCTCACACCCTTAGTGCACACGCGTCTGGGTGATCTCGCGCATCCTCAGACGGATGGCGCTGCAATCGCGTGCTTTAGCCTTGTAGGAAAACGCCGAGCGCGACATCGCCATGATCCGCAGCGCATGCCGCTCGCTTACCCCGAAGTGCTCACGTAGCTGGCCTACCCAGGTGCGTCGTTGGGCAGGCCTTAGAGCTTTTTTGTGACGACCTCCTGCAGCATCGCCTTATCTAGGCTCAGGTCGGCCACCAGCTGTTTAAGCTTGCGGTGTTCCTCCTCCAGCAGTCGCAAGCGCTTGAGCTCAGACGGCCCCAGACCACCGTACTTCTTCCGCCATACGTAAAACGTGGCCTCGGCAATTCCCATCTTCCGACAGATCTCACCGACCGCCATCCCCAACTCGGCCTGCTTGAGCACATAGGCAATTTGCTCCTCGGTAAACCGTGACTTCTTCATCGCTTGACTCCTCGTGATGACGGGGGCCCATGCCGGCGAAGTCTCTACTTTACGTTGGCCCGGTTTTCCGGGGGGGGCACGTTCCATTTGTGCCAGAAACACCTCGCGCCGCGTCTGCTTGCGCTTGCCCGCCCGCATACTCGACATCAGAGAAGGTCAGCTGCGTCATCGCGGGGACTGCTTGGTGGCGGATCGACAGTGTCCTACATTTGAGCAGACTTGTTCAGACCTTCCTTAAGTGCCACAGGCCTACGGAAAGGTTGCCGACAAGACAATTGCGGAAATCTCATCGCGACCAGACAACCTTTTGCCGCCCCCCCGACACTCATACAGGACAACCGCTGCAGCGGCGCCCCGCTTCATGCCACTGCCCCACGCATCGCCTCACTAGGACCAAAGCGAAAGGCCATGACCTCCCCCACGCAGGCCGATGCCGAAACGGCTTCCCACGCTCGCCCAGCGCTTGCGCCCTCCGCCGCCTTGCCGCGCCCGATGGTATGGCTGCACTGGCTCACCGTGCTGTGCCTGGTGTTGGCGGCTGGCCTGATCCTGCTGCGCGAAGAGGTCGATGGGCGAACACTGCGCCAATGGCTATTGGAAGGTCACCGCCACTTCGGCCTGTTCGTCCTCGGACTGTTCTGCCTGCGCGTGGCAGTGCGCCTGCGGCTCGGCCGCAGGCACGATTTCGCGGTCGGCTCGGCGCTGATACGCGCCTTGGCGACACTGACGCATATCGCCCTGTACGCGCTGTTGATGGCTCTGCCGGTGCTGGGTATTGGTCTGAGCCAAGCGCTGGACAAGCCGGTACACATATTCGGTGCGACGCTGCCCACATTTGTCGCAGCGGATCCTGATTTGGCCGATACCTTGGGCGCATGGCACTTATATGCTGCCTGGGGGTTGCTGGGGCTGATCGTGCTGCATATCGGCGCGGCGCTGTGGCACCACTTCGTCCGCCGCGACGAGGTACTAAGACGCATGTTGCCGTTCCTGCGCCGACATTGAATTCCGTATTTTCCTGCTCTCTTCCCTAGCCCGTCACCGAACCGACCAGCCCAAGGACCTATCGCATGCCTTACGTCCCGTCCGTCTTTTCCTTCTCCCGTCACGACAGGACACGCGGCGCCGAGCAGATATTGCTGTGGTCGGCGCTCGGCTCGCTGTTACTGATGCTCAGCCCGCGTGCGGCAGCGGTCCCCGCCTTCGCGCGGCAGACAGGCTCGTCGTGCGCGGACTGCCACATCGGCTCCTATGGTCCGGCACTGACGCCATACGGCATTCGCTTCAAGATGAGCGGCTACACCGACACCGACGGCAACGGCACCAAGATCCCGGTCTCGGCGGAACTCACCGCCACCCAAAGCGTGCCCAAGCACGGCCCAAGCCCTGCGCGCTTCAGCACAGCCAACCTGTATCTGGCCGGCCGCATCACCGACAACATCGGCGGCTACGCCAAGGTCACCACCACCAACAACGGCAATAACAAGTACACCACCAGGCTGGACAACCTGGATTTGCGCGCCATCGCCAAGCGCTTCCAGGTCGGCGGCAAGGACGCGGTGCTGGGCGTGACCGTCAACAACAATCCCGGCGCCCAGGATCCGATCGGCATGCTTCCCAATGCCTCCGGTCTCGGCCCGGCATCCACATACGCCAGTTCGACTAGCCTGCTCAACCAGTCTTCCTTGTCGCACCGCGTGATCGGCACCAGTGTCTACGGCCTCTACGATAACAATTGGTACGGCGAGGTCGGCACCTACACCGCCCTGCCCGTGTCTACCCAGGACGACCTGGGCTACGGCATCGGAGGGGATCCAGGCAAGCTCAGCGATACCGGCTACCTGCGTCTGAGCTACATGAAGGATTTGAAGAAACAGTTTTTCTCCGCTGGCGTCGTCGCCCTCACCACTCAGCGCCAATTGCCGCGCAGCACCGGCCCACGCGACGACTTCACCGACCTGGGCTACGACCTGAACTACCAGTTCCTGGGTACCCGCGAACACGTCCTCAAACTCGGCTATCTCGACATCTACGAGCGCCGCCGCTACGGCAGTACGCTGATCGACCCGACCACACCCGGCCTGACCAGCGCGCGCCGCGCCAGCATCCATGACCAATCGATCAGCCTCAGTTACGCCTACCGGCAAACCTACGGCGTGCTGCTGGCGCACTTCATCAACACCGGCTCGAACGATCCGTTCCGCTATCGCCCGTATGGTGCGCCGGACACCACCAGCAACCTGATCGTTGCGTATTGGGCGCCGTTCGGTAAGGACGATTCGTTCTCTTCGATCTCCAACCTGCGCCTGTCGGCAAGCTGGTTCCGTTTCAGCAAGTTCAACGGCACCACCGGTAATATTTTCGGGGCGCTGCCACCCACCCGCCCGGGTGACCTCAACCAGTTCTCCGTGTCGCTGAGCCTTGCCTTCTGATTTCCCCCATGCCCAGAACCTCATCCATCATGAAACCCGTCAACACCTTCTCGCTGTGGCGCACCCTGATCGTCGGTCTGTTGCCGCTGAGCCTTGCCCTTGTACCCGCCGCACATGCCGCCGGCGACCTGCCCGGTAAAGGCGTGTTCGCCAGCGAGTGCGCCGAATGCCACAGCGCCACGGCAGGCAAGAACAAGAAAGGCCCCAGCCTGTTCGGAGTCGCCGGACGCCGTGCCGGCAGCGTGCCGGACTTCAACTACTCAGACGCCATGAAGCAGAGCCAGTGGACCTGGAGCGACGAGAAGCTGCACAGCTACTTGTCACAGCCGGCGTCCAAGGCAATGCCCGGGACCAAGATGAAGTACGACGGACTCGACGACGACAAACAATTGCAAGAGTTGATCACCTATCTCCACAGCCTGCATTGAAGTCGCTGCGCGATCAGGTCATATTCGGGGGCCGGCTTGGCCGGCCATCGTGCCATGCCAGGCGGGAGCCCTGACCTGCGAGCATCGAGCCCCCCACCCCGTGCACCCCTGTCCTGTTTCCGTTAACGTTTTTACCTCGACCGTCGTCCTCATCCCACATCGCCGTAGGCCTGCTCACGCATGCTGAACAGGCTCTTGCGGGTGGTCACCCCGCTCGTGGGACGCTGGCCGGCAAGGCCCCTTAGGACCGCTGGACCTCTACTGGCGCTGAGCGTCGCGGCCACATCGATATCGGACGTGGCCACTGCAAGCGATTTCGGCGGTGCCGCTGGGCTCAGTTCGCAACTGGTCGATCGCGGCATTGCGCTGACCCGCGACACCCCGGTGCTCCAAGGCACGCTGTTCTGGCTGCCCTCTCCAGGCTGGTCGGTAAACGTCTCGGCCAGTTCCGCGTTGAACGCACCAGGCAAGGTCTTGATGGTCGCCGCTAGCCTGTCACGCAGCTGGACCCTGTCCGATAATTGGCAGATGCAGGCGGAGGTTCTGCGCTACAGCTATCCCACCGATCTCATCAACCGGCTGTTCAACCGCAACGAGGCCAGCCTCGGCTGGAACTACCGCGACCGCCTCAGTATTTCCCTGGCCGCATTCCAGATGCCCGACAGTGGCCTGCGCCCGCGCTGGTACGGCGCAACCGACCTCACCGCACATCAGCCATTGATCGGGGCGCTATCGTTGTCGGCAGGGATCGGCATCAGCCAGGCTCCACCGGCCATGTATGGACTGGAATACGCGTCACACTACCACTACGGACACGCCGGGCTGATCTACACCACCGGCCACTGGAACGTGGAACTGGAGCGCGTGTTCAGCAACTCCCGTACCGGCTACCCTGGCCGGGGCATATGGCCCTGGGTGGCCAGCGTGTCCCGCAGTTTCTGATTCCGGTGCAACCTTTCCCTCCCACTCCGGCACATACGCGTGCCCGTTGCCAAGTCCTCCCCCATGAACGACAACGATCTACTCGGCGATGTCACTGACCGTATGCTGCTCCAGCGCATGGTGGCCAGCGACCGCGATGCGCTGGCTCGTCTATATCGCGCCTACCATGGGCGCCTGTGTCGGTTCCTATCGCGGTTGACCCGGCGCCCGGACATCATCGAAGAAGCCATCAACGATTGCTTCTGGATCGTGTGGCAAAAAGCCCGCGATTTTCGCGGCGACTCGCAGGTCTCGACCTGGATCATGGGCATCGCCTACCGCTGCGGACTCAAGGCGATCCGCCACCACAGTGATGACGCCATTGACGACGACGCCAACGCCGAGGACCACGTCACCGCGGCGGATCCGGACGAAGACCGCGAACTACGCGACTGGCTAGGCAAAGGGCTGGAACGTCTATCGACCGATCAGCGCCTGGTGGTGGAACTGGTGTACGGCCTGGGCCACAAGCTGGAAGAAGTCGCGACGATCATGCAGTGCCCGGTGGGCACCATCAAGGCCCGGCTCTTCCATGCCCGGGTCAAGCTTCGCAATGTGTTGCCAGGATTGGCCGGCGACACGTCAGCGCTAACGGGGAGCGCATCATGAAAACAGGCTTCAACGAGCCAGGTAACGAATGCGCACATGCCTGGGATCTCATGCCGTGGGTGCTGCAGGGCAGTGCCACGGAAGAACAGAACGAATGGTTGGTGGCACACTTGGCGAAGTGCCGTTTTTGCAGCACCGAGTTCGCGCAGCAGAGCCGCTTGCGCATGGCGATGTCGCTGCCCAGCAATGTACCAGTGGATGCCGAAGCCGGACTGCAGCGACTGCTCCAACAGTTGGATGCACCCTTCCCCCAACAGGGTCCACTGCGCCCGCGCTCCAGCTGGACCACACGGGCACTGGTCGCGGCGGCGCTACTGCAGGCTGTCGGTCTGGGTGTGCTTGGCTTCAGATTGTCGGCCGATCACGACCGCGGCACCGTCTACCGTACCCTCAGCGATACCGCGCCGCCACCGGCCACGGGTGCGATCCGGGTGGTGCCGGACGCACGCATGACCATGGCCGACTGGGACGCCCTGCTGCACAAGCTACAGTTGCATGTGGTCGCCGGCCCCAATGGCGCCGGTGGCTACACGGTGGTACCCGTGCAGGCAGGCCCTGCGGCACAGACGCAGCGTAATGTGCAGCAATTGCGGGCCAGCAACCGCATCCGTTTAGCGGAGCCGATTTCCACGCCATGATCATCGGCATACGTCTCGTCAGCCTGCTTACCGCCTGCCTGATTCTCGGCGCTTGCGCCCACAGATCACCCGACGCGCTCGCCACCACGGGCGACGCCAGCAGTGCCAGACTGCCGTATCAGGACCCGTCACCGACATTGGACAGCCAGCGCCAGATCGTCCTTGCCGTGGCCAACCCGATGGCCGCGCCGAGCCGCCATGCTGGCTCGGATCTGCTCGGCTACGCTTCCGCGCGCTACTACGGCGCCGGCACCCAGGCGGTCGCCACGTTGGAGGCGTTGAATCGCCGTTACGGCCTGCGTCAGGTCGCCGGCTGGCCGATCAAGACGCTGGGGCTTTACTGCGTGGTGCTGGAGCCTGCACCCGGCAGCGACCGTGCGTCACTGCTCGCACAACTGGCCAAGGACGAGCGCGTCGCGCTGTCGCAGCCACTGCAGGAATTCGGTACCTATGCAGATCCCAGCGCAGAGGCACCTGCGACTACGTCGACGCCTGCACCAAGGCCCGCCTCCTCGGTGCAGGCGCTGCACTACAACGATCCCTACGTGGACATGCAACGCGGCTTCGTCGCCACCAACGCCGCCGCCGCGCAGGTATGGAGTCAGGGCCAGGACGTGGAGGTGGCGATCGTCGACACTGGCGCGGACACCGCCCATCCAGACCTGCGTGGACGCTTGCGCATCGTGCGCGACCTGGTGGCCGCCGACCCCACTGCGTTCGACCGCGACCCCCATGGCACCGAGGTGGCCGGCATCATCGGTGCCGGAAGCAACAACCATCTGGGCATCGTCGGCATCGCGCCCAAAGCAATGCTGGACGTGTACAAGGCCTGCTGGTATCCGCAACACCCCGGCGCCGGTGCTGGCTGCAACTCCTTCACTCTGGCCAAAGCGCTGGTGGCAATCGGCGACACCCCCGCACGCATCGTCAACCTGAGCCTCGGCGGACCCGCCGACCCACTGCTGCGCAAACTGCTGGAACAACTGCTCCGACAGGGCCGCATCGTGGTCGCGGCGATGCCGCCGGACGGACGCATGAACGGCTTTCCCGACAACACGCCGGGAGTCATCGTGGTCCGCAGCAGTACGGCAACGCCTGCACCAGCTGGGGTGCTGAGCGCACCCGGGCAGGACATCCTCACCACCCAACCCGACGGCGGCTACGACTTCACCTCCGGATCGTCGATGGCCACCGCGCACGTCAGTGGCGTGGTCGCGTTGCTGCTGGCGCTATCGCCGCATCTGAACGCATACAACGTGCATGACTTACTACTGCGTACCAGCCAGCAACGCGATGGCATGCTGCAAATAAACGCGGCGGCGGCGGTGCAGGCCCTGCCCGGCATCCGTCACACCACTCAGTGAGTGCTGCGCCATGACCTCGTGGATTCCAATATGGTTGCACCGGTTGGCTTCGCCTCCTACCTTCTTCCGCGTGGCCGGTCGCTTGCGACCTTGGAGCCTCGGCACGGCCGTCGTGCTTGGCGCGGTTGCGTTCTACGGCGGCCTGGTGCTTGCCCCGCCGGATTATCAACAGCACGACGCCTATCGCATCATTTTCGTACATGTGCCTTGCGCCTGGATGAGCCTGTTCATCTACGCCGCGATGGGCGTGAGCGGATTCATCGCGCTGGTGTGGCGGATCAAGTTGGCGGAAGTGGCGTGTATGGCCTCGGCCCCGATTGGCGCAGCATTCACCCTCGTCACCCTGTGCACCGGCTCGCTGTGGGGCAAACCCATGTGGGGCACATGGTGGACCTGGGATGCGCGGCTGACCTCTGAACTGGTGCTGCTGTTCTTGTATCTCGGCGTGATCGGCCTGCACCGCGCCATCGACGACCCGCGTCAAGGCGCGCGCGCTGCGGCGCTGCTGGCGCTGGTCGGGCTACTCAATCTGCCGATCGTGCATTTCTCCGTGGTGTGGTGGAACACGTTGCACCAAGGCTCCACGGTGCGCGTCCTCGGTCCCTCAACGATGCCCTTGTCCATGCTCTGGCCACTGTTGACCGCAGTACTGGCCAGCAAGTGCTACTACCTGGCGAGCCTGCTCGAACGCATGCGTACCGATCTATTGGCGCTGGAGTGCGGGAAAGCCTGGGTCCGCACGATCGCCATGGCCGCACAACCGTCGTCACGGCTCCCGGCCAATGCGCAGGGGTCCATTTCGATGCCGGTGGAGCATGCGCGATGAACAGCGGCTTTTGGGCCATGGGCGGCTACGCCGTTTATGTGTGGACCGCCTACGCACTGGCACTGCTAGTGCTACTGGTGGACTATGTGCTGCCGCGCTGGCGGCAACGGCGCTTGCTCGCCGCCGCCCGCACGCACGTCATACGCGAACACGCACGCCGCGCACGTGGCGTCTCCACCGGCACCTGGCAACACGATGAATCCAACCCGTAAACGCCGCTTGCTGCTGGTCCTGTTATTGCTCGGTGCGACGACCCTGGCAACCGGACTGTTCGTGCTGGCCCTTCAGCACAATATCAGCTACCTGTTCACCCCCAGCCAGGTACAGAACGGTGCAGCGAAGGGCTATCGTGTGTTCCGTCTCGGCGGCATGGTCAAGGCCGGCTCGATCCGACGCAGCGCCGATTCCCTGCGCGTGGACTTCACTGTCATCGACAAAGCCGGCGCCACCGCCGTTGCCTATACCGGCATCCTGCCAGACCTGTTCCGCGATAACCAAGCCGTGATCGCCACCGGTTCGATGCAAGGCGCGCGTTTCGTTGCGACCGAAGTGCTGGCCAAGCACGACGAGACCTACATGCCTCAAGAACTGAAAGACGCCATGGCCCAGGCACACGCCACCCGCTCGCACATGGGCGCCAGCGTGGCGCCCACGCACCCATGAGCCTGAACATGGCCGTGCACAGCGTCTACAGCAAGACAACGGTGCCGCGATGAGTGCCGAACTGGGCCAGTGCGCGTTGATCCTGGCATTGCTGTTGGCGCTTGCGCAAAGCGTGCTGCCACTGCTCGGCGCCTGGCGCGGCGAGCGCGCCTGGATGGCAGTGGCGCGGCCAGCGGCCTATGCCCAGGCCGGGTTCGCTTGGCTGGCCTTCGCGCTGCTCGCGTATGCGCTGCTAAGCCTCGATTTCTCGGTGCGCTACGTCGCCGCCAACGCCAATCTGGCGCAGCCCTGGTACTACCGCCTAGCGGCGGTGTGGGGTGCGCACGAGGGTTCGCTGTTGCTGTGGATCGCCATCCTCAACCTGTGGACGGTGGCGCTGGCATGGAGCGGGCGACACCTGCCGGAAGCCTTCGCCGCGCGCGTGCTCGGCGTGTTGGGGCTGGTCTCCAGCGGCTTCCTGGCCTTCGTCCTGTTCACCTCCAACCCCTTCGCGCGACTCTCGCCGATGCCACGCGATGGCAGCGAGCTCAATCCGGTGCTGCAAGACCCCGGCATGGTGTTTCACCCACCAGTGCTCTACACCGGCTACGTCGGTTTCTCGGTCGCCTTTGCCTTCGCCATCGCCGCGCTACTGGGCGGCGAACAGCAGCAAGCATGGGTGCGCTGGGCGCGTCCTTGGACCAACGTCGCCTGGGGCTTCCTCACCGCCGGCATCGTCGCCGGCAGTTGGTGGGCCTATGCCGAACTCGGCTGGGGCGGCTGGTGGTTCTGGGACCCGGTGGAAAACGCCAGTTTCATGCCATGGCTGGTCGGCGCGGCGCTGATCCATACCCAGGCGGTGACCGAAAAGCGCGGTGCGCTCGGTGCCTGGACCTTGCTGCTGTCGATCCTGGCATTCTCGTTGTCGCTGCTGGGCACCTTTCTGGTCCGCTCCGGCGTGCTGACCTCGGTCCACGCCTTCGCCGCAGATCCACGTCGCGGCCTGTACATTCTCGGTTTCCTGGTGTTGGCGGTCGGCGGATCGCTGCTGCTGTACGCCCTGCGCGCGCCGCGACTGGCGGCAGGCAAACCGTTTACCGCGCTATCGCGGGAAACCGCGATTCTGGTCGGCAATCTGATGTTGAGCGTGGCCGCGGCGATGGTCTTGCTCGGCACCTTGTTTCCGCTGCTCGGCGAGGTGCTGCGGCTGGGCAAGATCTCGGTGGGTCCGCCCTACTTCGGCCTGCTGTTCCCGCTGCTGATGCTACCAGTGATCCTGCTACTGCCATTCGGTCCTTATCTGCGCTGGGGCCGCACCGAACCCGGCGCGCTGCGCGCGGTCGCCGCACGCGCCGGCCTGGCTGCCCTGGGCTGCGCACTGCTGGCCTGGCTGCTGACGGCCGGCACCTTGCGTGCGGTCGCAGGCGTCGCAGCGGCGGCATGGGTCGGCGTGGGGACCGCACTGTATGCCTACACCCGCTGGCGCGATGCACCGCGCGGCCGCCGCTTTCCGGCAGAGATGGCCGGCATGCTGCTGGCCCATGTCGGTGTGGCGGTATTCGTCGCTGGCGTGTTGCTGTCGGAAAGTCTATCGGTAGAGCGCGACGTGCGCCTGGATCCAGGACAAAGCACCCGCATCGGCGCCTACGATTTCCGCTTCGATGGCGTGCATCTGCTCGACGGCCCCAACTGGAAAGCCGAACAAGGCACGCTGACCGTGCTGCACGATGGCGCCACGGTGGCGGTGCTGCATCCGCAAAAGCGCTTGTACAGCAGCGAACGGATCCAGACCGAGGCGGCCATCGACGCCGGCATCCTGCGCGATCTCTATGTCGCCCTGGGCGAACCGCTGGACGACCAACACATCGAATACGGCTGGACCGTGCGTCTGTACGACAAGCCCTGCATCCGCTGGATCTGGGCCGGCGGCTTGCTGATGATGCTCGGTGGCTTCGTCAGCGCCAGCGCGCGCCGGCTGCGTGCACGGCCTGATGAAGCCGCCGCGCCACCCAGCGCGACCGACACAGCACATGCGATGGGAGCGACACCATGAGCCGTGTGTTGCCGTTGCTCGGCTTCCTACTGTTGGCGGTGCTGTTCGGGGTCGGGTTGTGGTGGAGCCGCACCCACGATCCACGCGAACTACCATCGCCATTGCTCGGCAAGCCAGTGCCGACGTTTTCGCTGCCGCGCCTGGACCATCCAACTGAAAAAAGCGGCAGCGCTGCGTTACGCGGCCGTCCATATCTGCTCAACGTCTTCGGCAGTTGGTGCATAGCCTGCAGCGAAGAGCATCCGCTGCTGATGGCGCAGGCACCCACCCTGGGCGTGCCCCTGATCGGATACGCCTACAAGGACGATCCACGCGACACAGCGGCCTGGCTTGCGCAACGCGGTAACCCGTATGCGCTGGTGCTGGTGGACGAGGATGGTCAGCGCGCGATCGACCTCGGCGTCTACGGCGCACCAGAGACCTTCCTGATCGACGCCCATGGCGTGGTCCGCTACAAGCATGTCGGCATCCTGACGCAGACGGTGCTCGCCGAAGAACTGCGCCCGGCGATCGCGGCGCTGACCAACGGGCGGCGATGAGCATCTTTCCTATCCGCAAGCTTCATCGCATCCGCTGGCACCTGATGCTGCTGCTGTGGCTCGTCTGCAGTCTGCCGGCCATCGCTCAGGCGGTGGATCCGTTGCCATTCAAGAATCACGCGCAGGAACAACGCTTTCAGCGGCTGACCACGCAACTGCGCTGTCTGGTCTGCCAGAACGAAAACCTGGCCGACTCCGACGCGCCCCTGGCACGCGACCTGCGCCATCAAGTGTTCGCACAATTGCAAGCGGGGCGTAGCGATGCGCAGATCAAACAGTACATGGTGGCGCGTTATTCCGCCTTCGTGTTGTACGACCCGCCGCTGGCACCAACGACTTGGCTGCTGTGGTTCGGGCCGGCACTTTTGTTGATTGGAGGCGGCGGCCTGGTCGTGGCGACACTGCGACAGCGTGGCCGTGGCCCTGATGCCATGGCGGCGGAGCCGGAAGCGGAGGATGGCTGGTGATCGCGAGTTTCGTGCTGACGGTGGCCGCAATGCTCGGGATTGCCATGCTCGCCGTATTGCGTCCGTTGCTGGCCCGTCGCGAGGGCATGCGTCCGCACTATGCGATCGCCGCCTTGCTGGTCATCGCCTTGCCCATGCTTGGCACCATTGTGTACTGGCATGTCGGCGATCCCGCCGCACTGGCTGGCATACCGCTGCAACCTGCAGCGCCCGCCCTGACCGAGCCTATTGGGAAGGCGCTGCCAATCCTGCTGCAACAAGGTTGGGACGCACAACAGGCGCAACGCCACGCCGACGCAGAACAGGCCTATGCGCAGGCCTTGCAGCTCGCCCCGGACAACATCGAGGCCTTGCTCGGCTGGGTCGAAGCGGACATGGCACAACGCCCTGATTTCGCTATCGTCACGGCGGCACGCGACAGGCTCGAACGGGTCCTGGCACTGCAACCGGACAACCAGCGCGCACTATGGATGCTGGGCATCGCCGAATTTCAGCAACAACACTACGCGCAAGCCGCAGCTTACTGGCGCCAACTACAACGTCTGCTGCCGGACGCTACGCCATTGCGTGCGGCAGTGGCGCAGAAGATCACCATCGCCGAGGCGCGGGCCAGCACGACAGCACTCCCGCCCCGCACGCTCAATCAGTGAGCGTGCCAGGCGACTCACTACCGCGCGTGAGTCGGCACTGAGAACTGCCTTGAACAGATCGCCATCCACAACTTATGGATAGGCGCATGCCGGTCATCTCCCGATGAAGATGCGGCAGACGCTGTGCCGTCGCACTGCAACGCTCATTGCATGCGCTCATCGTTGCTCTCCTGCGTCTGCGACGATGGCGGCGTTTCCTGCCACTGCACAATGCGACGCAGTCGGGAAGTCAGGCCGGCGATCTTCACAACCTGCTCACCGCGTCGATATTTGCCATGTCCCACGCGTTGGGAATGGTAGATGCCGGTGTGGCCGGAAAACAGATAGGCGGTGACGCAGCCGATGGCAGCCAATGGACCGATGTCGGCGCCGAACAACTCCATCGCCATGAGCGTGGTGGCGATCGGCGTATTAGCAGCTCCGGAAAAGACCGCAACGAAGCCGATGCCGGCCAACAGCGAAAATGGCAGATGCAACAGCGGCGCCAGCGCGTTGCCGAGCGTCGCACCGATATAGAACAACGGCGTAACCTCCCCGCCCTTGAACCCGGTCCCCAACGACATCACCGTGAATACGAATTTGCCGAAGAAATCCCACCGCGGTATCGGTTGCTGAAAAGAGCGCACGATGTCAGGAATGCCAAGGCCGACATAGTGGTAGGCGTCCAATATCCAGACCGCCGTGGCGATCACGATGCCGCCGATGGCCGGCCGCAACGGCGCGTATCCGATCGCGCGTTTGACCACAGCGCCAAACCGATGCGTGGCAGTGGCAAACAGCATGCCAATCAGGCCGAACACGATGCCTGCAGCGACCACGGATATGACGCTGCCGACACTCACCGGCACGCTCTGACCTATCGCGTATGGCGTGTGATGCACGCCCCAGGCCAAGCATGTCTGATCGGCGATGAGTGCGGCGAGGATGCAGGGGAACAGCGCGTCGTAGCGCATGCGCCCGATCGCCAGCACTTCCAGGCCGAACACCGCGCCAGCCAACGGCGTCCCGAATACCGATGCGAAACCAGCGCTGATACCCGCCATCAACAGGATGCGCCGGTCCTGACGCCGCATGCGCAATACGTGGGTGAGTTGGTCGGCCAATGCTGCGCCCATCTGCACCGCCGTCCCCTCGCGCCCCACCGAGGCGCCGAACAGGTGCGAGACCACGGTACCGCCCAGCACCAGTGGCGCCATGCGCAACGGCACGACCTGCTTCGGGTCATGGATTTCCTCGATGATCAGGTTGTTGCCGCCATCGACCGGCTTGCCCAACAGCTGATAGACCAAACCGACGCCGAATCCGGCCACTGGCAACAGCCAGATGGCCCAATGGTGCGCTTCGCGCCAGGCTGTGGCGTGGTCGAGGGAAAACAGGAAGAAGGCCGAGGCGCTGCCTGCCATCATCCCCACAACACTGGAGATGAACAACCATTTGCCCAGATGAGGCATGACATCGAACTGTTCGGGACGTTGGAATAGAGGCATCGGTGGTCTCCGCACGAATGGATCGGACCAACCGAAGCGAGGGATGTGGACGCGCACGCCTACAGCCCCGACCTGATCGGGCGGCTGTAGGCGTCATCAACCATGCGGATCGCACGGTGGTTAAAGGAGGAACGCCATCTCCTGCGGCGCAGTATGGAAGACGGCCGGTCGCGTGTCCAGCCGCAGCCACGCAAGATCATGCACCCTCTACCGATGCAAGCGGCACCAGAGTAACCAGCGCACAGCTTGGGTCAACTGCGTGGTGGCTTGGTCTTCTCCGCACGCGCTTGTTCGCGCGCGGCGCGCAGCCGGTCGAGCTTGTCCTTGAGCTTGATCTCCAGCCCGCGCGGCACCGGCCGGTAGTACACGCGCTCGCCCATCGCGTCGGGAAACCCGGTCTGGTCCAGGGCGATGCCGCCTTCGGCGTCGTGGTCGTATTGATAGTCCGCACCGTAGCCCAAGTGTTTCATCAACTTGGTCGGCGCGTTGCGCAGGTGCAACGGCACCTCCTGCGTCCCGCTCTCGTGCACTTCCGCCTTGGCCTGATTGAACGCGGCGTAGCCCGCATTGGACTTTGCGGTGCTGGCCAGATACAGCACCAGTTGCGCGAACGCCAGTTCGCCTTCCGGGCTCCCCAAACGCTCATAAATATCCCAGGCTTCCAGCGCCATCGACTGCGCGCGCGGGTCGGCCAGACCGATGTCCTCGATCGCCATGCGCGTGAGCCGCCGCGCCAGATAGGCAGGATCGCAACCGCCATCGAGCATGCGCGTCAACCAGTACAGCGCCGCATCCGGGTTGGAACTGCGCACCGATTTGTGCAACGCCGAAATCTGGTCGTAGAACTGTTCGCCGCCCTTGTCGAAGCGGCGGGTGCGATCGGCCAACACCTGTTGCAAGGTCTGCGCCGTGATTTCGCCACCCTCGTCCTGAGCCAGCTCGGCGGCGATTTCCAGAAGCGTCAATGCGCGCCGCACGTCGCCGTCGGCGGCACTGGCGATCTCCAACAAGGCCGCATCGGACACCTGGATCTGCTCGGCCCCCAATCCACGTTCAGCATCGTGCAATGCACGCTGTAAGGCCTCGACGATGTCCTGAGGCGACACCGCGTCCAGCACATGCACGCGGCAGCGCGACAACAGCGCCGAATTCAGCTCGAACGAGGGATTCTCTGTCGTGGCGCCGACGAACAGGATGGTGCCGCGCTCGATGTGAGGCAAAAACGCGTCCTGCTGCGCCTTGTTGAAACGGTGCACCTCATCGACAAACAGCACTGTGCGCCGCCCATCGGCGAAACGCTGTGCGGCCTCGGCCAGCACCAGCCGCACGTCCGGCAAGCCGGAGAGTACCGCCGAAATCGCCTTGAATTCGGCATCGGCATACTGTGCCAGCAACAAAGCCAACGTGGTCTTGCCGCAACCGGGCGGCCCCCACAGGATCATCGAGTGCACACGCCCGGCGGTAACCGCGCGACGCAGCGCGCTGGATGGCGTCAACAGACGCTTCTGTCCGACCATCTCCTCGAGCGTCTGCGGGCGCATGCGCTCGGCCAGCGGTCGCATCGCTTCACGATCGACGCGCAGCAGATCAGGAATATCGGAGGCGAGACGTTTGCGCTTGGTCACGTGGGCATTCTATCGCCGCGACCGCTGCAGCGACGGCATGCGGCTACAATCGCCCAGGTCACACTGCCTAGCGAGTCCCGCCATGAGCCACCACCGCACCCTGGATGCATTCACGCATTCGCACAATTTCCTCGGCGCGCGCCACGAGCGCAATGCGCGCCGCACCTGGGCGGTGGTGGCGCTGACCGCCGCGATGATGTGTGTGGAAATCTTGGCCGGCTGGTGGACCGGCTCGATGGCGCTATTGGCCGACGGCCTGCACATGGCCACCCACGCCGGTGCACTGTCGCTGGCGGGCTTCGCCTACTGGTTCGCGCTCCGGCACCGTAACAATCCGCGCTTTACCTTCGGCACCGGCAAGGTCGGCGATCTGGCCGGGTTTTCCAGCGCACTGATCCTGGCATTGATCGCGCTCGGCATCGGCGTGGAGTCGGCGCTGCGCTTGGCGCAGCCGGTGCAGATCGCTTACGACGAAGCCCTGTGGATCGCCGCGCTGGGCCTGCTGGTGAACCTGCTCAGCGCCTGGATGCTGGGCGCCGATCACCACCACGATCATGCGCATGGCCATCATCATGGTCATCACGATCAACGGCATTCCCACGACGGGCACGACGATCGCCATCACGACCACGCGCATCACGCTGCAGCGCACGGCGCCACAGGCCATGGCACGCACGCGCATGCCGACCACAATCTGCGCTCGGCCTACGTGCATGTGCTGGCCGATGCGCTGACCTCGGTGATGGCGATCATCGCCCTATTGTTGGCCAAGTACCTGGGCTGGCAGTGGACTGACGCGCTGATGGGCATCGTCGGCGCCATCGTCATCGCGCGCTGGTCGCTGGGACTACTGCGCGATACCAGCGCCGTACTGTTGGACGCGTCGGCGCCGAACGCGCTGCAAGCGCAGATCCGCGAACGCCTGGAACAGGACGACGAACGCATCGCCGACCTGCACGTGTGGCGGATCGGCCCTGGGCAACACGCGGCGATCGTGTCGTTGGTGACGCATCGGCCACGGCCGGTCGCGTTCTATCACGCGCGCCTGCACGACATGGCGACGTTGGGACACGTCAGCATCGAAGTACAGACATGTTGCGACTAAAAGTGGCTAGCAAAACCTCACAAATCGCCGTCGGGTGAGCGCGGACAGCGCGCAGGAACCGCAGCGTACAAGCGGCACATGAGGATTCCGAGCACTGCCTGCCCCCGTCCGACAGCGACGCAGTCGTTTTGTTAGGTACTCTAAGAGTGGCTAACAAACGCCCCGCATGCCAGTCACGGGGCGCGACACGCCTCAGCGGTCACCAACCACGTCCACGTCCTTTTCCGGGACGTAGCGAAAGGTGCCGGCGGTAAAGCGCGGGTTGCGCTCCCAGCCACTGAAGCTGATCTCGGTGCGCTGGCCGACCGGGTCGACCACCTCCATCCGGGCCAGGCCTTTGCCGTCGAAACCGAGCTTGGCCAACTGGAAGTTGGCCTCGGTGCCAACCTTCGGGGTCATGGTCAACCACTGTAGGCCATCGCGCGCCACCGCCTCCTCGCTGACGTCGTACTGGCGATCGAGCTTGCCCGGGTCGATCAGCGCAGTCAGCGGGCTATTTTGCTCCTCGGCCCCCTGGGTGCGCACCGTGGCTTGCTTCAAGTCCGGATCGTAGACCCACACCTTGCTGCCATCGGCCACGATCAATTGGCTATACGGCTTGCGGTACTCCCAACGGAACAGACGCGGTGCCGACAGGGCGACGCGGCCACTGGAACTCTCCTTCAGCGTGCCTTTGCCATCGTAGACCTTCTGTGCAAATTGGCCATCCAAGCCTTTGAGCCCGTGGGTGAAAGCCGTTAGATCCTCGCGTGCACCAGCGTAGGCGGTGCTGGCCAACAAGGCGGTGACGAGGACGGTATAGCGGAGTGTGCGAAGCATACGGATGGATTTCCGGACGGAGAATGCGAAGTGTGACGCACGCGTGCTGAATCGGCGATCAGACGGCGTCGTGTCGCTCAATGTTCGGTCTGCATTGCGTGGCGATCACGGTCTGCCCCTCGCGAACCCAGTTCGCGGTGTATTCACCAGCGGCGTTACGGAACCGAATGTCGGTCGGAATCGCGATGATCGGCACACTGTCCGGAAAGGTCAGCCAATAGGTCTCGCTGTGCAGAAAGCGGTAGACATCTCCGGATGGCCGACTCAGGTCTTGCGGCGTGCCCTGCAATTCCAGTTCGCCACTACCATTGAAAGCGGAGAAGGCAATGATCGACTCCTCGATGCGCTTGCGGTTTTGCTCGTTGAGCTGCACGAACATCGTGCGTCGGCCGATAGGGACACCAGGGGTCTGCCACGCTCCCTTGCCAGGGCCCGACACAATCAACGTCGCGCGGTTCACTTCGGCGGTGGCGGCGCCAACACACTACGATCGCCGTTATGTTCGGGCGGGCTGACCACGCCGGCCGCTTCCATCGCCTCGATCAGCCGCGCGGCGCGGTTGTAGCCGATCTTCAGCCGCCGCTGCACGCCGGAGATCGAAGCGCGCCGGGTTTCGGTGACGATGCGCAGCGCTTCGTCGTACAACGGGTCGGATTCGTCGCCGCCGCTTGCGCTGCTTTCGGGCAAGCCGGTCGCGCCGACCACGGTGCCGTCGCCCATGGTCTGGACTTCGTCGAGCACACCTTCGATGTAGTCGACCGGGCCACTGGCCTTGAGGTGCTCGACCACCCGGTGCACCTCCTCGTCGCTGACGAAGGCGCCATGCACTCGGTCCGGCATCGCCGTGCCCGGCGGCAGGTACAACATGTCGCCGTGGCCGAGCAGGGTTTCGGCGCCAGACTGGTCGAGGATGGTGCGCGAGTCGATCTTGGAACTGACCTGGAAGGCGATCCGGGTCGGGATATTGGCCTTGATCAGGCCGGTAATCACATCCACCGATGGACGCTGAGTGGCCAGGATCAGATGGATGCCGGCCGCACGCGCCTTCTGCGCCAGGCGCGCGATCAACTCCTCGACCTTCTTGCCGACGATCATCATCATGTCGGCAAATTCGTCGATGAAGATGACGATGAACGGCAGCGTCTCCAGCGGACGCGGCGCCTCGGCCAGATCCGGATTGGGTTTGAACAGCGGATCCATCAACGGCTGCCCGGCGTCCTCGGCATCCTTGACCTTCTTGTTGAAGCCGGCCAGGTTGCGTACCCCGACCGCGCTCATCAGCTTGTAGCGGCGCTCCATCTCCGCCACGCACCAGCGCAGGCCGTTGGCGGCCTCCTTCATATCGGTCACCACCGGTGCCAGCAGGTGCGGAATGCCCTGGTAGACGCTCAGTTCGAGCATCTTGGGGTCGATCATCAGCATCCGCAGTTCCTTGGCCGATGCCTTGTACAGCAGGCTCAGCACCATCGCATTCACCGCCACCGACTTGCCCGAGCCGGTAGTACCGGCGACCAGCAGGTGCGGCATGCGCGCCAGGTCCGCCACCGTCGGGCGCCCCGCGATGTCCTTGCCCAACGCCAGAGTCAGCGGACTGGTCGACTTGTCGTACTCCTTGGAGCGCAACAATTCGCTGAGGTAGATCATCTCGCGGCTGACGTTGGGAATTTCCAGGCCGATCACCGACTTGCCCGGAATCACGTCGACCACGCGGACCGACTTCACCGACAGACCACGGGCAATGTCCTTATCCAGGGAACTGATCTGGCTAACCTTGATCCCTGCCGCCGGTTCGATCTCGAAGCGGGTAATCACCGGCCCTGGATAGGCGCCGACCACCTGTGCATCGATACGGAAGTCCTTGAGCTTGAACTCGATTTGCCGTGACAGGGTTTCCAGAGTCTCCTCGGAATAGCCCTTGGCCTGGGGTTTTGGATCGTCCAGCAAGGCCAGCGGCGGCAGGCCCGAGGCATCGCCGCCGGTCCCATAGAACAGGGGAATCTGCTGCTCGCGCTTGGCGCGATCGCTTTTCTCCACCACTGGTGTCGGTGGCGGCTCGATCTTGACCGGCTCGCGCTTGGCGCGCTGCACCGCATCGACCTTGCGGACCTCCTCGCGCTCCTCGCGCAAGGCGCGGGTCTGCTGCCATTCGTTGGCCTGCTGGGTGCCACGCCGAGCCAGCGCCGGCAGCGTCATCACCGCTTTGCCGATACGCTCCATCAGGGCGAACCAAGACAGGCCGGTGGCCAGGGTGATCGAGACCAACAGCAGAACCAGCACGAACAGGTTGGCGCCGAGCGCACCGAAACCCGCCGCCAGCGAATTGCCAACCAGCTTGCCAAGGATGCCACCAGCCACGCCGACGTCGCCCGCGAACAAGCGCAGGTGCAGCAGCCCGGTCGCGGCGATCATCAACCCGACGATGCCCACCAAGCGTAACGCAGGACCCAGGTCGGCCTCGCCATCGCCATCGTGGTCCATGCCGAACAGCGCGATCCAGGAAATCGCACCGATCACCACAGGCAACAGGAATGCCACATAGCCGAACAGTTGCAACAACATGTCGGCGATCCAGGCGCCAAACTTACCGCCCATGTTATGGACCGGCGCGACCACGCTGCCGGTGTGCGACCACCCCGGATCGGCGACTGAATATGTCGCCAAGCTGGCCAACAGATACAGCAACAATGGCGCGATTGCGATCAGTGCCAGATCGCGCCATAGCTTCTGCCGACGCGGGTTGGGCGCGGCGGCCTGCTTGCGTGCCGCCGCATTGCCGCCCTGGGATTTACCGCGTTCCGGAACCTGCTTTGCCACGCTATAACCAGACCTTAGAAATATACCGTTAGTATTTGATAGTAAACGACTCTACCCAGAATTTCAGCAGCGCTCTTCTGAGCCGCCCTTCCCTACCGAGCGCGATGTAACCGTTGGAGATCGGGGAACACGCACGCGACCGCAAGCGCCGGCGCCATGACGTTCCATGCCGCAGCGTTTCCACAGCGCAGCTTGATTCGTCCAAGACCGGCCGCCACTCTATGGACGATCGCCGGAGTTGGTGCAGTGCCACGATTCCGCCGCCATTTCACCCTGTCCGCGAGTATACATGAGCCCTTCTGCCGCCCATTCTGCCAAGCATTCCCGCCTCCTGATCCTAGGTTCCGGCCCAGCCGGCTGGACCGCCGCGGTCTACGCCGCACGCGCCAACCTCAAGCCGGTGGTCATCACCGGCCTGCAGCAAGGCGGCCAATTGATGACCACGACCGAAGTGGACAACTGGCCGGGCGACGCCCACGGCCTGATGGGACCAGACCTGATGGCGCGGATGCAGGCACATGCCGAGCGCTTCGACACCGAAGTGATCTTCGACCACATCCACACCGCCGACCTATCGCAGCGTCCGTTCCGGCTCAGCGGCGACAGCGGCGACTACACCTGCGACGCGCTGATCATCGCCACCGGCGCCACCGCCAAGTACCTGGGGATCCCTTCGGAAGAGGCGTTCAAGGGCCGTGGCGTATCCGCCTGCGCCACCTGCGATGGGTTCTTCTACAAGGACCAGGACGTGGTCGTGGTCGGCGGCGGCAACACCGCCGTGGAAGAAGCACTGTACCTGTCCAACATCGCCCGCAAAGTCTACCTAGTGCATCGCCGCGACACCCTGCGCGCGGAAAAGATCATGCAGGACAAGCTGTTCGCCAAGGTCGCCGCAGGCAAGATCGAAACCGTCTGGCACCATGCGGTGGACGAAGTCCTCGGTAACGACGCCGGGGTCACCGGTGTGCGGGTGAAGTCCGTCATCGACGGCAGCACACGTGAACTGCCGGCCCAGGGCTTCTTCGTCGCCATCGGCCATCATCCGAACACCCAGTTGTTCGACGGCCAACTGACGATGCACAACGGCTATCTGGAAATCCGCTCAGGCCTGGGGGGCGGCGCCACCGGAACCTCGGTGCCGGGCGTCTTCGCCGCCGGCGACGTCGCCGACCAGCACTATCGCCAGGCGATCACCTCCGCCGGCTTCGGTTGCATGGCCGCGCTGGACGCCGAGCGCTATCTGGACAAGAGTGCCTGAGTCGGCGCTGCGCGCTGGCCGAGTGCGGCAGGATGCGGCCGCACTGCTGCGCGCCCGCATCTCATTGCCCTTGCGACGAAGAGAGCCACCGCAAGGGCCATCGCCATGAGCCGGGTGCGCTGGTTACGCCAGCTCGACGCGCTGCCTGCGGCCGCCTGGGACGCCCTGCACGACGGTCGCAACCCGTTCGTCACGCATGCGTTCCTTCAAGGACTGGAACGGTACGGTTGCCTGCGTCCAGACTGGGGCTGGAGCCCGCTGCATCTCACCCTGTGGGACGGCGACACCCTGGTCGCCGCCGCGCCCGGTTATCTGAAGAGCAACTCGCACGGCGAATTCGTGTTCGACCATGCCTGGGCACACGCCTACGCGCGCTACGGCCAGGACTATTTTCCGAAATGGCTGTGCGCTGTGCCTTACTCACCGGTCACCGGGCCGCGGCTACTGGCGCACGACGCACTAACGCGGCAGGAACTGCTGGAGACGATGCAGGCACTGACCGAAAGCAGCGACCTGTCCTCGGCGCACGTGAACTTTCATTGCGCCGAGGAAGACCCTGCGTTCGGCGAGGACTGGCTGGCGCGCCACGACGTGCAGTATCAATGGCACAACGACGCCGGCTGGACTGGATTCGACGACTACCTGGGCGCGATGGACCACAAACACCGTAAAAATATCCGCCAGGAGCGGGCCAAGGTGCAGCGGGCCGGGATCGAGTTCCGCGTCGTGCATGGCGACGAGGCCACGACCGCCGATCTGCAGGCCATGCATGGATTCTATCTACGCACCTTCGAAGACTACGGCAACTCCCCGGCACTGACACTCGACTTTTTCTCACATCTTGCACGAGAAATTCCTCGTAATTTTCTGATATTTCTAGCAATTTATGAAGAAATTCCGGTGGCCGGAGCTATTTGCCTGCGTGGCGGCGACACCTTGTACGGCCGTTATTGGGGGGGCGCGCCTCTGCCTGGCTTGCACTTCGAGACCTGCTATTACCAAGGCATCGACTACTGCTTGCGCGAGGGACTAACCCGCTTCGAGCCCGGCGCACAAGGACAGCACAAGATCGCCCGCGGCTTTCTGCCGCGCCTGGTCCGCAGCCGCCACTGGATCGCCGATCCGGGGTTCCGCGCCCCCCTGGCGGACTGGTGCGCGCAGGAACGCGCAGCGGTACGCGAACAGGCGCAGGCTCTGCAGCGCTCCTCGCCGTTTCGCCACGACCCGCTGAGCTGATCGGCCAGCTGACTGACGATGCGCCGTCTTCCCGTCCTGCTGGAAGCAGACCCCACCGCTCCGTTCCCGCCGCCGGAACGGGCCTTGCGCGATCCGGACGGATTGCTCGCCCTCGGTGGCGATCTGACCCCGACACGTCTGCTCGCCGCTTATGCGAACGGCATCTTCCCCTGGTACTCCGACGGCCAACCCATCCTGTGGTGGAGCCCGGATCCGCGCACGGTGTTCCGCAGCGACGGGGTGCGGCTGTCCTCGCGCTTGCGGCGCGGACTACGGCATTCGTCCTGGATCGCCCGTGCCGACACCGCCTTCGCGCAGGTGATCGACGCCTGCGCGCAGACGCCCCGAGCCGGTCAGGCTGGCACCTGGATCACCGCGCAGATGCGCGACGCCTACGTGACCCTGCACCGCGCCGGACATGCCCACTCGGTGGAAGTGTTCGATGGCACGGCACTGGTCGGTGGTCTCTATGGCGTGGCGCGCGGGCGAATGTTCTTCGGCGAGAGCATGTTCAGCGCGCGCAGCGGTGGCTCCAAGGTCGCACTGGCGGCACTGGCGATGCGTCTGCACGAATGGGGCTGGCCGCTG
Organism: Xanthomonas albilineans; assembly: GCF_002939705.1. Taxonomy (GTDB): domain Bacteria; phylum Pseudomonadota; class Gammaproteobacteria; order Xanthomonadales; family Xanthomonadaceae; genus Xanthomonas_A; species Xanthomonas_A albilineans. Next base: position 288,699 of record NZ_MDCB01000001.1, on the reverse strand, counting down.
ATCGATGCGCAAGTGGAAAATCCACACCTGCTCAGCCTGGGTGCCGAGTGCTGGCCGCGTGCGCGATTCCTCGCCGAGATCGCACCGCTCGTCGCGGCATCCGCCGAAACTATATCGTGGACCCAGCGGTTCGGCGATCTGGCAGTCATGGACATCGCCCGCGCTTGAGCAGGATTAACGCAAACTTTGCATGACCCGGGCAGGGCGAGTAGAATTCCCGCTCTTAAGGCCATTGGCCGCACACGAATCGCACAGGATTACATGTCGAAAGACGACTCCATCGAATTCGAAGGCACCGTCAGCGAGACGTTGCCCAATACCACCTTCCGGGTCAAGCTGGAGAACGGGCACGAAATCATCGCCCACATCTCCGGACGCATGCGCAAGAATTACATCCGCATCCTCACCGGCGACCGGGTGAAGGTCGAGATGACGCCATACGACCTGACCAAGGGGCGGATCACCTACCGCATGAAGTAATCCCTGCGGCGCGGATAGCGAAAAGGCGGCCTGCGGCCGCCTTTTCACGTCTGCGACATCAAGCAAACCGGATAGACACCAAGGCGACAACGGGTTTCCTGTTACCACCGCTGCGTCGTCGTCGCTGGCGTGTGCCCGGCCTTAATCCACTGTCGCAGGCAGCAGACGCTCCGGTTCGGCCTGGGTATCCACCACCAGTTCGCCATCGCGGACATCGATGGTGACGCGGCCGCCATTGACCAGCTTGCCGAACAGCAACTCGTCGGCCAATGGACGCTTGACCTTGTCCTGAATCAGTCGTGCCATCGGGCGCGCGCCCATCAAAGGGTCGAAGCCGTGCTGAGCCAGCCAATCGCGCGCGGTTGGCGTGGCCGACAACGAGACATGCTTTTCCTGCAACAGCATCTCCAGCTCGATCACGAACTTATCGACGACGCGCAGGATATGGTTGAAGGCCAACGCTTCGAACTGCACAACGGCGTCCAGACGATTGCGGAATTCCGGCGTGAAACTGCGGCGGATGACCTCCATCGCGTCGGTGGAGTGATCCTGCTGAGTGAAACCGATCGAGCGCCGCGAGGCCTGGGTCGCCCCGGCATTGGTGGTCATCACCAGAATCACGTTCTTGAAGTTGGCCTCGCGTCCGTTGGTATCGGTCAACATGCCGCGGTCCATGACCTGCAGCAGGATGTTGAAGATATCCGGATGCGCCTTCTCCACCTCGTCCAGCAACAGCACGCAATGCGGGGTCTTGACGATTTTCTCGGTCAGCAGGCCCCCTTGGTCGAAACCAACATAGCCTGGAGGCGCGCCGATCAGCCGGCTGATCGAATGCGGCTCCATGTACTCGGACATGTCGAAGCGTACCAGTTCGATCCCCAACTGCAGCGCCAGTTGCTTGGTCACCTCGGTCTTGCCGACGCCAGTGGGACCAGCAAACAGGAAATTGCCGATCGGCTTCTCCGGATTACTCAGGCCCGAACGTGCCAGCTTGATCGACGACGCCAGGGTCTCGATCGCCGTATCTTGACCGAAGATCACCATCTTGAGGTTGCGCTCCAGGTGCTGCAGCACGTCCTTGTCGGTGGCGCTGACCTGCTTGGTCGGAATCCGCGCCATCTTGGCGACGATGGTTTCGATCTCCTCAATGTCGATCAATTCCTTGCGCTGGCCTTCCGGCAGCAGCCGCTGCCGCGCCCCGGCCTCATCGATCACGTCGATCGCCTTGTCCGGCAGCAGGCGGTCGCCAATGTGCTTGACAGACAGGTCGACGGCAGCCTGCAGCGCTTCATCGGCGTAAATCACACCATGATGCGCCTCATATTTGGGCTTGAGTCCCTGCAAAATCTCGAAGGTTTCGCCCACCGTCGGCTCGACGATGTCGATCTTTTGGAAGCGTCGAGCCAACGCACGGTCCTTCTCGAAGATACCGCGGTACTCCTGGAAGGTGGTCGAGCCGATGCAGCGCAACTCGCCCGAGGACAGCGCTGGCTTGATCAGGTTGGAGGCATCCATGGTGCCGCCGGATGCCGAGCCGGCACCGATGATGGTGTGGATCTCGTCGATGAACAGCACCGCATTGGGAACCTTCTTCAACGCACTCAGCACGCCCTTGAGGCGTTTTTCGAAATCGCCGCGGTACTTGGTACCGGCGACCAGTGCGCCCAGGTCCAGCGAAAAGATCACCGCATCGGCCAGCACCTCGGGCACGCTGCCTTCGACGATGCGCTTGGCCAAACCCTCGGCGATAGCGGTCTTGCCCACGCCAGCCTCACCCACGTACAGCGGGTTGTTCTTGCGACGGCGGCATAGCACCTGGATGGTGCGTTCGATCTCGTCGGCACGACCGACGAGGGGATCGATCCGGCCGTTGCGCGCCTGTTCGTTCAGATTCGTGGCGAACTCAGCCAACGCATCTCCTTTGGGCTCGCCCTCGCCCACCTCGCTCCTGGCTTCTCCGTCGACGGATGGTGAGGCATGTTCGCCTTCCTCGCCCATTTTGGCGATGCCGTGCGAAAGGTAATTGACGATATCCAGCCGGGTGATGTCCTGCTGGTTCAGGAAATACACCGCATGCGAGTCCTTCTCGCCGAAGATCGCGACCAACACGTTGGCGCCAGTCACTTCTTTCTTGCCGGAGGACTGCACGTGATAGACCGCACGCTGCAAAACCCGCTGAAACCCCAGCGTCGGCTGGGTATCGCGACCGTCATCTTCGGCCAACCGCGCCACCGAGGCGTCGATGGCCTGTTCCAGATCGTTGCGCAGGCGATCGACATCTGCTCCACATGCCTTGAGCACGGCTTGCGCAGACGGATTATCGAGCAGAGCCAATAGCAGGTGTTCGACCGTCATGAATTCGTGACGGGCTTCCCTGGCGCGCTTGTAACACTGGCCGATGGTCTGCTCTAGATCTTTGCTGAACATGATTCACTCCGACGTCTATTGCCGACAATATTTGGCTTGAGTTGCGAATTACCACAACCGTATCGGATCAGTGTGTTCAGACCGCGTTAGTGTGTCCTAGCAGGCCGATGACCGACGCCTAGCACTATCAGGTTTTTTCCATCGTACACAACAGGGGGTGCTGGTTCATCCGCGAGAACTCGTTCACCTGAGCCACCTTGGATTCAGCCACCTCTCGGGTGTAAACGCCGCACACTCCGCGACCGCGCGTATGCACATGCAGCATCACCTGGGTGGCCCGCTCCAGATCCAAGGCAAAAAACTGCTGTAACACGGTCACCACGAACTCCATCGGGGTGTAATCGTCGTTCAGCAGCAGCACTTGGTACATCGGCGGGCGGGCGGTCTCCGGCTTGCCGGCCTCCACCATCACGCCATGGTCGTGCTCAGGGGAATTCTTACGGGGCATCGCGCAATTATATACGCCCCCTGTCCAGCGGGATTGGACGACCGCAAGCACTGCCCGCACAATTCTCTTCCCTCCGATAGCGTTTCGCATGCATCCGACGATTGCGATGGATACCGAACTCAACGACGGCAAGGACGCGCTCTGATGACACTGGCAATGTCACACTGGCAGCCCGATGTGACCGTGGCCACCATCGTGGCGCACGATGGCCGCCTGCTGCAGGTGGAAGAGGCCATTGGCGGCGCGTTGGTACTGAACCAGCCTGCTGGTCATCTGGAGCCAGACGAAAGCTTGGTGGAGGCCGCAGTGCGCGAGACACTGGAAGAAACCGGCTGGCAGGTGCGCCCAACCGCGTTCATCGGCGCCTACCAATGGAAGGCTGATAATGGCCGCCATTACCTGCGCTTCGCTTTTGCTGCCGAGCCGCTGGCACACAACCCACAGCGGCCGCTGGATACCGGCATCGTGCGCGCGTTGTGGATGACCCCGGCCGAGTTACAGCGCGCCAGATCGCGCTGGCGCAGCCCGCTGGTGTGGCAGACCGTGGCCGATTTCCTAGCCGGGCAACGCTATCCGTTAGATTTGGTGCGACAGTTGGCATGAGCACAACACGCATCATGGTCGGCGTCTCCGGGGGGGTGGATTCGTCGGTAGCGGCTTGGCAACTGGTGCAACAGGGGCACACGGTTTCTGGGCTGTTCATGCAGAACTGGGCAGACGACGGCAACGGCGATGTGCACGACAGCGCGAGCATCGCTGAAGACAGAAAACCAAAAGCGACCACATGCCGCGCCGAAGCAGACCGACGCGATGCGGTGGCGGTCTGCGGAATGCTCGGCATTCCATTCCATTTTCGCGACTTCTCCAAAGAATACTGGCAAGGCGTATTCGCACACTTCCTCGCCGAATACGCCGCTGGGCGCACTCCCAACCCGGACGTACTATGCAATCGCGAGGTCAAGTTCAAGCATTTCCTAGACGCGGCACGCGACCTTGGCGCCGAGCGGATCGCGACCGGCCACTACGCGCGGGTGGCATTCGTCGATCGCCGTTGGCGGCTGCTGCGCGGGCTGGATCGCAACAAGGACCAAAGCTATTTCCTGCACCAGTTGGGCCAGGCACAACTCGCTGCGACCCTGTTTCCCGTGGGCGAGCTGCCCAAGGAACAGGTGCGACGCATCGCCCGCCAGGCGGGTTTGCCGACCCACGCCAAGAAGGACTCCACTGGCATCTGCTTCATCGGCGAACGCGACTTCCGCACATTCCTCAGCCGCTACCTGCCGGCCCGGCGCGGCGAGATCCGCGACCCGCACGAGCAGATCGTGGCCGAGCACCCCGGCGTGTTCTATTTCACCCTGGGCCAGCGCGAAGGCCTAAACATCGGTGGCGTACGTGGCCGCGCCGCAGCGCCGTGGTACGTGATCGGCAAGGATGTGGCGCGCAATGTGCTGTACGTCGACCAGGACCGCGACAGCCCCCATCTGATGGCCACACAACTGCGCTCGGAAAGCGCCCATTGGATTGCCGGCGCACCGCCAGCGCGGCACTTCGCATGTCGTGCGCAAACCCGCTACCGGCAAGCCGACGAACCGTGCATGGTCGAGATCCGCGATGATGGCACTCTGACGGTACAGTTCACGCGTCCGCAACGGGCCGTGACTCCGGGGCAATCTCTGGTGCTGTACCAGGGCGAGGAGTGCCTGGGCGGAGCCGTGATCGCCACCACCGATGCCCCGCTGGAGCGCCGCCTGGCGCAGCGGACGCCTGCAACACACGAGGACACCAACCGATGATCGACACCATGGACACGCGTATGCTGGCGCTGGCAGGCATGGCCCAGGCCCTGCAACAGGTACGCCGCATCGCCGAAACCGGCCATTCGGAGGCATCGCTGGTGCGCACTCTGCTCGACAGCGTGTTTCGGATCGATGCACCGAGCGCGGAGGCGGTTTACGGCCACCGCAGCGACTTGGTGCCTGGCATGCGCTTATTGCACCAGTACTTTCGCAACCAGGGTCAGGACGAGGTCCTGCCACGGCTGGCGATGGCGGTAATCCAATTGGAGCGCCGTCTCGTCAGCGACACCGAAACCGACGCCAAAATCAGCGTCGGCATCGCCCGGACCGCCTTGCTGCTGAAACAGCATGGCGACAGCACACATCCTGAGGTGATCGAAGCACTGGGCCAGCTCTATGCTGGAACTATCAGTCACTTACGTCCTCGGGTGATGGTGCAAGGGAATCCACACTATCTGGGTCAGGCGGGGGTGGTCGCGGAGATCCGTGCCCTGCTGTTGGCCGCAGTGCGCTCTGCGGTACTATGGCGACAGCTGGGCGGTAGTCTGTGGGATTTCCTGCTTGCCAAGCGGCGCATGCGCGAAGCCGTGGACCTGGCACTGCGCTGAACGTCAACGCTGACGCCACCACAGGCTGGCCGTATTAGGTTACGTATCCGACAACCGCGCGACGATCAGCGCGAGGCCGCACCTAAAGAGCGCGACGGGGCGGCCGATACTGCAATCGTGACTTTGCCGAGAACGTCCATGTATTCACGCCTACTGATCCGTCTGGCCGCTCCGCTTGCCCTGACGCTGCTGTTCCCCATTGCTGCCGGCTTGGATTGGCCAGCCCCGGTCCGCTGGGCCATTCTCACCACGATGACGTTGAGTTGGTTGGGCTTCGCCGCCTGGACCGCATACAGCCAAAGCCGGCGCTCGCCGGAGCAGGCCAAAATCATGCGTGAACAGGATCAGTTGCTGAACGAGCTGCGGAGCTTCGTGGGCAATGAGATCGATGGGTCACGCAGCGATATCGAACGTGCCCGCGAACTGATCCGCCAGGCGGTCAGCGGCCTGGGAAACAGCTTCGAAGCGATGAATCGCAAATCCCGTCAGCAGAGCGTGGCGCTGGCACGGATCGTGGATCGCACTGGCGAAGATGGCGGTACAGGGGTGGACGTGGCCCGCTTCGCCCAACATGCCAGCCAGCGCATGGAACAGTTGGTGGAAGCGCTGGAACAAGTCAGCGGCCAGAGCACCACCACGGTGCACTACATCGACGACATGTCGCAGCACCTGGACGGCATCTTCGCCCTGCTGGAGGATGTCAAGTCGATCGCCGACCAGACCAACCTGTTGGCGTTGAACGCGGCCATCGAAGCGGCGCGCGCCGGCGAAGCGGGCCGCGGCTTCGCGGTGGTGGCCGACGAGGTACGCAATCTGTCCGAGCGTTCCACCACCTTCAACGAGCAGATCCGCAAGCTGGCGCACAGCTCCAAGGATGCGATCGCCAAGGTGCGCGAGACGGTCTCGCACATGGCCTCCCGCGACATGGACCGCTCCCGCGAGGCCCGTGCCGAGGCAGCGGCGATGTTGGATAACGTGGCCGCGATCAATCACTCCCTCGGCGACAGCATGCGCGAGATCTCCGAATGCGGTCGCGCCATCGACAGCAGTGTCGCCGAAGCCGTGCGCGCCCTGCAGTTCGAGGACATCGCGACCCAGGCGCTTGGCGGCGTGCATACCCACATGGACCGACTGGCCGCGATCAACCGCGAAGCAGTGGCCCTCCAGGAACTGTTGCACCGCAACGGCGGAGTATTCGACAGCGAACTGATCGATGCGCTGCAGCGGGTCGGTAAGCGTCTGCGCGATATGCGTACGGAATGGGAGCGCCCACCGCACAAGCCGGTGGCACAGCAGAGCATGGGCGCAGGCACGGTGGAATTGTTCTGAGCCTGCCGTGACCATTTCCGCGCTATGAACCGACACGTCCCCGGCTCTACCGGGGCGTGTCGTCTATGCCCTACCCGCTTGGCCTAGCCGATGTATTTCCAGTCCCTATCCAGAGGTGCGGTCATGTCCTGCGATGAGCGCAGCGATCCGCGCGACCCGGCACCGGACGCACCGGTACCGGACGCAGTTGCTCCAGCAGTGGCACTGCGTCAGCAGACGGGCAGCATACTGCGCAGATTGGAAACACTGGCCCAGGCCGAGCTGTACCAGATGCGCATAGCACGCCCCTCCATGCCGCAGGGCGCCTGCATTGCCGACAGCGTATGGGCCAGTCTGGCCTGGGACATGGGACTGAACGGAACCGCCATCGACGCTGCCGGCACACCGGCTCCGATCGTCGATTTTGTCTTGCACGACATCGACTAAGCGATTCTCGCCGCTGTCACGTTGACGTCGCTGATTCGCGTCCCCTTCAAGTCGGATTTTCCAACGAGAACAAGTCCGCCTGCTTGTCGTAGGCGAAATATTCGGCGTAGCGCGCCCAGCTGGTCACCGCCTGCACGGTTTCCATCGCGTAGTCCTCTGACATGTGATCCTCCAGTTCGTCGCGGAAGCGGCGTGCCGGCGCATGGTGCGCTGGGCGCTCGTCGAGCACGCGACGGATGTGCGCGGCCAGCGGCACATAGGTCGCTAGGTGCTGGGCAAACAGTTGCTTGCGCGCATCGGTGCCGAGTTCGGCGAAGCGCTGCCCCGCAGGGGTCAACTGCAGATCGCCCTGTTCGAAGACGGCAAAACGCAACAATTGCAGGGTCTCGGCAATCGGGAAAAGCTCATCGACTTCCAATTGCAGGCTGGCCGCCAGTGGCGGCAAGTCGGCGCGGCCATGGTAAGGCTCAGCTGCAACCGCCTCGATCAGGCCAGCCAGAAGATTACTCGACACCCGCGGCAGCACCATGGCGATGCCGCTACCGGGGAACACGCCCTCGCGCGCATGCGGCCGCTGCGGGCTGGACGTCATGCGCGCGTAGATGTCGTCGACCAGCGCGCGGAACGCTGGCGCCAGGCGATTGCGCGGCTGTGGCAGCGTGACCTGGATCTCGCCAATCACTCGCCCCGGATTGGCACCGAAGATCACGATACGGTCGCACATCAACACCGCTTCCTCGATGTTGTGGGTCACCATCAGGATCGATTCGATCGGCATGCGACCTTCCGACCACAGATCCAGCAGGTCGGTGCGCAAGGTTTCGGCTGTCAGCACGTCCAGCGCAGAGAAGGGCTCGTCCATCAGCAGCAGCTTGGGGCGCACCACCAGCGCCCGCGCCAGACCCACGCGCTGGCGCATGCCTCCGGACAACTCCTTCGGGTAAGCGCCTTCGTAGCCATCCAGGCCGATCAGGTCGATCGCTGCCAAGGAGCGGCGGCGCCTTTCGTCGACCGCCACCCCACGCGCCTCCAGTCCCACTTCCACGTTCTGCAGTACGGTCAACCAAGGGAACAACGCGAAACTCTGGAATACCATCGCAATGTCGTCCGGCGCTTGATCCGGCGCAGCGTCGCGGAAGGCAATGCTGCCGGCGCTGGGCTGTAGCAAGCCGGCGATGGCACGCAGTAAGGTCGACTTGCCCGAACCGGAACGGCCGAGTAGACCGACGATCTGCCCAGAGTTCAGGGTCAGGTCGACGTCCTCCAGCACCACCAACGGGGTTGCCCCGCCCTTGTCGTAGCTCTTGCGCACACCCTGTACGCGGACCAGCGGGGCGCGCTCGGGAGCGCTTGCGGAAAAGCTCATGATCGGTCTCCCTGGGTCAGTCGAAACGCAGGCGGCGTTCGGCGAAGACATATAGCCGCCGCCACACCGCACGATTGAAGATACTCACGAACAGCGACATCACCGCCACGCCGAGCAGAACCCGTGCGCCGTCGCCAGCAGCGGTGGCACGAGCGATATAGGAGCCCAGGCCGTAGGCCTGCACATGGCGATCTCCCCAACTGGCAAGTTCGGCCACGATGCTGGCATTCCAGGAGCCGCCAGAGGCCGTCAGCGCGCCAGTCACGTAATACGGGAAAATGCCCGGCAGAATCACCCGCCGCCACCATGTCCACGAGCGCAGCCGGTAGATGGTGGCGGCCTCGCGCAGGTCGGTGGGAAAAGCACTGGCGCCGGCAATCACATTGAACAGGATGTACCACTGCGTCCCCAATATCATCAGTGGCGACAGCCAGATGTTCGGATTGGCGCCAGTGGCGACGATCGCCAAAACCGCAAACGGGAATAGGACGTTGGCGGGGAACGCGGCCAGGAACTGCGCCAACGGCTGCACCCGCTGCGCCACCTTCGGACGTAGACCGATCCAGACCCCAATCGGCACCCATACCAGGCTGGCCAGCGCAATCAGTACCACCACCCGCAGCAACGTGGCCAGGCCGCCGCAGAACGCATCGCCCAGATCGTGCAGACTTAGATGGCGGCGGCCGTAGTCGAAGGCGAACCAGGCCGCAGTCAATCCCGCGGCAGCCAGCGAGACACTCCAGAAGCGATCACCCCAGATCGCGCCGCGCCCCCGGGACGCCTCCGCTGTGCTCACCGACGCTCGTCGCGGCGCCCATCGCAGCAGCAAAGTGCGCTGCCAGGCCCAGGACAATGGCGCGGCCAGGCGCTTGACCAGGCGTGTGCGCCGAAGCAAGTCGTACAACCAGGACTGCGGCTTGTTCTGCGAGGCGGTCAACTCGGCACGGAACTTGTCCGACCAGGCAACGATGGGGCGGAACAGCAATTGGTCGTACAGTGCGATCAGCACCGCCATCGCCAGGACCGCCCAAGCGACCGCGCCGAAGTTGCGCTGGCCGATCGCCAGTGCCAGATAGGCGCCGATGCCAGGCAGCTCAAGGGTGTGATCGCCAACGGTGATGGCCTCCGAAGCGACGACGAAAAACCAACCGCCGGACATCGACATCATCATGTTCCAGATCAGCGACGGAGTCGCATAGGGCGCTTCCAGCCGCCAGAACCGCTGCCAGGCGCTCATGCCGAAACCTCGGGCCACCTCGTCCAGATCGCGCGGCACATTGCGCAGGGACTGGTAGAACGAGAACGCCATATTCCAAGCTTGGCTGGTGAAAATGGCGAAGATCGAGGCCAACTCGGCGCCGATCTGCCGCCCTGGGAACAGGCCAAGGAAGAAAGTCACGGTGAAGGTAAGGAAGCCCAGCACCGGCACCGACTGCAGGATGTCCAGGGCTGGCACGATCACCCGCTCGGCGCGTCGGCTCTTGGCTGCCAGAGTCGCCACCACGAAGGTGAACAACAACGAGGCCGCCATTGCCGCAAACATACGCAAGGTCGTGCGCAGGCCATACTCAGGTAGTTGCCACAGGTCTAGCGACACCGAGGTTGTGCCGGGCGGCGGCAGCGGCGCGCGCATGTCGGCAGCACCGTGCAGCAACAGCACACCCAACCCCAGCAGCAATGCGAACACCATCAGATCGTGCAGGTTGGGCAACACACCGGGACGTATCTCGCTCTGTCCGGGCGCGGAACGGTCACGAACGAATGGAACCATATGGAAGATCCGGCAAAGGCGGCAACAAGCCGCGGCAATTGAAAAATACGCTGGCGCGATCGCGCAGCCGAACGCTCAGTCTGAGCGGGAAAAATGTACGCTGCGGGTCAACCCCTTTCGGCGAGTCCCTACGCGATAACGGACGACCGGCATGCGGCAGCGCGCACGCGCCTGTATCGCTGGGCTGAGGCGCGCCGCAGCGCACGCCAGCGCAGGTGTGGAGACGGACTAGCCGTCCTCGTGGTAGCGGGCAATAGCAATCGCGATGACAGGCACATGGACGGCTCCGGATGCGGAAATGCCATAGGCCAACGCTTGGAGTCTTCGCGGATCGAGCTTGCGTCTTGCGGAAATCGCGCCAGCATCGCAACGAGGCTAGCGAATGATCCCGTCCTGAGCGGACGGGACCCATCTGGGACAACCCAGACCATGGCAATCCTGTCAGCTCGGCAGCTGCAGCAGCTTCGGTCTAGGATGACTGTCCAAGGTGAGTGGCCTCTGGCCGGGAACGATGGGGGCGCAGTATAGCCAGCCCATCAGCTACCGCAAGTCCAGCCCGTGATCAGGGCTGGCGTACATTCACGGCGTCGCCAGCTCCAGGCACGGTTGAGATGCCGATACGGCATGCTGGCGCGCACGCAACCATGCGGCCAGTTCACGCGGCGGTAGCGGCCGCGAGTGCAGATAGCCCTGGATTTCGTCGCAGCCCTGTTCGCGCAGCAGCTCATCCTCCTGCACTGTTTCAACCCCCTCTGCCACCACCTGCATCCCCAATGCGTGACCCAGTTGCACGATCGCCTGGGTGACCTTGGCGGTACCGCTGTCGTGCAACATGTCCTGCACGAAGCTGCGGTCGATCTTGAGCCGTTGCACTGGGAAACGATTGAGGTAGTGCAAATTGGAAAATCCGGTACCGAAATCGTCCACCGCCAACAGTATGCCTTCCTGCTCGAACAGTTCGAAGCAGCGCCGTAACGATTCACTGTCGCGGATCAAGGCGGACTCAGTCAGTTCCAGTTCCAGTCGCTTCGGAGACCAACCGTTGCGCTGGCATAGCTCGATCACCCGCTCGGCGAAGCCACGGTCACGTAACTGCATCGCCGAGACGTTGACCGAGATCCGGTCGAAACTCAGCCCGGCCTCATGCCAGGCTGCTGCCTGGCGGCAGGCCTCGCTGATCACCCAGTCGCCCAGGCGCACGATCTCCCCGCACTCTTCCGCGATCGGGATGAATTCGGCCGGATTGCAATGGCCATGGCCAGGACGGTACCAACGCAGGAGCGCTTCGATCGCCGGCGGATGCCCCTCTACCGTATGCACCAGCGGCTGGTACACCAGCGAGAATTCCTCGCGGTCCAGCGCTCCATGCAGCGCGTGCTCGATCTCCAGACGCCGCTGCGCGCGTAGCAACACGTCCTGGCTGTAGTAGTGACAGGTATTGCGGCCGGATTCCTTGGCCGCATACATCGCCGCGTCGGCTGCGCGCAGCAGACTATCGAAATCCTGACGTCCCTCTTCCATCAGCGCGATGCCGATGCTGGCACCGATTTTGATGACGTTCTCGCCATTGGGCAACGGCTCGGCCAGCGCCGTGATTAGCTTGCGGGCGACGTGTCCAGCGTCGCCGGGTTCGGCCAGATCGCGCAATACCAGAACGAACTCGTCACCGCTTAAGCGAGCCAACAGGTCGCTGGTACGCAGTTGCTGGTGCATCCGCGATGCGGCCAACTTCAACAAGGCATCGCCAGCGGCATGACCGAAAGAATCATTGATACTTTTGAAACCATCCAAATTGACGAACAGCATCGCCAACGTGCTGCCTCGTTCTATCGCATCGTGCATTGCCTTTTCGGACTGTTCGCGCAATAATTGTCGGTTCGGCAGTCCGGTCAACAGATCGTAGTGCGCCAGCAGTTCGATGCGTTCGTTGGCCTCGCGTTCGTGAGTGATGTCGCGAAACAGCACCACGAAGCGAGGCGGTAGACCATCGCGTTCGTCCAGCTCGATCAGGACCTGCACCCAGATACGCTGGCCCGACGGACGATGGAAACACAGGTCCAACTGCTCCGGAAGACTACCTTCGACGATCCGCGCTAACGCAGCCTCGAACGCATCGCGCGAGTCTTGTGTGTATAGCGAAAGCGCCTGGTCAAGCTCGATGGTTTCCTTGCGCAAGCCGTGGATGCGATAGCACTCCTCGGTCCACTGCATCCGCCGGGTGGACACTTCGATCTCGCAGCCACCGATCTTGCCTAGCGCCGAGACACGGTTGAGTAGTTCGGTACGCCAGCGAATCAGCGCATCGGTCTGGCGCTGCTCGGTGATGTTCTGGACCTGGCCTAAAACGCGTTGAATGGTGCCGTCGCCCTCCAATTGCGGCTGTGCCCAGACCCGCAGATGCAACGGCGCTTGACTGCCAAGCGGCAGTTCCACATCGAAATTGACAGGTTTTTTATCGCTCAACATGCGGCGCCAGATCGAGACCAATTGCGCCGACGAATCACGACTGAGCAGACGCAGCCAACCGCGGCTGTTCGGCACCTGCTGTTCGTTCAAGCCAGTGACACGTTGGAACTCGTGCGAGCACCAGAACTGGTCATGTCGCGGGTCCCAGGACCAACTTCCCATGCCAGTCATGCGCTGTGCCTCACGCAGCAAGGTCTGTTGGTCAAGCAGACGCTGCTCCAAAAGCTTCTGTTCGTGGATATCCGTATGCGTGCCAACCATACGCAGCGGACGACCGTCGGCGGTCCGCGCTACGATCCGGCCACGGTCCAGGATCCAGTGCCACTGCCCGTCCTGCCCGCGTAGGCGGAACTCGCACATATAGGTCGCGGTACGACCCTCGAAATGGGCACGGATCGCCTGTTGCAGGCGTTCCTTGTCCTGGCCATGTACGAGCGGCAGCAAGCTGTTGAAACCGTGGACCGGGGCGTCGCCAGCGTAACCAAGCATCTGCTTCCAGCGCTCGGAACGGAAGATCTTGTCGCTGGGAATGTCCCAGTCCCATAGGCCGTGGTCAGCACTGTCCAGAGCAATCTCCCAGCGCGTGGCGCCATCGCTACCGACCGGCTCGGGAACGCTCAAGGTGTAAGCAAGCAGGGCGCCGCTCTCGTCGCGTACGCAGCGCAACCAACCGTCCAGTCGCCGCCCAGCGGTACCCGGCAGCGTGCAGGCCAGCATGTTCTCACCATCGACCAGTCGCTCGCGCACGTCACGCATGAGCTGGGCATAGGCCTCCACGGTGCGCGGCAACCCCAGCATCTGCGCTGATTGGTTGGCAGCCAGGGGCCTACCTTCGGCGTCCAGCAGGACAAGTGCCGAGGTAAGCGGATGCTGCAGCAAGCTTGCAATGAGGCCTTGATCCACGCCCAGATGCTCCGTTTCGCCACGCAGAATAGCTGTGGACATGGGGGATAGCGGCACCTAGCAGTATTAATTGAGCGCTGGAAGCCGGCGATGGGCCGCAGCGTCCATCAACGGCTAAGATGTTCGCCAGAGACGAATCACTGCAACGGGCTGCCGGAGCATGCAATCACCACACGAGAGCTCTCCACCTGCCCAGGCACCATCCGGCATACGCCTGGCAAAACGGTTGGATCGCGGCATCTGGCGCACCGTCCTGTTGTACCTTGCGCTGGGCCTGCTCTGGTCGATCGCCAGCGAGTTGCTACTCGCCTATTTCGTGAAAGACTCCGCAACTCTGGTTGCCTTACAGTTGCTGAACGAAGCTCTGTTCCTGGCGCTGACCGCGATTGCCCTATACCGCTTGCTACATCCGCTGGTCCGTGGCGCGATGCAGTCACATGCGCGCTTGGCACTGTCCGAAGCCGGTTACCGGCAGATGTTCCAGACCAATTCCAGCCCCATGCTTGTCTACAACCTGGAAAGCCTGCGGGTCATTGACGCCAACCCCGCCGCGTTGACCTTCTTCGGCTGGTCCCACGATGAGTTTGTCGGGCTGGAACTAGCGAAGTTATGGCCGCCCAGCGTCAGCGCGCGCATGGCGGAGGTGATCGAGACAATCCGGCAGTCGCCGTCCAAGACCAGCGTGGTCGCCGAACCGTTGTGCATGCGCGACGGCAGCCAGCGCATGGCCGAGGCCCGCAGCAGCAGCCTGGACTACCAGGGACACCAGGCACGCCTAGTGGTCATCAGCGACCGTAGCGCCGAATACGATGCGCAGCAGCGCCGCGATCAAGCCTTGCAACACCTGCAAGAGGCGCAAGCCATCGCGCGCCTTGGGTCGTGGCAACTTGACCGGGCCAGCGGCCTTGGCACTTACTCCGACCAAGTCTACCGCATGCTGGGACGGGGTGTACCGGAGCATGTACGGCAGCATCGTCTGGATGAGTTACTGATCCCCACCGATGTCGCCTCGCAGGCGCGCCTCCAGCGCGTAATCGAAGATCTGTGCGGCACCAAGCCACTGCAACTGGACATGCTACTGCCAGTGCTGGCAGCCGATGGTCAGGCGCGCATGTTGCATCTGCGTGCCGAGTCGGCCAACGACGAGCACAGCGCCGCCTGCGTACGCGGCACCCTGCAGGACGTAACCGAACACGAACGCTCCAGGCGTCTGCTGCACGAGCGCGAGGAGCAGTTTCGCGAACTGGTGCGGGTGCTGCCGGACGGTGTGGTCATCCTGCACCAGGAACATGTGATGTACGCCAATGCCGCCTGTGCCGTGCAGTTCGGTTACGATGGCGAGAACCTACTAGGGGAACCATTGCAGAGCCTGGTGGACAGCGCCAGCCTGGCGCAGGTACGCGAGCAGATGGGCACTGTCGGGGCCAAGGGCGAGCCCGGCGTCGCTGCGCGCATGCGCCGCCGCGATAACTCATTGTTCCACGCTGGGTTATCGTTCGGTAACGTCCGCTACAGCGGTCGCGATTGCAAACTGCTGATTGTGCGCGATCTCAGTGAGCCCGAGCGCATCCGCGATGCGCTGGCGCAGAGCAACCGCGAACTGCAGGCGATGGCACGGCGTCTTTTTTCGTTGCAGGAAGATGAGCGCCGCGCGATTTCGCGCGACCTGCACGACGACATCGGCCAGGCGATTACCGCCATGAAGCTGTCCGCGCATGCCGCACTGGACGAAACCGATGCCGCACGACGCCGCGAGGATCTCGCCGAGATCGTGCAATTGGCCGACAGCAGCATCACCAAACTGCGCAACCTGTCTACCCTGCTGCGCCCTCCGCAACTGGACGCGCTAGGCCTGGAAGCGGCATTGCGCTGGCAAGCAGGCATGCTGTTTCGCGCTTCAGCGGTGCGCCTGCATCTGGAGATCGCGATGCTGCCCGAGCGCCCTAGCAGTGAGGTCGAGCAAGCCTGCTTCCGCATCGCTCAGGAGAGCCTGACCAACGTACTGCGTCATGCCAGCGCCGGTGAGGTGCGGATGACGCTGAGCGACGAGCAACACTGTCAGCTGCACCTAGAGGTGGTCGATGATGGCGATGGCTTCGATCCGACCGGACCGCGTGGTTTAGGCCTGATCGTGATGCGCGAGCGGGCGCAGAGCGCCGGCGGTACCCTGCAAATCGATACCGCCCCCGGCACCGGCACCCGGGTGACACTGTATCTGCCCTACACCACCGCGACGACGCCCCCCTCACTTGGATCTTGACTCGATGTGGAATCCCGCTGCCGCCAACACTGCGGACGACGAACTGCCCTCGCGCCTGGGTGCCGGACACCCGGCGCTGACCGGAATGATCGCCGAAGCGCTGGCAGGCGGACCGGGGGTGATGCTGCTTCACATCGACATCGACCACTTCGCCTCGATCAACGAGAACATGAATCCGGAGGTCGGCGATCAGGCTTTGGCCCTGCTGACGCACCGGCTACAGGCCCACCTGCGTGGCCGTGGCTTGCTATGGCGCCACGGCAGCGACGAACTGGTCATGGCGGTGCCGCGTACCGCTGACGTACCGGCAGCGGAAACATTCGCCGAGGAAATTCGCCAACAGATCGAACTGCCGCTTTCGGTGCTGCCCTACACACTCTTCATGACCGGCAAAATCGGCGTGAGCCTGTGCCCGGAACATTCGACCCGTCTGTCCACTCTGCTCGACTATGCCGAGGACGCGGTCTATCAAGCCGCACGCGAAGGCGGCAACCTGGTTCGCCTCTATGCCGCCGATGGCCAGCCCAGCGCGCACAGCGAAAGCATCATCTCGCGGCAGATCATCGACGCCATTCCCAACGGCGAGCTGCGCCTGCGCTACCAACCGATGGTCAGCGCGCGCGACGGTCGCGTGGTCGGCATGGAGTCGCTGCTGCGCTGGCAGTCACCGACACTGGGAATCCTCGTCCCCGAGCGCTTCATGCGCACCGCCGAGCGCCTGGGGGTGATCGTGCAGATCGGCACCTGGGTGATGGAAGGCGCATTGCGCCAGGCGCGGCTGTGGCGCGACCAGGGTTTCGACGACTTCACCATCGCGGTCAATGTGTCCACTTTGCAACTGCTGCGGCCGACCTTCTTCAACGAAGTCATGTCGGCGCTGCAAGCCGCCGGCGTGCCGCCGCAAATGGTGGTATTGGAGATCAACGAAAGCGCGCTGACCAACAACGTCAATTTCGTCTACGAGACCCTGGCCAACCTGTGCCACGAAGGCATCAGCCTGAGCCTGGACAACTTCGGCACCGGCGATTCCAGTCTCAGCGCGCTGGTGCGCTATCCGGTGGACAAGCTCAAGATCGACCGCAGCTTCATCAAGAGCGCACCTGCCGGCAACCGCGAGGCGGCGATCGCCCGCGCGATTATCGCCATGGGGCACCAGTTAGGCATGGTGGTGATCGCAAACGGCGTTGAATCGCAGGCGCAACTGGGTTTCCTGCGGCGCAACGACTGCGACATCTTCCAAGGCTACCTGTTCGGTGAACCGATGTCGGCCGAAGCGGCGGGCATGGCGTTGCGGCGCCGTTACCTGCGCCCGGAGTCCTTCGCCGAAACTCGACCAGACCGCACACTGCTGTTGCTGGACGACGAGGAAAACGTACTGCGCTCGCTGGTCCGGCTGTTCCGCCGCGACGGCTACCGGATCCTTGCCGCCGGTAACGTCCGCGATGCCTTCGATCTGCTTGCCACCAACGACGTGCAGGTGATCTTGTCCGACCAGCGCATGTCCGACATGAGCGGCACCGAGTTCCTCGGCCGGGTCAAGATGCTCTACCCCGATACCATCCGCCTGGTGTTGTCCGGCTACACCGACCTCGCTACCGTGACCGATGCGATCAACCGAGGAGCGATCTACCGCTTCCTGACCAAACCCTGGAACGACGACGAACTGCGCGAGCACATCCGCCAGGCGTTCCGCACACACGACGATCAACGCAGGGATGGACAACTATGAGGTAGCGACGGCACTGGTGTGCAAAACCCAGGGAAAGTATCGGTCGCCATGTGTACATGTCGCCCTTGCTATCGACGTCGCAGGTGACGAGCCCAGCGACATCACTTGGGCTGACGCACCGGAATCACGATTCTGAAGGTCGAACCTTCACCGACACTGCTGGACACGTCAATACGGCCATGATGCTTGTTGACGATGCCGTAGGAGATCGACAGGCCCAGCCCGGTACCACTGCCGACCGGCTTGGTGGTGAAGAAAGGATCGAAGATGCGTTGCAATAGATCGGCCGGAATACCAGCGCCGGAGTCCTTGAACTCGATCCAGACCTGATCGCCATCCTGACCGGTACTGACGACGATGGTGCCACGCTCCCCGATCGCCTGGCCAGCGTTGAGCAACAGGTTCATGTACACCTGATTGAGCTCCGATGGCAGGCACTCAACCAGCGGCAAATTGCCGTAGTGGCGCTCCAGGATAACCTTGTACTTGAGCTCGTTCCAGATGATGTTGATCGTGGATTCAAGACCCGAATGCAGATCCACCAGCTTCCATGAGTCCTCGCGACCGGAATACGAAAAATCCTTGAGATCGCGAACGATGCTTGTCACCCGCTCGATACCCTCGCGCGACTCGGCCATCAGTTGCGGCAGATCGCGGCTGATGAAGTCGATGTCGAAGCGGTTGCGGATGTCGTCGATCTCCGGAATCAACGCCTTCGGTTCCGGCGCGCGCAACGCGCGCTCGTATGCTTCGATCAGGGTGAACAGGCTGCGTAGATACTCTTGCAGGCTGCCCAGATTGGAATGGACATAACCGATGGGATTGTTGATCTCGTGGGCGACGCCAGCGGCAAGTTGGCCAATAGAGGCCATTTTCTCCGACTGCAGCAGCTTTTCCTGCGCGCCGTTCAGACGCAAATACGCTTGACGTAATTCGTCGTGGCGGCGCTGCAATTCCTGCTCGTAATCCTGCTGCCCTTCGATGCCCTGGATCAGCATCAGGTAATGGCCATCATCGACACCGAAGCCGACCTGAAAATACAGATGCGCCAGCACCACGCGCTGCTCGGTCGGTAAGCTTCCACTCCAACGGCCACTGTTACGCGCCTGCGACAGCGCATCGCCAGGCAGCCATTGCCCCAGATGCGCGCTCAGCGTGCCGGCATCCACGCCGGATAGATAACCGCGAGCGGCCCTGTTGGCGAACACCAATTGACCATCGGCGCGGAACAGCACCACGCCTTCGTACAACAGTTCGCTTAGCGCAAACAGTTGCTCCCTAGGCGGCAGGACAACCGGGGCAGCGGAATCGATATCGACGAAATTCACGACAATGGGCGGCGGGTGGTCGACGGACGTTCAATATACGCCGTTGCCGCCGCTACGTGCGCGCGCCCCCGACGAAGGGGCGCGGGGATATCAGGCGATAGCCAGATGACGCTGCGCGAGCGGCGTGCTCGATTGGCCTTTGGCGTCATAGGCCGAAGCACTCTCGCTGCGGCCCAAGTGACGCAGTGCCCAATTGACTTCACGCCGACGTCGCGCCAGTAGCGCGCCATTGGCACGATTGGCGTCGGCCAGCTCGCGTAGACGCAATTCCACCTCGGCGCCAGCCGGCACGTCCGCTTCCAGTGCGCGCAATGCGGCCAATTTGGCGCTGGTCGCCTGCATCAGACCTTCCACATTGTGATCCAACAACGCTTGCCGTTCACCGACGAGCGCGTCGCTAAGTTCCTGCAAGGGAGTGGTCACAGATGTGTTCATGCGCGGAGTTGCCTATCCATATCGATCATCCGGCTGGCAATGGCCTCCGGGTTGATCGTGTAGCTACCGTTCTGCAACGCGGTGCGGACTGCTTCGACGCGCTGCTTGTCAACCGCCGGGGCGGCCGCCAGTTCGCGTTGTATGTTCTGTAGTCCGGAGGCTTCGCCGGTCAGGCGTAGGCTATCGGTGGCGGCTGTTGCACCAACCTCACGGCTCTGCCCTTCCTCGGATGCGCCAGAGGCGCTCTTGGTTCTGACAGACGACGTGCGGTGTGTGGCCGAGGTCGATAAAGTACCTTCAATTTTCTGGCTCATCACGCTGATCCTGCTACGGGTTCGAATGTGATAACGGCGTTACGATCCAGAACTTTAGGGGATTTGTCATCGCGTCACCAAAACGTCTCCATTTTGTGACACAGTTCCCTGAACAATGCGGCGAGACGACAAGTTTTCGACGGTCACCCGCTCGTTTTCCCCCGCATCGCTCATAGCTCGGCCGGCCATACGTACTTCCAGCCCCCCCTTGCGTGCCACCAGTGCCACATTATCGCCGCGTCGGACCAACCGCGGCGAGACCAAATCGCCGAGCGATAGCAAGGTGCCGGCAGGCAAGGTCCGCCGGACCAGCTTGCCCACCGCCACTGCCGGGTCGGTCATCACGGCCCCGACGATCCGCGCAGCATCGCGCTTCTCAGGGACGATATCGGCAGCACCGATGGTCTCTCCAGCGGTCAGACCGCGCGCCAACACCAATACCTGCTGCATGCGCCGAACCTTGACCGGCACAAACAGCCGCCAGCCAGCATCGCGCGGACAACTCACTTCTACCGTCGTGGTACCGGTCGGCAGGGCTTGCAGCGGCACCGGACACAGCGGCACCCGAACCGCCGGGTCCAGCGTCGCCTCAGCTTCAGCCCCTGGACCTAGGGTCGACAGTGCTGCCGCGCGGATCGTTTCCACCGGCTGGAATTCATCGGCCCAGGCGGGCGTGGCCGCAAGCAGCATCAGCAACAGGATCGGACGCATCGCCGTATCTCTTCTCGTGATTAAGTGTCGCCTCCTCAGTGCAAACAGTGTGCCGCGATTCGGTGCGATCAATACCCGACACAGCCTCAAGTTCCACTGCGCTGGCGCCGATATGAACGCCATGTCGCACGATCTGCTCAACCGAATCGACCAGCGCACCCGCTTGGCGGGCCACAATCGGCTTGCCTTGCTGTTGTTCAGGCTGGGCGGTCGTCAGCTTTTTGGCGTGAACGTCTTCAAAGTGCAGGAAGTCTTGCGCCGGCCGGAGCTATTCCAGGTACCGGGGCTGCCACTGCAATTTTCCGGTGTCGCCGATGTACGCGGCCGCTCGGTGCCCGTGCTCGACCTAGGTCTCGCCATCGGCCACCCGGAGCGCGAACCCAACACGGACGCAGGGCCACGCTACATTGTCGTCACCGAGTTCAATCGCTCGGTACAGGGCTTTCTTGTCAGCGGCGTGGAGCGCATCGTCAACATCGCGGTGGAGGATATCCATCCGCCACCGGAGCTGGGAGCAGAGTCCAGCTATCTGACCGCAGTGACACGCTTCCAGGGCGAACTGATTCAGGTGATCGACGTGGAAAGCGTCTTGGCCGACATTGCCCAGACGCGTACGGAAGCGCAGATCGACCCGTCGTTGGCACTCACCGGCCGGCAATTGCAGGTCTTGGTGGTAGACGACTCGCGCGTGGCCCGACAGCAGATCCGTAGCGTACTCGACCAGCTCGACGTGGGTGCGACCCTGCTGTCGGACGGTCGCCAGGCACTGGACCACCTCTTGCAGATCCACGCCAGCGGCGAGAATCCAGCGGATCGCTACGCCATGGTGATCTCCGACATCGAGATGCCAGCGATGGACGGCTACACGCTGACGACGGAAATCCGCCGTCACCCAGGTCTGTCTGGGCTATACGTGCTGTTGCACACCTCGCTCTCTGGGGTGTTCAACAACGCGATGGTCGAGCGCGTTGGGGCCAATTCCTTCGTCGCCAAGTACAGCGCCAACGAATTGGCCGACTACGTACTGGCGCGACTGCGGGTCGTCGCCGAGGCTCGGGCCGCTTAATCCTAGGCGCTGACGGCATGCCGGCGCCGACGGTACATCCGGCCGCGAACAATTGACCCGATAGGTCTGCTCCGCTAAAGGCGGATGCTCAGTTTGGCACACGACTTGCCTGTGGTTTCAGCAACGAACCGCGGGACCGCGTGCCATGTCCAATCCGATTTCATCCTATTTTGGCGTCCACGGCGACGCCCTGCCGCTGCGCGAGCAACGGATGAAGCTGATTGCCAGCAACATCAGCAACGTCGATACCCCCGGCTACAAGGCACAGGACCTGGATTTCGACGCGGCGATGCGCGCCGCACAGGGTCAACGCGAAGGGACCCAACTCGAGGTCACCGACAGCCGCCACATCGCGGTCGGGGGCGATGGCCTGAACCCGTTCCAGATCACCCGCGAGTCCAGCCAGCCCAATTTGGACGGCAACACCGTGGACCCGGACGCCGAACGCGCCGCCTACGGCCGTGCCGCGCTGGAATATCGCGCCTCGCTAAGTTTCATCGATTCCAAGGTGCGCACTATGCTCACCGCGATCACGGGCCAATAAGCCATGAGCAATCTGCCGATCTTCGACGTCGCCGGCTCCGCGCTGCAAGCACAGTCGGTGCGAATGAGCACTATCGCCAGCAACTTGGCCAACGCCGATTCGGTGGCCGGCTCGGCCGAAGCGGCCTACAAACCGATAGAACCGATCTTCCAGGCGGTGCGCGACCCGCACGACAGCGCGCTGACCGGTGTCAACGTCAAGGAAATCAGCCAAAGCAAGGATCCGCCGATCAAGCGTTACGAACCCGGCCATCCGCTCGCCGATGCAGACGGCTACATCTATTCGCCGGACATCGATCCGGTCTCGCAGATGGTCAACCTGATCTCCGCCTCGCGCAATTACCAGGCCGGCGTGGAAGTCCTCAACACCGCCAAAGAACTGGCGCTATCCACCTTGACCATCGGCCGCTGAACCGTCCTCATTCCGTCGCCTCATTCTCCCGGGAATTCCATATGACCAACGTTGCTTCCTCCACCGATACGTATTCGAGCCTGGGGCTGAGCGCCGCGAGCAACACCAGCACCACCGCCAGCAGTAGCCCGGCACTCAAACAAGCCGACTTTCTGAAGCTGATGACCGAGCAACTGCAACATCAAGACCCGCTCAAGCCGATGGACAACAGCCAGATGGTGTCGCAGATGGCGCAACTGTCCACCGTGCAGGGGATTGGCGACCTCAACAAGACCGTCACGGCGCTATCGGCATCGATGAGTACCGATCAAGTTCTGCGCGGCGCCAATCTGATCGGGCACAAGGTGCTGGTCCCGTCGGCGAGCCTGCCGCTAGGGAGCGATGGCGCTGCCGGCGGGATGGTCGCGGCCACCAGTGCCGGCGTAGTCAACCTTACCGTCAGTGACGCCAACGGCAAGGCGATCAAGCAGATCAGCGTGGCGGCCGACAAGGCCGGTCAGATCCCCTTCAACTGGGATGGCACCGACGCCAACGGCACACGGATGCCCGCAGGCACCTACAGCGTCACCGCCACGCAGAACGACACCACAGGCGCCACCACCACACTGTCCACCTACGTTCAAGCGCCGGTCGAAAGCGCCATCATCGGTTCGGACGGCATCTATCTCGATCTGACCGGGCTGGGCACTACGCCGCTGTCGAACGTCATCCGCGTCAGCTGAGCCAGCCAATCCACAGGAGTCCACCATGGGTTTCAACACTTCATTGTCAGGCATCAAAGCCGCCAATACCGACCTCAACGTCACCGCCAACAACATCGCCAACGTCAATACCACCGGCTTCAAGAGTTCGCGTGCCGAGTTTGCCGACCAGTTCACGGTCAGCGGCTACGGCCTGGCGCGCAATGCCGTCGGCTCCGGCGTGCGGGTCAGCAACGTGGCCCAGCAATTCTCGCAGGGCAACATAGATCCGACCGGACGCAACCTGGACCTGGCCATTTCCGGTTCGGGTTTCTTTACCCTATCCAACAACGGCGCCCGGGTCTATTCGCGCGCCGGCAATTTCCAGACCGATGCCAATGGCTACGTGGTCAACCCGCAGGGCGCCAGATTGCAGGTGTTTCCGCCCACAGCCAACGGCAATGGCTTCGCAGTCGGCACCCTGAGCGACCTGCAGTTGCAAACCACCGACAGCCCACCAAATCCGACCAGCACGGTCAACCTGATGTTCACCCTGCCCGGCAACGCCCAACCGCCGACGGTCACCACGTTCGACCCGAACAACGCCAACAGTTACAACAGCTCCACCGGCGGCACCACCGTCTACGACTCACTGGGCGTGAGCCACATCCAGACCTCGTATTTCGTCAAGACCGCCACCCCCAACCAGTGGCAGGTCTATAACTACATAGATGGTGTCGCCGCAGGCGGTGCAAGCACACTGCAATTTTCCGGCAGTGGCATGCTCACCAGCCCCGCCGACGGCAAAATCACGCTGGGCAGCTTCACCCCTAGCACCGGCGCAGGCCCCCTCAACCTCACATTGAACGTCACTGGTTCAACGCAGTACGGCGAAACCTTCGCCTTGCGCGGTGCCTCCCAGGACGGCTACGCCAGCGGCAAGCTCAACTCGATCAGCATCGATTCCACTGGCGTCGTCTTCGCGCGCTACTCCAACAATGCCGACAAGGCATTGGGACAGGTCGCGATGAGCAACTTCGTCAATCCGCAAGGCTTGACGTCGTTGGGCGATAACGCCTGGGCGGAAAGCTCGGGATCGGGTGCTCCTCGTACCGGAGTAGCAGGCTCGTCGGACTTCGGCAGCGTGCAATCCGGTGCGCTTGAGTCCTCCACCGTCGACCTGACCGAGCAGCTGGTCAACATGATCGTGGCCCAGCGCAACTTCCAGGCCAACTCGCAGATGATCTCCACCCAGGATCAGGTCACCCAGACCGTCATCAATATCCGTTGACGGCTGAAGCCGAGATTGGGAACTCGGGGCCTGAAATTCGCTAAATCAAACGCTGTAGGGGACGCGGATCGATACGTCGCGCTGCGTCCTTCTCCTGATCGTTTAAGTACTTCCACTTCGCGCCTTTCCGGGTCCCCAGCCCAGAGACCCGAATCCAGGCTTTCGAGGATTTCCCATGGACAAAGCACTCTACGTCGCCATGACCGGCGCCCGCGCTTCGCTGCAGGCGCAGGGCACGGTGTCGCACAACCTGGCCAACGTCGAGACCGCCGGTTTCAAGGCGCAGCTCGCCAATACCGAGGCATTCCGCATTCAGGGTAGCGGCTACCCGTCACGCATCGACGCGCTGCATATCGACCAGGGCTTCGACCGCGATGTCGGCGCCCAGCAGGTCACCGGCAATCCGCTGGATGTCTCGCTAGTTGCCAATAATTGGCTGGCGGTACAGGCGAGCGACGGCAAGGAGGCGTATACCCGTGGCGGTGAATTGGCACTGACCGCGAACGGACAACTGGTCACCGCCAGTGGCCGTGCGGTACTCGATACCGAGGGCAACCCGATGTCGATCCCACCGCATCAGTCACTGGAGATCGGCAACGATGGCACCGTCTCGATCGTGCCATTGGGCGAAGGACCACAGGCGATGAGCGCGATCGGCACGCTGAAAGTGGTGACTGCACCGGCGGATCAGCTCACCCGCCGCCCCGACGGACTGATGCGCAATATCAGCGAAGATCCGACCAAAGCCTTTCCACTTGCCACCGGCACCGCACTGCACACAGGCGCACTGGAAGGCAGCAATGTGGATGCCGCTGGTGCGCTGGTGCAGATGATCCAGTTGCAACGCCAGTTCGAAATGCAAGTGAAAGTGATCAAAAACGGCGACGAAAACGCGCAGTCGGCCAACACCCTGCTGCGCCTGAGCGGCTGAGGCCACCGCCGGCGCGGTGTTTGGCACGGCGCATGCATCAGTCTTCATGCACCCCGGCACAGCTCGGGGACCATTCTTCAGAGGAACTCGGGTCATGAATCAGGCTTTGTGGGTCGCCAAGACCGGCATGGATGCGCAGCAGACACGTATGTCGGTCGTCTCCAACAACCTGGCCAACACCAGCACCACCGGCTTCAAACGCGATCGCGCCAGCTTCGAAGACCTGCTGTACCAACAGCGGCGTCAACCCGGCGGTGCCAGTTCGTCGCAGACGCAGTTGCCCTCCGGCCTGCAGTTAGGAACTGGCGTGCGTGTAGTCGCCACCTCCAAGGATTTCGAGCAAGGCAGCCAACAGCAGACGGGGCGGGCATTGGATGTGATGGTCAACGGTCGCGGCTTCCTTGAAGTGCAGATGCCCGACGGCACCTCCGCCTATACCCGCGATGGCAGCTTGCAGGTCAACGCGCAGGGCCAACTGGTGACCAACAGCGGTTACGCCATACAGCCAGGCATCCAGATTCCGGAAGGTGCGCAGTCGCTGACCATTGGCAACGACGGCACGGTCAGCGTGCAGGTCCCAGGCTCCGCCGCCGCGCTGCAAGTCGGCTCGCTGACCCTGACCGACTTCATCAATCCCTCGGGACTGCAAGCCACCGGCCAGAACCTGTACGTGGAGACCGCCGCCTCAGGTCCGGCACAAAGCGGTACGCCCGGCCTCAATGGCCTCGGCACCACCGTGCAGGGCGCCTTGGAAGGCAGCAACGTTAATGTGGTGGAAGAGCTGGTGAGCATGATCGAAACCCAGCGGGCCTACGAAATGAACGCCAAGGCGATCTCCACCACGGACGCGATGCTCGGCTACTTGAACAACAACGCCTGATCCCGCCGTTTCCGGAATCCGCCATGTCACACCTGTCCTCTCTCTGCTTCTCCGCCGCGCTGTTGTCGGTCCTGCTCGGCGGCTGCGCCAATTTGGGCGTCGCTGCCGGCGACATGCGCCCGTATTCGCCGATGGCACCGATCGTCCCAGTGGTCGCACCGCAGGCACAGCCCAGCGCCGGCGCGATCTACGCCGCCGGCCCTGGCCTGTCGCTGTATTCGGACCGTCGTGCCCGCGATGTCGGCGACTTGCTGACCATCACGTTGGTGGAAAGTACCAATGCCAGCAGCACCGCTGGCACCAGTATCAGCAAAAAGGACAGCGTGAAAATGGCCACGCCGACCCTGCTCGGCACCCCGTTCACGATCAACGGCACCGACGTGCTCAATAACTCCACCAGCGGCGATCGCAGCTTCGCCGGCAAGGGCAACACCGCGCAAAGCAACACCATGCAGGGAAGCCTGACCGTGACCGTGATGCAGCGCTTGCCTAACGGCAATTTGGTGATTCAGGGCGACAAAAATCTGCGTCTGAACCAGGGCGACGAACTGGTGCAGGTGCAAGGCATCGTCCGCGCCGCCGACATCGCCCCGGACAACACCATTCCCTCCAGCAAGGTCGCCGACGCGCGCATCGCCTACGGCGGTCGCGGCGCGGTGGCGCAGTCCAATGCCATGGGCTGGCTGAGCCGTTTTTTCAATTCACGCATTTCGCCTTACTGAGACCTACCATGACCCTCCTGTCCCTGCCCTGCCGCCTGCTCGCCGCGTTTGCGCTGTGCACAAGCCTGGTCGCCCCGGCCGCGGCCGAACGCATCAAAGATCTTGCCCAGGTCGGCGGCGTGCGCGGCAATGCGCTGGTCGGCTATGGCCTGGTGGTCGGCCTGGACGGCAGCGGCGACCGCACCAGCCAAGCGCCATTCACCGTGCAGAGCCTGAAGAACATGCTCGGCGAGTTGGGCGTCAACGTGCCGGCGAACGTCAACCCTCAGTTGAAAAACGTCGCTGCGGTGGCGATCAGTGCGCAACTGCCGCCATTTGCCAAGCCGGGCCAGCCGATCGACGTCACCGTATCCTCGATCGGCAATGCCATCTCGCTGCGTGGCGGCTCTTTGCTGATGACACCGCTGAAGGGCGCCGATGGTCAGGTCTATGCGATTGCTCAGGGTAACTTGGTAGTCGGCGGCTTCGGCGCACAGGGCAAGGACGGTTCGCGCATCTCGGTCAACGTGCCCAGCGTCGGCCTTATCCCGAATGGTGCAACCGTGGAGCGCGCATTGCCGGACGTGTTCGGCAGCAGCAGCGAGATCACCCTTAACTTGCACCAGGCCGATTTCACCACCGTCTCGCGGATGGTCGCGGCGCTGGAAAATACCTTCGGCCCCGGCAGTGCACATGCCGTGGACGGCTCCACCGTGGCGGTACGCTCGCCAAGCGACCAGAGCGCACGCATCGGCCTGCTGGCGCGGATCGAAAACGTGGAATTATCGCCCGGCGCGGCGCCGGCCAAGGTCGTGGTCAACGCTCGTACAGGCACCGTGGTAATCGGCGCGCAGGTGCGGGTCAGCCCGGCGGCGATCTCGCACGGCTCGCTGACCGTCACCATCAGCGAAGGCACCGATGTCAGCCAACCGAACGCGCTGAGCAATGGCCAGACCGTGGCGACGCCGAAATCGACCATCACCGCAACCAACGAAGGTAGCCGCATGTTCAAGTTCGAAGGCGGCACCTCGCTGGATCAAATCGTGCGTGCAGTCAACGAAGTCGGTGCCGCGCCCGGCGATCTGATTGCGATTTTGGAAGCGCTCAAGCAGGCCGGTGCCCTGAGCGCGGAGCTAGAGGTGATCTGACATGCGCATCTCGTCCTCGCCCCTCGACCTGCACGCCAGCACCCAGAACGATCCCGCCAAGATCGACAAGGTGTCGCGCCAGCTCGAAGGACAGTTCGCGAACATGCTGGTCAAGAGCATGCGCGACGCCAGTTTCGGCGACTCCCTGTTCCCGGGCGAGAACCAGACCTTTCGCGACATGTACGACAAACAGTTGGCTAAAGGCTTGACCGACGGTAAGGGTCTGGGCCTGTCGGCACTGATCGCCAAGCAACTCGGTGGCGGCCAACCTAGCGCAGCGCCAGCCACCAATACCGCGATCGGCGCGGCCAAAGCAGCCAAGGCTTATTCGCTGGTATCAGACCGGGGCAGCCGCGCCATTCCCCTGCAAGACGGCGCCACCGCCGCGGCAGACGGGACCGAAAGCGGTCCGTTGAGCGGCATGAGCGTGGCCGGGACGCCACAGCATCCGGTCGAACAGGTGCTGGACATGATCGCCGGTCGCGACAGCAACGCCCAGCGTCAGTCGTTCGGCGGCAACCCGGTCGACGGCAGTGCCGGCCTGTCCTGGGACAGCACAGATGATCGCTGGTCGAACGTCCAGAAACCTGCCGATAGCGCCACAGCGATCGATCCAAGCGCCGCCGCCGCGGCCAACGCAGCGGCTGCAAGCCTAGGCGAACGCACACCGGAAGGTTTCGTCGCCAGGATCTGGAACCATGCGCAAAAAGCCGCGCACGAGCTGGGAGTGGATGCGCGGGCACTGGTCGCGCAGGCTGCACTGGAAACCGGTTGGGGTCGCCATGGCATGGCCCACAACAACAGCCCCAGTTCGAACAACATGTTCGGGATCAAAGCCACCGGCTGGAACGGAGACCGCATCACCGCCAACACCCACGAATATGTGGACGGGGTCAAGCAATCGCAGACTGCGGACTTCCGTGCCTACGCTTCGCCAGCGGACAGCTTTGACGACTACGTGCGCCTGCTGAAAACCAACCCGCGCTACCAACAGGCGTTGAAGGCCGGCACCGACATACGCGGCTTCGCGCAGGGCCTGCAGCGAGCGGGTTATGCCACCGATCCGTCCTACGCGTCCAAGATCGCCGCCATCGCGGCGGGACCGATCGTCGGCCGTGCTGTGGCGGCAATCGGCAACGCGGCTGCCAGCGGCATTGGCATGATCGCCAGCAGCGTCGATCCCTCCAGCATCATGCGACGCTGAGGTAGCCATCCATGTCCGTCATGTCCACCGGTACCGGCGCACTGCTCGCTTTCCAGCGCGCACTGCAAACCGTCAGTCACAACGTCGCCAACGCCAATACCAATGGCTACAGCCGGCAGCGCGCCAGTTTCGCCACTAACGTGCCGAATCAGTTCGGCAACTACTACGTCGGCAATGGCACCCACATCAGCGATATCTCCCGCGTTGCCGACCAGTTGGCGATCTCGCGCCTGTTCGATAGCACCGGCGAAGCGGCACGACTGAAGCAGTTATCGGACATGTCCAGCCGCGTCGATAGCGTTTTTTCCGACAAGGCCACCGGCATCGCCGGGCCGTGGTCGAACTTCTTCGACGCCACCAGCAGTTTGTCCTCCAGCGCCCCCACCACCGCTAACCGACAGAACTTGCTCGACAGTGGCAATGCGCTGGTTACCCGATTCAAGCAACTCAACGGCCAGATCGATTCGCTCAACAACGAAGTTAACGGTGGATTGGTGTCGGGCACCACCGAGGCCAACGACCTGGCCACCGAGATCGCCAAGATCAACGGCCAGATCGGCAGCAACGCCACCGATGCCTCGCCGGATTTGCTGGATCACCGCGATCAGCTGATCAGCCAACTGGTCAGCTATACCGGCGGCAGCGTGGTCCAGCAAGACGGCGGGATGATGAACGTCTACACCGCTGGCGGCCAGGCGATGGTGGTCGGCACCACCGCGTCGGTCCTGGTGACGACACAGGATCCCTACCAACCGCAGCGGCTGCAGATCGCGCTGAAGACCCCTGGTGGCTCGACCCCGCTGAGCAGCCAGGCGCTTGGCGGAAAGATCGGCGGCTACCTGGAATTCCGCAGTTCGGTGTTGGATCCGACCACGGCCGAGTTGGGCCGCATCGCCACCGGTCTGGCCAGCAGCTACAACCAGCAGCACAAAGCCGGCATGGACCTGTACGGCCAGATGGGCGGCAATTTCTTCAACCTGCCCCCACCGACCGTGGACGGCAACAGCGCCAATACCGGCAATGCGGCGTTCACCGCCAACGTCAGTGATGTGAGCAAGCTCGACGGGCAGAATCTACTGCTCAGTTACAACGGCAGCACGTGGAGCGCCAGCCGCGCCGATACCGGGGCGAGCGTGGCCATGACCGGCAGCGGCACCAGCGCCGATCCGTTCGTGGTGAATGGCGTGTCCTTACAAGTTTCAGGTACCGCCGCAGCGGGAGACAAATTCCTGCTGCAGCCCACCGCCAATGCCATCAATAACTTGTCCGTCGCCATCACCGATCCCTCGCGCATCGCGGCGGCCACACCGATCAAGGCCACGGTCAGCCTGAGCAACCAAGGAACCGGCATCGTCAGCAAAGTGCAGGCGGTGGATGCCACGAACGCCAACCTGTTGACGCCGTCCAACATCGCGTTCGTCGATGCCACCCATTACACCATCGATGGGACCGGGCCATTTGCCTACACCGCCGGGCAAACCATCAGCGCCAACGGCTGGAGCTTGACCCTGGACGGCAAGCCCTCCTCCGGCGACAGCTTCGCGGTCAGCCCGACTGGTCCCGGCTCCAGCGACAACGGCAACGCCCAACTGCTCTCTCACTTGGACGATGCCAAAGCGCTCAACGGCGGTACCATCACCCTCAACGGCGCGGTCTCCGGACTGAGCACCACCATCGGTTCGGCAGCGCGTCAGGCGCAATATTCATCCGATGCACAAAATGTGATCCAGAGCAATGCTCAGGATGCACGCGATTCGCTTTCCGGGGTGAATCTCGACGAGGAGGCGGCGAACATGCTGCAGCTACAACAGGCCTATGAAGCGGCTTCGCATATCATTTCCACCGCAGACACGATGTTTCAATCCATTCTGAGTGCGATCCGATGAGTACTCGTATCTCTAGCGGAATGATATACAACCAGTCCCTCAACACGATGCTGGACAAGCAAGGCAGGATCGCACACCTGCAACAGCAGTTGTCCACCGGACAGCGCCTGGTCACCGCCGCCGACGACCCGGTCGCCTTTGGCACCGCGGTCACCATGGATCGCGCGGACGCCGCGCTTGCCCAGTTCGGCCAAAACGCCAACATCGTGCAGAACCGACTCAACCTCCAAGAGAATGCGCTATCCCAGGCCGGCAACCTGATGGCCCGCGTTAATGATCTGACCGTGGAGGCCAACAGCGGGGCTTTGAATACCTCCAACCGCCAAGCGATCGCCTCGGAACTCAAGACACTGCATGACAGCCTGCTCAGCCTGTCCAACAGCACCGACGGATCCGGTCGCTACCTGTTCGGTGGCACGGCAGACGGCAATCCGCCATTCACCGTCGTGGGCGGCCAGGCCGTCTACAATGGCAACCAGACCCAGCGCAGTGTGGAGGTCGCGCCGGATACCAAGGTCAGCGACACGCTGCCCGGCAGCGAGATCTTCATGCGTGTCCGCACCGGCGACGGCAGCGTCGATGCGCACGCAGGTGGCAGTAATACCGGCACCGGCCTACTGCTGGACTTCAGCCGCGACGGCAGCAGTCCGGGGTGGAACGGGAGCAGCTATAGCGTGGTGTTCAGCGACCCCAACACCTACCAGGTGAAAGACAGCAGCGGTACCGTGATCAATACCGGCACCTACACAGCTGGTGAAACCCTTAATTTTGCTGGTCTGAACATGCACTTGGACGGCGCCCCCGCCGCTGGCGACAGTTTCCAGATCGGCCCCTCGACCAACAAGGATGTGTTTTCCACCATCAATGACTTGGTCAACGTGCTGAACACCGATCCGGTCACACCGACCGGCAAGGCCGCGCTGCAGAACGCGCTGCAATCGTCAATGCGCGACATCAGTCAGGCAACCTCGAAGATAAGCGCTGCACGCGCTTCTGGCGGCGCGCAGTTGGCGGCGATCGACAATGCAAGCGATCTGCGCTCTGCCAACGATGTCTCGCTGAAAACTTCACTGTCCTCGGTACGCGACCTGGACTACGCCGATGCCATCTCCAAGTACCAACTGGAACAATCCGCGTTGAAAGCGGCGCAGACCATCTTCACCCAGATGCAGTCGATGTCGCTGTTCAACATGATCCGCTGAGGCACGATCATCGCGCCGCCCCCTGGGCGTTGTTGCGTGGGATGCCTCCGCCGCGCTACCTGAGTGAATGGGGGCAGCGCTCGATATCGCCGGACTGACGCCGTGCGGCCCAGCCCGCGACCGCTGCATTCGTCACATTTTTCCAAGCCCCTAGGCGGCAGTGCATCGACCTGTTTGGCGAACTCTCCCGAGTCATGCCGTTTGACTTCGGCAATACCTAGCACCCAGGGAATCGTCGTGAAGGGCAATCATCGGGCGATGTGGTGTGTCGCCTTGCTTGCCGCGCCCAATCGGATTCGCCCCGATGTCCACTCTTTCACTGTGCGTGTCCAGGCTGGTACGGCCCCGATCCAGGCCGACATCCACCCACATGTTTATACATGGTTCAAGATCGCGCTTTAATGCACTTCAACTCGTATATGGAAAAAATGGGAACCCGGTAACGTATCCAGATGCTGTAACCGTTATACAAAGATCGTCATTGCAACCAGCGTCACAAACAATCCGCATGGATCGCTAAAGTTCGTCGAACTGCTGCCGAAACAAGCTCTTCGCCAAACGCCCGAACTACCTATTCCATTTGGATCAGCATGTTTTCCGCAGCAAATCGCTAAAGCTTGCCATCACGCCGCCGTTATTTACCTCAGCAGCGGCAAAGGCCAATTGATGGCCCCCCTGCGGAGGCTCCAGGCACCGATGGGTTGCCGGATAAATCGCTTAGAGGAGATATCAAAATGGCACAAGTAATTAACACCAATATTATGTCGCTGAATGCTCAGCGCAACCTCAATCTGAACAGCGCCAACCTGGCGACGACGATTCAACAGTTGTCGACAGGTAAGAGAGTGAACAGCGCCAAGGACGACGCTGCCGCCATTAATATCGGCGAGAATTTCACTACCCAGATCAACGGCCTGAACGTCGCTGGGCGCAACGCCAACGATGGCATCTCGCTGGCGCAGACCGCCGAAGGCGCGATGGTCGAAATCGGCAACAACTTGCAACGCATCCGCGAGCTGGCGGTGCAATCAGCCAACGCCACCAACTCCACCAACGACCGTCAGGCGCTCAACGCGGAAGTCACTCAGCTGACCTCGGAAATCGACCGCGTCGCCAACCAGACCGACTTCAACGGCACCAAGTTGCTGAACGGGTCATTCACCGGCGCACTGTTCCAGGTCGGCGCCAACGCCGGCCAGACCATCGGCATCAACACGATCGTCGATGCCAACATCAATGTGCTGGGCAAGACCGGCTTCGCCGCCACCCAGACCGGTTCGGCCGCGTTGGCCTCCGGCACCGCGACAGCCAGCGGCAGCTTCTCCGGTATGGTTGTCAACGGCATCAACATCGATAGCGTCAGCGTGGCCACTGGCGACGTCGGTTCCGATGTGTCCACCAAGATCGCCGCCGCGATCAACAACAAGATGGACCAGACCGGCGTCTACGCCTCGGTCGACAGCACCTCCGGCGCGCTGAAGCTGGAATCGATCAAGGGTGGCCAGGACTTCTCGTTCACCGCGGGCTCCGCCACTGGCGCCACCGGCATCACCTTCAGCAATGCAGGCATTACCGCTGCCACCGCCGCGGCAGGCAGTACGAACTACGTGAAGGATCTGGACATCAGCACCTTTGACGGTGCGCAGAAGGCGCTGAGCATCGTCGACAACGCGTTGAAAGCGGTGAACTCCTCGCGTGCCGACATGGGTGCGGTCCAGAACCGCTTTACCTCCGCCATCGCCAACCTGAGCTCGGCCTCGGAGAACCTGTCGGCATCGCGCAGCCGCATCATCGATACCGACTACGCCAAGACAACCGCCGATCTGACCCGCGAGCAGATTCTGCAGCAGGCCGGTACCGCGATGCTGGCACAGGCCAAGTCTGCTCCGCAGAGCGTGCTGAGCTTGCTGCAAGGCTAAGCAAAGCGATATACAAGTCACATCAGGCCCACCCGCAAGGGTGGGCTTTTTTTTACCTGCGGATTGATGGCACAAAAATTGCTTCCACATCCCGACAATCACAAATTGTAGACAAGACACTCAAGCATCGACGTCGCCTGCCGATAGTTCTCCCAAGCGCTGGCCATTCCTGTGCCAGTCACCGTAAGGAAGGCCACCATGGCTGCTACTTCTTCAATCATGTCGTCCATCGGCTCTGGCCTGGACATTCCCACCTTCGTCGCCAATCTGGTCGCCCAAGAGCGCGCGCCCCAGCAAGACCGGATCAACAAAGACGGCACCGCATCGACTGCACAACTCTCGGCACTAGGGACGATCAAGGGCGCGATGTCCAATCTGCAGACCGCGATCAAATCCCTCTCCACCAGCGCCGATACCGGCGCGTTCAATGCCACTGTCGCCGATGGCGCCGGGTATACCGCCAGCGTCACCTCGAACGCCACTGCGGGCAATTACAACGTTGAAGTGGTCAGTTTGGCGCAAGCGCAAAAGCTAACCTCGGCGGCTTATGCCAGCACCGCGACGGTCGGTAACGGCACATTGACGATCGCCTATGGCACTAACTCGCTCAATGTCACCATCGTCCCAGGCAGCACACTCAACGATATCGCCGCGGCGATCAACAAGGCCGCCGGGGGCAAAGGTGTGAGCGCCAGCGTGGTCAACGCCGACGATGGCAACCACCTGGTCCTCAATGCGGTAAGTACCGGAACGGCAGGCGCATTGACCGTCACCGCTTCTGGTGGCGACGGCGGTCTGGCCGCATTAACCTATCCAAGCAGTAGCAGTAGTAGCAGTAGTAGCAGTAGTAGCAGTAGTAGTAGTAGTAGTAGTAGTAGTAGCGCCAGTGGCATGACCCAGAATACCGCCGCCACCAACGCGGTCGTGCGCGTCGACGGTTTTACACGCACCTCCAGCAGCAACTCCATCGCCGATCTAGCCCCTGGCGTCGTCCTGAACCTGACCAAGGCCATTCCGGGCAGCACGTTCAAACTCAACATCGCCAACGACAACAGCGCGTTGAAGGGAAATTTGACTGCCCTCGTCAGTGCTTACAACGCAACCAATACCGTGCTGAACTCCTCCAGCGACTACAATGCAACCACCAAGACATCCTCCCCGTTGACCGGCGATGCGATGGTGCGTGGGCTGCAGCAATCATTACGCAAGCAGGTCAGCGACAACATCACCGCCCTCGGCGCGCTAGGGGTCACCATCGACAAGGACGGCGTGATGAGCTTCGACAGCGGCAAGTTCGACAGCGCGATGGCCAGCAACTCTGCTTCGGCCAAGAGCATGTTCGGCGCCAATGGCAGCTTCACCTCAGGGATGAACACCCTGCTCAACGGCAATCTGGACGGGACCAACGGGACACTGACACAACGCACCAACGCGCTCAACAAGCACATCAGCGACCTGACCGATCAACTCAGCGACCTGGACAAACGCATGTCGACGCTGAGCGACCAGTACACTGCCAGATTCAGCGCAATGAATACACTCGTCGCACAAATGCAATCCATTCAAAGCAGCCTTGCCCAACAATTTGGATAATGAAAATCGCGTCAAAAAAGCTCAAGTCCACATGCATTCCAGCCGATATATTATTTAGTAGCAACAGTCATTTCGGACTGGCAGCATGCAACCGCAGCGGCATCTTTGCCGTCAACGGTGACAATGCGATGCAATAGGTCACTTGAGGGAGTTTCATATGTATGGTTCCAGTCGCCAATGTGCCGAGCAGTATCGCAAGATGAGCATCTCCACCAGCATTACCGATGCGAACCCGCACAAGCTGGTGGCGATGTTGTTCGATGGTGTCTGCCAGCGTATCCGCCAAGCACAGGCATCCATGGCACAAGGCGACCAAGCGCGCAAAGGCAAGGCGATCGGCCAGGCCTGCGCCATCGTCAGCCATCTCAACGGCTCGCTCGATCATCAAGCTGGCGGTGAGATCGCCAACAACCTCTCGGCTCTGTACGATTACGTGATGCGCCGACTGACCGAAGCCAACCTGCATAACGACGAAAGCGCGCTGATCGAATCGTTGGAATTGCTCAGCGAGATCAGCGGCGCCTGGAACGCCATTCCGGTGCAACAGCGGGAACTGACTGAGGCCGCTGTGGCATGAGTACTCCAACCATCAGCATCGCCTCGTTGCATGCCCAACTGACCCAGTTGCAGCAGGTGCTGAAGACCGACGAACATGCCCTTGCCGAGCGCATTGTCACCGATCACGCGGAGCAACTTCAGCAATATCTGCAACAGGACGGCGCGGACATCTCGCGTGAAACATTGCAAAAACTGCTGCAACGGCAACAAGCTGTGACCGCGCAGATGGTTCAGTTACGCGACGAGGCTGCCGCTTGGCTACGCGCCAATCGCTATTTCAACAATGCCACCCGCTTATATTCGCAAGCTGGATTACTGAGATGAACGGCGTGTCCGACGGCACCTTGCACCATCGTGCCGAGACCGAACTGTTCCACGATACCCTGAGCTGCGAACTGACATTACCTGCCGACTTTCTGCTCGGGCCCGGCATTGGCCGCTTGGGCGCAGCCGAAACGCTACTGAGAGGACTCGCCCAGGTCGAGGATCTGCGTGCAGAGGACGGTAGCGACGAGCGCGGCGAAGCCTCCCTGCACTTGCAGCGCATGGACGCCAAGCTCGACCTGATGCTGGTACTGCTTGGCCGGTTGGCCCGGCAACACGAAGACACACTGCCGCTGCGCCCATTGCGTTGGTCGCGGCGCGGTATCCGGCTGGAGTTGGGGAAGCACTCTGGCGCCCTCGCGGGGGCTGCAGGCCTGCTCCGGCTGCAACCGTCCGACTGGCTGCCCGATCACTTGGAACTGCCGGTACAGGTCCTGGACGAAGCCACTGACTCGGGCCGTTTCCATCTCTGGCTACAATTCGAGACACAACCGCCAAGCATGGAAGAAGCGATGGAACGTCATCTGTTTCGCCTGCACCGCCGACAGATCGCCGACAGCAAACGTGCCCGCTGAGCAGGCGCCACCTGCCCACTGCACCCCGGCAAGGTTGGCGGCAGCCACCGACTGGGCTAATGTGCGATTCCTGAAAGAAGGATCTTGCACCGTGCGAGTCATCATAGTCGACGATCACACCCTGGTACGTGCTGGCCTGAGCCGGCTGCTACAGACGTTCGCGGACGTCGATGTGGTCGCCGAGGCCAGTAATGCCCAGCAGGCGCTGGACCTCACGGTCCTACATCGCCCCGATCTGGTACTGATGGATCTTTCCCTACCCGGACGCAGCGGTTTGGATGCGCTCACCGATGTCCTGCACAGCGCGCCTAAAACCCGTGTGGTGATGATGTCCATGCACGATGACCCGGTACACGTGCGTGATGCGCTGGACCGCGGCGCCACCGGCTTCGTGGTCAAGGACGCCGCGCCATTGGAATTGGAACTAGCGCTGCGCGCGGCCAATGCGAACCAGATGTTCTTGAGCCCGCAGATTTCCTCCAAAATGATCGCGCCGATGCTCGGGCGCGAACGCCCAGTCGGCATTGCCGCACTCTCGCCACGGCAACGCGAGATCCTGCGCCAGATCGGTCGCGGTCAAAGCAATAAAGAAATCGCATCGGACCTGGGCATCAGCGTCAAGACCGTGGAAACCCATCGCGCGCGGATGATGGAATCGCTCGGTTGCAGGCGTGCCAACGATCTGGTGTTGCTGGCCGCGCGCCACCAGAACGAGTTGATCTGAACCGTCGTGACGTCATCCCGACACCTGGCGCTGGCATGACGTTTGCCTGTACCCGGTGAACGACGGCACCACACCGTCGGCTCTCCGCCCCGTCTGGCTTGACACCGTCGACAGTCCGACGTTCCTGACAAGTCTGTCAGGATTTCCCCTACATGCCGTCAGGAATTTGACCACTTCGCTCAGAAACCCCCTGATTCTGTTACCGTCGGATGGCAAGCACTATGCATTCCATAGGCGCTGAAGGTTTTGCGTCGAGCCGAGGAAGTTCGCATGAAGCCGACCGTTTCCGCCCAATTGGGCCAACAACTGCATCTGACACCGCAACTCTTGCAGTCGATCCGACTGCTGCAGCTCGATGGTTTGCAATTGGAAATGGAGATCCGACGCGCGCTGGAAAACAATCCGCTGCTGGAACTGGAAGAACCCGAAGCGGAGACCGAAGCAGAGACCGGGGTCGAAGCGATCCTGCAAACTGCGGCATTCGACGAATTACCGGAATCCTCGATGTGGGATGTCCCGGCCACGGGCTGGAACGAAGGCGAAGACGACCGCCTGCAACACATCGCTGCTGGCGAGTCCAGCGACCCGCACCTGCGCGTACTGCAACGGCTGGCGCTGGAATTGCCCCCGCGCGAGATTGAAGCAGCCGCGTTCTGGCTGGAGCACTGCGACGATGCCGGTTACCTCGACGACGCGCTGGACACGCTGACCCTACTCGCATGCGCGCGCCTGGATCTGTCCGCCGCGCAGGTGGAAACGGCGCGCCAGCGCCTGCTGCACGGCGATCCCGCCGGACTGGCCGCCTGCGATTTGCGCGAGTGCTTGCACGTACAACTGCACGATCTGCCGGGTCCAGTCCCCGGCCGCCATTTGGCCGCGCGCATCCTCGATGGCGACCTGCACCTGCTGGCCAGCCACGACTACGCACTGCTGGCACGCAAGCTCGACGCTGAAGCCGAAGATGTCCGCGCGGCGGTCCGGCTCATCCTGTCGCTGCAACCGCGCCCCGGTGACAGCCTGCAACCGCAGGATCTTGGCCATGTGATCCCAGACGTGGTCGCCTGGCAAGCCGACGGCAGCTGGCGTGTGGCACTGAACCCGGCAACCACCCATCGTGTCAATATCAATCCCATGCACGAGCGCGCCCTGGCCGAGGCCGGCGAGGCGGCGCAGCCGCTGCGCGAAATGCTGCAAGAGGCCCGCTGGCTGACCCGCGGCCTGTCGATGCGCTACGAGACCCTGCTTCGCACCACGCGTAGCATCGTCGAACGTCAAGCCGCATTTCTGAACAAGGGCGAAGAGGCCATGGCGCCACTGACCCTGAAAGAAGTGGCCGATGCGATCGGCATGCACGAGTCCACCGTCTCGCGGATCACCACCGGAAAATATCTACAAACGCCGCGCGGCACCTTCGAGCTGAAGCACTTCTTCGCCGTGCGCCTGGAAGGCGCGGCGGTGTCCGGTCAGGCGGTGCGCGCGATGGTGCGACGGCTGATCGAATCCGAGCCAAGCAGCCGACCGCTAGCCGACGAGGCGATCGCTGCGCTACTGTCGCGTCAGGGGGTAAACGTGGCCAGGCGTACCGTGGCCAAGTATCGTGAACAATTGGATATCGCTCCGGCACGCGAGCGCCGCCGCGGCAGCAAGCCGCTATTGGCCCGCACAGGCTAAGGGAACTACCGCACATGAACAAATTGTCCGTACTTCTGGTCGACGACCACGAGGGCTTCATCAACGCCGCGATGCGCCACTTCCGCAAGCTCGAATGGATGGACGTGATCGGCAGCGCCGCCAATGGCCTGGAAGCCATCGAACGTTCCGAGTCGCTACGCCCGCAAGTGGTGCTGATGGATCTGGCGATGCCGGAAATGGGTGGACTGCAGGCCACCCGCCTGATCAAGACACAGGACCAGGCACCCTATATTGTGATTGCCAGCCATTTCGACGATGCCGAACACCGCGAGCACGCCATGCGTGCCGGGGCCGACAACTTCGTCAGCAAGCTGTCCTATATCCAGGAAGTGATGCCGATCCTGGAGGGGCTACGTACCGAAGGAGTACCGACATGAGCGAATCGCGGATCCTGGTGATCGATGACGACGCCTTACGCGCCGAGCGTACTGTCAGCCTGCTCGAATTCATGGATCTCAACCCACGCTGGGTCACCGATGTCGCCGACGTCCAGCCTGGTCGCCACCGCCAGACCGAGTGGATGGCGATCCTGGTCGGCGGGCTAGAGGACCAAGTGCAGGCCGATGCATTTTTCGGCTGGGTCGCACGCAGTCCGTTGCCACCCCCAGTGCTATTACTCAAGGACGACGCCCAGGCGTTCGCACAACGGCATGGTCTGCACGAGGCGAATGTGTGGCAACTGGAAGCACCGCTGCGCCATGCGCAACTGGAGACACTATTGCGCCGCGCCAGCCTCAAACGCTTGGATGCCGAGCACCAGGCCGGCGCCGCACAAGACAACGGGCCAACCGGCAATAGCGAGGCGGTCACCCTTTTGCGGCGGCTGATCGACCAAGTGGCTGCCTTCGACACCACGGTCCTAGTGCTCGGCGAATCCGGCACCGGCAAGGAAGTCGTGGCCCGCGCAATCCACCAGAAATCGCCGCGCTGCGACGGCCCATTCGTCGCGATCAACTGCGGCGCGATCCCGCCAGACCTATTGGAAAGCGAACTGTTCGGCCACGAAAAAGGATCCTTCACAGGCGCTCTGAGCGCGCGCAAGGGTCGCTTCGAGATGGCAGAAGGCGGCACGCTGTTGTTGGACGAAATCGGCGACATGAGTCTGCCGATGCAGGTCAAACTGCTGCGCGTACTGCAGGAGCGTAGCTTCGAGCGCGTCGGCGGCAACGTCACCATCCGCTGCAATGTACGGGTGATCGCAGCGACCCACCGCAACTTGGAAGAACGCATCGCCGACAACCAATTCCGGGAAGACCTTTTCTACCGCCTCAACGTGTTCCCGATCGAGATGCCGGCGCTGCGCGAACGCAACGACGATCTGCCCGCGCTGGTCCACACCATCGCCGCGCAACTGGCACGCACTGGACGCGGCGAGGTACGCTTTTCCGAAGAGGCGCTGCAAGCATTGTGCAACTACGAGTGGCCGGGCAACGTGCGTGAATTGACCAATCTGGTCGAACGCTTGGCGGTCTTGCATCCGGGCAGTCTGGTGCGGGTGCAGGACTTGCCGGCGCGTTACCGCGGCGATTTCGCCTCCTCAATCGACGTCTCTGCGCCACCGTCGCCGATCACGACAACGGAACCACGGCGGCTACCCAACGTGGTCGACCTGCGTACCGGCGGCAAGCTGCATGGCGAGTACTCACAGGCTACGCAGGTGGCTGCAACGCTGCCGGAAAGCGGGCTGGATCTACGCGGACACATGGCCAACATCGAGTTGGCGCTCATCAACGAGGCGCTGGAGCGCACCCAGGGTGTGGTCGCGCACGCAGCGCAGTTGCTGGGTCTTCGCCGCACCACACTGGTCGAAAAACTGCGCAAATACGGCATCGACCGCGATCAGGCCGAACTGGCCAGCTGATACCACCAAGGGGACGGCCACCGATACACGCCGCCGTGGGGACGGCATCGGCACGTCACGCCCCTGGGAATACTTGCCGTCGTGGCATCCAGACGCTGTCACCAGAGGGATTGTCTACGCAAGCAGACGCTGGCCAGCTGCGGCATGGTCTGCATGCCTGTCGCATGTGTCAGTGTGTTCTGGAGAGAGTGGACAGGCATCAATGGCATATGGCTTGCTTCACCTCGCAGTGAACCGGTCGCATACATCCGCGCCCTTGGATTCTCCACCCGTCGCCAGGCAGGCCACCATGCCCATTCCCGTCACCAGTCCGCTGCTGCCGCCCCTGGAGGAGTTCGTACCGTATCTGGAAAAGATCTGGCGCAGTCGCATCCTGACCAACGGTGGCGACATGCACCAGGCACTGGAAAAAGCGCTGGCGGATTACCTGGGCGTCAGCCATCTGGCGCTACTGACCAACGGCACACTGGCCTTGCTCACCGCACTGCAGGCGCTACGCATCACCGGCGAGGTCATCACCACGCCCTACTCGTTCGTCGCCACTACACATGCCCTGTTGTGGAAAGGGATCAAGCCGGTGTTCGTCGACATCGACCCACTGACGATGAACCTGGATCCGCTCAAGATCGAGGCGGCGATCACCCCGCACACCACCGCAATCATGCCGGTGCATTGCTACGGCACGCCCTGCGACACGGCAGCAATCGAGCGCATCGCCGACACCTACAACCTCAAGGTCATCTACGACGCCGCGCATGCGTTCGGGGTCAAGGACGCGGGAGGCTCGCTGCTGCGTCACGGCGACCTGAGCGTGCTCAGCTTCCATGCCACCAAGGTGTTCAACACCTTCGAAGGTGGCGCCATCGTGTGCCCGGACGCGAAAACGTACCAACGCATCAGCCGGCTGAAGAACTTCGGTTTCGTCGATGAAACCACCGTGGTCGCTACCGGCATCAACGGCAAGATGAGCGAGATCAACGCCGCGTTCGGCCTGCTGCAACTGCAACATATCGATGCCGCACTGGCGCAGCGCGGCGCGATCGATACGCATTACCGGCGACGCTTGGAGCAAGTGCCTGGAG
The DNA here is from genome assembly GCF_002939705.1 of Xanthomonas albilineans. Lineage (GTDB taxonomy): Bacteria > Pseudomonadota > Gammaproteobacteria > Xanthomonadales > Xanthomonadaceae > Xanthomonas_A > Xanthomonas_A albilineans. Next base: position 245,630 of record NZ_MDCB01000001.1, on the reverse strand, counting down.
TCCGCTGCCTGCCGCCACGTGCGCCAGGGCTGGCCAATTACGCCTCGTTCCCGATTCTCATCGAAGAGGCGTTTCCATTGAACCGCGACGCCCTGCATCGCTTGATGCGCAGCCACGGCATTGTGGTCCGGCGTTATTTCTACCCGCTGATCAGCGATTTTCCCATGTACCGCGGCCTGCCCTCGGCGGCCCCCGCAGGGCTGCCGGTTGCCCGGCAGATGTCCGAGCGGGTCCTGTGCCTGCCGATCTATCCCGGTCTGACTCCGGAACAGGTCGACGCAATCGCCGACCTGATCGCCGCGGCGGGCGACATCGCACCCGCTTCAACGTCCAGTTACACCCCTTCCTCTTTCGCAAATTCCATGGAAACAGCATGAGCCAAGCCGCATTTATCGAAAACTTCCTGTCTGCGACGGATTTTCAGACTCCGGTCGAAGTGAACCTGGAAACCGTGTTGCGGGCGTTGCCCGAATGGGATTCGCTGGCGGCGTTGGGGGTCATCGTGATGTTCGATATGGAATACGGCAAGACCATCACCGGCGAGCACCTGACTGCGGCCATCACCGTGGGCGATCTCTATCAGCTGGCCGAGGCATAGTCCATGCCCACGTCCACGCTGCACAACGTGCGTTTTGCCGGCATGGCGACCTGTGTCCCGAAGCGGGTCGTCTCCAATCTGACCGATTGCCGGCCGCAGATCCGTTCCGAGCGCGAGCGGCTAGTGCGCAACATCGGCATCGAAACCCGGCGCATGGCCGCGGATTGGCAGTGCTTTTCCGATTTGGCTTTCGATGCAACACAGGTGCTGCTGGAACAACTGCAGTGGCAACGCGAGGACATCGATGCGCTGATCGTGGTCACCCAATCGCCGGACTATCCGGTCCCGGCGACCGCAATCATTCTGCAAGACCGACTCGGCTTGCCGCACACGACCGTCGCCTTCGACGTCAACCTGGGCTGCTCGGCGTATCCGTTCGGGATCAATCTCCTTGGCGCAATGATCGCCTCCGGCGGGGTCAAGAAAGGGCTGCTGCTGGTCGGCGACCGCAGCGCCACCTTCGACGATCCGATCTTTTCCGATTCCGGCACCGCGACCGCGCTGGAATTCAGCGCCAATGCGCCGCCGATGTACTTCGATCTCAACAGCGATGGCAGCGGCCACCGCGCGATCATCCTGCCGGTGGGCGGGCATCGCGAGCCAATCGGGGTACAGCATCTGATGCCCTACCGTGCCGACGAAAACGACTACTGGCACCGCGGCGTGGACTTGCAACTGGACGGGGTGGCGGTGCTCAGTTTCTCCACCCAGCGGGTGCCGCCAGCAGTGCAGAAACTGCTCGACTACAGCGGCGTGCCCAAGGACCAGATCGACTACTTCGTGTTCCACCAGGCCAACCGGATAATCAACGAGACCATCCGCAAGAAGCTGGGCCTGCCAGCGGACAAGGTTCCCTCCACCCTGCACGACTTCGGCAACACCAGTGGCGCCTCGCTCCCGGTCACCATGACCGCACGGATCAACAAGCAACTGGAGTCCGGCCGCAAGCGCGTGCTGCTGTGCGGCTTCGGCATCGGCCTGTCGTGGGGCACCTGCCTGGTGGACATCGAGGGCGCCGTGTTTCCCGATTTGATCGAGTCGTGAGTATGGCCCCTGCCGCAAACACAGACGCCTTTGCACTCAAGGGCAAGACCATCCTAGTGACCGGCGCCTCCTCCGGCATCGGCGCAGCCGTCGCCACCTTATGCTCACGGCTGGGGGCCACGCTGGTGTTGAATGGACGCGACGAGACGCGGCTGCAGGCGGTGGCTTCCATCCTGCACGGCAGCGAACACCGCACGGTCGCCGGCGACCTGACCGAGGAGGCGACCCGCACCCGCCTGCTTGAAGCCGCCGAGCGTTACCACGGCCTGGCCTCGTGCGCCGGCATTGCCGCGCTGGTGCCGTTCCGGATGGCCGCCGAAAAGCATTTGCAGCAGATGCTGGCGGTGAACTACCTGGCGCCGATCCTGCTGACACAGCAGTTGCTGGCCAAGCGCCGCCTGCACGAGGGGGCGGCGCTGGTGTACGTGTCCGCCTTGACCGCACGTGCGGCACCACAGGCCAGCGCCGGTTACGGCGCATCCAAGGCGGCGCTGGAAGCCGCGGTGCGCTCGTTGGCGCTGGAACATGCCAGACATCGCATTCGCGCCAACTGCATCGCCCCAGGCTACGTGGACACGCCGATGCTGAGCAGGTTGGGCAGCACCGCGGACATGGACGACAAGATTGGGCTGACTCCGTTGGGACGGATCGACCCGAACGATATCGCCAACGGCGCCGTCTACCTGCTGTCCGACGCCAGCCGCTGGATTACTCGCAGCACCTTGACCATCGACGGCGGGATCTCCCTGCCGATCCGCCTATGACCCTGGAGAACCCCATGTCCGTTGCTGATGCGACATCCGGACTGCTGCGCGAGCTCTACGGCGTACACGACAAGACCGTGCTGGTCACTGGCGCATCCAAGGGCATCGGCGAAGCCGTGGCCAGGGCCTGTGTCAGCGCCGGGGCGCGCCTGCTCATCGCTGGGCGCGACGCAGCGCGGCTGCAAGCCGTCATGGACACATTACCCGGTGAAGGCCACCGCGTATTCGCCGGCGACCTGAGCGATGCGGCCACAGTGCAACGGCTGGCGACCGAAAGCGGCCCGCTCGACGGCGTAGTCCATAGCGCCGGCATCCGCGGCCTATCACCGATGAAACTGGTCAGCGAGAGCTTCCTCAACGAGGTGATAACGATCAACTACATCGCGCCGACGATGCTCACCCGGCATCTGCTCGCGCGCCAGTCGCTGCGTCCCGGTGGTTCCATCGTCTTCCTCTCCTCCATTGCCGCGCTCACCGGCACCGTCGGCGTCGGTCCCTATGCCGGTTCCAAGGCCGCGCTGATCGGCATGTTGCGGCCGTTGGCTCTGGAACTGGCGCGACGCAAGATCCGTGCGAATGCACTGTGCCCTGGCCTGGTCGAAACCTCGTTGATCAACGAGGACAAGGCCTGGTTCGAGGAAAGCCGCAAGCGCTATCCGCTCGGCATCGGCGCCCCCAACGACGTGGCCCTGGCATGCCTGTACTTCCTCTCCGACGCCAGCAGCAAGGTGACCGGACAGGCCTTCAGCATGGACGGCGGCGTGGAATTCGCATGAATGACAGCCCTCCTCAACACGTGCTGATCATCGGCGCCGGCGGCTTCGGCCGCGGCATCGCGGCGATGGCCCGCCATGACGACCCGGCCTACGGACACGCCTGGGACATCAAGGGCTTCCTCGATAGCCGCAGCACCTTGGCGACGACCAGCCCCTGGCCGATCGTCGGCGAGCCGGATAGCTACGCGCCAGTCCCCGGCGACCTGTTCGTGTGCGCGCTCGGCGAGCCGGCCGCACGCCGCCGCTACAGCCAGCCACTGCTGGCGCGCGGCGCGGACTTCATGGTGCTGCGCCCACGCCTGCGCGAGGCCTCGCCCACCGCGATCGGGCGCGGCAGCCTGTTCGAAGTCGGCGTATCGATCGGCGCGGACTGCCGCATCGGCGAGTTCGTCACCATCCTCGCCACCACCATCATCGGCCACGACGTGGTCATCGGCGACTACGTACAGATCGGCAACTTCGTGTTCGTCGGTGGCGGCGTCACCATCGGCAGCGACGTGGTCATCCACCCGCATTCCACCCTGATCCCCGGGATCACCATCGGCGATGGCGCGGTGATCGGCGCCGGCAGTGTGGTGGTCAAGGATGTGTCGCCGCAGGTCACCGTGGCCGGTAATCCGGCGCGCGTCATCTTCCAACGTTGATACTGGCGACCAGGATCCTCGCGCATGCCCCGTCACGCACTCGACGCCACGCACTACACCAGCCCGGACACCTTTCGCCTGGAGCAACAACGGCTATTCGGTCGGCTATGGATCTTCGTCGGCTTCGCCTCGCTGGTGCGCGAGCGCAACCAATTCTTCGCCCGTCAGGTCGCCGGCGTGCCGGTGCTGGTGCAACGCACCGACGCTGGCATCCGCGCCTTCCTCAACCAATGCCCGCACCGGCAATCGGCGATCCAGAGCGAACCCCACGGCAAACGCCCCTTGGTGTGCCCGTACCATGCCTGGTCGTTCGGCGCCGAGGGCGAGCTGCGTGGGTTGCCCAATTCCGGCCTGTACCAATTCACCGCAGAGGAAAAAGCCGGCATCTGCCTGACCAAGCTGCACCTGCAGCAGGTCGGTGAACTGCTGTTCGTGAATCTGGCCGGACAACCGTTGCCATTGGAGGAACAATTTACTCCGGAGTTCCTGGAGAACGTACGCGTCGCGTCCTCACACCTGGATTCGCAGATCATCTACAGCTGCCATCGCGTGCGCTACAACTGGAAGCTCAACATGGAGAACGTGAAGGACTACAACCATCTACCGTTCATCCATCCAAAGACCTTCAATCCGCTGATGACCGCCACTCCCAAGTCATCCGCTCAGGTGGAACGGCCGGCCGAAGTGCCATCCGTGGTCGAGCAGTTGCTGCAAGCAGGCCACGCCCCTACCCTCGATGCGCTGAGTTTCCCTGCCAAGGCGGAGATGGCCGACCACGACAATTGGTACCGCCCACTGTGCGAGCGCTATGGCGAGGATTCCGCGTTCTACAACTGGTTCGTCTATCCGAACGTCAACTTCTACAGCGTACGCGGCGACTCCTTCGTGCTACAGCAGTACGACCCGATCTCGCCCAATGAAACCGACTACCACCTGTGGGTGGCTACCGCGCGCCGCAAGAACGAGCGTACCGATTTCACTGCGTTGCTGAGTACATTGATCCGCATCGAGCATCAGGTCATCGCCGAGGACACCGCCGTGTTGGAACGCCTGCAAGCGCACCTCGGCCCCCATTCCCCAGCGAGCATGCACGGCGACTACGAAACCGAACTGGTCCGCCAGCACCTGTGGTACCGCACCAACGTGCTGGAGGAAGCACGATGAAAACGTTGCTGCTGCTCGGCGACGGCAGCGCGCTGGAACAAGCACAACGCACCGCGCAGGCGTGTGGTTTGGTCCATGTCAGCCTCGCGCTGCACTCCTCCGACCGCTACAACTTCGACCTGAGCGAACTGCACACTAGCCATGCGGCGGCGGACACTGAAGTGTTCGTCGCGCTCGACGAACGGGCGGTCAATCAGTCCCGACACAAGCTGCTGGCCGACGTGCGTCTGGCCGGCTACCGCACCATCGATCTGGTCTGGCCGCAGGCGCATCTCGATGCCGGCGTGCGGCTGATGGGCAATGTGTACGTGGGGCCTGGCTGCAATCTCGCGGCGGGCAGCAGCATCGGCGCGGGTACCTGGCTGGAACGGCAGGTGATTGTCGAACAGGATGTACGAATCGGCGCCTGCGCCACACTGCATGCCGGCGTCCATCTTGGACGCGGCACTCAGATCGGCCAAGGCAGTACCCTGGGCAGCGCCAGCATGACCCGCAGCGACAGCAAGATCGGCCGGCATTGCGAATGGTTGCTTCCTGGGATGCTCCCGGAGGTATTGCCCGACCGTTGCTTTTACGATGCGCTGATGCCGAACGGAGCACGGATTCTGTGCTGACAGCACACAGTGGTTGCACGCTAATGACCTAAAACCGTCCAGTAGCAAGACATTGCAACGTTATACAAGTATGGGAGAGCGACATGGCTGGGCTTCCAAGCTTGCCAATGCTGGCAACTGTTCTGGCGACCATCGCAGCAATCTCCACCAACCCCCATCTCCCGAGTGCATCCATGACCGACACCTCAAGCACGCCTCGTGACGAAACAGACCTGATTGCACACTGCGCAGACGCGGGCGGCGCGATCTTTATGGCACCCAGCTCGACTCTCGGTGGGATCTATGCAACCCATGCGGCGGCGGCTCTGGTCGAGCGCGCTCCGGGCATCAAGATCATTGCCCTGGACGATGTGCTGTATAAGGGGCATATCGCCGACATGGGTTTCAGTGATATCCGGCCTACCAACGCGTTCCGGAACGACCCGAGACTGGCGGCGCTACCCACCATCAACTGCGCATTCATGCCGACCGCATGGCTGTACTTCGCGCAATTGCAAGGCGCAGGCAGCGGGCGCCGCATCGATCTTCCGGAGCTGTTGTACGCCCTGGATATCCCACTGGTGTATCAGACCGGTCGTATAACCCGCGAGCTGACCCTAGCACACAGCGCGCAATTCGCCGCACTACGCGAACGCCTCGCCGATCCCCTGAGCATGCGCACGCTCGATGCCGTGCTGCAAATGCGGATGAACGGCGACCGGCGACCGTTGCTGGACGTGCTGTGCCCGATGGAGCAGGAATACTTCTCCGTTTACCCCACCAACGCACATCCGCTGCGGATCGGTGCGAACGAGCACTACGTGGACATCGGCGCCTACCGCGGCGACACGGTGAAGAAGTTTCGCGCCGCCTCGCGCCATGGCTACGCATCGATCCACGCGTTCGAGCCGGATCCGGCCAACTTCGCCGCGCTGCAACGCGACCTCGCGGACGATGCCGGGCGCACGGTCCTGCACAATGCAGCGGTCTCCGATGTCGCTGGAACCCTGGCCTTCCACGCGGAAGGCACCATGGGCAGCCGGCTCGATGCCAACGGCACGGTGATGGTTCCAAGTGTCCGCCTGGACGACCTGATCGAACGCGCCACGATGCTGAAAATGGATGTGGAGGGATTCGAGCCGCAGGTGCTGCGTGGCGCCGCCGGACTAATCCAGCGCTGCCGCCCGCGCATGGCCATCACCTGCTACCACCACGCGCTCGACCTGCTGGAGATCGTCGCCGTCCTCGACCAAATCCTGCCGGATGCGCAACTGCGTCTGCGCCAGTATGCAATGTACTTCTTCGATACCGTCCTCTACGTGGAATAACCGCGCGGCGCGTTTGCGCATGGCGCAGATCAAAAACTGCACGCCGCTATCGAACGCAGGACGCTGCCCTCCCGTATCGACAAAAGTAAGCAAGCGAAACCACCGAGCCTGGTCAGCAGCATGCCGCCACCGCGACGCTGCGCAAGGACCGGCATACATGTTGCATCGGGCATGGATCGGGCGCGATGCGCTCCATGTCATTTCTTTTGAGACGGCCTAGCGTTTATGAGTCCCCTCCCCCTGGTCAGCGTGGTCATGCCGGCCTACAAGGCACGCTACTTCGAGCAGACGCTCGACAGCGTACTCGCGCAGACCTACCCGACGCTGGAGCTGGTGATCTGCGACGACAACCCCGATGACGCGATCGCGGCCATCGTGGAGCGCCGTCGCGCCGACGCACGCCTGCCGATCCGCTACCACCGCAACCCGAGCCGCTACGGCGAATTGGGCAGCACCGTGCGCGGCATCGCGCTGGCCGAGGGCGAGTACCTGAAGTTCCTGCACGACGACGATGTGCTGGAAACGGACTGCATCGCGGCGCTGGTCGCCGCCATGCGCAGCCACCCGAATGTGGTGCTGGCCTCGTCGCGGCGCCAGCGCATCGGCAGCGACGATGCACCACTAGAAGACATCCCCGCCACCGCCTTCCCATTCGCAGACGATGTGCGGCTGGACGGTCCGCAACTGCTGTCCTTCCTCGCCGACCACACCATCAACTTCATCGGCGAACCCAGTTGCGTGCTGTGCCGGCGCCGCGATTTGCTGGAGTTCGGCGATCAGTTGATGTCGTTGGACGGCCGGGTGACGCATTGGGTCGGCGACCTGTCGATGTACGCCAAACTCCTGCATCGCGGCGATCTGGCTTTGCTGGCCAAGCCACTGACCCGCTTTCGCGTGTCGCAAGAACAGTACAGCCAGACCGGCCGCGATCAGCCGGGGATCGGCGATCAGGGCCACGACGATTTCCGCCGCGGCGTGCGCGCGATGGGCTGGTATCGAGGAGATGGCGACGTGCGTCTGGTCGGGGTGACGCCCTTGGCCGGCGGCAGCACCGCACCGGTAGACCTGATACAGGCCATCCAAACCGCCTATGCACGTAGCCGCATACAAGACGCCTTACGCGACTGGCAGGCGCGCCGGCAACCGACGCCGGTCCAACGCGCGCTCATCGACGCACGCATGGCCGCACTGGGCGGCCCGGCACGGCTCGCGGTGCTGATCGATGCGCGCGCAACCGAGATCGCCGCCGTGGACACGACGCTGCACAGCCTGCTGCTGGACGGCGCCGCTTTCGTCCACCTGCGCGTCCTCGTCCTCAGCGAGGGCACCGCGACGCCGTGGCCGGACCCGAGGGTGCAATCGCTAGCGCCGCTGGCAGCCAACGCCGATGCCGCCGCGATGAACGCCGCCGTGGAGGCAAGCGCGGCGAGCGACTGGTGCCTGCGCGTCGTCGCTGGAACCCGCTTCTGCGCGGGCGGCCTGCTGCGCCTGCTGCTGGAACTTGCCCAGCATCCGCAGTGCAGCGCGCTGTATGCGGACGAATGGCTGGCGCTGGACGCACAGACCCTGGCGCCGGTGCTGCGCCCGGACCCGGACCTGGATCTGTTGCTGGGCAACCCGCTCGCCACCGCTGGCCACTGGATTTTCCGCCGCACCCTGGTCCGCGAACTGGGGGGTTTCGATCCCCGCTACGACGGCGCCAGCGAACTGGAATTGATCCTGCGCCTGTTCCTGCGCGATGCCGGCGCCAGCATCGCGCATCTAGCCGAACCGCTGTTGATTACCTCACCGGCACCGGCCGATGCCGGCGCTGACGCCCGCCAACAGGCCATCGTGGCGCATCTGCTGGCACGCGGTTACACCGACGCCAGGGCCGATGCGCTGCCAGGCGGACTGTGGCGAATCGACTACGGCCACGCCCAACAGCCGCCGGTCTCGATCGTCTTGCTGGGACAGGACAATCTATCGGCACTGCAAAGTGTGGTGGTCAGCCTGCTCGAGCACACCACCTACCCGGCTTACGAACTGCTTCTGGTCGACAACGTCAGCATCGCACCCGCCATCACCCAATGGATGCAAGCCGTGGCCGAGTTGGGCAACGGCCGCATCCGCGTGTTCGCGCTGGAACAACGCGTCAGTCAGGCCGAAGCCCGCAATCTGGCGGCGACGCAAGCACAGGGCGAGTACCTGTTGTTCCTGGACGCTGACAGCAATCTGGTCCAGGGCAGTTGGCTGCACGCACTGATGAACCACGCACAGCGTCCGGAAGTGGGCATCGTCGGCGCCAAGGGCGTTTCCAGCGATGGCGCGATCACCCACGCCGGGCTATTGCCGGGCCTGCTGCGTGACGCCGGCCACGCGTTTGCCGGCGAGGCGATGGCACAGCCTGGCTATATGGGTCGGTTGCAGGTGACGCATCGTTACAGCGCCGTCTCCGAGCGCTGCCTGTTGGTGCGGCGCGCACTGTTCGAGCAGTTGTCGGGCTTCGACGCCGCCGCGTTCGGCACAGGCGGCGCTGATGTGGATCTCTGCCTGCGTGCCGCGGCGCAGGGCCAATGGACGCTCTGGACACCCGATGCGCTGCTGCTGCAACCCACCGCAGCAGCGCGTGCGGACGCCGCCACTGATGCCCTGCTACAGCGCTGGCTACCGGCAATGGCGCACGACCCCGCCCATTCGCCCAGTCTGAGCCTGGACCAGCCTGGCGGCTTCAAATTGGGCGAATCCGATTTTTCCTGGCAGCCACTTTCGTGGAAGCCCTTGCCGCGCGTGCTGGCGCATCCGGGCGATGCGTTCGGCAGCGGTCATTACCGCGTGATCCAGCCATTTCAGGCGCTCGCCACCGCCGGACAGATCGATGGCGTTTACTACGCACGACTGCTCGATCCGGTGGAAACCGAACGCATCGGCGTCGACGCGGTGATCGTGCAGCGCCGGGTCGGCGATGCGGAACTGGCGCAAATGGAACGACTACGCCGCTTCTGCGACACATTCAAAGTCTACGAACTGGACGACTACCTCCCCAACCTGCCATTGAAGAGCGTACACCGCGCGCAGATGCCCAAAGACGTGCTGCGTTCGCTGCGCCGTGCCGCCAGCCTGGTGGACCGGGTGGTGGTGTCCACGCCGGCCCTGGCCGATGCCCTTGCCGGCCTGCACGCGGACATCCGGGTCGTGCGCAATCGCCTGGCCCCGGATATGTGGGGCGCATTGGCCGTACCGGCACGCGCGATCTCGGACAAGCCACGGGTCGGTTGGGCCGGTGGCGCCAGCCATACCGGCGATCTCGAACTGATCGCCGACGTGGTCAAGGCATTGGCCGGCGAAGTGCATTGGGTCTTCATGGGCATGTGCCCGGAGCGGCTGCGCCCGCATGTGGCCGAGGTGCATGCCGGTGTGGACTTCGCCCGCTATCCCCAGGCCCTGGCCGCGCTCGAACTGGATCTGGCCCTGGCGCCGCTGGAAGACAACCTGTTCAACCGCTGCAAAAGCAACCTGCGCCTGCTCGAATACGGTGCCTGCGGCTACCCGGTGGTGGCCAGCGACCTGCCACCCTACCGTGACGGTGGACTGCCCACGACCTTGGTGAAGAACCGTTTCCGCGACTGGGTCACGGCGATCCGCGCGCATCTTGCCGATGACCACGCGCGCACCGCGGCAGGCGCCGCACTGCAAGCCGCAGTAAAACGCGACTGGATGTTACAGGGTGCAAACCTGGAGGAATGGCGAACGGCCTGGTTGCCCGACTGAACGCCGCCCAGCAACGCACTGCGAACCAGGCCCCCGTTCACCTCACCAGTGAAGTCCAGCACTGTCGCTACCTCCACCGACAGCGGCGTCAATCGCCTGGCATGCCTGGCGTTGGCAGCGCACGCCGCCGCGTCAGGAAGTCGACGCGGCACATGTCACTCCCGACAGTCGACCTTGCCAACAGTTTAGGCACACGGTTTGCATTGCTGGATGGGCCGCCTTCCGGCATGGACTTTCACGTATGAGCGACTCCATCAGCTCCATTCTTTCGCAAATCCGCAGCTACCAGGGCCAAGTCGGCCAGGCAGCCCCGGCGCGGGTGGGCGATACGGCGCGTAGTAATGCGATCGAGGGCCTGACCGGCAACCAGGGCGTCCAAGGTCCGAGCTTCAGCGAGACCCTGCGCAACGCAATCAGTGGCGTCAACGAGGCTCAGCAGAACTCAGGCAATCTTGCCAAAGCATTCGAATTGGGAGATCCCAATGCCGGCCTGGCCAAAGTCATGCTGGCCGCACAGCAGTCCCAGGTGGCGTTCCGCGCCACGGTGGAAGTCCGCAACCGACTCGTCCAGGCGTACCAGGACGTGATGAACATGCCGCTGTAAGGTAGAAGACGATGGCGCTTGCGCTCAGCAAAGAAACAATCAACAGCGAAAAAGCGGGCGCCTGGTTCGATCGCCTGCAGAGCCTACAGATCACCCGACGCATCGGCTTGATGGCGATGATCGCGGTGGCCGTGGCTGCTGGCCTGTTCGTATTTTTCTGGTCGCAGAAACCGGACTACACCCCGCTGTACACCGGCCTGGACGAGAAAGGCACGGCCGAGGCCACCGACCTGCTGCGCACCGCGCAGATCCCATTCAAGCTCGACCCGAGCACCGGTGCGATCACCGTGCCGCAGGAAAAACTCTACGACGCCCGGTTGAAACTGGCCGGCTCCGGCCTGACCGACAGCAGCGGCAACATGGGCTTCGAAGTGATGGAAAAAGATCCGGGCTTCGGGGTCAGCCAATTCGTGGAGAACGCGCGCTACCAGCACGCATTGGAAACCGAGCTGGCGCGTACCATCGCCAGCCTGCGCCCAGTGCGCGAGGCGCGAGTACACCTTGCCATCCCCAAGCCGAGCGCGTTCACCCGTCAGCGCGAAGCCGCCAGCGCCTCGGTGGTGCTGGAACTGCGTGGCGGCAATACCTTGGAACGTAACCAGGTCGATGCGATCGTCAACATGGTGGCCTCCAGCATTCCGGATCTATCGCCGAACCGGGTGACCGTGGTCGACCAGAGCGGACGCATGCTGACCATCGCCGACCCCAACAGCGACGCCGCACTCAACGCCGCCCAGTTCGACCAGATCCGCCGCCAGGAAAGCTCCTTCAACCAACGCATTCGCGAGTTACTGGAACCGATGACCGGCCCCGGTCGGGTCAATCCGGAAGTCAGCGTGGACATGGACTTCTCGGTGACCGAAGAAGCACGAGAGCTGTACAACGGCGATCCGCCCAAGCTGCGCAGCGAACAGGTCAGCGACAGCAACACCAGTAAGGGCGGTCCGCAAGGCGTACCGGGCGCGACCAGCAACTCGCCTGGTGCCACCCCGACAGGTCAGCCAGCCGCCGCAGGTACCCCGGCTGCTGCGGCAGGGGCAAACCAGCAGGCCGCCAACCCGACCGAGAGCTCCAAGAGCGCTACCCGCAATTACGAACTGGACCGCACCCTGCAACATACTCGCCAGCCAGCAGGCCGGATCAAGCGGGTGTCGGTCGCGGTGCTGGTGGACCATGTGCCCCGGCCCGGTCCCAAGGGCAAGATGGTCGAACAGGCCCTGAGCGCGGCCGAACTGACGCGTATCGAAGGGCTGGTCAAGCAGGCGGTCGGCTTCAACGCCGAGCGCGGCGACACCGTCTCGGTGATGAACGCTCCGTTCGTGCATGAAGCCACGGAAACCACCGACAAACCCAGTTGGTGGCAGGATCCGCGGGTGATGAGCGGATTACGTATGGTGCTCGGCGCCGCCGTGGTGTTGGCGCTGCTGTTCGGCGTGCTGCGCCCAGCGCTGCGCCAGATCGCCGGGCCAGCCCCGGCGGCCGGCGCCAAAGACAACGACAACGCGACACCCCACGATGCCAAGTTGTCGATGCTGGAAGACGGCAACCCGATGCTGCAGTCGCTGGGCGAAGACACCGCCAGCATCGCCGGCAGCGGCAATCCCGCCATCGCCCTGCCCGACGCTTACGAAGAACGTCTGCGCCTAGCCCGCGAAGCAGTCAAACAGGATTCCAAGCGCGTGGCGCAAGTCGTGAAGGGATGGGTGGCCAGTGAAGCCTGAGGCAAGCCCGATGAATGGCACCCAGCGCGCCGCGGTGCTGCTGCTATCGCTCGGCGAGGCTGATGCGGCGGAAGTGCTCAAGCACATGGACCCCAAAGAGGTGCAGAAGATCGGCATCGCCATGGCCACGCTGACCGGCATCTCGCGCGATCAAGTCGAGAAGGTGATGGAGGACTTCAATGCCGAGCTCGGCAGCAAAACCTCACTGGGCGTGGGTGCTGACGACTACATCCGCAACGTGCTGGTACAGGCATTAGGCGCCGACAAGGCCGGCAGCCTGATCGACCGCATCCTGCTCGGGCGTAACACCACCGGCCTTGACACGCTGAAGTGGATGGACCCGCGCGCGGTCGCCGACCTGGTGCGCAACGAACACCCACAGATCATTTCCATCGTGATGGCGCATCTGGATAGCGACCAGGCCGCAGAGGCGCTGAAGTTACTGCCCGAACGCACCCGCGCCGACGTGCTGATGCGCATTGCGACCCTCGATGGGATTCCACCGAATGCGCTCAACGAGCTCAACGAGATCATGGAGCGGCAGTTCTCCGGCAACCAGAACTTGAAATCATCCAACGTCGGCGGCGTCAAGGTCGCCGCCAACATCCTCAACTTCATGGAGAGCGGCTCGGACCAAGGCGTGCTGGCAGCGATCAGCAAGATCGACGCCGACCTGGGCAGCCGCATCCAGGATCTGATGTTCGTGTTCGACAACCTGGTCGAACTGGACGACCGCGGACTACAGACCATGTTGCGCGAGGTCAGCGGCGACCGCCTCGGTCTGGCCCTGCGCGGTGCCGACATCAAGGTGCGCGAAAAGATCACCAAGAACATGTCCCAGCGTGCCGCCGAAATCCTGCTGGAAGACATGGAAGCACGCGGCCCGGTGCGTCTGTCCGACGTAGAAGCGGCGCAGAAGGAAATTCTTGCCATCGTGCGACGCCTGGCCGATGAGGGTGTGATCGTCCTCGGCGGCAGCGGTGCGGAGGCCATGGTATGAACGGCAACGTTGTGCGCTGGCTGGCGCCGGAACTGGACGCACCACCACCATCTGCGGCACTCGAAGAGACACTCCCTGAAGTACCGGTACTGCGACCGCCAAGCCTGGAAGAAATCCAGGCAATCGAGGCGGCAGCCCAACACGAAGGTTTCGAACGCGGCCACGCCGAAGGCCTGGCTCAGGGACAATCGGAAATCCGCCGCCTCACCGCACAGATCGAAGGCATTCTGGACAATTTCTCGCGTCCACTGGCACGGCTGGAAAACGAGGTCGTCGGCGCACTGGGAGAATTGGCGGTACGCATCGCCGGCAGTCTGGTCGGTCGCACCTACCAAACCGACCCGGGATTGCTCTCGGAACTGGTCGGCGAAGCACTGGACGCGGTCGGCGGCGCGCATCGCGACGTCGAGGTGCGCTTGCACCCGGACGACATCGCCGCGCTGACCCCGATGCTGACATTAATGGACGCAGGCATCCGGCTAGTGCCCGACCTGAGCCTGAGCCGCGGCGATCTGCGTGTACACGCCGAGTCGGTGCGGATCGACGGCACCCTCGATGCGCGTCTGCGTGCGGCGCTGGAAACGGTCATGCGCAAGTCCGGAGCCGGGCTATGAGTGCGCTGTTCGGCACGCATCCCGGCGACTGGCTGGAAGCACGCAACCTGCGTGTCGCCACACGCCTGGGCAATCTCGACCTGGACCCGGCAAACGGCCGTGGGCTGATCCGCGAGGGTATCCTGCGCCGCGCGGTGGGCTTGACCCTGGAAGCAGTCGGCTGCGAAGCGCCGATGGGCGCCATCTGTAGGGTCGAGGTCGATGGCGGCTGGGTCGATGCCGAAGTGGTCGGCTTCTCCGGCGAGCGCACCTCGCTGATGCCCAGCGCCGAGACCCATGGTTTGCTGCCCAACGCGCGGGTGGTGCCACTGCATCGCCGTGGCGGCGTGGAAGTCGGCGAAGGCCTGCTCGGCCGGGTCATCGACTCCGACGGCGTGCCGCTGGACGGCAAGGGTCCGATCCGCGCCGAAGGCTCTGTGGGCATGGCCGGTGTGTCGATCAACCCGTTGGCTCGCGAACCGATCACCACTCCGTTGGACGTGGGCGTGCGCGCGATCAACGCACTATTGCCGATCGGCCGCGGCCAGCGTGTCGGCCTATTCGCCGGTTCCGGCGTCGGCAAGTCCACGCTGCTCGGCATGATGACCCGCTATACCGCTGCCGACATCATCGTCGTCGGGCTGATCGGCGAACGCGGCCGCGAAGTGCGCGACTTTGTCGAAACCACGCTGGGCGAGGAAGGCTTGCGTCGCGCCGTGGTCGTCGCCGCACCGGCCGACCGACCGCCGCTGGCGCGCCTGCATGGCGCTTACCGCGCCACCGCCATCGCCGAATGGTTCCGCGACCAGGGACTGAACGTCCTGCTGCTGATGGATTCGCTGACCCGTTTCGCCCAGGCGCAGCGCGAAATTGGCCTGTCGGTCGGCGAGCCACCGACCACCCGCGGCTATCCGCCCTCGGTCTTCGCCAAGCTACCGGCACTGGTCGAGCGCGCCGGTAATGGCGCCAAGGGCCGCGGCTCGATCACCGCGTTCTACACCGTGCTGACCGAAGGCGACGACCCGCAAGACCCGATCGCCGACGCCGCCCGCGCCATTCTCGATGGCCACATTCTGCTCTCCCGGCGCGTCGCCGATAGCGGCCTGTATCCGGCCATCGACATCGAATCCTCGGTCAGCCGCGTGGTTCAGGACATCGCCGACGAACCATGGCGGCTGCGCATCCGCGCACTCAAACGACTTGTATCGGCATATTCGTCCAACCGCGACCTGATCACCATCGGCGCCTACCAACGTGGCAACGATCCGGCCGTGGACGAAGCACTGGAACGCTGGCCGGAGATCATGGAATTCCTCGGACAAGACGTCGCCAAAGCTGCAGACCTTCCCCATAGCCAAGACGCACTGAAGCGGCTGGTTGAACGTGAGAACTAACCCATGATGCAATCAAAGCGTCTCGCACCTTTGCTCAACCGCGCCCAGCAACACCAGGACGAGGTCGCGCGCGATTTGGCCGAACGCCAGCGTGTGCTGGCGACCCACGAGTCGCGACTGGAGGAATTGCGCCGCTATGCCGAGGAATACGCCAACAGTCAGATGTCGGCCACCAACCTGGCACAATTAGCCAACCGTCGCGCATTCCTGGACCGTTTGGAAAGTGCTGTAGAACAGCAATGCCAGACCGTGGACCGCAACCGCGAGAAAGTGGAAATAGAACGTAGCCGGCTGCTGCTGGCCAGCCGTGACAAGCAAGTGCTAGAGCAGTTAGCCGCCAGCTACCGCGCGCAGGAACGCAAAGTCGACGACCGCCGCAGCCAACGCGAGATGGACGACCTGGGCGCGCGTCGCGTTCGCATTACCGCAGCGACAGCGCAGCGCGAGCACAGCAACGGAGACGGACAATGAATAACGCACTTTCCGCGCTGAGCGGCAGCGGTCGTTCCAGCCAACTCGGTAATAACGGCACCGAGACGCAGAGCAACGACTACAGCGGCGACAAGGATTTTGACAAGCTGCTCGGTGGCGACGGGCCGCGTGACGCATCCACGCCGACCCCACAGCCGAGCACACCGCAAACCACAGAGCCGAGCAAAAAAGCGCAACCATCCGCATCCAACCAAGACGACGCCGGCAAACGCCCTGTAGCAAGCGGCGACAGCGCCAACGATCCAGCACGCAGCGCACAGACTGGCGGTAACGTCGCGCAGGCAGGTGGCAACGTCGCTCAGGCTGGTGACAAGGTCGCGCAGGAAAGCGACAAAAGCAGCGCCGACGCCAAAGTACCGACCAAGGACAAGGCAGCAGCCAAGCAGGGCGACCAAAATAAGGACGATAGCGCCTGGCCACCGACCGGCTTGGCCGGGATCGGCTTGGGCCTGTTGCCGGCGATTGGTGCAGCTGTACTGCCCGCCGCGAATACCGCCCCTCTAGGTGCTGCCACCGGACTTGCGATCGGTATCGCCGGAACCGCCACCAAGGAGATCGGCGCCTTACTCGGCGGAGACACCTTATCTCCTGGCGTATCCCAGGGCGTGGGCGCCAGCGCAACGACCACAACGACCGCAAGCGGCACCGATACCACAACCACGTCGGCGACCAGCGCCACGGCTAATGCTGGGGTCAACGCCGCCAACAGTTTCGGTACAATGCTGGCCCAAGTCGCCAGCAACGCCAAGACGACTGGCAGCGAAACCGCAGCCCCAGTGGCGACCTTGGCAGCGATCACCGCTGCGATCGACGACAAGCACACCGACAGCAGCGACGCCACCCACGCAGATAGCACACCGATCAATCTGCTCGCATCAACCGGTATACAAACCGCCGCCAGGGCGATGGACGCGGCCACGCCGTTCACTGGCTCACCAACCCCGACCCCAAACCTGCACAGCACGCACTTCGACGAGGAACTGGGGGCACGCATTAGTTGGTTGGCCGACCAGACAATCGGCCATGCGCACATCAAACTCAATCCAGCCGAACTGGGGCCGATCGAAGTGCGCCTGCACTTGGCCGGTGACCAGGTCAACGCCAGCTTCACTAGTGCCCAAGCCAACGTCCGCCAAGCAGTGGAAAACAGCCTGCCGCGGCTACGCGAAATGCTGGGGCAGCACGGATTCCAACTCGGTCAGGCCGATGTTGGCCACCAGCCACAACAGCAACAAGCCGGAACGCCGAACATGCCGCAGCAGTATGCCAATGGCAGCGGCGAAGTGGCCGAAGAGCGGATCGGCAACGTCGAAATTCCGACGATGATGCTGCGCCAGCGAGGCCTGTTGGACGCCTACGCATAATCGGCACGCCCCGCTCTGTCGCACGGGACAGGGCACCGCATCGCACGGGAAGCTTGAGCCCTATAGAAATCAAGCTTTCCCAGATGACGAAGAGGGGACGATTACCCGTCAAATGTCCGGCACTTCGCCGGCGTCATTTCGGCACACAGATTGCATTCACAGGGGGAGCCTCCATTTTAGGAACGATCCGTGTCAGCCGCCGACAAATCGAATAAAGACGCCAAGGACGCCCCTGAGGGCGGCAAGTCGAAGAAGAAACTGCTGATCGTCGTCATCGCGGCGGTGCTGTTGCTCGGCGGCGGTGGCGCTGGCGCATTTTTCTTCCTGAAGAAGAAGCCGGAGGCAGGGGCAGGCCACGAAAAAGCCGAGGCCAAGGCCGCCGAGGTCCCCAAGCCAGCACAATACTTCGCGATGGAACCGGCATTCGTGGTCAATCTCAACGGGGGGCCTCAGGACGGCCCGCACTACCTGCAACTGGAGGTGCAACTGATGACCCGTGACCCGGAAGAACTGAAACTAATCACCGAAAACGCACCGGCAATCCGTGCTCACCTGCTGATGTTGTTCTCGCAGGTCAAGGCGCAGGACATCACCGATATCGCTGGACGTAAAAAGCTACAAGAAAGCGCACTGGCCGACGCGCAGAAGCTGATGACCAGCGAAACCGGCAAGAAGTGCGTGGAAGAATTGCTTTTCACCAGCTTCGTGACCCAGTAATAAGGCGCCATCACCATGAGCGACCTGCTTTCCCAAGACGAAATCGATGCCCTGTTGCATGGGGTCGATGCCGGCGTGGTGGATACCGAGCCTGCGCCTACGTCACCAGGCGAGGCGCGCCAATACGACTTCTCCAGTCAGGATCGGATCATCCGTGGGCGCATGCCCACGCTGGAGATGGTCAACGAGCGTTTCGCGCGGCTGTGCCGGATCGGCCTGTTCAACCTGATCAGGCGCTCGGCCGACCTGTCAGTGCGCGGCATCGATCTGGTCAAGTTCAACGACTACATGCATTCGCTGTACGTCCCCAGCAACTTGAACCTCATTAAATTCAAACCGCTGCGCGGCACCGGCCTGATCGTGTTCGAACCAACCCTGGTGTTCACGGTGGTCGATAACTTCTTCGGTGGCGATGGCCGCTACCCCACCCGCATCGAAGGCCGCGAGTTCACCCCCACCGAGATGCGGGTGATCCAACTGATGCTCAAGCAAACCTTCGCCGACCTGCACGAAGCCTGGGCACCGGTGATGAACGTGGAGTTCGAATACCTCAACTCCGAGGTCAACCCGCACTTCGCGAACATCGTCACCCCACGCGAGTACGTAGTGGTCAGCCGCTTCCACGTCGAGCTGGAAGGCGGCGGCGGGGAAATACACGTGACCCTACCGTACTCGATGCTGGAGCCCATCCGTGAACTGCTCGACGCCGGCATCCAGAGCGACCGCGTGGACCGCGACGAAAGCTGGAACATCATGCTGCGCGAGCAGCTGTACGGTTCGGAAGTCACTATTTCCAGTGTGCTAGCACAGAAGGAAATGAGCTTGCGCGAGCTGACCCGACTGAGGATCGGCGACATCCTGCCAATCGATCTGCCCAAGCAAGTACCGCTGTGCGTAGAAAACATCCCGGTGTTCACTGGGGAATTCGGCGTCTCCCAAGGTCAAAACGCGGTCAAGATCACCGCCACTCATCCCCCCGGCGCGCTGCGCCGCCGCCCCGCTTTCCAGGAAGACGCACCATGAGTCAGAACGAGACTAACCAGGCCGAACCGGCCCAGTTCGAAAGCCTCCAGCAGGAGACCGTGGCAGAAACCAACGACCTGAATCTGGACGTGATCCTCGACGTACCGATCACCCTGTCGCTGGAAGTCGGTCGCAGCCGCATCCCGATCCGCAACCTGCTGCAACTCAACCAGGGCTCGGTGGTGGAACTGGAGCGCGGCGCCGGCGAGCCACTGGACGTGTACGTCAACGGCACCTTGATCGCGCACGGCGAAGTGGTGACGATCAACGACCGCTTCGGCGTGCGCTTGACCGATGTGGTCAGCCCCAGCGAACGCATCCGGAGACTGCGGTGAGCACATTGCTTGCGGTCGCCACGCAGGCAGCCAAGAGCACCTCGGGAATCGGCAGCGCGGCGCCGTCACCGCCCAGCCTGCTCGGTGCGGTGTTCGCCCTGCTACTCGTGCTGGGCCTGATTCTGGCGATGGCATGGGTACTCAAGCGCCTGCCCGGCAGCGGCTTCCGTCCAACCGATGGCTTGCGCGTCGTCGCCAGCCTGGCGGTCGGGGCCAAGGAGCGCGTGGTGGTAA
Organism: Xanthomonas albilineans; assembly: GCF_002939705.1. Taxonomy (GTDB): domain Bacteria; phylum Pseudomonadota; class Gammaproteobacteria; order Xanthomonadales; family Xanthomonadaceae; genus Xanthomonas_A; species Xanthomonas_A albilineans. The sequence continues at coordinate 225,492 of NZ_MDCB01000001.1, read as the reverse complement.
TCGATGTCAACGGCGAACAATTGCTGCTCGGGGTCTCGCCTGGTGGCGTCAGCACCTTGCATCGCCTGCCCGAGCCGCTACCGCAGGTATCGGCACCATCGCTACCCACCCTCAAGCCACTCAAGCACCTTCCCGATTTCGCCCAGTTGCTGGCGCAGAAGCTACGCAAGGAAAAATAATCATGTCGCTTCGTTGGAACCGGAACGCGCGCCGCCTGCGTCTGTTACTGCTCCTGCTGACGTTGAGCCTGCTACCGACACTGGCCTGGGCGCAGGCGGCGCACACCGTTGCAGCGACCGCACAGAACAGCGGCCCCGCCCTGCCCTCGTTGCCAGACGTCAATGTCGGCAAGATCGGTGCACAGTCGGTCAGTCTGCCGCTGCAAACCCTGCTGTTGATGACCGCTATCACCCTGCTGCCATCGATGCTGCTGGTGCTGACCGCGTTCACTCGCATCACCATCGTGCTCGGCTTGCTGCGCCAGGCGATGGGCACCGGGCAAACTCCATCCAATCAGGTATTGATGGGCCTGGCGCTGTTCCTGACCGCCTTGGTGATGATGCCGGTGTGGGAAAAAGCCTGGGACCATGGCATGAGTCCTTACCTCAACGGGCAGATCGATTTTCAAACTGCCTGGACCCTGACCACCCAGCCGCTACGCGCCTTCATGCTGGCCCAGATCCGCGAAAGCGACCTGATGACCTTCGCCGGCATGGCCGGCAACGGCACTTATAGCAGTCCCGACGCGATCCCGTTCCCGGTGCTGGTGGCCTCCTTCGTCACCAGCGAACTGAAAACCGCTTTCGAAATCGGCTTCCTGATCTTCATTCCGTTCGTGATCATCGACCTGGTGGTCGCCAGCGTACTGATGTCGATGGGCATGATGATGATGTCGCCGATGTTGATCTCGGCACCGTTCAAGATCCTGCTGTTCGTGCTGGTCGACGGCTGGGTACTGACCGTCGGCACGCTCGCCGCGAGTTTCAACGGAGTGTGAGCCGATGAGTCCCGAACTGGCCCTGACCGAACTGCGTGGCGGCCTGGTCACCGTGTTATGGGTCGCCGGCCCATTGCTGCTGGCGATGCTGGTGGTCGGCGTGGTGATCGGCGTGTTTCAGGCTGCGACACAGCTCAACGAGCCGACCATCGCCTTCATCGCCAAGGTCATCGCCCTGACCGCGATGCTATTTGCCACCGGCAGTATGCTGCTCGCGCACCTGGTGGAGTACACCACGCTGCTGTTCCAGCGCATCCCGCATCTAATCGGCTAGCGGCCGCACCGGGATGGACGCCGCCACACAAATGGTCATCGACGGCTCGCGTGCATTCGCGATGATCGGCGCAATCCTGTGGACCATGCTGCGCATCGGCGCGATGCTGATGGTGATGCCACTGGTCGGCACCCGCGCGATTCCGGCTCGCATCCGAGTAATCCTGGCCGCCACCCTGGCAATGGCACTAGCCCCGCTGTTGCCGCCAGTGCCGGACTGGAATGGCTTTGACGCCACGGTCGTCCTCAGCGTGGCACGTGAATTGGCCGTCGGTGCCAGTATGGGCTTCATGTTGAGGATGATCTTCGAGGCCGGCGCAATGGCCGGGGAAATGATCTCGCAGAGTACGGGACTGGGCTTCGCGCAAATGGCCGACCCACTGCGCGGAGTCAATTCCGGCGTGATCGGGCAATGGTTTTACCTGGCTTTCGGCCTGCTGTTCTTCACCGCCAATGGGCATCTGGCGGTCGTGGCGCTACTCGTGGATAGCTACAAAGCGCTGCCGATCGGCAGTGCGTTGCCGGATGCGCAGGCCATGATCACCGTCGCACCGGACTTTTTTATGAGCATGATGCGCGGTGCGCTGACCTTGGCGTTGCCAGTGATAGTGGCGATGTTGGCGGTCAACCTGGCCTTCGGCGCATTGGCCAAGGCCGCGCCAGCGCTGAATCCGATCCAGATCGGTCTGCCGGTGGCGATGGTGCTTGGATTAGCGCTGCTGGCAATTCTGGTCAACGAAATGGGGCCGCCGGTGCAACGGCTGTTCGACGCCGCCTTCGATGCCGCGCGCCAGCTCACTGCGTAACGACGTCCCCCCGTCCTGAGTAGCAGTCGGGTTTAGAGTCCGGGGTTGGGTCACGTGCCAACAACAGGCCCGGCGGGCGTCAGCATCGCGGCATGGCCCTTGCAACAGGCAGGGGCACTCCCCCGCCACGCACACGCCCATGTCCGAAAACGAAGAAGGCGCAGAACGCACAGAACAACCGACCGAAAAGCGTCTGCGCGAAACCCGCGAGCAGGGCAATATCCCGCGCTCGCGCGAACTGGCCACAGCGGCGGTGTTCAGCTCCAGCATCTTCGCGCTGATGGGTATGTCCGGTTCGCTGACGGCAGGCGCGGTGGCGTGGATGAAACACGCACTGCAGCCCGATCCGCATCTACGCGACACTCCACAGGCACTGTTCGGCTATTTCGGCGACCTACTGATCGGGCTGTTCTGGGTGGTCCTGCCGCTGATCGGCATCTGCGTGGCCGCTGGCTTTATCGCACCGCTCCTAATGGGCAGCCTACGTTTCTCCGGCCAAGCGCTCATCCCCAAACTCGATCGGCTCAACCCAATGGCTGGGCTGGCCCGCCTATACGGTACTGAAAGCCTGGTCGAACTGCTCAAGTCGATGCTGCGTATGGGCTTCGTTGGCGGTGCCGCGTTTCTATGCATCTGGAAAGGCCTGGACGGCCTACGCGGCCTACTGCAGCAGCCGCTCGAACAAGCCATCGGCCATGGCCTGGGATTCACCCTGAGCATGCTGCTGTACACAGCCGGTGCGCTAGCGCTACTGGCCGCGATCGACGCCCCTTATCAAAAGTGGCATTACATCAACAAATTGAAGATGACCCGCGAGGAAGTCCGCCGAGAAATGAAGGAAAACGACGGCAGTCCCGAGGTCAAGGGACGCATCCGCCAGATGCAGATGCAAATGTCGCAGCGGCGCATGATGGAAGCCGTGCCCAAAGCCGACGTGGTCGTGGTCAACCCGACCCACTACGCCGTCGCGCTGAAATACGAGAGCGGGCGCATGCGCGCACCCACCGTGCTCGCCAAGGGCGTGGACGAGATCGCCTTCCGCATCCGCGAAGTTGGCGAGCAGCACCGCGTCGCAGTGGTGTCTGCGCCACCGTTGGCACGCGCCTTGTATAGGGAAGGCCAGCTCGGCAAGGAAATTCCCGTGAGACTTTATTCGGCGGTCGCCCAGATCCTCTCCTACGTGTATCAGTTGCGTGCCTGGCGCAGCGGCCCGATGCCGCCATTACCGGCACTGGAAGTGGATGAGTTCGCCCCGGAGAGCAAGCCATGAGCCAGCCCGCCGCGCAAATGAATACGCGCAAGATGATGGACATGATCAAGCACGGGCTCGGCGCCCCGCTGATCGTGTTGGTGATGCTGGCGATGGTGGTGGTACCGCTAGCCGCCCCGGTGCTGGACGCGATGTTCACCTTCAATATCGCCATTTCGCTGATGGTGCTGTTGGCCGTGGTGTACGTGAAACGGCCTTTGGAATTCAGCATCTTTCCCATCGTGCTGCTGATGACCACGATGCTGCGCCTGGCCCTGAACGTGGCCTCCACCCGCGTCATCCTGATCAACGGTCAAAACGGACACAGCGCCGCCGGCAAGGTGATCGAGGCTTTCGGCGAGTTCGTGATCGGCGGCAACTACGCGGTCGGCATCGTGGTGTTCGCGATTCTGACCATCATCAACTTCGTGGTCATCACCAAAGGCGCCGGGCGTGTGTCGGAAGTGACCGCACGCTTCATCCTCGACGCCATGCCCGGCAAGCAGATGGCGATCGACGCCGACCTCAATGCCGGCTTGCTGACCCGCGAAGAAGCTAAAGCACGGCGCGAGGAAGTGCGGGAGGAAGCGGACTTCTACGGTTCGATGGACGGTGCCAGCAAATTCATCCGCGGCGACGCGATCGCCGGCATCTTGATCCTATTCATCAATTTGATCGGCGGCATGGCGGTCGGCGTACTCCAACACGGCATGCCCGTGGCCCAGGCCGCCTCCACCTATACCTTGCTGTCGATCGGCGACGGTCTGGTCGCACAGTTGCCAGCGCTATTGGTGTCTTCGGCGGTGGCGATGCTGGTCACCCGTGCTTCGCGTTCGCAGGATATGGGCGCTTCGATGATGGGCCAGGTGTTCGGCCAACACAAAGCGTTGGCGGTGGCTGCGGCGATCATGGGCCTGGTCGGCCTGATCCCAGGCATGCCCAACGTCGCTTTCTTGACGCTGGCGCTGATCCTGGGCCTGTTGGCCTGGAAAATGTGGAAGCGCAGCCTGCAACCGCCACCGGCCGCGGCAGATGCAGTGCCGCCAGCAGCGGCTGCCGCGGCGCAAGCCAATGCCGAATTGGGCTGGGACGAACTACGACCGATCGATCCGTTGGGCCTGGAGGTCGGCTACCGGCTGATCCCGCTGGTGGACAAGACCCAGGGCGGCGAATTGATGGCGCGAATCAAAGGTGTGCGACGCAAGCTGACCCAGGACATCGGCTTTCTGGTGCCGCCGGTGCACATCCGCGACAACCTGGAATTGCAAGCCAATGCCTATCGCCTGCTGGTGCACGGGGTGCCGGTGGCCACCGCCGACATTCACCCGGATCGCGAACTGGCACTGGACCCCGGCGGTGCGCTGGGCAAGATCGAGGGCATCCCCGGCAAGGACCCGGCGTTCGGTCTGGATGCGGTGTGGATCCAGCCGCATCAGCGTGCTCAGGCCGAAACCATGGGTTATACCGTGGTCGACCCGGCCACAGTGATCGCCACCCATCTCTCGCACCTGATTCGCGAGCACGCCCCGGAACTGCTTGGCCATGAGGAAGTCCAGCAATTGCTGGCCACCCTGGCCAAGAGCGCGCCCAAGCTGGTCGAGGACCTCACCCCCAAGGCGCTGCCGTTGTCGGTGGTGGTACGCGTGCTGCAAAACCTGTTGATCGAAAAGATCCCGGTGCGGCAGCTGCGCAAGATCGTCGAGGCACTGGTCGAAAACGCCCCACAGAGTCAGGAACCCGCGGCGCTCACTGCCGCGGTACGCAACTCACTGGGCCGCTTCATCGTCCAGGAGATCGCCGGGATGGCATCGGAACTGCCGGTGTTCACCCTGGCGCCGCAATTGGAACGTGTCTTGCAAGACTCCAGCCAGGGCAACGGTGCAGCGCTGGAACCCGGATTGGCCGAACGCCTGCACCAGAGCCTGACCGATTGCGTCAGCAAGCAAGAAGCACGCAATGAGCCGGCAGTGGTGCTGGTGCCGGCGCAGGTCCGCGCCGCACTGGCACGGTTGGTCCGCCACAGCGTCCCCTCGCTGTCGGTGCTGTCCTACAGCGAGGTACCGGAAGACAAGCGGTTGAAGTTGGTGGGAACGATCAGTTGAAAGACCCGGCCCAGGCACTTTGGGACTCGGGAAAGTGTAAAGGCATGAATCGGACAGGACATATGAACATCTGCACACCCGCATACCACCGCTCGGAACGACAACAGCGTCTGTGCCGATTTTTCAGTCCCGCGCCCCCCCTCACGCGTCACGGCGCCAAGGTATCCCTATGAAAATCAAACGTTTCGTCGCTCCCGACATGCGTACAGCGTTCCGTATGGTGCGCGACGAGCAGGGTCCGGATGCGGTGATCCTGTCCAACCGGCGAACCGACGAAGGCATCGAGATCGTCGCCGCCAGCAACTACGACGAGACACTGGTGCAACGCGCCCTGGACGCCGTGCGTCCAGAGGAAACGCCACGTCCGACCACCGCAGCGGCGACGCCACGGCCCGCACGCCACAAAGCCGCAGGGCCCAACTCGGCGATGGCGATGATGGCCGCGATCAGCGAGCGCCGTAGCAATGCCATCGCCGCCACGTCGGAGCGGCCGCTGACACAACCCGCTGCCATCGCCGCCTCGGCGCTGCCGCTCGGCAAGCGCGTCACTGCAACATCGACGATCACGCCACGGGCAGCCGCCCAGGCGCCGGCCAGTGCAGAATGCAGCATTCCCGAGGATGTGTTCCGCAACGCGCCGATCAACGTGTCGCTGCCAACACCATTCCCCACTGCCACCACCGCCGTCTCCGCCGCCACGGATACAGCTTGGCACCAAGACATCGCTGCCGTGGCACTGGCGCCAGCCAGCACGCCCAACCTCGTCCCCGAGGCCCCGATCAAGAACGCCGAAATTCCGGCAGCGACCACACTCACAGCGGTTCCCAGTTTCCCGGCGCCGCAGAACGACGAACAATTGACGCAACTGCGCGACGAACTGGCGTTGATGCGGCAGATGATCGAGCGTGAAATGAATCGGCTCACCGACGAGCGCCTTCGCGGCTCGCCAGTACGCGCCCAGGCGCTGGAATTAATGGACGACTACGGCTTCGACGGCGGCATCACCCGCGACGTTGTCATGCAAATTCCCGCCGACCTGGAACTGCACCGCGGCCGCGGACTGATGCTGGGCCTGTTATCCAAACGCCTGCCGATCGCGGCATTGGACCCGCTCGAGCAAGGCGGCGTGATCGCCCTGATCGGCCCCACCGGCGCCGGCAAGACCACGACCATCGCCAAGCTGGCCTCTCTCTTCCTGGAGCGCAATGCCGCCCGCGACGTGGCCCTGGTCACGACTGACACCGTCCGCGTCGGTGGCCGCGAACAACTGCACAGCTATGGCCGACAGCTCGGGATCGCCGTCCACGAGGCCGACAGCGATGCCTCGCTACAGCAGCTGCTGCAGCGTCTGGCCGACTACAAATTGGTGCTGATCGACACCGCCGGCATGGGCCAGCGCGACCGTGCGCTGGCCGCGCAACTGCACTGGCTGCGCGCCTCGCGAGTCGTCCGCTCGTTGCTCGTGCTTCCCACCAACGCCCATTTTTCCGACCTGGACGAAGTGGTGCGCCGGTTCGCTAGCGCCGACCCACAGGGCGTCATCCTGACCAAGCTGGACGAAACCGGACGGTTTGGCAGCGCCTTGTCGGTGGTCGTGGACCACCGCCTTCCCATCACCTGGGTGACCGATGGACAGCGTGTGCCGGACGACCTGCACCGCGCCAACGCCGCCAGCCTGGTATTGCGCCTTGAAGATTTGCGGCGCGCTGCCGATAAGCCCTGTACTCCGGAGCAGAACCATGCCGTCGCGTGATTACGCCAATCTGACCAACGCGTTTCCCCTATCGGCGACGCGCAACGAACCGCTGGGTCCGGTGCGCACGATCGCTGTGACCGGTGGCAAGGGTGGCGTCGGCAAGACCAACATCTCGGTCAATCTGTCGATGGCGCTGGCGGACATGGGCAAGCGCACCCTGCTCCTGGATGCCGACCTCGGCCTGGCTAACGTCGATGTGCTGCTGGGGTTGACGCCTAGATTCACGGTGGCCGATCTGGTCGCTGGGCGCTGCACGCTGGAAGAAGCCCTGATCGACATGCCAAACGGGCTGATGGTGGTGCCCGCAGCCTCCGGCCGTCGTTACATGGCCGAACTACCCCCCGCTCAACACGTCGGCCTGGTCAATGTGTTCTCCGAGTTGCAGCGCGATCTGGATATCATGGTGATCGACACCGCCGCCGGCATCACCGACAGCGTGCTCACCTTCTGCCAGGCTGCGCAGGACGCAGTCGTGGTGGTCTGCGACGAGCCGGCTTCGATCACCGACGCCTACGCCCTGATCAAAGTGCTCGCGCGCGAGCGCGGCATGGATCGGCTGCAGATCGTCGCCAACATGGTCCGCGACATCAACGAAGGCCGCCTGCTATACGAAAAACTCAGCCGGGTCTGCGAGAAGTTCCTCGGCGACGTGTCGCTGAACTACTTGGGTTGCGTGCCGCAGGACGATTGGCTGCGACTGGCTGTGCAACGCCAGCAGCCCGTGGTCAAAGCCTACCCGTCCAGCCCCTCGGCCCAGGCGATCGCCGATATCGCCCGGCGCACTTCACGCTGGCAGGCACCGACTGTCCCACGCGGAAACGTCGAATTCTTCGTCGAACGCATCATCCAACGTGGAGTAGCCGCATGAACGCCGCAGCCCACTACCGCGCGGTGCAGCGCAACAGTTCCAATGACTACATCGCGCAACACTCGGACCTGGTGCGACGCATCGCCCATCACCTGGCAGCAAGGCTGCCGGCCAGCGTCGAGATCGACGACCTGATCCAGGCCGGGATGATCGGCCTGATCGAAGCTTCGCGCAGCTACGATGCCGACCAGGGTGCCTCGTTCGAGACCTACGCCTCGATCCGCATCCGCGGCTCGATGATCGACGAAATCCGCCGTGGCGACTGGGTGCCGCGCTCAGTGCACCGACGCGCGCGTGACGCGGCCTCGGCGATCCGCAAGATTGAACAAAACACCGGTCGCGCCGCCGCCGCCAACGAAGTGGCCGCAGCGATGGAAATGCCGCTCCCCGAATACATGCGGTTGATGGAAGATGCCGCACGCGGACAAGTACTGAGCCTGGAATCGCGCATCGAGGACCATGGGGAACTGGACACCATCGCCAAGGGCGGTCCCAATCCGCAGCAGATGCTCGAGCGCAGCGAATTCGGCCGCGAACTTGGCAAAGCGATCGCGCAACTACCCGAGCGCGAACAATTAGTGTTGTCGCTGTACTACGAGCAGGAATTGAATCTCAAGGAAATTGGCGCGGTCCTCGGAGTCAGCGAGTCGCGCGTGTGCCAGATCCACGGTCAGGCCACGGTACGGTTGCGCGGACGCCTGAAGGCATTCGAAGCCGCCGACGCAGGTCTGGAAGACGAAGAATAAGAACCTAGGGAGTTAGCGGTGAACAAAAACATGCGGATTTTGATCGTGGACGATTTTTCGACGATGCGACGTATCGTCAAAAATCTGCTTGGCGATCTTGGCTTCACCAACACCGCCGAAGCAGAAGACGGCAACAGCGCGCTAGCCGCATTGCGCTCGGCGCCGTTCGAATTCGTGGTCACCGACTGGAACATGCCCGGCATGACCGGCATCGATTTGCTGCGCAACATTCGCGGCGACGACAAGCTCAAGCATCTACCCGTGCTGATGGTCACTGCCGAGGCCAAGCGCGAGCAGATCATCGAAGCGGCACAGTGCGGCGTGAACGGCTACATCATCAAACCGTTCACCGCGCAGACGCTGGAAGAGAAGTTGGGCAAGATCTTCGAGCGCCTGGGAGCAACCGCCTGATGGAAGTCACTGCTGAACGCACTGCTCTGATCGAACGCCTGCAAGGTGCGCTGGACGCACTGGAGAGCGGTGACGAAGCCGGCTGGCGCCGGGAGATCGACACCCTCGCCGCCTGGCGCACACGCCCGATGATGCAGGGCCTGAGCCGACTTGCGCGCGACCTGGGCCAGGCACTGGGCGAACTGCCGGTGGCACCCAGCGACGCTGGCGAACTGGATGACGCCTGTTCGCGGCTGGACCACGTAGTGGCAATGACCGAACAAGCCAGTCACCGCACCTTGGATCTGGCCGAAGAATGCCGTGCGCTCGCCGAACAATTGCGTGCCGGCGGCCTGAGTGGCGACCAGAGCGAGATCCTGGACAAGATCCGCCACAACCTCACCGAAATGGCCCTGGCGCAGAGCTTCCAGGACCTGACCGGGCAGATCATCCGCCGCGTCGCAGGAATTGTGCGCCGTGTGCACGAAGGGTTCGGCGCGCTGGGATTACCGCCGAAGGAAGAACGCAAAGCCGATGGCGGCTTGGCCGGCCCGGCCCTACCTGGCCTAGACCGTCACGGCGTGTCGCAAAACGACGCCGACGACCTGCTGTCCGGATTGGGGTTGTAATCGCATGAGCGCCGTATCAGACGACATCGCTGCCGACTTCATCATCGAGGCCCAGGAGATCCTGGACCGCCTAGGCGAACAGTTGGTGTCGCTGGAACAGGCGCCTGATGACAGCAACCAGCTCAACGCCGTGTTCCGGGGCTTCCACACCCTCAAGGGCGGTGCCGGCTTCCTATCGATCAACGCCATGGTCGAGTTGTGCCATGCCGCCGAAGAGACCCTGGGCATGGCCCGTGCCGGTCAGGCTACGCTGGAAGCCCGTCACTTCGACGCCGCGCAGCAATCGCTGGACTACCTGCAATCGATGCTGGATGCGTTCAGCAGCGGCGAAGAGCCGCCACGCGCGCCGGCACAATTGATCGCGCAATTCGCCGCAGGTGGCGAGGAAACCGCGATGCCATCCACTTCTGCAACAGCCGGTAAAAGCAGCATGCCCGCTGGAGGAGCTGGCGCCGATTCGGACCTGATCAGCGACGACGAATTCGAAGCATTACTCGACAACCTGCACGGCGGTGCCGCGCCCGCGGCCAAACCGCAACTTGCCGCATCACCAAGTCCAAAACCCAACGCACCGGCATCCAAGCCGGGCGTGGCTGCAAAGACCAGCGAACCCGAACAAACCGTGCGCGTGGACACCAAACGCCTGGACGCCATCGTCAACATGATCGGTGAACTGGTGCTATCGCGCAATCGACTCAAGACACTGCGTGCGCGCCTGCACGACGAAGAGCTTGATCGTGCAGTCAGCACGCTGGACATCGCCACCGCCCGGCTGCAATCGGCGGTAATGCGGACACGCATGCAACCGGTCGGCAAGGTGTTCTCGCGCTTCCCGAAGGTCGCGCGCGACGTTGCCCGTTCTTTGCAGAAAGAAGTGGAATTGGAACTGATTGGTGCCGACACCGAGCTGGACCGCAATCTGGTCGAGGCACTGGCCGATCCGCTGGTCCATTTGGTGCGCAACGCGATCGACCACGGCATCGAGGCGCCAACGCTACGCGAAGCCACCGGCAAGCCGCGTGGCGGCAATGTGCGCCTGTCTGCACAACAAGAAGGCGACTACGTCAGCATCGAGGTGCAAGACGACGGTGCCGGCATCGATCCAGAACGCTTGCGTGCCAAGGCGCGCGAAAAGGGCCTGATCGATCCGGAAGCCGCTGCACGGCTAAGTACCGAGGAATGTCTGCATCTGGTGTTCCTGCCTGGGTTTTCGACCAAATCCGAAGTCACCGATATCTCCGGCCGTGGCGTCGGCATGGATGTGGTGCAGTCGCGTATCCGCGAACTCAGCGGACAAATCCAGATCCAATCCGAGCTGGGCCGCGGCAGCCGCTTTCTGATCCGCGTACCGCTGACCCTGGCTATCTTGCCAACCCTTCTGGTGCAGGCCGGCGATAGTGTCTATGCACTCCCACTGGCGCGTGTGGTCGAAGTGCTGCATGCGCCACGCCGCTCGCTGGGCTGGTTCGACGGCCGTGCCGTACTCGATCGGCAGTCGCATACGCTGCCACTGGTGGACCTACGCCAGTGGCTCAACGTCGACGCCCCACAACTACCACTGCTGACCATCGTGGTGCTGCAGGCTGGCGAATCGCGTATGGGCCTAGTGGTGGACCAGGTCCGCGGTCGCGAGGAGGTGGTCATCAAACCGCTACCGCGCGCCCTGCGCGGCCTGTCCGGGTATGCCGGCGCCACACTGATCGGCGATGGCCGTCTGGCATTGATTCTGGATGTGGATGGCCTGAAGAGCTGAGTGCTCGGGACGACAGCATCGCATCCCACGCCCAAACCGTTGTCAAACGCGTTGATGAAGCAAATTGCAAGATGTCGAAGAAGTAATCGCAACGTCCTGCCCAGGACATTGGCACTTTTTAAGTGAAATATTTGTGCTTTCGTAATCTCACGTTTCGGCACGTCTAAGTCTCCGATCCAGGCTGCCCATCAAGTCCCCCGCTCCCTTGCCGATACCTCCTGCATGGACAAACTCAGTCTCATCGGCCTGCTGCTGGCGATTATTTCGCTGATCGGCGGCAGCATCCTCAAAGGTGCCGGGATTTCGGCGCTGTGGTCGCCGGCTGCGTTCGTCATCGTCATCGTGGGGACCTTCGCGGCAATCCTGGTGCAAACGCCGCCGATGGTGTTCCGGCGCGCATTCAAGATCGCGAAGTGGATCCTGCAGCCGCCACCGAACAACCGTCAGGCGGTACTGCAACAAATCGTGGAATGGAGCAATATCGCACGACGCCAGGGTTTGCTCGGTCTGGAGCAGGAACTGCCCCAGCAGCAGGATTCATTCGTGCGCAAGGGACTACAGATGCTGGTAGACGGCGTCGAGCCCGATGCAATACGGCACATGTTGGAGATCGATCTGGAAGGCCAGGCGCACCGCGATCTAGCGGCGGCCAAGGTATTCGAGGGCATGGGAATCTACGCGCCGACTCTGGGCATCATCGGCGCGGTGCTGGGGCTGATCGCAGTGATGAAAAATCTCGCTGACCCGAGCAAGCTCGGCCAGGGTATCGCCGCTGCCTTCACCGCCACCATCTACGGCATTGCTTCGGCCAACTTGCTGTTCCTGCCGATGGCCAGCAAACTCAAAAGCGTGATCAAGCACAGCAGCGGCGAGCGCGAAATGCTCATCGAAGGGTTGATCGCCATTGCCAAGGGCGAAAATCCGCGCAACATCGAAGCGAAACTGGCCGGATTCCTGCATTGAGTCGCACATGGCCCGCAAACATTTCCAAGACGAGCACACCAATCACGAGGCATGGGCTATCCCATACGCCGACCTGATGACGTTGCTGCTCGCTTTTTTCGTGGTGATGTACGCGTTGTCCACGGTCAACGCGGCCAAGTATCGCGTCATGGCGAACGCGATGAACGCAGCCTTCGGTGGCACAGCGCAGACAATGCACCCGGTGCAAGTGGGCGAACAGCCGCTGCAAGGCCAGAGCGACGCGCGAGCGACGCCAATCCAATCCAGCCCGGCTCTGTCCATTCTCGATCCGAACCGGCTGCCAGCAACATCGCTGCCACGCCCCGCCGATGCGCTACGTGACGAACAGCAACTGCGACGCGCGCAGCAACAGCTCGACCGCATTGCCGAACGACTTGACTCAGCACTGTCGCCACTGATCCAGAAAAAGCTGATCACCGTGCACCGCTCCGGGCTGTGGATCGAAGTAGAGATCAACAGCGACATCCTGTTCGGCTCCGGCTCTGCAACACTGGATCAGAGCGCACATGCGACCCTGGCACAGCTCGCGCAGATATTGGCGAGCGTCCCCAACGGCGTACGAGTGGAGGGCTATACCGACAACACACCGATCGCCACTGCACAGTTCCCATCCAACTGGGAACTCTCGGCGGCGCGCGCGGCTAGTGTGGTGCATCTGTTCGCCGACCAGGGGCTGCAACCCTCACGGCTGTCGATGATCGGCTATGGCCAGTTCCGCCCGCACGCCAGCAACGATACCGCAAGCGGACGCAATGCCAACCGCCGCGTGGTGCTGGTCATTCTGGCCGATTCCGGCGATGGCACGAACAACGCGCCGTCGACGTCAGAGCGTTTCAGTGCCGTCGCCGCGTCGACTACCTCGATACCCACCGCCACGGCGGCCACCGGCAACGCCGGCAGCCACCGGGCAGTCCCTGCCGCCATTGAAGGAGTGAACTGATGCGTATCTGGGCGATCGCCAACCAAAAAGGTGGCGTGGGCAAAACCACAAGTACGCTGGCACTAGGCCGTGGCCTATCCATGCTCGGCCACCGCGTGTTGATGCTCGATCTCGATCCGCACGCTTCGCTGACCAGAGCGTTCGATGTGCCGCAGGAACCGCAACCGGCTGGCGTGGTGGATCTCTTCGCCACCCCATCCAGTGAACTGTCCGTGCTTGCCCACACCACCGCTATCGAACGCCTGAGCTTCGTCTGCGGGCAAACCGCGCTGGCCACGCTGGAGCGACGCAGCGCCAACCAGCCAGGATTGGGCCTGGCGTTGCAGCAGGCCATGGCGCGGCATGCAGGACAGCACGATTACATCCTGCTCGACTGTCCGCCGACCCTCGGCCTATTGATGATCAACGCGCTGGCCGCTGCCGATCGCGTGATCATTCCAACCCAGGCCGAGCCACTGGCGCTACATGGCTTGGCCAGCATGGTCCGCACCGTGGACATGGTCGAGCGTTCGCGTCGCCGCCCCCTGCCCGCATCGATCCTGCCGACGCTGTTCGACAAGCGTACCCGCGCCGGCAACGAAACCCTGCGGCAGATGCAGGACAGCTATGGCGAACGGGTCTGGGAAGACGCGATTCCGGTAGACACCAAGATCTGTAACGTCAAGGCACTGACCATCGCTGGCGTTCCCGGTGACTATCCTGGTCGCGGCCTGGCCGCTTATCGACGCGCGCTGGAATGGCTGCTGGCCAACGACGCGACGCAGATGGAACAAGCCGCATGAGTACTCCAGACATCATCGACGACTATCTGGAAGGTCTGTTGCACGACACGATCAGCGCAGCGCAGAACACCACGCTACCACCCGCAACGCCTCTTGCCGATACGACAACGCCCATGCCAGCCGGCCCGACGCCCGAACAAATCGCCGCCGCAGTCCTGGCCGAAGCCGACGCCGATCCCGCGCTGGCAGGCATCATGTCCCAGCAGGCGCTGACACCTGCGTCAACTGGCCCGACTCCCGAACAAATCGCCGCCGCAGTCCTGGCCGAAGCCGACGCCGATCCCGCACTGGCAGGCATCATGTCCCAGCAGGCGCTGACACCTGCGTCAACTGGCCCGACTCCGGAGCAAATCGCCGCCGCGGTCCTGGCCGAGGCCGACGCCGATCCCGCACTGGCAGGCATCATGTCGCAGCAGGCACCCAGCACCGACCGCCAGGCCGATCTAGACGCGGTCGCGTCGATGGAACGACAACGCTCGACGACGCCGCGCGATCTTGCCGCCGAGGACGATGCCGCCGCCGCGCGTGCCGTCAAGCGTCCAATGATGGCGGTGCCACCGGAGCGTCGCGCCGAGGCTGAACGCGCAAAAGCCGGCGCAACGCGGCTAAAGCCCAACCTACAAGCTTTCATGCAACCGCCCCTGCCAAACGGCTCAGCCACCGCCCCCGAACGCGTGACCGAACGTAGTACCCGTTGGCTACGTCTGCGCTGCGGCGAACAGGCCTACGCACTGGAGCTACTGAAAGTGCAAGAAGTCGTACTACCGGTGCCGCTACTGGCACTGCGTGGCACGCCACCATCGATGCTAGGCATCATGAACCTGCGCGGCCAAGTGGTGCCGGTACTGGATCTTGGACTGCATCTGGGCTCGGCTCCGATCGAGATGGACATGCAGACACGGGTCGTGGTGCTGGAAGAAAGTGGCGAAACTTTGGGCCTGCGCGTGTCCGCCGTTGAGGACGTCGCCAGCCTGACCGACCATCAGATCGAACCACCGGACAATGCCCGTATCTGCCGCATTTCCAACCATCTTTTCCGCGGCGTAGCACGGCTTGCCCAGCACCCGATGATCTTGCTAGACGCTGAACAATTGTTGCACTGAGCTAATAAATAAATAGAAACTGCAGACTACACCGCACTTTCCAGATGCAGCCTAAAGCTTTTCAAGCGACGGCCGTTACCTTCGATAGAACCATTCGTGCGGAGTAATGATGAGCACAGTCCCACTTGGCGAGGATCTCGGCATCGAGACCAGCGCCGACCTGAAACAACGCCTGACCACGTTCCTGACGTCGGACGAGGTGTTGCGGCTGGACGCCGGCGAAGTGCGCCGCATTCACACCGCTTCCGTGCAGGTTCTGTGCGCGTTCGTGGATGCACGCCGCAAAGAAGGCAAACACACTGAATTCAAGGCATGCAGCGCCACCTTCAGCGACGCAGCACGCCTACTAGGGGTCAGCGAATCGCTGGGCCTTCCTGACACTTCTGAAAATTTGAAATCTGTGGAGAACGCTGCATGAGCGCACGTATCTTGGTAGTGGACGATTCGGCGTCGATGCGCCAAATGGTCTCTTTTGCCCTCACCTCGGCCGGCTATGCTGTCGAAGAAGCAGAAGACGGCCAGGTCGCCTTGGGTCGCGCCAAAGGCCAGCGCTTCAACGCCGTGGTCACCGACGTCAACATGCCGAACATGGACGGTATCAGCTTGATCCGCGAACTGCGCCAGCTACCTGACTACAAGTTCACCCCAATGCTGATGCTGACCACGGAATCGGCGGCAGAAAAAAAATCCGAAGGTAAAGCCGCCGGCGCCACTGGCTGGTTGGTCAAACCGTTCAACCCCGAACAGCTGATCGCCACCGTCCAGAAAGTTCTGGGCTGATTTTCTCTCTCTTTTTCGGACTCCCTCCCTATGAGCATGGACCTGCAACGCTTCCACGCCACCTTCTTCGAGGAAAGCCGCGAAGGGCTGGACGCGATGGAGGCCGGATTGCTGTCGTTAGAAGAAGGCAACCGCGACCCCGAAACCATCAACTCGGTGTTTCGCGCCGCGCACTCGATCAAGGGTGGTGCCGCCACGTTCGGCTTCGAAGCGATGGCCGGACTCACCCACGTACTAGAAACGCTGCTCGATGAACTGCGCGCCGGCAAGCGCGAAGTCGAAGCGAACGCGATCGACGCCATCCTTGGATCGGTGGACGTCCTGCGTGCCCTGTTACGCGAAGCCGAGCACGGCGTTGCCGCCGACCCGGTTGCAGTCAAGGCCGTCCATGATCGCCTGCAGCGTGCACTGAACGGCAAAGACGTCGCAGCCGCCGCGGCGACGCCGGCCGCAAATCAGGCCGCCGAACCCGAAGCCTGGCAGATCGGCTTTACCCCATCGCCGTCGCTGTTCATGAGCGGCAACGATCCATTACGCATCATCCGCGAACTCGAACATCTCGGCCCGCTGCAGATTGCATGCCGTAACGGCCGCCTGCCCGGCTTCGTCGATCTCGATCCGCTCGAAGCCTATATGGCATGGGATCTTGGCCTGGTCGGCAAGATCCCGCGCAGCGCAATCGAAAACACCTTTGCCTGGGTGATCGACGATTGCGAATTGGACATCCGCGCCGTGCCACCGCCGAGCCTGGCCAGCGCACCGCCGCCCGTGCTGACTCCAGCACCGGCCGCGGCCACCGCCGCGCCAGCTGCGACCGTAGCCGCCAATGCTCCCGCCGGCAACGCCGCCGCCGCGCAGGAAGCAGAAAGCTCGATCCGCGTCAGCGTCGACAAGGTCGATGCGTTGATCAACTTGGTCGGTGAACTGGTCATTACCCAGGCCATGCTCAAGCAGGTCTCCAGCGGCTTGGATCCAGCCGCCGCCGAGCGCTTGTTCGCCGGCCTGGACCTGCTCGAACGCAATACACGCGACCTGCAGGAGGCCGTCATCGGCGTGCGCATGCTGCCGGTGGATGCGGTATTCCGCCGTTTCCCACGCCTGGTCCGCGACCTCTCCAGCCGCCTCGGCAAGCAGGTACGCCTGCGCACCATCGGCGAAGGCACCGAACTGGACAAGGGGCTGATCGAAAAGATCGCCGATCCGCTGGTGCACCTGGTGCGTAACTCGATCGACCACGGCCTGGAAATGCCGGAAGCGCGCCGCGCCGCCGGCAAGGACGAGACCGGCACCATTACTCTGGCGGCGTCCCACCAGGGTGGACATATCGTCATCGAAGTCAGCGACGACGGCGCCGGCCTCAACCGCAACCGCATTCTGGCCAAGGCCACCGAGCGCGGCCTGACCGTGCCGGATAATCCGAGCGACGCGCAGGTCTGGGATCTGATTTTCGCTCCTGGCTTCTCCACCGCCGATGCAGTCACCGACTTGTCCGGACGTGGCGTCGGCATGGACGTGGTCCGGCGTAATATCCAGGGCCTGGGCGGCGAAGTGCAATTGGAAAGCGAATTCGGCCGCGGCACCCGTGTGCTGATCCGCCTGCCGCTGACGCTTGCGATTCTGGACGGCATGACCGTATCGGTGGCCGGCGAAACCCTGATCCTGCCGCTTGCCTACGTCATCGAAGCGCTACAGCCACAGGCCGACGACATCCGCAGCATGGCCGGCGAAGGCCGAGTGCTTCGGGTCCGCGGCGAATACCTGCCGATCCTATCGCTCAGCGACTCCTATGGTTTCGGTGGGAACCCGCAGAGCGAGCCACTGGTCGTGGTCGTGGAAGCCGATGGGCAGAAGCTGGCACTGGAAGTGGACGAGCTGGTCGGTCAGCAGCAGGTGGTTGTCAAGAACATCGAGAACAACTACCGCCGCATCAGCGGAATCTCCGGTGCGACGATTCTCGGCGACGGCCGCGTGGCGTTGATCGTGGATATCGGCGGCCTGGTCCGCTCGCTGCGAGTGCAACAAGCGGCCTGAGCCAACGCTCTCAGCCCGGATCGCTTCCCGAGCGACCCACACAACACACCGCACGCCCCGGCAGTAATGCCGGGGCGTTTGCTTGTCTGGCCGTCACACTAGCCCCCCATCGCAGCCACTAAGGCACCAGCAGCAACCCGGCACCGTCAAGCCCTGCGCCTGAGGGTGGCGACAACAAGACCAACACTCAAGATTTGGCCAGAGCCGCCGATACTCGATTCATTGCACATTTTTTGTCTACAAAGTGCAACACATCATCGGCGCTTCAGATGGGATCGACCTGCACGACGAACAACACATCCGCTGAAGCAAAGCGTTGTATCCCACCACCTCTACACACATGGCAAGGCCCGTTCGAACACAGTGTGCAAATTTGCAAAGTGTCGTTTTATCCACGCTGCATCGAACGAACAGCATCCAGACAGACCTCTGGCGAGCACGTAGAACTTACGTCATTCCCCATCTCTTTCATCAAGAGGGCACCAAATGAATTCGTTTCTGCAACGCTACAACGTCGGCCACCGGCTCGGGGGGCTTGGGGTGTGCTGATCCTGCTCTCGTGCGTACTGGTCGTAGGTGGGGTACTGTCCATATCCAATGCCCGCAAGCAATTGGACAGCACCGTCAAGGTAAATGTGGGGAAAACCCGAATCGGCAATCGCATGGTCGATGCCAATTCCAGCATCCTGATCGCCATGGGCACCTTGGCGATGGTGACAAGACCAGAACTCAATCCACCAGCATTGGCCGAAATCAAGGCAAGTCGCCTGCATTACGAAGAATTTCCTAGCCGAAGCGCAAACCCTGCTGAGCGAACGCGCGCGGCCTGCAATTCACCAATACGCTAGCACTGTTCAAAATCGAGCAATCCGCAGCAAACACTGTTCCAGTCGTGGCTAAGAACCTGCTCCCCTACCGCAGCATCCTGCCTCCAGGCAAACGGCGCCAAGTGGAAGCGCCGCAGTTGCCAGAGAAATGCGTTGGCAAGAATTCTGAATCCATCGATGCGACCACCACACTTTGAGCCACGAAGAAAAGTCACGGAAAACACGGTGACGGCGCAGGCTACCGCGATTGATCGCCTGCAACCACATGAAAGCCCGCCATGTGAAGGCATCGCCACGAATTCAAACACAAAATATTCATCACACAAAAATCACATGATTAAAGAAAGAAATCGCAGCGATCAAGAAAATCACTGCGATGCCGCTATGTAGAGTCATGCGATTCTCGCGCATCGACTTCAATGAAGAGTGAGGCGCAAACCAATGCAGGCACCGATCAAACACCAATTCACCGCATGAAGACCCCTCCTTTTTGACGACATCAGCCAAACCGCATCGACGTAGAAACACCTTGCCATCACTAGCCGTGATGCCTGGAGTATGACGCCGATGCGCCATGCATGCGCACCGAACTCTCCCCGACATAGGAACTCCACAATGAAGCTTAAAAACTTCAGCCTTTCCGCGCTGCTCGCACTGAGCTTCGCGGCCATCGTTCTGGTAATGCTGGTCATCGGCACAATCAACCTGAGCAGCCTGTCCACGATCAATCATGCTACCGACATGAACGATCTGAGCTATAAGATCCTGTCGACCGGCGAAGTGATGCAGATCAACGCGCTCAATATCGAAACAGGTTCGCGTGGCTACCTGCTGTCGGGCGACAAGTCGCACATTCAGTCGTTTGAGCCAAGCCGGGAGGTCTTCGAGAAAAAATTCGACGAAGCCATGAAGCTCACCACCGACAACCCTAGCCAACAGGCGCGCCTGGAACAGCTGGGAAAGTCGTTCAAACAACTCATCGCGGTTGAGAAAGAGATCATCGCGGTGCGCGAAAGCACCAACGACAAAGAAAAAATCGCCAGCCTGTTTGCCGAGGCCCGCGACCGCGTGGCAATGACCACGATCCGCAAGATGCTTGCCGATTTCATCGCCGAAGAGGAGGGCCTTCTCGTCCAGCGCAGCTCGACATTGGTTTCCGTGCGCGCGGAGAGCAAGTGGGCCATCATGCTCGGCAGTCTGTTCGTGATCCTGGCCTCGATCGGCCTGGCGGTCCTGATCCGTCGCCGGCTGCTGAACCGGCTTGGCGCCGCGATCGTTGTCGCCGATTCCATCGCGGGGGGCAAGCTCGATAACCCGATCGATACCCAGACCAAGGACGAAGCCGGCGTGCTGTTGGTCAGCATGCACAAGATGCAGAGCCAGTTGCAGGCGGTCATCGCGGCACAAACCGAGATGGCCAAGCGCCATGACGCTGGTCAGACCAGCTACCGCATGGAAGAAGGCACCTTCCCGGGCGATTACGGCCGCATGGTCCGCGACAGCAATGCGCTGGTCGCCTCGCATATCGCGGTCACGCTGCGCCTGGCGCAGATCATGGGCCGCTATGCCATCGGCGACCTCTCCGAAGACATGGATCGCCTGCCCGGCGAAAAGGCCGTGCTCAGCGAGACCATGGACAAGGTCAAGCAGAACCTGACCGCCATGAACCGCGAGATCAAGCAACTCGCCGACGCCGCTGCCGCAGGTGACTTCAGCGTGCGTGGCGAAGCCGAACGCTTCCAATACGATTTCCGCGCCATGGTCGAGAGCCTCAACCAGTTGATGGCCACTGCCGATGGCAACCTGCAGGCGCTGTCCAAATTGCTTCAGTCCATTGCCGCCGGCGACCTCACCACGCGGATGCACGGCGACTTCCGCGGTGTGTTCGCCACCATGCGCGACGATGCCAACGCCACTGTCGAGCAGTTGACCGGTATCGTCGGCCGCATCCAGACTGCGGCAGTCAGCATCAATGCCGCCGCCACCGAAATCGCTACCGGCAACGACGACCTGTCGCACCGCACCGAGCAGCAGGCCGCCAGCCTGGAGGAAACCGCCGCCTCAATGGAGGAGCTGACCTCCACCGTCAAGCAGAACGCCGAAAACGCACGTCAGGCCAATCAGCTCGCCGCGGGCGCTGCCAGCGTCGCCTCTCAGGGCGGCGCAGTGGTCGGTCAGGTGGTGCAGACCATGAGTGGCATCGAGGCCTCCTCCAAGAAAATCGCCGACATCATCAGCGTGATCGACGGCATCGCCTTCCAGACCAATATCCTCGCGCTCAACGCAGCCGTGGAAGCGGCGCGTGCCGGCGAACAGGGCCGCGGTTTCGCCGTGGTCGCCAGTGAGGTGCGCACCCTCGCCCAGCGCTCGGCCAATGCGGCCAAGGAAATCAAGGGACTGATCGACGACTCGGTCGGCCGCGTCGCCGAAGGCTCGGCCCTGGTCGACCAAGCCGGCAAGACCATGCAGGAGATCGTCGCCTCGGTGCAGCGCGTCACCGACATCATGAGCGAGATCTCCTCTGCCTCGCAGGAGCAGTCCGCCGGCATCGAGCAGGTCAACCAGACCGTGACCCAAATGGACGAGGCCACGCAGCAGAACGCCGCGCTGGTCGAGGAAGCCACCGCCGCAGCGCGTTCGATGGAAGAGCAGGCTGGGCAACTCAGCAATGCGGTGGCGCTGTTCAAGATCGACAACACCGTGGCAACCCAGTCCCAGCATGCCAGCGTCGCGACAGCATCCCGCACCGTCAAGCCCATCGCAAAGGCAACTAGTCGTAAATCGCATCAACCCGCCAAACAACAGGCAGCCGTCGCCACCAGTGACAGCTCCTGGCAGGAGTTCTGATCCACAGGCGGACCTCCACACAAGGGCACCACTGCGAGCAAGTCCAACCCCGGGAGAGCAATCTCCCGGGGTTTTTTGTGCGCCAAGCATTTGCAATGCATGCGCTCACCGGCGAGCACAGCGTGATAGATCACACGCAGAAAATGCGCTTTTCACCGCAGCATCGCACTTTGCTAGTCAAGACATCTTTAGCGACGTCGATAAGAAAATCACCATATAAAATTTGCATATATACATATCAAAGTCTTAAATAATTGATATATATCACAATAAAATTAACGATTAAGATAGCCAAAAAGACCTTTTCGATCATTAAATCCTATCACATACATAAAAATATTCTATTCAAAAGAATCGATAGTTTGTCGCTATACGTTAGGAGCGTTATCTGTTCGCATGCCCCATTACCACGCGACATGCCGCTCCACCATCCGAACGTTCTCTACCTTCCGAGACACCACGATGACACTCAAGAACCTTAGTCTTTCCGCGCAACTCGCGCTCAGTTTCTGCGCCATTGTTCTGGTGACGGTGATCATCGGCACGATCAGTCTAAGCAGTCTTTCCTCGCTCAACAGCGCAGCCGACATGAACGACCACACGTACAAAGTGCTGGCCACCGGGGAGATGATGAGAAGCAATGCCCTCAACGTGGAAACCGGCGCACGCGGTTACCTGCTGTCGGGCGACAAGCAGCACCTGCAGCCCTTCACCAACGGCCTTGCCGGTTTCGAACAAAGCTTCACCGAAGCCAAACGCCTGACTGCGGACAACCCTCGGCAGCAGGCGCGCCTGGAACAGCTGCATACGTCGTTTGACAACTTAGTCTCTGCGGAGAAGCAGATCATCGACTTGCGCGAGCGTTCCACCGATACGGCGCAGATCAGCTCCGTGTTCCGCGAAGCCCGTGACCGCCAGGCCATGAAATCGATCCGCAGCCTGCTCGCGGCGTTTTCCGACGAAGAACGCCGCTTGCTGGAAAAACGCAGCGCAGCCGTGGTGACTTTCCGCGCGCAGAACAAATGGGCCGTGCTGTTGGGCAGTTTGCTAATCATCGTGGCCTCAATCAGCATGGCGCTCCTGATCCGTCGGCAATTGCTCAAGCGGCTCGGTACCGCGATCGGCGTGGCCGATGCCATCGCCAGCGGTAAGCTCGACAACCCGATCGATCTGCGTCGCAAGGACGAGGCCGGCATGGTACTGCTCAGCATGGATAAGATGCAGAGCCAGTTGCAGGCCGTCCTCGCCGCACAGGCCGAGATGACCAAGCGTCACGATGCCGGACAGATCAGCTATCGCATGGACGAGCATGCCTTCCCAGGCGATTATGGTCGCATGGTCCACGACAGCAACGCGCTGGCAGGCTCGCATATCGCGGTCAAAATGCGCCTTGTGCAAATCATGGGCCGCTACGCCATCGGCGACCTGTCAGACGATATGGATCGCCTCCCCGGCGAGAAGGCGGTCATTAGCGACACCATGGACAAGGTCAAGCAGAACCTGACCGCCATGAACCAGGAGATCAAGCATCTGGCCGGTGCCGCGGCCGCCGGCGATTTCAGCGTGCGCGGCCAGACCGAGCGCTTCCAGTACGATTTCCGCGCCATGGTCGAGAGCCTCAACCAATTGATGAGCACCGCCGACGGCAACCTGCAGGCACTGTCCAAATTGCTGCAGTCCATTGCCGCTGGCGACCTCACAGCGCGCATGCACGGCGAGTTCCAGGGCGTGTTCGCGACCATGCGCGACGATGCCAATGCCACTACCGAACAGTTGGCTACCATCGTCAGCCGCATCCAGACTGCGGCAGTCAGCATCAATGCCGCCGCCAGCGAAATCGCTACCGGCAACGACGACCTGTCGCACCGCACCGAGCAGCAGGCCGCCAGCCTGGAGGAAACCGCCGCCTCGATGGAAGAACTGACCTCTACCGTCAGGCAGAACGCCGAACACGCACGGCAGGCCAATCAGCTCGCCGCAGGCGCTGCAACGGTCGCATCCCAGGGCGGCGCCGTGGTCGGCCAGGTGGTGCATACGATGAACGGCATCGAGGCCTCGTCCAAGAAAATCGCCGACATCATCAGCGTCATCGACGGCATCGCCTTCCAGACCAATATCCTCGCGCTCAACGCAGCCGTGGAAGCCGCGCGTGCCGGCGAACAGGGCCGCGGTTTCGCCGTGGTCGCCAGCGAAGTACGTACCCTCGCCCAGCGCTCGGCCAATGCGGCCAAGGAAATCAAGGGACTGATCGACGACTCGGTCAACCGCGTTACCGAAGGCTCCGCCCTGGTCGATCAAGCCGGCAAGACCATGCAGGAGATCGTCGCCTCGGTGCAGCGCGTCACCGACATCATGAGCGAGATCTCCTCTGCCTCGCAGGAACAGTCCGCCGGCATCGAGCAGGTCAACCAGACCGTGACCCAAATGGACGAGGCCACGCAGCAGAACGCCGCGCTGGTCGAGGAAGCCACCGCTGCGGCACGCTCAATGGAAGATCAGGCGGGCCAGTTGAGTCAGGCCGTGGCACTTTTCAAACTCGATAGCACAATGAGCACTACCACTGCGCTTCCAGCAAAGGTCCAGTATCTCGCTCCAAGCACGGTCACAGCCAAACGTAAGCTGGCAGCGACCAGCACCTCGCAGATGCGCAACGTTTCGCACTCCACAGCGTATGCCGACACTGCACAGTGGCAAGAGTTCTGAACCCATCGATGGAGTGAAGTGACACAGTCTGAATAGATGGCGGGTCGCAACAATGCGTCCCGCCATTTTTTCGGCAACAGCGCCGCTTGTCGGGAAATCAACGAGCGTCTGCATCGGGCTTACTCACCCCAACGTATGCGGTTCGGTCCCATATGTCGGCCTCAAGCCATTAAAGAAATCACGCTCAGAGTCGATGCAAAGAGCTAACGCACGACGCTGCAAGAGACAGCGCAACGCTGATAACACCGGTTCCCGGCGCCATCCCGCCGACTCCAAGAGTGCTCCGTCCGACATACGAACAGGATTGTAATGAAATCCATTATAGCTCCCAGCTTCCTCGCTTTATATAGCATCGCCAACCTGGCATGCGCCGAACAAGAGCCGATCACCACCGATCGTCCCGATTTTGTCGAATCAAGCCTCACAGTAGGTGATCGCCACCTGCAAGTGGAAACCGGCATCGTCTGGGAACGCGATAACGCTGTGGACGGCTACGCGACACCAACCCTATTCCGCTACGGCATCGGTCGAACCTGGGAACTGCGCCTGGAAACCGACGGCTGGCAATACATCGATGTACCCGTCGGCAGCGATGCCTCCGGACTCTCCGATATTTCGTTGGGGCTGAAGCATCACCTGGCCAGCGTCGATTCCGACAACGTGTCGCTGGCCTGGCTGTTGCACGTGGACCTGCCCAGCGGCGCACGTAACGTCCGTGGCAGTAGCGCACGTCCCTCGTTTCGTCTTGTCGCCGAATGGTCCCTCAACGACAGCATTTCAATCGGGGCAATGCCCGGCGTGATCCACGCAGAAACCGAGGACGGACACCACTACACCGCCGGCATTTTCGGAGTAGTGCTAGGCAAGGCATGGAACGAACGCTGCCGTTCGTTCGTGGAATTGGCCTCCCCGCAAATCGCTCACAGCAACGATGGCGGCACCACGGCCATGCTCGATGTCGGCTCGGCCTGGGTACTCACAACGGACATGCAACTGGATGTTCTATACAGCCGCGGCCTCAACGACCGCTCACCAGATCACACATTTAGCACAGGTATTTCGTTCCGCTTCTGATTTAGCGATATCGATGGAAATTACGTCTCTGTAGGCAAGCTGGCTACACTACAGATACAGCATCCACGCCCCCCCAAAAACAGCAACAAGCGTCGGCCACAGCAGTCGCCGACGAGATCGATATACGCTGGCGACCCGCATTGCCGTCGCAACCTGCATCAAACGATGTCGGGAATTACCTTACAACCAAAGCAGCATCGGATTACGCGACCTCTCGCCGATACCAACTAGCATGAGCGGAAGCCAGAGTCGAACAAGAACGACATTGACTGGTTCCCAAGTCCCACTGGCTAAGCTGCACATCCGCCGAAACCTGCAAGGACGCAGCAGAACCTGGGCACTGCCCGGACATTTCAGTTAAACGAAGAGGTCGATTATGAATTCGTTCCTGCAACGCTACAACGTCGGCCACCGGCTCGGGGGCGCTTTCGGCCTGCTGATCCTGTTGTCGTGCCTGCTGGTCGCGGGGGGATTGCTGTCCATGTCGAATGCCCGCCGCGAATTGGACAACATCGTGAAGGTGAATTTCGAAAAATCCCGGATCAGCAACGGTATGCTCGATGCCAATTCCAGCATCCTTGTCGCCCTGGGCACGTTGGCGATGGTGACCAAGGAAGAGCTCAATGCACCGGCATTGGCCGCAATCAAGGAAAATCGCCAACGTTATAACGATCTGCGCAAAGAACTGGACGCCTTTCCAGCAGACAGCGAACGTATAGTAAAGCTACGCGCGGATATCGATGCGGGACGCGATGCGTCGCGTGCGTTAAATAATCAGGTGATCGCGCTTTCTATCGCAGACCGCAATGATGAAGCGCAAACCTTATTGAGCGAACGCGCGCGGCCAACCACCCAGGCATGGCAGGCGAAGATCCGCGAAAACGCACAATTGCAGGAAGCTCAGATGAAAATCGCCTACGTCAACGCGGGCCATGCGATGGCCAACGGTCGCAACATGCTCATTGCCGGTGGCGTGGCCGTGCTGGTAGTCAGCAGCCTGCTGGCCTGGGCGATCACCCGCAGCCTCACCCAGCCGCTCAGCCGCGCCACCCGCGCCGCCGAGGCCATCGCCAACGGCCGCTTGGACAACGACGTCGCCACCGACGCACGCGATGAACCCGGCCGCCTGTTGGTTGCCATGGACGCGATGCAGCAGCAGTTGCAGCGTTTCTCCAGAGAGACCACGCGCATGATCGAACTGCATGCCGACAAGGACATGAGCCACCGTATGCCCGTGGATTTCCCCGGCGTCTACGGCGAGCTCAGCAAGGGCATCAACACCATGATGTTCGAGCACCTCGATGCCATCGTCGATGCCATCGCAGTGCTCAACGAATATGCCAACGGCGACCTGCGCCGCGACGCCCGCCGCCTGCCAGGCAGCCGTGCGGTGCTGCACGAATCCATGGATGCGGCCAAGGCCAGCCTGCTGGCAATCAACACCGAAATCAAGCGTCTGGCTGCTGCTGCTGCCGCCGGCGACTTCAGTGCCCGTGGCAACGCCGAACAGTTCCAGCACGATTTCCGTCTGATGGTGCAGGACCTCAATGCCATGATGGAGGTCAGCGACCGCAACCTGGGCAAGCTCTCGGCGCTGCTGCAATCCATCGCAGCCGGCGACCTCACCGCACGCATGCACGGCGACTTCCATGGCGTATTCGCCCAGATGCGCGACGACGCTAATACCACCGCCGACCAATTGACTGATATCGTCGGCCGCATCCAGACCGCCGCGATCAGCATCAATTCCGCCTCCAGCGAAATCGCCACCGGCAACGACGACCTGTCGCGCCGCACCGAGCAGCAGGCCGCAAGCCTGGAGGAAACCGCAGCCTCGATGGAGGAACTGACCTCCACCGTCAAGCAGAACGCCGAAAACGCGCGTCAGGCCAACCAACTCGCCATCGGTGCCGCCTCAGTGGCCTCGCAAGGCGGTGCGGTGGTCGATCAAGTGGTCCAGACGATGAATGGCATCGAGACCTCCTCGAAGAAAATCGCCGACATCATCAGCGTCATCGACGGCATCGCCTTCCAGACCAATATCCTCGCGCTCAACGCTGCGGTGGAAGCCGCGCGTGCCGGCGAACAAGGCCGCGGTTTCGCCGTGGTCGCCAGCGAAGTGCGTACCCTCGCCCAGCGTTCGGCCAATGCCGCCAAGGAGATCAAGGACCTGATCGACGACTCGGTCGGCCGCGTCGCCGAAGGCTCGGCCCTGGTCGACCAAGCCGGCAAGACCATGCAAGAAATCGTCGCCTCGGTACAGCGCGTCACCGACATCATGGGCGAAATCTCCGCTGCATCCCAGGAACAATCGGCAGGTATCGACCAGGTCAACCAGACCGTGACCCAGATGGACGAGACCACCCAGCAGAATGCCGCCCTGGTCGAGGAAGCGAGCGCCGCCGCACGTTCGATGGAAGAACAGGCGGGGGAACTCACCAATACGGTAGCGCTGTTCAAGATCGACAACGCCGTGGCGGATATCGCCCCGCGCCGACCGAACGGCGTCGCAGCCACGACGATCACTCGCACGGCCAAGCTCCCATCCAAGCTGCCTGTCCGCGTCGCACATCAGCCCACCAAGTGGGTTGCGGTCGCCGGTAGCGACAAGCACTGGCATGAGTTCTGATCCAGGTGGTCGTCATGCCGACATGGCATGACGACCACACTGACAATCCGGCGATTGCGACAACCCCCCCTGCAACACAGGCATCCTCCACAGGTCCGTACCGGTACCCGCGATGTCGACCGTCCGTGGCGGATGACGCCAGCATGAGATGTCGGTAGAGCATCCGTTTTGCGCAACACAGCGTGCCATCGGCGACTATCGCCCGACTAGAAAGTGGGGCGACGGGATCCTCGGCACTGGCAACCCACGCAAAAGCCCCGCGCTCCTTGCATCATACTTCCGGGCAACCATAAGCCTTTGCATGCTCTCGCGACACATCCGTCGCCTACTGCGAGCATGTGCATCGACTGGACGACGACACCCCTAACACGGATTAACTCCGTCGCCTCCACAGGTTCAACATTCGCCCAGGCTGCCGCTATGGAGATGGCGGATCACCCGGACTGTGGCTGGAATCCCCTCGCAACCTGCCTGGATATGCCAACGCAACCGGCCATCCCGGCCCTTGTGCGATGGCTGTGATCTGAGGCTTATCGCATGTGTTTTTCTTGATACAAGCTCAGAGATCTCTTGCAATGACGTCACACCTGGCCACGACCAAGACATTGATCGCCTCGGACCGCCATCCCCTATTGCGCACCTGGAAAGACCTTCCTATCGCCCGCAAACTGAGCATGGTCGGCATTTTGGCTCTGCTCGGCATGGCGATTCCTTTGCTGCTCTACACCCACACCCTCAACGAGAACGTGCAAGTCAGCCGCAATGAACTGCGCAGCTACGGGCCACTGCGGCAGATGCTGGGGTTGTTGGATGCGCTGCAAGCAGAACAGACCAGAAGCGGTACCGATGCGAATACAGCCGCGCAGAGCGCGGATCAGTCCTTGCGCGAACTGCAACGCACCGTGCCCGAGATGGCGGGTTTCGAGCAAACGACCAAAGCACTGACGCTTCTGGGGCAAACGCTGCAAACGCAGCGCAACGATGCCATTGCCGTGTCCCAACAAGCGGCCGATGTCTTGGATGCCCTACGCGACGACAGCCAATTGGTCTATACGCCGTATGTGGAGAGCTACCACTTGGTGGTTGCCAGCTTGATCGATGCCCCCAATACCAGCGAGACGCTCACACGCCTGGATGCTCTGGAAGATCCGTCAAAGGCAAGCGGCGATGCCGCCTTATTACACGCACAGATCGGAGAACTCGAGCACGACCATGCACGCTTCCAACATGAACTGAAGAAAGCGATCGGCCTACTCGAACAGCCTAATCCGGCACTCGCCGAGGCAGCGGCGAACGAAGCGCGCGTGGCCGAGCAGGCGTTACCCGAACTCAAGCAAGCGCTCAACAGCAAGGCCGCCGATGTCGACCAACATTGGAACCAAGCCTTGCACGGCTGGGACGAAGCCTTGCAGGAGTTGAGCGTTACCTCCTTGCAAGCCTTACAACAACAATCGCAACGGCATCTGGATGCATCGCGTCAAGCGATGTGGAGCGCGATCACCGGGCTGGGCCTGCTGACCGTGTTGATTGCGGCGGTGGGGATACACACCCTGAGCACGCTGACGCGAAATGTGCGGCGCGCCGCAGCCGTAGCGGCAGATATCGCCAAAGGCCGCATGGACGCCGAGATCACGATTCCCAGCCGCGACGAAAGCGGACAACTGCTGGCCGACATGCAGCGCATGCAGCATCAGTTGCGAGAAGTTCTTGCCGCGCAGGCAGAAATGGCCAAGCGCCACGATGCAGGGCAAATCAGCTACCGCATGGACGAAAGTGCTTTCCCTGGCGATTACGGCCGCATGGTCCACGACACCAATGCACTGGCCGCCTCGCATATCGCGGTCAAGATGCGCCTAGCTCAGATCATGGGCCGCTACGCTATCGGCGACCTGTCCGAAGACATGGACCGCCTCCCCGGCGAGAAGGCGGTCCTGACCGACACCATGGACACGGTCAAGCAGAACCTGACCGCCATGAACCAGGAAATCAAGCATCTGGCAGGCGCCGCGGCAGCCGGCGACTTCAGCGTGCGCGGCGAGGCCGAGCGTTTCCAGTACGACTTCCGTGCCATGGTCGAAAGCCTCAACCAACTGATGAGCACCGCCGACGGCAACCTGCAGACGCTGTCCAAATTGCTGAAGGAGATCGCCGCCGGCAACCTCACCGCACGCATGCACGGCGAGTTTCAGGGTGTGTTCGCCACCATGCGCGACGATGCCAATGCCACCACCGCACAGTTGGCCGGAATGGTCGGCCGCATCCAGAGCGCGGCGCTCAGCATCAACGCTGCTGCCAGCGAAATCGCCACCGGCAACGACGACCTCTCCAACCGCACCGAGCAGCAGGCAGCCAGCCTGGAGAAAACCGCTGCCTCGATGGAGGAGTTGACTTCCACAGTCAAGCAAAATGCGGAAAACGCACGGCAAGCCAACCAGTTGGCAGTCGGTGCCGCCTCGGTGGCCTCGCAGGGCGGCGTGGTGGTCGGCCAGGTGGTGCAGACCATGAGCGGCATCGAAACCTCGTCCAGGAAAATCGCCGATATTATCAGGGTCATAGACGGCATCGCCTTCCAGACCAATATCCTGGCCCTGAATGCGGCAGTGGAAGCAGCACGCGCAGGCGAACAAGGCCGCGGCTTCGCCGTGGTCGCAAGCGAAGTACGCACCCTGGCTCAGCGCTCGGCCAATGCCGCCAAGGAAATCAAGGGGCTAATCGACGACTCGGTCGGCCGCGTCGCCGAAGGCTCCTCGCTAGTCGAGCAAGCCGGCAAGACCATGCAGGAGATCGTCGCCTCGGTACAACGCGTCACCGACATCATGGGCGAAATTGCCGCCGCCTCGCAGGATCAATCTGCCGGCATCGAGCAGGTCAACCGGACAGTGACGCAGATGGACGAGAGCACGCAACAGAACGCATCCCTGGTCGAGGAAGCCACAGCCGCCGCACGCTCCATGGAAGAACAGGCTGGGCAGCTGAGCCAGGCCGTGGCGCTGTTCAGGATTGAAGCGACTCCGGCTAGGCCGCCGATGCGTCCCGCCGCGGGAGCAGCGCACGCAACTACGATGAAGGCCAGCACGGCCGATGTTGCGATTGCCGACACGCAATGGCGTGATTTTTGAGCGCAATGCCGGTGAATTGATCCGAATCGGCCGCGGAACATTTCCGCGGTCGATCCCGTCCACGGCGTACAAAGGCTTTCTTCCGCAATTGGAGGCGCAGCAACGCCATTACTCGCCCACTCCCCCAGCGCGGCTCTGGAGCACCTCCAGGACATGCTGGTGCAGTTCATCACCGACATCGTGAGCGAAATTTCCGGCGCGTTGCAGCAACAGTCGGCTGGCTCAAGCAGACAATCGATTAGAAGACCAAGCAATCCAACAGCGCACCGCCCTCGGCGAGGAGGCCAGCGCCAGTACACGTGATGGAGGGCCAGACGGCCAGCCTGGCATCGCCCGCAGCCTCCTTCATGTTCATGCCCCGCCCGCACGGCTCCGATAAAGCACTAGATCTACAAAAACACCAGACTCAGCCGATAACATGCCCATGGCAGCCGAAAAGGTGCCTTCCCCTTCTACTCCAGCACGCACTTCCCAACATGGCCGAAGGTATTTCCAGCGATGCACCGCCCCCGTCTTCACCGGAAGAGGAGGAAGCAGACGATCGCTTCATGCTCACCAACAAGCGGCAGATCCGCCAGTTGTTGCAGTCCTTGATCAACCAACGCTCCCAGGTCAGCGCACATCTCAGTGGCCGCGATCAGTCTTTCTCGACCGCACTGTTGGCCCTGGACGAGGACACCTTATTACTGGATCTCAGCGTCAACGATGCCTGCAACAACGCCGCCGAACAGGCCGAATACCTGCTGTGCTTCGCCCAGTTGGACAGAGTGCGTGTGCGTTTTCGTATCCAGGGGCAGGAACGGGGGGAGTTGGATGGCATCGGCGGCTTCCGCGCTGCATTGCCCGATTCGCTCTATTACCTGCAACGGCGCGAGCATTTCCGTCTCGAAACACCGGTGACCGAATCACCGATGTGCATCCTGCGCCTAGACGATGCCAACCCGCCAACCGAACTGTTACTGCGGGTGCTGGACATTAGCAACGGCGGCCTTGCGGTCGCGGTCGCGGTGGCCATTGCACCGGATCAACCGCTGCCGCAGTTGCAACACAGCTACAAGGGCTGCGAATTGCAATTACCCGACACCCCTCCGATCCGACTGACCCTGGAGATCTGCAATATGTATGCCTCCAAGCTGGCAAACGGACAGGAAACGCTACGGCTTGGGGTGCGTTTTGTCGACCTGCCCCGCGGCGCGGATGCGGCGATCCAACGTTATATTTTCCGGATCGAGCGCCAACGTAACGCCCGCAAGAGCGGCACGCTGCCCTGAATGCAAGGCAGCGCGCCGCTAAAGTTCTGCGGCACCACGCCGATCTACGGATAAGTCACGGTTTCCCTTCCCCGCCCACCGCAACTCCGTGCGCACCAGGAGCACACGATGAACGACAAAAATACCTCCAATTCCGGCGCCACAGGCGGCGAATTTCTCAGCTTCACCCTCGGTGAAGAGCACTACGGCGTCGATATTCTGAAAGTGCAAGAAATCCGCGGTTACGATTCGGTCACCCGGGTCCCGGATGCACCAGAGTACATCAAGGGCGTCATCAACCTGCGCGGCACCATCGTCCCGGTGATCGACCTGCGGCTTAAGCTACGACTCAAGGAAGCCCGTTACGACGCCTTCACCGTGATGATCGTGCTTAACGTCAAGGATCGCGTGGTCGGTATCGTCGTGGATAGCGTCTCGGACGTGATTCCACTGAACGAAGAACAGATCCGTCCTACTCCCGAGTTCGGTGCCGCGGTAGACACTCGCTTCATCTCCGGCATCGGTACCCAAGACGACCGTATGCTGATCCTGCTGGACATCGAAACCCTGCTGGACAGTGCCGAATTCGGCCAGCACATGCACATCGAGGAAGCCGCCTGACCCATCGAGCGGCGGTTCCATCCCTGACCTCCCCTACTTCGACCCGCCGCAATGGCGGGTTTTCATTTGAAGTGCGAACTGCATATCACTTGAGTGAATCAAGTTCATAGAACAAATGCCGATAGCTGAAGGGTGGCTGACTCACATTCCCGTCACCTCACCCATCGTCCTCAAGGAGTCGTTCTATGAAATCGAACTTGCCACTGCTATTGGTCCTTCTACTGGCCGCCAGCCCCAGTGCATTCGCCCAATCTCAGCAGATGATCCCGCCGGAAATGGCAACCAAGTTCGTCGGCAAGGACGGCATGGTCTGCGGCAAGGTCGAGAAGGCCAAATATGCGCAGAATTCCGAGGGCGAGCCCACTTTTCTGTACATGGGCGGCATGTTTCCGCGTCACACCTTTTCCGCACGCATCGCCGGTGCCGACCGCAGCAAGTTCGGCTTCCCGCCAGAAAGCCTGGAAGGTAAGGATGTGTGCGTTATTGGCAAGATCGAACGCGACAGCTCGCGCGCGGAAATCCAGGTTAGCGCTCCCTCCAGCCTGAAGTTGGCGACCATCAAATAAGTATTGTGCACCGCCGGGCTGGAGCCTTTGGCCATCCAGCGCGGCGGCGTCGCTGTCTTTACCTTCGCCGTAGCTGTCAATACAAGGAAAACGCGCTAATGCAGTGGATAAAGAATCTCAAGCTGATGCCAAAATTGATGCTGGCCTTCGGCGTCGTACTTGTCCTGATGCTGGTTCAGGGTCTGACAGCCTACAGCGGTTTGAATTCGCTCAATCATGTAACCAGAAATCTTTCCAACACCGTGGTGCCCAGCGTGCGCATCGGCGGCGAAATGCGCGGCATCCTCGGCGATTACCGCAGCGCCGCGTACCAAAGTCTGATCCGCAGCAGCGATGCGGTAAAGAAAGAGTCCCAGGCGCGCAAGATCGCGCTGAAGAAGCAGATGGACGAGATTATCGCCAAGTATCCGAACAAGATTGGCACGACACAGGAAAGAGCGGCCTATGAGCGTCTGGTGACGGACTGGAAAAAAGCGATCGTCTCCTATGGCTCCGTGGACGAAATGTTGCAGCTCGACCTGCGCGACGACGCGATCGACACCTTCACCAGCGAGACCCGCGTTCTGGACAATAAGGTGGTGGATGACCTGATCGCGTTGATCGCCGAGAACGACCGTCAATCCAAGGTCGCGGCCGACAATGCAAGCAGCACCTATGGCAAGGCCTCCGCGACGCTACTGGTGTGCTTGCTGATCGGCATCGGTAGCGCGGTCGCCCTGGCATTCCTGTTCGGAAAGCTGCTGGCCAACAGCGTACGCGGCGCAGTCAAAGTGGCTAACGCCGTCGCCGGGGGCAAGCTGGACGGAGATATCGACGTCAGCAGTCAGGACGAAGTCGGCGAACTGATGCAAGCACTCAAACGCATGCAGCAAGACCTGCGTGAGCGCATCGAGCACGATGCTGCGGCGTCGGCCGAGAACCTGCGTATCCGTACCGCCCTGGACAACTCATCCACCGGCATGTTCATCGCCGACCTGAACTACACCATCGTCTACGCCAACCCGTCGATGCAGAGCATCACCGACAAGTACGCCGATGACATCCGCTCGGTCGCGCCGGCTTTCGATTCCAGCCTGCCGCTGGTTGGCTCCCTGGTTTCGATGATTGAGTATGGCAACCAAATCGATCCCAGAACCGTTGCAGCGATCGAAAACAAAGGCGTGGTCGAGCGCGAAATGGCCTATGGCGATGCACGCATCGCCCAGATCATCACCTCCATCCGCGATGTACATGGCAACCATATCGGCTACGTGTGCGAATCGCGCGATCGCACACTCGAGGCGCAGGTCGAGCGAGAAGTAGCAAAGATCGTGCAGGCTGCCGGCGCCGGCGACCTGTCCGGGCGCGTCGTCATCGACGGAAAGCAGGGCTTCTTCTTGATGCTGGCAGAGCAATTGAATAGTCTGCTGCAGGCCAACGGCGACAGCATCGGCGAGGTGTCCAAACTGCTGACTGCACTATCGCACGGTGACCTGACCATACGCATGCAAGGCGAGTTCCACGGCGTGTTCGCCACGATGCGCGATGACGCCAATGCCACCGCCGAACAGTTGGCGAGCATCATCAGCCGCATCCAGCATGTGGCGAACGCGATCAACGCCGCCGCCGGCGAGATCGCCACCGGCAACAGCGATCTGTCGCGTCGTACCGAGCAACAGGCGTCGAATCTGGAAGAAACCGCCGCCTCGATGGAAGAGCTGACCTCCACCGTCAAGCAGAACGCCGAGCATGCACGTCAGGCCAATCAGTTGGCGGTCGGCGCTGCTTCGGTCGCGTCCCAAGGCGGCGAGGTGGTCGGACAGGTCGTGACCACGATGAGCGGCATTGAGACTTCCTCGAAGAAGATCGCCGACATCATCGGCGTCATCGACAGCATCGCCTTCCAGACCAATATCCTGGCGCTCAACGCCGCAGTGGAAGCAGCCAGAGCCGGCGAACAGGGGCGCGGATTCGCGGTCGTCGCCAGCGAAGTGCGTACGCTTGCACAGCGCTCAGCCAACGCCGCCAAGGAAATCAAGGGCCTGATCGACGCCTCGGTCAGCCAGGTCTCCAATGGTTCGGCGCTGGTGCGTCAAGCCGGGCAAACCATGAACGAGATCGTGTCTTCGGTGCAACGCGTGACCAACATCATGAGCGAGATCGCCTCCGCCTCGCAGGAACAGTCGGCCGGGATCGATCAGGTCAGCCAGACCGTCACCCAGATGGACGAGGCCACCCAGCAGAACGCGGCGCTGGTGGAAGAAGCAACGGCTGCCGCCCGCTCGATGGAAGAACAAGCAGGCCAACTGATCGAATCGGTCTCGATCTTCCGTGTGGCACCATCGGCGCCCGACATGCATCCCTCGTCCTCGCCACCGGTTGCAGGGACGCGTAAAAAAACGCCGTCCCCAAAGAAGCCCCGGGCAACCGCGCCGAGCAAGCCAGCCGAGGTCGTGTACTCTCCGAAATCTGAACCGTCCACACCCGATTCAGACTAGTAAGAACGCTAATAACGGCGGCACCCGTCATCCTCACTCCGATCCCCGGCCTCGTGCCTGGGATCCTTTGCCATATTGCTTCAATGCATTCGCTACGCACGACCGACATGCACCGCATGCGTTGGAATGGACTCACAGGCGAAGCTGGCGAACACTTCTGGCTTCAGGATCACCTCCAAAACACCTCATCTGGGACACAGCGTTCCTCATAATATGGCCCACTAGACTGCAATCGCCTCTGGAAAAGTCGCAGTGGCAGGCGTTCGGATCGATATTTACCGGATGATGGACAACCGACTGCTCGAGAAACGTGTCAATTTTGCCGACTCGTGGCCGATATCTCCGTAGACCGACCACCGCTGAGACCTATGGCCACTCCGATCTCTGCTCCGCCACCCTCCGGTTCCGACAATCGCGACTTCGAGTTCAGTGATCGGGATTTCAAGCGTGTCTGCGACCTGATCTACCAGAAAGCAGGCATTGCCTTGGCTCCAGCCAAGCGCGACATGGTGTATGGCCGGCTTTCGCGACGCCTGCGTACGCTAGGACTGCGCTCGTTCCGCGACTACCTGGACTGGCTCGAGCGCGAAGGCGGCGATGAATGGGAAGCGTTCACCAATGCGCTGACCACCAACCTGACCTCGTTCTTCCGCGAACCGCACCATTTCGAACGGCTGAACGAGGAGCTCAAAAAGCATGCCGCTTCGGCACCGCTGAAGATCTGGTCCTGCGCCGCATCCACCGGCGAAGAGCCCTATTCATTAGCGATCACCGCCTGCGAGGCATTCGGAACGCTGACCCCACCGGTACGGATCCTGGCCACCGATGTGGACACCCAGGTGCTGGCGACCGCCTCGCGCGGCGTCTATGCGCTCGAGCGCATCGCCAGCCTGGACACGGCGATCAAGCGCAAGTATTTCCAACGCGGCAGCGGCGCCAACGAAGGCCAATGTCGGGTGATACCAGCACTGCGCGACCTGCTCGAATTCCGCCAATTGAACCTGCTTGAACCGCGCTACGACGTCGCAGGCCCGTATCTTGCTCTGTTTTGCCGCAACGTGATGATTTACTTCGACAAGCCGACTCAGCGCGGCATCTTGTCGCGGCTGACACCACATCTGGACGGCGAAGGCATGCTCTACACCGGCCATTCGGAGAACTATCTGCATGCGTCAGACCTGATCCAACCCTGCGGTCGCACCCTGTATCGCACCGTCAACAAGGCTCACACATGAGTACCGCCACCGTGTCTATGGACCAGGTGATGCGGTATCACGATACCCGCTTCAAGACGACGGCCGCCAAGCTATTGCCGACGCAATATCTCGTCGTGGACGATGACACTGCGCTGACAACCATCCTGGGATCTTGCGTCGCGGCGTGCATCCGTGACCCGTTGCTCAAGATCGGCGGCATGAACCACTTCATGCTGCCAGACGGCCAGAGCGGCGATGGTGCCCCGGCGCGTTACGGCAGCTACGCTATGGAAATGCTGATCAACGACCTACTCAAGCGCGGCGCCGCCCGCAACCGGCTGGAAGCCAAGGTGTTCGGCGGTGGCAACGTGCTCAAGGGATTCACCAACAATCCGGTCGGTACCCGCAACTCGGATTTCGTGCTGAACTACCTCAAAGCCGAGCACATACCGGTGATCGCCGAGGATCTGCGCGGCATCCATCCGCGCAAGATATGGTTCTTTCCTGCCACCGGTCGCGTTGTCGTACAGCGTCTGCCACACGCACACGAAGAAGCAGAAGTCGCCGCCGCCGAATCGGCCGTGCGTGCCCGTCTCGCCAAAGCTCCTGTCACCGGAGCAGTGGAGTTGTTCGAATGAATTTAGAAGCCCCTTGCCGTGTACTGATCGTCGACGACTCCGCCGTCGTGCGGCAAATCCTCACGGAGATTCTGTCGCGCGCACCTGGCATTGAAGTGGTCGGTTCGGCTGCCGATCCATTGCTGGCACGCGAAAAAATCAAACGTTTGAATCCGGACGTGATCACGCTGGACGTGGAAATGCCACGAATGGATGGGCTGGCATTCCTGGAAAACCTGATGCGGCTGCGGCCCACACCCGTGGTGATGATCTCCTCGCTCACCGAGCGCGGTGCCGACACCACACTGCAGGCGCTTGCCTTGGGCGCGGTGGACTTCGTCTCCAAACCCAAACTCGACGTGGCACGTGGCCTGGAAGAGTATGCCGAGGAGATCATTGGCAAGGTCATAGCCGCGTCCAAAGCCAAGGTACGTGCGCTGGACCGCGCAGACATACTGAAACCAGCCGGCCCCGCGACGGTCGCGCCCACTGCCCTGTCCTCGCTGAAATTCCGGACCACCGACCGATTGATTGCCATCGGCGCATCCGCCGGTGGCACCGAAGCACTGCGCGTGGTCCTGGAAGGCATGCCGGCCGACGCACCCGCCGTGGTGATGACCCAACACCTGCCTGCCGGCTTCAGCACCGCCTTCGCCGATCGCCTCAACCGACATTCGGCCATGGCGGTGCGTGAAGCCAGCGAAGGCGAGGCGATTTTGCCCGGACACGCCTATTTGCCACCCGGCGGCAAGCATCTGCAAGTGATCCGCGATGGTGCACGTTGGCGCTGCAAGATCGACGACGGCCCGCCGGTCAACCGCCACAAACCAGCGGTAGACGTGCTGTTCCAGTCGGTGGCGCGCAATGCTGGCGCCAATGCGATCGGCGCCATCCTGACCGGCATGGGCGACGATGGTGCACGCGGGCTACTCGAGATGCTGCAAGCCGGCGCCAGCACCCTGGTCCAGGACGAGGCAACCAGCGTAGTCTGGGGCATGCCCGGCACTGCCTTCCGACTTGGTGCTGCGCAGGAAGTGCTGCCATTGAACAAAATCGCAGAGCGCTTGATCGCACTGTCCGCACAGGCACGTTAGTACCATGCCGCACCGCCGCGTCACCAAACCGATCACGTCCGCCAGCAGCTCGGATGCGACGATCCAGACGCGTGTGGCGTCCAGCCAAGAGCTGGCACCGTTGCATTCCATGCAGCGCACGGCCGATGGCATCGTGGTCATCGACGCGCAATCGCGCATTGTCGCTTTCAACCACATTGCCGAAACTCTGTGGAACTTGCCTCAGGCGCAGGCGCTGGGCCGCGAAATCGGGGAATTGATCGACGAGGGAATTCGCGCCGATTTTCTTGCCAGTTGCCTACGCGATGGTAACGATTACAGGCTGCTTCTGCAAAGCGGCAAGGACGTGCAGCGTTGGATATCGATCAGCGCTTCGCCTGTGCCGCAGGAAGGTGGACCACTACAGGTACTGCAAGTGCGCGACATCAGCGCCGAGCGCGAGCGCGACACCAAGATGCGCTTGCTGTCACTGGCACTGGAACGTAGCGACAGCGCCATTATGCTGTGCGACAAAGACTTGCACATTCTTTATGTGAATGCCGGTTTCAGCCGCGTATTCGGCTACGACACAAAAGAAATCCTTGGAAAACTTCCCAGCGGAGTACTGCCGGGCCCAGGCAGTGATATGCAGGTGGTGTCGCAGACCCGCGAGCGCATGCGCGCTGGGTTCGGCCACCAGGTCGATTTGTTGGTCTATCGCAAGGACAGCACACCGTTGTGGATCACGATGGTGGCCAACCCGATCACCGAGGAAGACGGCTCTGTCCAGCACTACATGTTGTCCTTCACCGACATCACCCACAGCAAGATGCACGAAGTGCTGCACAAGAACGTGCTCGATGCGATGGTCCGCGAACAGCCACTGGTCGATGTCGCAACGCTGATCTGCCGGGAGTTCGAGCGCATCGCTCCGCAGCTATTGACCTCGATCTTCAGCGTGGACAGCAACAGCAATCTGCATCTACTGGTCGCACCGAGCATGCCCGAGCTATTACGGCAAAAGGTAGGAAACGTACCCATCGGCCCTAATGTCGGCGCTTCCGGCAGCGCGATCTGGCGCGGCAAACAGGTGATGGTCAAGGATGCACAGCGCGATGAGTTGTTCGCAGACTACCGCTCGCTGACAGAGGAATTGCATCTGGGTACCTGCGTAGCCACCCCGATCAAATCCAGCGGCGGGCGCGTGCTCGGTAGCTTTGCGCTGTACTATCGCGAGGTTTGCGAACCACTGCCCTGGCACATGCGCCTGATCGAACTGTGCGTACACCTGTGTGCGTTGGCGATGGAACGCGAACAGACAAAGGAACGCGTGCATCAGTTGGCTTTCTACGACGCGCTGACCAATCTGCCGAACCGGGTGATGTTCAGCGCACGCGCCGAACAGGCGCTGGCCGATGCCGAATACCATGGCTCCCCGGTCGCGATCCTGTTCGTGGATATCGACCGGTTCAAACGCGTCAACGAGACCCAGGGACATCACGCCGGCGACGGATTGCTGCGCGATATCGCGCAACGGCTGACCGAGGAAATGGGAGTGACCGACCTGCTCAGTCGTCAGTCCGGCGACGAATTCGTGATGATGTTGCCGCAATGCGGAGCTGAACAGGCCGCCGGCACCGCCGAACGCCTACTGCTGGCACTGGCCGAGCCGGTGGTGGTCGGCCATGTCACCCTGCATCCGAGTGCAAGCATCGGCGTGGCGATGTTTCCCGAGGACGGCGACGACATCGAAACACTGTTGCGCCACGCCGATCTAGCCATGTACCGAGCCAAGGACGAAGGCGGCGGCAGCTTCCGCTATTTCAGCTCCGACATGAACCGCATGGCGCAAGAACGCGTGGCGTTGGAGACCGCGCTGCGCGACGCCTTGCATCAGAACGAACTGCAACTGCATTACCAACCGCAGGTATTCAGCCAAGCACCGCATGCGCTGTATGGGGTGGAAGCACTGTTGCGCTGGGAACATCCCAATCTCGGCAATATCTCGCCGGCACGGTTCGTGCCGATGGCAGAGGAATGCGGGCTGATCGAGGAACTCGGCCAATGGGCGTTGCGCGAAGCCTGCCGTCAGATGGCCGACTGGCGTCTGCGCGGGATTCCAGTGCCGCGCGTGGCGGTGAACCTATCCGCCAATAATTTCGCCGAACCGCAATTACCCGCGCGAGTAGAGCAGATGCTGAGCGCCTATGGCCTGGTCGCCGACGATCTGGCCTTGGAAATGACCGAAAGCGTCATGCTGTCCAACACCGCCGCGGTACTGGACAATCTGCGGCAATTGCAAAGCAGCGGCGTATTACTATCGCTGGACGATTTCGGCACGGGTTATTCCAGCCTCAGCCATCTGCACCAATTGCCGATTAACGAACTCAAGCTGGATATGAGCTTCGTCCGCGACTTGGAGCACAGCCCGACCTCCCGTGCCCTGACCACCTCGGTGTTGCGCATCGGCGAAACCTTGGGCATGCACACCGTGGCCGAGGGCGTGGAGACCGACGCGCAGCGCAGCCTGCTGGCGGAACTGGGCTGTGGCGTGCTGCAAGGCTTCCTATTCTCGCGTGCGCTGCCCGCAAGCGCACTGGAACAGTGGTTACAGGCTCAACCTCGCACACCGACGCAATAAGCGCAGTAGCGTCGAACTTCGCCATGAGTCTGGCGGGGTGCACGACAAGGCGTCACGCCTCGATAGCCGAACGCACCAGTCACGCACTTATCCGTATTCCGGCTTACGAAAGAGCCGCCATGATGGCGCATGTGCCCCCAGCCCAAGAACGCCCTCCCCCCCGCGGGGGGCGTTCTTCACTTTGGTCGCTATTAGGGCTCACCTACTCCAACTTGGCGCGCTCTAAGATTTCCTAGACGAGACCGGGCGCCATCGATGGGGTGTGCACCACTTTGGTGTAAAGTGGTGCATTATCTAGTCCGAAGTGTTTAGGTCATGCCTGCGACGAAAGACATTGCAAGCTCACAGCCCGAGCGTGATCGGGCTTCGAGGGCGTCCGTGACATTCCCGCCCGAACTCTACGAAAAGCTTGAGGCCATCGCCCGGAGCAAGAAGGTGTCCGTAGCATGGGTCGTTCGCGATGCAGCAGAGAAGTACGTCGCTGAACAATGGCCTCTTCTGGAGAGGCAGCAATGAACACCGTGCTTGTCGTGAGGCCAGTCAAGCGGCAGGCCACGGCAGCCTTCACATCAATCTCATCGAGTACTAGGACCAACTCGCGGGGCACTGCGCGATGGAACCTTCACGAACATGAAAGGGGTGGATCTTGTCGATTGTCCTGAACGCATTTCCGCTGAAAGTCCCCGAGCTGGAGCTTGAAGTCCTCCAGATTCAGTACGACAAGGAAACCTTGGATGACCTTCGCGACCGTTATAGAGCGACGCACGCTTTCCGCCGGCAGGGCGACAACATTCTGATCTTCTCCGGGGACGGCACGTTCCCAGCATCTGGCACGCCGCAGACGATCGCGCTCAAGGACAACTTCGGTATCTTCTGCTCGCTGGTCAAGGACGGACTGATCCGGCATCTCGCCGGACTGGGCCGCAACCCGTCCGGCTTTAATTCCATCGAGTTGGTAAGCGCCAAGCCGGAGGACAATCTTCTAGTCACCATTCTTGGAGATGCGTACCCATTCAAGGTCTGCGCCAAATACTCAATTGACACCCGTACCGTGCAGGGCAATCCGTGCCTTGTTATTGATTGCACAACGCGCCGCGTAATCAAAGAGAACGGCCTGTTCTTCTTGAATGCTGGGTTTGATCTCATGAGCCGCTACGTTGTCACAGAGCAGGACGACGGATACAGAAAGCTTCTGGGGTCGGTGAGCAGCTGCAAGGGTGAAACGCTATATATCAAGCGGCCTGACGGCCAGTTTGTTCAGGCCGAGGCGAAGGACGTGTACCTGGAGGCTAGCCGGACGAATTTCGACGACTACATTCTGCATACACATGGAGCACAGAAAGATGCCATCGTCGATCGTATTCGGCAATCCGTTTCGATATTCAATGGAGGCGAGAACAAGAAGGCGCGCATCGACACGCTCAAGAAGTACATCCAGTCGAAGACCATCCCGCTGATCGACGGAACACGCATTGAGATCGAGGACTCACCTAACATCCAAAAGAACTGCGGGCAGATGCAGAAACCAGTGTTCGTCTTCAACGACAACGGCGAGGCGGATTGGGCTGAGAAGGGTCTGACACAGAGTGGCCCCTATACGAAGCGCACATTCGATAGGAATGACCCGTCGATTTGCGTGATCTGCGGCCAACACGACAAGGGACGCGTCGAGCAGTTCGTTCGCAAGCTCCTGAAAGGCATCTCAAACAGCAAATATTTCAGCAGTGGCCTTGAAGGCAAGTTCACGCTTGGAACCAGTCGCGTTGAAGTATTCGCGACAGTCACCGATAGCGTGGATGAATACAAGAACGCCATCGAAGCCGCGATCCGGAAGAAAGCGGATGATGGCGGACGCTGGGACTTGGCCCTCGTGCAGGTACGGCAGTCCTTCAAGAAGCTCAAAGTTACAGACAATCCGTACTATCTCGGCAAGAGCCTTTTCTTCCTGCATCAGGTTCCGGTGCAGGATTTCACGATAGAGCTTCTTGCGCAGCCCGACTATTCGCTTGGGTACTCGCTCAACAATATGGCGCTGGCCTGCTACGCGAAGATGGGTGGTGTCCCTTGGCTTCTCAAAGCCTCACCGACTCTCTCGCATGAACTCGTGATTGGCATCGGTAGCGCGAATATCGGGCAAGAGCGCGGCGCCGATCATCAGCGGATTATTGGCATCACCACGGTCTTCTCCGGAGATGGCAGTTATATCGTCTCGAATACCTCGAAGGCGGTCGTGCCGGAAGCCTACTGCGAAGCGTTGACCGCCGTGCTCGGGGAGACGATAGAGAAGATTCAGAAGCGGATGAACTGGCAGAAGGGCGACACGATCCGCCTGATCTTTCATGCTCAGGTCAAGAAATTCAACAAGGAAGAGGTCGAAGCCGTTCGCGCCGTGATCGACAACTACCGTGAATATCAGATCGAGTACGCCTTCCTGAAAGTCTCGGAGGATCATGGCTTGCACATGTTCGACTCCGCGACGGCTGGTGTGCAAAAGGGTCGGCTGGCTCCGCCGCGCGGGAAGACATTCAAGCTTTCCAGGCACGAAATGCTTGTCTACCTGATCGGTCAGCGCGAACTGCGTCAAGACACAGATGGACATCCGCGCGGCGTGATCCTCGATGTTCACAAGGACTCGACCTTTAAGGACATCACGTATCTGAGCGCCCAGCTCTATAGCTTCGCATCGCACTCCTGGCGCAGCTACTTTCCCAATCCGATGCCGGTGACTATCAGCTATTCCGACTTGATCGCCCGGAATCTCGGATGGCTGAACCAGCTTCCGGGCTGGAACGACTCGGTGATGATCGGGAAGATCGGGCAATCCCAATGGTTCCTATAGAGAAGGAAAACGCGTACCAGTTGCGCGAGTATTTGCACCGCAAGGT
Organism: Xanthomonas albilineans; assembly: GCF_002939705.1. Classification (GTDB taxonomy): domain Bacteria; phylum Pseudomonadota; class Gammaproteobacteria; order Xanthomonadales; family Xanthomonadaceae; genus Xanthomonas_A; species Xanthomonas_A albilineans. Next base: position 180,799 of record NZ_MDCB01000001.1, on the reverse strand, counting down.
GAGCGGGAGCGCGCACGCCGACCCTTTCAAATCCTCCTTTCTGTGTTTTCTGGGTTTGTCGAAGGATGGTTTTCCGTCCTTCGATTTTGTGACGCTATCCTTGTATCAGCGGTGCGCGATTGCGGGCCTCGGCGTTCTACAAGAAGCCGTTTCGAATCTGGATGTCTCTCGCCTGCTCGGCCAGGCCGCCAAGATCGACGCCACGCCACGCCCGTGGGTTTCCGACATGTTCGGCGTCATGGCGGTGAAATGGCTGGCCGGGCAGATGAACGACGAGCGCATCGCACGCGAATTCGAGAGCTGGATTTCAGGGTTTCTGGCCCAGCAGGTCAGCGGCGACCATCTCAATCTCTTCGAGAAAGATATCGCTGCGTATGTATGCAGCGGCGACTCCGCCGTCTATGCCAGCGCTTGCGTTCCTCTCTTTCTTCACTATCGGGCCATACGACGAATCGACGATCACAAGACTCGCTTGTCCCTATTTAGCCGTTTCATGGCCGAGTTTCGGGCGCAGGCACAAGAAGATGCTTCGACGGCGCTGTTAAGCCTGATGGTTTACGTCTTCGACCAGGTCAATCAGGACGTGGCCGTGGTGCCGCCGAAAGGCTGGAGCCTCGACGACCTCCTAGGATTTCTGGAGCATATCTCCGTCGGTCTCAAACGATGGACGTGGGAGGACGTGGGGCGCACGAAAGGCGCAGAACCCGTCAAGTGGCAGGTAGAAAACGAATACCACGTTCAGAACCTTCTCTACGTCCTACTCGCGCCGATCTTCAACGATATAGCGGACGAAGTGAATCTCCAACCCGTCGGACAAAAGAATCCGCGTATCGATCTCTATCTGCCGTCACTCCATGTAATTATCGAAGTCAAGTACCGGAAAGACGTGAAGAAGTCCTTCCCGACACTCATTGGCGAGATCGCCGAAGATGCGTCTCTCTATCGTGCCGACGCAAAATACAAGGATGCTCGGATCGTTATCTTTCTGTGGGACTGTACACGTGCGACGCAGGAGCATGCCAAATTCAAGGAAGGCGTCTCTAAAATCGATGGAATTGATGGGTGCGTGGTAACTAGCGCGCCCTCCACAATGAGTTAGGCGCCCCGACGTCGCAGTACGCTAGCGGCGAGGCTTTGCGCACTTCCCTCATGGTTGTAAGTGACTTCTCTAAGAGCTTTCCTACCCACTAAATCAGGCGGCCGCTAGCAGTCTGTTTACTGACGAATGAGCGGCCATAAGATGGTTTGATTCGACACCCTGAGTACATCCTTATCGTCAATCGTCGACGCCTTCCTTCGCCGCTCGCCGTTCGGCCCTTCGACGATCAGTTCCTTGTGCCCAATGAGCTTTTCGATCGCAATGCGATAGCGAGCGCTGTCAGCCGGCGAGCTGTTGCAGTGAGTTGCATAGAGGTCTACGAAACGAATGCCTCCCTGGCATTCGTAAACCAGCGGGGCGATCTGCAATGCCAGAGACTCCACGCTTGCCTCGCTGGCCCGATCATCGAAGCAGAATCCAAGCTCACCTTGGCCGGTGAATCCACTGTCCTGTCGCGTGGCGTATCCCAAGGTCCGGAACATATCCAGCCCTCCGTCACCATAGTGGATGAAATGATTGTTGTTATTCCAGTGGACCGTGGTCATCACGTCGCGGGCGCGGTGATGCTGCGACAGATGCACGAGCCAGTAGTCGCCGTGTCCCGTCGTGCGGATGAAGAACACGGTGAAATAACGGGCGCCGCAATTGGCCACCAATGCCTGGTGCATGCAGCTCTGGATGTACAGGCGCACGTCTTTTTCATTCGACTTAATGTCGTCAAATGTTCGGCCTTTGAGCAGATCTGGGATATCCAGGCGTTCTAGCTGCTGCGCAGTCGCTGGGTTGTCGCCAGCAAAGTTTATAAATGAGTCGACTGCGAAAGTCAGGATGACTTCTGCACACGGCAATTGCTGAAAGATTTGGCGAATCTGGGATGTTGGGACATCCTTGTATCCATACTGGTCCAGCAGGAAGATCGATCGGCCGACCTTGGGGCTCTTGCCGCGGATGAAACTCAGGATCTGAGGATAGTGTTTCTCAAACGTGCCGTGTAGGAGATTGATGTCCTTACCGATGCGATCCTGGTAACCGCGTTCGGCGAGATTTTTCGACAGAAACGCGCAGGTGAGGCGCTCCTTCTCCACGAAGAAGTAATCCAGATTGAAAGCAAGTGGCTTTTTTCGATCGACCGCCAACAGCGCCTGAGCTTCCTGTGCGGCTTGAAGGAACACGAATGGAGAACCAAGGACCTCCACGCCAGTATCTTCGTGGACATAAAGACCGCCTCCCGCAAAGCCATCAACCAAAGTAACGGAAATGACATCCTGGGCAGGACTGACGACGAGTGTCTGCAGATAAGCCACCAAGTACTCACGCAGCACCTCATGCTTGGCGATGCTGTGCTGTTTGATGATCGCAGGCTTGTAATCGCTCCATCGATACCGCGACTGCGTCATGCGAATTCCTTATAGGCTGGCTTGCGCTGGCATCTGATCCCATGTGCGACCGTTGAGGGTACGGCCGTTTTTCGCCTTGGCGCGGCGCTTGCCATCGGCACCCCAGCCGCCCCACTGCTTGAAGAAGAAGGCTACACCCTGGTCCTCGCAGTGGAAACGGACCGCCTCTGCCCATTCTGGCTTCATCGGCCTGGCCTTGGCCCCAGATTCCCCACCGACGATCACCCAGTGGATACCCGCCAAATTCAGTTCGCCCACATCTTCGAGCAGCGGCTCGACCGATAGGAAGCGAATATGGGCATCCACAGTTCGCAGGTGATCGATGCGCGGGACGCCATGTCGCTGGTTCTCGACGGACACGCCTAGCCAGACGTTGCGGGGAACCGTCCGCGTCTGGAAGTAGCGAGCCATGCGGGCGGCACGCTTGGTGAGGATCTGGTAACTGTGGTGCGGGGTGAGGGCGACCGTCTTCATGACCTGGTCGATGTACTCGAACGGCACCTTCTCGTGGAAGAGATCGGACATCGAGTTGACGAAATAAATCGTCGGTTTCTTGCGCTTGACCGGATCCTCCAGCCGCTCGGGAATCAAACGCAGGGCGAAGCCGTTTTCGTACCCCGGCGTGCCCATCGCCTGGAGTCGGCGCGCCATCACTTCAGCGTAGCAGTGCTTGCATCCGGCTGAGATCTTGGTGCAGCCCACGATCGGGTTCCACGTCTGCTCGGTCCATTCGATGCGTGATGTCGTGGTCATGGTTGTATCCTCCGGAGGCGATGATACCCCGAACTGGCGCACGGGCTGCGACCGCTGAGTGGACATTGGACGAAGAGGAGATATATGCGCATCCAGACAGCCAGCGAGGCTGAAACCACTTTGCCTGACCTTGGCGCATCACCCCGTCTGAAGCGTCCCGGCCGTATGATGTCAGCGGTCACTGGGTGTGGCGTTTCGACTTGATAGTTACAGCAAACGCGGCTGCGGTGTGACGTTACTGACCTTGCCCCAAAACTTCTCGCCGAGCTCGTTCTTGCTGACCAGTACGAGCCAGTACAACGGTTGATTCTTGGCGCCGGAAACTCGCTCTATGTTGTCGCTAACGTGATAGCCCAATTTTCGGATCAGCCCGTACCAGTAATGGAAGACCGCAATGAGCGCTACATCGTTTCGCGCGGCCGGATTGATGTGTTCCCGCCATCCAGGTGCGAAGTTGTCGAGTTTTCCACCGGCCATGAGCGCCTTGATATTGCGCTGCATATCCATTGTGCTGAAGTGGATCAGCATATCCATTCTCGGCAGTTCTGCCAGCGTCTGTATTATCGAGAACGGCATAGCTTGGATGCTATACGGGTCGAGGAAAGCGAAATGCAGAGCCGTTGGCGAAAGGTCGCGTCGGATCGCACGTACTGTCGCATCAGCGGCACCATCTAAAGTCAAGACCGGGCCTAGATGCTCCTGAGCGAGGCGTTGCTCGCATGCATCCACATTGGTTGCATCAAGGTCACCGATGTAGATCTTGCCGAATGGGGCGTGCTTCGCAGCCTCGGACGCGGCCGCCACAGCGCCGCCAGGGATCACAGTTGAGGTGTTCTTGATTCTCGCCCGGCCGGGCCCGCAGTACAGATCGATGAAAGTGCAGTTGCCGTGGAACTTGCGTCGAGCGGCTCTGCTGATATCAACGTAGTGGCATAGTCGTCGGTGCTTCTCTTGGACCCATTCGCCGACTATTTCACGGCGCAACCCGTCAGTCGGGTCGATCTCGTAGCGTTCTTCCTCACGCTTAGTCGGCATAGGTTCTCCCCCCTGGTTTGAATCCTTGAGTAGTGATTAAGCGTCTTCCATGCTCGTGCTGCAACCCAGCCTGGTCTCTCCAAGTCATCCACCGAGAGAAGGCTGTCGATCAGATCTAGGACCCACTAGCGAAGGGTAGAGACGGGAATAGCCGGACCACTGATCGGTTACGTACCATTTGCCATCCTTTTCTTGCAGGTATGTCGGTACGCCCATGGTGAGCATCGGCTACGGGCGTGTTTGCCGCCGTTGTCGGAGAAGCGCTAGGCAATGGTGGCTCGGCCGTGCTTGAGGGATGGCTGTGCGCATCCGAGCAGCAATAAGGGCCACGGCAGATAGAACCGGGCAAACGATGATGTCATGGCGATCCTTCGTCAGTCGCCGAATCATAACGAAGGCACCAGCGGTATGCCGTTGAACTGACAACAAAATTTCTAGGTGATGGTGACACGACCCAGGGCAGAGAGAGCAAAACTGTCACCATTTCAGTTACTTACGTTGCACTTACCTCTTTCGGCAATGGCAGTGTCGTGCCAACATCATGAAAGGGATGGCATCTATGCCTCCCTTTCGGAGGCTCACTCAGTCCGAACAGCAAGCGCGTCAATGCCTGTGATTTGCTGAGACGCAGCCACTTCTTATCCGCCCTCGTTTAGCAGGAGAACCATCACCCAGTCAGTATTCCATCCATAGCCCCGATACGGGGCCAGCCATCAGCCCGTCAGAGGGCCATTTTTTCGTGGACGAGAAAGCAAAAAGCGCAGATCTCTTGCAGGAGATCATGGGCTTGAAGGCAAGCATCTCGAACGTCCTCTTGTCAGTGTGCTCCCCCTCCCGATCTTTGTCAACGTGCTGAAAACGCGCGGACGGGGGAGGCTTGCCCTGACCTTGAGAATGCCGGTTCAGCGGACGGCCCCACTCGTCCCTGATCCGGCCTAATCCGGAATTTTATTTATGGCACAGCACTTTTTGAGGAGCGCGGCGTACCGCGACCTCAACCTTACCACGATCTACGCCATGAGCGACCAAGAGATCCACGACCTGTTCGCTCGCCTGCGCTGGAACAGCGCCACTCATCAGGCATGCCCCGGGTGCGGCATGTGGGATCAGCATCATCCGAGACCCACGCGCCAACAATGGCGCTGCAAAGCGTGCAAGCGCGACTTCTCTGTCACGTCTGCAACCGTGTTCGCCAACCGGAAAAAATCCCTGCGGATCATCTTCATCGCAGTATTCTTCTATGTGACCGGAATGAAAGGGGTTGCATCCATGGGGCTGGGGCGCATGAACGACTGCTCCATAAAGGCAGCCCACGCCCTCCAGGGGAAATTGCGTGAATCGATCCTGCGGACGCAGGACCTGACACCTCTGACCGGCGTTGTCGAAATCGATGGCGGCTACTTCGGCGGGAAGCCAAGAAAGCCTAACCGTCGTGGGCGACGAAATGAAAAGGTGATTGTCGATCGCGTCGCGGGCCGGCTTCGTAGACAGCGCCATGCAGGACTTTCCCGGCGCAACCAGGACAAACGCCGAAACAAGCGTGTTGTGATGGTACTTCGTCAGCGCGGAAGCCAAGCAAAGGAGGGGGCCGTCAGGACTATCACCGTTGTGACGCGCTCGGAGAATGAACGAGACATCGCCGAACTTGTTCGGCGCTATGTCAGCCCAGGTGCGCGTATAGAAACAGACGACAACCCCGCCTATGCTGGCCTTGCCGCGACCCATGAACATGAGGCAGTTCGCCATGGGCGTGAATACGTCAGAGCTGATGGCGTCAACGACAATCAGGCCGAGTCGTATTTCACGAGACTTCGCCGGTGGGAGTTGGGCGTCGGGCATGGCGTCCACGGTGTATATCTGGCGGACTACGCTGCGGAAATGGCTTGGCGCGAAGACCATAGGCGTCGCACGATCCGACAGCAGGTTGAAGGCGTGCTTACCAAGGAACTACGGGGCGGTGGCTCGCGTTGGTGGCGCGGCTATTACCAAGGAAAGCGACGAGGCAAGGAAATCCTGATGAATGCGGGCGTGCATCACGTCGACCTGTCAGCCGGCGGCAACGACCAGTAGTTTTCGACGTTTCGCCGTCCTTCAACCGATATCGCGTCGACTCGCGCAATTCAGTAAAAAGCGGACTGTCCATGTTCAGGTTCGCTGCAGAAGCAACAAAAATTGCGATTTCCAACGTTGAACACCAAGCGCCATTAGCCAAGCGCAAGCATTTCATGATGTTTTTGGGGAGCCCCCGGATACGCCGCTGGCTCTTGATTGGCTGAATACTCTCCGGGTCTACTGCTATTTCATGCAGAGATAGCGCCCGATCAATGGCTGCGAGGTCACGCCTGAGCGCGTCGCAGCTCTTCTCCATTTCCAAAGCGATCAATTTGGCTTCCTCTCGCGGCGGTCTATCTCGCTGACGAGCCTAGCGTGCTTGTCGACAAGCCATTTCAGGGAAGATGGGGTCCTCGTCTGCATGACCCCACCTTACCGTTATCGCCAATCGCTATATTGGGCACATGCGCCATCATGGCGCTAACGCACGACAGCACGTTGTCTCAGGCGGTGACCGTATCGGCCACGTCCTGATAGTCCTGGATCTGATCGAAGTTCATGTAGCGATAGATCTGCTCACCACTGGTCTTGATCACCCCGACATCGGCCATGTATTCCTGCTTTGTCGGAATGCGGCCCAGGCGCGAGCAGATCGCCGCCAGCTCCGCCGAGCCGAGGTACACGTTGGTGTTACGGCCAAGACGGTTGGGGAAATTGCGGGTGGAGGTGGAGAACACGGTCGCCCCTTCGCGCGCCTGTGCCTGGTTGCCCATGCACAGCGAACACCCCGGCATTTCCATGCGCGCACCGGCGGCGCCAAAAGTGCCGTAGTGGCCTTCCTTGGTCAGCTCGGAAGCATCCATCTTGGTCGGCGGCGCAACCCACAGACGGGTCGGGATATCGCGCTTGCCTTCCAGCAACTTGGCCGCCGCGCGGAAATGGCCGATGTTGGTCATGCACGAGCCGATGAACACCTCGTCGATAGCCGCGCCAGCAACCTCGGACAGGGTCTTCACGTCGTCCGGATCGTTCGGGCAGGCCACGATCGGCTCGTGGATGTCGGCCAGATCGATCTCGATCACCGCCGCGTACTCGGCATCGGCGTCGGGTTCGAGCAGCTGCGGGTCGGCCAGCCATTCCTGCATCTTCTTGATGCGGCGTGCCAGCGAACGCGCATCGGCGTAGCCCTCGGCGATCATCCACTTCAGCAAGGTGATGTTGCTGGTCAGGTACTCGACGATCGGTTCCTTGTTCAACAGCACCGTGCAACCGGCGGCCGAACGCTCGGCGGAGGCGTCGGACAATTCGAACGCCTGCTCCACCTTCAGCTCCGGCAGGCCCTCGATCTCCAGAATACGGCCGGAAAAGATGTTCTTCTTGCCCTGCTTGGCCACGGTCAGCAAGCCCTGCTTGATCGCGTACAGCGGGATCGCGTTGACCAGATCGCGCAGGGTCACACCCGGCTGCATCTGCCCCTTGAAGCGCACCAGTACGCTCTCGGGCATGTCCAGCGGCATCACGCCGGTGGCCGCGGCGAACGCCACCAGGCCGGAGCCGGCCGGGAACGAGATACCGATCGGGAAGCGGGTGTGCGAATCGCCACCGGTGCCGACGGTGTCGGGCAGCAGCATGCGGTTGAGCCAGCTATGGATCACGCCATCGCCCGGGCGCAGCGACACGCCGCCACGGGTGGAGATGAACTCTGGCAAGGTGTGGTGGGTCTTGACGTCCACCGACTTCGGATACGCCGCAGTGTGGCAGAACGACTGCATCACCAAATCGGCGGAGAAACCCAGGCAGGCCAGATCCTTCAACTCGTCGCGGGTCATCGGGCCGGTGGTGTCCTGCGAGCCCACCGAGGTCATCTTCGGCTCGCAATAGGTGCCGGGACGCATGCCCTGCCCGTCCGGCAGGCCGCAGGCGCGGCCGACCATCTTCTGCGCCAGGGAGAAGCCCTTGCCGGTGTCCGGCGGATCCATCGGCAGGCGGAACAGCTCCGACGGCGGCAGGCCGAGGAACTCGCGCGCCTTGGCGGTCAGGCCGCGACCAACGATCAGCGGAATGCGGCCACCAGCGCGCACTTCGTCGAACAGCACGTCCGACTTCATCGCGAACTCGGCGATCACCTGCCCGTTCTTCAGCGCTTTGCCATCGTAGGGGCGAAGTTCGACTACGTCGCCGTGCTCCATCTGCGACACATCCAGTTCGATCGGCAGCGCGCCAGCATCTTCCATGGTGTTGTAGAAGATCGGCGCGATCTTCGACCCCAGGCACACGCCACCGAAACGCTTGTTGGGGATGTACGGGATATCCTCGCCGGTCCACCACAGCACCGAGTTGGTTGCCGACTTGCGCGAAGAACCGGTACCGACCACATCGCCAACATAGGCAACCAAATGGCCCTTGGCCTTGAGATCGGCAATGGCCTGGATCGGGCCGCGCTTGCCGTCTTCTTCCGGCTCGAAGGGTGCGCCGTCGCGCTTGTTCTTCAGCATCGCCAGCGCGTGCAGCGGGATGTCCGGGCGCGTGGTGGCGTCCGGCGCCGGCGACAAATCATCGGTATTGGTCTCGCCGGGCACCTTGAACACGGTGATGGTGAGGCTGCGCGGCACTTCCGGCTTGCTGGTGAACCACTCGCCCTGCGCCCAACTCTGCAACACCGCCTTGGCGTGCGGGTTACCGGCCTCGGCTTTTTCCTGCACATCGTGGAAGGCGTCGAAGATCAGCAAGGTGTGCTTGAGACCTGCCGCTGCCGTCGCGCCCAGTTCCGGGTTGTCCAGCAGTTCGATCAACGGATGGACGTTGTAACCGCCCAGCATGGTGCCCAGCAGCTCGGTCGCGCGGGCAGGCGAAATCAGCGGGGTCTTCTCGGTGCCAAAGGCGACCGCGGCCAGATACGAGGCCTTGACCTTGGCGGCATCGTCGACGCCAGCAGGCACACGCTGGCTCAACAGTTCGACCAGAAACTGCTCTTCGCCAGCAGGTGGATGCTTCAACAATTCGATGACTTGCGCGGTCTGCGTCGCGCTCAGCGGCAACGGCGGGATACCGAGCGCGGCGCGCTCTGCGACGTGGTGGCGATAGGCTTCCAACATGCGGGTTCTCCGGGATTAAAGACAGATGATGAGCAGGCGGTGGTGCGGAATCAGGCCGCAGGTCTGGGGACGATGATCTTCAGACCTTTGAAGTAGTCGCGGAAAAAGCCATCGTCGCGGGTAATCAAGGCATCGCACTGGAGCATGGCATGGGCGCCGATCAGGAAGTCGGCCACCACCCGTTCGCGCTGACCACCGCGGGCACGAAACCGGCGCTGCATCTCGCCGGCGCGCAACGCCGACTTCGATTCCAGGGCATTGAAACGGATGCTCATCTCTTCCAGAACCGACAGCGCCTCGGCGCCATCGCGCAGCGCCGCGCAGACCTCCGCCAGGACGATACCGCAAACCACCACCGGGCCGGTGCTCAGGCACTGGCGCAGACAGGCTTCGGCCGCATCGGCCTGCGGGCTGTCGGCCAGCAGATCCACCAGCACCGAGGAGTCGATCGCGATCACGCCGTGGCGTCCGACTCGAACGGATCGCCAGGCGCACGGCCACGGATCGCCCGCATCGCCTCATCGGTGCTGTCGAAGCCATCGAGCTTGAAGCGGCCACGCGCACGCGAGATCGCATCGTCCACGCTCTTGCGCAGGATGATGCGGCCAGCGTCCAACTCCACTTTCAGCACCGTGCCCTTGCTCAAGCCCAAGGCATCGCGCACGGCTTTGGGCAAGGTGATCTGTCCACGCTCGGCGACGATGGCTTCCATGGCGAACCCCATTTCAGATATGTACAAACTATACATACTAAATTACACATACTCAAACCCGTAGACGATCCCCGACCGCAGCCCAACGTTTACACTGAATCGGTCAGACTGCGGCACGTCCCTACAGCCTCGATGCCATAGGAGTTCGATCATGCACGACACCTTTTCCACCCGCACCTCGTTGGAGGTTAACGGCAAGCGCTACACATACTTCAGCCTGTCGCGGCTGGGCCAGCGCTTCGACATCGCCCGCCTGCCCTACTCGCTGAAGATCCTGCTGGAGAACCTGCTACGCCACGAGGACGGCGGCGCGACCGTGAGCAAGGAACACATCGAAGCGGTAGCGCGCTGGAATCCCACCGCCGAGCCGGACACCGAGATCGCGTTCATGCCGGCGCGCGTGGTGTTGCAGGACTTCACCGGCGTACCCTGCGTGGTGGACCTGGCGGCGATGCGCGACGCCGTGGTCAAACTGGGCGGGCGGCCCGAACAGATCAACCCGCTGATTCCCTCCGAACTGGTGATCGATCACTCCGTGCAGGTCGATGTGTTCGGCAAACCCGAAGCGCTCGATCTCAACGGCAAGATCGAGTTCCAGCGCAACAAGGAACGTTACGGCTTCCTGCGCTGGGGCCAGAAAGCGTTCGACAACTTCAAAGTGGTGCCACCGAACACCGGCATCGTGCATCAAGTCAATCTCGAACACCTGGCGCGGGTGGTGATGACCGGCGAACGCGACGGCGAAGCGATCGCCTATCCTGACACCGTGTTCGGCACCGACAGCCACACCACCATGATCAACGGCATCGGCGTGCTCGGCTGGGGCGTAGGCGGCATCGAAGCCGAAGCGGCGATGCTCGGCCAGCCCTCCTCGATGCTGATTCCGCAGGTGGTGGGCTTCAAACTCACCGGCAAGCTGCCCGAAGGCGCCACCGCCACCGACCTGGTGCTCACGGTGACGCAGATGCTGCGCAAGCATGGCGTGGTCGGCAAATTCGTCGAATTCTTCGGCGATGGCCTGCAGCACCTGCCGCTGGCCGACCGCGCCACCATCGGCAACATGGCCCCCGAATACGGCGCCACCTGCGGCATCTTCCCGATCGACGCCGAATCGCTGACCTACCTGCGCCTGTCCGGGCGCAATGCCGAGCAGATCGCACTCGTCGAAGCCTACGCCAAAGCGCAGGGCCTATGGCACGACGCCGACAGCCCGCATGCCAGCTATAGCGCTACGCTGGAACTGGACATGGGCCAGGTCAAACCCTCGCTGGCAGGCCCCAAGCGACCGCAGGACCGGGTGCTATTGGAAGACATGCAGCGCAACTTCCGCGATAGCCTCGTGCCGTTCGCCGATGCGCGCGCCAAGCGCCGCAGCGACGCCGTGCAGGAAGACCGGCTCAAGAACGAAGGCGGCGGTGGCACCGCAGTCGGGGCCCAAGCGGCGCAGGCACACAGTGCCGATGCCAGCGGCGCGGGCTGGCAGCTGCGCGACGGTTCGGTGGTGATCGCCGCGATCACTTCCTGCACCAACACTTCCAACCCGGCGGTGATGCTCGGCGCCGGTCTGCTCGCGCGCAATGCCGTGGCCAAAGGGCTGAAGGCGCAACCCTGGGTCAAGACCTCGCTCGGCCCAGGCTCGCTGGTGGTCACCGACTATCTGAAAAAAGCAGGCGTCATGCACGACCTGGAGAAGCTCGGCTTCTACGTGGTCGGCTACGGCTGTACCACCTGCATCGGCAACTCCGGGCCGCTACCGGAGGAGGTGTCGGCGGCCATCGCCAAGGACGACCTGGTCGTGACCTCGGTGCTGTCGGGCAACCGCAACTTCGAAGGCCGCGTGCACCCGGAAGTGAAGATGAACTATCTGGCCTCGCCGCCACTGGTGGTCGCCTACGCCATCGCCGGCACCACCGACATCGACCTCACCCGCGACCCCCTGGGCACAGGCAGCGACGGCCAGCCGGTCTACCTGCGCGACATCTGGCCGAGCAACAAGGCGATCGGCGACACCATCGCCGCCACCGTCGGCCCGGAGATGTTCAAGCAGAACTATGCCGACGTATTCAAAGGCGACAGCCGCTGGAACACCATCGCCTCGCCCGACGGCGAGCTGTACGCCTGGGACGACGCCTCCACCTACATCAAGAACCCGCCCTACTTCGACGGCATGACCATGCAGATCGGCCGCATCGAGGACGTGCATGGCGCGCGCATCCTCGCGCTATTCGGCGACTCGATCACCACCGACCACATTTCTCCAGCCGGCAACATCAAGAAAGATTCGCCAGCAGGCCGCTTCCTACAGGAGCGTGGCGTGCAACCGGCGGACTTCAACAGCTACGGCAGCCGCCGCGGCAACGACGAGGTGATGGTCCGCGGCACCTTCGCCAACATCCGTATCAAGAACCTGATGTTCGGCGGAGAAGAAGGCGGCAACACCCTGTACCACCCGCCCGGTGGCGGACAGCCGCAGAAACAATCGATCTACGACGCAGCGATGCAGTACAAGGCCGATGGCGTGCCGCTGGTGGTGATCGGCGGCAAAGAATACGGCACCGGCTCCTCGCGCGACTGGGCGGCCAAAGGCACCCACCTGCTCGGGGTCAAGGCGGTGATCGCCGAGAGCTTCGAGCGTATCCACCGTTCCAATCTGGTCGGCATGGGCGTACTGCCGCTGCAGTTCCTGGATGGACAGAACACGCAAACGCTGGGCCTTGATGGCTCGGAGATCCTGCACATCACTGGCCTGCAGGACGGCGGCAGCAAGCGCGCAAGCGTCACCGCAACCAGCGCCGACGGCCGCTCGCAGAGCTTCGAAGTGGCGGTGATGCTGCTGACCCCGAAGGAAATCGAATACTTCCGCCACGGCGGTCTTTTGCAGTACGTGCTAAGGCAACTTGCCGGTCGCTGATCCTCATCGGATCGGGCACGCTCCACGGCAGCCAGAAGAGGGCGGATCCAGCGCCAATCCACTCTCATGCGTTTTTACGCTTTGGACGGTGTTGCGCAACGCGTTCTGGCGCAAGGCAAGACAAGCGCCGCCATGAACGCGGCCAGCGTGTGCGTTCGTTACTGCATCCGGGTGTCGCACTGTCAGTTGTGCGCGGTTCGACTTTTCATCATGGAACGGTATGCTGCCAGAGCTAAAATGCGACGAATTCTGTCCGTTACGTACCCATCAATGCGTTGCTTGGAGTGACATATGAATCTGGATCGTCCGTGGTTGCAGAGTTACCCGCCTGGCGTTGACGCCACGATCGACGTCGAAGCGTACCGCTCGGTCGCCGAGGTGTTCGAAACCGCCGTCGCCAAGTTCAGTGATCGCCCCGCCTATTCCAACTTCGGCACGACGTTGACCTACCGCGAGGTCGGCGCACTGTCCCGGCAATTCGCCGCCTATCTGCTGGGCGAACTGCACCTTAAAAAGGGTGATCGGGTCGCGCTGATGATGCCGAACTGTCTGCAATACCCGATTGCCACCTTCGGCGTGCTGCTGGCCGGCATGACCGTGGTCAACGTCAATCCGCTGTACACCACACGCGAACTGCGTCATCAACTGATCGACTCCGGCGCCAGTGCGATCATGGTGGTGGACAATTTCTGCAAGACCGTGGAAGACGCGCTGGCCGGCACGCCAATCAAACAGGTCATCACCACCGGGATGGGCGACATGCTCGGTTTTCCCAAGGGAGCGCTATTCAACTTCGTCCTGCGCTACGTCAAGAAGCTGGTACCCGACTACACGATCAGCAACGCGATTCGGTTCCGCGAAGCACTCGCACTCGGCCGCAAGCATACGCTGTCGAAGCAGGATATCGCACCAGAGGACATCGCATTCCTGCAGTACACCGGCGGTACCACCGGCATCGCCAAGGGCGCGATGCTGACCCATCGCAACCTGGTGGCGAACATGCTGCAGGCCGGCCATTGGATCACCGTGACCGGCAAGCTGGAAGAAGGCAAGGAAGTCATCATCACCGCACTGCCGATGTACCACATCTTCGCATTGACCGCGAACGGGCTGATCTTCGTAAAGATCGGCGGACTCAATCACCTGATCAGCAACCCCCGCGACATGCCCGGCTTCATCAAGGAATTGAAGCGATTCCCCTTCACCGCGTTCACCGGGGTCAATACCCTGTTCAACGGACTGCTCAACACGCCCGGCTTCGCGCAGTTGGATTTTTCCTCGCTGAAGTGCACATTGGGCGGCGGCATGGCAGTGCAACGCGCCGTCGCCGAACACTGGAAGCGGGTCACCGGCCTCACTCTGGTGGAAGCCTACGGACTCACCGAAACCTCGCCGGGCGCTTGCATGAATCCATTGACGCTTGACGAATACAACGGCTCGATCGGGCTACCGATCCCCTCGACCGATGTGTGCATCAAAGACGACCACGGGCAGATCATGGCAACCGGCGAAATCGGCGAGTTGTGCATCCGTGGTCCACAGGTAATGAAGGGTTACTGGCGCCGCCCCGAGGAAACCGCGCACGCGATCGACGCCGACGGCTGGTTCCGGACCGGCGACATTGCGCGGATGGACGCGCAGGGGTTCTTCTATATCGTCGATCGCAAGAAGGACATGATCTTGGTTTCAGGTTTCAATGTATACCCGAACGAGATCGAGGAAGTCATCGCGATGATGCCAGGCGTATTGGAAGTGGCCGCGGTCGGTGTACCGGACGAAAAATCCGGCGAGGCGGTAAAAGTGGTAATCGTCAAAAAAGACCCGAACCTGACCGCCGAAGAGGTGAAGGCACACGCCCGTGCCAACCTGACAGGCTACAAGCAGCCGCGCACCGTCGAATTCCGCAAGGAATTGCCCAAGACCAACGTCGGCAAGATCCTGCGACGGGAGTTGCGCGACGCGCAAATGCATTAAGCAGGCCAGCGCGCGGTGGCACGAAAGAGTACGGGCTCAGTGTACCAAGGTGTAGCATCCACCGGGTGGAAACGCACTCGCCCGCTGCGCCACATTAATTTCTGCGGGCGCTTATTCCGAGACCCCGCCATGAGCATGATCGATACCCTGCCCCGTTCCCTCCCCTATTCCAGCATCCGCGTCGAAGCCAATGGCAACGATGATAGCCATTGGCTATACATGCACGCGAATGCGCAGCCGGGAATACGTCCCTGCTTCCATAGCTATATGATCGACGAGGTGCTGGCGGCGTTCGAAGCGATGACCATGTGGCCGCATCCATCCAAGAAAGCGACGCTGAAACATCTGGTCATCGCCTCCGATACGAACGTCTTCAATCTTGGCGGCGATCTGGCGCTTTTTTCAGAACTCATCCGCAAAAAGGACCGCGCACGGCTTCTCAGTTACGCCACACGCTGCATTAACGGCGTCCATCAACTACACCAAGGGTTCGCCGGCGATGTCCGCACCATCGCGTTGTTGCAGGGCGATGCGTTGGGCGGCGGACTGGAAATGGCGCTGGCCTGCCACACCATCGTCGCCGAGGAAGGCATCACCATGGGCTTGCCCGAGGGCATCTTCGGCCTGATTCCGGGCATGGGCGCCTACAGCTTTCTCTGCAAGCGCGTCGCCCCGCATGTCGCCGAACGCATCATTCTGGGTGCCGATCTGTACAGCAGCGAGCAGATGCACGCGATGGGCATCGTCGATGTACTTGTACCAAAAAACGAGGGCGTGGAACGCGTCAAGCAACTCATTCATAACCAGCGTCGCAACCCGCAGTCGTATCTGGCGATGAACGCTGCACGCAATCTGGCACAGGCGGTATCGCTACAGGAACTGCAGGCGATCACCGAGATATGGGTCGAGTCCGCGTTGGCGCTGGACGAGAAATCGCTGCGGACCATGGCTCGACTGGTGCGCGCGCAGACCCGACGCACAGAAGACGTCACGACCTGAACGTATGACGCCACGGTCCGCGAATAGCCCGGTTTAGCACCCCGGGCTATAACGCAAAGGTCAGCGCAATTCGCCCTCTTCGGAGGACGCGCTGAGGCGGGCACGCGCCTCAAGCGCCTCCCTGCCCTCTGTCAACGCGGCATTGAGCGCCATCAACCGTGACTTCCACTCGCTACGGATCTGCCAATCGGCCATCTGCATCATTTCACCGCCGAGACTGGCCAGCTGTACCAAGCCCAGATTGCTGGCCACGCCCTTGATCGCATGGGCGTGTTCGCGTAAACGCTCCCACTGTCCCGCATCGCCGGCGAGCTGCATACCCCCCAGGCAACCCTCGGCATCGTTAAGGCACTGGGAGATGAACTCGCGCTCGAATCCATCACCCATTCCGAGTCCGGCCAGTTCATCCAACACCGACGAGTCAAGCACGCCATCCACCACTCCGACAGGCGGTCGCACGGCGGGCTCATTGGAAAGGCGCAAGCGACCTGCCGCAGCGATGTCGGCAAGGGTGTCCAATAGCCGGTTAGCAACCACCGGCTTGGCAAGAAAACTATGCGCACCGGCCTGTTCGCATCGCTTGATCGACTCGGGGGTGACGTCGGCGCTGAACATCACCACCGGCGTGCGCAGACCACCGGCATGCATGACCCGCAATTGCTTGAGCATGTCCAAGCCGCTCATGTCCGGCATGTGCAGATCGACGATCACCGCATCGAATTCGCTTTCCGCCAGGGCATCCAGCACCGCTTCGGCACCATCGACACAGATGCTGCGATGGCCAGCCTTCTGCAGCATGCGCTGCAACACCATCCGGTTGGCAGCATGGTCGTCTGCGACCAGGATACGCATGCTGCGCACGCGCGCCCGGTGACGCAAGAAGGGATCGGAGAACGCGATCACATTCCCCCTCGCATCAAACTCCTCGACCGCCGGCACCCCCCTCGCAAGCGTCTCCGCTGCTGCCTGCGTCGGAACGCTGGCGGCCACGAACGGCAATTCGAACCAGAAATGGCTCCCCTGCGGCGCGCGCTCCTGATATCCGATGCTGCCCCCCATGGCTTCGACCAAGCCCTTGGCGATGGTGGTGCCGAGGCCACTGCCTTCGTAACGACGCGTCAAGCCGACGTCGGCCTGTTCGAACGCATCGAACAGGCGTGTGCGCATTTCCGGCGCGACCCCGATGCCGGTGTCGAGAATGTCGAATCCCAGGCGCGTCGGCTGCCCCAGTTCGTTCCTGTGCAGGCGCACACGGATGTCGACCTTACCGATTTCGGTGAATTTGATGGCATTGCCGGCCAGATTGAGCAGCACCTGACGCAGATGCCCAGGATCGCCGTGCAGGGAATCCGGCACATCCGGCGCGACCTCGACCTGGTAGGCCAGGTTTCTTACACGTGCCTGCGGCTGCAGGATCAAGCTGATGCCCTCGAGCGTTTCGCGCAGCGAGAAATCGCGCTTGTTCAGGCGCAACTTGCCCGCCTCGATCGCCGAGATATCCAGCACCTCCTCGACCAATGCCAGCAGACTGCGTGCGGACGCCTGAATGGTATTGAGGCACTCGCGTTGTTCGGCGTCCAGCCGCGTGGTCGCCAGGACTTCGGTCATACCGGAGAGGCCATTGAGCGGCGTGCGGAACTCATGGCTCATATTGGCCAGGAAACGGCTCTTGGCTTCGTTGGCGCGCTGTGCCTCCTTGGTTGCCCGAGTCAACTGCTGCAGCAGTTCGGAGAGATACAAGGGCACAGCGAACAAGCCAATGAGCAGACCGATCCCCAGGCCGATGTTGTGACGCCAATAAGGCGTCACCAAGATCGTGGCGCCAAAACTCACCACCCCCATCGCCACCGCCAGATACAGATAGCGATTGCCGTAGCGCAGGCCATTGCCGACCGTCACCCACATCACCACGACGTACATCCAGGCTAGCGGCTCGCCCATGCCCATCATGGCGGCTGCAATCAGGCCGTAGTCGGCGGTCATGCCGACGACCCGACGCACATCGCAACGCTCCGGCCGCCACAGCAGCCAAGCAACAATGCAAACCGAAAGCACCAGCCCCGACGCAACGACAGCAACCACATTCATGTATGCGTGCTGGGACAAGGAGGAACGGGGACCAGGCAGCAACACGTACCCGAGAATGATCGAAATCACCGCGATACGCACCAGTGCCTGCGCGTGTTCGCTGTCCTTGCGTTGGACAATGCGCTGTCGAACCCACTGGATCGGCCTCATCACGTCACACCCCCGGTCGCGCGGATGCGGTGGAGAACTTCTCGCAGACCACCTGCAGTTGCTCGCGACCGCGAAACAGCGCATCCACGCAGCGCGGGTCGAACAGACGACCACGCTGGGCGTAGAGATAAGCGAGTGTCGCATCCATGGTCCAGGCCTCCTTGTAGGGACGCGGCGAAATCAGCGCGTCGAAAACGTCGGCAACGGCGACGATCCGCGCTTCCAGCGGAATCGCTTCGCCGACCAATCCATCCGGATAACCGCTGCCATCGTAGCGTTCGTGATGGCGCAGCGCGATCAGCGCGCCGACTTGGATGAAACGGTTCTGACTGCCGCTGAGCAGTTCGTAGCCGATGCGCGGATGCATGCGCATGACTGCCATCTCGTCCTCGTTGAGCTTGCCCGGCTTGAGCAGCACCGCATCGGGAATGGCGATCTTGCCCATATCGTGCAGGCTCGCCGCCATCTCGATGACCCGCACCTCATCCTCGGACAGCCCCAGTTGTTCGGCAATCAGCCCGGCCACATGCGCCATGCGTTCCAGATACGCACTGGTGCCGGCATCGCGGTACTCGATGGCCCGCGCCAGCCGCGACAGGGTTTCGCGCTCGCGCTCCTCCACTTCGCGCATGCTGGCCAGCAGACGTTGCTCCAGCGACATCGCGCGTTGCTTGATGTTTTCGCTCTGCAGACGCAGTTGCAGCAGATTGTGACAACGTGCGCGCAATTCGCGCGGTCGGATCGGCTTGACCAGGAAATCAATGACCCCGGCTTCCAGCGCGGCCTGGCGGATCGGCTCGTCGCCGACCACGGTGATCAGAATGATCGGGATATCGCGGTGCTTGGGCTGGCGCCGCAAACGCCGCGCGAACTCCAGCCCGTCCATTCCCGGCATGCGGTAGTCGAGCAGCAACAGATCGACCTTGCCCGCCTCGCACCAAGCCAGCGCGGCCTGCGAGTCGCCAAAGTCGCGCACGCTCAGTTCCGGCGCGATGTCTTCAATCACATGCCGCAACATCGTGCGAGCGGATGTTTGATCGTCGACGATGACAATATTCAAGCGATTATCCATCTCCGCCGTCATCGGAGCGCGATCCCCATTCGAGGATGCTCCTGAGAGGCTTATGCTGGCATCATGCATTTGTAATTCTCCGCCCGCGGCACAGCGCGGGCTACTGAGACAACCACGGGAGCGCAATGGCACTGATCATGCCGACACGTCCACTTCACTTCCGTTTGCGGGCAACCCCTGATGCAGAATGCCGCCATCCCAGGCTTTGGAGTATAGATATTAAGCCTGAGGGCGCATGTACGGGAATAGCAGGACGTCACGGATCGAGGCACTTCCGGTTAATAACATGACTAGACGATCGATGCCAATACCCAGGCCACCGGTCGGCGGCAGGCCCACTTCCAACGCCCGGATGTAATCGGCGTCGAAATGCATGGCTTCGTCGTCCCCCCCCTCCTTCGCCGCAACCTGGGCCTGAAACCGCGCCGCCTGGTCTTCCGGGTCGTTGAGTTCGGAAAACCCATTGGCGATTTCCTTGCCATTGATGAACAATTCGAAGCGGTCGGTATAACCAGGCTCCGTGTCGCTGGAGCGGGCCAGAGGCGACACCTCGACCGGGTGATCTGTGATGAAGGTCGGCTGGATCAAGGTCGGTTCGACCGTCGCCTCGAAGATTTCCAGTAGCAGCTTGCCCCAACCATAGGACGGCTTGGTCCGGATCTTCAGCCGCTCGCAGTGGCGTATTAAGGCCTCACGGTCGGTACAGTCGGCGGTGCTGATCTGCGGATTATGGTGGCGCACGGCCTCGTCCATGCGCCAGCGGCGAAACGCCGGCCCCAGGTCGATATCGACGCCATCCCAGTGTACCTGGGTGGTCCCGAGGACGTCGCGGGCGACGTCGCGGATGACGCTCTCGGTCAGGTCCATCACCTCGTGATACGTGGCATAGGCCTCGTACAACTCCATCATGGTGAATTCGGGATTATGTCGGGTACTGACGCCTTCGTTACGGAAGTTACGGTTGATTTCGTAAACGCGCTCCAGGCCGCCGACCACCAGCCGTTTCAGATACAACTCCGGGGCCACGCGCAGGTACAGATCCAGATCCAACGCATTGTGGTGGGTGGTGAATGGCTTGGCCGTGGCACCACCGGGAATGTAATGCATCATTGGCGTTTCCACTTCCAAAAAGCGGCGCGCATCCAGCCAGGCGCGCATCGCGCGGATGATCTTGGAGCGCTTCACGAAGACCTCACGCGCCTCCGGCGACACAATCAGGTCCACGTAGCGCTGGCGGTAGCGCTGTTCCACGTCGGACAGGCCATGCCACTTATCCGGCAATGGACGCAGCGCCTTGGTCAGCAGCCGCAGTGCGGTCGCCTTGATCGAAAGCTCGCCGGTCTTGGTCCGGGTGAGCCCACCCTCCACTGCGATGATGTCGCCGATATCCCAGCCTTTGAAGGCATCGTAGGCCGCGCCCAGCGCATTGGCCTGCAGGTATAGCTGAATACGCCCGGACTCGTCCTGCAACTGCACGAAGCTGGCCTTGCCCATGACCCGTTTGGCCAACAGGCGCCCGGCCAGACGCAGGCTGCGGCCCTGCGCTTCCAGCGCATCGGCGGTCCAGCGCTCCAGGTCGGCAAACTCGGCCTGCACATCGCCGGCGAAGTCGCTGCGACGGAAATCGTTCGGATAGGCCACACCCTGGGCGCGTAACGCAGCCAGTTTGGCGCGCCGCTCGGCGATGAGGCTGTTCTCGTCGACGGAAAGCGAGGGCGCGGGAGTCTGCTCGGTCATGGGAAAAATACGCGTGAGGAAAAGGAATGGATGCAGTGGTCAATTTATTTTCGTGACGCACGACAAATTGCTTCATTGGCGTTACAAAGCGACCGATCAGGCATCGCTGCGTTTGGCACCGGCTTCCAGACCGGACTTGAGGCTGGCCTCGACGAACTCGTCCAGGTCCCCATCGAGCACCTTTTGCGTGTCGCTGCGCTCGATGCCGGTGCGCAGATCCTTGATCCGGCTCTGGTCGAGTACGTAGTTGCGAATCTGGCTACCCCAACCGATGTCGGACTTGGTCGCCTCGACCGCGTCGCGCTCGGCGTTGCGCTTCTGGATCTCCAATTCGTACAGCTTGGCGGCAAGCATCTTCATCGCGTTATCGCGATTCTGGTGCTGGCTGCGCCCGGTCTGGCAGGCGACCACGATCCCGGTCGGCACGTGGGTGATACGGACCGCCGACTCGGTCTTGTTGACGTGTTGGCCGCCCGCCCCGGAAGAACGGTAGACATCGGTCTTCAGGTCGGCCGGATTGATGTCGATGTCGATGTTGTCGTCCACTTCCGGCGACACGAATACCGAGGTGAAACTGGTGTGACGGCGGTTGTCCGAGTCGAACGGCGACTTGCGCACCAGGCGATGCACGCCGGTCTCGGTCTTCAGCCAGCCATAGGCAAAATCGCCCTCCACGCGCAGCGTGGCGGACTTGATCCCGGCCACTTCGCCACCGGACACTTCCATCAATTCGGTCTTCCAGCCGCGCGATTCGCACCAGCGCAGATACATGCGCAGCAAAATTTCGGCCCAATCCTGAGCCTCGGTGCCGCCGGCACCGGCCTGGATATCGACGAAGGCGTTGCAGCTATCCATTTGCCCAGAGAACATGCGCTGGAATTCCAACTTTTCCACCTGCGTCTGGAAACGGTCGACATCGGCGATCACCCCCTGCGCAGTGTCCTCGTCGTTCTCGCTCTCGGCCAATTCGAGCAATTCCAGCGACTCATTGAGTCCCTCGAGTACGCTGGCGATGCCGCCGACGGTCTTCTCCAGGTTGGCGCGTTCGCGACCCAGGCCCTGGGCGCGCTCGGGATCGTTCCAGACGTCAGGGCTTTCCAGCTCGCGGGCGACTTCTTCTAGACGCTCTTTCTTGGCGTCGTAGTCAAAGAAACCCCCGTAGCGACAGCACCCGATCGGACAAATCGGCGATACGATGACGGATGGGATTAAGCTCAATCATTGCGGGGTTTCCGGCAAACAAGAGCGCGATTCTAGCAATTCCGGGCGCACGTCTGCAGTGCCAGTCCGGCGTTTGCTTGGCAGGACCACCCGAACCCAGCTGCACCTCGCCGAAGTCCAACGCATTTGACTTCGAAATACATCGCGCATGCCGCAGCGACTCAGTCCGCCAGGCGCTGGTAATACTCCACCACCAGTTGCACGGCCTCGCCACCGAGATAATCGTCGGCGACCAGGCGATAGGCCACATGCACACGGCGCCCCGGTTCGCTGCCACGCCAACCGTTGAAGTAAATTGCATTCAATGGTGCGCGACGGCCAGCACAGCGTAGGCTCAACTTGAGATGGCGCTCCTTGAGCACACGCCATTGCAGCACTTCGAATTCACCGTCGAATAACGGTTCGGGAAATCCTTGCCCCCACGGCCCACCCAGGCGCAGCGCTTCGGCGTGGCGATGATCCAACTCGTGCGGCTCCAGCACACCATCGCTATGCAATTCGGCATGCAGCAGTTGCGGATCCAGGCTAGAGCGCGCGTATTCGCAAAAGGCCTGCTCGAACTCGGCCAGCGCAGCCTGGCGCAGACTCAACCCGGCGGCCATGGCATGCCCACCGAACTTGTCCATCAATCCAGGCCGGCGCGCCTCCACCGCCGCCATCGCATCGCGAATGTGAAAACCGGGGATCGAGCGCGCCGAACCGCGCAACTGGTCGCTGCCTGGCTCGGCGGGAGCGAAGGCGATCACCGGACGGTGCAGACGGTCCTTCATCTTCGACGCGACCAGGCCGATCACCCCCGGATGCCATTGCGGATCGAACAGGCACACCGCCACCGGCGGCTGCTCGGGTGCAGCCAGCAGCGCCTGCGCCACCACCGCCTCGGCCGCGTCAGTCATCTGCTGCTGCACCGCGCGGCGCTCAGCATTAATCTGCTCCAGCGTCGCAGCGATCGCATGCGCCTGCTGCGGCTCCTCGCACAGCAGCAACGCGATGCCCAGTGCCATGTCTTCGAGGCGACCGGCGGCATTGAGCCGTGGCGCCAGCGCGAAGCCGATGTCGCTGGCACTGAGCCGTGCCGGATCGCGGCCGCTGACTTCGATCAACGCACGCAGGCCAAGACAGCCGTCGCCGCGCTGCAATCGGCGCAATCCGGCCGACACCAACGCGCGGTTGTTCGCGTCCAACGGCACCAGATCGGCAACAGTACCGACTGCGACCAAGTCCAGCAGCACGCCCAGATCCGGCATTGCGGCGGTCGCGAACGCACCACGTTCGCGCAGATGCCGGCGCAGCGCCAGCAACACGTAGAAGATCACCCCGACGCCGGCCAGCATCTTGCTGGGGAACGCATCGCCGGCCAGATTGGGATCGACGATGACGTCGGCGAGCGGCAGCGTCCGCCCCGGCAGATGATGATCGGTGACCAGCACCCGCCAGCCCAGCGCCTTGGCCGCGGCGACGCCGGCATGGCAAGCGATGCCGTGATCGACCGTGACCAGCAGATCCGGCTGCAGCGGGGCCAACTCGGCCACCAACGCCGGCGACAAGCCATAGCCATGCACCATGCGATTGGGAACCGCATGCAGCACCTGACTGGCCCCAAGCAACCGTAGCCCACGCACCGCCACCGCACAGGCGGTGGCGCCGTCGCAATCGAAATCGCCGACGACCAAAATACGTTGCTCGGCCATGATCGCCTCGGCAAGCAAGGCGACCGCCGCGTCGATGCCGCTCAACGTGTCCGGTGGCAGCAACTGCGCCAGAGTAGGCTGGGCCAGGATCGTGTCGTGCGCGCCGCGCGCGGCGTAGACGCGGCGCAGCAGCGGCAGGGTGGCATCACTCCATTGCCCGTCCACGACCGCGACGGGCCGCCGGGTGATGCGCAACAGCTGGGTCATCCGTGCAGACGTGCCAGCGGCCGCCGCCAGAAACGCCAACGTTGCGTGCCGGCGATGCGGAAGCAGGCGCCGTCCTCGAAATCCAGCAGTACCTGTTGCAATTCGCCCTCGCACAGCGCCCGCAGCAGCGGCTGCATCAACTCACCGACGAATTGCTCCGGCGCACGCAACTGGCGTAGGTCGATCAACGCATCGACGCGCGACGCCTGCGTCTGGTCGGGGCCGATACCGGCCGCCTGGGCCAGCGCACACAGCAGTGGCTCGCGGCTACGTACCTGCACGTGCGCGGTGGCGACCGTGGCCGGCAGCGCGCCACCGCCCCAGAACCATAGCGAATTGATCGCCGTCTGGCCGCGGGCGACGCGCTCGCGGTTCCAGGGATGCTGATGCAGCAGCACCTGCGCATCGGTCAGCAAGGCGCGCCAGCGGCGTGCGTCTTCGCCCTGCGGCAGATAATCGAACAGATCCGCACCTAGCACCTGCGCCGGCGCGGTGAACACAGGCAGCGCCTGCCCCGGCGGCACGCGCAGATACCAGCGCGTGGGATCGGGCGCATCCAACGCCAGTACGTTCTCGGCGAACAGATCCTGCAAGGCCGGCAGCAGCGCGTCTAGGTCCACCGCATCGATGGCGAGCATGTCGCCATGCGCCATCAACCGCGCGCCCTGCATGTCCGGCACCACATAAGCGGGGTCGGCACGCAGCCAGAGGCTATCGCCAGCGTCGCCGGCATCGCGTTGCCGGGTCAGCGCGGCGACCGGCCAGGAGCCGGACGGCAACGCGAAATGGCGGCGCAGCTGTGCTTCGCTGCCGGGCTGGCACTGTTCGCGGTCGGCACGCCCGAAGGCGCGCGCCACCTCGCCGGCCAGCGCAACGCCGGCCAGACGACTGCGCTCCGGCAACAGCACACTGGCAATCGTCATGGCCTCAGCCGAGGTATTGAACGCTGACGATTTCGTACTCGCGATGCCCGGCCGGCGCATCGATCCCGACGCTATCGCCTTCCATCTTGCCGATCAGTGCGCGCGCCAGCGGCGAGGAAATCGCGATCAAGCCCAGCTTGATGTCCGCCTCCAGGTCGCCGACCAACTGATAACGCTTTTCTTCGTCGGTCTCCACGTCGGCCAAGGTCACGGTGGCGCCGAACACCACCTTGCTGCCGACCGCCAGCTTGCTGATATCGATGACCTCGGCATGCGACAGCTCGCTCTCTAGGTGCTTGATGCGGCCTTCGATAAAGCCTTGTTGCTCGCGCGCGGCATGGTATTCGGCGTTCTCCTTGAGATCGCCGTGCGCGCGGGCCTCGGCAATGGCGTTGATGATTTCCGGGCGCTTGACCGATTTCAGGTGGTCGAGCTCTTCGCGCAGGCGCTGCGCGCCTTGCAAGGTGATCGGGGCTCTCACGCTTCCAACTCCTTATGCAGTTCCTGCAGCGCCCAGACCGGGCCGGTGCCGCGGAATTCCAATGAATGCACCAGCGCACGCGCGCCGGCGACCGTGGTGGAATAGGTGACGCGCTGTTGCAGCGCTTCACGTCGAATCGAGAACGAGTCGGAAATCGCCGGCCGGCCCTCGGTGGTATTGACGATATACACGATTTCGCCGTTCTTGATCCGATCGACGATGTGCGGACGCCCCTCGGCTACCTTATTGACCTGTTCGCACTGCAGCCCGTTCTGCTGCAGCCAGGCACAGGTGCCGCGGGTGGCGACCAGCGTGTAGCCGCGTTCGACCAGCGCCTGCGCCACCGGCAGCACACGCTGTTTGTCTGGATCGCGTACCGAGACGAAGGCCTTGCCCAACGGTGGCGCCTTGATCCCACCGGCTTCCTGCGCACGTGCGAACGCGGCGCTGAAGCTGCGCCCCACGCCCATCACCTCGCCGGTGGAGCGCATCTCCGGGCCGAGGATCGGGTCCACGCCCTGGAACTTGGCGAACGGGAAGATCGCTTCCTTCACCGAGTAGTAGTCGGGCACGATTTCCTTCAGCGCACCCTGTTCGGCCAGGGTCTTGCCGGCCATGCAGCGCGCGGCGATCTTGGCCAACGGCACGCCGATAGCTTTGGACACGAACGGCACGGTGCGCGAGGCGCGCGGGTTCACTTCCAGCAGGTACACGATATCGTCGCCGGCATCGTTGACCTGCACCGCGAACTGGGTGTTCATCAGCCCGACCACATGCAACGCCTTGGCCAATTCGACCACCTGCCGACGCAATTCGGCCTGGGTAGCCGGCGACAGCGAGTACGGGGGCAGCGAGCAGGAGGAATCGCCGGAATGCACGCCGGCCTCCTCAATGTGCTCCATGACCCCGCCGATCAAGACCTTCCCATCCTTGTCGGCGATGATGTCCACGTCCACTTCCACCGCGTTGTCGAGGAAGCGATCCAGCAACACCGGCGACTCGTTGGAGACCTTGACCGCATCGCGGACATAGCGCGCCAGGTCGGACTCGCCGTACACGATCTCCATCGCGCGACCACCGAGCACGTAGCTCGGGCGCACCACCAGCGGATAGCCGATCTCCCGCGCCAGCACCAGCGCCTCTTCGGCGTTGCGGGCGATGCGATTCGGCGGCTGCTTCAAACCGAGTTGGTCGACCAGTTGCTGGAAGCGTTCGCGGTCCTCGGCCAAGTCGATCGAATCGGGCGAGGTGCCGATCACCGGCACACCGTTGGCTTCCAGCGCGCGTGCCAGCTTCAGCGGAGTTTGTCCGCCGTACTGCACGATCACGCCCTTGGGTTGCTCCAAGTCGACGATCTCCAGCACGTCTTCCAGCGTCAGTGGCTCAAAGTACAGGCGATCGGAGGTGTCGTAGTCGGTGGACACGGTCTCAGGATTGCAGTTGACCATGATGGTCTCGTAGCCATCCTCGCGCAGCGCCAGCGCCGCATGCACGCAGCAATAATCGAACTCGATTCCCTGGCCGATGCGATTGGGGCCACCGCCCAGGATCATGATCTTGTTGCGGTCACTCGGCGCGGCCTCGCACTCGTCCTCGTAGGTCGAGTACAGATAAGCGGTACTGGTGGCGAATTCGGCCGCGCACGAGTCCACCCGCTTGTACACCGGGCGCACCTTGTGCGCGCGGCGCAATGCGCGGATCGCGGCCTCGTTGGTGCCGGTCAATTGCGCCAGGCGCGCATCGGAGAAGCCGGCGCGCTTGAGCGTGCGCAGCCGCGCGGCGTCGAGCGCATCGAGGCCGTCGGCAGCCACTTGCTTCTCCTGCGCGATCAAGTCCTCCATCTGGTCCAGGAACCATGGATCGATGAACGACAGCGCATGCACCTGCTCCACGCTCATGCCCGCGCGGAACGCATCGGCGACGTAGAACAGGCGCTCCGGGCCAGGCGCTTTCAGCTCGTGCCTGAGCGCGGCCAGATCGTCCTCGTTGCGCAAATCCAAACCGGTCGGGTCCAGCCCGATCTTGCCGGTCTCCAGGCCGCGCAGCGCCTTCTGCAGCGACTCGGAGAAGGTGCGACCCATCGCCATTACCTCCCCCACAGATTTCATCTGCGTGGTCAGGCGCGCATCGGCCTGCGGGAATTTCTCGAACGCAAAACGCGGGATCTTGGTGACCACGTAATCGATCGCCGGCTCGAACGAGGCCGGGGTCAAACCGCCGGTGATCTCGTTCTTCAATTCGTCCAAGGTATAACCCACCGCCAACTTGGCCGCGACCTTGGCGATCGGGAAGCCGGTGGCCTTGGATGCCAGCGCCGAGGAACGCGACACGCGCGGATTCATCTCGATCACCACCACGCGCCCCGTCTGCGCGTTGATGCCGAATTGCACGTTGGAGCCACCGGTATCCACGCCGATCTTGCGCAGCACCGCGATGGACGCATCGCGCAGACGCTGGTATTCCTTGTCGGTCAGGGTCTGCGCCGGAGCCACGGTGATCGAGTCACCGGTGTGCACGCCCATCGGGTCCAGGTTCTCGATCGCGCAGACGATGATGCAGTTGTCCGCGGTGTCGCGGACCACTTCCATCTCGAACTCCTTCCAGCCCAGCACCGACTCCTCGACCAACACCTCGCTGGTCGGCGACAACTCCAAACCGCGCCCGACGATCTCGATCAGTTCCTCGCGGTTGTAGGCAATGCCACCACCGCTACCGCCCAGAGTGAAACTGGGCCGGATGATGGTCGGATAGCCCACCTTGGTCTGAATCTCCAGCGCTTCTTCCAGCGTGCGCGCCACCGCCGCCTTGGGACACTCCAGGCCGATTTCGCCCATCGCCACACGGAACAACTCGCGGTCCTCGGCCATGCGGATGGCCTCGCGTTTGGCGCCGATCAGTTCGACACCGTACTTTTCCAGCACACCGTGATCGGCCAGATCCAGCGCGCAATTCAGCGCGGTCTGCCCGCCCATGGTCGGCAGCAAGGCATCGGGCTTTTCCTTGGCGATGATCTTCTCCACCGTCTGCCAGTTGATCGGCTCGATGTACACGGCATCGGCCATGTTCGGGTCGGTCATGATGGTGGCCGGGTTGCTGTTGACCAGCACCACGCGGTAGCCCTCGTCGCGCAGCGCCTTGCACGCCTGCGCGCCGGAGTAATCGAATTCGCAAGCCTGACCGATGACGATCGGGCCGGCGCCGATGATGAGGATGGTTTGAAGGTCTGTGCGCTTGGGCATGAGGATTCTCAGTAAAGGCGGTCCTGCCACGCCACGGGGGCCTGCCAGGTGATCTGATGACGCCAGCGGTGGAGCGACAACGGCAAGGCAGGCGCTGCGGCCATCAAGCGGCGGCGGCCATCAGCGCGGTGAACCGATCGAACAACGGCGCCACATCGCGCGGCCCCGGCGAGGCTTCCGGGTGACCCTGGAAGCCGAAGGCCGGAGCATCGCTCAACTCGATCCCTTGATTGGTACCGTCGAACAGCGAACGATGCGTCACCCGGACATGCGCAGGCAGCGAGGCTTCATCGACCGCGAAGCCATGGTTCTGCGAGGTGATCATCACCTGACCACTGTCCAAATCCTGCACAGGATGGTTGGCGCCATGGTGGCCGTGCCCCATCTTCAAGGTCTGCGCGCCAGCAGCGAGCGCCAACAGTTGGTGGCCCAGGCAGATACCGAAGGTCGGGATCTTGCGCGCCAGCAGTTGCTTGATCGCGGCGATCGCGTAATCGCACGGCGCTGGATCGCCGGGACCATTGGACAAAAACACGCCATCGGGCTGCATCGCCAACACCTGGTCGACCGGCGTCTGCGCCGGCACCACCGTGACGTCGCAGCCACGCTCGGCGAGCATGCGCAGGATGTTGCGCTTGACCCCGTAGTCGTAGGCCACGACCTTGAACCTCGGCTCGGCCTGGACAAAGACGTTGCGGTCCAGATCGAGCTGCCCCTCGCGCCACGCATAGGGTTGATCGGTGGACACCACCTTGGCCAGATCCATCCCCTTGAGCCCGGGGAAGCCGCGCGCCGCGTCCAGCGCGGTATCCACATTGACCGCGCCAGCCATCAGCGCGCCATTCTGCGCGCCCTTCTCGCGCAGAATGCGGGTCAGCTTGCGGGTGTCGATGCCGGCGATGGCGACCACACCACGCTGCGCCAGCCACTGCGGCAAGGCCACCTGGCTGCGCCAGTTGCTGGGACGGCGCGGCACGTCGCGCACGATCAGGCCAGCCGACCAGACCCGGGCGGCCTCGTCGTCCTGGTCGGTGCAACCAGTGTTGCCGATATGGGGATACGTCAGCGTAACCAATTGGCGCGCGTACGACGGATCGGTCACGATCTCCTGATAACCGGTCATGGCGGTGTTGAACACCACTTCGCCGACGGACAGGCCAGTGGCACCTACGGCAACGCCCTCGAACACGGTGCCGTCTTCAAGGACAAGGATTGCGGGTTGAGTCACGGGGTTCGCCTTGGGGGAAAAGAGGAACCCTGCCCCACCAAAACTTGCGGCTGCAAGAAACCGCGAACGCGGCGCTTCTCCGGGTTCGTGGCGATGGGTAACAGGCGAGGGAGAATTGTACCGACGCGCGGCGGTCCGCGCCAGCCGTTTGTATCAAAACGCCGTTCAGCCGAGCAGGTCGCGCAACCGATAGGCCGCCGGCGCGCGCCCGGGCAGGCGTGTGGCCGCATGCAACGCGCCACGGGCAAAGATGTCGCGATTACTGGCGCGGTGCAGCAGCTCCACTCGCTCGCCAAGGCCGGTGAACTGCACCAAATGCTCGCCGACGATGTCGCCGGCGCGCAGGCTGGCATAGCGCGGGGTCGCACCACCGTGTGCGGCCGCCTCGCCCAGCGTGAGCGCGGTACCGGAAGGCGCATCCTGCTTGTGTACATGATGGGATTCGACGATATCGCAATCCCACCCCGGCAGCGCCGCGGCGGCACGCTCCACCAGTTCGTTCAACACTGCCACACCCAGGCTGAAGTTCGACGCCCAGATCAGCGCAATGCGCTCGGCGGCGGCGTCCAAGGCCTGCCGCTGCGTGGCATCCAGGCCGGTGGTCCCCGATACCAGCGCCGCGCCGCGTGCAACACACAACGCCAGGACCGGATCGAAGCCCTCCGGCAGGCTGAAATCGATTGCCACATCGAATGCGGGCACGCCATTGAGTTCGGCCGCAGCGAAATACGGCACGCCATCGATCACCCGCTGCGCCGGTGTTCGCCGCAACACCGCAGCCACCACCTGCAACGCCGCATCCTGCGCAGCCAGACGCAACAACGCCTGGCCCATGCGGCCGGACGCACCATGAATCAACACACGCAACGGAGCAGTCTTCATCCGCCAAGGCTAGCGGTTTGCAGCCGAACACAACAGAGGGAAAATCAAAAACGAGCGCATCTGACGCGAAACGCTGACCAGCGCCAGCGCGCCAGCGCACCGCGCAAGCAACGATGAAGGATGAAGAACGCCGTCATCGATATCGCATCGCCCTGCACATACGGTTACGTCTGCGCATGGCGCTGCCCTGACCAACGCGGCGCGGCTCAATGTCGACGCGATGGCGCGGGACCGCAGTTGTCGCAACCGCCGCAGGCACCCGCGCCAACGGTGGGCGGTGGCGCGATCGCCCGCCCCAAGGATTGCAACCAAGCCGGGCGACCCGGCCGCAGCAACACTCGCGCCAACGCACTGCGCAACCAACGCACGGTGCCGGGGAATTGCTTCTTCAACACCACCCAAGCGCTGACCAGCACCGCCAGCGCGATCAGCAGATACTGCAGCAACAGCGAGGCGCTCATCTCAACCCGCTCCCAGCGCCACCGCGACCTGGTAGGTGATCAACGAGGCCAGATAGGCCAGCGCGAACAAGTAGCACGCGGCAACGCTCATCTGCTTCCACGAATTGGTCTCGCGCTTGATCGTAGCCAGGGTGGAAATACACATCGGCGCGTAGATGTACCAGACCAGCAGGGATAACGCGGTGGCCAGCGACCAGCCATTGCCGATCAACGGCGACAACGCCTGCGCGGCGGCAACGTCGTCGGTAGCGGACAACGCGTACACCGTCGCCAGCGACGACACCGCCACCTCGCGTGCGGCCAACCCCGGGATCAGCGCGATACAGATCTGCCAGTTGAAGCCCAGTGGCGCGAACACCACGGTCATCGCATGGCCGATACGCCCGGCGAAGCTGTAATCGATCATCGGCATGGCCGCATTGACCGGTGCCGACGGGAAATTCAATAGAAACCACAGCAGGATGGTCAGCGCAAGGATGATGCCGCCAACGCGCTTGAGGAAGATCGCCGCACGCTCCCACAGGCCCAGCGCCAGATCCCGCAGGCGCGGAACGCGGTACGAAGGCAGCTCCAGCAACAGCGGGTGCTCGCCCTTGTCGCGGCGCCATTTCTTCATCACCCAGGAAACCAC
This sequence comes from Xanthomonas albilineans, assembly GCF_002939705.1. Lineage (GTDB taxonomy): Bacteria > Pseudomonadota > Gammaproteobacteria > Xanthomonadales > Xanthomonadaceae > Xanthomonas_A > Xanthomonas_A albilineans. Next base: position 148,761 of record NZ_MDCB01000001.1, on the reverse strand, counting down.
CAGGCCACTGACGATGGCCGCCACGTACAACCCGAACAGCACCAACCCCTGCCGATTGAACAGCCCCCAGACCTGCTGTTGCGGCACGAACGCCGCGATCAGCAGCGTGTACACGGGCAACCGCGCCGAGCAGGTCATCAGCGGCGCCACGAGAATGGTGGCCAAACGGTCGCGCGAGTCCTGGATGCTGCGCGTGGACATGATGCCGGGCACCGCGCAGGCGAAGCTGGACAGCAGCGGGATAAACGAGCGCCCGGACAATCCCGCCGCCGACATCATGCGATCGAGCAGAAACGCCGCACGCGGCAAGTAGCCGGATTCTTCCAACGCCAGAATGAAGGCGAACAGGATCAGGATCTGCGGCAAAAACACCACCACACCGCCTACCCCGGCGATGATGCCATCCACCACCAGACTGTTCAGCGGCCCAGTCGGCAGAGTCGCGCCCACCCAGGCGCCGAGTGCCTTGCTGGCGCCGTCGATCAGGTCCATCAGCGGCTTGGCCCAAGCGAACACCGCCTGGAAGATCAGGAACATCACCAGCACCAGGGTCAGCAACCCGGCGACCGGATGCAGCAGCCAGCGATCCAGCGCGTCGTCGATGCGCGCAGTGCGGCTGGGCATCGTCACCGCGCTCGCAAGCATATTGCGCACCTGTTGGTGATCGTCGCCCTGCGCATCGACCGACGCCACCACGGGCGGCAACGCCGGCGCCAGCGCGTCCAGGTATTGGACCAACGCACGGGCGCCGTGGCGACGCACCGCCACGGTTTCGATCACCGGCACGCCCAGCGCCTGTTCCAGCGCCTGCCGGTCGATGCGGATACCACGGCGCTGCGCGGCGTCGACCATATTCAGCGCTACCAGCATGGGCTTGCCCAGCGCGCGCAGTTCCAGCGCGAAACGCAAGTGCAGGCGCAGGTTGGTCGCATCGACCACGCACACCAGAACATCCGGCGCCGGCTCGCCTGGGTAGAAACCGCGGCACAGATCGCGGGTGATCGCTTCGTCGACACTGGCCGGTTGCAAACTGTAGGCACCGGGCAGATCCAGCACCGCGAACTCGCGTCCGGATGGCGCACGCAAACGCCCCTCCTTGCGCTCGACGGTGACGCCCGCATAGTTGGCGACCTTCTGCCTGCTCCCGGTCAACTGATTGAACAGCGCGGTCTTGCCGCAGTTCGGATTACCGACCAAGGCCAGCCGCAGCGGCGCGCGGGCGTCGCTCATGATTACACCTCGGCCACGGGACTGACCTGCACCCGGGCCGCTTCGCTGCGGCGCAGCGCAAACCGCGTATACCCCACCTGCACCAATAGCGGCTCGCCGGCGACCGGCCCACTGGTCAGCACCTGCACCTGTTCGCCGGCGACGAACCCCAGCTCGCGCAGACGCCGCGCAATGGCGTCGTTGGGCTGGCGGTCGTGCACGGATTCGACCAGGGCGCTGCTACGCAACGGCATATCGGACAACGTCACAACACGTTCCGGCGATAAGAATAATTATCAATTGTAGCACCGCCGGGGGGCGTCATGGCGGCACCCGCGCAGCCGGCTATGATCGCCCAATGGCGGCCATTGTCCCTCCGCACGAGATCCATCGATGAGCGATGCACTGCTGTTGGAGCGATCTGGCAAGGTCATGACGCTGTATTTGAACCGCCCCGCACTGCGCAACGCCTTCGACGCCGCGTTGATCGCGCAACTCACCGACGCCCTGCAACAGATCGCGGTCGATCCGCTGATCCAGATCGTGGTGGTAGGCGGCGCCGGCACCGCGTTCTCGGCCGGCGCCGACCTGCAATGGATGCGTTCGATGGCCAGCGCCAGCGCACAGGAAAATCACGACGACGCGCTGGCGCTGGCACGGTTGATGCGCGTGCTCGACGAACTGCCCAAGCCCACCGTCGCGCGCGTCCACGGCGCCGCGTTCGGCGGCGCGGTGGGGTTGGTCGCGTGCTGCGACATCGCGGTGGCGTCCACCGATGCGCGCTTCGCGTTCAGCGAAAGTCGCCTGGGTCTGCTGCCGGCGGTGATCTCGCCCTACGTGATCGCCGCGATCGGCGCACGCCAGGCGCGACGCTGGTTCGCCAGCGCCGAGCCGTTCGACGCCGCCAGGGCGGCGCTGATCGGCCTGGTACACGAGGTGGTGGCACCGGAGGCGCTGGACGCAACGGTGCAACACCAAGTGGCGCTGCTGGGCCAAGCCGGGCCGCTGGCCACGGCGGCGGCCAAGACCCTGGTACGGCGCGTTGCCGCCGGCGGCGAACGCGATGCGCTGGATCAGGCCAACGCCGCGCTGATCGCGCAGTTGCGGGTCTCGCCCGAAGGCCAGGAAGGCCTCGGCGCGTTCCTCGAAAAGCGCGCTCCACGCTGGATCACACAGACCTGACATGCCACCAGAGCGCGCCGCATCAGCGTCGACTACCTCCAGGCTTCCAGCGCTGGCGAGCCACCCGTGCCGCTGCTGGTGGCGGCCTGAATCAGCAATCGTCGTGATCCGAACCGTGTCTGCCACGCTTGCCTCTCCCGTCATAGATCTACAGAGGCTGCACCCATGAGCGATATCGTGCGCATTGTGGAAGTCGGCCCGCGCGACGGCCTGCAGAACGAGAAGACCTGGGTCGCCACAGCCGACAAGATCGAGCTGATCGCCAGATTGTCTCGCACCGGCCTGCGCAGCATCGAGGCGACCAGCTTCGTCAGTCCGAAATGGGTACCGCAGCTGGCCGACGCAGCGGAGGTCTACACCGGCATCGTCCCGACGCCAGGCGTGGACTACTCGGTGCTGGTACCCAATCTACAGGGCTACGAGCGCGCCATCGCGGTCGGCGTGCGCGAGGTCGCGGTGTTCACCGCTGCCTCCGAAGCCTTCAATCGCACCAACACCAATGCAGGCATCGATGCATCGCTGGCGCACTTCGCGCCGGTGCTGGCGCGTGCCGAAGCGGACGGGGTCAAGGTGCGCGGTTATGTTTCCACCGTCCTTGGGTGCCCATACCAGGGCGTGGTCCCACTGACCGACGTGGTGCGAGTGGCGCAACGATTGCACGCGATGGGTTGCTACGAAATTTCGCTGGGCGACACCATCGGTGTCGGCACGGCGGCCAAGGCGCGGGCGATGCTGCGCGCGGTCGCCAGCGAGGTGCCGATGGCGGCGCTGGCGGTGCACTTCCACGACACCTACGGCCAAGCACTGGCCAACATCGCGGCATGCCTGGACGAAGGGGTGCGCGTGGTCGATGCGGCGGTGTCCGGTGCTGGCGGCTGCCCCTACGCCAAGGGCGCCAGCGGCAATGTGGCCAGCGAGGAGGTGGTCTACCTGCTGCACGGCAACGGCATGCAGACCGGCATCGACCTGCCGGCGTTGGCCGCCACCGGGCGCTGGCTGGCGCATCGACTTGGCCGGCGCACCGGCAGCAAGGTCGGTCAAGCGCTGGCGACGGACGACGACGCAACGGCGCCCGCAGCGTGACCCCACGCGCACGGCGGCATGCGCCGCATCGCCGCTCTCCCGGCTAAACTGCGGTTTTTCCGCGTCCGCGAAGGAAACATCCATGCAACTTGCCGATCTACGCGCCGTGGTCACCGGCGGCGTGTCCGGCCTCGGTCTAGCGGTGGCGCAGCGCATCGTCGCCGAGGGCGGCAAGGTGGCGCTGTTCGATCTACACGAGGACAAGGGCGCCGCCGCGGTTGCCGCACTGGGCAAAAAACAGGCCTGCTACCTGCGCACCGACGTCAGCAACGAGGCCCAGGTGGCGGCCCAGTTGGACGCCGCCCAGGAGTTCCTCGGCGGCCTCAACACCGCGATCAACTGCGCCGGCATCCTTGGCTCAGGCCGTGTACTCGGCAAGGAAGCGCCGATGGCGCTGGCCACATTCCAGAACACGGTGATGGTCAACCTGATCGGCAGCTTCAACGTCGCCAAAGCGGCGGCGAACCTGATGCAACACAACACGCCCGGCGAGGATGGCGAGCGCGGCGCGATCGTCAACACCGCCAGCATCGCCGCCTACGAAGGCCAGATCGGCCAGACGGCGTATGCCGCATCCAAGGGCGGCGTGGTGGCGATGACCCTGCCGATGGCGCGCGAACTGGCGCGCTTGGGCATCCGCATTAATACCATCGCCCCCGGTATCTTCTGGACACCGATGGTGGATGGCATGCCCGAAGCCGTGCAACACTCGCTGGCCTCCGCGATCCCGTATCCTTCGCGCCTCGGCCAGCCAGAGGAATTCGCCGACACGGTGATGTTCCTGCTGCGCAACCGCTACCTCAATGGCGAGGTGATCCGCCTCGACGGTGCGGTGCGCCTGGCGCCCAAGTGACCGCAACATCGGCCCATTAGCCCATATTCCCCAAAGCCCCTCTTCGCTTCCATCCAAATACTGTGCCGCCATGAAAGCCAACGAAATCAAGAAAGGCAACGTCGTCGAATACAACAATAGCGTGTACCAGATCCGCGACATCGAGCGCAGCTCGCCGCAGGGCCGTGGCGGCAACGTGCGCTTCCGCTTCGTCATGTACAGCGTGCCCGGCGGCAACAAGCTCGACGCCAGCTTCGACGGCGACGACGACCTGCGCGAAGTGGAATTGATGCGCCGTCAGGCCACGTTTTCCTACAAGGACGGCGAGGCGTTCGTATTCCTCGACGACGAGGACTACACACCCTACACACTGGACGCCGATGCCATCGGCAACGACGCCGGTTACATCACCGACGGTCTCAGCGGCATCTATGTGCAGGTCATCGACGACCAGCCAGTGGCGATACAACTACCGCAGAGCGTCACCCTGGAAGTGATCGAGACACCGCCGGAACTCAAAGGAGGCACCGCAACCAAGCGGCCCAAACCCGCCAAGCTCAACACCGGCATCGAGATCATGGTGCCGGAGTACATCGGCAACGGAGAACGCGTGCTGGTCAACACCACCACCGGCGAGTTCGCTGGACGCGCTGATTGAGCGCATGCCTGCGCGGTCGGCAACGATGTTTGCGCGAGTGCATCGCGCAATGGCAGCCACCCTGCAACGCGTTACCACTCATTGGACTTGCGGCAATTGCAACCGCGAAGGCGCACTCAACTGCAATCCGCCGCCCTCGCGGTTGAGCGTGCGCAGCCGCGCACCCAGCGTCGACAGGTTCGTGTCGACCTGCTCCAGCTCGGCCTGCAACGGCGGCGGCAACAGATCACGCAGACGTTTGCGTAATGCAGTGCCGTCGGCGCGCAACGCCGCGATCCGTACCTGACTCTGCTCCTGCAACCAAGCACGCTCCTGCGCCTGCGGCAGGCCGTAGCCCGGCTGACCCTGCAATAGACTGGACGGTTGACTCAACAACCCCTGCTGCGCCAGCACCGCGCGCACCGCCGCAGCCGCCTCGCGGGTATCACCGGGGGGATCCAAGCTCCCGCCAGAACGCACCAGCGCAGACCAGGGCGACGTGCGCAGATAACGCCGCTTCAAGGTATCGCGGGCGCGCATCTCGGCACGCAGGCGAGCCGCATTCTCCAACAGCAACAACGCCGCACTGGCGCGCAGGTCGCCGCGTTGCAGCCACGCCGCGCGCTGTGCGGCCGGCAGGTCCAGCCAGGCATCCACATTGCGTGCCGGTAACGCCAGACCCGCACGCGCCACCGCGAACATCTCGGCGAAATACGCGCTCGCCGCAGGGAAGTAATAGCCCTGCCGCACCGCTGCCGCGTTGTCCTCCAACACCGAGGCATCGGCAATACCAGCACGCAGTAGGCGCTGGCGCAGGCCGGTCGGGGTGATGCCGGACAAGTGCGCGGCCGACAGTCGCGGTACCGCGTCGTGCAGCAAGGCGTAGGTTTCTACGGCGCAGTTGTTGCTTAGGAAGTAGTAGCGACCGTCGTAGCTCCAATGCAGTTGTCCGGCGCGCTCCAGCAAAGCGGCGATCTCATCGCGACGCAGGTTCAGCGGCAACGACTGCAGCCCGCGCAGTTGCACCTGGGTGTAGTCGTCGATTACTTGATGCAGCGGCAGGACGAACAACCGCGACGGATACGAACCGATCAATCCACGCAGGTTGGAAATCTGCACGTCGTTGACGAAGGCGCGAAACGACAACACCAGGTGGTCGGCCAGATCGAGCCGGCACTGCGGCCCGAGCGGCCGCCCCGGCGCGCAAATCACCAGGCGCAGCATGCTGTGGCCCCAGCGGCTCATCGGCTGCGTATTGCCTTCGGCCAGCAGGTAATCCACCGCATAGACCCGCGCCGGGTCCACCTGCACTAGCAGTGCCTGCTCGGCCAGCGGGTCCTGCACAAAGGCCAGGCCGGGCGCGCAACGGGCTGGCGGCGGCGTCCATGCCAGACGCTGGGCGAAATAGTCGGCCAACGCTGGACGACGGCAGACATAGTCCGGATCGAGCAGGACGTGCTCCAGATTGACCGCGACGTATTCCGCCGGCGATTCCAATTCGTAACGATCCGGACTGCGTTCGGTGAGGGCGTTGTGGCCACGGCGCAGGCCCAGGCGCATCGGACTCACCTGCCAACCCGCCAAGTCCAGCAGGCGCGGATCGGACGATAAGCGCCCGGCTGCGGAATGGTCGTAAACATGCGCCAGTTCGTGCAGCAGCGCGGCCAGGGCGGGCCGCCGCGCCGGATCGGTGGCCGGATCGGTGTCGGCGTTGGCCGCCATCCAGTCGCGCAGCAATTGCTTGTTCAACAGCACCCGCCGCGCCAGGGCGCGTCCATGCACCTGCGGCGGCAGGTCGTCGCGCCACTGCACGGGCACAGAGGCGGGCAGCTCCGCCGCCCATACCGGCGGCAGCCGCGCCTGCGCGGCATCGAGCAAGGCCCGACTGGCCGCACGTTCGGATGCACTCAGCCCCTGGTCCTCGCATTGCAATTGCACGGCCTGCGCCGGAACCGCGCAGGCCAGCGTCGCCAGAACCAGCCACCGCGCCACGCGGCGGCGTGGTATCACAGCGCCAGGATCGCCTGCGCCAATTCCAGGTCGCTGGCCTGCCGCGCCTGCGGGTTGCGCTCGCGCAGCACGCGTAGTGCCGCTTCGAATTGCGCGCCACGGATACGACCGGCGCTGGCGACGAAACCGGCCGCGTCGTCGCGCGCCTGCAACACCACCTTATTGTTTCTATTGGAACTATTGTCCGAGGAATCCGAACTGCCGGCCGAGCCAGCCGACGCGGAACCGGCAGAACTACCGGCGAAACTGGACGCCTGCGCGAACGCGGGCACGATCAAAGCCAACAGCAGGGCGAGGCGCGCGGTCATTCGGGTCATCGCAATCGTTCCAGACAGGGTCGTGTAGAGGAGCTCGGCCAAGGCCGCAGCGTATCGCCGAGCGATCCACCACGAGCAGTGGCTGAACCAGTGATCGGGCCGCGACGCGGCATGCGTGCTCAGCTATCGAACAGTTTACCTGGATTGAGCAACCCGGATGGATCGAACACGCGCTTGACCGCACGCATCAGCGCAATCTCCTGCGCACTGCGGGTACTGTCCAGGTAGGGCTTCTTGACCAGCCCGATCCCATGCTCGGCGGAAATGCTGCCACCGTGCGCGGCCAGCACCTGCGCGAGCAGCGTGGTGACGTGTTCGCAGGCGGCGATGAAATCCGCCGACGCGGTGGCCTCGGGCTTGAGCACGTTGATATGCAGGTTGCCATCGCCGATGTGGCCGAACCAGACCACGTCGAACTGCGGGTAGGCCTGCGCGAGCAGCGCCTGGGTCTGCGCCAGGAACGCCGGCATCGCCGAGATCCGCACCGAGACATCGTTCTTGTACGGCGTGTAGCGCGCCACCGCCTCGGTGATGCCCTCGCGCAGGCGCCACAGCTGCGCCGCCTGCGCCTGGCTCTGGCTGATAACGCCATCCAGGACCCAGCCCTGCTCCATGCACGCCTCGAACGCGCCCAGTGCCGCAGCTTCCTGCGCTTCGTCGCCGCTGGCGTATTCGGTGACCACGTAGTACGGATAGAGCGTCTCGAACGGCGCCTGCGCGCCATGCGCCAGGACATACTCCAGCGCGCGGTCGGTGAAGAATTCGAACGCCTCCAACTGCAACCGAGAACGGAACGCTGCGAACACCTGCATCAACACCTCGAACGAGGGCAGCGCCAGCAGCATCACGTTGCTGGGCGGCGGCGGATCGGTGAGCCACAAGGTGGCCTCGACCACGATGCCAAGCGTGCCTTCCGAACCAATCAACAACTGGCGGAAATCGTAGCCGCTGGAATTTTTGATCAGCCCGCGGTTCAGATCGAGCAGCTCGCCACTGCCAGTGACCACTTTCAGCCCGGCGATCCACTCGCGGGTGTTGCCGTAGCGGATCACGCGGATACCGCCGGCATTGGTGGCAATGTTGCCGCCGATCGAGCACGAGCCGCGCGCGGCGAAGTCCACCGGATACACCAGGCCATGTTCGCGGGCGGCATTGTGTACCGCCTCCAGCGGCATGCCCGCCTGCACCGTCAACGTGCGATCAACCGGGTCGAAGGCCAGCGTTTTGTTCATCCGCTCCAGGCTCAGCACCAGTTCGCCGTGCGCCGCCACCGCGCCGCCTGACAGGCCGGTACGGCCCCCTGAGGGCACCACCGCCACCGCGTGCGCGTTGGCCCAGCGCACCACCGCCTGCACCTCCTCCACCGTGGCCGGAAGCGCGACCGCCAGCGGCGCCGGGGTCCAGCGCCGGGTCCAGTCGCGGCCGTAGTGTTCCAGATCGGCAGGGTCGGTCTTCAGACGCAAGGCGGGAACGGCGTGAGCCAGGGCGTCCAGGCGCGGGTCGGTCATGATCTAGATCAGCGGGGAAGGCAAGCCCTCAAGCGTGCCAGTGTCGCGCGGCCGCGTCCAGCATGCACGACATTGGATGGATGCAGGAGAAACCATTATCGCCGGTCTTGCCGACACGCTACGTTGACGCTGCGCCGCCATCCGCATTGCGACCCATGGCGAGGAGGCACCCAAGCGCGGACGCATCTGGCATAGTGGCCGGCCCCGTTGGCCATCGCCCGCTCGCCGCAATGTCGCCCAAGAAGACCTCGTTTCCGAAGCAGGATATCCGCGTGCTGCTGCTCGAAGGCATCAGCCAGACCGCCATCAACACGTTCCGCGCGGCCGGCTATTCGCAGATCGAAGTGCACGCCAAGTCGCTGCCGGAAGACGAACTCAAGCAACGCATCGCCGAGGCGCATATCGTCGGCATCCGCTCGCGGACCCAGCTCAGCGCGCCAGTGCTGGCGCAGGCCAAGCGTCTGATCGCGATCGGCTGCTTCTGTATCGGGACCAATCAGGTCGATCTGGACGCGGCCGAACTGGCCGGCATTCCGGTATTCAACGCGCCGTACTCCAACACCCGCAGCGTTGCCGAACTGGTGATCGCCGAGGCGATCCTGCTGTTGCGCGGCATTCCGCAAAAAAACGCCGAGTGCCATCGTGGCGGCTGGTCCAAGTCGGCCACCGGCAGCCACGAAACCCGCGGCAAGGTACTGGGCATCGTCGGCTACGGCCACATCGGCACCCAGGTCGGCGTGCTGGCCGAAGCACTGGGCATGCAGGTGATCTTCCACGATATCCAGACCAAGCTATCGCTGGGCAACGCGCGCGCGGCCGCCGACCTGGGCGATCTGCTGACACGCGCAGACGTGGTCACCTTGCATGTGCCGGAACTCGCCTCGACCAAGGACATGATCGGCGCGGCGCAACTGGCGCAGATGAAGCCGGGCGCGCACATGATCAACGCGTCGCGCGGCAGCGTGATCGACATCGATGCCCTGGACGCGGCGCTGCGTAGCGGCCACATCGGCGGCGCGGCGGTGGACGTGTTCCCGGTCGAGCCCAAGGGCAACGGCGAGCTGTTCGAATCGCCACTGACCATGCACGACAACGTGATCCTGACCCCGCATGTGGGCGGCAGCACGCTGGAAGCGCAGGACAACATCGGCGTGGAAGTAGCGGCCAAACTGGTGCGCTACAGCGACAACGGCAGCACCTTGTCGGCAGTCAACTTCCCCGAGGTCACCCTGCCCGAGCATGCCGAAAGCCTGCGTCTGCTGCACATCCATCGCAACGTGCCGGGCGTGCTATCGCAGGTCAACGATCTGTTCTCGCGCCACAACGTCAACATCGACGGCCAATTCCTGCGCACCGACCCCAAGGTCGGCTATGTCGTGATCGACATCGCCGCCAGCGTGGAGCAGGCGACGGCGCTGAAGGAGGAACTGGCGCGTGTGGCGGGAACACTGCGGACGCGGATTCTGTATTGAGGACTCGGGCGCGGACCATCCCCCGACACGGGAGCACACATCAGCGCTCGCGCAGTTCCCATTTCTTTGCCATGCGCCGCAGCGATGGATCCAATTCGGCATCGTCGCGCAATGCGGCGATCGGGCGCCAGGCCAGAGCCAGCGACTCGACGCTGACCACGAACGCCTCGTCCGCCCCTGCGCACACCACGTAGCGCGCGTCGTAATGCCAATGGCCTGGGACATCATCGCGCGCCGGAATCCAGTGTCGATCCAGATCGAAGATGGCGCCGTCGAGCAGAGACAACCCGGACAAACCCGACTCCTCTTGCGCCTCCTTCAACGCCACCTGCGCCAGATCGCGCTGGCCATCAGCATGACCGCCCAGTTGCAGCCAGCGCCGCAGCTTACGATGGTGGGTCAGCAAGGTGCGCGTGCCGTCGGCACTGACCAACCACGCCGAGCCGGTGAAGTGACCGGCCAGGCGCGCGCGCGCGAACGGATCGGCGGCATCGTCCAGCAAAACGAGAAACTGCGCCGCAAGCTCCGCCTGTTCCGGGTATCGATCGGCATATGCGTGCAACGACTGGCGTAAAGGCGATTCGGACATGCAGATTCTCGCAATCGGGCCGGCCATGGTCGGCGTGCAACGCACAGCGCAGCTTGTGGTGGCCGTCTGGCTTTGGCATGGTACGACGCCTGCGCCATCCACTCCTGGAACGGGCGCATCATCACCTCAATTACCCGGGCGCCTGCCCCCCCGACCCTACCTGGGATGCACCGAATGCTGAAGTCTCTATTGCGGGTCAAGCCGATCGAACCCGCCGGCCATGTCGACGCCGGCGAACCGTTCGAGGGCAGTTTGCAGGGCGAAGCCTGCCTCAAACGCAGCCTCACCGCCAAGCACCTGATCATGCTTGGCATCGGCGCAGTCATCGGCGCCGGCATCTTCGTGATGACCGGGCAGGCCGCCGCTCACCATGCCGGTCCGGCGGTGATGCTCTCGTTCGTGTTCGCCGGCATCGCCTGCGCCTTTGCCGGACTGTGCTATGCCGAATTCGCTGCGATGTTGCCGGTTTCCGGTAGCGCGTATTCCTACTCCTACGCCACCCTCGGCGAAGGTGTGGCCTGGTTCATCGGCTGGTGCCTGGTGTTGGAATACCTGTTCGCCGGTTCCAGCGTCGCGGTCGGCTGGTCGGCCTATCTGATGAGCTTCGTCACCGGCACGCTGGGGCTGCCGTTCCCGGCGGAACTGGCCAGTGCACCGCTGCAATGGACCGGCCATGCCTTCGTCGCCTCCGGTCATCTGGTCAACCTACCGGCGGTGCTGATCGTCGCCGCGGTCAGCGTGCTGTGTTATGTCGGCGTCACTCAATCGGCGTTGGCCAACGCCATCGTCGTGACGATCAAAGTCGTGGTGATCTGCCTGTTCGTCGGCGTCGGCATCTCGCATATCGACCCGGCCAACTGGACCCCGTTCATTCCGGAGAACACCGGCCCAGGCACGTTCGGCTGGAGCGGCATCTTCCGTGCCGCCTCCATCGTGTTCTTCTCCTATATCGGCTTCGACGCGGTTTCCACCTCCGCCGGCGAGACCAAGGACCCGCAGAAGAACATGCCGATCGGCATCCTGGTGTCGCTGGCGATCTGCACGATCATCTACATCATCGTCTGTGCGGTGCTGACCGGCCTGCTGCCCTATACCCAACTCGGCACCGCCAAGCCGGTGGCCACGGCGCTGGAGCACTATCCCAGCCTGGCCTGGCTGAAGACCGTGATCGAGATCGGCGCCATCGCTGGCCTGTCCTCGGTGGTGCTGGTCATGCTGATGGCGCAGCCGCGCATCTTCTACACCATGTCCCGCGATGGTCTGCTACCGCGGCTGTTCGGCAGGGTCCACCGCAAGTTCCATACGCCCTATGTTGGCACCATCGTGGTCGGCGTGCTCGCCGCGCTGCTGGCCGGATTAATCCCGCTGGAGGTCCTCGGCGAACTGGTGTCGATGGGGACCCTGCTCGCCTTCGCCACGGTCTGCATCGGCGTGCTGGTGCTGCGTTTCACCAAGCCCGAGCTGCCGCGCCCGTTCCGGGTTCCGCTCGCACCGCTGGTCTGTCCGCTCGGCGCGGTTGCCTGCGTGTTGCTGTTCTTGCAAGCATTCCAGGAACACTGGAAGGTCTTCGTCGTCTGGACGCTGCTCGGCTTGTGCATTTATCTCTGCTACGGCATCCGCAACAGTCATCTGGCCGACAAGGCCTGATCTTCACCTGCCATGCCCGGCGTGCGCGCCGGTCTTCACGTTCGTTCCTTCGTAATGTGCGCCACGCCCGGCTGGAGCCGTTCCATGCTCAAACACCTCTTGGCCACCAAACACCCGCACGCCAGCCACGCCGATGCCGGCGGGCTGGGCCTGCAACGTGTGCTCGGCCCCTGGGGCCTGACCGCGCTGGGCATCGGCGCAGTGATCGGTGGCGGTATCTTCGTCATCACCGGCCAGGCGGCGGCCAACCATGCCGGGCCGGCGATCATGCTCTCGTTCGTGCTCGCCGCGCTGTGCTGCGCGTTCTGCGCACTGGCCTATGCCGAATTCGCGGCGATGGTGCCGGTGTCCGGCAGCGCCTACACCTATACCTACGCCACATTCGGCGAACTGGCGGCCTGGTTCATCGGCTGGATGCTCGTGCTGGAATACGGGGTATCGGCATCGGCGGTGGCGGTGAGCTGGACCGGCTACTTCCTCAGCCTGCTCGACCACTTCCACCTCCACCTGCCGGCAACGCTGGTCAACGCGCCACTGGATGGCAAGCTGCAGCGCACTGGGGCGATCGCCAATCTGCCTGCTGCCGGCATCGTGCTGCTGCTGACCTGGCTGTGCTATGTGGGCATTCGCAAGTCCTCGGCGATGAATATGGCGATGGTGGTGCTCAAGAGCGGCCTGGTCGTGCTGGTGATCGTGGCCGGTTGGCGCTACGTGGACCCAGCCAACTGGCATCCGTTCATTCCCGCCAACGAAGGTGCCGGCAAGTACGGCCTGGAAGGCGTGCTACGCGGCGCGGCCATGGTGTTCTTCGCCTACATCGGCTTCGAAGCGGTCTCGGTCGCGGCGCAGGAATCGCACCGGCCGCAGCGCGACCTGCCAATCGGCATGATGCTATCGCTGGTCATCTGCACCATGCTGTACATCGCCATGGCCGCGGTCATGACCGGACTGGTGCCGTATACCCAACTCGGCACCGACGAGCCGGTGGTAACCGCAGTCGCCGCACACCCGCCGCTTGCCTGGCTGCGCGTGGTAGTGGAGGTCGGCGCACTGATCGGCCTGTCCTCGGTGGTGCTGGTGATGATCATCGGCCAGCCGCGCATCTTCATGATCATCGCCCGCGACGGCCTGCTACCGCCCCTGTTTACCAAGATCCATCCGAACTACCGCACCCCGCACGTCAACACGCTGATCACCGGCATCGGCATCGCCCTGCTGGCCGCATTGTTCCCGCTGGACGTACTCGGCGAACTGACCTCGATGGGCACCTTGATCGCCTTCGCCGCGGTTTGCGCCGGGGTCCTGATCCTGCGCAGCACCCAGCCGGATTTGCCGCGCCCGTTCCGCATTCCGTTGGTCTGGCCGATCTGCATCGCCGGCATCCTCAGCTGTCTTGCATTACTGTCGGCGATGACCACGCACAACTGGCTGCTGATGGCCGGCTGGACCGCGATCGGCCTGGCGATCTATTTTGGCTACGGCTATCGCCACAGTCATCTGCGCAACGGTCCCAAAGCATAAGCCCCGAATAGTGCAGGCATCGTGCGAGCCGGGACAATACGATTGTCCCGGCTTGAGCGCGTGATTCCCGCGAGCGCGGTCATCCCAAGCGCGCCAGCAGGCCCTAAACTAAGACACATGAATGCCCTGCCCTACGACCCCGAACGCCTGCGCACGCTGGCCCAGTTGCTGATCGGCAACATCCGCGAACTGTCCCAGGCCGGCTGGACTCCAGCCACCAGCAGCAATTTTTCCCATCGTCTGGATGCGTGCCATGCCGCGATTACCGTGTCCGGTCGCGACAAGGGGCGGCTGGTGGAGGATGACATCATGGTGGTGGACTTCGACGGCCAGGCCGTGGGTCGCCCATTACGCCCATCCGCCGAGACCTTGCTGCATACCCAACTGTACCGACGCTTTCCCGAGATCGGTTGCGTATTGCACACGCATTCGCCGGTACAGACCATCGCCTCGCGCCTGTACGCGGCACAGGGCCACGTCCGCCTGGAAGGCTATGAACTGCTCAAGGCACTGCACGGCAACCAGACCCACGAGACCGCGGTGGACCTGCCCGTCTTCGCCAATACCCAGGACATGACCGTGCTAGCCGCGCAGGTGGATGCGCTACTGGACCGCAACGCGCTGTGGGGCTACCTGATCGATGGACACGGCTTGTATGCCTGGGGCCGCGACATGGCCGAAGCGCGCCGGCACCTGGACGCCTTCGAGTTCCTGCTGCATTGCGAACTGGAACTGCGCAAGCTGCGCGCGCAAAGCTAAGCGACGCCGCACCGCGCAACTGCGTTCCAGCGCCGCAACAGCCGCCCGCAGCGCACCTGCTACCCTTTTCTTCCCCGCCGCTTTCGCCTACCGCCATGAGCCGACTCCGCATCTTCGCCAACACCACTCCCGAGGCGCCACTGTTCGATAGCCGCGATGGCGATGCGATCGCCACCGAGTTGCAGAAAATCGGCGTCGTCTTCGAGCGCTGGCAGGCCAGCCAGCCGATCCAGGCCGGCGCCTCGCCCGAAGCCGTGATGGCCGCCTACCGCACCGACATCGACCGCCTGGTGGCCGCGCACAACTTCAAGACCGTGGACGTGGTCAGCATCGCCCCCGACCATCCGCAGCGCGAGGAGATGCGCAAGAAGTTTCTCGACGAACATTTCCACAAGGAAGACGAGGTGCGCTTCTTCGTCGCCGGCTCCGGACTCTTCACCCTGCACGTGGACGGCAAGGTCTACGAGATCGAATGCGTGCAAAACGATCTGATCGCGGTGCCCGACGGCACGCGCCACTGGTTCGACATGGGCCCGGAGCCACGCTTCGTCGCGATCCGCTTCTTCACCGAGCCCGACGGCTGGATCGGCCACTTCACCGGCACCGACATCGCCCAGCGCTTCCCGCGCTACGAGCCAGCCCAGCGCGGCGAGGCGCACTGAACCATGGCCGGTCCGCGTGCGATCCTGACCGATATCGAAGGCACCACCAGCAGTATTTCCTTCGTCAAGGACGTGCTGTTCCCCTACGCGCGCCGTGCCCTGCCCGACTTCGTCCGCGACCACGGCCAGCAGCCGCAGGTCCGGCAATGGCTGGACGCGGTGGCCAGCGAATGCGGCGGCATCTGCACCGACGCGGTCATCGTGGAGACGCTGCAGGGCTGGATCGATCAGGATCGCAAGCACACCGCACTCAAGGCACTGCAGGGCATGATCTGGGAAACCGGCTACCGCGACGCCGATTTCACCGCGCACATCTATCCCGATGCCGCGCCGGCGCTGCGCCGCTGGCACGCCGATGGCCGCGTGCTGTACGTGTATTCGTCCGGTTCGGTGCCCGCGCAGCAGTTGTTCTTCGGTCATAGCGACGCTGGCGATCTACGCGACCTGTTTTCCGGCTGGTTCGACACCGAGATCGGCGCCAAGCGCGAGCCATCCAGTTATGCGCGGATCGCCGAGGCGACTGGCCTGCCGCCAGCGCAGGTCGTGTTTCTCTCCGACGTGGTCGCCGAACTGGACGCCGCACGCGCGGTCGGCCTGGACACGGTGCTGATCGACCGCCGCGCCGATTATCCGCAACCACGTCAGGGCGAGGCCTGCAATGGGCACCATCGCGTGGAGAGCTTCGCCGACCTGGATTTTTGAGCGCACGCATGCGTACATCCGTCGCTACGTTCATCGCGTCCGTGACACCGTCACTATGCCGCCTGCCAGGGCGGTTACTGCTGGCATTCCTGTTGGTGCTGGTCGTGCCCGCCTGCCACCCCGATGCCGGCGCGGCGCCAGCGGCCGATGAAGCGCAGACACCGCAGGATCCGTTCGATCAGGCGCAACTGCGCCGCGCACTGAGCGCGCTGCAACCGCAACGTCCCGGAATCACCGACCTGTACGTGGTCGGCTTCGCCGGCGACGCCAGCGAAGACGTGTTTCGCAACGAAACGCTATACCTGCGCCAACTGTTCGCCCGGCGATTCGGCGCCGCCGGACGCATCGTCACGCTGATCAACCATGGCGACAATCTCGGTGCCCATGCCTATGCGCCGCAGGCCTCCTACGACAATCTGGCCGACACCCTGCAACGCATCGGCAGCCTGATGGACAAGCGCGAGGATGCACTGCTGCTGTTCCTGACCAGCCACGGCACCGAGCAGCACGAGCTGTATCTGCAATTCGGCCCAGGCGAGGACGCCGAGTACGACACCATCACCCCAAAAGAACTGCGCGGGCTGCTCGACGATGCCGGCATTGTCAACCGGATCATCGTGCTGTCGGCCTGCTACTCCGGCGGCTTCGTGCCGGCGCTGAAGACACCCGACACCCTGATCATCACCGCCGCGCGCCGCGACCGCGCCTCGTTCGGCTGCGGCAACACCGCCAGCGCCACGTATTTCGGCCGCGCCTGGCTGATCGACGCGCTGGCGCGCACCAGCGACCTGATCGAGAGCTACCACTTGGCCAGCGCGGAGATCAATGCGCGCGAGCGCGAGCAAGGCGAAACGCCGTCGTATCCGCAGCTATACGTCGGTGCGCGGATCGCACCACTGCTGCGGCGCTGGCGCGCGCAATTACGCCCCATCGCGGCACCGGCATATCCCTATCCCGAGCCGGACACAGCGGTCGCGCCGCCGACAACAACGGTACAAACGTCCCACCGCAGCAGCAGGACGACGCAGACAACCAGCCCAACCGTTCATGCCTCAGAAAAAGCTGAGCAGTGAGCGCGCCTCACATCGTCGGCAACGCCAGCAGCGGCACTCTCCCCTCGCTGATGACATGAAAGCAGCGCCGCGACGCCACCAATAAGAACGGCTGCCCAAACGTCACCCTCGCCGATTCTAATCGGCACTTGCGATTCCGAATTTCCACACCACAAAAGCCTCGGCTTTAACGCATCTCGATCTGCACATCCGCCGGCAGCGTGCGGATACGCAATTCACCGCGTTCCCATTGCGCAGATGCACCATTAACCTCGGTCCGGCCAGGTTCGCCTGGGTACGGCCAAGGCAGCACCAGGCCACCGCTAGGGATACGCAGGCCATCGGAAACATTCAACACCAAGCGGTTCTTATGCCGCCGCAGTCGATAACTCAGCAGCCCATGCGCCGTGCGCAGTTGTTCGATGGACACGCCTTTGCCGTCGAACCAGTCGATCGGAATACCTGCCGCCAGCACCAAGCTGTCATCGCCATCGCGGGTGTAAGCGAACATGTCCAGCGCCGAACGCACGAAATCCGAGGCCACCCAGGCGTGCGGTAGATCGCCAAGAAAAAATGGCGTGCGCGGGGTACGCGAGACCACTTCCGCCCACTGGTTCCAGGGAGGCGGCGTGCGATCCTTGAAGAAGAACGTGGTCGCCTCCCAGGCGCGCTCGCGCCAGCCCAGCCGCACGAACGCGGCGACATTACGCCACTCGTATGGGGTGTAGTCCTTCCACGCGCGCTGACCATCACGGCGACTCACGAACTCGCCCCAATAACGCTCGAAGGTGGCATTCAACAGTGCAGGTGGCAATCGCACCTGCTCGCCACCCGGCGCCAACGCGATGGTGCTGGAAGTAGGATCGAAATCGCCCAGTTCAGCCGACCCCGGTAGAAAATCGATGTGGTGCTGCTGCGTCGCAGCTTGCAGCGACGCATCCAGATCCTCACGAAACTGGTCGCGCGCAGCGGACAAACTGGCGACATCCTCGCTGCGGCCCAACTCGGCGGCAAGCGTTGCCGCATCCGTGTAGCCGCGCAAGGCCCAGAAATCGTCCCAGTAGGCGTGCATCGGCTTGGCCGAATAGCCTTCGTGACTGATCGACGCCGGCATCATTCCGTAGAACGCCGGATTGCGCGCACGGTTTTCCTCGGTCCGCTCGCTCAAACGCAGTTGCTCCATGTACTGATACGCGCCCAGCACGTGTGGCCACATTTGCTCCAGAAACGCATGGTCGCCGCTGTAGCGGTAGTAGTCGGCGATGGCGAAAATCAACTCGCCATGGCTGTCGTTCTCCGGCACAGGATCGCTACCGCGATCGTCCACGCAACACGGCACCATGCCATTGTCGAACTGGTAGGGCGCGTACCAGGCAAGGTAGTCACGCACCACATCGGCGCGTCCCAGGCGCAACAGGGCGTCGGAAATCATCGCGCCGTCGCGGATCCAACTGCGCGAATACGAACGGGTGCCCGGTTGCAGGCGTGGCCCGATCCGCGAGATCAGTATGTGCGCCAGTGCCGTGCGCAGCGTATCGGCCAGGGCCTTGCCTTGCGCCGGCAAGTGCAATTGCACCCGATCCAATTTTTCGTGCCATTGCGCCGCCACCTGCTGCTGCGCACGCGCCGCATCGAAGCCGAGCGGCAGCACATGCAGCCCAGTCTGCGGGATCACCAACGCCACCTCGCGCACCTCGCCCGGCGCCAGACGCCCACGGTACAGCAGTGCCCCGGAAGCCAACCCGTCGGGATCCTGCGCTTGCTGCGGCAAACCACTGCTGTCGGCAGCCAATCGTTCGATGTCCATTCCGGCGTCGAACGCGGTGGCATAGGCTGCGTCTGGCTTCTGAACCGCGAACACCCGCGGCTGGCCATCGACCCGCACCTGCGTGCCGTCGAACGCCAGCGCACGGATCGGACTGACTCCGCCGAGCGTGTTAAGGAACTGGCTGGGCGGGTTTACCTGGAACGGACGTACCGCCAACGCCAAGGTGTAATCGTGCGCCTGTTTGCTTGGATTGCTGAGCCGATAACGCGCCACCAGCTGCGACTGCTCCGGTTCGCCCTGCACGAACGCAGTCACGCGTAATGCGGCGTTGTCGTGGCGCCAGTCCACGCTGGGAATGGGCAGGTAATCGTCCTGCAAGCTCTGCGCGGCCTTCACGTCGGCCCAGCTCAGGCGCTTGCCATCCAACAACAGGAACGGTTCGATGCTGAAGCCGCCCTTGCCCACTTCGATCGTGCCATCCTCACCGATCAAGCCTTGTTCGCGACCGCCATCCAGGCCGACGATGGTCCAGTACGGCTGCTCTGCGCTGAAGCCACGCGGGAACCAACCGCGAGGAGATTGCGCCGCCACCAATTTGATGAAGTCGTTCGTCGTCGCGGCAAACGCTAGCGGCTGCAGCGCGATGTCGGCAATGCCGTAGTGAAAGCTGGGGCCGTCCTCCAGGTCGAAGCGCACGTAGCGCGCCTCGGTTTCCGGTAGGGCCAGCCAGTCGATACCCCCGTTACCAGCAGTGACCGCGCGCAGTTCGCGCCAACTGCTTCCGTCGATCGAACCCAGCACCTTGTAGCGCGAGGCATAGACACCAGGCGCCCACTGCACCTTGGCACCGCCGAATTCGCGCACCTTGCCCAGGTCAAGCATCACCGTCTGGGTCTTGGCGTTGCCGCTGTACCACACGGTATCCGGCTTGCCGTCGGCAATCCGCTGCCTCAATGCCGGTGCGGTGTCGGTGCTGACCTTGACCGTCAACGGCGAGGTATCCTGCGGCGGTAACGGGATCAAACGCAGTTGATCGAAGCACACCGTGCCGGCACCGCCAGCCTGGTTGTAGATGGTGAACTCGATTTGCGCGCTGCGCTTGAGTTCTTTCTCCGGACTCGGCCCCCAGGCCTTGGCGATCTGCCGCTTCTTGAAACTAACCGGGCTCCATTGCGTGGGAAAATCGTAGCGCGGTCGGTTGACCCACCACACATTGTCGCCGCTGGCATCGATCAGTTTGAACTGCAGGTCGTTGCGCGGCGAATCACCGCGCAACTGGAACGCGAACTGGTAATTATCCGGGTACTCGATCGACAACGCTCGACGGATGCTGGCATAGCCGGACACCCCGTTGAAATCGTAGTCCAGACACACGGCCTTGGCCCGGCCACCGCCGGGTGCCTGCACCAGTCGGGTGGAGGCAGTGACCTGATTGGAAGCAACGATCTGCCAGTTGTCCAGATTATTGAAACTGTCCAGCGTCACAGGCGCACTCGGCGGCGCAGCGAAGGCATGCACCGCCATCAGGCCACAAATCGCCAACACTGTCCTTACAGCCGCCATATTGCGCATCGCACCTCTCATGTCTGGTTATCCTGCTTGCGTTACCTAAGCGCCGCTGCGCTTCATGCCTGACCACCACAGCCTAAAGGCCGATGGAGGGAAGCCCTCGGCCACTGTTCCCACCTGTGGCGACGAGTAGCAGATGGCGTGTGCTTGCCTATGCGCACCGATGGAAACAAGCGCTGCGCCTCAGCCCTTCACGCTACCAAGCAGCAAACCCTGGATGTAATAGCGCTGTAGCGCCAGGAACAACGCCAGCACCGGAATCACCGTCACCACCGCGCCGGCCATCATCATTTCCACGTCCATGATGTGCTCGCGCGACAGTGCCGCCAATGCCACCGGCAAGGTGTAGTGTTCCTGGTCGGTCAACACGATCAGCGGCCACATGAAGTCGTTCCATGCGGCCATGAAAGTGAAGATGGTCAACGTCACCAGCACAGGCTTGAGCATCGGCAACACGATCTGGAAAAAGATGCGTAGTTCGCCAGCACCGTCGATGCGCGCCGCTTCCAGCAACTCGTCCGGGATCGAACGCGCATACTGGCGCACCAGAAAGATGCCGAACACCGTCGCCAGCGCCGGCACCACCACGCCACCGAAGCTGTTGACCAGATGCAATTGCTTCATCAACAGGAACAGCGGCAGCATCGCAACCTGCGCTGGGATCACCAATGCCGCCAACAGCACCTGAAAGATCCGCTCCTTGCCGACGAAACGTAATTTGGCGAAGGCGTAGCCAGCCATAGTATTGATCAGCAGCGAGCTTAGCGTGATCGCGCACGACACCAATAGGCTGTTGGCGAAATTGCGTGCCATACCGGTGTGCGCGAACAACTCGCCATAGTTGTCCAGCGTGGCGCCACTGGGCAATAACGGCGGTGGAAAGTGGCTGGCCTGCCCGGCCGGCATAAACGACACCGACACCATCCACGACAGTGGCGTCAGGCTGAACACGGCGAGCAGCAGCAGCCCGCCATTGACCAGCAGCGCATGCCAACGCGAAGCACCGATCTCCCGGCTCATGCCACTCATACCAAGTCCTTCTTGCGGCCGAAACGCAGCATGACCGTCGTCACTGCCAGGATGATCAGAAACAGCAGGAACGCCACCGCCGAGGCGCGGCCGAGGTTCCACCACTTGAAGCCCTCCTCGAACATGTAATACAGCACGCTGACCGTGCTTTGCAGCGGATCGCCGCGCGTCATCACGTAAGGTTCGGCAAACAGCTGGAAGTAGCCGGACACGGTGATGACCCCGACCACCAACAACACCGGCCCCAGCATCGGCAGGGTGATATGCAGCAATTGCCGCCACTTCGATGCGCCATCGATGCGCGCCGCCTCGTACAGATCCTGCGGAATGGCCTGTAGGCCAGCGAGAAAGATCACCATGTTGTAGCCGAAGTTCTTCCAGACAGCGAACAGCATAATGGTCGGCATCGCCCAGTGCGGGTCGCCGAGCCAGTCGATCGGGCCGATGCCCACGTGTGCCAGCGCATAATTGACCAGGCCGTAGCGGGTGTGGAACAGGTAACGCCAGATCACCGCCACCGCCACCAGCGTGGTCACCACCGGCGCGAACAGCGCGGTGCGGAACAGCGCCTTGCACCGCGCCACCGGCGCATTGAGCAGCAGCGCCGCGCCAAGCGAGGTGGCAATGGACAGCGGTACGCCGACGATGACGAAATACGTGGTATTCCAGAGCGACTTCCAGAACATCGGTGTCTGCAGCAACTCCAGATAGTTGCCGACACCGACGAAACGCAAGTTGTGGCGGTCAGCCAGCGCGTACAGATCGAAATCGGTGAGGCTCAGCAGCAACGCCGACAGCACCGGCACCCCGAAGAACACGCCGATCACGATCAGCGCCGGGCCTGCGAACAGCCAGCCGACCAGGGAACCGCGCTTCATGGCGCCGCTCCTGCGGCCGGTGCGGTCGCTGCCTGCCTAAGCTGCTGACGCTGGATCCAACGCCGTTTCTCCAGGATCTCGTCGACACGCTCGTCCAATTCTCGCATCGCCTTGTCCTGCGGTTCGCCACCACGCACCACGCGTTCGGTGGCCAGACGCATTTCCTGCACGATGCGTTCCCATTCCAGCACTTTCGGCGCCGGCTTGACCCGTTCCAGCTGATCGCCGAATGCGTGCGCCAGCGGATCGTCGGCCAACGACGGATACGCCCAAGTGCTACGCCGAGGGGGCATGTCGCCAATCAGCGCGTGGAAGCGTGCCTGAATCTGTGGCCGCGACAGGAATTCGATCAGCCTCCACGCCGCGTCCTTGTGCTCGGACCTACGGAAGATCACCAGGCTGGTACCACCGGCGATGCCCGCGCCGGGACCGTCAGGACCGGGCAACGGCAGCGTGCCCCATTGGTCCTTCAGCGCCGCGGGTTCGACCTGGCGGAACTCGCGGATGTTCCAAGGTCCGGAAATGTAGAACGCGTAGAGCCCATTGAAGAACTCGTCCCACACGTTGGAGATCTGGGTCTCGGACATCTTCGGTGCCCAGCCGCGCTCGAACATATTGGCGTAGAACGCCAGTGCCTTGCGGAAATCGGGGCTTTCGAAATTCCCGTAGTTGTCGTGGTCGCGCAGCAGCGGATCGGGCCATTGCAGGCCCAGCGACAATTGCTGCTCGAATTCGTTGAGAGGCATCAAGATCGCATAGCGCTTCGGCCCGACGTGCCGCTTCACCGCCGCCATCGCCTGTTCCCACTCGGCCCAGGTCCGCGGCAGCGTCTCCACGCCAGACGCGCGCAGGATGTCCTTCCGGTAGAACAGCAGACGCGTATCCACGTACCACGGCACGCCATAGAGCTGACCGTCGATGACGCTGGTGTCCCAGATGCCAGGGAAATAGTCCGCCGGGTCCACGATCTTGGAATGGGCCACGTAGGGCTGCAACGGCTGCAAAGTGCCCAACTCGGCGAACTCCGCAATCCAGGTATTGCCCAACTGGCACACGTCCGGCAAGCCGTCGGCGGCAAAGGCGGTCAGCAACTTTTCGTGCGCGGCGGTCCAGGGAATATTCTGGATCTGCACGTGGATCCCGGGGTTTTCCTTTTCGAATTGCGGGATCAATTCGGCCACGACCTCGGCCTCGCGCCCCATCGCCCAGAACCGCAGCACCTCGCCTTGCGGCGCACGTGCGCAACCGCACAACGCCATCACCAGCCACCACAACAGCAGCCAACGAAGGATCGTGCGCGGCGTACTCATCTGGGATTGTGTGACTGACGCGGCACGGAATTCTGTGGTGCCTGTACGGGGGCGGCGCGCGATTCGGCGATGCCGATCTCCCTGGCCTTGGCGGCCTGTTCGTCCTTCTTCAGCACCGACTGCGCCTCACCGTCCGGGGTTAGCCAACCGCCACTGAAACCAGCGCGCTCCAGCCCGGTCCGGATGTACTTGTTCTTCTTCATGACGTTCCAGACGAACTCATTGCGGTAATTCGCGATCATGGCCAGGATCGGCCCCTGATCGATGCCGATGTAATCGCTGGACACCCAACCACGACCAGGAACGACCCGCCCAGTCTTGAGCGGAATATCGTAGTTGAAACTGGGGTTGAACGAATCCAGGAAGCCATAGCTGGAGTAGATGAAGTCGCCATAGCGCTTGTGCATTTCCTCGGCAGCAGGAATCACCACCTCCGGCGCGAACACCAGCGAGGCAATCGCGGCGGTGGGCGCCAGGGTGCCATCGTCGAAGTTCTCGCGCAGGCCCGCGCCGCGCGAGGAATAATGGCGAAACTGACGCTGATCGCCGTGGTAGTCCTGCTCGGTGTTCTGCGGACCATCGCTGGCGGTCAACCCCCACACGTTCTCGCCATAGTCCTTCCACTTCATCGGATTGGCGATGGCGTACTCACGCTGCGCCAGCACCGCGCGGCGACTGTTGAGGAAGTAATCGATGCCGCGTTCGCGCATGTACTCGTCCTGGATGTCGCGGAAATCGATCCAGACATGGCTGTACTGATGCGCGAACATCGGGCCGAACGAAAGATACTCCTGCCCGTAATACACGCCCCAGTCATTGTTATAGGTGCGCGTCCATAGCGTCCACGCATCCGGGCTGACTGAGTGGGTCGGCGAACCGAGCGCCAGCACGTAAAGCATCATCGCTTCGTTGTAACCGGTCCAATCGTGGTTGATGAAGCCGCTCTCCGGAAACCACCCCATCGAGATCAACGGCTCGCGCTGCTGCAACCAGCCCCATTCCACACGCTTGTACAACGTATCGGCGATGTCACGGATCTGCTTCTCGCTGGCATCATCGCCGTCGTAGTAAGACTGCGCGAACAGCACGCCCATCATCAGCATGGCGGTATCGACGCTGGACAGCTCCACCCAGCTGTCATAGCGACGGCCATTCTGCATGTCCAGAAAATGATAGTAGAAGCCTTTATAGCCCGCCTTGCCGGTGCGCTGCGGCCCCAGCGGGGCATCGCGGAAGAAACGCAAGGTGGTCAGTGTGCGGTCCACCGCCTGTTTGCGGCTGATCCAGCCGTTCTCGATGCCGATGGGATAGGCGGTCAGGGCAAAGCCGACCGAAGCAATACTGGCGAACGGACGCGACGGAAAGCGATCAGGGGTCAGTCCGTTGGTTTCGTTGGTGGTGTCCCAGAAAAACTGGAAGGTGCGCCGCTCGATGTCGCTGAATAGCTTAGGCAACTCCGGCTTCACCGGTTTCGGCGGAAGCTGCGCCTCGATCAGGATCACCTGGACCGGCTTCTTCTGCACCAGCTTCGGTTCCTCGGCTTTCTTGCACGACGTCAACAACACGCCTGCCGCCATCATGAGCAGCAAAATGCGTGCGGAACTGCGTTTTTGCCTCATCGTGCCACCCCGTATACGTTTACCTGCACCACACACCATCCTTACCACAACCAGTGCAACGCCACTGGCAAGCTTGGGCCGCAGTGTCGCATTGCTTGTCGATAGCCAGGTTGAATTCCTTATCGTCCAACGTGGAATACGGGTCGTACTGCATGATATCGCACGGCGTGGTGACCGCCAGGCAGCGACTGGCGACGTTTTGTTAGCCACTTTGAAATTCGTCGAACCGATCTCGGCGACAGGCCCGCGACATCATGATCGGGCTTGTTCAGAACGCTGCAGTGCCGACGAGCGGCCGCATCCCAGTCCAGACGCAATGTCAGCCCCCAGCCCCCGGAACCTCGGCGCGGATCGACAGCGCATGGATGTCGGTCTGCATCATGTCGCCTAGCGCGGCATACACTGCGCGGTGCCGGGCCAGGGGTCCCATGCCCGCGAAAGCGGCGCTGACCACGCGCACATTGAAATGACCACGACCATCACGCGCACCGGCATGCCCGGCATGACGGTGGCTATCGTCTTCGATCTCCAGCGCCAACGGCGCGAACGCCGTCTGCAGCGCCTCGCGGATCCGCTCGACCCGGTCTGCGGCCACCTGACTCATGGCAATACCTTGCGGAACGGCCGCACTTCGACTCGCGCATAGACGCCGGCCGCGACATACGGATCGGCATGCGCCCAAACCTGCGCCTCGGCCAACGAGTCGAACGCAGCCACCACCACGCTCCCGCTGAAGCCGGCAGGACCCGGATCTTCTGCGTCGATCGCCGGACACGGCCCGGCCAACAGCAGGCGTCCGGCCTCCTGAAGCGCCACCAGCCGCTGCAAATGCGCCGGCCGTGCCGCCGCGCGCCGTGGCAACGCTTCCTCGCCATCGTACCCCTCGATCACGTACCACATCCGCTACCTGCCTTCGTTGCGCACCGAACATCGACAAATTCTACCGCCGCAACGCTGGACACCGACCCTGCCGGCGCATTACCCTTAGCACCATTGCACGCGGCCGGATGCAGCGTCCCGTCGGTAGCTGGCCACTCAAGCCCCCTTCCGACGGCTAATTCGCTGCCTGACACCACCCGCGCAGACGTCCTCCTCCGTTGTTCCGCCGCCACGCCACACGTGGCGTGCGTCGTGTTATTTGTTGAATCAGGGATCGCGTTGCGGGGGCGACGCGCCATAAACCGCACTACTGCCGGCAAGGAGCTGCGCAAGGTCCTCCCTGCCCTGCCCTGCCCTTCGCTACCGCAACACCGATGTCCAACCGATGACCTCCGAACTCGCGCTAGACGCGAACCCGCCAATCCAGACGACCACCCCACAGCAGCAGGAAATGCCGCTGGCGGTGGTGCATGGGCAACCGGTGCTGCAGATCCCGCAGGATCTGTACATTCCGCCGGATGCCCTGGAAGTCATCCTGGACGCATTCGAGGGCCCGCTCGACCTGCTGCTGTACCTGATCCGCCGGCAGAACCTGGATATCCTGGACATCCCCGTCGCCGAGATCACCCGACAGTACGTGGACTACATCAATGTGATGCAGGAACTGCGTTTCGAACTGGCGGCCGAGTATCTGGTGATGGCCGCGATCCTGGCCGAGATCAAATCGCGGATGCTGCTGCCCCGCCCGCCGGTAGAAGACGGCGAAGAGGTGGATCCACGGGCGGAATTGGTCCGGCGCTTGCAGGAGTACGAACGCTTCAAGCAAGCGGCGGAAGACATCGATGCGCTGCCGCGGCAGGACCGCGACACCACTGTGGTACATGCGTACGTACCCGACCGTACCGCCGTGAAGCTGCCGCCGCCGGTGGAACTGAAGGAAATGCTGCTGGCGCTGTACGACGTGCTCAAGCGTGCCGAATTATTCAGCGGCCACGCGATCAAGCGCGAAGCCTTGAGCGTGCGCCAGCGTATGGGCGACGTGCTGGGCCGTCTGGACGACGGCAAGTTCCACCGTTTCGAATCGCTGTTCACTGCCGAGGAAGGCAAGCTGGGCGTGCTGGTCACCTTCCTCGCCTTACTGGAACTGGCCAAGGAGCAGTTGCTGGACATCGTCCAAGAGCCACTGGCGCATGTCCCAGCAGACGCCACCGAACGACCACCGTTGCCGCCGATCTACGTCAAATCGCTGGCACTGGGCAACACCAACGCACCACTGCAGTTCAACAGCGAGTTCGACGACAGCGACACCGCCGACGCCGCCCCCTGAGTCCACCAAGAACCCACCCACGCATGGATCAAGCGCTGATCAACCGCATCGTCGAAGCCGCCCTGCTCGCCGCCAACCAGCCCCTGCCGCTGGTGCAGCTGCACGGCCTGTTTCCCGAGGACCAGCCCGCCCCGCCCGGCAGCATCGAACGCGCACTGGAGCAATTGCGCGAAGCCTGCGAAGACCGAGGCGTGGAACTGGTCGAAGTCGCCTCCGGGTTCCGCTACCAAGTGCGCAGCGACGTGCATGCCTGGGTGGCGCGGCTGTGGACCGAACGCAAAACCCGCTACACCCGCGCCACCCTGGAGACCCTGGCACTGATCGCATACCGCCAGCCGATCACCCGCGGCGAGATCGAACAAGTGCGCGGCGTGGCGGTGAGCAGTAACATCATCCAGGCATTGGAAGAGCGCGAGTGGATCCGTGTGGTCGGCCACCGCGACGTGCCGGGCAAACCCGCCTTGTTCGGCACCACCAAAGGGTTCCTGGACTACTTCGGACTCAAACGTCTGGACGAATTGCCGCCCTTGTCCGAGCTCAAGGACATCGGCGAACTGGAGCCGCAGCTGCCGTTGGATCGCGACACGCTACCGGTGGGCGACATGGCCCAAGCCAGCACCGATGCGAACGCCCAAACGGCATCGACAACGACCGGCAACACCACGCCGGTGCCCAGCGCAGATACCGACACCGGGAACGACAACGCAACACCATCAGTTCCAAATGCCGCCGACGCCGACGCGCCGACCGCATGGATTTCCGATACCGCCCCGACGGGCGAACCCGAAGCCGCGCCGGGCGAGCGCGCGGCGGATGCGAACGAAGCCGAAGACAACGCCGTCGCGACGACGACCGTGGCTGTTGACGATACCGATTCCGAACCACAGGCCGACGCGCACCGCGCCGACCGGAGCCAAGTAAATGAGTGACACCCCCCGCAAGCTGTCGTTGAACACGCTCTCGCTCAAACGCGACGCGAGCGCCGCCGAGCAGCCGAAACTGGAAGAACGCCTGCACAAGGTCCTGGCCCAAGCTGGGCTGGGTTCGCGCCGCGCGCTGGAACAGCGCATCGCCGACGGCCTGGTCAAGGTCAATGGCGAAGTCGCGCAGACCGGCATGTCGATCAAGAGCGGAGACAGGATCGAACTGGACGGACGCAGCTTTGTCGCCAGTGCGCTGACCGAGCCCGCGCGCGTGCTGATCTACAACAAGCCCGAAGGCGAAGTGACAACGCGCGAAGATCCCGAAGGCCGCCCCACCATCTTCGAGGCACTGCCGGCGCTGAAGGGCGCACGCTGGATCGCGATCGGCCGCCTGGACATTAACACCACCGGCCTGCTGCTGCTCACCACCGACGGTGAACTGGCCAACGCGATGATGCACCCCTCCTACGAGATCGAACGCGAATACGTGGTGCGCGTACGCGCCCCGGAAGGCGAGGAAAGCGTGCCGGACAGCATGATCGAGCGCCTCGCACGCGGAGTCGTGCTGGAAGACGGCAGCGCCAAGTTCGACGAAATCGAACGCATCGGCGGTACCGATTCGCACGACTGGTTCCGGGTGGTGGTCAAGGAAGGACGCAACCGCGAAGTACGCCGTTTGTGGGAATCGCAGGGTTGCCAAGTCAGCCGACTCAAGCGTACCCGCTACGGCAAGGTGGCGCTGCCGCGCGAAGTATTGCGCGGACAATCCATGGAACTGGCGCAGGACAAAGTCGAGGCGCTACGTGCCGAACTGAAGCTGGAAGAAGGCACGCCGTCGGCGCTGACCCTGCAGCCGGTGATCGGCCAACGCAAGGCCGCCAAGGCCGCCAAGGCCGTCGTGCAGGTGGGGCGCGGCGGCAACGCCTACGTCAACGGCCATAACGCCGCCGACGAAGGGCGCGAACTGCGCCGCTTCGACACCTTCCGCGAAGACCGCGGCCGCGGGCGCGGCGGCAAGAAACCGCACGGCGGGCTGACTGTAAGCGGCGAAATGGCCGCCAAGCAGGCGCAAAAACCATTCAAACAACGCACCCCGAAGGGACCCAAGCCGTTGCCGGACGGCAATCCCGCCGCCTTCCGCACCTGGTACGTCCCCGATGGCGTCAGCACCGGCCCGGCCGGGCACCGCAACGCGGGCCCAGGTGGTCGCGGCACGGGGCAAGGGCAAGGCCAGGGGCGTCCCTATGCCAAGCCGCGTCCGGCTGGTGGCGGCGCGGGTGCAGGCCAAAGCCGCAGTCAGGGCCAAGGCCAGCGCAAGGCGCATCCTTACGGACATCCAGGCAATGCACCCAGCTTCCCGTCCGACCACGCCAATCCCGGTTTCAGCCCCTACGGCGCCGCACCGCGCTCCCCGCGTCCAGCCGGCCCCCGCGCCGACGGGCAGAAGCGTGGCCCAGGCGGTCGCCCGGCTGGTAACCGCCCCGGTGGCGGGCGTCCGGGCGGCGGCAACCACGGCCCGCGCGGCGGTCGCTGAGTCTCCAGGCACTGGCGCAGGGGCGCCTAAGCACCGACATCATCAAGAGTGCCTGCGCAACGGCGCTCTTTTTGAGCGGCGCGCGCGATCGACGCCACCGCCCGCGACCGCCAAGCGGAAATGCGTAGAAAGTGATGAACGCACATCTGGCCGCGTTCGCATTGCATCGTGCATTGGGCGCATCGTTGCCCCACACCGGCTCGCCCGCGCAAGCAAAGCAACGAAGCGAAGCGCACGCAACGGGAGATCGCGACGTTAGCGACCGTGGTCAGTTGCGATACCGAAAGCGCAGACGGTAAGCCGCATCACGTATCCATCGGGCAGCACCGGCCTCTCTCTGTCACCCATCAAGAAGATCGCACTTGGCCACGACGTGCATGTGCGGCTGCGTCATCATGGGAAGGAGCTGCCTCAGTCGCTGTGCGGCCGGCAATCGGGCCCATAGGCAACGCTATAAGGCCGGTCCATGCAACGCGCCAAGCCCTCGACCACGTCCGCATTCAGTGGCCAACGTATTTCGAACGTCTGGCCGTCGGGCAATGACATGTGCAGCATCCCATGCTGTAAGGGTGGTAAGTCCGCAGATGGCCGCACTGCTTTCAGCGCACGCCTGGCTTTAGCGAATCCCGCGCGGTCGTGCGCTAGGAACGCCACGGTTGCATCGACATAAGGATTCCACCCGGCGACATCCTGCGACGGCGGCTTTTTGGAAGTCTGCATCAACGCAATGGCCGCAGCGCTGTCGCCAGCGAATGCGCGCAATTGTCCTTCGTGCCAGTAAAGCAACCCGACATCGGCCGAATGAGGATGGGACTTCCTGTAATCGCGGATCAAATCGGCAGCGGCCAGTTCGCAGCCTGGCCGCGCCGCCAATGCACGCCAACCACCGCCACCATTGCTGACATCCTGGTCGAACTGCTGCTGGTCGAGGGCCAGCAATGTGGACCGGTCGACCGCGCACGACGCCACCACCTGCCCGGCAGCCGCCCCGACAGGAACCAGCAACAGCCAGAACATCAGCGTAACAAGGGCCGCCATGGCAATTGCCACATCGCCTCGATGCGGCTCATGCGAGTAAAGAAACATCGGCATCTTCTCCGGGGTCTTACGCGCTCGGCAGATTCTCGCGCACAACCACCGCACGCACCAGCGCTACATTCGCGCAACTCCAGCAAAGCCGAGATATTTTGGAAACCCAGGCGCCAGCCGCACGCGACCCGCATCACCGACCAAAAACGCAGATGACACCTCAAGCGACTAGCATGCAGAGTTAGCTGTCGGCGGGTATTCGGCACCCTAGCGATCCCTTTACCACTGCACGCCACTGCGTTCACCCGGCCACATCACGCGCGAGTTCCATGAAGCGGAAAAACTGCGCGTACCAGCACTCGTACAGGTGTCGTCCTGCAGTTCGCGCGTCGCACCCAACGTTGCCCCCCGACCCAGCAAGGTCCGCGGTAATGCCAGCAATACGAAACGGCCATCCTGCAACCTGCTCAAAGCCAAGCCGTAGCGTTCCAGTTTGACGGGATTCTCGGGAAGCTCCTCGGCCAAGCGAATGAACGGACTGTGCTGAATCAGCTCCTCTTCGCTCAAGGTTCGCAAATAGTAATGGTGCCCTTGCAGCCAGTATCCGCTCCAGCGCGGATTCCAGTGCGCCCCCACCGATGCCAGTCGCTGACGGATGTCTGCGCGCAAGCAGGCGATGTGCAGTTCTAGCTGGTTCTGCAAATGCGCCGTTTGCGCATTGACGACAATGGCCACTGCGGTATCGGGAACCGCTTTGCCCAGAAGTTCCGAGAGCGCGCCGCGCGCGCGCCATGCCAGCCAGAAATAATTCGGCGTTTCACGCCGTTGTAGCAACGGACTTTCGACCCCGACAATTCGGCGGGTCGGAACCAACACGACATGCGCCCGGCCGTCCCTGTCCTGCAACAAGGCATAATCCTGCGCCAAGTCCATGGCCCGGAACGGCATCGCCTCCCCGGAGCACGACGCATCGGACGCGCATTGCCGGTGGACGACACGCCACACTGTGTCTGCATGATGGCGATACAGCGCCAGAACGCTTCCCACCGTCATCAACGACAGCGCCATCACGCCAAACGCGCGGTATCCGAACATATTCATCTTCGACACATTTCTTCCCCGTCGCCCGGCTTCCTACCATCGCCGCCGGCAACAAAAAAGCGCGTCCGTGGACGCGCTTGTACGCGTGGTTGGGAGGCCACCGGCCGGCGCATTACACCAGCGACCGACCGGCGGCAGCCCGGCTTACCAAACCATGCCAGCCCCCACTGCCACACCGGCATCGCCACGGGTGGTGGCACTGGCGTTGACCTTGAACAGGTAACGACCACTTTCGCTGATCTTCGACACGCCCACTGCGATCGCCTGTTCGCCGCGGAACGAACTCAGCGACACGCCCGCCGCGCTTTGATCCGGCTGGTACGCCTGCGGCAGGCTGGACATCGCCATCGCCGCCGCCACGCCGGCACTGGCGCGCCGATCGACCTGACCCACACGGGTATCGGTGTAGTTGCGCGACCAATCCACCACACCGCTCAGCCCATCGTTCAACTGCCCCACATTGACCGCATCGGTAAGCTGCGTTCCCGCTGCCACGTTGGTGATCTGGCGCTGATTGGTGGCCGAACCCACCGACACGCTATTGGCACGATCAGCCACCGATCCCTGGCCCAAGGCGACGCTGTTGGCCTCCGTGGCCTTGGCTCCCTTGCCTACAGCCACACTACCGGCACCGGAAGCGACCGCATCCGCGCCCATCGCCGTTGCGTTCAAACCGCTGGCCTGACTGTTGTTGCCGGCAGCCGTGGTGCTGGTGTTACTGGCCGTCGCCGTCGGACCAACCACCACCGATGTGCCGTTGTTGCCGACGGCCACCGGAACCACCTGATTCGCGGGAGTGCTGCTAGCACTACTGGATTCGGCCTTACTACTGCCGGTCCCGCTGCCACCCGAGAAAGCACTGCCTTTCCTGGTCGTCTCCTGCATGGTGGTCAGCGAACTCTGCAAGGTGGAAATCGTGCTGGAGTTGTCTTGCACTTTTTGGTTGGTGGCATACAGTTGCGAGCCATTCACCGCATCGGTGCTGCTAGCACTTAGACGGCCAGCGGCGACATTCTGGATCTGCCGCTCCGCACCCACCGCACCGACGCTGAACGCACCGACCGGCGTGCTGCCCGCAAAGTTGTAGGTGGAGCCGCCCAGGGTCGTCGATGCTACCGCTGTGGTCGCCGCCGTGCGAGCACTCGCACCAATCGCCACGTCATTCGCGTTGCCGGCGACCGCATCGGGGCCGATCGCAATGCTGTCGGCACCAGTGGCAACACTATCTTCCCCGCTTGAATTGACCCGCATGTACTTCACACCGTCGCCGCCCTGGATACTCTTGACCGCATGGTCGAGCTTGCTCACCTCGGTGTTGGTCGCATGCAACTGCGAACCGTTGACCGCATCGGTACTGGTTTCGGACAGACGACCAGCGGCGACATTGGTCACCGTGCGCTCGTTGCCCGCGCTGCCCACGCTGACCGTGCTGGTCGGCGCGGTGCCAGCAAAGGCGTAGCTGTGACCATTGAGCACGACGCCTTTGGTGGCAATGGCCGAACTGGTCGTGCTGCCACTCCCCAGGGCGACATCGCCGGTGGAGCTGGCAACCGCCTTGCTGCCGATGGCGACCGCGTTCTTAGCCTGCGCACTCGAGCTATCGCCGATCGCGATCGAGGCCGCACCGCTAGCTTGCGCAGAAGCACCCTGCGCCACGCTGTAGCCTCCCGACGCGGTGGCGTCACTGCCTTGCGCCACCGCTCCCAGACCGGACGCGGAAGCATTACTGCCCTGCGCCACCGCATCGCCGCCGAGCGCACTGGCCCCCTTGCCGATCGCCAACGTGCGGTCACCCGCCGCGTTGGCGGCCACGCCAATCGCCGTGCTGTCGGTGCCGGTCGCCACGCTGTCATCGCCGGTGGAGTTGGTATTGACGTACTTCACGCCCGTTCCTTGCTGCAGTTTCTCCAAGGTCTTATTGATCTCGGTCACCTTGCCTCCAACCGAGCTCACCTCGGTGTTGGTCGCATACAACTGCGAACCGTTCACCGCATCGGTGCTGGTTTCGGACACGCGGCCCGCCGCCACGTTGGTCACTGTGCGCTCGTGACCGGCGCTGCCCACGCTCACCGTGCTGGTCGGCGCGTTGCCCGCATATTTGTACGCGGTCCCGTTGATGGTCGCACCGGTGGTCGCCACCGTCGCCGCCGTGCTGCTGCCCGCACCCAGAGCCACCGCACCGGCCTGATCGGCCGTGGCACGGTCACCCAACGCCAGGGACGATGTACTTGAAGCCTTCGCGTTGTTACCAGCCGCTAGGCTATTGATGCCCGAGGCGACACTGAAGTTGCCAAGCGCCACAGCACGCACCTCACTGGCCTGCGAATGCGTACCGACCGCTGTGCTGGCGCCTCCGCTGGCCGATGCCCACACGCCATGCGCAACCGAGCTGTAACCCGACGCATTAGCGCCCCCTCCGATTGCGACACTGCTACTGCCACTCGCACTACTGGAGGTGCCGAGCGCGACGGCATTAATGGAGGAGGATTTGGTGAAATTGCCCAGCGCGATGCTGCCTTCACCCGAAGACTGGCTGCTCTTGCCCTGTGCGATGGCGCTGTAGCCTTCAGCCGATGCGCCTGCTCCCAAGGCCAGGCTGTTGCCGCCGGTGGCCTTGGCCAAGCTACCGACCGCGACACTGCTTTGACCCGACGCCTTGGTGTTGAAGCCCAACGCCGTCGCGGTGTATCCGCTGGCGTTGGCATTATGACCGAGGGCGCTGCTGGCTATGCCGCTGGCATTGGCCGAGCTACCGACCGCGACACTGCTTTGACCCGACGCCTTGGTGTTGAAGCCCAACGCCGTCGCGGTGTATCCGCTGGCGTTGGCTTGATAACCGAGGGCGCTGCTAGCTATGCCGCTGGCATTGCTCTCACTGCCCAACGCCAGCGCGCTGTGGCCACCCGCTTTGGCAGCCACGCCCACCGCCGTGCTGTTGACGTCGGTGGCCTTGGCCGAGCTACCGACCGCGACACTCCTTTGACCCGACGCATTGGTGTTGAAGCCCAACGCCGTCGCGGTGTATCCGCTGGCGTTGGCTTGATAACCGAGGGCGCTGCTGGCTATGCCGCTGGCATTAGCCGAGCTACCGACCGCGACACTGCTTTGACCCGACGCCTTGGTGTTGAAGCCCAACGCCGTCGCGGTGTATCCGCTGGCGTTGGCATTATAACCGAGGGCGCTGCTGGCTATGCCGCTGGCATTGCTCTCACTGCCCAACGCCAGCGCGCTGTGGCCACCCGCTTTGGCAGCCACGCCCACCGCCGTGCTGTTGACGCCGGTGGCCTTAGCCAACTTGCCCAGCGCCATGGCGTTATCGCCATAAGCCGCCGCCGCCGGCCCCATCGCACTGCTATCGGTGCCGCTGGCAGTGCTGTCGTCCCCAGTCGAGTTGGTATGGACGTACTTGATACCCTCGCCATTTTGCAGATTGGTGATGGCAGTGTTGATCTCCGTGACCTGATCACCAAGCTTGCTGACCTTGCCACCGACCGAACCCACCTCGGTGTTGGTCGCATACAACTGCGAACCGTTCACCGCATCGGTGCTGGTTTCGGACACGCGGCCCGCCGCCACGTTGGTCACCGTGCGCTCGTGGTCGACGCTCCCCACGCTCACCGTGCTCGCCGGCGTGGTACCCGCATAGGTGTACGCGGTCCCGTTGATCGTCGCACCGGTGGTCGCCACCACCGCCGCCGTGCTGCTGTCCGCACCCAGCGCTACCGCACCAGCCTGATCGGCCGACGCCCCCGCACCCAGCGCCAAGCTGTTGCCGCCCGACGCTGAGGCTTTACTGCCTTGCGCCACCGCTCCAAGACCAGACGCGGAAGCATTGCTTCCCTGCGCTATCGCATCGGCTCCAATCGCACTGGCTCCCTTACCGATCGCCAACGTATGGCCACCCGACGCGTTGGCGGCCACGCCAATCGCCGTGCTGTCGGCGCCGCTCGCCACGCTGTCATCGCCGGTGGATTTTGTATTGATGTACTTAACACCCTTGCCGTTTTGGAACTGCTTCACCGTGCTGTCGAGCTCGGTAACCTTGCTGCCCACATTGCCCACCTCGCTGTTGGTCGCATACAACTGCGAACCGTTCACCGCATCGGTGCTGGTTTCGGACACGCGACCTGCCGCCACGTTGGTCACTGTGCGCTCGTGGTCGACGCTCCCCACGCTCACCGTGCTCACCGGCGTGGTACCCGCATAGGTGTACGCGGTCCCGTTGATCGTCGCACCGGTGGTCGCCACCACCGCCGCCGTGCTGCTGTCCGCACCCAGCGCTACCGCACCAGCCTGATCGGCCGACGCCCCCGCGCCCAGCGCCAAGCTGTTGCCGCCGGTGGCCTTGGCCGACTTGCCCAACGCCACATCGTTGACAATGGTCGAGGAATTGTTCGGCTTGTCTTTCGTATTGGCCTGGCCCGCAACCGCACCATTGCCCAACGCCATGGCGTTATCGCCATAAGCCGCCGCCGCCGGCCCCATCGCACTGCTATCGGTGCCACTGGCCTTGCTTTCTTCCCCAGTCGAGTTGATTTGGACGTACTTCAAGCCCGTGACATCTTCCGGTTGCGGTTGGTCATCGGAGCATACCCAGCCATGATGCCAGTAGCAGATGGCAGCACGCGCTTCATTTTCTGCACTCACAATGCAGACCAGCGTTGCTAAGCACAAACCAAGAAACGGCGAATGGCTCGCCCGCTTCTGCCGCCCTCCCTTGGCCTTGGTCTTGGCCAATTCAGACACGATCACCCATGCGCCCATGGCACGATTCCACACGATCTTGAATGCCCTGTTCATTTCCATGCTCCCGCTGAAGGTGCATAGAAATTAGATTTCTCCCGACACCACGACGATGGGATCGCCCCCAATTCATCATTGGGCGAACGCCTAAAAAAAAGCCGTATTGGGCGAACGCCTAAAGCCGTGCAGCACGCTATGGCTTGTTCAGCAAAAAGCAAAGAGCTGCGGCAGGCGCGATATTCTCTCCACTGAGCCATACCTGGCCGGGTTACCGTATGATTCGTCGGATAGGCGCGTATGCGACGGCAATTACCCACAGGAACTGAACAATGGACAGGATCCGTGTCGGCATCGCCGACGACCACCCGATCGTGCTGCTCGGCGTCACCAGCGTGCTGAAAGACAATCTGGACATCGAAGTCGTATTCAGTTGCGATGCCATCGACCAGTTGCTGCGGTCGCTCGCCGAGCAGCCGGTGGATGTGCTGTTGTGCGACTACGAGTTTGAGAGCGACCCACAGGCCGATGGCCTGCACTTGCTGCAGCGCCTGCGTCGGCTCGCCCCGCAGATGCGGCTGTTAGTACTCAGCGCGCATACGGCGCCGTCGATCGTCTCGGCCGCCTTGCAACTCGGCGCCTCCGGTTTCATCGGCAAGAGTCGTGCCGATTTCGGCAACCTGGTCGCTGCCGTACGCGACGTGGCAAGTGGCCGCCTCTATGTACCAAGCTCGCTGTCGGCGGCGCTGCTGACCACGCGCTACAGCAGGAGCAGCGCCACCGGGGTAAACACGCTCTCCGCCAAGGAAGCCACGGTGGCACGGATGACCGCCGATGGATTGTCGTTGGGCGAGATCGCCGCACGGCTCAAGCGTAGCCCCAAGACCATCAGCAACCAGAAGATCGCGGCCATGAAGAAGCTAGGCGCCAAGAACGACGTGGAACTGGCCACCATACTGCGCGAACTGGACATCGATGGCACCTAGCCGAACGCTGACAGATAGGAGCCGACGAACCTCGGTCACGCGCTCAACCCGCCACAGCCTCTACATGCGACAGTAGCTGCCGACAGCGCGACCTCAGCAACATCCAATCCCCGCCCGCATAAGCCTGCTGCAGCAATTGCAATTCTTCCACCAGGTCGTCCATTCCCAAGGCCATCAACGCACCCTGCAGGCGATGTATACGTCGGCGTAGCGACTCCAGGTCCTGCACGGCCAAGGCCTGCTCGATAAGTTGCCGCTCCGCCCTCCATTCAGCGTGAAACGCCTGACGCAACATCGCGTCCAATTCATCGGAGCGGTACTCCTGGGGCTTGGCGGAATTTGTGGAAGAGGATCGAGACAAAATGGCATTCCTCAAGACGCGACGCAGGTCGCTCAATAACACGGGTTTTTGCAGTGAGTCGGAGAACTGCTCGGTATCGGCACTGATCTCCGCCGCCGCCGATGCCGAGGTCGCCACCACCCGCGCATCCGGATCGAATTCGCGCAACTTGCGCAGCAAACCGACGCCATCCAAGTGTGGCATGCCCAGATCGGTGATGACCAGATCGGCGCGGCGCTCGAGCCACAGCTTGAGCGCTTCCATGCCATCGATCGCCACACGTACCCGAGTACATCCTAGCGCCGCCAGTTGGTGTTTGATCAAGGTGCGGTTCACCGCATCGTCTTCGGCAACGAGAATGTCCAAATTTTGCTCCACGCCCTCCACAACGGCCCCGCTCGCGCGCCGCTGCGCATGTTCGGCGGCGGTGCCCGTCAGCTCGGCCAACGCTTCCAACAGCCCCGCATAGGTCAGCGAACTCACCTCGATCTGTTTTTCGTGTCGCCGTGGGGTCAACGGCCCTTTGGCCGAAACGAAGACCGTGCCGAGCATAGGAACCGCACTCAAATCGGCGCTGCGCCAGGTGCGGTTATCGGCTTCGGCCACGATGCGGACATGCAGCGAGGCGTTCGCAGCGTCGGCAGCATGCAAGCTCGCACCCCAGCGGCGCAGACGCTCGGCGAGCATGGCGCGCCAGGCAGGATGGGGACACAGCACATCGACGACGAAACCCTCCAATGGCCGCGATTCGGTAAGCAGAGCGCGGCCAGTGCGCTTGAACGGCAGATCGACCCAGAACACGCTACCGGTGCCGGGCTCGCTGCGCACGCTGATGCGCCCGCCCATCAGGTGAGACAGATTGCGGCACAGGAACAAGCCCAACCCGGTTCCGCCGAAGCGTCGGCTGATACTGTCGTCGGCCTGCGCCAGCGGATTGAAGATCGCCGACTGCATCGACGCAGGAATGCCGATTCCGGTATCTGCCACCTCGAAGCGCGCCCATAGCTCGCCGTCGGCCTGCTTCAGGCAACGCGACGAGATCATGATCGAACCGCGTTCGGTAAACTTGGCCGCATTGCCGAGCAGATTTTGCAAAATTTGCGCCAAACGTTGATCGTCGCCCTCCAGCATCGCATCCAGATCCGGATCGGTAACGCAGTAGAACGCCACCCCACCCTGCAAAATCGACGCACCGAAGCTGCGTGCGCAACGCTCCAGCACCTCGTTGGGCGACATCTGCACCGGATTGATCTTCAGCGCATTGGCCTCGAGTTTGGTCGAATCGAGCAGCGCGTTGACCAGGTTCAACAAGGCGTCGAACGAGCGGCGGATCATGTCCACCCACTCGCCCTGCTCGAAGCTCAGCGGACTGCGCGAGAGCAGTTCTAGATGCCCCATCGCCCCGTGCAACGGCGTGCGGATCTCATGGCTGACGATCGCCAGGAACATCGACTTGGCCCGATTGGCCTCGTCGGCAGTCTGCTTGGCTTCCATCAACAGCATTTCGTTGGCTTTGCGCTCGTTGATATCCACCAGGCCCAGCAGAACCACCGGTTGTCCGCCGAAACGGGTCTGCGAAGACGCCACGCCGATGTAGCTGTTCTGCCCTTCGGCCAGATCCCAACGCACCTCGATGAAGGAATGGCGATCGCCAGCCACGGCTTCAGCGTTGCGTTCGCACATGACATGACGATAGAAGCCAAGGTTACCCTCGTCGGGGAGATTGCCGAGCATACGCTGGGCCACCCCGTTCTCCAGCATCACCGTATCGGTGTCGGGCGCGTATATGCCAATCCCAATCGGCAAGGTATCGATGATGGCCTTGCTGAAATGCTCGGCCTCGATCAATTTTTCGGCACTTCTGAGCAGCGGCTTGGTCACGCGCAGATCGAAATACACCGTTGTGGCCCACATGAACCCCAGCGCCAGCAAGCAGACCAGCGCCCCGGTGACGAACTCGTGCTGCAGATTGCCCAGCACTTCTTCCCAAGTGTAGGCATAGACAGCGATCCAATCCGGGCCACCGATGCGCTGGGCCACGAAGAAGGTTCCACTGCGGTAGAACGCGATCGGCTCGCTACCCACCAGGGAAAACCGCTCAGTCTGCGCGCGCACCCTGCGCAGCAAATCCGCTTCCTCGGCACCGCGCGGGTAATCTCCCAGATTCTCTTGACCGGCATTGCTCAACAAAAAGAAACCGGGACGTCGCGTCTCCTTTCGTAGAAAAAAGCGCATGAACTGACGATCCGGTAGCGACAGCGCAATGGTAAAAATACGCCGACCATCACGAAACATCGGCACGATGAGTTGCGATACCGACAACCCTCCGTCGCGTTCGTCGGCGGGCCGCCACAGCGGCCGCTGGCTACGCAGGTCTTGCGCGGGCGTGGCCGCGATCAAACGCTCTGGCTCATCGATATGTTGGCGGATGAATGCCCTCACTCCGTCGCTGCGCGCGCTCTGCAACTGAGCCAATCCCATGGCCGGCGACACCGCCATGAAGGTGGCATCGGGTGAATAAAGGAAGCCATCCAGAGTCACTCCGGTCTTCTTGGCATCGATGGAAGGCGCTGCGGACATGTCGCGCACCACGCGCAGCGCCGTGGCCAGGCGAGCCGCGTCTGCAGTGCCGTTCAATGAACTAACCAGGGTGAACGGCACAGCGGTGAGGTCGTCCTCGGTGACCGTGACGCCCTTGCCTTCGGCAAGCTTGCGCGCATAACGCTGCACCGGCACCACGTCGTTCTGACGCAGATTCCATACGCCTTCGTAAAGATCGGCGAACTGGACCAGCCGCGCCGACAACTCGTCCACCTGCGTCTGCACCTCCTCGCTGCTCTTGACGAACTGCGCGATCTGCTTATCGCGGTACTGGTCGATGATGCCACTGCAGAACAGCAACGCGGCGGCGACGATGGACATAGAAAGCGCGGTCGCGGCACCGTAGAGGATGCGCCGGTAGTATCGGCCCGTTCTGGCGAGCAACTTTTGCGGCATTTCTATCCCCGAACGAGCGCAACGCCGTGACGGCAGGGCAGGAAGAACATGGCTCTGCAGGATAGCCCAGCATCTGCGCCATCACCAGCCACGACGTTTCCTACATCTAGCTTACATGCGCCACGCACGCATGCATCGCCAGCGTGGCGAGCCTAGGCGTTTTAGGCAACAGCCTATGGATAGCTGGGCCCCACGCCATCGTGCCGGGGCTGGCACGCGCGCATGCTGGGACGCATCGAGTGTATCGATTATGCAATCGCACACCGTTGCCAGCAGCTTCGACCGGATCAGCCATGAACAGCACAGCGCATATTCCTTTTATCAGCATAAAGAATGCTATCGTCGCTTACGAAAACGAGTTGCAAGGTAGCTATGTGAGCAAGCTTTTGCAGCGTCTCGGCGCAACGCACATCTATAGCGCCACCGATAGCGGAGCACTATTCGAGCAGATCCGCACGACATCGTTCGACCTACTGGTCGCTTCCGCGCGTCTGCCAGGCGCGTCGATCCTGCAATTGGTGGATGCCCTGACCCAGATACGCTACAGCGGCCACCTGATCGTGAGCGGCTTGACGGACATGCGTATCCAGAGCGCGATCTATGAGTATGCGAGACAACGCGACAGCAGAGCGATGCAGGTGATCTTCGCTGGAGAACCCCTGCGCCTGTTCGATTTCACCGACATGCTTTACCGGGCGGCGACACCGATCACTGCCGATGCGAATGGCCAGGTGATCGAGGACCCTGCCGCACTCATTGGCGCCAACGAGGTGTTTCGCGCCTATCGCGCCGGCGAGATCGCCGCCTTCTTTCAGCCAAACTACTGCCTGACCACCGGCACCATGGTCGGCGCGGAAGCCCTCGTGCGGTGGCACCACCCAACACTGGGCGTAATGAGCCCGGACCGCTTTCTGACCACTCTGGAAGAGTGCAACCTTGGCTGGGAACTGATCGACCAATTCATCGACACGGTTGCCAGCGTCAGCCAATCGCTGACTGGAACGCCACCACTCAAGCTGTCGATCAACATCTCCGCCAGGGATATCGTCTCAGCGACCTGGGCGGACAACGTCGTGCAACGACTCAAACACTCTGGCGGCAGCAGTAGCCAATTCGCGATCGAGGTGACAGAGAGCGGCAGCACAAGCAACAACAACACCATCATCGCTGGCGCGGTGGCGCATTGGCGCCTGAACGGCATCGATTGCGTCATCGACGATTTCGGTACCGGTGCGTTCTCACTCAACCGTCTGTGCACCGCGCCGTTCAATCTCCTGAAAATCGACCGACGAATGGTTTGGCGCTCACGGCTGACCCGTCACGTATTCGATATGCTAGAGACGATGGTGCAATTGGCGCATGGATTAGGCATGCGCGTGGTTGCCGCAGGCATCGAAACCGAAGAAGACCTGATGCGAATGCGCAGCATCAAATGCGACATCGGCCAGGGCTACTACTTCAGCCGGCCATTGCCCATCGCACAGTTCCAAGATCTTGCCAACTCCCAGCAGAACATCTTCGGGCAACGCACTAGCAACGCCCACTAAGAGTGGCTAACAAAACGTCGCGAGTCGCTGTCGGGTGGGCACGGACAGCGCGCAGGAACCGCAGTATATAGACGGTTCATGCGGTACATGAGGATTCCGAGCACTGCCCGCCCCTACCCACCCGGCCGCAGCGCAGTAGTTTTGTTAGCCACTCTTAGCAGCGGGACAATCAAGGCGCCGAACACGCTCCCTTGACTGCACAAGTCGGCCAACCCGTGTAAGACGCTGCTGTCGCTCCCCTTGCTCTAACCACTTTCGCCTACGACAGGGCGTGTTCGCCGCGACGACAACCTGACACGATGACGATACGGCCGGCGCTTGAGCGAAACAAAAAAATGATCGAGACGAAATCCGTTGAAATTGCCCTGGGAGGACCCGTGCACCTGCCAGTCGCTTGCCGTAGCCGTCTCGCCCGCACTTGCTTACAGGGCGAGACGGCTAGGATGTAGTGCGCGCCAGTCAGCGGCGTTCGATGGTGAAACCAGCGACGTCCAAGCCCAGATCAAAGCCCTTACCGGTACCGGCCAGCGCCAACGAGATGTCGCCCTTGGTCATCACCTGGGCATCGGACGACTTCACCACACCAGCATGCGCTTCTGCCGACGCATAGGTGCCCAACAGATCATTGAGTGAATAAGCGCCGGTAAAACGACCACGGCCATTGACGATCTTGGATTTACCCACGCTCAGGCCGCCGCCCTTAACGCTGATCTTGACCGGGATGCTGGCACCGTTGTCGCAGGTGATGGTG
The DNA here is from genome assembly GCF_002939705.1 of Xanthomonas albilineans. Taxonomy (GTDB): domain Bacteria; phylum Pseudomonadota; class Gammaproteobacteria; order Xanthomonadales; family Xanthomonadaceae; genus Xanthomonas_A; species Xanthomonas_A albilineans. Next base: position 105,252 of record NZ_MDCB01000001.1, on the reverse strand, counting down.
CCGTTGCCTTTAGCGCTCTTGTACAACAGCGACCAACCGGACAAGTTGAAATGCAACTCGCAGTCGATGTTACCGGCGGCATGCGCCTGCGGCATAAATGCGATACCGACAAGCAGCGCGGCAATCGTAAGCAATTTGGTCATGGCAACGCTCCGTTGGGATCATATGGGGGCGAGCCTAGCAGCGCCTCCGACTAGGCGGTGTGTGTGCCGCCGTCGCCGTCACGACGCCGTTCAGGCATCGGCATTGGGTGCGCCAAGGACAAAGGCATCGGCATCGAGCATCGCCGGGAAGCGTGTACGATGCGCCACCAATGCCGTCGCGGAGATGGTCGTGGTCGCGACCTGCTCGCGTTCGCGAATTTCCAACTGCGGCTGACCGAGGAAATCGATCACCGCGCTGTCGCCAGCGTAATGCAGGTCGTTGCCATCCACACCGACGCGGTTGACCGCCGCCACGAAGCACAGGTTCTCGATCGCCCGTGCGCGCAGCAGCGTCCGCCAGGCATAGGCACGGGCCGATGGCCAGTTGGCGACGAACAATTGCAGGTCGAAATCCAGCTGCCCCGGACGTTCGACGTCGTAGCGGTTGCGACAGAACACAGGAAAACGCAGGTCGTAGCAGACCTGCGGATTGATCCGCCAGCCCTTCCATTCCACGCATAGGCGCTCGCGCCCGGCGGCATAGCGCAGATGTTCGTTGCCGTAGCGGAACAGATGGCGTTTGTCGTAGTGCTGCAATGCGCCATCGGGCGTGGCCCACAGCAATCGGTTGAAGACCCGGCTATCGCCGTGCGCATCGGATACGCGCAGTTGCACGCTACCGGTCACCGCCGCATTCAATCGCATCGCCTGCGCGCGCACCCACGCCACCGTCGGCCCCTGCATGTCTTCGGCCTGCTCCAGGGCGTCGTTGGAGAAACCGCTGGTGAAGGTCTCCGGCAGAATGACCAGATCGGTAAGGCCGGCCAGCGGCGCCAGCAGTTCGGCATAATGCGCGCGATTGCCAGCAGGATCGTGCCAGCGCGTGTCGCCTTGGACGAGAGAAATGCGGAGGTCGTGCGTTGGGGGCATGGGATGTCCGGAGTAGTGAAGGATCCAGACCCGGGATCCGGAAAATCAACTGCGAGATCGGCTGCTCTTAACTCTGCCGAGTCCCGGGTCACGGCAATGCATCAGAGCCGCAGCAAACGCTCGATCGCCGTGTCCAGCGTGGCCGCGTTCTTGGCAAAGCACAGCCGCGCCAAACGCTGGCCGTGCGGCGGGATCTGGTAGAACGGCGACAGCGGGATCGCCGCCACTCCTTTCTCGATCGTCAGCCACTTCACGAACTCGGTGTCGGGCAGATCGCTGACCGCCGAATAATCGACCAGTTGGAAGTAACCGCCCGGCACCGGCAGCGGCTTGAGCCGAGTCCCCCGCAATTGTTCGCCGAAGCGGTCGCGCTTGGCCTGGTAGAACGCACCGAGTTGCTCGTCATGCTCGGGCTGTTGGCGAATCATCGTAGCGAAAGCATGCTGCGCCGGGCCGAAGCTGGTGAACGTATTGTACTGGTGGAGCTTACGGAACTCGACGCTGAGCGCCGGCGGCGCGATCGCGTAGCCGATCTTCCAGCCGGTGCAGTGATAGGTCTTGCCGAAGCTGGAGATCACAAACGCGCGTTCGCGCAGTTCCGGCCAGCGCAGCACCGATTCATGACGGCGGCCATCGAACACGATGTGCTCGTAGACCTCGTCGGAAATCAGGAAGATGTCGCGACCGCGCAACAGCTCGGCGACCGCCTGTAGATCCTCGGCACCGAGCATTGCGCCGGAGGGATTATGCGGGCTATTGATCATCAGCAGCCGCGTCCGCGGCGTGATCGCCGCACGCACTTGTTCCCAGTCCACCGCGAAACTGTGCGGATCCAGCGACACATGTACCGCGCACGCGCCGGCCAGATCGATCGCCGGCTCGTAGCAGTCGTAAGCTGGATCGAGCACGATCACCTCATCGCCTGGACGCACGACAGCATGGATGGCGTTGAACAATGCCTCGGTGGCACCACTGGTCACGGTGACCTCCGTGTCCGGATCGACCTGGGCGCCGTAGCAACGCAGCGCCTTCTCGGCGATGGCCTGACGCAGCACCGGCACACCGGTCATCGGCGGGTACTGGTTGTGACCCTCGCGCGCCGCCTGGGCCAGTGCGTCGATCAGGCGCGCCGGGGCCGGGAAGTCGGGAAACCCTTGACCCAGGTTCACCGCGTCATGCTCAGCAGCCAATTGCGACATGACGGTGAAGATGGTGGTGCCCACCTTGGGCAGCTTGGTCTGCAGGTGCATAGGTAAAGATGCGGCAGTGGGGGGGGGAAGCACCCAGTGTACGCAATGCCGCTTGCCGGCGATGCGCCACGGCTGCGTAAAACAGTGTCACCGCGCACGCCCGCCGACATCCGCCGGACGTCCGTATCTCTTACAATGCATCTTCTCTTGCCAAGCCCGCCGCCGCGCCATCCGTCGCGGTTCTTCGCCGATGACCGATCCGCTGCATGCTTCGCCACCGCTGTTGGCTGCGCACGGGCTCACCTTCGCCCGCGATGATGCGGCCGTGTTCGGCCCGCTGGACTTCCGCCTGGATGCAGGCGAAGCGCTGCTGGTACAAGGCGACAACGGCGCCGGCAAGACCACGCTGTTGCGCGTGCTGGTGGGCCTGCTGCGCGCCGAGGCCGGACGCATCGAGATCGACGGCCACCCGGTGCGACGCGGCGACCGCGCCCGCTTCATGGCCTACCTCGGTCACCTGGGAGCATTGAAGGCGGACCTGAGCACTCTGGAAAATCTACATTACGTGTGTGGCCTGCAGGGCCGCCGCGCCAAGCAGATGCCTGGCAGTGCATTGGCCATCGTCGGCCTGGCCGGCTACGAGGACACGCTGGTGCGGCAGCTTTCCGCAGGACAAAAAAAACGCTTGGCGCTCGCGCGGATGTGGTTGTCGCCAGCACCGCTCTGGCTGCTCGACGAGCCCTACGCCAATCTCGACCTGGACGGCATCAACCTGGTCAACCGCATGATCGCCGCACACCTACGCAGCGGTGGCGCCGCCTTGGTCACGACCCATGGTGCCTACGCCGCGCCGCCGGTGCGCACCCGCCTGCTGCAGTTGAGCGGAGTGGACGCATGAGCCCGGCAGCGCCCGTCCCTGGCCTGTTGCAAGCCACCCACGCATTGCTGCTGCGCGACCTGCGCCTGCTATGGCGCCGCCGCGGCGATGCACTGCAGCCCGTGCTGTTGGCCCTGCTGATTGTGATCCTGTTCGCGCTGGCATTGGGCAACCAGCCACGCCTGCTCGGCGATGTCGCCGCCGCCGCACTATGGCTGGCCGTGCTGCTGGCCGGGCTGCTGGCATTGGACAGCCTGTTTCGCAGTGACGCCGAGGACGGCTCGCTGGAGCAATGGTTATTGGCGCCGGCCCCGTTGGCCTGGCTGGTGCTGGTACGGGTGCTGGTGCACTGGACGACCACCGCCTTACCGCTGATCGTGGCGACGCCCTTGCTGGGCGAATTGCTGCACCTACCGCATGACCGCATGCCGACGCTGCTGGCATCGTTGGCGCTGGGAACCCCGCTGCTCAGCCTCATCGGCGCAGTCGTGGCCGCGTTGACGGTGAGCATGCAGCGTGCCGGCATCCTGGTCGCGCTGCTGGCGCTGCCGCTGTACGTGCCGGTGCTGGTGTTCGGCGCCGGCAGTGTGGCAGCGGCGGCACAGGGACTGGATCCTGGCGGCGGCTTGCTATTGCTGGCGGCGGGACTGGTGCTGGGCCTGGTACTGGCCCCGCTGGCGGCGGCGGCGGCAATCCGTATCGCGCTGAGCTGAGCGCCGTTGGCGCAGCGTCGACGCGGCATGGGCCGTACCATGCAGCGATGACGTTGTCGTATCGCATCGCTATCGCCGCATCGACGCCCGCCTTCCACCCGCTAAAATCGACCGCATGGCCTCCCTCGTCCGCTGGTTCCACCAACTCGGTTCGCCGCCCGTTTTCGATCGCCTCGCCGCGCGCTGGGCGCCGTGGTGTTACCTGCTTTCGTTGGTAATGGCCGGCGCGGGCATCTGGCAGGCGCTGTTCGTGGTGCCCGCCGACCGCTTGCAGAGCGACGCCTTTCGCATCCTTTACATTCATGTGCCCTGCGCCTGGATGAGTTTGTTCGTGTTCGCGCTGATGGCCCTATATGCGGCGATCGCGCAGGTGTGGCGGATCAAACTCTGCGAGATCCTGGCAATGGCCTGCGCCCCCATCGGCGCCGCCTTCACCTTGATCACCCTGCTGACCGGCAGCATCTGGGGACGGCCGATGTGGGGCGCATGGTGGGATTGGGATCCACGCCTGACCAGCGAACTGATCCTGCTGTTCCTGTACATCGGAGTGATGGGCCTATACCGGGCGATCGAGGACAGGCGCATCGCCGCGCGTGCCGCCGGGCTACTGGCGATCGTCGGGGTGGTGTTGCTGCCGGTGATCCGCTACTCGGTGGTGTGGTGGAACTCGCTGCACCAGGGCCAAACCATCCGTCTGTTCGGCCAATCCAGCATGGACGCGAGCATGCTGCCGCCGTTGTGGTGGATGGTCGCGGCGACCAAGTTCTGGTTCGCCGGCGCGTTACTGACACGGGCACGCGCCGACAATCTGCGCCGCGAAGCCGGCAAGGACTGGGCCGCGCAACGGGCGGAGGCGCGCGGATGAACTATTTACCTTACGTGGCCGGCGCCTACGCGGTGTTCGCTGGCGTCTTGCTGGCCGACTTCGTGCTGGCACGCGTGCAACTGCGCAGTGCCCTGCGTGCGGCACGACTGCGCGCGCAGCGCAAACGCCAGACCAAGACCGAACCAGCGGCCCCACAGGATCTGAGCCGATGAATCCGCAACGCAGGCGGCCGATGCACGATGGCGCGTTCGTCGCCGAGGAAGTGCCGGCCAAGCACGACAAAACCTATATGCCGAGGGAACTGGCGGAGAACATGGACCAAGCGCATCGCAAACATGATGTGGGAGCGAGGCGGTGATGACATCGCTCCGGCACTGGTTATCGGTGCCCAGGGATCAGGCAAAGCGACTGTGCGCCACCTGCTACGCGCTCGCGCATCCAGACATCTTCCTTGGCACCGTCCACTTTTGCTCTACCTGGGCCACGGATTCCGATTCGCCTGTCCCGGCTGATTGGTTCAGGGATCCCGAACTGCGGGACTCGCACCATGCTGCCTGAACTGGGCCAACTCCTGCTGATCCTCGCCTTGTTCACCGCCGTGCTGCAGGCCGTGGTGCCGCTGGCCGGGGCGCAACGCGGGGACGCACGCTGGATGGCAGTGGCACGTCCTGCGGCATACGCGCAATTGCTCCTGGTCGCTGGCGCCTTCGCGTTGCTCACGTGTGCCTTCGTGACCGGGGACTTCTCGGTGGCCTACGTGGCCGACAATTCCAACGCGCTGCTGCCGCTGGTATACCGTTACTCGGCGGTGTGGGGGGCGCACGAAGGATCCTTGCTGCTGTGGACGCTAATTCTTGCGCTGTGGACCGCGGCCGTGGCGCTGTCTTCGCGGCGCCTGCCTGCCAGCGTGGTGGCGCGGGTGATCGGCACGCTGGCATTGGTGAGCACGGGTTTCCTGGCCTTCCTGCTGTTCACGTCCAATCCATTCGCGCGACTGTTGCCGGCACCGCTGGAAGGACACGATCTCAATCCGCTGCTGCAAGATCCTGGGCTGGTGATCCATCCACCGCTGCTGTACACCGGCTACGTCGGTTTCGCGGTGCCGTTCGCGTTCGCCGTGGCCGCGTTGCTGGATGGGCAAGTGGATGCGCGCTGGCTACGTTGGACGCGACCTTGGACCAATGTGGCCTGGGGATTTTTGACCATCGGCATCGCCCTGGGCAGTTGGTGGGCGTATGACGAATTGGGCTGGGGCGGCTGGTGGTTCTGGGATCCGGTGGAGAACGCCAGCTTCATGCCATGGTTGACCGGCGCGGCATTGTTGCATTCGCAGGCCATCACCGAAAAGCGCGGCAGCTTCGCCGCGTGGACATTGCTGCTGGCGATCGCCACGTTCTCGCTATCGCTGCTGGGGACGTTTCTGGTGCGCTCGGGGGTACTGACCAGCGTGCATTCGTTCGCCGCCGATCCGGCCCGTGGTCTGTTCATCCTGGTCTTCCTGAGTCTGCTGTGCGGTGGCGCGCTGCTGCTGTACGCACTGCGCGGCGGCCATTTGGGAACAGCCACAGACACTGCGCGACAAGCGTTCGCCGCTGCCTCGCGCGAGACCCTGCTGCTGATCAACAACCTGCTACTGACCTGCGCCTGCGCGATGGTACTACTGGGCACGCTGTATCCATTGCTGGCCGATGCGCTGGGCCTGGGCAAGCTCTCGGTTGGGCCGCCCTATTTCGGCACGCTGTTCGTGGTGCTGATGGCACCGCTGGTCGCCCTGCTGCCATTCGGGCCGCTGACCCGCTGGCAGCGCGAACAAGCAGCGCGACCGCTGGCGCTGCTGGCGCCGTGGGCAGGGCTGGCACTGTTGGCCGGGACGCTCGGCTTCTTCCTGGCACCGCAAGGTCCATGGAAAACCGGCGTCGGTATCGCCGCGGCGGCCTGGGTGCTGCTTGGCACCGCACGCTTCGTATGGAGTCGGATCCAGCTCAAAGGCAGCCGCTTCACCGCTGAAATGCTGGGCATGACCCTGGCCCATGGCGGTATCGCGGTGTTCCTGATCGGCGCGTTGCTGGTGGAAGCGCTGGAGCAACAGCGCGAAGTGGCGTTAGCGCCTGGGCAGCACCTGGAGATGGGCCGTTACCGCTTCGAACTTCAAGATCTTGACCAGCATCGCGGACCGAACTACGTGGCCGAACGCGCCCACGTGCAGGTGCTGCACGACGACCGCCCACTGACCCAACTGTTTCCCGAAAAGCGCTTGTATGCCAGTGGCGGCCAGGCCATGACCGAAGCCGGCATCCACGCCGGTCTGTATGGCGACATCTACGTTTCACTGGGCGAACCATTAGGCGGTAACGCCTGGGCGATACGCCTGCAAATCAAACCCTTCGTGCGCTGGATCTGGCTCGGCGCGGCACTGATGGCGCTGGGTGGTTTCGTCAGCGCAGCCGACCGGCGCTTGCGTCGTTCTCCGGAGACCCCATGATGTCTAATCCCACCTCACCTCGCCTGCCCCTACCTGCCATCCTGCTCGGCGCACTGTGCTGCCTCTGCCTGCTGGCGCTGCTGCTCTACGCGGTCAAGCATTCCGGCAGCGCCGATCGGGATGCACTGCCATCGACGCTGATCGGCAAGCCCGCGCCAACGTTCACGCTGCCCTTGTTGCACGACGCCACGGTGCGCGTGCACAGCCGCGACTTGCTCGGCGCGCCCTATGTGCTCAACGTCTGGGGCAGTTGGTGCCCGTCCTGCCGCGAAGAACACCCGATCCTGACCCACTTCGCCCTGAGCAAGCGCGTACGCGTGATCGGCTACGACTGGAAAGACACGCGCGACGATGCCCTGCACTGGCTGGAGCAGTTGGGCAACCCATTCCTGGCGGTGCTGTTCGATCCCGATGGCCGCACCGCGATCGATTGGGGCGTGGCCGCAGCGCCGGAGACCTTCCTGGTCGACGCGCACGGCGTGGTGCGCTGGAAGCATGCCGGGCCACTGACCGAGCCCATCATCCAGAACGAACTGCTGCCGGCGCTGCACCAAGCCGAACGCGCGGCTCCCGCAGCGACGTCAGGCCAGGCCGGCCAATGAACCGCCGCCGGCGCGCGTTGCGGTGTGGACTGCTGGTGCTGTTGGCGTGGTCCACGCTGGCCGGCGCCGCGCCGGTCTCCGACCCGACCCCGCTGGCCTACCGCTCCGCCGCCGAGGAAGCGCGCTTCCATGCATTGACCGCCGAGTTGCGCTGCGTGCAATGCCAGAACCAATCGCTGGCCGATTCGCATGCGCAGATCGCCATGGATCTGCGCCGCGAAGTGCTGGAGCTGATGCAGCAGGGCCGCTCCGACGCGCAGATCAAGCAGTTCCTGGTCGCCCGCTATGGCGAGTTCGTGCTCTATCGGCCACAACTCGAAGCGCGAACCTGGCTGCTGTGGTTCGGGCCACTGACGCTGCTCGGCGCTGGTACGCTGCTGCTGGCCCGACTGGTGCGTCGACGCACCACAGCCGCGAACGCCGCGCCACTGCAAGATCAACAGGAGTGGTGAGGCGATGCTGAGTTGGCAGATGTCCAGTATCGCCGTGGTACTGGCAGCATTGGTGTTCGCGGCGGTGCTGTGGCCGCTGCGCGGTGATCGCCGCAGTCGCGCACTGCTCGCGGTGGCGGTACTAGCGCTGAGTGCGGCGACCGCTGCGCTATACGCCCTGATCGGCACGCCAAAGGCGTTGCAGGCGCAACAACGCCAGGCACCGCGCACACTGGAGGAAGGCATCGCGCAATTGCAGACGGCATTGCGTAAAGACCCCGCGCGCGCCGACGGCTGGGCGTTGTTGGGCCGCAGTCAGCGCGCGCTGGGACGCCATGCCGAGGCCGCCGCCGCCTTCGCCCGGGCAGTAAGCCTGGCACCGGATCAGGCACCAATCCTGATCGAAGCCGCCCAGGCGCGTGCGCTCGCCGACCCGCAGCGCCGTTTCGACGACAAGGCGCTCGCCTGGCTACAAAAGGCGTTGCAGGTCGCACCGAACAGCGAACGCGCAGCCTGGTTCCTGGGGATCGCGCAACGCCAACGCGGCCAAAATGGCGCCGCTGCCGCCACCTGGCAAACGTTGCTGCCGCGCGTGGATGCTGAAACCGCCGAGGCCTTGCGCCCGCAGATCGATACCGCCCGTGCCGCCGCCGGCCTACCGGCATTGCCGACAACGGCGATCGCCGGCACCAAGCGCGTAACCGGCAGTACAACGCCCGCCGCCGCGACACTGACTGTGGTTGTCTCGGTGGAGCCGGATGTCGCCGCAAGCATGCGTCTACGCAAGGATGCCAGTCTCTTCGTGATCGCACGCGTGCCCGGTGGCTCCCCGATGCCGGTCGCGGTGCAAAAACAACCGCTGGGAGCGTTGCCGTTGCGGGTCACGCTCAGCGATGCGGACCGTCCGATGCCGACGCAGACGTTGTCGCAACTACGGCAAGTCGAAGTAGTCGCGCGGCTATCGGCCAGCGGCGATGCGAAACGTCAGGACGGCGACATGGAATCGGCAGCGGTGATAGTGACGCTGCCGACCAGCGCGCCGGTGCAACTGAGAATCGGCAAGCACTGAAGCAAACTTCGCATCGACACACACCTCCCCATGCCAGGACAGGTCACATGCGCGACGCAAGCACGGCCAACGCCTGCGATGTCGGTACAGACCCGCTATCGATACGGCGACCACGCACGCCGTATCACTGAGGAACGCGCAATCGGATTTCGTACACAACGCCGCTATCGCACTAACGACGCGACACTTCCCTATACCGCTAACGTGCAGCACACGCTCTAGAATCGGCGCATGACCGAATTCATCCCGCCCGGTAGCCGCTTTCTCGCCCTGCCCTCGCCGTTCCCGATGAAACGCGGCGGCTACTTGCGCGACGCGCGCGTGGCTTACGAAACCTGGGGCACGCTGGCGGCAGACCGCGGCAACGCGATCCTGATCGTCACCGGGCTGTCGCCGGACGCGCATGCCGCCGCGCACGCCGACGATCCCACACCGGGCTGGTGGGAACACATGCTTGGCCCCGGTAAACCGATCGATACGCAACGCTGGTTCGTGATCTGCATGAACGCATTGGGCAGTTGCAAAGGCTCGACCGGTCCGGCATCGCCGCATCCGGACGATGGCCAGCCGTACCGCTTGCGCTTTCCGGAGTTATCGATCGAAGACGGCGCCGCCGCCGCCGCGCACGTGGTGCGTGCGCTGGGCATCGCGCAACTGGCCTGCCTGATCGGTAATTCCATGGGCGGCATGACCGCATTGGCGCTGTTGCGCCAGCATCCCGGACTGGCGCGCAGCCATCTCAACATTTCTGGTAGCGCGCAGGCGCTGCCGTTCTCGATCGCGATCCGCTCATTGCAACGCGAAGCGATCCGCCTGGACCCGAAATGGAACGGCGGCGACTACGACGAAACCCGCTATCCCGAATCGGGCATGCGCATGGCGCGCAAACTCGGCGTGATCACTTACCGTTCGGCGCTGGAGTGGGACGGCCGCTTCGGTCGCGTACGACTGGACTCGGACCAGACCGATGAGGATCCATTCGGCCTGGAGTTCCAAGTCGAAAGCTACCTCGAAGGCCACGCGCGGCGTTTCGTGCGCCGCTTCGACCCCAACTGCTACCTGTATCTGAGCCGCTCGATGGACTGGTTCGATCTGGCCGAATACGGCGATGGCGACATCCTTGCCGGGCTGGCGACGATCCGCATCGCGCGCGCCCTGGCCATCGGCGCCAACACCGACATCCTGTTCCCCGTGCAACAACAGGAACAGATCGCCGAAGGCCTGCGCAATGGTGGCGCCGACGCACAGTTCATCGGCCTGGACTCGCCGCAGGGGCACGATGCCTTCCTAGTCGATTTCGCACGTTTCGGGCCAGCGCTACGGCAATTCCTGGACACGCTGTAAATCGCTCGCCTCCATCGCACAATGCGGTCTTGCCGCTATCGCCACCGATGGCAACACCCTCACCCTTGACAGCAGTGCTACTACGCAAACGCCGTGGCGACATAGCCGCAGTCGTCTTCCGACACCACCAGCCCCCACATCAATGCGCACCGTTAGCTTTGCACTCTTTCCACTCCCTGGCGCCAACCTACTTCCAACCCGCTCCGCCTGGGATGCCGGCATTACCATCCTCAACGGCATTAGATTCGGGGCCGACCATGTTTATGATCACGAGTCCAAGCGACTGAATATTTTCGCCAAGGATCTTGCCGAGGGCGGGTGACACCCGTATCATGTACGGCTCCTTCGGGGTGTAGCTCAGTCTGGTAGAGCGCTACGTTCGGGACGTAGAGGTCGCAGGTTCGAATCCTGTCTCCCCGACCAAGTGATAGAACAGAGAAAAGGCTCTAAAAGCCGCAGAAATGCGGGACTTTAGGGCCTTTTCGCTGCTCCCGGCGACTTGCCCAGGGTTCTGTAAACACTCATGACCTTGGTTACGCGTAGCGGCACTCGAACTCTACAGGCGGCAAATTGCCATTGGAACCATGGCAACGTTTGAGGTTGCGACGTCCTCCCGCTCTGAGTACCAGTCGGATTTAGGGTGGGTCACCGCCCCTTCCATCCTCGCCAACTGTGAGATGCGCCGCCGTCCGGTCTGGGCATCAATTTTACGCCCAATTTTACGTCCGCCAGCAAAAAGGGCCGCTTTCGCGACCCTAACTGTTTGAATCATATGGCGCCCGAAGTTGGACTCGAACCAACGACCCCCTGATTAACAGTCAAGTGCTCTAACCGGCTGAGCTATTCGGGCGGGGAGCCGAATTGTATATAGGTGCTCGATGCCTGACAAGAGGCAGGCGGCCGGACAAGGAAGGGGTCACGAGACCACTCTGGAGGGTCACCAACAGTTCGCCGCCGCCGCAGTACGTGTGCCGGCCTGATCCAAACCGAGTGTGCCGCATGTCGCATCGCTCTGAAGCGCTGTCGGAACCGCGTTCAGAATGAAAGTCGTGGCGGCGGGCTGACCTTTCGCATAATCAATCTTGTAGAACTGCGCCAGGTCCGGGCAAGCGGCCGCCGGCGCAGGCGCCCCGACATAGGTCATATTCGCAGTGTAATAACGCTCCATCAGCTGAGCCGCCTGCTGCAGACAGACCTCCGCCGCCGAACGACGCGATTTGACGATGGACCACTGGTAGCTGGCGAAGGCAATGCCGGCCAGGATGCCCACGATCGCCACCACGATCATCAGCTCGATCAAGGTGAAGCCAGACTGCCGGCGCCGTGCCGGTAGAGAAAACTGTCGCATCAATCTTTCCTCTGAAGTTCGCGCCAGGATACGCGCTTCATACCGAGCGCGCTGCTGTTGGTGCCAAAGGTAGTCGTAGTGCCATTGTCCAAGCCGACCTGCATCTGATTACCGATGAAGATCGGGTTGTTGGGACTACTGTTCAGGCCAACTCCCGAAACCGGAACGCCATTGAGTGTATCGCCGCTGCCGGAACCGCCGCTGCCATCCAGATCGAAGAACGACTGCGGCAAGCGTCCGCCCGTAAATGGATTGATCGCCATCACGAAGCCCTTGCCACTGGGACTGCACACATCACCGGAATCGGGAATACGCGTGGTGCCGATCAACGCCGTTCCCTGGAAAAAGTTGGAGACCACCATGCGCTCGCCCTGCGGTATCCGCGGGGTATTCGGCAGCGCCGGAGGCGACAGCAGATCCATGTACCAGCCATCCTGGCCAGGAGTCGGCTTGTCGTCGATCACCCGAACCGGATAACCATTGACCACACCCTCCTGCAAGATGTTGACCTGATTCAACGTAGAACGGCTGGAAGGAATCGTACTGCCACGATCAATGAGGCCGTACCAAGTCTGCACATCTTTGTTGCTCAGATCGGCAGTGGACAGATACTTGCCGGTCCCGAAAAACACCCAACTCAGCCCTGTGGCCGGATCCTTCGCCGCAGCCGGGGCCGCGGTGATCGGCTGCACAGTGCCCCCGTAGGTTGCACTGAACAATTTACTCGGCGTGCCGGTAATGCCGCTCATGCTGAAGCGCCACATGTTGCCTTGCAAATCGCCGGCATAAATTCGGTCGATGATGAAATTATTGTTGGAAGACCACGCCAGCACCGGCGACAAGCCATTGCTCCCCTTGGCATTGGTGTTGATAGTCGTCGCCGCGCCGGTCAACACGTTGACCAGCACCAGAGTGGCCGAATCGGCGCTATTATTGGGGCCGTTGCCCAGCATCACGTACCACTGGCCATCGACAAGCTGCCCGATGATCGGTTTGCCTAGGTTGTTGCCTAGCGCAGGGATGTCCGTGGATGTCTTATCCCAGAGCAAGGAAATGTTATTGGGATCGGTCACATCCAGTGCAAACATGCCCTGTCCTCCCCGCCCCATGGTACCGACCAAGACAGAGCGCCAGCCATTCGCCACCGTGTAGACATCCGACACGGTGAGCTCGCCATCGACATAATAGCGGTGCTGGTAATTCGGATCGGTATAGTCCAGCAATCCGGTCATCGCCGCTTTCGGCACGAAAGCGAACTTCTCGACACCTGACGTGGCATCGAACGCATGCAGCATGCCGTCATTGGCGCCTACGTACAGCATCGGCGTGCGCTTGGAATTATTGGCAGCGAAAGCGGCATAGCTGCTGGCGCCGGTGAACTTCGCGGCGCTGTAGAGCTGAGGATTGGGTGCGGCCACGTAGACCGGCTGCGAATCGACGATATCGCCCATGATGCCGGTACGCGCACGAAGATTACCACCAGGAGTGCCACCTTTTTCTTGGGAACGGTCGCCGCGCAGATAATTGATCTGATTTTGCGTGGCCGATGCCAGCGGCGTGTTGCTCAGATTGCCGTAGGCAAAGTCGGCCATGCTGGTAGTGACCCCATCAACTTTGGCGAACTTAATCGTCCGGGAACTCCACAGGGGAAAATTCGCGTTCGCGCTCCACGCCTGGGTCAGCGCACCGGTGGTTTGATTGACGTCGTAGGCAACCACATCGCCACGCCAAGTGCCGCTGTAAAACAGGGATTGATAGACCCTGGCACCGGATTCCAGCTTGCTTGTATTACTGGCGAGCGATGCGGCGGAGCCTACGACTTGCTGGATGATGTGCTCGAACGCATTGCGCAGGCTGGCCAGCATCTTGCTCGCGTCACCAACGCCGTAATAGTTGTTCGCCTGTTTGAACGTGGTATCCCCGTTGACGTAGGAACTGCCGTCCCACCATGTAGAGTCTGGCAAGGGACCCAGATTGGTATCCGGATCGTAGCCTTGCGGCACCTGGAAACCGCCATATTTCGCCGCCAACCAGAATTGATTGGTGGCTGGCCCGTAGTATTGATTATACTCCACAGCATCCACCCAATACGTGGACAGGGTCTGCATGCCAGGCAAGCCATTCTTAGCAGTGTCCGGACGCAAATCCTTGGTATGCGCATCGTAGGCGAGCGCCGCGATGAAAGCGGAATTACCAGATCCTCCAGGGTTGAATTGACCGCTGTTTGTACGGGCCGCCGCCTGGGCTGGGCTGAGCCCCTCCTTCTGCCAGATTTGCGTCATACGCGTCATCACGTTCACGGTGTTGTCGGCGGACACTTCCGGAGGCTTGGGCGGCTCACCTGCCAGGTTGGTATTGTTGCCTGGCAGATTCTTATCGTAGTGGGTATTGGTATCGCCAATACCCAAAATCACATTGACCTGACAACGGTAGGCAATAGGATCGTCCCAGTTGGTAATGACCGGAAAACCGTCAGCCTGCTGATACATGTTCAACGATGAACCACTCAACGCCGAATACGCCGCGATGTTGCCCTGGTTCTTGAAATAACGGATAGCCGCGTAGTAAAGCTCGCTGACATCGTCGAAGCTTTTGATGTTTTTTCCAGTATTGAGCTGGCCGAATTTGTTCAGGTAATTGATGACACCACTGTTGACGATGGGATTGGAAGCTCCAGCAATCGTGTTCGCGGCATCGGTAGCATCGGGATTTTTGTAGATGATGCCGGTGCTTGGATCCCACTCACTGGCCGCATTGAGAAGCGTCCCTTTATCGGGATTGTAGGTATAGGGACCAACGAACTTCTGCCTAGCACGCAGGATCCCGCTGTCGGCACCGGAACCCTGCTGGATGTCCACATCCTTGTAGCCGAAGATACTGTAACGGACCCGCTTGGAATACTCCTGAATCAAGCCTTCGGGCTTGTAATTACCACTCGGATAGGCAACGCAATTATCCTCTAGGTAGGAGATTCCCTTGCTAGCATCGCAGACCTTGACCCGAACCGACACCTGGAAGATCAAGGTCGAATCCGGGACGCACCCCCTAGAAAACCCGCATGGCGTACCGTCCCTGGGATTGACATTAGCTCCATTCAACGTATGGACGCTTGGATTGTAAGGAATCGGCGTGCCAGGGTTGCTGATGCTGAAGTTGGTGTTGTTGAAGTTGGTGTTGTTGCTGAAGTACATTTGGTTGCCAAGACCATCAATCTGCATATTGAAGTTCTGCCAGCGTGCAGGCGTACCACCCGCGATAAGCCCCGGATTGTTGCTGATCGTACGCCGCGGGAAATCGCCAGTCGACGGCCGATCGGCAATCGCCTTTTCCAGAATGGTTTCGGTGGTGGTATCGCGCGAACGGTAACCACCGGTCAAGGCCGAGCGGAACGGGTCGATGGTCTGGGTAGCGGCCCAATTCAGAAAATTACCGGACCATAGATTGCTAGAACTTGGGCAAGCATAACTATTGCCCGTCAGCAAGCTGACAGGATAGAAGTAACGATCCGTTTCGTCGCTGGCGTTGTAATGGTATTGATAGCACTTACTGGAATCGAAATAACCAACGAACTTGACCGTAGGGGAATAGACGTCGGACAGATTCGCCTTGCTGATGACGGTGGGGTATTCGGTCGACGCCACGAATGCCAGGTTTCCCGGCACCGCGCTCCCCAGATACAGCGGCGACTGCGAGACATCCACATCCGCGCCAGCGCCACCGGCGGTCCCGATCAACACGCCTGCCACCACCGCAAGGAGCCAGTCCCGGCATATCGCGTTCTTTGCTCGATTGCTCATACAGGGATCCTTACTTGACAGTGACATTGGTCTGCAACACGACGATGGCGCGACCACTGGCCGAGGCCGGGCTGACGCTGCGCGCAATGACGCGGTAGTAGCTCTCCATCGAGGTCCCGCCGGTCCCGCCGTATTGGTTCTGGTTGATGCTCGACCCCAAACTCAATTGGTCTTGGCTGGTGCGCTGCCCCAGATACTGGATGTAATACTGCGCCGGACCCGCCTGCCCCTTCGGAGTCACCGTTCCGTTCACCCAGCACTCCTTCGCGCCCACCGCACAACCGCCAGTTGTAGTGTCGTTATAGGTATTGGTAGGAACGGCCGGGCATACGGTCGCGCCACCGGAACAATTGAAACCGACGGTGTTGCCATTGACAGCGTTTGCCTGGATGAAGTTCTCGGCATCGCGCAGTGCGCCTTCGGCGGCCTGGAAGCCGAGGCTACGGTCGTACATATTGGACGACATGCGCTCCTGCAACAGGGTGCTGCGTAGCACCGCCAAGCCCAACAAGGTCATGATCAACAGCAACAGCAGAACGACGATCAGAGAAATACCGGTTTGCCGGGTTGGAGACGGAGAGATGTTCATGGGTTCCGGTTCCTGATGCTCACGGTCGTGCTGAAGGTGCGGGACACTGCCGGCGGCTGGCCCGCGGCCACCGGGTCGTTGGAATTGACGGTCATGACGATCCGCACGGCGATCACATTGGCCCAGTTGTTGGCATTGCTCACCACGCCCGCATCGACGTAAGCGGTAGCGCCGCTCACTAAGTACGTGAACTGCAGGTCGGTGACGCCTTCGGCGATTTCATTATTGGCAGACGCCCCACCCGGACCGATCACCTGCTGATACAACGACGTGCCGACCTTCGAGCTGGCTGTGGCAACGTACCAGCGCACTGCTCGCAGCTCGGAGAGGATGGAATTCATCTCGAACGTGTAGTTGTTCACGCCAGTGGCGCAAACAGACGGCAGCCGCCCAAGCTGATTGCACGCATTGAGCGGGGCCCCAGCATAGCTAACGGCTGTGCTGGCGACGAGACCGACCTGCAGCACCGCAAGCTGCTGCCGGTCGCACAGCAGCATGATCGCGTAGGAATGCAGATCGGGCGCCGCCGCGTTGAGGGTCAAGGTCATGGTGACCGGATCGTGCGCAGTCACGGTCGCGCCCCCCGTACCGGCGGAGAGCATCTGGATCACATCGGTGTTGTCCGCAAGCCTGATCGGAGGGGTGAGCTTGAGGTCTGCCGGACCTCGGTTTTCGTAGCCACTCAACGGCATCGCCCAGTTCGTCCACCACAGACTGGTGGGATTTTTCAGCACGTTGACCACCGGCAGCCCGGAATCGCATTGATTGCCGCCGGCCTCGCGGATGTCCTGCGCCATCATTTCGAAGCCGGTTCGGGCGGTCTCCTGGATCCGACTGAGGCCTTCGGTCGCAGAGTAGGTCTGGCGGTTGGAAATGAAGATCCCGATCGCCGCGCCGACCACCAGCAGGCCGAGCAGCATCGAAATCATCAATTCGATCAGGTTGAAGCCCGATTGGCGTCGTGGCCGCTTATGGATAAAAAGAGGCTTCACAGTTCGGTCACCGTTGCTAATGTCTGGGTCGCGCTGCCGTTAACGCCACCCGCGTTCTTGCCGCGGCTGTCGTCCCATTGCACGGTGATCGTGCAAATGACTGCGCCCTTGGGATTGGCTGCACAAGCAATGGCGCCGCAGGTTCTCTGATTATCTCCAGCTAGGCTGCCACTGATCGCGGTCTTCAAGCCGTTGAGCCATAAGGCTTGGTCGCTGGAGATGATATCGGTGGCAGTGGGTGCGTTGCACAGCATGCCGGTGGTGTTGTAGCCACTCTTTATCGCCACAGCACGGTTGGCACGCATCGCATCGAGAATCGCATAGGTTTCCATCACGATCTGGCTGCGCTGCAGCGCGCTCTGGTTGTTGCGCAGCGCGGTGGTCTGCATGGCCGCCACCCCCAGCATCCCCACGCCAAGAATCAACACCGAAATCATGACCTCGATAAGGCTGACGCCTGCCATGTGTCTACCGCTGTCGAACCGTTTCATCGTCTCTCCGCTTCCCGAAACCGACTTAGCCGGTGGTGTTGCACGTGCCGTTATCGCTGGACGACTGAACCCGGATACGGCTGCCGCCGAGCATCTCCACGTTCCTGACGTTGTTGGGTGGACTGGTGGGATTGACAACCGGCATACACACCGCGATGACCATCGTCAACGGATCGCCAGCGTTGTTGCGGGCGACGCCGTCGGCACCGAAGGTCAGCCTGTCGTTCAAGCCATCGAGGACGTTGCTTCGAACGATCAGGTCAGCGCGCAAGGTACTCGTGCGCAGGACGGTGCCATCGCGGGCAACGACCAAGAATCCAGTCCAGTTACCGCCGGCGGCGCAGGCTTTGCCATTGTCGCTGCGGCACAGGCTCACACCACCGTTCAGGCGAACCGCCTCCGAACGCGTCAACTGCAGCGCGGCAACCAGTTCGTTGGCGGTACTGGTCAAGCGGTTGCTGCGAATCAGCGCGGTAAAGCTGGGCACCGCCAGCGCCACCAGGATCGCCAGGATGGCGATGGTGACCATCAATTCGACCACCGTGAAGCCACGCTGCCGCGCCGGCTCGACAAGAGCGCGCTTCCCATGAACTACCATAGATCCCCCATCTCTATCCCCAGGTTAACGCTAGCGGCGGGGCTCCCGATCCGCCAGCCATTGCCGACGAATGGCAGCAATTCAGGGGTAGACGGCCCGTGCGCCGGGCAACGCCAGCCGGCATGATGTGCCTCCGTGCTCACCCCGCCGCCTCACGATGCCCGCTTCCGCCTATTCCAACGATCAGTTGCAGGTCCTCAAGCAGCCGTCCACCCTGATCTGGATCGTGATGGCGGGCGAGTGCATCGCCGCCATTTTGGCCCTGACTCCATTCCCAGGCACCAGCACGACCAGTAATCGCTGGGTGTATTTCGGCCTGGCGTCGCTGGGCATCCAGTGGATCGCGCTACTCACCCTGGCCAGTCTGCTGCTGTTGCGCCGAATCCTGGCAAGGCGCGGATTTCTGGCGATCACCACCGCAACGCTGTGCCTGATGCAGGCGCTGACCTGGCTCATCAGCGGACTCGTCCTGTCGACCTTCGGCGATTATTGGCAGCTCTCTACGGGGTCATGGCTGACGCTGTCGCTGCAACTATCGGGCATCGCGTTGCTGATCGGCTTACTGGGCATGGCCGCGTTGCACAATCATGTACGCATCAAACAATTGGTGGAACGCGCCAAGCAGGCCGAGATCGACGCACTCGCCGCGCGGGTCCAGCCGCACTTTCTGTTCAACACGCTCAACACCGCGGTGATGCTAGTGCATCGGCAGCCACAGCAGGTGGAGCAACTGCTGATGGACCTGTCGGACCTGTTCCGCGCCGCGTTGGCACGCCCCGATCTGGTCGACCTGCAAGACGAGATCGATCTGGCCAAGCGGTACCTGGACATCGAAGCCATCCGTTTCGGCCCGCGCCTGCGCGTGCACTGGACCCTGCCCCACGCCATTGCGCCGATACGGATTCCGCGACTGTCGCTGCAACCCCTACTGGAGAACGCGGTTCACCACGGCATCGAATGCGCCCCCGAGGGCGGCGAGATCTGCATCGGCATCGACGAACGCAGCGACGCGCTTGAAATCAACATCCGCAATCCCCTGCCCCCCAGCGGCGCGGCGCCGCACCTCCAACGCGGCCACCGCGTTGGCCTATCGGCCTTGCGTACCCGGCTGGAGAGCCTGCAAGGCGCCTCGCTACGCACCGCCAGCGATGGCGACAGCTTCGTCGCCACGATCCGGATCGCGCTCAGGTCATGACCCGGTAGCAAGGCCGGTACTCGCCGGAGATCTTCATCCGACGCTGTTCGACGAAGGCGCGTAGCAGCGCGTCCAACGCCTGCATCATGTCCGCATCGCCATGAATTTCGAACGGTCCATGCTGCTCGATACGACGCACGCCGTCTTGCTTGACGTTGCCGGCGACGATGCCGGAAAACGCGCGGCGCAAATCCGCCGCGAGCACGTGCGGCGGCCGGCCATGGTGCAGATCGAGGGCCGCCATTGCCGCGTGCGTCGGCTCGAACGGACGCTGGTACTCCAGTGGAATGTGCAAGGACCAGTTGAAGTAATACGCGTCCCTTTGTTCCTTGCGGTGCGCGCGTACCTGCTGGATGCCAGCGGCCATCTTGCGCGCCACCGCGACCGGATCGCCGACCACGATTTCGTAGCGGGAAGTGGCTGCCTCGCCCAGGGTCAGACGCAAAAAACGGTCGATCTGCGCGAAGTACGGCGCGGCGATGGTCGGGCCCGTCAGGATCAGCGGGAACGGCAAACCCTGGTTTTCCTCGCGCATCAGGATCCCGAGCAGGTACAGGATCTCCTCGGCAGTGCCGACGCCGCCGGGAAACACGATGATGCCGTGGCCGATGCGAACGAAGGCCTCCAGGCGCTTCTCGATGTCCGGCAGGATCACCAGATGATTGACGATCGGGTTCGGCGATTCGGCGGCGATGATGCCCGGCTCGGTGAGGCCGATGTAGCGGTTATCGTACTTGCGTTGCTTGGCGTGGGCGATGGTGGCGCCTTTCATCGGCCCCTTCATCGCGCCCGGGCCGCAACCGGTGCAGATGTCCAGCCCGCGCAGACCCAGCTCGTAGCCGACCTGCTTGGTATACAGATACTCCTCGCGCGAAATCGAATGGCCGCCCCAGCACACCACCAGCCTCGGGTCGTTGGGCTGCAGGATGCGCGCGTTGCGCAACTGCCCGAACACGGCGTTGGTGATGCCTGCGCTGGATTGCAGATCGAACGTCGATTCCAGACCGAGTTCGATGGACATGTAGGCCAAGTCGCGGACCACGGCGAACAATAGTTCGGCCACACCGTTGATGATCTCGCCATCCACGAAGGCCATCGCCGGGGCATTGATCAAATCGATACGCACGCCACGGTCGCGTTGCAGTACCTGGATATCGAAATCGTGATATAGATCGCCGGCAGCACCAGGATCGTCGGAAGCGCTGCCGCTGGTCAACACCGCCAACGCGCAACGCCGCAATCGATCGTGCAGACCACCGCTGGAAGCATCGCGTAACCGCGCCACTTCCACGCGCGAGAGAATGTCCAGGCCGCCGCGCGGGTAGATCCGCGCATCCACTACCGGCAGCGTATGCGCCGCCGTATTGCTGGTCGTCATATCGGATGTCGTGTCGTTGTCGTCAGCCGGCGACTTTAACGTCAGCCACCACAAAAAGAAAACAGCCAGGTCGCCCTGGCCGTTTCCCACGCTTCAGCTTGCGCCGCGATCAGAACTGATAGCGGAAACCCAACTGCAGCGACCACTGCGACACGCCGGTGTTGAACCCATCGGCATCGGCATTGGCCGCCGTCGGCTGATCGGTGTACAGGGTGTTGTACACGTACTTGCCATTGTAGATGCCCTGCAAGTTGGCGACGCGGGCATCGGCGTAGAAGCCATAGTCGTAGATCCTGCCCCACTTTTTGTTCAACAGATTGCCCACATTCTGGATGTCCAGCCACAGCTCCGACTTGTGCCCCTTGAAGAGGCCGGGCAACTGCTGGCTGATGCGCACGTCGAACGTATTGATCCAGGCGGAGCGGAAACCATTGGCTGGAGCGTAGCTACCAGCGTACTTGGCCAGCTGCGGGTTCTGCGCCAACCAGTCGAAGAACTGTTTCTGCAGCGCCGGATTGGCGGTGAACGCACCTGTATTGCTGAGGCTACCGAACAGCACGTCGCCCGGCCCCTTCGGCACGTAGAACAGGTCGTTGGTCGAACGGCCGTCGCCGTTGGCATCGCCGTTGAACAAATAGCTGTAGGGACGGCCACTGCGGCCTTCGTAGACCAGACCGACGCGGGTCTCGTAGTCGCGGAAGAACATATGCTTCCAGTCCAACGAACCGGAAATACGGTCCTTGATCGCATAGCGCGATTTGTTTTCGGTTTCGGAATTGGCGTTGAACGCGTACTGGTTCCCCCAGCCCGAGCTGGCGGTGGAACTGGTCAGCGAACCGACTTCGGTGGCGTGGGTGTAGGTGTATCCCAGGCTCCAGGACCAATCGCCGCCTTCGCTGAACGGCTTGGACAGCGACAAGGTCAACTGCTGCGTCCTGCCCTTGTCGGTATTGTCGATCAGGTAGACATCGCTGTAGCCGGCGTTGCGGCCGAAGCGATTATTGCCGGCCGCCCATGGACGGCCAGTCTGCGACGGATTCCAATACAGCGCGCGGCCATCCGGACCGTAGTAGGCCGGGCTCGGATCCTGACCCGGTGTAGCGACGGAACCGATGTTCAGGCTCTTGTAGTACAAGCCCTCCTTGACCTTGGTCACCAGCACTTCGGCCGACGCCACGATGCCGTTCCACGGCAGTTCGTGGTCCAGTGCCAGGTTGGCCTTGTACAGCGACGGCAGTTTGAAATCCTTGCCGACGAAGTTCACCCCCTGGGTGGCCGAGCCCGGCGTGGTGGGAACCGGCTGGGTGTTCTTATTGGCCCTGAACGGCAGGCGCGGATCGTAGGTGGTGAAGCTGTAGGCGTTGTAGTTGAAACCAGTGTTGGAGTAACTGTTGGCGATCCACACCTCCGGCGCATCGCCCTGGAACAGGCCTGCGCCGCCGCGCAGTTGGGTCGGGCGCTCGGTGTCGAAGGTGTAGTTGAAGCCAACGCGCGGCTGGATCAGGAAGCCACCGCTGAAGGTCTTGCTGTTGTCGTAGCCGAATGCAGCCTGCGCACCCGCGTTATAAGCCGGATCCGGGCTGACGCCGGGACGGTCGCCACGCAGACCCAGGGTCAGGGTCAGGTTGCTATTGACGTACCAGGTGTCCTGTACGAACAGGCCAAGATTGGTGTTCGTGTAGTTGGCGGCGATCGAACCCGGCGTACGCTCCTGGTTGAGTTGGTAGGAACTCCAGCGGCCGCTGGCGAAATTGTCCAGACCGAAGAAGCTGTACACGCCCCAGCTATTGCGACCGTACAGGTCGTAGATGTCGTTGGTGCTGTAGTCGACGCCAAACTTCAGATTGTGATTGTCCAGAGTCAGGGTGCCCGCACCGTAGTAATTCCAGGTCTTCGTGGTGAGGATATTGCCCTGCGAATTGGCCTCCGTGCCCAGGTACAGCACGTCGCCGGTCGGGTTGGCGACCGCGCCGCCGAAGTACACCGCAATGCTCGGCGCGTCGGTCGGGACCACACGGATCGCGGAGTAGTCGCGGTAAGACACTTTGAACTCGGTGGAGAAGTTCTCCGACCAATCGCTGAACAACTGACCGACGTAGCTCTCTACACTCTTCTGGTGCTGGTACCAATAAGAACTCAGCGACGCCTGACTGGAATTACCGGCGCCGTTGATGCGCAGCTTGCTCTGGTCCAGCTTGCTGTAACGGAAGCTGGCGCGGTGGTTGTCGCTGATGTTCCAGTCCAGCTTGAGCGCATATTCCTTCAGATCGGTGTTGCCGTCGCTGTTCAAGCTACCGGCGTCGAAGCCATAGTTTTTAGCGATCTGCTCCGCGCGCGTCACATCGGCCATGCCGTAACTGGCGTTGGGCTTGCCCAGCGCCGTGCTGCCCAGATCGATGCCAGGCGCGTCCTGTTTGAACTTCTCGTAGTTGGCGAAGAAGAACAGCCTGTCTTTGACGATCGGGCCACCGAAAGTCGCACCGTAGGTCGTCTCTTTATTGAAACCATTGAACTTGCTGCCATCGGGATTTTTACCGAACCAGTCGCCATCGCGCATGGAGCCGTAGACCGAACCGTGGAATTCGTTGGTACCGGACTTGGTCACCGCATTGACGGTGGCACCAGCGGCGCTGGCGCTACTGACATCGTAGTTGGACACGTTGACGTCGATGGCTTCGATGGCCTCCATCGACACCGGCTGACGCCGGGTGGTCATGTTGTTGCCTTCCAGGCCGAAGGTGTCGCTCGCCGAGACGCCATCGATATTGATCGCGTTATAGCGCGGGTTCAAACCACCGGCGCTGATCGTGCCCGAGGCGCGATCGACAAAGGCCACTCGCGGGTCCAAACGCATGTAGTCCTGGATGTTGCCATTGATCGACGGCAACGCCTCGATCTGCTCGCGACCGACGTTGGTCCCGGCACCCATTTTGGTGGCGCTGAACACTTCCGAGCCGCTGGCCGCAACGACGGCGTTGACCGTCTCCAGCGTGGTCGGCGCGGCCATGTCGCCGGTCAACTCGGCATTGATGCTGGCGGTCTGATTAACGCCCAGGTACAGGCCATCTTCCGTCTTGGTGCCTTCGCCCGGCTTGGTGATGGTGATGGTGTACGGACCGCCGACACGCAAGCCGCGCGCATTGTAGCGACCGCTGGCATCGGTGGAGACCCGGTTGACCGTGCCCGACTCGACGTGGGTGATGGTCACCTCGGCACCGGCGACCGGCTGGCCAGCATGGGTCACCAAGCCGCCGACACCGGCGGAGGTACTCTGGGCGAACACGGGCGCAGCAGCGAGCACTGCGACCAAGCCCAACGTGAGCTTGGACATCCGCAGACGGGATTGAATCATTGCAAAAGCCTCAATGGAGTTTGACGAAATGCGCATAGCACACCGCGCTGGTGCGGGCGCACGGCAACGGAAGCAGTGAAGAGGCGTTCCCACTTGCCACCCCGCAATTATTAACATAAAATTAACACCGTAAGGGAGAGAGGGTCGTGTTGCAGAACCACGACAATTCGACACGAACGGACATGGATAAGGACGCAAGCCCCCAGTCATCTTGCTATCGATGGCGTCAGTGCAGCGTGCGCCCCGGCCGCACAGCGCCGCGCATGGGCCAGGTGGTCCCCGCTTCTTGCCACCTCGCTCGCCTGCCGTGGCAACGGCCTGACCCGCGCGCGCCCTTGCCGCCGCCTATCGGGCAACCACCGCGGACAACACCCACGGCCCGCTAATGCGGGAAGCACTCAACCGGCAAGCGGGGATTTCAGATAGGTGCTGATTCCATCCAGGAACATCTGCACCGAAATCGCCACCAGCAACATGCCCATCAACCGTTCGACCGCGGTCAATACGCGCATGCCGAGCAGCTTATACAACAGGGTGCCGGAAAACAGCAGCGCCGAGGTTGCCAGCCAGGCCAAAATCAACGCTAGGCTCCATTCGCCCAGGCGCGTCGGCTCATTGCTGCCCATCAGCATCACCGCCGCCATGCCCGACGGGCCAGCCACCAACGGAATCGCCAGCGGCACGATGAAAGGTTCACCTTCGGGAAGCTCGCCCAGCAGCCCTTCCGGCCGCGGGAAGATCATGCGGATGCCGATCAGGAACAGCACGATGCCACCGGCGATCGCCACCGATTCCTGGCGCAAATGCATCACCTCTAGAACGTACTTCCCCCCCCAAAGGAACCCCATCAGCACCATCAGGGCGATCAGCAACTCGCGCGCCAGCACCACGCGCTGCCGCTTGCCCGACAACGGCTTGAGCACGCTGAGGAACACCGGGATGTTGCCCAGCGGATCGAGGATCAGAAATAACAATAGTGCCGCCGAGAGAATGGTCATACCGCAGGAGTCCAGGTGGTGCCGCCATGCACTGCGCCGGCAGGGGACAGCAAATCCACGCAGGCCGCGGCGTAACGTGCGGGATCCACCGCGTCGAGGTCTTCGTGATGGGTATAGGCGCGCGCGCGCAACGGTGTGCGCATCGGGCCAGGCTGCAACCCCGCCACACGCACGCGCGAAGCGGCCAGTTCGCTATGCAGGCTCGCCAGCAGACCCCGACGTCCGTACTGGGCCGCGCCGTAGCCTCCCCAGTAGGCTTGGCCAACACGCGCCGGGTCGTCCAATGCGAACACGATGGCGGCATCCGGCGCCTGCCGCAGCAGTGGCAGACAGGCCTGGGTCAACCAGGCCGGAGCCGTCAGACCAACGTGAATGGCACGCGCGAAATGCGCCGGATCGGCATGCTCGAACGGCGTCAGACCAATGAAATCGGCCGCGCAGTGCAGCAGCCCGTCCAGACGCCCCAACTCCGCCTGCAGGCGCTCAGCCAGGGTCGCATAGTCCTGCGGCGTGGCCCCCAGCAGGTCCAGCGGATAGAGCAGCGGTGGCGCGGCGACCGCGGCGACCGCATCGTAAACCCGATTCAGCCGCGCAGGCTTGTGCCCGAGCAGAACCACGATGGCCCCGGCCTGGGCGCAGGCAAGGGCCGCAGCGCTACCCAGACCACCGGCTGCGCCGGTGATCAGCACCACCCGCTGGGCCAGCACGCCGGCCTGCGGCACCACCGCCTGCATCACGACAGGTAAGCCTCAGTCACAATGCGCTGCAACTCACCGGACTCGAACAACTCCAGGGTGATGTCGCAACCACCAATCAATTCACCATGGATGAACAACTGAGGAAAAGTCGGCCAATTCGAATAACGAGGCAGATTGGCGCGAATTTCCGGTTCATCGAGCACGTTGATCGTATGCAACCGGTCGGCGCCGGCAACCAACAACGCCTGCAGCGCACGGCTGGAGAAACCGCACATCGGATACTGCGGCGTCCCCTTCATGAACAACACAATGGGATGCCGTTCAACATCGGCCTGGATGCGCTCCATCACCTGCATTGCGGGTTCTCCTCACTGTTGCTGGGGCGAAAGAGTGACCTCGACGATCGACTAGACTTTCGCATCGCCGCATAGTGTAAGCCCTGCGCGTGATCGTACCGAAACACGCGCACCCCGCCACCGAGGATCCATGGCCATCGAACTCGCCCCGCTGCCCTACGACCACAGCGCACTGACGCCGCATCTGTCGGCGGCGACACTGGACCATCATCACGGCCAACACCAACGCAGTCTGGTGGAACGGCTCAATGCACGCATCGCCGGCAGCGAATTGGCCGATTTGCCGCTAGAGGATCTGCTGCGGCGCGCACAGGGCCACCTGTTCGAAGAGGCCGCCGAGATCTGGAATCACGCGTTCTACTGGCGCGGCCTGCGTCCGCGCGGCGGCGGCGAGCCCGGAGGAGCGCTTGGCGAACTTCTGACCAAGCGCTTCGGCGACATCGCCAGTTTCAAGACCGAGTTCACCCGCATGGCGCTGAGCGTGTTCGGATCGGGCTGGGTCTGGCTGGTGCAACGCCCGGACGACAGCTTAGCCGTGATCGTCACCGCCAATGGGGTGTCACCGCTAACTGGCCACGATGTCCCGCTGCTCGCCTGCGACATTTGGGAACACGCCTACTTCATCGATTACCCCAACGACCGCGCGCGCTACCTGGAGGCGTTCTGGAAGCTGGTGAACTGGGAGTTCGTGGCAACCAACCTGCGCTGAGATCGCACCCGCGACGCAGGCAGCACCGGGAGGCCGGCACCCGCAGACAAGCCCCCTGGACCGGCCACAGATCGACAGCGATTCGACAACGATGACGCTGGGTCAGCGCTGCCCACGCAGCGCGGCGATCACCGGGGCGACCTGGGCCTCACGTTGCAATTGCGCACCGACCGTCTGCAGCGCCTGCGCGAGCGCCTCGGCCGCATCCTCGCGTAGCGTGGCGTGGCCGACCTTGCGTCCCTCGCGCGACTCCTTGCCATAGTCGTGCCAATGCCCACCGGGCTGGGCCAGCACCGGCGCGGCATCGGGCATCGCACCAATCCAATTGAGCATGCAGGCATGGCCACACATGCGCGTGGACCCCAGCGGCAAGCCGAGCACTGCGCGCAGATGATTTTCGAATTGCGAGGTCTCGGCGCCTTCGATGGTCCAGTGGCCGGAGTTGTGCACGCGCGGCGCCATCTCGTTGGCGAGCAACACCCCATCGCGGCAGAACAACTCCAGCGCAAACACGCCGACGTACTGCAGGCGCTCGGCCAAGGCCCGCGCATGCGCGACTGCCGCCTGTTCCAACGCGGCATCGGCCTGCGCCGGAGCCAAACTGGCCGACAGCACGCCTTGGACATGCCAGTTCTCGGTCAGCGGCCAGGTGCGGAATTCGCCATCGCGGCCACGTACCGCCACAACGCTGATCTCACGCTGGAACGGCACGAACGCCTCGACGATCAAGCCGACACTCGACGCCTGCGCGCCCAACGCCGCCCAGGCCGCATCGGCATCGGCCACGGAGGCGATGCGGAACTGGCCCTTGCCGTCGTAGCCAAGACGGCGGGTCTTGAGAATGCACGGCGTGCCAACCATGGCCAGTGCCACATCCAGCTCCTCGCGGCGATCGACCGCGGCAAACGCGGGCACCGGGATGCCCAGTTCTCGGAACAGAGTCTTCTCGGCCAGGCGGTCCTGCGCCACTGCCAACGCATCCGGACTGGGGAAGACCGGCACCTGTCCCGCCAGCCACTCGGCGCTGCTGGCCGGCACGTTTTCAAAGTCGAAGGTGGCCAGATCCACCTTGGCGGCGAAAGCGGCCAGCGCCGCCGCGTCGCGGTAATCGCCAACCTGCAGCGGGGCGACCTGGCCGGCGCAAGCGTCGGCCACCGTATCCAGCATGGCGAAGCGCAGGCCCAGCGGCGCACCGGCAATCGCCAGCATCCGAGCCAACTGCCCCGCTCCCAGAATACCGACCGTCGTCATTGGCGCGGATCGTCCTTGGCCATCACGTCTTCTGTCTGGCGCTGGCGAAACGCGCTCAGCGCCGTGGCGACATCGACATGCTCGGCCGCCAACATCGCCGCGGCGAACAGCGCGGCATTGGCCGCGCCGGCATTGCCGATAGCGAAGGTGGCCACCGGAATACCCGCCGGCATCTGCACGATCGACAGCAACGAGTCCATGCCATTGAGCGCCTTGGACTGCACCGGCACGCCCAGCACCGGCACTACCGTCTTGGCCGCGAGCATGCCCGGCAGGTGCGCGGCGCCGCCGGCACCGGCAATGATCGCGCGCAGCCCACGCGCCGCCGCCGCCTCGGCATAGGCGAACAGCACATCCGGCGTGCGATGCGCCGACACGACCTTCACTTCATGGTGCACACCCAAGGCATCGAGCTTCTCCGCTGCGTGCTGCATGGTCTCCCAATCGGAGCGGGAGCCCATCACGATGCCGACGAGCGGCGTGGTTTGTCTGGAGGCCATGGCCGTCCCCTGCCTTAAAGACGTATTCTAGCCGTCTTCCACGCAAGACGAAGACCGGATGGACCGCAAACTCCTCGACCTGCTGTGCTCGCCCGACACCCGCCAACCGCTGGCACTGCTGGAGGCGCGCGGCCTGGAAGCACTGAACCGAGCCATCGCCGCCGGCGGGGTCAAGCGCGCCGATGGCGGCGCACAGACCCAAGCCCTGCGCGAAGCGCTGATCACGCGCGACCGCAAGCAGGTGTTTCGCGTCGAAGACGGCATCCCGGTACTGCTGTCCGAAGAGGCGATCGCCACTTCCCAGCTCGCCGACTTCCCGGCCAAATGAGCCCCGACACGGCGCGACTCCAGCCGCCAGCACAGCACCTGATCGACGCCGATGTGGCGCGCGCACTGGCCGAGGACCTGGGCAGCGGCGACGTCACCGCCGCATTGCTACCCGACCGCGCCGACAATGCCTACCTGCTGTGCAAACAGGAGGCGGTGATCGCTGGCCGGCCCTGGTTCGACGCCTGTCACCGCACGCTCGATCCGCAAGTCAGGATCCAGTGGCGCGTGGCCGAGGGCGAACGGGTGGCAGCAGGCACAGTGCTAGCCCTGTTGCACGGGCGCAACCGCGCCCTGGTCAGCGCCGAGCGCGCCTCGCTGAATTTTCTGCAGACCCTCTCCGCCACCGCGACCGTCACCGCCGCCTACGTGGCCGCGGTCGCCGGCACCGGCGCACGCATCCTGGACACCCGCAAGACCCTGCCCGGCCTGCGCCTGGCGCAGAAATACGCGGTCCGTTGCGGCGGCGGCAACAACCACCGCATCGGCTTGTACGACACCGTGATGCTGAAAGAAAACCACATTCATGCCGCAGGCTCGTTGAGCGCGGCAGTGGCTACAGCACGCGCACAGTGGCCACAACTGCCCCTGGTAATCGAGGTGGAAACCCTGGACGAGCTACGCGAAGCCCTCAGCGCCGGTTGCGAGCGCATTTTGCTCGACGACTTCACCCCGGAACAACGCCGCGCCGCAGTGGCGATTGCCAGCAACGAATTTCATCAGCGCGGCATTCCACTGGAAGTCTCCGGCGGCGTGGACCTCGACACGATACGCGCGATTGCCGAAGACGGCGTGGACTGCATCTCCATCGGCGCGCTGACCAAGCACGTGCAAGCGGTGGATCTTTCGCTCAAGCTGGGTTCGCCCCCGCAGTAACGCGATCGCTCGTGCGCATGCAAGATGGTGGTCTGCACAACAGACGCCCATCAACCAAGCCACAACGTCGCATCACGATTCAGGCGATCAGGATTGCCCTCTTGCCCGACGCCTGGTTACAGTGGCCGCATGCCTAGTCTGATTCTGCTGATGATCGTCGGTGCGGCCGTGTTCGCGTTCTGGAACGCCTCGCGTGCCGCCGCCGAACGCGCCGAAGTCCTCGGACGCAACGCCTGCAAAGCCGCCGACGTGCAATGGCTCGACCAGAGCGTACACGGCACGGGCCTACGCCTACGGCGGCTGCCCAACGGTTGGCTCGGCTTCGAGCGCAGCTTCCGCTTCGACTATTCCTGCGACGGCGTGGACCGGCACAGCGGCCGTCTGGTGCTGCTCGGGGATCGACTGATTACTTTCGCCGGGCCATCTGTCGCCACCGTGACCGCGCTGCATGAGGCGCGAGCGCCCCACCAATAAGACGATCCAACGCAACCGGTCATGCGTGCCATACGTGACGCAGCCCCTCCGCGTCACAGCGACGGTATCCAACGCATGGATACGCACGAAGCCGAGAATTCGGCCGGCATGCGCAAGCGCCGTACGCTCCTGGCGAAAGCATCATCGCCACACCTGCGCGGACTGACTGCACAGCCCGCCCGAGAGAAACAGCACATGGCGAGCGGCAATGGCTCGCCCCGAAAACAGCCCTACTTCACTACGCGCAGACGCGGGCGCTTACCGGCCTCGTCGGAACTGCCAGGACGCGGCGGCGGGGGCGCATCGCCGTCGGGCGGCTGCTCGCCCGGACCATGAATATCGTCCGGCAGCGCCATCCCCTGCCCGGTTTCGCGCGCATAGACTGCCAGCACCGCAGCCATCGGCACCTGGACCGGATAGCTGACACCGCCAAATCGAGCGGTGAAGCTGACTCCATCGTTGTCGATCTGCAAACGCACCACCGCGCGCTCGGCGATGTTCAGCACCACCCGGCCATCCTTGACCGCGCTCGGCGGCACCTGCACACCGGGCAAGCTGGCATCCACCAGCACGTGCGGGGTCATACCGTTGTCGTTGATCCATTCCACCAGCGCCCGCAACAGGTAGGGGCGATGGCTGGTCATGCGGTAAGTCTCGTCGCTCATACGGCAATTCCACGCGCCAGCGCGTAACGCCGACGCAACTCGAAACACAGCGGGCCCACCACGCAGATGGGCATCACGTTGGCAGGTCGCGCAGTTTCTTTTCCTGGTCCGTCAGGCTGCGGATGAAACCGGGATTACGGAAGATGCGGTTGCCGTAGTCTTCGATCGCCTTGCCATCCTTCGGCAACGGGATATCCAGCGCCTGCAGGCGCCAGATGATCGGCGCCATCGCGCAATCGGCCAGACTCATCTCCGGGTTGAGGAAGAATTTGCTGGCCTTGAACAGTGGTACCGAGGCGGTGAGCAATTCCTTCAGGCGCTTGCGGCCGGCTTCGGCCTGGGCTTTGTTGCCGAGCTGGATCGCCTGCACTTGCGGCACCCAATCGTGTTCGATGCGCAACATCGCCAGGCGCAAACGCGCACGCGAGAGCGGATCGACCGGCATCAACGGCGGATGCGGATAGCGCTCGTCGAGGTACTCGCTGACCACCGAGGCGGCGTACAGCACCAATTCGCGCTCGACCAGCGTCGGCACGGAGTGGTATGGATTGAGATCGATCAGGTCTTCCGGCGGATTTTGCGGATCCACCGCCACGAAATCATAGGTGACGCCTTTGGCCGCGAGCACCAGGCGAACGCGGTGGCACAAGACGTCATCTGTGGAGGAAAACAAGGTCAAGGTATTTCGCATGCGCAAACTCACCGCCATTCAAGGCTCTCCGACGACCGGAATCCGCCGGCCGCATCGACGCCGTCCGCACCTTGCGAACGGTCGCCACGGCCGCTGAGTGTGCAACCCTCGCACACAAAAGCCAATAGGCTGAACAGGGGAATCACTCAGCAATGGTGCAGCAGGCGCGTAGACAACATCAAAAGCGCTCAATGCACGTCCTTCCAGTATTCCTTCTTCAGCAGATGGGCCAGGAAGGTGAGCAAGGCCAGAAACAGCACCACCCACACGCCCAGACGCTGCCGTTTCAGCGCCGCAGGCTCGCCAGCGTATTCGAGGAAATTGCTGATGTCACGCACGGTCTGGTCGAACTCGGCAGGGGTCTGCTTGCCCGGGGAGGCCAGTTGCAAGCGCTCCACCGGTTTGTCTACACCCGGCTGCGGCGCCTTGCCGTAGACCGGCTGCTGCAAGCCTTGCAGTTCCCACAGCGGATTTGGCATGGAAGCGTTGGCAAACAGCCTGTTGTTCCAGCCCAGCGGGCGCGACTGGTCCAGATAGAACGATTTGAGGTAGGTATAGACCCAATCGGTGCCGCGCACCCGGGCGATCAGGCTCAGATCCGGAGGTGCCTTGCCGAACCACTTGGCCGCCGCCTCGTGTGGCATCGCGGCCTCAATGTGTTCGCCGACCTTGGCGCCGGTGAAGTTGAGATTGTGCATCACCTCATCCTCGCTCAGGCCCAGGTCCTCGGCCATGCGCGAGTAACGCAGGTACTTCAACGAGTGGCAGCCGGAACAATAATTCATGAACCCCCTGGCGCCACGCTGCAGCGAAGCGCGGTCGCCAAGATCGTTACCCGCCTGCAATGTGGCACCGCCCTCGCCCGCCAACGCAGGAACCGACAGCAAGCACATGCAAGCGACGCAGGCCAAGAGAGCGATCAGGCGCTTAGTCATGGCTGCTCACCCGCTCCGGCACCGGCTTGGTGCGGTCCAGCGTGGTCCAGATCGGCATGGTCAGGAAGAAAAGGAAGTACAGCAGCGTCAATACGCGGCCGATGTAAGTCTCGATGATCTCGGTGCCTGGACCGGAGCCGATCACCCCCAACCACACGAAACACACCGCCAGCACCGCCAGCATCACCCGCGAGATCCAGCCACGGTAGCGAATCGACTTAACCTTGGCGCGGTCCAGCCACGGCACCAGGAACAGGATCGCGATCGCCGAGAACATCACCAGCACGCCGCCGAGCTTGTTCGGCACCACCCGCAACATCGCGTAGTACGGGGTGTAGTACCAGACCGGCTTGATGTGCTCCGGCGTGACCAAGCGGTTGGCCTCGGTGAAATTGTCGTGCTCCAGGAACAGACCGCCGAAACCGGGAGCGAAGAAGATGATGAAGGCGCCGAGCATGAGCAGGAAGCCGACTCCGACCATGTCCTTGACCGTGTAATACGGATGGAACGGGATACCGTCGGCCGGCTTGTTCGGGTCCCAACGGTTGCCCTTGGGGCCTTTCTTGATCTCCACCCCATCGGGGTTGTTGGATCCGACTTCGTGCAGCGCCCCCAGGTGCAGCACCACCATCAGCAACAGCACCAACGGCAGCGCGATCACGTGCAGGGCGAAGAAACGGTTGAGGGTGGCGTCGGAGGGCAGATAGTCGCCCATGATCCACTCGGTCAGACCATTGCCGATCACCGGGATCGCGCCGAACAGCGAGATGATGACCTTCGCGCCCCAGAACGACATCTGCCCCCAAGGCAGCACGTAGCCCATGAAGGCTTCGGCCATCAACACCAGGTAGATCAGCATGCCCAGGATCCAGACCAGTTCGCGCGGCTTCTTGTAGCTGCCGTACATCAGCCCACGGAACATGTGCAGATAGACCACGATGAAGAACAGCGAAGCACCGGTGGAGTGCATGTAGCGGATCAGCCAGCCCCAATCCACGTCGCGCATGATGTACTCGACCGAGTTGAACGCCTCGGCCGCGCTGGTCTTGTAGTGCATCGTCAGGAAAATGCCGGTCACGATCTGATTCACCAGCACCACCAGTGCCAACGAACCGAAGTAATACCAGAGGTTGAAATTTTTCGGCGCGTAGTACTCGGCGATGTGCTTGCGGTAGAACGGCATCAGCCCAGGAGCGCGCTCGTTGACCCAATCGAACACGCTGCCCGCGGTGCGGGTGAGGAGATTGTCGGTCATGACTTAGGCCCCTCCTTTCGCGGACGCACTCGGGTCCACGCCGATGACTAGCGTGTTGTCGTCCTGGTAATGGTGCGGCGGCACCAGTAGATTGATCGGCGCCGGCACGCCCTGGAACACACGCCCGGACATGTCGAAACGCGACTTGTGGCAGGGGCAGAAATAGCCGCCCTTCCAGTCTGGATCGTAAGGCTCGGGGCGAATCTCGGCGACCATCTCCGGCGAGCAACCCAGGTGGGTACACAGACCGACCAGCACCGAGATATTCGGCTTGATCGAGCGGTAGTCGGGGTTTTTCAGCACGTAATCCGGCTGCTGGTCCTTGTTCTCGCACTTGGGATCCTTGAGCCGACCATCCAGGGACGGCAGCGCGTCGAGCATCGCCTTGGAGCGCTTGACGATCCAGATCGGCTGGCCGCGCCATTCCAGAATCAGACGCTGGCCCTCCTGCAACGCGCTGATGTCGGCCGTGATCGGCGCCCCGGCCAACTTGGCCTTGGCGCTAGGCTCCCAGGATTTGATGAAAGGAACCGCGACGCATCCCGCGCCAACCGCGCCCACGACGGCCGTGGTGGCAGTGAGAAAGCGGCGACGCCCTGTATTAACCGAATCGTTGACCCCATCGTTGGCCATCCGGCACTCCGATCTGTGATTGGGTAGCGTGAGGCTGCCAGCAACTCGGTGGGGATCGAGTTGCATCGAATTCACCGCAGTGTAGCGGAACCCTTAATCCGCCGACAATGCAGCCGGCACATCCGCGCGCCATGGGCACCCACGGGGTCAATGCGCGGCCGAACCCGCGCCACGGTAGCGTTCGGCGAGTACGCCAACCCGCTGTACATAGAGCTGCGTCTCACTATACGGCGGCACACCGCCGTGTTTGTCTACCGCGCCTTCGCCAGCGTTATAGCCAGCCGCAGCCAAGCTGAGGTTACCGTTGAAACGTTTCAACAACCAGGCCAGATATTGCACGCCCCCACGGATGTTTTGCGCCGCATCGAACGCATCGCCGACGCCGAAACGGCGCGCCGTCATCGGCATCAACTGCATCAGGCCCTGCGCGCCGGCGCGACTGAGCGCCATGGGGTTGTAGGCCGACTCGGCATGGATGATTGCACGCACCACCGCTTCCTCAACCCCGTACTCGCGCGCGGCAGCGGCAATCTCGCCCTGGTAGGCGGTCGTGTTCAGGCGCACAGCGCCGAAGTTCACTCCGGAGTTGGCGCAGGCGTAGCAGGTCTCCATGAAGCTGTAGTGGATCGTGCGTACCGTCCCCAGACTGGCGACTTGGGTTGGCCGGGCACTGGTGTAATGGCGCACGCCATCTTGCATGTAAGAGTAGAGCTGGCCGCTAACCAACCGCTGCGGTAAGGCAGCGGCCACAGGAACCCCACGTGTCGGGACCATCCTGGGCACACCTGGCGCCGGGGCGGCGACCGAAGCGCTAGCCTGGGAAGCCTGGACGCCAACCGACGGAGCCGCCAAGGCGACGACACGATGGGCAGGGGCGCGCTCGGCGACGGCCTTGGCCGGGACCGCTGCGGCCTGCGCAGCGCGGTGTTCGGGCATATAGTGATCGATCACGCTGCAATTGCCGCCGGACACGCGCTTGTTACCGTAGCTGGTGACACCGTCGGTACCGATGCATTTGTATACGGTACCCGCGCTGGCCGGCGTAGCCGACAGCGTGGCGATTACCAGCCCCAGAAGCCACAGCATCCCCTTCATGGCGGCAGTGTCCCAACTTCCCCACCGGTTGCCAAGTCCGTGCTGATTGAGCCACCCGAGGCCGCAGCCGTCGTCCTATCCCGGGAGCAAGATGGGCTTGACGCCTCCCAACCCGCTCCCACTCCCTTCCGTGCCCAGATGATAGAGCGTTTGACCATCACGACAGGCTGCGGTCAGTGCATGCACACGGGGGGCATACGGGGCAGCCAACCGGGCACCTGCGCAGAGACGCCTGCACGGGTAAACTCATCGGCTACCTTTCCACCCGCCTGGATTCAGCGCCATGCCCGGGACTGTCCTGCACCCCCTGCCCTCCGCCAGCACCCCCGCCACCCCGTCGCCAGCGCGTGGCAAGCTGTACATCAAGACCCACGGCTGCCAAATGAACGAATACGACTCGGCCAAGATGGCCGACGTGCTCGCCGCCGCCGAGGGGCTCGAGCTAACCGACAACCCCGAAGAAGCCGACGTGGTTCTGGTCAACACCTGCTCGATCCGCGAGAAGGCGCAGGAAAAGGTGTTCAGCCAGCTCGGCCGCTGGAAGGCGCTCAAGGCCGGCGGCAAACAGGTGATCATCGGCGTGGGGGGATGCGTGGCGTCGCAGGAGGGCGAAGCGATCGTCAAACGCGCGCCCTACGTGGACCTGGTGTTCGGCCCGCAGACCCTGCACCGGCTGCCGGAGTTGATCCGCGCCCGACGCGCTTCCGGGCAATCGCAGGTGGACATCAGCTTTCCCGAGGTTGAGAAGTTCGACCGGCTGCCCGAGCCGCGCGCCGAGGGGCCATCGGCATTCGTGTCGATCATGGAGGGCTGTTCCAAATATTGCTCCTTCTGCGTGGTGCCCTACACCCGCGGTGAAGAGATCAGCCGACCATTCGAAGACGTGCTGGTGGAAGTGGCGCAACTGGCCGCGCAGGGCGTGCGCGAGATCAACCTGCTCGGCCAGAACGTCAACGCCTATCGCGGCCCGTATGCCGACGCCGACGTCGGCGAGGACCCGCAGCACGCCGATCTGGGTCTACTGATCCGCAGCATCGCCCAGATCGAGGGCATCGGTCGCATCCGCTTCACGACCTCGCACCCACTGGAGTTCAGCGACTCGCTGGTGGACGCCTACCGCGACGTGCCGCAACTAGCCAACTATCTGCACTTGCCGGTGCAGGCCGGCAGCGACCGCATCCTCAGCGCGATGAAGCGGGGCTACACCGCACTGGAATTCAAACAGAAGATCCGCAAGTTACGGGCGGTGCGTCCGGACATCGCGATCAGCTCGGACTTCATCGTCGGCTTCCCCGGCGAGACCGACGCCGATTTCGACAAGACCATGAGACTGATCGAAGACGTCGGCTTCGACCAGAGCTTTTCTTTCATCTATTCGCGGCGCCCGGGCACGCCGGCCGCCGACCTGGAAGACGACACCCCCGAAGCCGTCAAGCATGCACGGCTGACACGGCTGCAGGCGCACATCAATGCCCATGCGCAACAAATTTCGCGCAGCATGATCGGCAGCGTGCAGACGGTGCTGGTCGAAGGCCCGTCGAAAAAGAACCCGGCCGAACTGACCGGCAAGACCGAAAACATGCGCTCGGTGAACTTCCCCGGACATCCGCGCCTGATCGGACAGTTTGTCGAGGTGACGATCACCGAGGCGCTGAGCAATTCGCTGCGCGGACGCGTAGTCGCAGACGTGGATTGAGCCCGCGCGATAGCGCCACATGCGCTGGTCCTGCATTGCCGTGCGGGTTACGCTTGCCTCCCAGGCGCTGAACAATACGCGCAGCGCATGCACTGCCGCACCTACATCGCAATGACCAAAGCATCCGCACACCACGACTTCACCCTGGACCCCGCCGACACCGAGCGGCTGGCCAACCTGGCCGGGCCCTTCGATGCACACCTGCGGCAGATCGAGCTGCGCCTGGGCGTGGAGATTTCCAACCGCGGCAACGTGTACCGGGTAACCGGTCAGGAAGCGGCCGTGGCTTCCGCCCAACAACTGCTGCAGGCGCTCTACGCCGAGGCCGACAGCGTGATCTTCGACGACCAGCAGATCCATCTGCGTCTGAACCAGGCCAACGTCGATCAGATCGCCCAGCGCGCCTATCAACCGCAGGACGTAGCGATCAAGGTCAAACGCGGCACCGTGCGCGGGCGTGGCGCCAACCAGGCCAAGTACCTGCACCAGATCGCCACCCACGACATCAATTTCGGCATCGGCCCGGCCGGCACTGGCAAGACCTTCCTGGCCGTCGCCAGCGCGGTGGAGGCGCTGAACGAGTCGCGCGTGCAACGCTTGATTCTGGTGCGCCCGGCGGTGGAGGCCGGCGAGAAACTCGGCTTCCTGCCCGGCGATCTGAGCCAGAAAGTGGATCCGTATCTGCGCCCACTATACGACGCGTTGTACGAAATGCTCGGCGTGGACAAGGTGGTGAAGTTGCTGGAAAAGAACGTCATCGAGATCGCGCCGCTGGCCTACATGCGCGGGCGCACGCTCAACGACGCCTATGTGATCCTGGACGAGGCGCAAAACACCACCATCGAGCAGATGAAGATGTTTCTGACCCGTCTGGGCTTCGGCAGTACCGCCGTAATCACTGGCGATCTAACCCAGATCGACCTGCCCAAGCACGTCAAGTCCGGCCTGCGCGACGCAATCGAGGTGCTGCACGAAGTGGACGGGGTCAGCTTCACCTTTTTCGAGGCACGCGACGTGGTCCGGCATCCGCTGGTCGCACGTATCGTCAACGCCTACGAGAAACGCGACGTCGGCGATCGCGCCAACGGCGATCTGTCCGCATGACCCAATCCTGAACAGAGGCGCTGGCGACGAGGTTGATCGGCGCCGCCAGCAGTCTCAGCAGTGCCGACCCGACGCCACGGTTTCTGAGTCGCGCAGCGGTCTCGGCGTTGGCAGTTAAGCGATCACCAAGTTCAAACTGTTGCCGCAAGTGGATAAAACGCGCTGCCCAGCCTCAGCGGTGCCGCGTCTCCAGCACCTCGACCGCATCGGCCAGCGCCAAGCCACGTGCGCGTAGCAACACGGTCAGGTGATACAGCAGATCGGCCGATTCGCCGAGCAACTCGGCATCGCCCTGGGCCACGCCGGCGAGCGCGGTCTCCACGCCCTCCTCGCCCACCTTCTGCGCGATACGCCGGGTCCCTTGCTCGAACAGGGTGGTGGTGTAACTGCCAGGCGGACGTTCGCCTTCGCGCTGCGCGACCAGCCGATCCAGCGCACCAAGGAACTGCCCAGGCGCCTGCGGGAAGCAACTGGTGCGGCCAAGATGACAGGTCGGCCCGCGCGGATGCGCCAGCACCAGCAGCGTGTCGTAATCGCAGTCGGTGTCGATCGCGACCAACTCCAGCGTGTGGCCCGAGCCTTCGCCCTTGGTCCACAGACGCTGTTTGCTGCGGCTGTAGAAGGTGACCAAACCGCTGCGGCGGGTCGTGGCCAACGCCTCCTGATTCATGTAGCCGAGCATCAGCACGCGCAGGGTGGCCGCATCCTGCACCACCACCGGCAGTAGGCCATCGCCCTTGTTCCAATCCAGCGCCGCATCGTCGACGGCGCCCGTGTGTTCTGTATGTTCATGTGCCATCGCGCACCTCGATTTGACGTTCGCGCAAGAAGCGCTTGAGTTCGGGAATGGGAATAGCGCCGCTGTGGAACACGCTGGCGGCCAGCGCGGCATCCACGTCGGCGCGCTCGAATACCTCGGCGAAGTGCAGCATCTCGCCAGCGCCGCCGGAAGCCACCAGCGGTACCTTACATACTGCGCGCACCTCGTATAACTGCGCAATGTCGTAGCCACGGCGGACACCATCGTTGTCCATGCAGTTGAGCACGATCTCGCCAGCGCCCAGCTGCTGCGCTTCGACCACCCAATCCAGGGTGCGCATGCGCAGCGCCTGGGTCTTGTCGGGATCGCCGGTGAAGCGGCGCACCCGCCACTGGCCATCCTCCTCGCGGATCGAATCGATGCCGACCACCACGCACTGCACACCAAAGGCGTCGGCCAGTTCGGCGATCAGCGCGGGGCGTTCCAGGGCTGGGGAGTTGATCGAAATCTTGTCGGCGCCGGCATGCAGCACTGACCGCGCCGTGGCGACATCGCGGATGCCACCGGCAACGCAGAACGGAATGTCCAACAGCCGCGCCACGCGCTCGACCCAGGCGTAATCCACCGAACGCCCTTCTGGGCTGGCGCCGATGTCGTAGAAGACCAATTCATCGGCGCCCTGGTCGCGGTAGCGCAATGCGAGTTCGGCGATATCGCCCATGTCCACGTGATCGCGAAACTTCACGCCCTTGACCACACGGCCATCGCGCACGTCCAGGCACGGAATGATGCGCCGGCTCAGCATGCCAACGCCTCGTCCAGGCGCAAGCGCCCCTCCAGCAACGATTTACCCAGCACCACGCCGGCACAACCGACCTCGCGCGTTGCGCGCACGTCGGCCGCATTGCGGACGCCGCCGGAAGCCTGCACGGCCACGTCTGGCGCGATCTGGCGCAAGTGCGCATACAGCGCCAGATTCGGTCCGGACAGCATGCCGTCGCGGGCGATGTCGGTACACAGCAGATGGGTCAACCCGGCTGCCGCGTACTCGCTGGCCAGCGCGTCCAGGGTCAGCGACGAGGTCTCGGTCCAGCCGAGCACCGGCAACCGCCACACCTTCTTCGCATCCTGCCGTGTGTCCAGCGCCACAGTGATACGCGCCGGCCCGAACTCGGCCAGCCATGCCAGCACCGACTCGCGGTCGCGCACCGCCAACGAGCCGATGACCACGCGGGTAGCGCCGGCATCGAGCATGCGCTGCACATCGGCACGCGAGCGCACGCCGCCGCCGGTCTGCACATGCAACCCGGTCTGAGCACGGATGCGCTCCAATAACGGCCCCAAGGTGTAGCCGCCTGCGCGCGCGGCATCCAGATCGACCAGATGCATCCACTGCGCGCCAGCGTCGGCGTAAGCCTTCGCTCGGCGCAGCGGATCATCGCCATAGTGGGTCTCGCGGGCATAGTCGCCCTGCGCCAGCCGCACCACGCGGCCATCGCGGATATCCAGTGCGGGATAGACCAGGAAGCTCATGGGAAATCGGTCTCGAGAAAGTTGCGCAGGATGCGTGCGCCAGTGTCGGCAGAACGCTCGGGATGGAACTGCGCGCCACAACGGCGCCCGTGCTGCACCACCGCACTGAACAAGCCACCATGGTCGCAGGCGGCCACCGTGTCGGCAGTGACCGGCGCCGCATAACCATGCACGAAGTAGGCGCTGGCCTGAGCCGGCAGGCCCTCCAGCAGCGGCGATGGCCGCATCGATAGCAAGCGGTTCCAACCCATGTGCGGCACCCGGATACCCGGCGCCAGCGGCATGCGCCGGACCACGCCGGCGAGTACGCCCAGGCAATCGACTTGGCCTTCTTCCGAATGCTCAAACAGCAACTGCATCCCCAAACAGATGCCGAGCAACGGCACCTGCAACATGCGCAGCGGTTCGATCAGGCCCTGCGCGCGCAGCCGCGCCATCGCCTGCGGCGCGGCGCCGACGCCGGGCAGGATCACCCGTGACGCGCCCTGCAGGCCCGCCGCGTCGCTTACCAGTCGCGGCTCCACTGCCAGGCGTTCCAATGCATAACGCACCGAACCGAGGTTGGCGCCGCCCGCGTCGATCAAGGCCACCGTGCTCATCGCCGCCTCCACGCACGGGCACCGTGCGGTGTGCGCTGCATCGGCGTCGCACGCGCGCTCACAGCACGCCCTTGGTCGAAGGCAGCGCCGCGC
Source organism: Xanthomonas albilineans (assembly GCF_002939705.1). GTDB lineage: Bacteria > Pseudomonadota > Gammaproteobacteria > Xanthomonadales > Xanthomonadaceae > Xanthomonas_A > Xanthomonas_A albilineans. Next base: position 63,657 of record NZ_MDCB01000001.1, on the reverse strand, counting down.
CATCGCGGCGCACGGCCTGGCGCAACGCACGCGCCAAGGCCTTGAAGCAGGCTTCGATCTTGTGATGATCGTTGTCGCCACGCACGCTCAGGTGCAGATTCAAACCGGCCGCGTCGCACAGCGAGCGGAAGAAATGCGGCACCAGTTCGGTGGGCATATCGCCAACCCGCTCGCGCTTGAATTCCCCTTCGAATACGAAATAAGGACGCCCGCTGAAGTCCAGTGCGGCGCTGGCCAGGGTCTCGTCCATCGGCAAAGTGAAGCCGTAGCGCCCGATGCCACGCTTGTCGCCCAGTGCCTGACGCAGCGCTTGTCCTAGGGCCAGACCGGTGTCTTCGATGGTGTGGTGTTCGTCGATGTGCAGATCGCCCTCGGCATGCACGTCCAGGGCGAAGCCGCCGTGCTTGCCGATCTGTTCGAGCATATGATCGAAGAACGGCAGGCCGGTGGCACAATGCGGATCGCGTACCAAGTCCAGATCCAGTTCCACCGCGATCCGGGTTTCCTTGGTGTCGCGCTGCACCCTGGCGCGGCGCGGCGCATCGGCCAATGCATGGGCGATGCCGGCCCACTCCCAATCGCCGCCGAACTGCGCGGTGCGCAACTGGAAGCCGCGGATATGCAGATTTTCCGCGAACTGGATATCGGTCACGCGGTCACCGACCATCGCCGAACGCGCCCAATCGATGCTGCGGTCCTGCAAGTACGTCAGCATCAGGCCGATGCCGGGCTTGCGCGTGGGCGCATTGTCGGCCGGCCAACTGCGGTCGATCAGCACCTCGCGAAATTCAATCCCTTGGCTGGCGAAGATCTGCAGCATCAAGTCGTTCGGACCATCGAACGCGGCCTGCGGATACGTCGCGCTGCCCAGGCCATCCTGATTGGTGACGATGACGAACTGATAGCCGGCATCGCGCAGCTTCAGCAGCGCCGGGATCACGCCCTGCACGAAACGCAGCTTCTCGTAGGCGTCGATCTGGAAATCGGCCGGCTCCTCGATCAGCGTACCGTCGCGGTCCACGAACAGGATCGGGGTCATGCCGCCGCCCTCCACGCCCGCAAGGCATCAAGGACGCGCTGATTCTGTTCCGGCGTACCGAGGGTGATGCGCAAGGCATCGCCCAACCCGGCTGCGGCACGCTGGTCGCGCACCACCACGCCGGCCGCCAGCAAGGCCTGTAACGCACCCTCGGCATCGTCGAAACGCAACAGCAGGAAGTTGCCTTGCGATGGATAGACCCGGCGCACACCCGGCAGCATGGCCAGTGCGGCCTGCATGCGCGTGCGTTCCTCGCGTACCTCGGCCACGCGCAGCGCGGTCTGCCGCAGCGGCTCGGGCTGCAACGCGGCCAGCGCCAGATGCAGGCACGGCGCCGGGATCGGATACGGCGCCTGGCAACGCCGCAGCACCGCAATCAGCGCTGGATCGGCGATCAAGCAGCCGATCCGCGCCGCCGCCAGCGCGTGCGCCTTGGACAAGGTCCGCAACACCGCCACATTCGGCTGACGCGCCAGCAACGTGGTCGCCGAGGGCTGATCGGAAAACTCGCCGTAGGCTTCGTCCACCACCAGCAAGGCACGATCCTGCAAGCGTTGCGCGGCGAGGGCGATGTCGTCCAAGGCGATGGCCGCGCCGCCAGGATTACCTGGCGAACACAGGAACACCAGTTTGGCTCTCTGGCTCAGTGCCGCGTCCACGACCGCATCGAGATCGGCGTGCAGTCCGTCCGCTGCATCGCACAGCGGCACCTCGACCACGCGCGCGTTCTGCATCCGGGCACACACCGCATACATGCCGAAGACGGGCGGCGTGATGACGATCGCATCGCGGCCCGGCTCGCATAGCGCGCGCAGCAGCAAGTCGATCGCCTCGTCGCTGCCGCGACCGATCAGCAGTTGTTCCGGCGCACAGCCGTACAACGCGGCCAGCGCCGCACGCAACTGCGGCGGCTGCGGGTCCGGATAGCGGCGGTTGTCGGCATCGCGGTCGGCCAGGTTGGCCCAGGCCGATTCGTTAGCGTTGAGCCAGACCTCACCCTGCACTGCGCTACTGCGCGCTGAGGAATAGCCAGTGAAGTCACGCAAGTCCGGGCGCACCAGCGCCAGCAGCCCAGCGGAATCGGTGGAGGCGCTCATCCCGCCTTCTCCATGCGTAACGCCACCGCGTTGGCGTGCGCGTCCAGGCCTTCGGCACGCGCCATCAGCACCGCGCAAGCGCCGATCGCGGCGATACCGGCCTGGCTGGCGCTCTGCACGCTGACGAAATTCTGGAAGCTGGCAACGCTGATCCCGCTGTAGGCCCGCGCCGCGCCGCTGGTCGGCAGCACATGGTTGGTGCCACTGCAGTAGTCGCCCAGGGCCTCGGGGGTGTAGTCGCCGAGGAACACCGAGCCGGCCGCCTCGACCCGTTCCAACCAATCGCGCGGCGCGCGCAGCGCCAGAATCAGGTGCTCGGGCGCATAGCGATTACTGATCGCGAAGGCCTCCTCGAGCGTGCCGACCTGGATCAGTCGCGACGCGGCCAGCGCCTGGCGGGCGATCGCCGCGCGCGGCAGCGTCGCCAATTGCCGTTCCAGCTCGTCCTCCACCGCATCGATCAACGCCCCGCTGTCGGACAGCAGCACGACCTGCGAATCCGGACCGTGTTCGGCCTGCGACAACAGATCGGCGGCGACGAACGCCGGATCGGCGCCGGCATCGGCGATCACCAACACCTCGGACGGGCCGGCCGGCATGTCGATCGCCGCCGCGCCGGCCTGCGCCACCTGCCGCTTGGCCTCGGTGACGTAGCTGTTGCCAGGGCCGAACAACTTGTCGCACGAAGGCACCGAAGCGGTCCCGAAGCCCATCGCGGCAATGGCCTGCGCACCGCCGAGCTTGAACACGCGATCCACTCCGCTCAGTCGCGCCGCGACCAGCACCGCCGGATCAGCCGAGCCATCGGCGCGCGGTGGCGTACACAACACCACCTCGCGGCAACCGGCCAATGCCGCCGGTACGCACAGCATCAACGCCGTGGACGGCAGCGGTGCGCTACCGGCCGGCACGTACAGGCCGACCCGACCGATCGGCCGCACCACCCGCTCGCAGACGACCCCAGGCGCGGTCTCCACGGCATACGGCTGAGCCACGCCGGCGCGGTGGAAGGCGGTGATCCGCGTCATCGCCTGCAGCAGCGCCTCGCGCAACGCCGCCGGTACCGCCGCCTCGGCCGCGACGAATTCGTCGGCACCGACCTCGAACTGCTGCAGCACCACGCCATCCAGGCGCGCGGTGATTTCCTGCAACGCCACATCGCCATCCGCGCGCACCTGCTCAAGCAGTTGCGCCACCGTCGCGCGGGTCTGCGCAGCGACGGCTTGCACCGGTCGGGTCAAGGCCTGGGTGCGGGCCTGCGCGTCGAGCGCATTCCAATCCAATCGATTCATGCGAGCGAGCGCTCCACCGTCAACACCATCAAGCCCTGCGCACCCGCACGCTCCAATTCTTCCATGCGCTGCCAGGTAATCGCGCCGTGACACATCGTCTGCAACTGCAATGGTTCATCCACATCGCCGGGCAACTGCACCAGCGGGTCGGCATCGGGCAGCAACCGGGTCAAGTCGGCAACCCGGTCGCGCGCGGCACGGAACATCAGCAACTTGCTGTCGCGCAACTTGAGGACGCCGTCGAGCCGGCGCAGCAACATCGCCGCCAACCCAGCACGAGCGTCGGCTGGTTCGCGCACCGGCCCGGCCAGCACCGCCTCGCTGTCCAACAAAGTTTCCACAGGCTTGAGCTGGTTAGCGGCCAGGGTCGCGCCGCTGGACACCAGATCGCAGATCAGGTCGGCGGTACCCAGGCGCGGCGCGATCTCCACCGAGCCGGACAGTTCCACCACTTGCGCCTCGATGCCGCGCGCCTCCAACCAATCGGCCAGCACCGCCGGATAGCTGGTGGCGATCCGCTTGCCCTGCACCTGCTGCGGGCCGCTCCATTCCCACTGCTCCGGCACCGCCAGCATCAGCCGGCATTGGCCGAAGTGCAGCCCGCGCAGCGCACGGTAGGCGTCGGGCAGACCATTGCGACGGCGTTCGCCGGCCTGTTCGTCCAATTCGTTGCGACCAACAATCCCGAAGTCGCACACGCCATCGGCGATCAGCCCAGGAATATCGTCGTCGCGCACCAGCAGCAGATCCACCGGCAACGACTCGCCATAGCAGAACAACTTGTCGCGACTCTCGCGCCAGCTCAGTCCGCAGGCGGCCAGCACCGCACGTGCCGGCTCGGCCAGGCGGCCGCTTTTCTGGATCGCGATACGCAGCCGGTCGCGTGCCGGCGCTGCCAGGGAAACACTCATCAGGGCATCTCAGTGGGAAGCAGAAGGGCGCGCCGTCTACCGGCGTAGCGCCGCGGCATAGCCGCCAGCGCCGTATTCGAGGGTCCGCGCAACGCGACCGATCGTGGTCACGCTGACCTGGGTCAGTTCATGGATCTCGCGGTAGGGCAGGCCCTTGAGTAGCAAAGGCACCACGCGCCAACGGTCTGCCATTGCCTCCAGCTCGGCCGGCGTACACAAGTCCTGCAGAAACGCAGCGACGTCCTGCGGCCTGTCCAGCTGGGCGAGCGTGCGCGCCAGCGCCTTGAACGCGGCGGCGCTGTCACGGTCTGCTACGGAGGCGGGGCGCTGTTTCATTCTGCTAATGTAATAGCATGTTAGCACAAATGTCAAACCCCGACCAATCGCGCTGACCCGCCCTCACCACGCGGCGGAACTAACATCCCATGGCTGGCGTGGCTGCCGCAGAGTCGCTAGCATCGCCACGATAGCCGCCACGGCAACGTCCATGCATCGTCCTCTCCTTGCACACCTGGCACTGCTTCTCTCGACGAACGCACTCGCGGATCCGACGCCGCCGGCCACACGGCCATCGACCATGGCTGTCGCCACCACCAACGACGAGGCCAACAATCAGCTCCCGATCCGTTCGCAATCCCAGCTCGATGCATACCTGCGCGCGCATGCTGGCGAACCCACACCACTGGACGCATTCTCCCCCGGCGCACGCGAGCGCTTCATCGACGGCCTGGTATTCGGCCGCATCGGCCTGAGCGGGTTCGACACCCAGGATCTAGCGCAACTCACACGCGAACAAGGGCGCGCACTCCTCGCACTATTCGGGGCCGCGCAGTATGCAGACACCCTGCCCCACTGGGCGAAGCAAGCACGCGCCGTAGACACCGCCACCACAATCGGCGCATTTGAACACCGCTACAACGGATATAATCGCCTCCTGCGCCAGCGACAAGACGAAGACCGCCCCCCCTGGCCATCGCTACGCGCCGCGCTGCCCGAAGCCTTCGACCGCAGCGCTGCGGCGCAACTGGACAACGCCTCGCTCACACTGTTGTACCGTGCCATCGTCGCGACCTACACCCTGCACCCCACAGCGGCAGGACTGCAAGCGCAACTGCGCACGCTGGAGTTGCTGCGCGATCGCGGCCAGGCCGACGCCGCGCAACTGGACACCGCCGGCAACGCGCTATTGCTCGCCCATCGCACCGAAGACGCGCGCCGACTGCTGGCGACCGGCGGCGACGCCGACTGGCCGCACTGGCTACGCTTCGACGACCGCCTGGGCCCAGGCGCACATGGCCCGACGCTGTGGTCGCTGGATGCCGGCGGCACGACCTTGCGACGGCAACCCATCGACCTACGACGCCCGCGGATTCTGGTCACCGCCGGCTGCCACTTCGCAGCCGATGCCGCACGCGCCATCGCCAACGACCCCAAACTCGGCCCGGCCTTCCGCCGCCATGCGCTATGGCTGAGCCTGCCACCGGGCGCGGAAGACATGGGCGACGTCCGTGCCTGGGACCAGCGCCACCCGCAGATGCCATTGCATCCGATCTACGCGGCGGCGGAATGGCCGCTGCTACCGCACCCCTGGACTATGCCGACCTTCTTCCTGATACGCGACGGACGCGTGCAAGCGCAATTACAGGGCTGGCCCGCCGACGACCACGCGCAAAGGCGCACCCTCAAACGCATGCTGCAACGCGCCGGACTGCTCCGGTAATACGCGCACGCCAACACACGCGCCGGCGTCTGCGACGAAAGGCGTGCAGCGCAGATCAAAGCTATGGCTCACGCCATGACCTTGGCCTGCTCCAGTTCCACAAGCAGTGTGCTGGCCAGATCCTCGCGTGCGATCTCGAACTGCTGTTCGCGCACCAAGTCCTTGACCGCGACTACTCCACGCGCCAATTCGTCCTCGCCCGCCAGCACCACGAAGCGGATCCCGGCGCGGGCAGCGTACTGGAACTGCTTGCCGACCTTCTTCGGCTCCATCTGCACTTCGGTGTTGATCCCACCGGCACGCAAACGCCGGGCGATATCCAACGCATCGGCCAACCTAGCTTCATCCATCAACGCAACCATGGCCTGCACGCTACTGGAAGCGATGCCATCGATCAGCCCCGCCTCGCGCAACTGCCAGAACAACCGGGTCAGGCCGATGGAGATGCCCACGCCGGGCAGCCTGGACTTGCTGTAGTGGCTGGCCAGATCCTCGTAACGCCCACCCGAGCAGATCGAGCCGATCTGCGGGTAATCGTTCAACAAGGTCTCGTAGACGGTGCCGGTGTAGTAGTCCAGACCGCGGGCAATGGAAAAATTCAGGCAATACGCCCGCTCCGGCACGCCCAGCGCCTTGACCAGCGCCAACACTTCGCGCAACTCGGCCACACCCTCGCGCAGCGTCGCACTGGCACCGGCCGCTGCCTCCAACGCGTCCAGCCGCGCCAACGCATCGTCATGCCCCCTGGAACGCACCGCGACGAACTGCAAAATCTGCTCGACCTGCGCAGCCGGGATACCGAAACCCTCGCCGGCCAACGTCTCGCGCACGTAGTCGGCACCGCGCTTGTCCAGCTTGTCGACCTCGCGCAACACCGCAAGCTGGCGCTCACCCTCGGCCACGCCCAGGCTCTGGAAAAAGCCGCGCATCAGCTTGCGATTGTTCAACTGCACCGCGAACGCACCGATGCCCAGCTCGGCAAACACCGCGTGGATCACCGCCAGCACCTCGGCATCGTAGCGAATGCTCAGCGCATCCTTGCCGATCACATCGATATCGCACTGGTAGAACTCGCGAAAACGTCCGCGCTGGGCGCGCTCGCCACGGTAGACGCGCTGCATCTGGTAGCGGCGGAAGGGGAAGCTCAGTTCGTGTTCGTGTTCGGCCACGTAGCGCGCCAGCGGCACGGTCAAATCGAAGCGCAGCGCCAACTCCGGCATCGCCCCCTCCGCGCCTTCGGCCGCGGCATTGGCCAGGGCGCCGGTGGACTGCACGAAGTACACTTGGCGCTCGGTTTCGCCACCGGACTTGGTCAACAGCACATCGGACAACTCGAACACCGGCGTCTCCACCGGCAGGAACCCGAACCGCTCATAGTTGCGGCGGATGACGTCCAGCATGCGCTGGAACGCGATCTGCTCGCGCGGCAGCAATTCCATGATGCCGGGCGGCGTACGGGGCTTGATCACGAGTGGAGCTCCTGCGATTCGGGAGGTGGGCGGGACGCCAATTCTAGCCGCACCGAACGCAGACGACCGCAATGGCGTATGACGTCCACCTGTCGCCGGCGTTGCCTTCACCTCGACCACGTGGCAATTGCGCATGTTCAGCAGGTCTCCGACTGCGCAGACAAGCGGCCATGGACACTGCGCATCGAAGTGATGCCGCCCAGGGCCATGTCCGACACGCGCGATTGTCAGAACGAGCCACTTCACCAGGCAAAGTGGCCGCAGCACATTGATGAAGCAGACAAGCGAGCACATCAGTCAAGTGAATGTCGATCCGACATTCGAGACGGATGCGCCGCGTGTGCGTTCCAAGAAACCAGGCACAAGGGCGTTCAACGATCCGGCCATCCAGCGGCTGCCGCTGCGCGACTGATTCAACAGGGCCTGAAGCAGACGCTGCCAGACACCGGCCGCCTGCCAGGCTCATCCATGCTGCGGCTGTTCCAAGGTGCTGCAAATCGCGCCTTTAATACCGCGCTTGAAAATATCGTGAAGAAAAATTTATATATTGCACGCAATCATCACACAACATAAAACATGCTGTTCAATACACAAAGTGCGACCTACTCGCGAAGTGAATTTTCACAGCCATTCTTATATCGCACACGCACTCTTCAATCAAGGAAAAAATAAACAAAAATCGAAAAATAATATTCCCGCACACATATCGTAAAGATGCAATCCCGCTAATTCAAGCAGAAAACACGAATTTATCCGCCAATACACCGCATTGGCGTTATGCACTTTCGCACACCATTTTTATATATCACCCTTAATCCAACCATACGAGGATGACAATGAAAATTTTTTCCGGCTTCCAAAATTTACGTACAGTCATGCTATGCGCCGTATTTGTCATGATCGCCGGCACCGCCACATCGGCAGGTGCGGACCCATACGAATCACAACCTGCAGGGCCATATATTGCCACACGCATATTAAATTACAATCCGAATGTCAAAGCCATATTTGCCTACACCGCTTTCGGGGCTTCTTGCACCCCGTTGACAACGGGAACCAGCGTACGCGGCCCGTTGTTGACTATCAATATCTGGGATCATGACGAATTTCACGCCATGTCTAACATCTACTGCGCAGCTGGCAGTGAAATTCAAAGTTTCACCCCTCTTTCAGCAACCTATGATCATCTGGTTCAAAACTTATATCTTGTTGTGGGCAGCAGCGATATGAGACTCCTTATCAAACAATAACCAACTCAGCACTGATTCGTGCCCTGTCGCATATTCGCAGAACACATGTTGCCTCGAGTGCGCCCAGTAGGAGCAACGACATCGGCGCAGCGACGGCCATCTGGCTCGCTACCGCTGATTTGATTCAACACAGGCACATCGCTGACGTGCATCGTGCTGTCTTGCGGTGCACGTCACGGCATGCCAGCAGGCCACTGCGCCGGGTGCTTCAAAATGTCGAGCAATCCCCGGCCAGCAGCTTGATGCTCCACACCGATGTCAGCCCACTCCATACTAGCGCCGACACACACGCTGGACTGCACCACCGCAAGCCACGCACGACGCCTGCGCTGGTGCACATCGCCCGTCCGCACACGGTGGTGAGCGCTTGCCGACTCACCCAGCCAGCAAGCGAGCGCGCAAGCCGGCATAGTCCGCTGCAATCGGCTCGGCATAGGCAGGGCGCTGTAACAACTCGGCCAATGCCGCTGGCACCGGCACCGGCTGTCCAATCAATGGCTCCACCACCGCCTCGAATTTGGCCGGATGCGCGGTCGCCACCACCGCCCAATCGCCGGCATCGGCCTGCGCCGCCTCGGCACGCAGCTGCTGCAGCACATGCAAGGCCGTCGCGGTGTGCGGACAATGCACTTCGCCATAGCGCCGGAAGCGCTCACCGATCACCTGACGGATCTGCGCATCGTCCACCGAATACGCCCGGAACTGCATGCGCAGCGCCGCATCGTCGCTGCGATACAACCACCGCAAGCGTTCGAAATTGCTTGGTGCGCCGACATCCATCGCGTTGGCGAGCGTGGCGATGCTGGACTGCGCCACGTATGCCGCGCCCGCGAAATACTCCGGCAATACACGATTGGCGTTGGTTGCCAGCACGATCTGGCCCAGCGGCACGCCCAACCCGCGCGCCAGAATCGCCGCCAGCGCATTGCCCAGATTGCCGGTCGGCACCACTAGATTCAGAGACCGCGCATGCGCGGCGTGATGGGTCAGCGCCGCATGCGCGTAATAGCTCATCTGCGGCAACAGCCGCCCCAGGCTGATGCTGTTGGCCGAACTCAACGGTACCTGCGCCTGCAGCGTGGCATCGTTGAGGGCCTGCTTGACCAACGCCTGGCAGTCATCGAACGAACCGGCCACGCGCAGGGCCTGGATGTTGTCGCCGAAACAGCCCAACTGGTGCGCCTGCCGCGGTGACACGCGGCCATCCGGATACAACACCACCACGCGCAAGCCAGGCTGGCGATGGAACGCGGCCGCGACCGCGGCACCGGTATCGCCGGAGGTAGCGACCAGGATGGTCAACGGCGTCGCCGTGTCGCGCCGCAAACGCGTCAGGCAGGCGGCAAGGAAGCGCGCGCCGAAGTCCTTGAACGCGGCGGTCGGCCCATGGAACAACTCCAAGGCGTGATCGCCCGGCGTGGCCAGCGGTTGCAGCGGCGCAGCGAAATCGAACGCCTCGGCGCAAAGCGCCGGCAATTCCGGCGCCAGCGCATCGGCCTCAAAAAACGGCGCCAGCAACACTGCGGCGGTCTCGGCCAGGCGAGCGCCGGGCGTCAAAGCCCGTGCTGGCGGCAGGCACTCAGGGACGTAAAGGCCGCCATCGGGCGCCAGACCGGCAGCGATGGCTTGGCTGAGCGAAACGGCCGGCGCGGTGTTACGGGTGGAAATGAAGTTCATTGTGATCCATGAAAAAAAGACGCAACCAAGGCGGTCTTATACCGCTTTTGCCCTGCACTGCCTCTGCACAGCAGGCACAGCGAACGGAAAGATCGGATTGGCGCTCGAAGCACTTTTGTGGAGCACAGTGAATAGAATGCTCCGCCATCGGGAACCACCATCGGGCCCCAACAGCCGTCGCGCATGCGTCACTGACACTCGCCAGTTGCGAACGTTACCAGATGACGAGGACACGGGCTTTCCCAGGGCCGGTATGGACTGGCCAGACGCGCCACAAACGAGCGCTTAGCCCAGCACGAAACGGCTTTGTCGCGACATGTCTGGCAGCGGGCATCGGGGTGGGCAGCACCGATGTCGCCGTGGGGAAGACTCTTGCGTCGGCGGCGTGGCGATCGCATCGTGCGCCCAGCTTTTTTGTGTACCCGCTGCTCTCGAGGTAAGGCCAGCGCCTACTCGTCGGCAGGTGTGCGCCGCCATACCTGCGGCCAAGGCCCACACGAGGCGAGCCGTTTCCAAGGAATGAAAAACACTCGGCCCATCGAGCGTGCAACCACCAACGCTCGCGTCCAACAGACGCGAGCGTTGCGTTCGTTTATCGGCCGTGCGACAGCACGCTCGCAGGCGCAGCCGAACCATCAAGGTACGCGCCACGCGGCCCGTCCACACAGATGAAGTTTTGCGCATCGTTGGTGCTGCCCATACCAATCCAGAGCGCGGATTGCGGATAGCGACACAGCGGCCGAGTGCGGATCACGCCTTTGGTAGGATCGTCACCGACATACTTTGCCGCAACAATGCGCTCCGGTGCGACGCCATGTTCAACCCATGCTTCCAACGCGGACAGCACATCGTGCTGGGGATCAATGGCTAACCCGGGTGGTCCAAAGAGCGCACCGAAGGCAGAAGTACCAGGCCCACCAGTGAAGTGGCCCATGCCTGGAACCAGAAACAGACGGAAGAATTGCTGTGTCTGCGCAAGAGCGCCCTCGGAGCTGTCGGTCTGACCATTGTCCAAGCCTTGCTTGGCGACGACCGATTCGTAATAGCTGATTGCGCCCCGCGGCGGAATCACCGCATCTTCCCAACCGATGTAGAGGATCAATTTACCATTGCGTGCGCGAAAGCCGCTCAAATCGGGAGAAGTAGCGTCAATCACACTGGCAAGCGACTGGCCGTTGATCGGCGTGCGTTCGGCGCGGGCGACATCGGTTCCGAAATTCACTTGCGTATGGTCGAAGGCGGTACCGGTGCCAAACACCATGTTCGCGAAGAACTGGTTGGCAAGGATCGAATGGCCGCCGCCGGGGACAGCAGCGTTGCCGGTGACATACGTGTCCCACAACCCCGGAGTGGCGACTGCGAACGGCTCAAATCCACTGTAGATGCGCTGACCGGTCTGCGGGTCGACCGGACCAGCCAGGATCGCCGAGAGGGTCTGGATCTGCCGCGCAGTGAGACAACTGTCGGTCTCGGCGCCTGAGCACAACAACACACTAGGATCGAAGTGGCATCGACGTGGATCATTGACCACACCGTCGGCAGTGTGGTCTTTGGCATCGCATTGGGCGAGCGCCGCCGCCTGGATAGCCGGCAGCTTGGCCGTAGAGATGGTTGCAGCCGAACTGGCGAATTCGGCATCCTCCGACCATAGCCAAGAGAACGCGTTGTGGATCCAGGCGTTGGACGGCGCATCGGCAATCACGCCGTCGAAGGCCTGCGGAAAGCGCTGCGCCGCAATCAGCGCATCCCGGCCGCCATTGGAAGCACCGAAAAAGTAGGAGTAGCGCGGTGTGCTATGCGTATACGCGGAAACCACCGACTTGCCATTCGAGATTGTGACGGCGAGCGCCTGGTAGCCCCAGTCGATGATCTTCTGCGGGTGGCCGAGCGCAAACGTCGCATCGCCAACCGATCCGGTGTGACCACCATCCGTGGTTGCGGTCGCATAACCACGCCGTAAAGCGAAACCGAGCGACTTATATTCGATGGTCCCGGCGAACACGATCGTGCCGACCTGCAGGTATTTCTGGTTCCAGCCCGACGACGGAATCCAAACCTCGAACCCGATCTGCGAATCGTCGACAGGTCGCGACACTCCAACGACACGACAGAACGCAGGTAGCTTATCGATCACACTGCCATCCGGAGCGGTAAAGTCACCGGCGGGCACATCCTCGGCCGTGGTGATCGTCGTGGACGGTAGTGTCAACTTAAGCAAATCCGAGCATGCGGCCGACGCTGATGCCGCCACCGACAACGAAACAACGCCTGCCGCAACACGCAGCAGTAATCCTGACCAGCTTAAACGAACCATGGCAATCTCCTTTCATCGAGGAGCCTGACCAGACTGCCGGCCAGGGCGTCTTGCACGCTGCGCAGCAGCGATCATGCAATTTAAGGTTCAAAATACATTCATACGCTGCGCAATGTAAAAACAGCGTATACGGTGCGTTTTTTGCCACAATCATGCGCGCATCGCGAAATGACAGCCAGCCACGCCGCCAAAACCCGATGGGATGAATTGAATTGTGTCCGCCTCGCACAATCGACCTTAATCAAGCCGGTGCAATCCGCAGCAACGTCAATCCGCACATTCTCAACCCGCTCAACGCGTAAACGACAAGGCGCCTGCCGAGCGGGCGGGTACGCCGACGCAACGCCGTTGGGGGCTGACGCTCACCTTGCAGCCACCTTCTCGTCAGTCCGCCGGTGTTTACTCGGGAGTAACGGCAGTCCGCAGGACAGGGGTGAAGGCACGGTAGACACGCACTCGCTACAACAGCCTGGCACCCTGGCAGTTCAACGCCGACACCCAATACTGACTATCCAAGCCGGCCGCAGCGAACGCCGCCTGCACTGCCGGTGCCGCCGCCTCGGCCTCAGCGCGGGTGGCGAACCAGGCGAATACGCTCGGACCGGCGCCGGAAATCCCCGCGCCCATCGCACCGGCGGCCAACGCGGCAGCCTTGGCCGCATCGAAGCCGACGATCAACGACGCCCGCCGCGGCTCGATCAGCGTGTCGTGCAGGCCGGCACGCACCAGCGCTGCGTCGCTGGCATAACAGCCTGCCAACACCAGCGCCAGATTGGCGCTTTGTGCGACGAATTCGCCGAGTTGGTAATCGCCGGCCAACGCCACACGCGCGCGGCGCGTCTCCAGCACGGCATCCGGATGCACCAGCAGGCTGTACCATTCCGTCGCCACCGGTACCGGCACCATCCGTTGCAAGGTGGACAGCACCAAACCGCCGAGGAACATCGGCCCGAGATTGTCGCCATGCCGGCTACCGCTGGCCACGGCCTCGCCATCGAGCGCATAGAGATAGAGTTGGTCCCGCGACAAGGGCACTTCCAACAGCGCATTGGCCGCCACCAACGCCGCCACGCACGATGCTGCCGAGCCGCCCATGCCGGAACTGAGTGGGATCCCCTTGTCGATCTCCAGCTCGAACCCGAATGGCAAACCCAGCGCCTCGCGCAGCGCGATCAGCGCCACGCCGGCGGTATTGCGCGTCGCCTCCAACGGCAACGCCGCGGTGGTGCCGCGGATCGCGGCAATGCGTACCTCGGGAGCGGCGATGCGACGCACGCTGACCGTGTCGCCAACGCCCTCCAGCGCATAGCCCAGCAGATCGAAGCCCACCGCCACATTGGCCACCGAGGCAGGTGCGAAGGCGCGTGCCTGTTGCGGTATGTTGCCCATATTCGCAGAGCCTGTCGGCGCGGTTTGCGCCTTGCTCACAAACGTGCCCCCTCGCCCGCCGCCACCCGCAGCAAATCGGCGAACACGCCCGCAGCGGTGACTTCCGGGCCAGCGCCGGGGCCTTGCACCACCAATGGATTGGCGCAATAACGGCGTGTCGTGAACTGGACCACGTTGTCGGTCAAGCGCAAATTGGCGAAAGCATGATCGGTCGGCAGTTCCACCAGGCCGACGCTGGGTGCGCGTCCCGGCGCCAACTGCGCTACGTAGCGCAACACGCAGCCGCGCGCCCGTGCCGCCTGCAAGCGCTGCGCGAACGCCGCATCCACTTCTTGCAAGCGCGTCATGAAATCGTCCACGCTGGCTTGGCGCAGCGTTTCCGGCACCAGGCTTTCCACCGCCACATCCTCCAGGCTCAATGCGTGCCCGGCCTCGCGCGCCAGGATCACCAACTTGCGCGCCACATCGGTGCCGGACAGGTCATCGCGCGGATCGGGCTCGGTATAACCCATGCCACGCGCCTGACTGACCAACTGCGAGAACGGCACACTGCCGTCGTATTTGTTGAACAGCCAAGCCAGCGTGCCGGAAAAGATGCCCTCGATCGCGGTGACTTCGTCGCCGGTATCGACCAGATCGCGCAACGTGGTGATGACCGGCAGGCCGGCGCCGACCGTGGCCTCGTAGCGGAAACGCGCACCACTGCTCTGCGCGGCGGCGCGGATCGCGTGAAAGCGCGCCAGCGGGCCGGCGCCCGCCTGCTTGTTCGGCGTCACCACATGGATGCCGGCGGCCAGCCAGGCCGCGTAGCGGTCGGCAACGTCGGCGCTGCCGCTACAGTCGATGATGACGACATGCGGCAGATGCGCCGAAAGCAGATGTGCTGTGAACGCATCCAGATCGGTGGGTTGCTTGCCGGCCGCCAGCGCCTGCCGCCAATCGCCGGCGAAGGCACGCGCTTCCAGCCGCATCGCGCTGCGCGAGGCAATCGCGCGCAGGCGCAGGTCGAGATTGGCCTTGGCCAACAGTTGCGGCTGCGCCGCGTGCAATTGGTCGAGCAGCGCAGCGCCGACATTGCCCGGACCGATCACACCGACCGAAAACGTCTGCGGCGACAGCCAGAAGCCGGCATGCGCGGCACGCAGTGCCTTGGTCGCGTGTGCGCTATCGATGGCAACGGAAATATTGCGCTCCGACGAGCCCTGCGCGATGGCACGGATATTGACCTGGGCGCGACCCAGCGATTCGAACAAACGCGCGGCCACGCCAGGCTGCCCGGTCATGCCGTCGCCGACCGCTGCCAACACGCTGATCCCGCTTGTGATCTGCACCCGCTGCACCTGCCCTACAGCCAGTTCATGGGCAAAGGCCGACAGTACGGCGCTGCGCGCGCGCTCGGCCTCGTGCTGCCGCACCACGCAGCAGATCGAATGCTCGGACGATCCCTGCGAGATCATCACCACCGACACCCGCGCATTGCGCAGCGCAGCGAACACGCGCTCGGCGGTACCGGGCACGCCGATCAGGCCAGTACCTTCGAGATTGAGCACAGCCAAGTCCGGACTCAGGGTCAAGCCCTTGATCGGTCCGCTGGTGGCGCTGCTGGCGGTAATGCGCGTCCCGGGGTGTTCTGGCTGAAAGGTATTGCGAATGATGATCGGCAAGCCGCGCTCGATCGCCGGCGACATGGTCTGCGGATGCACCACCTTGGCG
The DNA here is from genome assembly GCF_002939705.1 of Xanthomonas albilineans. Taxonomy (GTDB): domain Bacteria; phylum Pseudomonadota; class Gammaproteobacteria; order Xanthomonadales; family Xanthomonadaceae; genus Xanthomonas_A; species Xanthomonas_A albilineans. The sequence goes on along the minus strand of NZ_MDCB01000001.1, from coordinate 47,786 downwards.
CCGAAGTACGCCAGTTCGCAAGCCTCGTCGTAGCTGAGGGTTTCCAGTTGCACCGCTTCGGGCACCACGCGCGGGTCGGCCGAGAGCACGCCGTCGACATCGGTCCAGATGTGCAACTCGTCGGCATCGAACAGGGCGGCGAAGATCGCTCCGGAATAATCGCTACCGTTACGACCGAGCGTGGCGATACGTCCGGCACGGTCGCGGGCGACGAAGCCGGTGACCACGATCCGCTGCTGTGGATGCTGCGCACGCCACTGCGCCAGGCGCTGTGCGCTGGCGTCCCAGTCCACGTCCACGCCGAGTTCACCACGATCGACCACCAGCACCTCGCGCGCATCCAGGATCGCGCAGTCCTCGCCGAGCGCGCGCAGATGCTCGCCGAGCAATTGCGCCGAATACACCTCACCCAGACCCTGGACGCGCTCCAACACTTCGCGCGGCAGTTCGCCGATCACCGCCAACGCGGCGAGGATCTCGGCCAGATGTTCGAAACGCACATCCAGCCATTCCACCGTGGCGCCGGCGTGTTCGCCGAGCAACGCCACGGCCGCGGCGCGATGCCGGGCACGGGTCTGGTGCCAGCGCTCGCGCCAGTCGGCATTTTCGCGCACCGCCAGTTCGGCCAGCTCGATCAAGGCATCGGTGACGCCTTTCATCGCCGACACCACCGTGATCTGCAAGCCATCTTCACGCGCCAGCAACAGTTGCGCGACATGGCGATAGCACTCGGCATCGGCCACCGAGGAGCCACCGAACTTATGAACGACGGTACGCGCGGCGAGCGCAGGTGCTGGGACAGACGAGACGGCGGCGGACGACATGGGAGACCTCGGAGTGGAGGCCCCGCTCGTCTCAGGCTGCGGAGTGACCCGCATCCTGATCCGGGTGCGGGGCCGTGGTGTTCGACAGTTAGGCGAAGACGACGGACCGCACCGGATCAATGGTGTGGGTGGTAATCCCCGTGGTAATACCGGCACCGTACCCTGCCGCGTGCCGAAGCAAACGCGGGATCACAGCGACGATGCGGGCGGAGACCATAGGCATTGCCTACAAGAGGACATCATGCGCCGGGGCGCTGTCAAGCCGCCCGTCCACGTGTCACCAGCACGCCATCCAGCCAAGCGAAACGGTTGCAAAAGCGACTATCGTTTACAGGCTAGGCGAAATGTCCCGCCGACACCCGCGGCCACCACAGGTCTGGGGTCCGGCCTGGAGGGACTGCGCCTCTCGCGCACACCCCAGCCGAGCCGTCCCGGCATAGGGCGCGCAAACGGTGATGGTGATGGTGATGCCGCCGGGATGACGCTGGAGGCGTCAATGCTGCTTGCGATCCGTCGGCGGCGGTTGCTGCGGATCGGTGGGATGCATACCGCCCTGGGTCGCATCCTGGTGCTGCATCGTTCCCTGACCGGCGTCGGTTTCGCTGGATTTGCCAGCTGCTTCTCCACTGGTGCCGCCAGCCTGGCTGCCATCGGCGACGGCTGTTGGCGGCGGCGCCGCGCCCTGATCTGGAGCGGGCTTGCCGTCATCGCGGTGGCAGGCGACCAAGGCCGCCAGAATCGAACCGATCAGTAGCGTTTTCAACATTCTGCTCATGAGTGACTCCTGCTTCGCATTCGTACACGTGGTTGGAGGCTCGCACGGGAATGGCCGGTCATACCAGACGTATTCCTCGCCGAAGCCGGGACCACCGATGCATCGGCGGTGTTTGCCAGGTCTTCGCCATGCAGTGCAGGCAAGACATCTGCGGCACACGTGGCGGCAGTCGACCCGCCCATCGTGCTGTCCACCATGATCGAAGCGACGCGGGATCGCATGCCAAGGCGGTGCGGCGCTGCATTGGCGGACACGCACAGGATAGGCAAGACGATGCTCAGACCGCGTCGGCACAAGGTGTAATTGGCGTTATTGCAGCTCCGGTCATGAAAGCCAACGACACGCACGCATTTGCGCACCCGATGCCATGCGCGCACTGCGGCAAACTGCGCTCCATTCGCATCGTCCCGCCACACAGAGCGGGGCAGAAAAACCATTAAGGGAAAAGATGGTGACCCCGGCGCGATTTGAACGCACGACCTGTCCCTTAGGAGGGGACCGCTCTATCCAGCTGAGCTACGGGGCCATAAGGCTTTCAGGGCATCTATCGGAAGCGCTGTGCTATTTCTGTGCTGACGCCCTGGCCCATTCTATCACTGGCTCAGTGCTGCCTAATGGTGCCGGCCAGGCGCTGCTCAGGCGCCACGCGGGTTGAGCGGCCATCATGGCGCCGCGTCCGGCCAAGTAGCTGAACAAGTCAGATGGTTGTCCCTGAACCCACGATGCCAAGCCTCAAGTCTGTGACGGCGTCCTGGGAACTTGGCCGATGCCGCAAGGATGGGGCGGCGCCATCGCAGGGACCGGGATTTGAGGCGAAGGCTGACTTCCGGACCAACGGCAGTGCGAACTTGACGGCGATCACTTGCCTATACAATCTATAGGCTATAGTCTTCCTCTAGGAACAAGGCGGTGCCAATGACAGCGCAGAAAGTGGTGGCATTCCGGCTGACCGATGCAGCCGCAAAACGGCTGATGTCGAAGATTGCCGATAACAGCGCAAACGTCATCTTCACGGAGCACGCCGTGAAGCAGATGAAGAAGCGAAAGATCACGCGTACGCAGGTCATTGACTGCCTCAAGAAGGGAAGGATTGTTGAGTCTCCGTTTTTGGATCGCTACGGCATGTGGAAGGTAACTGTCGAGCGATACTCATGCGGCGAAACGATAGGTTGTGGAGTAGCGATCGACAACTCTCGAATCAGGAACATTGTCATCACTGCTTTCAGGGCTAGCAGATCATGAAGAACACCGAGGGAATGTATCACTACACGGAATCCGGATTGCGCAACGTTTGGCTGCGCAATGGCTTCACCGTGCACAAGACGCCGTATGGCGATGGCGTTGCAATTGAGGACGTGGATGGGCTGCACAAGGCTCTTGCACTTGCTCTAACCATGAAGCCACGCAAGCTCTCCAGCACTGAGATTCGATTCCTGCGAAAAGAAATGCAGATGTCGCAGATCGCGCTTGCTGCGGCCTTGGATGTGAATGTGCAGACCTTGGCGACTTGGGAGAAAGCAAAAGCCAAAATTTCTGGACCTGCAGACCGAATGCTGAGAGTGTTGCTTAAGGGTCACTTCAACAACAATGTTCATGTGCGTAGGCTGATTGAAACACTAAACAGCCTTGATCAAGAGCATCACGAACAAATGATGATTTTCCAGGAAGAAGGGCGTCGCTGGAAACAGACCGTCTAACAGCAAGAACCCCGCTCCGGCGGGGTTTTTGCTGTCAGGGACTGGCTCCCCGGCTCAATCAGTGGTCGCCGCGTCATTGTGTCAGGGTTTCCCTACCCGGCACGATCAGCCTCTAGGCAATTCGATCAGCAGTGAAGTATGTGGCGAATGGATAGCTCTTGATGGTGTAGCTGCCGACAGAGTTTGAGTAGGCCGTGATTGTGACTACGTCGCCTGCGGATAGCTGTACAACCGTTACTCCGCCACTCATGCCGCCGGCACCGGGTGCTGGCGCAATGCTGCCATACAGCGAGACCTCACTGATGCGCACAGCCTCTGAGCCATTTACATACAACAGCATCAGGATGCTGCGACTCAGTACTTGGTGCGAAGTAGGCTGATGCGCCCATCTGGTATTTCCCAGACCTCTGCGGGATGAATTGGAAAGTGCTCGTGTTATATTCGTTTCGTGCATCATACAGCTTGTTATCAAAGCTGAAAGTATTATGCTCGTTTTAACGGGGGATGAAGGCGTCGGCAGGTCACGCCGGCCAACGAGCAGGAGCGGGCCCAGGTGCGCTCGCTGGCGCAGGAAGTCCAGTATGTCACCGGCGAAACGGTGAAGCTCGCCTTCGTCGATCAAGGCTACACCGGCAAAGACCCGGCCGAAGCTGCGCGGGAGGAAGGCATCGAACTGCACTTCGTGAAGCTGCCGGAGGCCAAGAAGGGCTTTGTGCTGCTGCCGCATCGCTGGGTCGTGGAACGCAGTTTCGGTTGGCTCAATCGGTTCCGAAGCTTGGCCCGTGACGACGAACGCTTGCCTGAAACACTGGCAGGACTTCACTTCGTCGTTTTCACCATCCTCATGCTCGGAAATGCGGCATCTCTACTTCAAAGTTCATAACACGCTCTAGGTTCGGCTCGGTCAAACGGATCAGCTTCTTCAAAATCGATGCTGTTCCGCGCTGCACTGCCCGAATGAGAGGATAACTATGCGAGACGCTGTTCAAGTGCGGGAGCAAAGCATCGACGAGCGGCTCGTCCCTGGCTTCGACCGCCAGATCCAAGATCTCCCATGCAAAGCGCGATGGATCTTCCGCCGCCTGGACCAGTTGGATGATGGCCGCATGGTCTTTAATGTGCATCGCCGCTTGGATTAACGCTTTGCTTTCTCCGTTCATATGTCTCCTTTGTGAACATCCAGGCTAAGGCAGTCGGGGCATTCGTCAAGGCGCCCCAAAAAAGCACTGCACCTCCCCGCTCGTTCGCATGCATTTGCGCTTCGGAGAGGATTGCTGCCGCGCGAGTCCCTGGGACGGTGTCTCACATCTCGCAACTAATTTCTGGTTAGCGATAATTGAAAATAACTAAAGATCATAAGATCACATTTAGTCATCAATCCTGACTAAATAAACACTATAACGCTTTCTATACGGATCTCATCGTGACCACGGGCGCAGTCTTTGCTGCCTTGCGAGCAGGGAGCCAGGCGGCAAGCTGACCAAGCGCGCAAACCAAAACAAAGCCAGCGATGAGGAATGCGCCAGGCAGCTTCGGGGCACCGTAGTGAGCGGAGACCCACATGCTCAATGCCGCCGCCAGACCGCTCCCGACTCCCGCACCCACGACCGTTAAAAGCATGTTCTCCGTCATGAAATACCGACTGATGTCGATGGAGCGCGCGCCCAGCGATCGACGAATCCCGATGTATCGGTAGCGCTGGCGAACCCAAAAGCTCACCAAGCCGTAGACTCCAATCCCAGTGACTACCACTAATGAGGCGCCAGCTGCGAGAAAGAGGTAAGCCATCATTCGATCACGCCGGAAGTAGCCGTGGCGAAGCGCCTCGTAGCTCATGACCCGAGGAGTCATTCGATTTCGATCCAGGGCTCGGATCCCTGCCTCTGCATCGCTCAGCACACTGTTCAATCGATCGGGGTCACTTCGGATAGCATAAATCACACGCTTGGCATCCGGAACCAACGGCAAGAGCATCGACACATCATTGCCTTGACCGCTTCCCAGAAGCGGGCGGGACAAATGGTCAGCAACGCCTACGATGTGAACCGGATGCTTGCCATCGACAAAGATCGCCCTACCAAGCGCACTCTCTCCTGGAAACAGCGCCTGCGCTAAGGCCTTTGAGATGATGACCTCACCCGCGTCATAAAGCCCTGAGTAGTCATTGCTCGCGACCATGGGAACATAGGCATCAGGCGAGAAATCGCGTCCAGCCGAAAGTGCGATGCCAAGCGTTTGCAGTGCACCGGGTGAAACGCTATAAACGGATGGCTCTGCTTCAATCACACCGCGAAGATCGTTTCGGTCTGGAAGCTTGTTGGTGATGCCAACGGTCCAGTTGTTTTGACTCAATGGCAGCGCTTCAACGGCGGCGACATTTTGAACTCCTGGCACCTCGCGAATGCGCTGCAAATCAGCAAGCACCTTGGGCCGTGCGTCATCGCTTCCTTCACCGAGGAACTCGGTCTCGACAATGCCAAGCCCCCCTTCACCCAGTCCTGTCTGGTAGGTCAGAAGTTCAACCCGATCAGCCAGCAATGAGGAAACATTGCTAATGACCGCCGTGGTGATGATGATCTGCAAGAGAAAAATAGCAGAAATAAACCGATGCCGTCTGAGGCTGCGCGCAATGACCGGGATCTCAGAGATGCTCATTCTGCAACCTTGATTTGCATGGCTGTTCGACCAGAAGCGGTTCGGAAGGCCGGTAGCGCGGCAGCGGCGAGGCTCGATAGGCAGGCGAAAGCCAAGGTTGCTGCCACCATGGTCGGATCCAGGTGCGCTAACGCCGCGTAGTCTTCCGGCTGCGCTCTAACCACCGATAGCCCAACTTGACAGACGACCAGTGCGCCTAGCCCTCCGAGCACCCCGATCAGGAGCGCTTCGGTGCAAAGCTGCGCCAAGATATCGATCCTGCGAGCCCCCAGCGCCCGTCGCACCGCCACTTCATGGGTTCGCCGAATGAAACGTGAAAAGAGCAGCGCGCAGATGTTGACCATGCAGACAATCAAGAAGCCAATGGCCAATGCCAATTGGAGCTTCACATCATCTGGCACCACCTGACGCCGGATCAGAAAAGCTTCAAGCCCTTCCAAGCGAGCTGGGCTGCGCCGCTCAAAGCGGCCACTATTTGCTTGCTGCTCCACATAGCTTTGGAGCTGCTCCGCATAGCGTTGTTGCGCGGCCCGATCTTCAAGATAGACCCAAAATTGCAACCAAGCGGTTGAGGGGCTTTCCATCTTATTGGACTCCTCGCCCTGCTCCCACGAGAACATGCTCGAACTGACACTGAGCCTGTCGTCAATTGCTGTGTGGAGGGGAATGAAGAAATCGTCTTGCCCCCTGAAAGTATCCTTTTGCAGATCAGTGTGGAAGCGCGGCATCGGTGCCCAGTTGCGCGAAATGCCCACGATGCGAAACGCTTTTGAACCCAATTGCAGGATTTTTCCGACTTCACCCGCTTGCCCGAGGCGTTTTCTAAAAGACTCACTGATCACCACTAGCGCAGCTCGTGACAGCTCCTCGTCTTCGGTCCAAGATCTACCCTGGATCAGATCAATCCCAAACATGCCAAAAATGTCGGGGGTTGCATACTGGCCATCAACAAAAAATGGCGCATCTACCCCATTCTGTGCCGCCACAAGCAGGTGACCTGTGGCCATGGCAGCGCTCGACGGTGCCGGAAGTCTGCGCATGATCTCTTTGGCATCGACCCAACTCACTGAGTTGCGGGGATCGAGCGAGGCTTTCGCTTCATAAGAGCGAGGCAAAGGATCGAAGTAGGGGTGAAACAAGTGAGTGCTGCGACCTGGCATGGGGTCCCATGACAGCACCCGAACTACCGTGAGCATTGTCATGCTTGCACCAACACCCAAAGCAAGTGCAACCGCCAGCGCCAGGGTCATCACCTTTGACGCCAAGATGTTTTGCTTTGCCAAAGTCAGGTAGTAGCTAAACATTGCACCCTGCATCTAGTGGAAAAATTTCACACCCGCTGCCTGAATATCGATGGGCTCGATCCTCACCCAGGCAGTGCTGTTTTGAGCGCGATCGCTCGTTTCGGTCAGGTGCATGAGGCGAAACGACGAGCGCCTCACCCTTGTTTCGAGGTGCTGAACGCCAAGCTCATCCAGCCCCTTGGTGAGCCCTGCGGGCAATCGCCCCTGGTTAAGATGCTCCACAATCTTTTCAAGTGCCAGGTAGCTCAGCCGATGCGTTGAAGCGCTATCAATGAAAATAGACGAGGTCTCCCGCATGACCGGAAGAAAAGCGCCAAGCAACGCCTGGATGCTCTCAGGCGAGTGATTGAAGTCCGAGAACACCATGTCGACCCCCGATTGAAACGCATCATCCGATGCCACTTCACCCATCGCGATATCGCCCAGGTGAACAACCACATGCTCCTCCGCCCCCACCCACGACAGCAAACTTCCGATGAAGGCATTGAAGCCATCCAAGCCATCTCGCAGGTTTGCAAACGAGTTCAGGGGTTCAGACAGACCACTGAGGAACTTCTTTGAAGGCTCACTGATGTAATGAGACCCGTTGTCATAGGTGTGCAAAACACCCCTTCCGGCCTCCTTCATCGCGGCCGCTATCCAAGCCGTAGAAACCCCCAGCCCTGTTCCAAGCTCCACGACCATGGCCGGCTTTTCTCGCTTGACCAAGCTGTAAAGCAATACGCAGAGATCTTCGCTTCCGTAAAGCCAACCCATCTCCTCCCGAATTCGAAGAAGCTGCTCAATGGATGATCCGAGGCGCAGCATCGGCGAGGCTCCTTACAGCGTCAAAATGAGGGGGCAACAGCCAATTGCTCAGCATCACTTGGAATGTGGGCTCTTCTGCCACCGAGAGTAGATGGGGTGAAAACGCATAAAAGCGCAACGCTTGGTCTTCTGCATAGAGCAGCACTTCACCAGCCTCAGCACAGAAAACGCGTCTGGCAGCGCCAACCACTTCCCTGACCTGCCCAAGGTCCACACCTACGCGCTCTCGGGGCCAAAGTACCTCCAAAGCATCCCCCGCAAAATAAGCGATCAATGGCACGCCACGCGGGGCCTCCACGAAGAACTGATGTCGCTTGGCCTCATCAGGACTCAACTGTCGTTCCACTTTCCAATCGAAGAGCGACCACACCGATTTTTGCAACGGAGACGCCAAAGCTGAGATGTCAGGATGCTCGTAGCCAAAGCCATACTCGAAAGCGGGAGTTAGCAGATCAGGCAAAGAGCGCCTCATCTCAAACCATTGCGCGTTCAGCGGGAGCAGCGAGCGCGACACGCCTCTAACTCCGGTGTCATACGATACGCTTCTTCCAAGCTTCAATAGATCTTGTAAGCGGATATGAAACCAGCACTCATCGACGCCCCAGGCGGACAAGCAAGATGAAAGCTCAGTGCCAGATAGGGTGAAGGCACGGTTGATGATTTTAGCGCCCGAAAACACTGCTTCGATATCCGCTGTTGTCGTCATGTCGAGCACCTTGGGCCAATCTTGGCGGCCCAAGAGCGGAATCAACTGGTCAACATGGATGCAAGCAATCTCTGCGCTCGCCTTATCGAGTGCCTTCAATGCAACCGGGTCGTTCCGATCTGAGTAAAGCACGACAGTCCTTGCGTTCATACCGCTGCCTCATATCCGTATTGGCGCTGCATGTCTGACTGCATCATGTCGACCATGCTGCCAATGTCGTAGTTTAGCGGTGCCGTGGACATCAGGCGCTGGCTCAGAGGTTGCTGAATGAGAAATCCCGACGCACAAACTGCCAATCGCTTGTGGACATGTGCAACCGCACTTTCAGCAAGGTCCTTTGATCTTGCCAGATGACTTCTCAGAAGACGGTGGCAGATGTAGTAAACAAAGACCGCGTGAATGAACGAGGAATTCGGGATCTGATTTCCAGACCAAGGAGAAACTACGCGATGCTTGTAGTCGTTGGCGACGAAAAAGCCGTGAGCAATCTCCCAAGCAGCGAGGAAATTATGCGTGCTCTCGTGCATTAAGCTCTCCATGCACGCTTCGACGCTGAGTTCATCCCGATGGATGTTGAGTAGTCTGAGCGAACCGGGCTGCCGTGGAACATGCTCGGACCCGTAGTGCTTAGGGCCTTGATCAGATCGCTCTTGCGACTTGCGCACAACGATGCGCCTGACGAAATTCCGGATGATCAAGCCATAAAGCGGCTCCGATTCGTCGATCAAACGCAGACTTTCGGCGATTTTCGTGCGCACCGCACTGCGTTCGGAATCGTCGAGCGGCAAGTAGGCCTGACTTAGCACACCTGATCGCGGCTCGTAGTTCGTAGCAACGGGACTATCAAAGTCAACCGCAATGCACTCACCCACACTTGGAACCTTCTCAAGATTCCAGCTGCCCGCACTTGATCGATTGGCATAAGTGTCACCAAGGGGACTGTAAACCTGCCACTGGCGCGACTCAGCCAGATACTTGCTCACACGACCTTTGCTCAGCTCGTCAATGGCATGTTCGCGACAAACCAGGTCGTAGAGAAGCGAAAAATTTCGCGCCAATTCCCAGACATCTTGTTGATCAGACCTTCCAGTGCTGATTTTGCGCTGTGCAGCTTCAATGGCCAGGTAGCATTCGCAAAATTCTGAGCTTAGAAGCAGACGCGCCTGGCGGTCTGGCGGAATAGATATATAAAGCTGATAGATCGCTTCGAGAAAAGTTTCGGCACCTCGCCCCTTCAACACCTCCTGGAGACGCATGCGCATGCGGTTCAACCGCGCCCACATGATGCCCTCCATCACCTCATCGGTATGAACAGACGCCGTGGTGAGTTCCATGAGGCAAAGTGGACGACTAATTTCAACGCTTTGGCTATCCAATACAGCATTCATAGCACCTCACTCCCTGAGCAGTCTTGACTCACGCCGAGGGGACCCCATGCCCCCTCGGCGATCACGCTGAAATTAAACGTCGAAGCGACCCGATTCGGCCTCGCGATAGGCCGTCGTTGCCGAGGCGATGGCATGATGGTGATGCGAGCCGATGGAGTCGTCGTGATGGCCATCAGCGGCGACCAAAAGATTGTTGGCCCTTGCAGCTTGGTCGAACTCATCCATCGCCAGATCGTTAAGTGAGGTCAACGACACAGCGGTTTCAAGCGCAGCGTTGGCGCTCGGGTCCGCATTCATTCCAGCCATGGCAACGCCTGCGGTTGAGCCCACAACGAGCAATGTCAGCGCGGAGAGGGTTTTGGTGAGATTGCGATGGTCATTCATAGCGAGCGATTGGTCCTTTAATGAAAAATGGCAGCGAACAATCAAACATCGAAGCGCGAGGCTGTGTCAGCCACTTTCACGCCATCTGTGCTGGCAATGGTGTGGTGATGATGCGAGCCAATCGAATCAGAATGGTGACCATCTGCGGCGGCCAGAAGCGACTCGGGTGAAGCGAACTCAGCCATGCGCAGACTGTCGAGATCGGCATTGATTGCCGTAGACGATTCGAGATTGTGAGTAGCGACCGAGGGCGCTTCCGAAGCTGAGGCCGACCCGGCTGCACCGGCGATGATCAGGGCCAAGGACGAGATCGCCTTGTTGGTGATGCTCTTGCTCATTTCATTCCTTCCTTTGACATTGAGGGTTATGCGATGAAACCCTTTGACTTCGGCCTCACTCGCCCCCCTAATGTAAAGCCAGTTGGAAGTGTCAATCAAACCCCTTGCTGTGCTGCGCACAGCAGCGACAGAAGCACCACATCGGCTCGCCTTAGAGATAGAACTCAGCTTTCTCCAACAGCGCGACAACACTGGCCAGGAATGAAACGGGAAGGTGCTTAGAGAGGTCGAGCATTCTGCCTTCGAGATGAGATCTTGAAGTGTTCGGAGAAGCCGCTCGGGATGCTTCTTCATCACCACTGGTGAGCCAGTCGATCGTGACTTCCAGTACAAGACTAAGCGAATGAAGATGTTGAAGGTTGGGCGCAAAGCTTTCGCCACTTTCCCAGTGTCCAACCGTTGCGCGATTGACGCCAAGGAGTCTTGATAGTTCCGTTTGAGAGAGGCCTCGATCATTGCGGGCTAAGCGGATGCGTTCTGCGATTGAAGCCATCAAGTAATCACCTCCATGTGCACGCCTATTCAGATAACGCGAATGCCATCTAGCGGAAGAATGCTTGCACAGGCAGTGGCTGTCAATCCTGCAAGGAACGGAACCGTGGCCATAGTCCACACGCGAGTGAAATAGAGCACAGCTAAGCGCCGAGACTTCTATTCCAAGATTCCGAGTAAGCATGGGTGGCAAATGGAGGCAGCCTGACCTTCGACCGGTCCGTCAACCGAAATGGATCCAAGCGAGAACAGTGAGACTTCGCGGCACGACTCGACCATCGCAGCAAGCGAAAGTCTAACGAGACTTCCTCACCCCATGTGCCCCGCGCAGCAGATACGAGCCGGCTGCTTGCAAGCGCACGAGCTCATTCTTCATCGTTCGCGCATGTGCCGCTGAGATTAAGCAAGCTACTGGGTGTTGCTTCGCGAGCTGCTAGAAAGAAACTGCAAACCGCCCGGAAATCAAAGAAGGGTCGATCTCCCTCCTTAGACGGAGAGGTTATCACGCTGACGACTCGCCCTAGCCTTCGCTTCCCCATAGCGAAGCTCTCTCAGCACTCGCGCCGCGACCTCAGCCAGCTCATCGGCCAATTCCTGCTCGCCAATGACCCCCATCACTTGCTCCCAGAAGCCTGCCGCACGCACGAAGCTCAAACGCGACCCAATGGCGGATCGTCGCCGCGAGGATGAAGGGGTGATGGTGGGGTGATGGCGGGGTGACCGGCTGAGTCGCTGGCGCTGGATCCAAGATCTCGGCCAACGCTTCAAGCGGCATCTGGATCAATCCGTCGATCTTGCGGGCCAATGGGTAGCGCCCTGACTGCATCCCCTTCGCGAACGCGCTGCACGACGCCCCTGGTGCTCTGACCACGAAGCACATGGGCCACTTCTTCGGACCGATGTGCGTAGCGCTGCGGATACAACTCTCGCAGCGTTTGGAGCGCGCTTGCAGACATGTGCGATAGGCCGTCCGTAGACCACTACAAGGGTCTTATAAGGCATGGCCATCGCTTTTTGAGCGTGCCACACGCCGAGCAAGCCGAAACGGGGCGGCTAAGCCCAGTCTGCTAAAATGACAATTTGGTCACACCTCGCGCTCCACGCTTACAGTTGCCGTCCCTGTCGCCTCGATTTTCCAGGAGATTCCATGTCCGCTGATTTGCTGAAGGCGCTCGGCCTGGCCGCATCCAACGCCGGCACCTATCTCGGCAACGGCGAGTGGTCCAGCGCCACAGGCGCCGGCATACTGCAACCGTTGAATCCATCCAGCAATGCGCTCATCGCCGAAGTACAGGCGACCACAGACGCGGACTACGAGACCGTGATCGCCCGTGCGCAAGCCGCGTTCAAGCTGTGGCGCAGCACGCCGGCCCCGCGCCGCGGCGAGGCGGTGCGACTGTGCGGCGAAGCGCTGCGTGCGCACAAGGACTCACTGGGGTCGCTGGTCGCGCTGGAGATGGGCAAGAGCAAGCCCGAAGGCGACGGCGAAGTGCAGGAAATGATCGACATCGCCGACTTCGCGGTCGGGCAAAGCCGCATGCTGTACGGCTACACGCTGCATTCGGAGCGTCCCGGCCACCGTATGTACGAACAGTACCAACCGCTCGGCTTGGTCGGCATCATCAGCGCATTCAACTTCCCGGTTGCGGTGTGGAGCTGGAACGCCTTCCTGGCAGCGATCTGCGGCGACATCTGCATCTGGAAGCCATCCAATAAAACGCCCCTGACCGCGATCGCCTCGATGAAGATCTGCAACGCGGCACTGCGCAATGCCGGCTTCCCGGACATCTTCTTCCTGATCAACGACGCCGGCACGGCGCTATCCGAACGCCTGGTCGAGGACAGCCGCGTCCCGCTGATCAGCTTCACCGGCTCCACCCAGGTCGGGCGCCGCGTCGCCGAGACGTGCGCGCGGCGGCTGGGCCGCTGCCTGCTGGAACTGGGCGGCAACAACGCGATCATTCTCGATGAGAGTGCAGACTTGAAGTTGGCGATCCCGGCCATCGTATTCGGTGCGGTCGGTACCGCCGGTCAGCGCTGCACCAGCACACGTCGATTGATCGTGCATGCCGCTATTTACGACACCGTACTGGCAACGCTGGTCAAGGCGTACAAACAGGTCGAAGGCAAGATCGGCGACCCGACAGACCCTGCGAATCTGATGGGGCCGTTGAACAGCCGCAGCGCGGTCACACAATTCCTGGCGTCGATCGCCAAGGCCAAGGCCGCCGGTGGCACCATCGAAACCGGCGGCACCGCACTGGAGCGTCCTGGCAACTTCGTGCTGCCGACGATCGTCAGCGGACTGAAGAACACCGACGCCATCGTGCAGCACGAAACCTTCGCCCCGATCCTGTACGTGATGAAATACACCACCCTCCAGGAAGCCATCGACATGCAGAACGGCGTGCCGCAAGGGCTGTCTTCCTCGATCTTCACCCAAAATCTGAAAGCGGCAGAGACCTTCCTGTCTGCGGCCGGCAGCGACTGCGGCATCGCCAACGTCAACATCGGCACCTCCGGCGCCGAGATCGGCGGCGCCTTCGGCGGCGAGAAGGACACCGGCGGCGGCCGCGAGTCCGGCTCGGACGCGTGGAAGGTGTACATGCGCCGGCAGACCAACACCATCAATTACTCCGATTCACTGCCGCTAGCACAGGGCATCAAATTCGACCTGTGACAGCGCGAACGCAGCCTTCTTAACGCACGAACACACATCTCTTCCATCTTCACCAGCAAAGGAGCGACACCGATGAATCAGATACGCGAAACGAACTCCCTGGCCGTGGTCAGCCTGGTCGCCGGCATCCTCGGTTGGACCTTGATGCCGCTGATCGGCAGCCTGAGCGCGATCATCACCGGACACATGGCGCGCGCGGAAATCCGCCGCAATCCGCAGCGTTTTGAGGGCGATGGCCTGGCGGTGGGTGGATTGGTGCTGGGGTGGAGCGCGGTGGTGCTCGCGGTCATCGCGCTGCTGACCATACTGGCGTTCTTGCTGTTCTTCGGCGGGTTAGCCTGGTTCGCGAGTACGCACGCATGAACATCGACGCCACCGATCCACAACACCGCTTCAGCAACCGCGTCGACGACTACGTGCGCTATCGCCCGGATTACCCACCGGCACTGATGGCCTGGGTGCACGGCACTCTGGGCGTGGCACCGACGGCGCTGGTGGCCGATATCGGCGCAGGCACTGGCATCTCCACCCGCATGTTCCTGCGCGCCGGGCACCCCACCCTGGCCGTGGAGCCGAACGCGGCGATGCGTCGCGCCGCCGAGAAGATGCTGCACAAGACACCGGGATTTCGCGCAATCGACGGCAGCGCCGAGGCCACCACCCTGGCCGACGCCAGCATCGAGCTGATCAGCGCCGCACAGGCATTCCACTGGTTCGATCCAGTGGCCGTGCGCCGCGAATGGGCACGGGTGCTACGTCCTGGTGGCTTGGCGCTGGTGTATTGGAACACGCGCCTACTCGACGCAACGCCGTTTCTGCAAGGCTACGAACAACTGCTGCTCGACTACGGCACCGACTACAGCGCCGTCTCCGAACGCCACCCGGACGATGCGACGATGCATCGCTGGTTCGGTGCTGGCCTGCGCGACAGTGCGCAGTTCCCCAATCTGCAACGCATGAATTTCGACTTCCTGCGCGGACGCTTGCTGTCGTCCTCATACGCGCCACTGCCCGAACATCCGCGCCATGCGCCCATGCTGGAAGCGCTGCGCGCGCTGTTCGACCAACACCAGGTCGATGGCACGGTCGAAATCCATTACCACACCCGCGCTTTTGCCGGGACGCTAAACTAAGCTGCATCGCCATGTATTCACTCGCTCGACCGTTTCTGTTCGCCCTCGATGCCGAGCGCGCCCATACCCTGGGCCTGCGCGCGCTCGAACTAGCCTATCGCACCGGCACGACCCCCCTGTTGGCGCCAGCGATCGCGCCGATACCCACGCAAGCCTTCGGCCTGACGTTTCCCAATCCGGTCGGGTTGGCAGCGGGCCTGGACAAGAACGGCGAGCACATCGATGCGCTGCTGGCGCTGGGCTTCGGTTTCGTCGAGGTCGGCACCATCACCCCACGGCCGCAGGCTGGCAATCCCAAACCGCGCATGTTCCGTCTACCGCAACAGCAGGCCGTCATCAACCGCCTGGGCTTCAACAACCTTGGAGTGGACGCCTTGGTGCGCAACGTCGCGCGCGCGCGCCGCCAGCGCGGCCTGCTCGGGATCAACATCGGGAAAAACAAGGACACACCGAACGAAGACGCCGTGGCCGACTACCTGCATTGCCTGGAAAAGGTCTATGCGCTTGCCGACTATGTCACGATCAACATCTCCTCGCCCAACACCGCCGGCTTACGCGAACTGCAGGAAGAGCAAGCGCTGCGACACTTGATCGCACGGCTGCGCGAAGCGCAGGAAACGCTGAGCGCGCGCCATGGCAGACGCGTGCCGATGCTGGTGAAGGTCGCGCCGGATCTGAGCGACAGCGACATCGATGCGGCGGCCCGGGTATTGTCGGACCTGCAGGTGGACGGGGTGATCGCCACCAACACCACCATCGCCCGGCCTGGCCTGGAACACGCGCCGCTCGGCGGCGAAAGCGGCGGCCTGTCCGGGGCGCCGCTGCTGGAACAATCGACACTGGTGCAACGCCGACTGCGCGCACGCCTACCCGAGGCGATCCCGCTGATCGGGGTCGGCGGGATCCTCTGCGGTGCCGACGCCGCAGCGAAGATGGCAGCCGGCGCGACACTGGTTCAGTGCTACAGCGGACTGGTGTTCCGCGGACCGGAACTGATCGGCGAATGCGTCGAAGCGATACGCCGACGCCGCGAAGCCCCCAGCCCTGGATCGGTAGCCGCACCATGAGCAACGCTTGGTCGCTTACCGCCAACGCGCCGCTGCAGGCGCTCAACACCTTCCACGTTACCGCGCAGGCGCCGTGGCTACTGCAGATCTACACCCCCGAGGCGTTGCCGGAGGCACTGCTGGCACCGCAACTGTCCGGCGCAACGCTGTTGCCGCTGGGCAGCGGCAGCAACGTGTTGTTCGCCAGCGATGCGCCCGGCGTGGTGTTGGCCTTCGGCAACCGCAGCATCGACACACTGGAACATCGCGCCGATTACGCCATCGTCCGCGCCGGCGCTGGCACGGGCTGGCACGAGTTGGTGGTGTGGTCGCTGGGACAGGGTCTGTCCGGCCTGGAAAATCTGGCTCTGATCCCCGGCACGGTCGGTGCCGCACCGATCCAGAATATCGGCGCCTACGGCGCGCAGGTCGAAGAGTTCATCCACGTCGTGGAAGCCTACGACCGTGCCGATGCGCGCTTCGTGCGGCTGGATACAGCGGCATGCGAATTCGGCTACCGCGACAGTCTGTTCAAGCGCCAGCCCGACCGTTATTTGATCGTCGCGGTGGAATTCAGGCTACCGCGCCTGCATGCGCTGCGCATGGACTACGCAGGCATCGCCGAGGAACTGGAGGCGATGGGCATCACCACGCCGAGCGCGCCCGACGTGGCCCAAGCAGTCATCAACCTTCGTCGGCGCAAGCTGCCCGATCCCGAAGTCCTCGGCAACGCCGGAAGCTTCTTCAAGAATCCAGTGCTGCCGCTAGAGCAGGTGCAGGCGCTGCAGCACGCGCATCCGGAGCTTCCGGTGTTCCACAGCGACGACCAGATGCAGCGCAAGCTCTCGGCCGCCTGGTTGATCGAGGCCTGCGGCTGGAAAGGCCACCGCGACGGCGATGCCGCGGTGTCCGCCACGCATGCCCTGGTGCTGGTCAACCATGGACACGCCAGCGGCACGGAATTGCTGGCGCTGGCAAGGCGGATCTCCGCTTCGGTACGCGAACGTTTCGGGGTGATCCTGGAACCGGAACCGCGCATCGTCGGCGCACAGTGGTAAGCGTACCCACACCGCTGCGCGCGGCGGCCCTGATGCTGGCCAGCACCATGGCCTTCGGGTTGATGGTGGTTGCCATCCGGTTAGCATCGGCGCAGCTAGCGACGGTGGAAATCGCCTTCTTCCGCAACCTGTTCGGCCTGCTGTTTCTGCTGCCGATACTGCTGCGTCCAGGCCGGCCGCTGCCACGCACGACACAGTTGCCGCGCTACCTGCTGCGCACGGCGATCGGCTTGGTGTCGATGCTGGCCGGGTTTTGGGCGATCGGCCATCTCCCGTTATCGCAGGCGATCGCCCTCTCCTATTCCACCCCGTTGTTCGTCACCCTAGCCGCGGCACTGTGGCTGGGCGAGATCGTGCGTCTGCGTCGCTGGCTGGCCGTGCTGTGCGGCTTCATCGGGGTGCTGATGATCGTCCGCCCCGGCGCCACTAACTTCAGCGCGGGCACCCTGGTCGCGGTGTTGGCCGCGCTGATGAGTGCATTGGTCGCCATCCAGATCAAGCAACTGGCGCGGGTCGATACCGCCAACACCGTCGTGTTCTACACCTATGCGTTCTGGCTGCCGATGTCGCTGCTGCCGGCGCTGTTCGCCTGGCAGTGGCCGCATGGCATCGCCTGGTTGTGGCTGCTGGCAACCGGCCTGTTCGGCACACTGGGGCAATTGCTCTGGACACGCGCGCTACGCCTGGGCGAGGTCTCGGCCCTGACCCCGATCAGCTTCATCCAATTGCCGCTGGTGACGTTATTCGGCTGGTGGCTGTTCGGCGAATCGCCGGACCGCTGGACGGTGCTGGGCGCGGCGATCATCCTCGCTGCCAACGCCTACATCGCCCATCGCGAGGCGCTGCTGGCGCGGCGCGCGGCAAATCGGAAAAATAGCGCCACGGCCACGCTCGACGCATAGCCCCCTTTGCGGCACAGATCGCATCAGGTATCGCCGGGCATTTGTTTACCGCATCGCATCGGCGCAGCACTAAGCTCTGCCCCCAAGTAGCGATTTCAGGGGGAAGCGACGATGGCCGAACTACTCCCCAGCTTTTCCTCGTGTTCGGCGCGGATGGAACCCGGCGAACGACGCCTCGCACAACGCCTTGCGGAGAAGCTAGACACCGAGGCTGTGTGCTGGTACGAGGCGTCGCTCGGCCCCCTGCAACGGTCTCCCGATTTTATCGTTCTACATCCACAGCAAGGCCTTCTGGTTCTGGAAGTCAAGGACTGGACATTGGGATCGTTTGAGCGGATCGACCCCGACAAGGTCGTCCTGAAAACCGAACGCGGCCCCAACGTCATCGCCAACCCGCTACGTCAGGCGCGCGAGTGCGCCCGTGAACTGTGCAAACTGCTGCAACACGACCCGGCACTGCGCCATCCCGACAACACCCCACGCGCCGGCAAGCTGCTCATACCCTGGGGATGGGGCGTGGTCCTGAGCAATATCACCCGCCGCCAGTTCGATGAGGCGCAGTTGCAGCGCGTCATTCCCTCGGCCAGCGTGCTGTGCAGCGACGAGATGAGCCAATCGGTCGACCCCGAAGCTTTCCGTAAACGGCTCTGGGGCATGTTCACGGTGCAGTTTGCCTGCAAACTATCGCCTGCCCAGATCGACCGCATCCGTTGGCATCTGTTTCCCGAACTGCGCATTCCGGTTCAAGCCGGCATGTTCGACAGCACGCCGGAAACACCTTCGTTGCTTGCCGAAATCCCTGACCTGATCAAGATCATGGATTTGCAGCAGGAACAACTGGCGCGCTCGCTGGGCGATGGGCATCGCGTTATCCACGGCGTTGCTGGTTCGGGCAAGACCATGATCCTTGGCTATCGTTGCGTGGAACTGGCACGCCGTCATGTCAAGCCCGTGCTCGTGCTGTGCTACAACAAGACCCTGGCCGGACGGCTGCGGCAGATCGTCGCGGACACGAATGTGCACGACCGGATCGTGGTGGCACACTTCCACGGCTGGTGCCGCCTGCAATTGGACACCTTCAAGGTGCTGCGTCCCGCGGCAGACACTGCAACTGCACAGGCCGCCGCGGACGCACTGGTGCAATGCGTGATCGATGGCCTCCACGCCAACGCCATTCCGCGCGGCCAATACGCCGCCGTGCTAATCGACGAAGGACACGATTTCCAACCCGAATGGTTCCAGTTGATCGTGCAAATGGTCGATCCGGACACCAACTCGCTGCTCGTGCTCTACGACGACGCGCAGTCACTTTATGAGAATGGACGCAAACGCAAGTTCACCTTCGCCAGTGTCGGCATCCAGGCCCAGGGACGCACGACCATCCTGCGCCTGAACTACCGCAACTCCCTCGAAGTGCTGGCGACAGCCAAAGCGTTCGCCCGCGAGTTGCTCGAAAACCACGACACGGATGAAGACCACGTCCCGGTCATCGCACCAGAGAGCGCCGGACGTCGTGGGCCACTGCCACAACTACTGCGTTGTCGGAACATCTGGGACGAGGCCGGGCACATCGCCGCGCACATCAGCAATGCCATCGGCAAAGGCGTAGGCATCGACGATTTTGCAGTGCTTTGCCGTAGCAGACAGCTGGCGAAATTGATCGCCGAGCGCCTGCTACAGGCGCAGATCCCGGTCGCACTTGCCGACGAGGGCAGCAAATGCAACCTGTTCGAGGGCGCACCGCGCGTGAAAGTGATGACGATGCATTCGAGTAAGGGGCTCGAATTCGACACCGTGTTCATTCCCGGCATCTGCGAAATAGGCCAGCACGGGCCGGATGACGAACAACGCAGGCAATTGGATGCAAAACTTCTTTATGTCGCGATGACCCGCGCGCTTGGAAAACTGGTGATGCTGCACCATGGCGAAGGCGGATTCGCGCACAAGATCAGCCTGGCATTGGATCAGGTACGCGAGCGCCTGCAGGCTGCCTAACCCCACGTAGGCACAATGCTACCATCACCGCACAAACAGCTCTCAACCGGACGCGACCGATACACGCCAAATCATGCACACTGCATTGGCCTAGAACCGTGTGCTGCAGAACGCGGAACCAGATGAACTTGTGCCGCCAACGACACGGACTGGCGGCGTTCCCGACAGGGGATTCACCCAACGCGACGCACATAGGTGCGCTCGACGTAATCGTCGATCAACGCAACGAACTCTTGGGCGATGTTCTCGCCACGCAAGGTGACGGTTTTTTCTCCATCGATGAACACCGGCGCCGCCGGCGCCTCACCGGTGCCGGGCAGGGAGATGCCGATGTTGGCATGACGCGACTCGCCCGGCCCATTGACCACGCAGCCCATCACCGCCAGGGTCATGTTCTCCGCGCCGGGATGCTGAATCTTCCACTCAGGCATCTTTGCACGCACATGGTTCTGCACCACTCTGGCTAGTTCCTGGAAGAACTCGGAAGTGGTACGGCCGCAACCTGGGCAGGCGGTGACCAGCGGGGTGAAGGCACGCTGACCGGTGGTCTGCAGCAGCTCCTGGGCAACAATCACCTCCTGCGTGCGCGACTGTCCCGGCTCCGGAGTCAACGAGATGCGGATGGTGTCGCCGATGCCTTCCTGCAACAAGACTGCCAGTGCCGCGCTGGACGCCACGATGCCCTTGCTGCCGATGCCGGCCTCGGTCAGGCCCAGGTGCAGAGCAAAATCCGAACGCTGCGCCAGGTCGCGATACACCGCGATCAACTCCTGCACCCCGCTGACCTTGCAGCTGAGCACGATGCGGTCGCGGCCCATGCCCAGCTCCACGGCGCGCTCGGCCGAATCCAGCGCCGAACGGATCAGCGCCTCGCGCAGCACCCGCGCAGCATCCCAGGGCACCGCGCGGCGCGAGTTCTCGTCCATCAGTTGCGTCGCCAACGCCTGGTCGAGCGAACCCCAGTTGGCGCCGATGCGCACCGGCTTGTCGTACTTCAGCGCAAATTCGATCAACTGCGCGAATTGGGTGTCCTTCTTCTTGCCGAAACCGACATTACCGGGGTTGATCCGGTACTTGGCCAAGGCCTGCGCGCAGGCTGGCTCAGCGGCCAGCAACTGGTGACCGTTGTAGTGAAAGTCGCCGATCAACGGCACCTCGATGCCCATCATCCGCAACTTGTCGACGATACGCGGGATCGCCGCGGCCGATTCGGGATTGTTGACCGTCAACCGCACCAGCTCCGAACCGGCGCGCCACAACTCCGCCACCTGCTTGACCGAGGCGGCCACGTCGGCGGTGTCGGTATTGGTCATCGACTGCACCACGACCGGCGCACCAGCGCCCATGGTGACGCCGCCGATGCGGACCGGTTGGGTCAGGCGGCGCGGGCCGGGCGCGGCGTCGGCGGAAGGGGCGGAACGGCTGACAGGGTCGGACATGCCGACATTTTAGCCTGCAAGGCGGGGGGCCGCCCCACTCCCAAGATGCCGGCGATTCAGCGAAACGGCGCGTACCGCAACCGGTAATCACAAGACGCACCGCTCCCGGCGCATACGATGCATGACATGGACTCCACCGACGCTTCCTTCCTACGCACCCTGTGCAGCCTGCGCTGGCTGGCCACCGCCGGGCAGGCAGCGACGATCCTCCTGGCGACCTGGCCGATGCGCTTGCTGTTGCCGCAAGCGCCGTTGTGGGCCGGCGTTGCCGTACTGGCGCTGTTCAACCTGTATGCGCAGTTACGCCTGCGCCATACCGCCGCGGCCACGCCGGCCACGGCATTTAGCCACATTTTGGTGGATATCACCGTACTGACCTGGATGGTCGGCTGGAGCGGGGGCATCGGCAACGCCTTCGGCTCCCTGTTCCTGGTGTTGATCGCACTGGCGGCACTGGCCTTGCCGCTGCGCTGGGCCTTGGCGGTGGCACTGGCCTGTATGAGCGGCTACGCGGTCAGCGCGCTGTTCGGGCTGCCACTGCCGCGCGGTCCGTATCAGGTGCTGGACCTACAGCGCTGGGGAATGGCAGCCAACTTCCTGCTGTCCACCGTGGTGGTGCTGGTGTTTTCCACCCGTCTGGCGATGGCCATGCGCGCACGCGAACGCGAACTGGCGCTGTTGCGTGAGCGCTTTACCCGCAACGAGGGCATCGTGGCCCTGGCCACCCATGCCGCCTCGGTCGCGCACGAATTGAACACGCCGCTGGCGACCATGACCCTGCTCACCGACGATATCGCCGAGCAGAGCATGCAGCCGGAACTACGCGAGGATCTGGACACGCTGCGGCAACTGCTGGTGCAGTGCCGAGAGCGGGTGCTGGCACTGGCTGCACCGGCTCAACGGGCAGGCGGGGGGATGGTCTCGCTGGCGCACGTCCTGCATCAATGGCAACTGGTGCGGCCGACCGTGCAACTGCACCGCAACGACGATGCGCCTTTACAACTGCGCATGGAAAGCGCAATCGGCCACTTGTTGCAAGTGCTACTGAACAATGCCGCCGACGCCGGCGAACGCACCGGTCAGCCACAAGTGGACCTGAACGTACACGTCACCGGCAGCGAATTGATCGGCGAGGTGCGCGATTATGGCGGCGGCTTCGACGCCAAGCAGGTCGGGCTGCCTGCCACCCTGTTCCGTAGCGGCAAGCCCGACAGCATGGGCGTCGGCTTGGCGCTGTCGCATGCGACCATCGAGCGCCTGGGCGGGGAACTGTGGACACAGCCCGCGCACGGTCACGGTACCCGGGTCGGATTTCGTCTGCCGCTGCTCGCTCTGGAGACCTCCGCATGACCACCGACACCCCACTAGGCCTACTGGTCGACGACGATCCGTTGTATCTGCGCACCCTGCAACGCACCCTGGCCCGCCGCGGCCTGGAAACCCTCACGGCCGAGAGTAGTGTGATGGCATTGATGCTGGCCGCAGCCAGCCCCCCGGATTACGCGCTGATCGACCTCAAGCTCGGCGACGAATCCGGCCTGGCACTGATTCAGCCGTTGCGCGCGATTCGCTCCGACATGCGCATTCTGCTGGTCACCGGTTACGCCAGCATCGCCACTGCGGTGGAAGCGATCAAGCTCGGCGCCGACGACTATCTGCCCAAACCGGCGACCGTGCCGATGATCCTGCGCGCGCTCGGCCTGGAGGCAGAGGACAACGAGGACGACGACGACGTACCTGACGCGATGACCCCGCTCAGCCGCTTGCAATGGGAACACATCCAGCAGGCCATGCACGAAACCGGCGGTAACGTCTCCGCCGCCGCACGCCTGCTCGGCATGCACCGGCGCTCGTTGCAACGCAAACTCGCCAAGCGCCCCAGCCCCAATCGTGATCCCCCCCGCTAAACCGTGCGGTCCGCATCGGCGCTTCAGCGCCTTGCATGAACGCTGCGCCTCCTACCCGTCCATCGTTCCTCAAGCCCTCTCCCCCAAGGCCGCTAAATCAGCATGTCCATCTTCCCTCCCCCCACGCTGCTGGACGAACCAACACGACTGAATGTCCTGCAGCAACTCTGCCTGCTGGACACCCCGGCGGACCTCGTCTTCGACCTGATCACGCAATTGGCCGCGCGTCACCTGAAGGTGCCGATCGCGATGGTGTCGCTGGTCGACGAGCGGCGCCAGTGGTTCAAGTCCAAAATCGGTGTGGACACCGCAGAAACCCCGCGCAGCCAGGCGTTCTGCGCATACACGATCCAGAGTACGGAACTACTGGTGGTCCTCGACGCCCGCGAGGATCCGCGTTTTCGCGACAGCGCGCTGGTGACCGGACCGCCATTCGTGCGTTTTTATGCCGGGGCCCCCCTATTGATGGCCGACGGCGCCAATCTGGGCGCGTTGTGCGTGGTCGACACCGAACCGCGCCAGGACTTCGACGAGTCGTCGCGTAAGACCCTGGAAGACCTGCGCGACATCCTGATGATCCGCATCGACGCCCTGCGCAACGCCGGATTCATCGACCCGCTCACCCAACTGCCCAACCGCCTGCGTTTCAACGAAGACCTGACCATGTGGCTCTCGCTGCAAGGCACGCAGCAGCACAACACCGCCGTGGCAGTGGACGTGTGCGGAACCAAGTACTTCCGCGAGATGGTCAAGGCGCTGGGATGGGAATACGCCGAAGGTTACCTGCTGTCCTCACGCGACCGGCTGGTGCAGGCACTGGATGGGATACCGCTCTATCGCATCGACACCACCACGTTCGTGTTCGTGATCGAAGGCAGCGACGAGGACAAGCTGGCGCAATGGTGCGATCGAGTCTGCGACGCCTTCACCTTGGCGATCGAACACCAGGGTATCCCGCACGTGGCCACCCCCTCGCTCGGCGCGGTCTACCTGGACGGCGGACTGAGCGCCAACCATACCCTGCGCTCACTGACGACCGCCGTGGATATGGCACGCCAGCGCGGCCTGCGCTGGAGCCTGTACGAACTCAGCCATGACGCCAACCAGCGCAGCGCATTCCGGATCCTGGCCGCGCTTCCGGAAGCGCTGAGCGCACACGGCCAACTGAGCCTGCACTACCAACCGCGAGTAAGCATGCACAGCGGTGCCTGCACCGGAGTGGAAGCGCTGCTGCGTTGGGAGCATCCGCTGCTGGGGGCGGTCGCGCCCAATAATTTCATTCCACTGGCAGAGAAGACCGCGCTGATGCCGCAGATCACCGCCTGGGTGCTGCAAACCGGTATCGCCCAGGCCGCGCTGTGGCAACAGCGTGGACATCGCTTCGCCGTGTCGTTGAACGTGTCGGCAGTGGATCTGGAGCAAGCGGATTTCATCACCAACCTGCGTAGCCTGCTGGCACAGCACGCACTTGCACCGGGCGCCATCGAAATCGAGTTCACCGAAAGCGCGATGATCCGCCATCCGCAACGGGTCGCCGAACAACTGCAACAAATCAGCGCACTCGGGGTGAAAATCGCCATCGACGACTTCGGCACCGGCTACAGCAACCTCGGTTACCTCAAAAGCATCCCCGCCCACGCCCTGAAGATCGACCAATCGTTCATCCGCACATTGCCCGCGAGCCGCAGCGACAGCGTGCTGGTACCAGCGATGATCCGTCTCGGCCACGACTTCGGCCAGCAGGTCGTGGCCGAGGGCATCGAGAGCGAAACCGTGTACCAGATGCTGCGCGACTGGGGCTGCGACGAAGGCCAGGGTTACTGGATCGCAAAGCCAATGTCGGCCGCCGCGCTGGACGCGTGGCTGGCAACACCCTGGCACGGCGCGTGAGCGCGTGGCGCCACCGCCCCTCGCCGGACAGCACTCACCAGAACACCGCGTAGAGCGCAATCAGAATCGTGATTACCACCGTGGCACCGAGCTTGAAGCCGAGCGCGGTGGCATAGCGCACGTCGTCGGTGCGGATCAAGTCTCGCGCTGGCGCCTGGGGAGTCAGTAGCGACACCAGCACCGCCGACAGCAGCGACAGCACGAACACCAATCCGATGCGGTCCATAAACGGCAGTTGCGGCCACAGTTTTTTCAACACGACCGACAACAGAACAGAACCGACCGCCGCACTCAGCGCACCTGCCTCGTTGGCACGCTTCCAGAACAAGCCCAGCATGAAGATCACCACCACGCCGGGGGTAAAAAAGCCGGTGAACTCCTGGATGAACTGGAAACCCTGGTCGAAATTACCCAACAGCGGGCGCGCGGCGAGAAGACCGATCAACACCGACGACACGGCGGCAAACCGGCCAACGCGCACCAAGCGTTTCTGGTCGGCTTGCGGGCGGAGCTTGGCGTAGAAGTCCAAAGTGAAGATGGTTGCCACCGAATTGATCTTCGATGCCAGCGAGGCCACGATCGCCGCCACCAACGCGGCGAACACTAGGCCGAGCATGCCGCTGGGCAACAGTTGCATCATGGTCGGATAGGCTTGGTCGGGTTTAGCCAGAGCCGGCGCCAGCACCACCGCGGCGATACCCGGCACCACCACCACCGCCGGCATCAACAGCTTCAAGAAGGCGGCGAACACGATGCCTTTCTGCGCTTGGCCGATGTTCTGGGCCGCCAATGCGCGCTGGATGATGTACTGATTGAAGCCCCAGTAGCTGATGTTCATCACCCACAGTCCGCCGAACAGCACGCTCAAGCCCGGCAGATCCTTGTAGAAGGGATTGTCCCTGGACAGGATCATGTGGAAGTGTTCCGGATGCGCGCTCCATAGATGCTTGAAGCCGGCCAGCACGCCAGCACCATCGCCGATACGCGACAGGGTCAGCCCGGCGACCAGCAAACCGCCCAGCACCAGCAAGGTGACCTGCACGATGTCGGTCAGCGCCACCGCCTTGAGGCCACCGTACAACTGATAGACAAGAGCGAACACACCGATCAAAGCCAGCGCCAGAGTCTGGTCCATGCCGGTAACCTGGCTCACCGCGATCGATCCCAACCACAGGATCGAGGTCAAGTTGACGAACACGTACAGCAGCAGCCAGAACACCGCCATCAGCGTGCGGATCCACTTGCCGTAGCGTTGTTCCAGGAACTGCGGCATGGTGTAGATGCCATTGCGTAGAAACACCGGCAGGAAGAACTTGCCGACGATCAACAAGGTCAGCGCCGCCATCCATTCGTAGGAAGCGATTGCCAGGCCGATCGCATAGCCGGAGCCGGCCATGCCGATGATCTGCTCGGCAGAAATGTTCGCTGCTATCAGCGAAGCGCCAATCGCCCACCACGGCAAGGTCTTGCCCGCCAGGAAGTAATCCTCGGCACTCTTGCGATGCCCGGCTTTCTCCCGCGACACCCACTGCGCAAGCACGAAGATGCCCGCCAAGTACACCAGCACGATCGCTACATCCAACCTCGCCAAACCCATGGCGTTCTCCTACGAGCCTCGGCCCTGTCGCATCGTTGAGTACGACGCCGCCCGCACGGGCAGCGCTCCTGACTATCACGCCTTTCTCACCCTGTGCGGCAGCATCGCACGCGTTGAACATCATCGGCGATGCGGCAATGTTCGCATCCGGCGAGGTTGAGCACCCACGCCGGCGCCACAGATCCGCCAATCAACGCAACGGACAATCGAGCATGCGCTGCGCGTCGTTGCTGGAACCCAGCGCAATTCGCGAGACCGAAAGATCCAATGCGGCATCGCTCTCGATCACGGGAAGCCGCTCGAGTTTGGCGAGGTCCGCACCGGCGACCGCGAAGCACTTCAGCGGTACTCCCAGCGTGTGCCATTCGCCCTTGGGCCACGCGGCCAACGCCTTGCCCCATGGCACCTGTGCCGCGCAACCATGACCACAATTCACACCGATGCTAGTGGCGCCAGCCGGCGGCGCATCCACTTTCATGGTCAGAATCAATTGCAGATCGCCATTGCTCTCACGCGAGACATCCAGCGGCCTGGGCAGCACCAGCGCCAACGCGGCCTTACCCTTGCCCGACCAGACGAAGCGACGTGCGTCCTCCTGCGCCTTGTAGTCGATCGCGGTGACCTTCAGCGCGCCGTCGGCCAGCGCCACCGGCACCGTCGCTGCCGGCAGATTGGCCTGCGTACCACCTTGCAGGATCAGGTTGATGCCCGCCGCGGGCTTGCCGCGTTCGAAGTACACCCCGCCCACCGCCTGCGCGCCGGACACGCCGGAAACTTCGGAAAGACGGTTCAGATCGCCCTTGTCGGCATAAGTCAGGCCCTCACCGAATGCGAACTGCGGGTTATAGTTTTTCTGCCCGACATTGTTGGCGTACTGCACCGCCGAACGCGGCCAGGAATAGCTGAGCTTGCCGTGGAAATCGTACTGAAGCTGCCCATCGGGTTTGCGCAGCAGCACATCGGCAATGCCGCCACCTTCCGATCCCGGCAACCAGGCAGCGACGAACGCATCGGCGGCGTTGATCTCGCGGTTCACCCACAACGGACGTCCGCTCAGGAACACCGCCACGACCGGAATACCATCGGCTTTGAGCTTTTTGATCAGTTGCAGATCGCTGTCGTCGCCGGGTTTGTACAGCAGCGTGGCGATGTCGCCCTGGAACTCGGCGTAGGGATTTTCGCCAAACACCACCACCGCCACATCAGGCTTATTCGTATACTTGCCGTCGATCGCCAACTCGGCGCTGCCACCGGCAGCCTGGATCTGTTCCCGCAGCCCCTCCCAGATGGTCGTGGCATGCGGATAGTCGGCGCGCTTGGTGCCGGTGCCCTGCCAGTTCAGGGTCCAACCGCCGCATTGCTTACCCATGTCGTTGGCGCCATCGCCAACGACCAGGAGCCGAGTCTGCGGCTTGAGCGGTAGCAGGTGGTTCTGGTTCTTCAAGAGCACCAGCGACTCGCGTACCGCCTGACGCGCCACTGCACGATGCGCGGGCGCGCCGAGCAGTTCGAACTTGCCGCCGAGCGGGCGCTGCGACGGCTTGCCGGCCTCGAACAGGCCCAGCCGCAGCTTCACCCGCAAAATCCGCCGCACCGCATCATCCAGCCGCGCCATCGGAATCTCGCCGGACTTCACCGCCTTCAGCGCACTTTCGTAATACCCCTTCCAACTATCTGGCGCCATCAGCATGTCCACGCCGGCGTTGAACGCCGCCGGACAATCGTCGTTGCGACAACCGGGAACCTGACCATGGCCGTTCCAGTCGCCGACCACGAACCCACCGAAATGCATCTGCCCCTTCAGCACGTCGGTCAGCATCACCTTGTTGCCGTGCATCTTGACGCCGTTGAAACTATTGAACGAGGCCATCACCGACTGCGCGCCAGCGGCAATCGCCGGTGGATAGCCCGCACCGTGGATGTCGCGCAACTGCAGCTCGCTGACCCGGGTATCGCCCTGATCCTTGCCGTCGGTGGTGCCGCCATCGCCGAGGAAATGCTTCACCGAGGAGATCACGTGGCTGCCATCGAGGAAACCCGGCTGGCCAGGCACGCCTTGCAAACCCTCGACCATCTTGCCGGCAAAACTGGACACCACCTCCGGCGATTCCGAATAGCCCTCGTAGGTGCGGCCCCAGCGGTCGTCCTGCGGCACCGCCACGGTCGGCGCGAAGGTCCACTCCATGCCGGTGGTGCGGGTCTCGGCGGCGGTGACTTCGCCGATCTTGCGTATCAGCTCCGGGTCGCGGGTGGCGCCAAGACCGATGTTGTGCGGGAACAGCGTGGCGCCGACGATATTGCTCTGCCCGTGCACGGCATCGATGCCGAAGATGATCGGGATCGCCGGGCCGGAGCCGGTCTTTTCCATCGATGCGGTGTAATACGCATCGGCCAACGCCAGCCACTGCGCCGGACTGGCGTCGTACTTGCCGCCGGGATCGGAGTTGCCACCGGCCAGCACCGAGCCGATGTGATACTTGCGCACATCCTCAGGAGTCATGCTGGCGATATCGCCCTGCACGATCTGCCCGACCTTCTGCTCCAGCGTCATCTGCGCCATCAGCTTGGTCAGGCGCGCCTCCAGCGCCGGGTCTTCCGGCAACGGCCAGGCCGGTGACGGCCACAGCGCCGGATGGATCACTGGCGTAGCGGCGGTCATAGCCGGTGCCGGAGCAGCGGCCGAAGAACGTCCAGCCGCCACAACCCCCAGGGCCAGCACCCCCACGGCCAACGCATGACGAAGCGGCGCGATCGCGCCAGCAAACTGTGTATCCAAGCAACTCCCTCCCAGGAACGGCGAACGCATGCCAGACAACGGCCGCCTCGCCCACCGCGATGCGCGACCGACGCCTACGCTTCCCGAATCGCCCCGAGGCTGTCAACCGTGCCACGCGATATGCCGTGGTTGTCGATGGATATCGACTGACGCTATAGCGATGAAATATCCGCTTTGGCTGTTCTACGCCGCCTTCGCATGCGCGGCGGCGGTGGCTGCACCAGCGACACTCCCGCGCTTTTTGTTGCGTCGCAATATGGACGAATTTGTAGACTGCGCGCGTGCGCGATGCAGCTTGGCGCGAAGCGTGGACAGGACGGCGCGTGCAAAAGCGGTCAGACCGGGCACGCAAAGGGGGCATGCAGCGCGACCTGCATCGACGTTGACCGTGTCTGGACTCGGAACAGGTCAAGCTCAGCGGCAAGTTCACCGACCCAGGTCATAACTTGAGAAGTGAACCAGCCCCCCCTACACCATGGATCGGGCCAAGATGATGATATGGTCCAATTGAGCGCACCACGCTGAAAAACGCATGGTGCGAACCACCAAAATGGATTGAATAAAGGATCGTCAACATGGGAATGAAGGCCCGTTTCGGAACCGCCCTGGTCTTGCTTCTGCTCGCCGCATTCGCTGGCCTGTACTTGTCCGGCTACATCACCTTAATGCTGCTCAAGCTCAACATCCCGCTCGAGTGGAACACCTATCTCCAATATGTCCGCGCCTTGGGCCTGCCGCAGGTCCAACCATACGCGATGAAAATCAAACTCGGCGGCATACTGGGTTTCGGCCTGACCTTCATCGTGTGGCTGCCGTTGAACGTCATGCTGCTCCGATTAAGTCGCCGGAATGAGTCACTGCATGGCGATGCCGGTTTTGCCAACCTGCACGACATGAAGCGCGCAGGCCTGTTGGAGAAAAAACCCGAAAGCATCATTATCGGCAAGTATCGCAGACACCACCTCTACATCAACGGTGCGCTCCACGTGATGGTGGTGGCCCCCACCCGCAGCGGTAAAACCACCTGCATTGCCATTCCGGTGCTGCTGACCTACGAGCACTCGATGTGCGTGCTCGACATCAAGGGCGAATTGTTCAAGGAAACCAGCGGCTGGCGCGCTGCGCAGGGACAGCGCATTTACAAGTTCGCCCCGTATGCCACCGATGGCAAAACCCACCGATTCAATCCGCTGTCCTTTGTCAGGCCCAGCCAGTACATCGCCGACCTGCAAACCATCGCCGCCATCCTCTACCCCGACGCACCCGGAAAGGACCCATTCTGGGCGACCCAAGCCCGCGCCATCTTCGTCGCCTTCGCCTCCTTCATGTTTGAAAAATGGGAGGACATGGAGCGCAAGGGTTTCCCAGGAGCTGACGCACAAGGCAAGCTCGACCTCCAAGCGCCTCTCGATCCCAACGTGGACCCTAGATTTCCAAGCTTTGAACGCATCCTGCGGCTCTCCTCCGGTGCGGGGAGCCAGAGCATCAAGGAAATCGTCGGAACCTGGCTCTCGGCCTCAGGCCAGCAGGAATTCTCCTTCATCAGTGAGCAGACCCGTACCACCCTGCGTAACCTGATCGGGATGGCCGAGCAGACCTTTTCCAGCGTGGTCGCCACCATGCAGGCGCCATTGCAGCAGTTCCTCAATCCGACCCTGGCGGCGGCCACCAATGCCACCGACTTCGACGTCACCGCCATCCGCAAGCGGAAAACCACCATTTACACGGTCATTCCCGCGCAGAAACTCGACGAGAGCGGCAAGTTGTTGAACATCTTCTTCAGCACCGTAATCGGCAACAATCTGGACAAGCAACTGGGTGATGAGCCCGCACTCAAGTACCAGATGTTGATGCTGATGGACGAATTCACCGCGATGGGGCGCGTGGACGTGTGGGCCAAGCGGATTTCGATCTCGGCCAGCTATGGGGTGCGCGACCTGTGCATCATCCAGAGCAACGCCCAACTGCGCTCGGTCTACGGCGAGCACGACGCCCAGAACTTCACCACCAACCACGCCGGCAGCGTGGTCTACACCCCGCACGAACAGACAGACGCCAATGCCTACAGCGAGCAATTGGGGTTCAAGACCATCCGCCGCAAGCACCGCTCTCAGGGCGGCGGCGCGCAAGGCAGCAGCTACAACATCCACTACACCGAAGAAAAACGCGCGTTGATGCTACCGCAGGAACTCAAGGAACTACCCAGCGATGACGCGCTGCTATTCCTGGAAGGATGCAAACCGATCCGCTGCAAGAAGAACTGGTTCTTCAAGGATGCTTTCTTCAAGCAGCGCATCCTGCCGCCGGTGGAGATTGTGCCGATAAACGTGGTACGCGATCCGCCGCCCGAGGCGAGCAAGGATGGGGAGTGAACACATGGATCGACGGCATCCATCGCAATGTGCCAAAAATTTCGACAACTTATTTAAAGCCATTGCAAGCAGAAACCATGCCTCCAGCACATCAAAAATCTACCGCGAATGAGACCAGAATAATGCAATGCACGCACCAATCCGAAAAATTATAATTCATCAAATTGGAAACTGATAAAATTTACGGAGATAAAAAATGAAACATTTCACTTACTTAATTCCATTAATTTCGATTGGATTTCTCACCCAAGCATTCGCCAAGGATAATAAATTCGATGGGAAATGGGTTTATGAACAAACCTGCGGCCCTCAGCAGGTGGCATCAATTGAATTGACCCAGAAAAAAAATCAAGTGGACGGAAAATGGAGCAATGGAAGCACAAGAGGGTCCGGAGTTTCTGGAAAACTCAAAGGAAACATCAAAAGTGGAAAGCTATTCGTAAATTATTGTGGAGATGATGAAAATTCAGATCATCCAATCTGTCCTGATTACGAATCCGAATCTAGTGATTATTTTGTTCGCCAAGGGAAAGACCTGATATGGTACAAGCTGACGATTGGCAAAAACGGACGTGAATTTGAAAAATATCTCTTGTTACACCCAACGGTCAACGGGAAAGTCGTAATTAAAGATGGCAAATGCACCAGTTGAAATTTAGATTCAACCCTTACAGGAAGAGGTAATGGATTATGCCAGTTTTAACAGATGAAGAAATGCGTGCCGCCGCATATTATGCAATCGGCGTTAGCTCAGAAGGTTCTGATATCGCTTATCAACTTAACTTCTGCGGCAATATAGTTAAAAACAAGGAAAATGGCTTAGAAATGCTGGAGCCAATTGGCAATAGTGGATACACGATAGGTGAAATGCAAACTGACTTTGGCGCCCACAAAGATATTGCCATAAATCTTGTAAATTCATTTCAAACATGGGCTGCGGCTAATCATCCAGATTGGATATTGAAAGAGGATGATGCTTCGCTTCTTGCATCCAGCCTAGGCCGAGATGGACATCACATTCGCGACTCATATTATGATGTTCACAACAAGAACTATATACAAGAACATCACGGATCGCAAATCCCAAGCAGCCTCTTGCCTGCCACTGGCGACGATATAGATAAAACATTAAAATCACACCTAAATATTTACCTTTCAACCGATGATGGGAAAAGCTTCGCCCATAAACAAGACGTCAAGCAGGTTGAAATTTTAATTAACACTATCGGAAGCCGCTTAAAAAATACCGCCCCATATAAAAATGCAACAACCGAAGAACAGATAAAAATTTTCTCATCTTTGGCAAAGGCATACAATCAAAGCCCAGCCCTTATTGTTGGATCAAAGCACACCTCAGGAATTCTTGAAGATATAGAAAGCAATAAAATAAGAAGCCTTTCCGAAATAAATAATAAGATAAATTCCTTCCCAGAATACATGCGAACTGGTCATGAAGCAGCATTATCTGGTGCCGAAACGCTCAATGCTATTCGACGTGTTAACGAACACAACCCTCTGCACGCCCACTGGCAGGCGGTCATGGCGAATCCCCTGGTCGATCCCACGCAACTCCACGCCGACCCCAAACGTCCCCATCTCGCCGAGCAATACGCCACGGTAAAAGCCCTCTTTGTCGATCCTGTCCAAGGGAAGGCGTTTGTAGAAGCCCTCGAACACGGCGGTTCCCACAATTACGGCAACCCCGCCAAATCCAACTCCCGTGGTTTCTACGCCGAAGGCAAGGACTTCGTGCAATGGGATCGGGATGGACACGGACGCGCCTTCGTCGGTGGCCAGTGGTCCGAGGTGTCGCGCAGCGAACTTGCCCTGGCTCAAAATCGCGACGGCACCCTCGACCTCAATCTCAACCGCAACGGCCAGACCCACAGCCTGCTGCACGTCACCCATCCCTCGCTTCACCACCACAGCCCTGCATCGGCGCACACGCACCACGGCCATGACGCCGGCACGCCACACCAAGGCACACCTGCGCGTGGGGCCACGCCAGATCACTCTCCCCCCGGCATCCCAGACGCGACGCACTCACAGAATGCCGCACGACACGAGACTCCGGTTGTGGGCGGGCAAACAGCGAGCCATGTGCCACATACCCCGGCGACGTCGAAACCATCCCACCTCTCGCTGACAACGACACAGTCCCTGGAGCCCGGTGACCGCGGCGCTGCGGTGCAAGCCTTGCAGCAACACTTGCAGACCCTCGGCGTCACCGACCGCGATGGCAACGCGATCCAGGACGACAAGGACTACGGCCCGCGCACCCAACAGGCGGTGGAGGATTTTCAGCGTTTGGCTGGCCGCGAGCCCACCGGCATCGCCGACCCTGGCACGCTCGAAGCACTGCAAACGCATGCCCAGTTCGCCGCGCGGCAGAAGGCGCAGCACCTCGCCCCCGACCGCTATTTGGCCGATCACGCTCAGCCTGCGCCTTCCCGTTCTAGCGATGCCATAACCCAGCACTCGGCCCCGCCTCGCCCCGACCAGCCCCCTGCACAACAGCAGCCCGCACCCAAGGCGTTGGAACCCTACAGCAGCCCCACGTCCCCGCTGCACGCGCTCTACGCTCAGACCAAGGCCACCATAGATAACAGGGGCGTGTCGATGTCCGAGGAGCGCATGCACCAGCTCGTCGGCAAGATGGCGCTCCAAGGAATGACAACAGAAGGGAAAAACGATTTCGCGGTCAAGGGCGATACGCTCTATGGCTGCAATCTCGATGTCCCTTATAACCACTTCATGCTGGACCTGCGCGAACCAGCTCCATCGGTGCAATCCACGCTCCAGCAAGTGCAGACCCAGCAGCAGGTAAAGGAAGCAGAGTTGACGGCAATGCGGCAGCAGCAACAACAGTCGTATGGCCGATAGCGAGACGGATCGCATAAGCGCCACTGAACCCAACACACGGAGACTGTGCCTTGTTCAATAAACGAAAGACTGCCCAATTGCAGGTGAATGCCGCCACCCTGATGACGCTGCGCCAGCGTCAACTCCCAGTGATGCAGACCTGCCAAGCCAAACTCGTACAAGGCACACGGCAGTTACAGACCACGGGGAAGATGACAGCCACCCTGATCTATGCGTGGTTCGGCCTCGAAGCATTGGCCGATACCCATGCGGCAGCGATGCGGGCGTTAACGGACAAACACGATTTTGGAGCCCAGATACTGGCACAGGGCAGCATTGAGATGGCGGTCGACGTCCTCTATCTGCTTGGCGACCAGGAGGGAGATCGCATCGCGGCCGCATTGCGACACCATATCGACGCCCAGATCGCCCGCTTCAAGGCATGGCAGGTGGCGCAACCGGAAGATACCCTCGCCAGCCAATGGGCAAATAGATTGGCATCCGACAGCCGCAAGACCTCTTGGTACGCCGATGCTCCCCACTGGCCCGACCTGGGAGCCCGGGCCGATGCCGCAGAAGTCGGTCGCTGGATTCACCCGGTGATGGCGTCGGCGGCAAACGCCACACAGCTATTGGCCGCCGGCGCGCAAAATTTCCTGCTCTGCGAACAGGGGGCGCCTGACCTGCAAAGAGGCAAGCACGCCTATCGCTCGGCGAAAATAAGGTCAGATGCGGCCTACATGGAAGCCGTCGGGTTGTATCTGTTCGCCCAGGCGCTGCATGCCATCGCCACAATTCTGGGAGATAAGATGGCTCTTACGATTGCGCAATCGGCTGTCAAGAAAATGGACACTCTACTGGTCGAACACCAGAAATTTGTCGAGGCACGCCAGAACGACGACAACGTCCATATGAAGTTCTTGTAATAAACAGGGAGCAAGCCGAAATCCACACACAAACAGTGGGCGAGTTGATCGCCCACTCAAGATTGGCACCAAGTCACAGGTAACGCCACATGCGGCCCTCAGGTGGACCGAAACCACCCTACACTGCAAGAAACGCTCAGCCGCGCAAGCGCGCTAGCACCGCGCGTGTCACCGGGTCGGCGACCTCGGTGGCTTTGCCTTGCAACGCCGGCAACAATTGGCTGGCCAACTGCTTGCCTAGTTCCACGCCGAACTGGTCGAACGCGTTGATCCCCCAGATCACCGATTGCACGTACACGCTGTGTTCGTACATCGCGATCAGCGCACCCAACGCTTGCGGGGTCAACGCATCAAGCAGGATCAGCGTGCTCGGACGGCCACCGGGGTAGTCGCGGGCCGGATCGTCGCTGCCCTGCCCGTTGGCCAGCGCCTCGGTCTGCGCCAGCAGGTTGGCCAGCAAGGCTTGGTGGTTGACGGTATACGGGTCGTCGCTGCGCACGCAGCCGATGAAGTCGGCCGGCACGATGCTGGTGCCCTGGTGCAGCGCCTGGAAGAAGCTGTGCTGCACATCGGTCCCCGCACCGCCCCACCACACCGGCACGGTGTCGGACTGGACCGAACTGCCGTCCAGACGCACGCGCTTGCCCAGGCTCTCCATCACCAACTGCTGCAGATACGCCGGCAACAATGCCAGCCGCTGGTCGTAGGTCATCACCGCCTGCGTCGCATGACCGAGCACGTTGCGGTTCCACAGCGTGGTCAAGGCATGCAGTACCGCCACGTTCTGCTGCAACGGCGCGTTCAAGGCGTGATCGTCGAACTGCGCCGCGCCGGCCAGCAATTGCTCGAACGCATCGGCACCGATCGCCAGCGCGATGGGGAAACCAACCGCCGACCACAACGAATAGCGGCCACCGACCCAATCCCACATCGGCAGCACGCGTCCGGCGGCGATGTCGAACGCCTTGGCCGCACGCTCGGGATTGGCACTGACCGCGTACAGGCGCTCGCTGCCACCGAGCCAATCACGCAGGATTTGCCCGTTGAGCAGGGTTTCCTGCGTACCAAAGGTCTTGGAAATCAGCACGCCGGCGGTACGCGCCGGGTCCAGCGTGGCAAGCGTGCGCTGCATCGCCGCGCCGTCCACGTTGGACACGAAATGCACACGGAAGCGAGCGCCGCTGACCGGACGCAACGCATCGGCGACCAGACGCGGCCCCAGGTCGGAACCGCCGATGCCGACGCTGACGATGTCGGTGACCTCGGTCTGGGCCAACGCGGCAATCAGCGCACTCATGCGCTGCTGCACCTGGCGCGCGCTGGCGTGCGCCTGGCTGGCCACCGCCGCATCGGTGAGATCGCCGCGCAAGGCCGTGTGCAACGCGGCGCGGCCCTCGGTGACATTGACCGTTTCACCGCGGAACAGGCGCTGGAACGCACCGGCGACATCGTGCTCGGCAGCCAGCGCCAACAACGCCTGCAGCGCCGCGCGGTCGTATTTTTGCCGGGCGAAATTGAAGTACAGCGGCCCGACCTGCAGGGCCAAGGCATCGGCACGGCCAGGTTCGGCCGCGAGCAGTTCGGGAAGGCGCGCCCCGCGCAGGCGCTGGGCGTGGGAGAGCAGTGCGTCGAAACCGGTGGACTGTGTCATGCGGCCTGCTTTGGAATGCTGTGGTTGGTGTGAGTAATCGCGTTGTTGCCGTCCACGTACACCAGAGTCGGCTGGAAGCGCGCGGCCTCTTCCTCGCTCATGCTGGCGAAGGCAGCGATGATGACGAGATCGCCGACCTGCACATGGCGTGCCGCGCCACCGTTGAGCGAGATGATGCCACTACCCTCGTCGGCACGGATCGCGTAGGTGCTCAGGCGCGCGCCGTTGGTGACGTCCCAGATATGCACCTGCTCGAACTCGCGAATCCCGGTGGCATCCAGCAGCAGTCCGTCGATCGCGACCGATCCTTCGTAGTTGAGTTCGGAATGGGTGACGGTGGCGCGATGGATCTTGGTTTTCAACAGGCTCAGTTGCATGCGGACGGCACTGCGGTCAGGAAAGGCGTGCAGTTTAGCAGTCGAGGGGTGCGGCGGCGTCCGCTCCTCGCCGCAGTAGCCTGGCGGCCAACGGCTCAGAACTCCAGGTTGTCGATCAACCGGGTCCGCCCCAGGCGCGCGGCGATCAGCGCCACGCGCGGGCCGGCCCGATCCTGCGGTTCGCTCAGGTCGGGCCGGCGCAGCACCGTGTAATCCACCTCGAAACCAACCGCCTGCAACTGCGCGGCCGCCGCCGCCTCCACCTGCGCGCGCGCAAGCCCGGCCAGATGGCCCTCGCGCATCGCCTGCAGGGTGCGGTGGATGTGCGCCGCGCGCGGCCGCTCCTCGGCGGACAGATACTGGTTACGCGAGCTCATCGCCAGGCCGTCGGCATCGCGCACGATGGCCCCGCCGATGATCTGGATCGGGAATGCGAGGTCGGCGACCATCTGCCGGATCACCGCCAGTTGTTGATAATCCTTTTTGCCGAACACGGCCAAGTCAGGCTGCACCTGGTTGAACAGACGCGCGACCACCGTGCAGACGCCATCGAAATGACCGGGACGGCACGCGCCTTCCAGCACCTCGCTCACACCCGGGGTATGCATACGCAAGGCCAGCTCCACGCCCAAGGGATACATGCTCTCCACGGTCGGCAGCCACAGTACGTCGCAACCGGCTTGGTACAGCCCGCTGGTGTCGGCCTCGGGCGTGCGCGGGTAGCGGGTGAAGTCCTCGTTTGGCCCGAACTGGGTCGGATTGACGAACACGCTGGACACCACGCGGTCGGCCTGCTGCCGGGCCAAGGTCACCAGCGAGAAATGCCCCGGGTGCAGATTGCCCATGGTCGGGACAAAGGCCACGCGCAGGCCCTGCCGCTTCCAATCACTGACGACCGCTCGCAAGCTCGCCAGTTCGGTGATGGTCTGGATCATTGGGCGTAGGCGTGTTCGGCGTCGGGGAAAGTCCCGGCGCGTACCGCCTCGGCATACGCGCGCGCCGCACCGGCGACAGAGCCGCCTTCGGCCAGGAAATCCTTGACGAAGCGCGGACGGCGGTGACCGCTGTCCAGACCGAGAAAGTCGTGCATCACCAACACCTGGCCGTCGCACCCGGGGCCGGCGCCGATGCCGATCGTGGGAATGGTCAGCTCGGCGGTGATGCGTGCGGCCAGCGGCGACGGCACGCATTCCAGCACCACCAGCGCGGCGCCGGCGGCAGCCACGGCGTTGGCATCCTCGCGCAGTTTGGCGGCGGCGGCGGCCTCGCGGCCCTGTACCTTATAACCGCCGAAGGTCAACACCGATTGCGGGGTCAGCCCCAGATGCGCGCAGACCGGGATATCGCGTTCGCTAAGGAAACGGATCACCTCGAGCTTGTAACCGGCACCTTCCAACTTGACCATTTCCGCCCCGGCCTGCAACAGCCGTGTCGCCGCATCCAAGGCACGTTCGGGCGTGGCATCGGACTGGAACGGCAGGTCGGCGACCAGCAGCGCCCGTTGCAACACCCGCGCCACCGCCGCGGTGTGGTAGGCGATATCGTCCACACTGACAGGAAGGGTCGAATCGTGGCCCTGCACCACCATGCCCAGCGAATCGCCGATCAGGATCATGTCCACGCCACTGGCGTCGAACACGCGGGCGAAGCCGGCATCGTAGGCCGTCAACATCACCAGCTTCTGCTGGCGGCGCTTGGCATCGGCCAGGGCGGGAACGGTCCAGGGCTTGCTGTCGGCGTGGCTGCTCATAAGCTCATGTGCGGCGGTAATGAGCCGACCATTATCTACCGATTGGCACGATTGCGCTGGTGTCGATGCGCTCGCATGCTTCGCGCACCGTGCCATGGCCGGGAATCGTCACCCCGGCAGCGATCTCGGCCAGCGGCAGCAGCGCGAAACCACGCGCGTGCAGGAACGGATGCGGCACCTGCAGCCCAGGAAGGTCGATCACCGCCTCAGCGTACAGCAACAGATCCAAGTCCAGGGTACGCGGCCCCCAGCGCTCGGCCGGATGGCGCTGCCGGCCATGCCGGGTTTCCAACGCAAGCAGAGCCTGCAATAACGCCGAAGCCGATAGCCCGGTTGACACCAGCGCGGCGGCATTGATGAAATCCGGCTGCGCCTGATTGCCCCAGGCTGGGCTTCGGTACAACTGCGAGGCACATAGCAGGCGCGTTTGCGGCAGCGTGTCCAATGCGGCCAATCCCGCGCGTAGTGTCGCCACAGCGTCGCCGAGGTTGCCACCTAAGCCAATGCAGGCATGGACAGGGGCAACGGCACCCGCGCTCACTCGACGGGAGCGGCGGCATCCGGACGC
This sequence comes from Xanthomonas albilineans, assembly GCF_002939705.1. Taxonomy (GTDB): domain Bacteria; phylum Pseudomonadota; class Gammaproteobacteria; order Xanthomonadales; family Xanthomonadaceae; genus Xanthomonas_A; species Xanthomonas_A albilineans. The sequence continues at coordinate 7,487 of NZ_MDCB01000001.1, read as the reverse complement.
CGCCGACGACGCCGACGGCGCTTGGGAGTTTCTTCGCTATCGGCCGGTGGTGCCAAGGGCAGTTCGTCGCCGACATAGTCGATCTCCGGATCGAAGCCGCGCGGTGGCGGCGCGTAACCCGGCTGTTGTTGCAGTTCGCGCCAATACGCGATATCGGCAGCGTGCTCGTCGGAAGCGGATTGGCGCACGATCAGAAAATCGAACGCGGCACGGAAACGCGGGTGCGACAGCGTCCGCATCACCCGCTTGCGCTGACGCGAGCTGAAACGCGATTGCAACAACCAGATTTCCTGCATCGGCAGCGAAAAGCGCCGCGGCAGCGCCACGGTCCCCAATTGATGCAAGGTCACCCGGTCGGCGGCACGGCGCTGGGCCTCTTCCGTCTGCATGCCTTGCTTTTGCAGGGTCATCAGCGCGCGGCAGTAGGCTGGCCACAATAGCAACGCGAACAAGAACGCCGGCGACACCGGTTCGTCGTTAGCAACCCGCGTATCGGTGTTGCGAAGACCATCGATCAACATCCGTCGTAACGCACCACTGCGGTTGGAATGCAGCGCCGCTGTACTTTCCGGAAACAGCGCGGCAAGCAAGCCGTGCCGCTCCAGTCCTTCGAAGCTAGCCACGCCGTGGCCGGACAGAAACAGCTTGAGTACCTCCTCGAACAGCCGCGCTGGCGCCGCTTCGGCCAGTAACCCCGCCAGACGCGGGATCGGTTCGGCGGTACCGGCATCGATCTGGAAACCGAGCTTGGCCGCCAGCCGCACCGCGCGCAACATACGCACCGGATCCTCGCGATAGCGCTGCTCGGGATCGCCGATCAACTTCATCAGCCGCGCCTGCACGTCCTCGAAGCCACCGGTGTAGTCGCGCACCGAGAAATCCTCGATGGCGTAATACAAGGCATTGCAGGTGAAATCGCGGCGGAGCGCGTCGTCCTCGATGCTGCCGTAAACGTTGTCGCGAACCAAACGACCATTGTCGAGCTCGCGGTCGCCGCTGCCGTCGTCAACATTTGCGCGGAAGGTAGCGACCTCGATGATTTCGCGGCCATAGACCACGTGCGCCAGACGGAAGCGCCGCCCGATCAAACGGCAGTTGCGAAAAAGCTGCTTGACCTGCTCGGGGGTGGCGTCGGTGGCGACATCGAAATCCTTTGGCTGCCACTGGACCAGCAAATCGCGGACCGCGCCGCCAACCAGATAGGCGCCGAAACCGGCTTCGCGCAACCTATACAGCACGCGCAGAGCGTTGGGGCTGATGTCCTTGCGCGAGATCGTGTGCTGATCGCGTGGGATCACGCACGGGGTGAACGGCGGTGGAACTGGCGGATTGATGATGGCGCTTCCGTATCGGGTTGCAGGATTGCCGAAGGGCGGCGTGGCCCATATACTAGCGCGCTGCAATCGCGCGACCAAACGCTCCCTTCGTCTAGTGGTTAGGACATGGCCCTCTCAAGGCTAAAACAGGGGTTCGAGCCCCCTAGGGAGCGCCATTTTCGCCTGATCTGCCGCCGATGCGTCAAAAGAAAACCCCGCCTCGGCGGGGTTTTGTGTCTACGCGGTCGGCATCTGCCGAACTTGCCGGTTCACTGGATCAGCGCATCGCCTCGACAGGTCTGCTCGACGTCAGCGCGGCCTCGGCCACCGCATCGTGCGCATGCAGGCTCTCCAGATGACGGACCTGCACCTGTACATCCGCATGGCGTGCGCCCAGCGCCTGCTGCAAGCGCCGAGCGGCATCCTCCACGTACATCAGGTTGGCGCCATTACGGCGGGCGAACTCCTGTTCGTCGGCACGCCGCACCGCCGCCTGTACCGGCGTGGCCAGCGCCTGCTCGACCAGGTCGATCAGGGCCTCCACGTCAAAGCCCAAGGCAAGTGTGGAGACGCCGACCTGCACCGCCGCCACACTCCGCTGACTGTGCGGGGTGGCGTAACTACCATACTGTGCGAGCCAGTCGGCAACCGCCTCGCGCGGCAGCAAAACCTGCTCGGCATGATCGCGCAAGAACGCCTCGCTGAGCAGCTGCCGCGCCAGCGCCGCAGAACACGGACAGGTGGAGGAATACAACACCTCCACGCCCAACGTGATGCGAACCATCCCCTGGCAAAACTCCGAATCGATCCGCAGCGGATACGCCTTCCACCCGGCCAAGCCTTCGCTACGCAGGGCCGGACTACGCCGCAGCAGGCTGCTACGCAACGACAGCCGCGCGGCTGTGGAAGCGCAGTCGGCATGGCTATCGACCATCTCGCGCAGCAGCTGTGCCAACCGCGACGGGGTCAGCGGCTGCTGCGCATGCGCATCCAGCAAACGGTATAGGCGCGACATGTGGATGCCCTTGGCCTGGGTCGATGGCAGATCGACGTACAGCGCAGCCAGCGCGGCCAGCGGTGCGCTGCTCTGGCCTTCGTCAAAGCGAATCGGCATGGCAATGCCATCCATGCCCACCCAGCGCAGCGGCGCGGCGATCGCAGAAGGTTCGTCGGTGGCGACATCGGGCAACGGCAAGCGGATCGGCAGGTTCATCGGTTCTTGGCAGTTTGGAAAAAAGGAGCCATCGGCGACAGCGGCAGCGGCTCAGGCATGCAATGGGAAAGCCTGGAAATAGTCGTCGATCCCCAGGAGCAACGATTGCGCCAATTCGTCCTGATGACGATCCGTGATCAAGCGCCTGCAATCATCCTGGTTGCTCATGAAGCCAGTTTCGACCAGCAGCGACGGGATGTCCGGTGACTTGAGCACGGCGAAACCGGCCTGTCCGACTTCGTCTTGGTGCAGACGAGTCACCTGTTGCAGGCGCCCGAGCATGGTTTTGCCGAACTGCAGGCTGGACGCGATGGTGCCACTCATCGACAGATCCACCAACACCTTGGACAACACCGGGTCCTTCTGCCGTAGATAACGTTCGGCGGCACTGGCATAGCGGTCGGCACTGTTCTCGCTGTCGGCGATCCAGCGCGCCAGCGCGGAACTGGAGCCATTCTCCGACAGGGCGTAGACCGAGGCTCCCTGGGCGCTGCGATTGGGGGCGGCGTCGGCATGGATGGATACGAACAGATCGGCATTGCGCTGATGCGCAATCACCACCCGCTCGTGCAACGGCACGAAACGGTCGTCGCTGCGGATCAGCGTCGGTCGGTAGCGTGGATCGGCCTGCAACGCCTGGTACAGGCGCCCCGCCACGCCCATCGCCACATGCTTCTCGTAGCGCGCATCGGCACTGACCGCACCCGGATCCTTGCCGCCGTGGCCGGCGTCGATAGCAACCACGCGTGGCCGCGAGGTCACGACGATGGCGCTACGCGGCGGCGGCGCAACCGTAGCGGCTGCCTGCGCTGCCGTATCGGCGACGGTGTCCGCCGCGGAAGAAGCCGGCCCTAGATCCAGCAACAATTGCGCAGGGGTATCGGGTGCGGTCGCGTCCCAGTGCGCGTGGGCCGCCACCGGCTGGCGCAGGTCCAATACCAAGCGTAGGCCATTGTGCTGCGTACCACTGCGGATTGCAGCGACCACACTGTCCTGTGCCGACATCGCGATCGGCGGCGGCATCGCATCGACACCAGCCAGATCGACGACCAATCGTTCCGGTGCAGACAGCGCGAACACGCGGTAGTCCACGACAGCATCCAGCTGCAGACGCAGTTGCAGACGCCCCGACGCGGTTTCCAGCACGCAAGCCGATACCCGCGGCACCGCGGCGCGCGCGAATCCCGGCATCCACAGCATCGCCGCGCCCGCGCCGGCCAAGCCCAGCCACTCACGGCGATTCATACCAGACCTGGGCATAGCATGGGTTCAACGTAGACGAATACGGCACACGCAACGCAACGAGCAGGCACGAAGGCAACCCATTATTTTATAATTGTTATAAAGTAACATAAATACATGCCGCTGTCTTTGTGACTATGTTGGATGCAGCTCATCCGCCATCATCACAAAATTCTACGGGGTCGTAGACAAGTTCGCACTGACATCGAATCGTATTACATGCGTGACTGAAGCTGTCTTTCCCACAGCGAGTCACGCCCATGCATCTCCCCGCATTTCGTAGAACCCTGCTGGCCATCGCACTGTGCAGCAGCATTGCCAACGCTGCTGCCATGCCTGGCAACGACTGGGTCGCCACCGCGACCGCCAGCCAAGTAGTCGCCGGTCATCCCATCGCGCAACCGAACCAGTCACTGACGCCGGCGCCATTGGACGCCACTTTGGAGATCAGTATCCTGCTGCACCCCACAGACCAGGCGGCGCTGCAACGGGCCACCGCAGCACTGACTGCGCAGGTCGTGAGCGATCCCACACTGCGCGCACGAGTAAAAGCCCTCGCGATGCCGAACGTCACCGACGTACAACGGGTCAAGGACTATCTGCTAGGCAAGGGCATCAGCGACGTCCGCGTGGCCGGCAACGGCAGGCTGCTGCAGGCCAAGGCGAGCGTAGCCGCGATCCAAACCGCGTTCGACACCGCGATCCGCAGCTACACCGATAACGGCCAGCGTTACTACGTCAACGATGGGGCGGCCAAGGTGCCGGCCGCGTTGGCCGGCAGTGTGGCCGGCGTACTCGGTTTGGACAACATACGCAACGCGGCGACGCCGAAGATCACCACACAGCAGGCCATGCAGACCATCGCATCGACGCAAGCGGCAACGCAGGCGACGCCGGACCTAGTGCCGGTGACGCACCAGGTGGAAGACCTGCCCATCCTGTACGACGCTGCCAGCCTGCCGGCGGCGACCAGCACCACCGCAGCGATCATCGCGGTCGGTAACATGGGCGAGACCTTGCGGCACCTGGCCAGCTTCCAGGCGCAGCACAACCTGCACACGATGGTGCGCGTGGTGCAGACCGGCGATCCTGCCTCGCCCGGCTACCGACCGACCGGCTCCCTCTCGGCCGACATCGAGTGGGATATTGACACCCAGTTGCTGATCGGCACGTCCGGCGGACTGAAAACGCTGATCATTTACAACGTGCCAGACTTTTCCTGGAAGAGCATCATCGACGGCATGCAGCGCGCGGCCGACGACGACCAGGCGCGGGTGATCAGCGTCTCGATCTATGGTTCGGAAGCACAGGTCTATCAGGACACCTTGCAGGCGGTGAATGCGGCGCTGAACCAGGCGGTGAGCAATGGCCAGAACTTCGTGTTCTCCAGCGGCGACGACGGCATCTATATGCCGCTGAGCTCCACTTCCACTCCGCCCTACTATCCGGACCTAACGAACCATCCGGAACAGCGCGAAGTCGCCTTCCCAGCCTCCAGCCCGTACGTGATCGCGGTCGGCGCAACCGAGCTGCGCACCCCGGCCGGCGCCCCCACCACGTATGGCGAGGAGGTAGTCTGGAACGCTCATCGCAACTACGGCATCACCCAGGGCGGGCTCAGCAAGATGTACAGAGCACCGAGCTGGCAGAAGCGCGTAATCCCGAACATGGTCGCCAATGGCTACCGCGCGGTGCCCGACGTCAGCTTCAACGGCTCGGGCGACAGCAGTGCATATGTTCTGCAGACTGGCAACACCTACGGGACCGAGGTCAGCACCTATGCCTACGGGACCAGCGCCGCGGCGCCAACCTTCGCCGGCCTGCTCGCACGGGTCCTGCAAGTCAATGGCAACCGGGTGGGCTTCGTCGGCCCGGCGTTGTATGACTATGCCAAGAACGCGAACAGCAAGTACGACGTCCTAATCGGCGACAACGGCATGTATCGCGACGGCTACAGCGCCGGCCCGGGTTGGGACTATGCGTCCGGCTGGGGCAGCGTGGACATGCTCGCCTTTAGCCGCTACCTGCAGTCGCATTGAGTCGGACGCGGCGCGCACGATACGCGCGCCGCTCCCGGTGACGCCGGCGCGCCTCGCACGCGCCGGCACCGGGGTCAGCCCTGCATCTGCTCCAGTTCCTTGCCCTTGGTCTCGTACACGTACTTGAGCACGAAAAACACCGACAGGAACGCGGCGACGCTGTAAATACCGTAGGCGCCGGCCAAGCCGATGCTGCCAAGCAGAACCGGGAAGGTCACGGTGATCGCGAAGTTGGACGTCCATTGCGCGGCACCGGCCACCGCCAGGCCCGAGCCACGGATCTGGTTGGGGAACATCTCGCCCAGCATCACCCACATCACCGGTCCCCAGGACATGTTGAAGAAGACCACGTAGACATTGGCCGCAACCAGCGCCAACCGGCCCATGCCCGGGGACATCGCCAGCTTGCCGGCCGCATCCAGCGAGGCACTGGCGAAGGCGATGGTGACCAACGCCAACGCCAACGCCATGCCTGCCGAACCGATCCACAGCAGCGGCTTGCGCCCGATCTTGTCGATCAACACGACGGTGATCAGGCAGGCACCGATACTCAGCGCGCCGGACAGCACGTTGATCAGCAGTGCGTCGCTCTCGGAAAAACCCACCGCCTGCCACAGCACCGCGCCGTAGTAGAACACCACATTGATACCGACCAACTGCTGGAAAGTCGCCAGACCGATGCCGACCCACACGATCGGCCGGATCTTGCCGGTGACCTGGCTGATCAGGTCCGACAGCCGCGGCTTGTGCAGGTCGGCCGACAACGAAGCGGAGATCTCGGTCAGCTTGGTCTGCGCCGTACTGGCGCCATACAGCCGCGTCAGCACAGTCAAAGCTTGCTCGCGGCGGCCCTTCACCACCAGAAAGCGCGGGCTTTCCGGAATCACCAGCAACAGCAGCAGAAAGGCCGCCGATGGCAGCGCCTGCATCCAGAACATCCAACGCCACGCCGGCTGCTCCAGCCACAGCGCCTGGGTAGAAACGCCAGCGGCCTTGGCCAACAGGTAATTACTGAGAAAAGCGCAGAACAGACCACCGATGATGGCGATCTGCTGCACGGTGGCCAGACGCCCGCGGTAGCGCGCCGAAGCGACCTCGGCGATATAGGCCGGCGACATCACACTGGCCGCCCCGACGGCGAAGCCGCCCATCATCCGCGCGCACACGAACAGCAGCGAGTTATGCGCCGCACCGGCCCCCAACGCCGACAACAGGAACAGCGCCGCAGAGACGATCAACACCGTGCGCCGCCCCCAGCGATCGGCCAACGAGCCGGCGAGGAACGCGCCAACCGCGCAGCCAAGCAGCATCGAGGCGACCTCGAAACCGGTACCGGCGGAACTGGACTGGAACGTCTGCCTTAGGCCGTCGACGGTGCCGTTGATGACACCGCTATCGAAGCCGAACAGAAAGCCGCCGATGGTGGCAACGCAACTGATCAGGATGATGAGGCGGGTGTTCTCGCCCGCGTCGGCGTGGCGATCGATCGAAACACTGGACATGGATTCACCTGATGGCATGCAAGAAGGAGACAGCCGGCGCGGGGAAAACAGCATGACGCTGCGGCGGCGCACCGGCCACCGCAGCACACCGCATCAACGCAGCAGATACTGGTTGATCAGGTTCTCGTAGGCTTCCTGGCGGCCACTGCGCTGCGTCGGTTCGCCGACCTTGCCC